>NZ_PVNL01000192.1 GCF_002994635.1 Enhygromyxa salina | reverse complement strand
GTCTATCGGTGCACGTTCGCAGATCCAACCCCCAAAGGATCTGCGCGCGCGCCCGAGCGAGACCGCCCGACTCCCCGGCGAGACGGGCGCAACCCGCGGAGCGATCCCTAGGTAAAGCACCGACCACCCTGTCCAGTATCGCCAGTGAAATCAGATAGTTAGGTTCCGCTCGACTTCGGATCAGCGTGGCTGGTTGTGGACGCGCTCGTGCCCTAGGCTGCCCGCTCGTCGATGCCGATCCAGGACCAGCTTCGCCCCTCGAGCGAGTCGAGCAAGTCCGCTCGCGGCGTGATCCGTCCGCTGAGCGTGGCCCCAATGATGGATCGCACCGACCGGCACTTTCGCCGACTGCTGCGACTGATCAGCCGCCACACGCTGCTCTACACCGAGATGATCACGTGCCCCGCGATCCTCAACGGCGATCGAGATCACCTGCTCGGCTACGACCGAGACGCTGACCCGCTGGCGCTGCAGCTTGGCGGCGACGATCCCGAGGCGCTGGCTCGCTGCGCCGTGATCGCGGTCGAGCGTGGCTATGACGAGATCAACCTCAACGTCGGCTGCCCCTCGGATCGGGTCCAGAGCGGCAACTTCGGCGCCTGCTTGATGCGCGAGCCGGAGCGCGTGGCCGCGTGTGTGCTGGCCATGCGCGCGTGCGTGACCGTGCCCGTCACCGTCAAGCATCGGATCGGCGTCGACGAGCTCGATCGCTACGAGGACATGGCGCGCTTCGTCGAGATCGTCGCCGCCGCCGGCTGCGACCGGTTCACTGTCCACGCCCGCAAGGCCTGGCTCCACGGCGTCTCGCCCAAGCACAACCGCACGGTCCCGCCGCTGCGCTACGCCGAGGTCCACCAGCTCGCCCGCGCGTTCCCGCAGCTGGTCATCGAGATCAACGGGGGGATCCGCACCCTCGCGCAGATCCTCGAGCAGCTCGAGCACGTCGACGCCGTGATGATCGGGCGCGCGGCCTGGGATGATCCATGGATGTTCGCCGCGGCCGACCGCGCCGTGTTTGGTGAGTCCAGCGCGGCTGATTCGGCGCCGACCCGCGCTGGCGTGGTCGCGGCCTACCTCGATCACGTCGAGCAATGGTTGGCGCGCGGACACCAGCACGCAGGCTCCGGCAAGCGCCAGCGCGGAGGTCCAAGCCCGACGATCTTGCTGCGACCGCTCATGAACCTGTTCGCGGGCCGGCCTGGCGCGCGGCGCTGGAAGCAGGCGCTCAACCGCAAGTGCCAGGCACCGGTCGAGCTTCGCGAGCTGCACACGCTCGCGCTAGAGCTTGCAAGCCTCGATGTCCTTTAGGCTCTGCGCGGCGAGGATGCACTCGGCCTCCTTGTTGAACTGATCGGCGCCCTTGACCTCGATCTGGGCGCTGGCCTCGGACACACACTTGTCGCGGAGCTGCTTGAACTCGTCCGGCGACATGTTGTTGACCATCTCCCCGAGCTCGACCTTCACCAGGCCGAGCATGTGATCACACAGGGCCTCGAGCTTGGCGGTCGGCGAGGCCGCGGCCAGCAGCGAGCGCGGCTTGCCGAGGTCTTCTTCGCACTTCAGGATCGCCGCCGCGTCGACGGCCAGATCCACGCAGGTCGTGAAGGTCTGGTAGCGCGTCGACAGCTGGGTGAGGGTCTCGACGCACTCGCGCTGGACCACGTCGAGGGCCTCGGCGTCGCCGTTGTCCTTGGCCGCGACGTCGCGCACGTGCTTGCACACGATCTCGGGCTTGGCGCTCGCGCTCGCGTCAGCGTCGGCACCGGCGTCAGCCTGGGGCGGGGCGGCCACACACGCCACAGTCGAGAATGACAAGATCGAGAGTGAGCAGAGCGTGAGCGCGGCGCGAGGCAGAACGACCATCGCCAGACCGTAACAGCTCGACACGCGGAGCATAGCCGGACCTCCGGAGGATCCGCACCTCGCGTTGCTGACCGCGCCGTCAGAGCGCGGGCCGCCGTCGGTGATACTCGCGGCATGCGTTTCGACAAGGCGTTCCTGCCCGCTGGCGGCTACTGGTCCACTCCATTCTCCAAGTGGGGCGGCAGCTTCGCCAACCTGCACCCCCTGAAGTTTGCCGCGGAGGTCGCCCGCAAGGCCCTCGCGGATCGCCAGGTCGATCCCAAGGAGCTCGCCGAGCTGGTGGTCGGCTGGACGATCCCCTCGCCCAACTGCTTCTACGCGAGCCCGTGGGTCGCGGGGCTGATCGGCGCCGAAGGGGTGACCGGGGCGATCGTCTCGCAGGCCTGCGCGACCTCGGCTGCGGCGCTGGCCCACGCCGCCGCCAGGATCGAGACCAACGACAACGAAGCCACCTTGGTGCTGCTGGCCGACAAGACCTCGAACGGTCCGCACCTCGTCTACCCCAACCCGCTCGCGCCCGGCGGCAAGCCCGACGCCGAAGACTGGGTGTGGGACTCGTTCTCGCGCGACCCGTGGGCCAAGAACTCGATGCTCGAGACCGCCGAGAACGTCGCGCGCGAGGCCGGCATCACCCGCGAGCAACAAGACGCGCTGACCTTGCACCGCCACCAGCAGTACCAGCGGGCCAAGGACGAGGGCTTTCACGAGCGCTACATGGTCACCCCCGTGGAGGTCAACCCGAGCGGCCGCCGGGTCGTGGCCACGGTCGAGTATGACGAAGGCGTGTTCCCGACCTCCGCCGAGGGCCTGGCCAAGCTGCGGCCGGCGATCGGCGAAGCCGGCACGGTGACCTTTGGCAGCCAGACTCACCCGGCCGACGGCAACGCGGGCCTGCTGGTGTGCAGTCGCGAGCGAGCCGCCGCGTGGAGCCACGACGGCGACCCGATCCAGCTGCTCAGCTACGCGCAGGCCCGCGTGGAAAAGGGCTACATGGCCAAGGCGGTGGTCCCCGCCGCCAAGCGGGCGCTCGCCGACGCCGGGCTCGGGATCGGTGACATGGCCGTGATCAAGACCCACAACCCGTTCGCGGTCAACGATCTGTACTTCGCCAAGCACATGGAGATCGAGGCCGAGTCGTTCAACAACTTTGGTAGCTCGTTGATCTTCGGGCACCCGCAAGGGCCGACTGGGGCCAGGTTGATCGCGGAGGGCATCGAAGAGGCGCGCCTGCTCGGCGGTGGGCACGTGCTGTTCGCGGGCTGTGCCGCGGGCGACACCGCGGCGGCGGTGGTGCTGAAGATTCCTGGCTAGGTCATCGTGTACCTCGCGGTCAACCTGGCCGCGGGGGCGTATTGGCTCCTGCAACGTTTCGAAGAGTCGTGGTTGACGTGATCTCGGCTCCCAAGCGCAACATGCCGTTCAGACCCGCCACATGGTCATTGGGACAGTTGGCACGCGGTCTATCAACATTAGCAGCAGCGGCGGCAGCAGCGGCGTGCACGTCACCAGCATCTAGCTGAACCTCGACTCCCACCATAAACGGCATGGAGTGCGGCTGCGTGGGCGCGCAGCGGCGACGCCAAACTTTCGCGCGACGAACGGAGGAGCGTCGCAAGGCTACACCTATTCGCCTCGCCAAGGAATTCGCAAGTGGCCGCCAAGCTCATCGACTCGTTCACCTGGTCTGCTCCCCTCGTCGCCCTCGCGTTCACGCTGGCCCCAGCTTCGGCCGTGGCGGGCCCTCCGCAGCTGTCGTTCGACAGCTGGAATGGGGACAACAACGTGTCCACTCGCCCGGCTAGCCACTCGCCGGGATCACACATCACGGTTGCCAACGAGACCGAGACCCTGGCCAGCGTCGCGGTGCGGGTCGATCTCAACATTGGCGGCAGCCTCAAGTTCGTGGTCTTCAGGCACGTCGACGACAACCAGCACGAGCTGATCTACGTGAGCCAGCCCAAGTTCTTCGCCGATGATGGGATGAGCTGGAAACAATCAAACGTGTTCACCCTCGAGCTGCCCCCGGGCAATTACGACATTGGGGCGATCGCCTCGGTCGGCGGTGACTGGCAATTCGACTACGTGCCCGCGTCGATCGGCAATTTCTCGTCGCAGGTCAAGAACCCCAACTTCGCCAACTACCCGCTGCCGAACATCGAGGGCCACCACACCTCCGACGCCGCGGTGCGCCTGTACGTGATCAACCCGATCTGTGGCGACGGCGTGGTCGAGGGTAACGAAGTCTGCGACGACAACAATCACAACAACAGCGACGGGTGCCTCGACACGTGCGTGCCCGCCAGCTGCGGTGACGCCCAGGTCTGGGTCGGCCACGAGGACTGCGACGACGCCAACGACAACAATCACGACGCCTGCCTCAACACCTGCGAGGTGGCCAGCTGCGGCGACGGCTTCACCTGGGTCGGCCACGAGGACTGCGACGACGCCAACGACAACAACCACGACATCTGCCTCAACACCTGCGTGGAGGCCAGCTGCGGCGACGGCTACGTGGGTCCCGGCGAGGGCTGCGACGACGCCAACTTCGAGGACGATGACGGGTGCTCGAACACCTGCGTCGCGGCCAGCTGCGGCGATGGGATCGTCCAGCTCGACGAGGCCTGCGACGACGCCAACATGGTCGACGATGACGACTGCACCAACGCGTGCACGGCCCCGACCTGCGGCGACGGCATCGTGCAGGCCGCCGAGGGCTGCGACGACGCCAACGGCGTCAACGATGACGACTGCACCAACATGTGCACGACGCCAGCGTGCGGCGACGGGATCGTGCAAGACAGCGAGGCGTGCGACGACGGCAACCGCGAGCCCGGAGACGAGTGCACCAACGACTGTGGGTCGCCGAGCTGCGGCGACGGGATCATCCAGGCCGGGGAGGCCTGCGACGACGGCAACCAGGTCGAGGATGACGCGTGCACCAACATGTGCGCCGCGCCGACCTGCGGCGACGGCATCGTGCAGCCAGGCGAGACCTGCGACGACGGCAACACCGACGACGGTGACGGCTGTGGGTTCGACTGCACGCTCGAGGGCGACGAGTCCGGCGGTGGAGGTGACGGCGAGACGGGTGGCGAGACCGGCGACGGTCCGGCCGCGCACAACGAGGATGGCTGCCACTGCAGCAGCGACGACGAGCGACGCCGCGGGGCGCCGCTGCTGGTGTTCGGGCTTGGCCTGGCCGCCATGATCCGCCGTCGCTGGCGCTGAGGGTGGGCTTGGCTGGCGGCTGGTCCGGCGTGTTAATGTCCCGCCGTGACCAAGCCGCGTCAGCGCTCGAGCGGCCAACAGCTGGCGATGTTCTCGGGTGCGCGCGCCGAGGACGTCGTCGAGTCGAACGTCGCGTCGCTCGACGGCCCAACCCTGGTGCTGCGCGAGGTGTTTGGCCACGCCGACTTTCGGCCCGGTCAGCGACGCGCGGTCGATGCCGTGGTCGCCGGGCGCGACGCCGTCGTGCTGTTGCCCACGGGCAGCGGCAAGTCGCTGTGTTTTCAGGTCCCCGCCGTGCTGCTGGCCCGTGCCGGTCGGGGCTGCACCGTCGTCGTCTCGCCGCTGCTGGCCCTGATGCACGATCAGGTCCGAGCGCTGCGCGAGCTGGGGATCAAGGCCGAGGCGCTCAACAGCAACCTGACCGCCGCCGAGCAGCTGCGGGTCGTGCGAGCGTTCGAAGCTGGCGAGGTCGAGCTGCTGTATGTCTCGCCCGAGCGGGCCGCACAGCGCCGGTTTCGCCTGAGCCTCGAGCGGCCCCGCGTCGCGCTGGTGGCGATCGACGAGGCCCACTGCGTCAGCCAGTGGGGCCACGACTTTCGCCCCGAGTACCTGCGCCTGCACGAGCTGCGGCGGCGGGTCGCGTGCCCGGTCATCGCGTTGACGGCCACCGCCACGCGCCGGGTGCTCGACGAGCTGATCAGCGGCTTGCAGCTCGTCGATCCCGAGCGAGTCGAGGGCAGCTTCGCCCGCGCCAACCTCGAGTTCGAGGTCCACGCGATCGCGACCGACGCCGCGCGCGTGGCTGCGCTCACCCGCGCGATCGCGGCGGCCGAGCGCGGCCGCGTGATCGTGTACTGCTCCACGCGCAAGCAGACCCAGCGGGTATGCAAGGCGCTGGTCAAGGCTGGCGTGGGCGCGGGCTACTATCACGCAGGTCGGACCAAGCTGGCCCGCGAGCGGGCCGAGGCCGCGTTCGCGAGCGGAAAGAAGCGAGTCCTCGTCGCGACCAATGCGTTTGGGATGGGCGTCGACTTTCCCGACGTTCGCCTGTTGGTCCACTTTGCGACGCCCGGCAGCGTCGAGGCTTACTATCAGGAGGCCGGCCGGGCCGGGCGTGACGGGCACGCCTCGCGCTGCGTGTTGTTCTACGGCGCGTCGGATCTGATGACCCAGCGCCGTCTGGGGATCCCCAAGCGCAGCTCGGCGAGCCAGCGCGCGCGGGTCGAGTCGGCCCTCGACGCGATGGTCGCGTACGTGCGCACGCGAGCCTGTCGGCAGCAAGCCATGAGCGAGTACTTCGGCGCCACCGAGGCGGCCGAGCCGTGCGGACGCTGTGACTGCTGCCGCGGCGAAGCGACGCCGATCGTCGCCAAGCCCGTCGCCGCCGTCGCAACCCCAGTCCCCGCCGGGCTCGCCGAGGCGATCCTCACCGCGCTGCAGGATCTTCAGAAACCGACCGGACGGCTCAACCTCACCCGCGCGCTGCGAGGGTCGAAGGCCAAGTCGATGCGTCAGCTCGGGCTCGATCGGTTTGCGCATCATGGCGCCTTCGCTGACCACAAAGAGGCCGAGGTCCTCGCGGCTCTCGACGCGCTGTTGGCCAGCGGCGCCCTCGTCATCAAGGGTCGCAAGTACGAGAAGCTGTGGGTCGCTGGCGCCACGCAGTCGCCGACCCCAGGCCGCGCGCCCGCGAGTCGGAAGGGTCGGGCACGCAGCGAGCTCGCCCGCGAGCTCGAGAACTACCGGCGCCGCGTGGCTCGTCGGCTCGCGTGCAAGCCGTACATGGTGTTCCATCGCAAGGTGATCGCCGCGGTCGATCGCCAGCGGCCGCAGACCCTCGAGGATCTGGCCCGGGTCCCTGGCCTGGGCGCGATCAAGATCGATGAATACGGTGAGGACATCCTCGACCTCACACGCCGACTTGGCTAGCCAAGCACGCAGCGCACGCCGTCTCGGTCCATCTCGGCCACGCACACGTTGCAGTGCGTACATGCCGAGCGAGTGACCTGCCCCGACTCGAGCTCGTTCACGAAGTTGGGGTTCTCGAGCAGCGCCCGGCCGATCGCAACCAGCTCGAAGCCCTCGTTCATCGCGGTCGCAAGGTTGTCAGCCGAGACCACGCCACCGAGCAGACACAGGGGCATCGACACCGCCCGCCGAATCTCGCGGGCCAGCGGCAAGAAGAACAGCTCCTCGAACGGGTGGGCCTCGATCACCGACGGCCCGAACACCCGCAGCGCGACGCGCTGCATCGGATTGCGCTCGACCGCGATCATCTCGCGCAGCGGCCGATCACCGCGGAGCAGGTAGAACGCCGAGCGGCTGACGATCCCGCCGCTGAGCACCAGCGCGTCGACGCCCTCGCGCTCGAGCGCCTGGGCGATCTCGACCGCCTCGTCGATCTCGAGCCCGCCGGGGACATCATCGCGAAGGTTGGTCTTGCACAGGATCGGCACCTGCGATCCAACGGCGCTGCGCACCGCACGAACCACCGCGAGCGGCAGCCGCAGCCGGTTCTCGAGCGACCCGCCCCACTGATCACGGCGGCGGTTGATCGCGGGCGACAGGAACTGGCTGAGCAGGTAGCCGTGGCCCATGTGCAGCTCGATCGCGTCGAACCCAGCCGCGCACGCGCGCCGGGCCGCGAGCGCGAACTGCTGGGGGATCGCCTCGAGCTCGGGCGCGCGCATGGCCTTGGTCCAGACCAGACCCTGCAGCAAGCCGTAGCGGTTGAGCTCGCGCGAGGGTCCAAGCGGGCCGGGTGGCGCGAGCCGACGCTGGGCGAGATCCTTGGAGAACCCGCCGCAGTGGCCCAGCTGGATCGACGCGGCCGCCCCCGCCTCATGGACCGCCGCCGTCAGCGGACGCAGCTGAGTCACCAGCGCCTCGGACATGACGAGCTGATCGGCGAAGGTGCGCCCGTGCGACGCGGTGGCGCAGTAGGCCAGCGTGGTCATGCCCACGCCGCCCCGGGCGAGCGCGGCGTGATGCTCGATGAGGCTCGGGCTCGGGACCCCGCCAGGGCTCATGCCCTCGAAGGTCGCCGACTTGATCACCCGGTTGCGCAGCGTCAGCCCGGCGAGGCGCGTGGGGGTCAGCGCGCGCCTCACCGTTGCTCGAGCTCCTGCGCTGGGCTGGCCTCACCAGCGCCGATCCACGCGCGCCGCCCGGCCCCCCAGACCAGCGCCCGCATGGCCCCGCGGACCAGCGACGGCGCGACCCGAACGCCCACCCGCAGCAGCAGCGCATCGGGCCCGCTCGCGACCTCCGCCCAATTCCAGCGCACCGCTCGCACGACCTTGCGGGCGACCCACGCGGGCGGATAGCCGTACGCCAACAGCTGGCGCGACAACGCCGAGCTCAGCGCCAGATCACGACTGGCCGCGACCCCGACGATGTTGGTCCGCGTGGCCCCAGGCAGCACACAGGTCACGCCGATCCCCTGCCCCACCAGCTCCGAGCGCAGCGCGGCCGAGAACCCGCGGACCGCGAACTTCGTCGCGCAGTACAGCGTCTGCCATGGCATCCCGGCCAACCCGGCGATGCTCGAGAGGTTGACGATGTGCGCGCGGGGCCGCTCGCGCAGAGCGGGCAAGAACACCCGGCAGCCATCGATGACGGCCCGCAGGTTGACCGCGATCACGCGGTCGATCTCGTCGTCGCTGGTGTGCTCGAGGCTCGCGAACACCGTCAGACCCGCGTTGTTGATCAGCACGTCGACGCGCCCATGCGCCGCCAAGATCTGATCCCGGGCCCGCTCGAGATCGCCGCGAACCCGCACGTCGACCACGTGGGTCGACACCGCGGCCCCCTGCTCCCGCAGCGAGCGAGCCACGCCGTCGATCGCCTCGCCGTCGAGGTCGAGCAGCGCCAGCTTGCACCCGCGGCGCACGAACCCATGCGCGAGCGCCCGACCGATCCCGCCGCCGGCCCCCGTGATCACCACCAGCGTGTCGCCCAGCGCCCGCACCGTCGATCGCCAGCCTACCCGATCGGTCGGTCCGTCTCTATCGAGTCGTCGACCCGGCGCTATGCTGGCGCGGTGCAGGTCTGGCCCGCGAACAAGATCCGTGTGCACCTCGGCGTCGCGCTGAGCTTCGCCGCGCTCGGACTGATCGGCGCGCTCGCCTCGGCGTGGTCGTGGCCCAATGCGGTGGTCGGCGCGGTGGTCGGCGCGGTGCTGGGTGCGGGCTGGTACCTGTGGATGGCCGGCACCTACCACAGGCGGCGATCGCTGGTCTCGACCCCATTCCCCGCTGCGTGGCGGCAGATCCTCGAGCGCCGCGTCGACTTCTATCGCCGGCTCCCGGTCGACGGCGAGGCCCGACGCCGGTTCGAAGACGACGTGCGGATCTTCTTGGCCGAGCAGAACATCTATGGCGCAGGCCAGGGCGCGCGGCAGCTCGAGATCGACGACGAGACCCGCCTGCTGATCGCGTCGTCGGCCGCGATCTTGGGCCACGGCATGCCCAAGTTCGAGTGGCCGCGCCTGCGCGACATCGTCGTGCACCCGCGCGCGTTCGACGAGGACTACGCCAGCGAGGACCACGCCAACATCACGGGCATGGTTCACTACCAGGGGCCGATCCTCTATTCGGAGCGCGACCTCGCCCTCGGGTTTCGCCGCCACGACGGGCACAACGTCGGCCTGCACGAGCTCGCGCATGTGCTCGACATGGCCGACGGCCACGTGGACGGGGTCCCGATCGGCGCGGCCTGGGCCAGCAGCGCGCCGTGGCTCGAGGTCATCACCGATCGACTCCGCAAGCTTCGGACTCACCGCTACGCCAACACCCTGCGCGACTACGCCGGGACCAATGAGGCCGAGTTCTTCGCCGTCGCGGTCGAGACCTTCTTCGAGCGACCTCACAAGCTGCGCGACAAGGATCCCGAGCTCTACGCGATGCTGCGCGACTACTTTGGCCAAGACCCCGGGGCGTCTTAGCTAGCTAGATTTCTCCGCACGTCGTGCGACCCATGGACACAGGAAATGTGTTCAGAGCCCCCTCCCAGGGGGCCACACATGCGCCTGCGAACAAACAGCCCCGAGGAGCAAAGCGACCAGACGCGCAGCGGCTGCAGTCGGCGAAGTCTAAGGTCCGTGTGGGGGTCATTTACTTGTTAGATTCCTCCGCACGTCGTGCGTCCTCTGAACACAGGAAAACGAGCCAGAACTCCCTCTCAGGGGGCCAACAAACAGCCCCGCTGCTAAACTAATATCTGAACCCGGACTGTCTCACCCTTGTTGGCACAGAGGGCAACCTGCAACACCGCCCGCAGATGCTCAGAAGGTCCAGGGGCGAAGCTTGTTGAGGTGTCCGCACTGCCGACACTGAACACCGCGAGCGTTGTTGCGGGCTTCGACGTTGCTCCCATCGATGATGCTGTTGACGACGCCGACGCCGGTGATCAGGGCGCCCGCCAACGGAAACAGCGCCCACACCGGGGACAAGAGCACGAAAAGGGTGACCGCGACGCCCAGCAGTAGCAGCGTGAGCACCGAGAAGTAGCCAGGCGGATCAGCACGGGGGCGGATCTTGCGATGACATTTCTTGCACCTCATTTGTCTTCTTCGCTGTCCGTGTCGCTTACCCAATCCCACAGCATGTATACCATCACCCCCCCGGATGCGAGACCCGCCGCCGCGAGCGGCTCGAGGGTCAAGCGCCGCCCCCAAAGCCGCGCCGTCGCCCAGGTCGTGGGTTGCCCGGCATGCTGGATTTCGGCTGGTGTAGCGATGTGAGCGCGGGTGACAATGATCGTGTTGCCCTGGCGAGTCGCCTCATCAAACATGATATCACCAAATCCGGCCTTGTGCTGCCCGAGGAGCCGCTTCATCCCACTGTACGGCCCTTCGACGGCATGGGCCTTGAACAGCTGCGCAGCCTCCCCCTGGAACACGACCAATCCCTCTTTCTTGCCAATCATCGCCTTCATGCGTTGCCAGAACGTCGTAACGGGCGTTCGTGCTCCGTACACCGCACCTTCGGTCTGCCCCCAGTAGCGGAAGGACTGCCAGATCAATTCGATGTCGTTCGCGCCGCTGAAGATAATCTGTTCGACCGTGCCAATGCGGTTCATCAGAGTTGCGACTCGAGTCGCTTCAACCTCGGTCAGGGCCATGCCCTTTTTGACCTTCTCCGAGGTCGAGCGCAGGAACGCTTGATCTTCAGCGGTGAATCGCTTGGCGCCGCGAATCAGAATCTGAGCCTCGTTCTTGGAGATATTCAATTCACTGGCGAGCTTCGCGGCCTCTTGAGACTCGACGATGAGACCGGACGCCCGCGCGGCGATAGGAATCAGGGCCAACAATCCGAAGATAACACGTACCTCGGTGCTGTACTCGTCTCCCCAGATCGACTTCCCGGCGATCGCTTCTCCGAGCATGACCACCGGCCCGACATAGGGGATGCTGTATACTACCAGCGACCCCAACACCTTGCCGCTCTCGACGACCCCCTGTTCGAACCCCTCCAGGGTTCCGACCTGCTGGGGATCGATATCCAGCAGAGGCCCGACCAGCACTACGCGTTTGGCATACTTGCCACGAGTGGACATATAGCTCGGGAGGTGGTTGCCGTGGCGCCGGAAGACCCACGTGGGCGGAGTGATGGCCTCGTCGGGCAGGCGGCCCTGGTAGGAATAGGTCAGGCTGCTGCCATGAAAATCTAGGGTCGCATCGACGGAAGTACGCTTGAATTCCTCGTTGACGAGCAAGGGACCGTTGGGGTCCTCGGGGTTGATGGCGTGGTGACGCTCGAGCTTGGACCGAGCACCGTACCGTACGGTCAGGTCCGCGTTGTTCTTACTTGCGAACCCGAACGACAAGAACCCCTTGGACTGTCGCACCACCTTGGGGGTGAAGGCGCTACCCGTCGGAAGCGGGGTCTCGATGGGGGGCCTGGGATCCTGCTTGACCTTGAACCTCAGGGTACCTCCTTCGTTGGATGCGGGGGAGCGATAGAATTGCACGACCAGGTCGAGGCCACCTTGGATCGGGACGATGAATGTCGTGTACCCCTTGCTGCGCTTGGTGGAGATCGCGGTCTTGGACTTGGGCTTACTCTTCTCCCTCTTCCGTTGTTCCTCTTTCTCCGCAATTTCGATGTCACGGACCTCGTTGCCGGCTGTCGCCTCCTCCATGGCGATCTCGACGGGAATGCTGTCCTCGAGCTCGGCTTCGACGAAGGCAACTTCCATCGGACTGTCGATCCCCGCACCAAGCATGTCTTTGTCGACGTCCGTGGTTTCGAGCGGCGCGAGAAGTTCAGCGGCCTCGGAGTCGTAGGGCGCACGCTCGCGCAGAAGGTCGATGGCGACCTGTCGCGCGACCCGGAGGTTGCGCTTTGAGACGTCCTCGTTGAGTTGCGCCACCCGAATTCCCCAAAACAAATAGGAAATGTCGCTGGTTGCGAGGCCTCGAACGATGACGCGGATTTCCTGCGCTGCTGCGTCGCGGTCTGCGAGCACGGCGAAAGCGTCTTGGAGGACCGACTCGACAGCGTGGTCTTCCCGGTGGATGAGGGAGCCTGTTTCTTGACTGGTGTGGAGCAGTTCGTGGTGGAGCGTTCGTTGCCGTTCCTGCCTGGCCCCGGCCCAGCGAGTCATGAACACGTCCGTCCCGTGGCTGAAGGCCTTGGCCTTCAGCCACGCGCCCGCGCGGTCGACCGATGGCCCCTCATGGACGTTGACGTCGGAAAGCTCACCGAGCTCGGCGGGGGGATCGAGCGATTCGGCGTCGCGTCGTGCGCTCTTCCTGGCCAGGTCCAGCGCTCCGCTTGCGTCCGTGGCAGACGGTCGCTCGCGGGTCGGACGCGGTGAGGTCGTGCGAGGTCCGAACACGGCATTGGTCGCCAGCGTGGCCTCCCGCTCGAGCGCGCTGTCTGGCGAGCTGACGCCAGTGGCGCTTGTGGTCGAAGTCGAAGCCGCCGTTCGTTGAAACGGGCGCCGTGAACCTGACTTATTCGGTCGGGCCGATGTCGCTGACTCGCGTGGTAACTTCGAGAACGTGGCCATTGCGCGAGCCTAGCTCGACGCGGGTGAGTCGGGTACTCGCCCAAGGGATGGTCTTCACCACACCGCTCTGCGCGCCACGCCCAGTCAACTAGACCTCGTCCCAGGCCGCGGCCCACCCACCCGCGTGACCAGCAGGTCGTCGACGTCCTCGATGGTCAGCTTCTTGCCGACCTTCGAGTCGCGGCCCAGCGCCGACTCGGCGATCTTGCGCTTCTCGGCCCCGAGCCGGCATGTCGATCACTGGGCGGACGGCAGCTACGGCGCACCCAAGGGACGCAAGCCACGAGTACTCCCACTCCCACGCCCGCTCGCGGGACAGCTCGACGAGCTGCTGCGTCAGCCCTCTGTGCCAAGAAGTTTGCTACCGCCGACCTGCTAGAAGAATAGTTTGGAGGCCACAGGGAGGCCGCCGCGAGCGCGGCCGTCGACGGGCTCTGAGAGCCCGTTTTTCTATGCCTGCGAGCCCAGGTCGTCTATGGGGGTCATATGGAGCCCCCTTCCAGGGGGCCACACATGCGCTCGCAAACAGCCAGCCCGTTGGGAGCGAGCGAAGCGAGTGACCGCGAAGTGCGAAGCCGCCTGTGGGGGTCATATACATCCCTAGAGCTCCGGACATGGGATCGGCATGCGCGCGTCCAGCTCGGGAAACGCCCCGGGCTGCGTGGTCGAGAAGCTCGCGCTGACCCACCACGCGCCGATGTCAGCCAGCGGGTTGCCTGCTTCGTCCGTGACCCGCGGGAACCCGGCCTCGGCGTAGTGCAGGTGGATCCCCGCCGGGATCTCCATCTCGTCGGCCAACGACAGGTTGTCGCAGACGTAGTAGGTGAGCGGATACGCCAGCGTCAGCCGCAGCTGCGAGGGATCGTCACCGGGCTCGACCAGCGACACGATCGTGAACCCGTGCCGCGGCCAGAGCCCCGACGCGTCGGCCCCCGAGCCCGGGAACCCGTCCCAAAAGTGGTGCGAGAGGTCGTAGTAGACGGTCACGCCGAGCGCATCGAGAGCGAAGCCGCTGCCCAGTCGAAAGTGCGTGACAGGATCGATGTCGGCGACGCTGGCGATCGGCTCCGAGAAGCTGAGCACCAGCGTGCTGGGGTCTTCGAACCGAGCGTCCTCGAGGACTGGCGCTGTGTTGTCCCGAGGGCCACACCCCACGGCCGGCGCGACCACACACGCACCAACCACGGCTCGCTGCAGCCTCCACGACATCGTGGAATACTAGCTCACCCCGACCACAGCGCGGCCGCGGACGCGATCGAGCACGTCCTCGATGCACTGCACCGCTTCGTCGTTGCCACAGGTGAGCAGATCGGGCCGGCGCCCGGTGTGCTGCGCGGCCCGCTGCAGGAACCCCCGCAGATCGTCGGGGCCCGGGACCCGGTGCATGATCGCCTCGCCCAGGTTCTCGCGCTTGAGGTACAGCGCGTTGAGCGTCTGCTCGAAGATCCCCCCGTTGGGCATGACCAGCAGCGGCTTGCCCAGATACAGCGCCTCCGAGATCAGCGTGAACCCGGCGGTGGAGATGACCGCCTTGGCGCTCGCGAGGTCGACCAAGAACCCGTCGATCTCGGGATCTTTGAACTCGATGTTGGGCATCGTCCGCGCGGCGTCGGGCGGCGGCTGAAAATTGTAGGCGATGAAGCGGTGCTCGGGCAGCGCCTGCATGGCCTCGATCAGCCCGACGACGCCGGTTGGATCGTTGTGATAGACGAGCACGTGATCCTCTGTGGAGGGCTCGATCTCCCGGACCGCGGCGCGCAGGATCGGCGGGACCATGGTCGCGCCCTGCTCATAGCGAAGCGGCGGGTAGAAGAACGAGCTGAGCAGCACGTGCTCGGGCTGCTGGGGCATCACCGTGTTGATGACCAGCCGGGCGACCCAGGCGTCCCAGGCGTAGCGGCGCGGGACCTCGTAGCGCGTGTGCGTGAGGATCTGCTGGTGGTTGAAGCACATCAGCGGCAGGCCCATGCGCTGGGCCGCGCGCACCGAGTAGCTCTCGAAGTCGGTGATCAGCAGGTTCGGTCGGAACGCCTCGAAGCGCTCGACGAGCCCGTCGACGACCCCGCGGGTCTCGATCGCTTTCTTGCCGACCTGCATCAGGCTGGTCCACAGCCGGATGTGGTTGTTGTGCATCAGGTGGCGCAGGACCGGGACCTCGATCACGTTGCGGCCCTGGTCGGCGAGCAGCCCACCGGCGCCACCGCCCGCACAAAACAGCAGTTCGTGACCGCGAGCTTCGAGGGCCTCGGCCATGGCCGTGACCCGCGAGCTGTGGCCGCGGCCCTGTGAAGTCAAGGCGTAGACGATCCGTGCCACAGGGGGTTGGCGGTCGCGGAGGGTATCACGCGACTCCGCGCGGTCCTCGCTCGGCTCGAACTGGGGAAGTAGGGCGGCAGAGGTCACGGCGTTGACATTTCACGCGAGCGCGCGCTCAGCAGCAGAGTTGGAACCACCCGCCGAGCCAGCACAGCGGGGCGGCGTTCGTCGGTCATGATCTGCATGGTGATGAGCTTGGGCCGCTCACTCGACTCGTTGAACGAGGTCTGCATGGTCCCGACGGCCTGCAGGCTTCGGGCGGTCCGCTCGATCCGAGCGAGCCCTCGATAAACCGACGCCGCGACCACGGCCTGTGCCGTAGCCTCGCTCTGGTTGGTGCAGCCCTGCTTGAACACGGCGATCGCAGTCGCGGCCGGATCGCCGGCGCGCAAGTCCGACACAGTACCGAAGTTGGGGCTCATTGGAAGCGCAGGCCCGGGTAGCGGGACTCCCGCGGTGCTTGACAGCCGCGCGCGACGTGGATGTGCGCGCTCGGCCCCACCCGCGATCTCGGTCGGAGGCCGCTTGACCCCGCTTGGGCCACCGGGCCCCCAGCGCTCGCGGAACAACGTACTGGGCCAGTTCCAGGCCATGTAGGCCGGAGCCGGGCAACCGGAGGGGATCGAGGCGTGCGCGCGCATCAGCGAGACTCGCCGCATGGTCCACGCTGACCACGATCGGAGCAAGCGGGCCGCCAAAACCGGGGATACCGTGGTGCAATGCATCGCGGCTCCTCGCGCCGGCGCGAGGTGTCGTGAGGCATTGCACCACGGGCTCCCTAGGTCCCAGTGACCAGATCTCGAAGAAATTGGTGGCTGGCGTGGAAAGACGCCGACGTCACGTAGACTCCGGCGGTGCGTGACCAAGCTTGTGCCTGGGCGGTGGTGGTCTCGAGCCTGGGCCTGGCAACCGGGTGCCACCGTGCGGTCAGCGGCGTGGACTCGGAGGCGCTCGGCTACGGTCCCGATCAGCCCCCGCAGATCTCCGGCTACGACGTGGATCCGGTCCCACGCGCGACGCCGATGCCCTGGACGCCACCCGATCGCGCGGGCTCCCCGGGCTCGCGCAGCCCGGTGATCGGCGCAGCGGAGCTGTCCGGGCCCGTGCCGTTTGCGGATGACATCATCGAGGTGTGCGAGCACCTCGTCCCGCGAGAGGTCGCCGCGGACGCGGGCCAAGACGCCGACGCCGTGTGCCGACGCCAGCATCGGATCGCCCAGGTGTTTCGTCCGATCGGTGACTGGAAGACCCTGGCCGCTTGTCTCGGGGCCACGACCGACGTCGCTGGCGTCGACGCGTGCAGGCTCGCAACTCCATCGAGCGTGGCCCCGATCGCCGAGCACCCGCGCGAGTCTGGCGTCTGCATGCACTTGCTCGCGCTGAGCGTCGTCGAGGAGCTCGGGCCCGAACCGATGCTCGACGCGGCCAGGCTCGCGGAATTCAGGCCGTTGCTGGCCGACTGTGTCGACTCGCTCGTGAACGATGAGCGACGCAAGCTCGGGCCCAGCAACTACGCGACGATGCTCGCGTGCGTCGAAGTCGCGACGACCACCGCGGACGCCGAGCGGTGTCCGCCGTGAACCTCACCGCCACGCTCACTCGACGGCTCGCGTGGGTGCTGCTCGCGCTCGGCTGCAAGCCCGCGCCATCTCGAGCGCCTGAGCCCGACAGCCGCAAGACCACCGCCGACTACGGCGACGCAGCGTACGCGACCAGCATCCAGCCGATCCGGGTGTGTGAGCACCTCGCCCGCATGGTCGCCGCCGAGGCCGGCCGAGCTCCGCAGTTTGACCCGGTGGTGATGGAGACCTGCGCCCATGAGCTGAGCATCGAGGCGGCGACGCGGGGCAGCGCCGACTGGCGCAGCGTCGCTGCGTGTGTGCTGGAGGCCGAGACCGGGGACGAGGTGGATGACTGTGACCGGCGGTATCCGATGCCGAGCGCGGCGTCGGGTTCGGGTGATACCGACCGCGAGCGGGCGGTTTGTGATCATATGTTTGATGTTGTGATGCGCGAGACCGCGGAAGAGCTTGGTAGCGGGGGACTGCGGTTCTCCGAGGGAGAGCGGCGAGCGCTCACCGACGAGTGCGTCGAGAGCTTCGTGGTGGACCACCGTCCTGAGCTCGACGCGGTCAGCTATGAGCAGCTGCTCGCCTGCCTCGCCAGTGCTCAAACGGGCGTGCAGATGCAGGAATGCTGACCGCGGCGTCTGTGCCCTGCCCGAAGGTCCTGTACCTTCATACTCGTATAGCTTGCACAGACGCTCAGTCGGTGCCCTGCCCGAAGGTCTTGTACCTTTATATTCGTATAGCTTGTACAGACGCTCAGTCGATGCCCTTGTTCAGGTACAGGACCTTCGGGCAGGGCACCGACTGTGGAGGTACACGACCTTCGGGCAGGGCACCGACTGCTGATCACTCGCCCATGAACGCGCGGGCGAAGTCGCGCAGCCGCAGCACCGATGGGATCCCGTCGCGGCTCTGAAACGTCAGCTCCTCCGCAAAGTGGATGTTCGCCGCCGCCTGCCAGGCCACGAACGCCCGCCCCGCCGGCGAGTCCAGCAGCTGATTCACGCGCGCCTCGTAGTTACCGTTGACCGCCGCAACCAAGGCCTGGCCCTCGGCATTCAAGCGCGCGGACACGCCGTCGGCCTCGGCCCGCAGCCGCTGCTCGTAGGCCAAGGTCTCGGCCTGGATGTTCTTGATGCCCAGCAAGTAGTTGTCCCCGTACTCCTCCGGCTCGCCGCCGAGCGCCTTGGCAGCAGCGGTAAGCAGCGCGGTCTTCTGCGCGACGGTCAGCTCCTCGAGCTTGCGCCGCGCCGCGCCGGGCTCGAGGTCGATGCTCTGCTCGGCGAGCTCTTCGAGCTCGGCCAGCTCCTCCTCGGTCAGGACCGCGAGCGCCTCGTTCTCGGCCACGTCCGCGTCAGGCGTCTCCGCCTCCCCATCAGCCGTCTCCGCCTCCCCGTCAGGCGTCTCCGCCTCCCCGTCAGGCGTCTCCGGCTCCGCGTCGGGCGTCTCCACGACCGCGCTGCTGCGCACCTCCGGCTTGACAGCGAGGAACCCGACTTGATACGCGCGATCAACCCGCGCGAGCCGGGCGACCCACTCCTGGGCCCGCGCCGAGGCCAGCGCAAAAGTCCGTTGCTGATAGTTATCGAGGGTCTGCTGGATGTCGGCGACCTCTTTGCGGGCCCCGTCGAGCAGCTTGTTCTGGGCGTTGAGCTGGATCTGAAGTAGCTGCTGCTCGTACTCGGGCCGGAAGAAGACGGCCCGCATCAAGATCGCGTTGGCCTCGACGTGGAGCGGCGCGAGCTCCTCGTTGAGCACGTCGAGCGCCCGCGCCGAGACGGCGTTGCGGCGATCGGTGTCGTAAAAGTCGCTGCTCTGCAGATCGGCGAGGTGCTGACGCAGCACGCCCACGGTGGTCTCGCGGGTCAGGCGTTGAAACCGAAAGCTACCCTGGCCGTCCTCGACGTGGTTGCCAGCGGTGACGATCTCCCAGCCCGCGCCGGGCGTGATTCGATACGGCACCGAGATGTCGAGGGTGACGATGTTGTTGTCCTTGGTTCGGATCTCCAGCGAGTCGCCCTCGAGGAAGTCCAGGAATTGGTAGGTGCTGGGCAGCTCGATCACCTTGTGCAGCCCCGCCATCTCGAGCCGCCAGCCGGGCGCGAGGTCCTTCTCGACCACGCCGCCGACGTTGCTGCGCCGGACCCCGACCTTCCCGAGCTCGACGTTGTGAACCAGCGACCCGCGCAGCAGCACCGCCGCGACGAACACGAGGACGAACCATTTACATGCCTTGCTTAGTTTTTCCATGGTCGTCACTCCTATTGCTCGAGCACCACGCGTGAGGGGTTGGCGTCGTTGGCCCATGGTTCGATGTGGATCGTCACGCCCTCGAGGCTGGCGCCGAGCCGCTGCATCACGCGCTCGACCGGCTGGGTGCGGAACGCCTCAACCTCGGACTTCTTGGCCCGGTAGTCGGCCTCGAGCTGGCCCTCGAGCTCCTCGGCCTTGCGGCGAGCGGCGACGAGCTTGGCCTGGCCCTCACCGATCTTGGCGATCTTGTAGGTGTCGGCGGCCTGAATCGCCTTCTCGCGGTCGGCGACCGCGGTCGCCAGATCCGACTCGAGCACGGCGCGGCGCTCCTGGATCTTCTTGTTCTCGTCGCGGTCGACCTCGGACAAGGTCCGCTGGCGATCGGTCTCGGACCGCTCGAGGTTGGACTTGATGACCTCGAGCTCGTTGCGCAGCCGGTTGCGCTCTTCAATCAGGTGCTCGTAGTTGGCGTTGAACTTGGGCCGCGGGGTCACCATCTGGGTGACGATGATCCCGTGCGGCCGCAGGAACTCGTTGAGCCGCTCCTGGGCCCGCGTCGCCGCCCGGCCGTAGTTCGACGGATCCGACACGGTGATCGTGGACTCGCGGCCAAACTCGTCACGCAGGATCGCGCGGGCGTAGGGCTTGATCCAGGCCCGATACATGTACTCCACGCCCGCGTCGCGGGTCACGGTCACGGCCTCGTCGCCAGTGATCTGGAAGATCAGCGTGGTGTCTTCAAAGTGGAAGTTGGCGCCGTCGCTGGCGCGGACCGTCAGCTTCTCGACGTGCAGATCGTCGACGCCCTGCTCGCCCTTCATCTGAAAGGTCTGGGGGCTGAGGTCGAGCACGTGCAGCGAGTGAATGCCCAGGGGCATGCGGAACACCCAGCCGGGCTGCGTGATCGCCGTGGCCGAGCCCGTGACGTTGTTGACCCGGACCGCGACCTCGCCGGGCTCGATCGTCGTGAACGACATGAACATCATCACGAGCACGATCAGCCCCGACGCGCCGACCCAGATCCACTGGGTCAGATCGCCGGCCTGTTCGCGCAGCTGTTTTAATTTGTCGAGCTCGATCTTGGCCATCGCCCGCAGGGTACCGTGGGCTGGGCCGGCTCACGCGCCCATCAGCCAGGCGAACAGCCCCTCGATCGGGCGGCGCAGCAGCACCCACTCGAGCCCGGCGAGCGCCAGGAACGGTCCAAACGGCACGTGCTGCCCCATGACCCCCGCGTCGGGGTCGGCCTCGCCGAGCTCGGGATCGTCACCGTGGACCTCCCGTAGGTCGGAGTTCGCGGGGTTGCGGCCGCTCAGCAGCATCGGGATCGAGACCAGCAGGCCCTGGACGGCGCCGGCCCCGAGCGTCCACGCGACCGCCATGGGCCCGCAGAAGATCCCGATCATCAAGATCAGCTTGGCGTCACCCAGGCCGATCCCCTCGATCTCACGGAATTTTAGGTAGTACCAGCGGATCCCGGCGATCAGGACCAGCCCGGCGACGCCCGACGCGATCGCGGGGATCGGCTCGACGTCGACCAGGTCCGGGCGCCACAGGACCAGCGGGATCCCAAGCGCCGACATCCCCAGCACGATCTCGTTGGGGATCACCCACTGATCGAGGTCCGTGAAGGTGACGATGACCAGCGCCAGGCAGAAGAAGAACCAGATTTGCCAGGCGATCAGTCCCTCGATGCCACCGCCCTCGAGCAGCGGCGTGACCACGTAGAGCATGAACAGCGCGAAACTCAGCAGGCCCGCGAGCAGCTCGACGAGCAGGTAGCGGGCGGAGAACGGCTCGTCGCACTTGCGGCAGCGGCCCCGCAGCAGCAAGTACGACAGGATCGGGATGTTGTCGTACCAGGCGATCGGGGTCTCGCAGCCGGGGCAGCGCGAGCGCGGGCGGGCCACCGACAGGCCCAGCGGGAGCCGGTAGATCACCACGTTGGCGAACGATCCCCACAGCGCCCCCCACACGAACGCGGCCAGGCGCAGCCACGGACTCATGAGGACCTCGATCAGGGTCGGATCGACGGCGACCGGCAAGCTGGCGGGGACGGCTCCGAGCACAGCTCGCGACCTTAGCAGAAAATGCTTTCTCAACAGCCCGAGGTCCCGGGACGGGGGCGGTCGCTTGCCCGAGCGAAGCGCTCTATCCTCCGCGCATGCGCCCCCGTTCGCAGCTGCTGCGAGTGTTCGCCGCCGTGGTCGCGCTCGGCTGTGGCTGCGGAGATCGGGACGAGCCGGACGCCAAGCCGCTCTCGGCCACGCGGGATCTCGGCGCCGACGCGCGCAGCCGCGTCAACAGCTTCGCCGCGGTCCCCGACTGGAACAGCTTCGTGGAGCTGCTCGCCCAGCGCCACGACCTCGCCCGCGAGCTGCTCGGGCCTCACCAGCTCAGCTACCGCGCGGCGATCTCCACGGGCCCAGTCGGCCACGACCCGGCCGAGCCGCTCCCGGATGTCCCCGAGGGCCGGCCGATCTACGAGCGCTTCAGCGTGATCGACCAGCTCGAGCTGCGCTGGGGCTCGACGCCGGACCAACCGCCGCGCCTGCACCTCGAGCAGCACAACGAGCACGAACACGGCCGCGCGCTGATCGTGATCGACGAGCGCGTGTGGTCGCAGCTCGACGGCCGCGCCTGGCTCGAGCGACCGCTCGAAGATGAGCTGTGGCAGCTGTGGGCCGACGATGCCCAGGCCGCCGTGCTCGACCTCGTTCAGCTCGCGGGCCCGCACGTGGACCTCGGCCCCGTCGAGGCGATCGAGCACGAGGGCCGCCCGGCCCTGCGCGTGAGCCTGCGCGCCAACGACCGGCCCCACCCAGAACGCACGGTCGAGGCTCCGGTCCCGTGGCGGCGGGGCGCGAAGGTCACCCTGCGCTCGGGCTCGATCGTGCTCGATCGGGCCACTGGGCTGTGGCTCGCCGCGCAGCTCGAGCTGAGCTGGTCATTCGAGGACAGCGCGGGTCGCGAGCTCACTGGCAGCGCGCGGTTTGACGGGGACGTCCAGATCCCCGCTCAGGCCCCCGTCATCAGCCCTCCAGAGCAGTCCCAGCCGGTCCCGGAGCGCGAGCGGCCCGAGCTCCTGCGCGAGCGCTTGCTCGACGGGCTTGCCGGGCCCTGATCTGGCGGGCTATAGCGCTGCGATGCCTGAGCAGGGGACACCGAGGACGTGGAGCCGCGGCGAACTGCCGTCGGCCCTCGAGCAGGGCCTGGCGGCGGCTGTTGATCGTGGCGCCAAGGCACCGGTGATCCTGCGCCTGACGGAGGTCGCGGGCTACACCGACTGGGCGCTGTTGGTGTCGGCGCGGTCCGAGCGACAGGTCCAGGGCATCGTCGACGCGATCCTCGAAGCCGCGCGGGGCGAGGGCGCCAAGCTGATCGGCAGCGACGGCCTGGATCTGTATCTGTGGGCCCTGCTCGACTACGACGACTTCTTGATCCACGTGTTCTACCACCCCGTGCGTCGCCACTACGACCTCGAGAGCATGTGGAGCGACGCCCCGCGGGTCGAGCTCGGGCTCCCGGCTGAGGTCATGGACGACAGCGAGCTCGACGGTCTCACGGCGCCGGATCCAATGCCCAGCTACCGCGGCGACTTGGCGTTCGGCGGGTTCGAGGACGAGTTCGTCGACGACGACGGCGACGATGACGAGGCCGAGGACGATCCAGAGTTCGTCGACGACGACCTGTTCGACGACGATCCGCCGGCCACCGCCAACGCGGACACCGAGGCGGGGTCGAGCGTCAACCCCGACGACGATCTGTTCGACACCTGAGGCGGCGGCGTGCGGCTTCGGATCCTCGCGGTCGGCAAGCTCAAGCAGCCCGGGCTCGAGGCGCTGGTCAGTGACTACACCCGGCGCTCGCGCTCGTTCTTGCCGCTCGAGCTGGTTCACCTGCGCGACCTGGCGGCCCTGCGCGGTCGCACCCAGCCCGCGAGCAGCGGCCCGCGGGTGGTCCTGGACGAGCGGGGTGAGCAGATCACCAGCGAGACCCTGGCGGACTGGCTGGGGACCTGGCGAGCCGCCGGGATCCGCCAGGTCGACTTCCTGATCGGCGACGCGCACGGGTTCGACCACGCGGACCGCGAGGCGGCGGATCGGGTCATGGGGCTGTCGCGGCTCACGCTGCCGCATCGCCTCGCCCAGGTCCTGCTGGCGGAGCAGCTGTATCGGGCCGGCACCATCCTCGCCGGGCACCCCTATCATCATTGATCCCGCGGGGATCCGTACACACCCGCTCGTGCCGGGTTCGTGCAGCCGTTCGTACAGTTGTTCGGGCGCTGGTTCAGGCGGTCGTTCAGGCGGCTTGATTGAACGGGGCGTGGGGCCACTCGAGCGTGGCAGGAGCCGCCGCATTGGCCGTGGGCTTGGGGGCCGTGACCTCGACGCAGAGCTCGACGTCGGCCAGCTTGCGGCCGCCGCCGCGGATCTCGATCGACAGGGTCAAGAAGCTGCCTTCGGGCCTGTCGCTGCGATAGCGCACGGTTGCGACCGAGCTGAGGGGCTCGCCGATCCCGACGGGAGCGAGCGAGCGCAGCTTTCCGGCCGACGTTGGCTGCAACATGCAGCCGTCGAGCCCGCTCGCGTGCTCGAGCGCCTCGAGGGCGCAGGCGAGCATCAGGTCTTGCGGGACCGGACTGCCGGCGACCAGCGGGCGCTCGAGCCGGGACCGGAAGCCGGGACGATCGTCGCGGCCACCGAGCACCTTGGCGCGCTCCCACGCGGCCACATCGTGCGGGGTGATCCGGAACGCGGAGGAAAACAGGACTTCACCAACACCGAAACTCAATGGAGTACGCATGGGTATCGAACCTCCTCTTATTTGTTCTGAACCCGCGGACGGCATTGCGCCACGCCCCGGGGACGGGGCCAGACTGTCCGGTCGGGACCGCTCATTCGGCCAAGGACCCCCACTAGCTCGCCGAATTCGACCATTCGCGCGTATTCGCAAGCAATCGCTGGTTCGCGACAATCATCAAAACCCCAAATAATGTGGAGATCTCCTCTGAGATCTCTTCACTGAAATTCTTACCAAAGCGTGCAAATCGACGCGGCGAGGGCCGATAGCCCGAGCATGTGGGCGCCTTTGTTCCCCCCGATCTGTCTCGGCTGCGAGCGGCTGCTTCGTCACGACCGCGCGCTCGCGCTGTGCTCTCGCTGTCACCCGCTGCAGACCCGGCTGCCCGCGTCGCTGGCCGAGGCCGACGGCGTTCGAGCGGTGTGGTCCTATGACGGACCGCTGAGTCGGTCCGTCGTGCGGCTCAAATTCAACGGCGCGCTGGCGCTCGCCGGCCCGCTCGGGCGCCTGTTGGTCGCCGAGCCAGGGGTGCTGAACGACTGCGACCTGGTCGCCTCGGTGCCGCTGCACTGGCGACGCCGGCTCGCCCGCGGCTTCGATCAGAGCGAAGAGCTCAGCCGCTGGGCGATCGAGCACGCCCGACGAAGCATGCGAGCTCGGGCCCCCACCCTCGCCCGGCGCGTGCTGACCCGGGTCCGCGCCACCCAGCCGCAGACCAGGCTCGACGCGCCGGCCCGCGCGGCCAACGTCGACGGGGCGTTCGTGGTCCGCCGCCCCGAGCAGGTCCGCGGGCGGCGGGTGTTGCTCATCGACGACGTGACCACGACCGGCGCGACGGCCCGCGCCTGCATGCACGCGCTGCGCGAAGCCGGGGTCGCCTCGGTCACCACGCTGGCGCTCCTGCGCGCGCTCTAGCTGGCGCTCGCTGCCCACAGTGACCCAGTCTACGAACGGCGCCCGCAAGCGGGCCAGAAGCCTGGCCCGAGCTGAGAACAGTTGGAACTTCGAGCTGGGCCGCAGCGAACATCAGCGAGCTACCGCCATGCCACTCGATCTCCCCAGCTCTGGCCGCCGTCCGGCCGCCCCGTCTGTCTCGGTGGGCGCGGGCGCCTCTGTCACCTCCCTCGCCGAGTACGCACAACAACCGTGGACCGCGCCGCCGGCCTCGGCCCCCGCCTCGGTCGCCGTCGTGATCGTGAGCGCAGATCCAGCGCTCGAGGCCACGCTGCGCGCCCAGCTGTCTGCGGCCGCGGGCCTGCATGTGGTCGAAGATCCAGCGCTCGCGGGCGTGATCGTGTGGGTCGCGCCGATCCAGCGCTCCGGCGAGCTCCCGCTGCTCCCGATCGATCCCGCGCACGACGACGAGCTCGAGGCGCCCCCGGTGGTTGCGATCATCTCGGAGACCACCGACCCGATGCCGCTGCTCGCGGCCGGGGTCCGCGGGTTGCTCGACGTCAACGTCGACATCGGCCGGCTGCGCGCGACTATCCTCGCCACGCAGCTGGGCCTGAGCGTGCTCGACGAAGACCCCGCCGACGCGATCGTGGCGGCGTGGTCGCCCCCGGACCGACCGCCAGCGAATGAGCGCCTGACTCCGCGCGAGCAAGACGTGCTCGAGCGGGTCGCCGAGGGCCTGTCCAACCGGGCGATCGGTGAGGCGCTGGGGATCTCGGCCCACACCGTCAAGTTCCACGTCGACGCGCTGCTCGACAAGCTCACCGCTCGCTCGCGCACGCACGTGGTCGTCAAGGCGGTGCGCGAGGGCTTGCTACGACTCTAGGTCGAGGTCGAGACCCCAGCCATTGTCGACCCGAAGGTTGACGTGAAACCGGGTGTACTCGCCGGGCTTGCTCTCGACCTCGAGCTCGCCGCGGTGCTCGCGAATGATCCCGTGGCTGACCGACAGCCCCAAGCCAGTGCCCTCATTGCGGGCCTTGGTCGAGAAGAACGGATCGAACACCCGATCAATCGCGTCGCCTGAGATCCCGCTGCCGTGATCTTCGACGGTGGTCCGGACCCACGGCTCGCCGTCACGCTCGAACACGCTCGCGCTGATCGAGACGTACTTGTTCTCGTCGAACTCGGGGTAGCGGGCGTTGAGCGCGTCGCGGGCGTTGCCGATCAGGTTCATGAACACCTGCTGGATCTGCTGGCTGCGACACTTGATCGTGGGCAGGTCCTCGGGGATCTCGATCCGCACCGCGATCTGACTGCGCCGCAGCACGGCGCCCAGCAAGGTCAGGGTCGCCTCGATGACCTCGCTGATCCGCGCGGGGCTGTGGTGCTCCTTCTCCTGCCGCGCGAACGCCAGCAGGTTGCGGACGATCGTCGCCACGCGCTCGGTCTCGGCGACGATCTCTCCCGCAAAGTCCGCGACCACGCCGCCCGGCTCGGCCCGGATCCGCACGAGGTCGGCGTAGTTCATGATGCTCTGGATCGGGTTGTTGATCTCGTGGGCGACGCCGCTGGCGAGCGTGCCGATCGACTCGAGCTTCTGTTGCTGGCGCAGCTGGGCCTCGAGGTTGGCGCGCTCGCGCTCGGCGGACTTGCGATCGCTGACGTCGGTCCCGATCAGCAAGAACCCACGGGCGCCGCCGTCGACGTAGGGCACCACGCGGTTGGACCACCACCGCTCGCGCTCGCCCGACGTCGCGGACGGCACCGTGATCTCGTAGCTCGACGGCGCGCCCGTGCGGCGCGCGTTGTCCATCGCCCGACGCAGCGCGCCCGCGGCCTCGGGGCTGAGGTGCGTGAACACGTGGGTGCCGTAGAGCTCCTCGGCCCGCCGCTCACCGACCGCGCGATTGGTCACGACGATCCGACCGTCCGCGTCGAGCTCGGTGATCCGATCCGGGACGTTCTCCCACAAGAACCGCCAGCGAGCCTCCGACCGACGTAGCGCGAGCTCCGCTACGCGGCGCTCGGTGACATCTGTGAGGATCATGGTGATCGCGACCACGCTGCCCCCGCGCATGACCGGCGCGCCCTGGACCTCGTACCAGCGGGCGTCCTGCTCCTCCGACCCACGCGCGACAATGCCGCGTAGCGGGAACTCGTGAGCGCTCTTGCGCTCGACGATCTCGGCGATCGCGGCCTGCAGGTTGGGACCGCTCTGGCCTCCCGCGAGCTCGAACACGCTCGAACCAATTAACTCCCAGGGCTCGCGGCCATCGACCGGGACCTGCCGGTTGACGAACAAGATCGTGCCCTCGAGATCGATCGTGACGATCACGTTGGGGGCGTGCTCGACGAGCGAGAGAAACCGGGCCTCGACGTGCCCGAGCGCGTCCTCGGTCCGCTTTCGTTCGGTGATCAGCTCGCCGCTGGCGTGGATCCGGCGGCCCGGCCCCTCGCCGCGACCCTCCAGTCGCTGGCGGACCCACATGATCGAGCCATCGCGGCCCAGCAATCGAAATTCGTGAACCGCCTGATCGCGGCCACCTGCGCTGCTCCCTCGCATGACGGCGTCGACGATGTTCGCGTAAGGCTGAGCATCATCGAGATGCACCTGGACATCCGCGGCCGACGCGAGTCGCTTGACGTAGTCGCTGTCGTGGCCGGTGGTGCGCGTGAAGCTGCGTGTCGTCCACGCCCGCACCTCGCGGCCGGCCTCCGTGGTGCCCGCAGACCACCAGTAGCCGGACGTCAGCTGCGAGAACACGTCCAAGTCCTCGCGTGCCGTTTTCAACTCGGCGCGAGTTCGCGCCAGCGCCAGCTGCAGCGCTTGTACCGTGGCGACCGGCTCGGGGTCGTTGGCCGCTGGCTGTTCGGTCGAGCTGACCAGGTCAGGCTGGTCGGGCTGGTCACGCTCGTCATCCATGAAGACCATCGTGTCGGCGACTTGGCCGGACATGTTATACCCGCAGAGCTGGACTGAGAACATCAACCCGCGCTCCCGTCACCCACCCCCCATCGTCCACCATGGCCCGAATCCTCGTCGTAGACGACGAACGCAGCTTGCGTCGTACCTTTGCCCTGTTCCTTCGTGACGATGGCCACGAAGTCGAAACAGCGGAGGACGTCGATCAGGCGCTCGAAACGCTGGAAGCAGCCTGGGTGAAGGCCCAGGCCGAGGGCGGCGGTCACTTTGACGTCGTCGTTTCAGACATCATCTTGCCCCGGCGCAGCGGGGTGTCCCTGATGGAGGCCGTCGCCGAGCGCTGGCCCGACATCAAAGTAATTCTGGTGACCGGCGAGCCAACCGTCGAGACGGCCGCCAGCGCAGTGCGCTCCGGTGCCTACGACTACATCTCCAAGCCGGTCTCGAGCTCCAAGATCCGCAAGGTCGTGGCCTCGGCGGCGCGGGTCAAGTCCCTGCAAGATGACAACAACCGGCTGCAAGCCGAGAACGACCAGCAGCGGGCCGAGCTGGCCCGCCTCGTCGAGGTTCGCACCGCCGAGGTTCGCGACACGAAAGAGGCCCTGGCCTCCACGGTCGAGCGAATCAGCCGGATCGCGTCCAACATCCCCGGCGTGCTGCTTCAGTTCGAGCGCCACTCGGACGGCGAGTTCGAATTCACGTTCATGGCCGACAGCGCCGAAGAGACCTTCGGGATCAAGCCGGCGGACGTGGTCGCTGACGCGCGGGCGTTCACGGACCGGGTGCACCCCGAAGACAGCGAAGACCTGCGCGAGTCGCTGGCCCGCTCGGCCGAGTCGCTGAACCTGTGGAGCTGGGAGGGGCGGATCATCTTGCCCTCGGGCGACGTCCGGTGGTTTCAGGCCCAGTCCCGACCGGTGCGAAACGAGTCGGGCACGGTGGTCTGGGACGGCGTCATGCTCGACATGAGCGAGCGCAAGGACCTGCAGGCCCGCCTGATGCTCTCGGATCGCATGGCCTCGATCGGGACCCTGGCCGCGGGCGTGGCCCACGAGATCAACAACCCGCTCACCTACGTGCTCGCCAACTTGCACATCCTTGGCAAGCGCGCCGAGAAGGCGATTGGCCTGGATCAGACCGACGCCGCCCGCAGCCAGCTGTGCTCACAGGACACGCTGCAGCTGCTGCGGGAGACGGCCGAGGGCGCCCGCCGGGTCCGCGACATCGCGCGCGATCTCAAGACCTTCTCCCGCTCGAGCGACGAGGTCCACCCGGTCGACGTCCGCCAGGTGCTCGACTCGTCGGTGCGCATGGCCATCAACGAGATTCGCCATCGCGCTCGGCTCGAGCGCAACTACCTGGGCTCGCCCCTGGTCCTCGCCAACTCGTCGCGGCTCGGCCAGGTGTTCCTCAACCTGATCGTCAACGCCGCCCAGGCGATCCCCGAGGGCGCCGCCGACGACAACTTGATCCGCCTGACGACCACGACCGGCGAAGATGGCCACGCCGAGGTCATCGTCGCCGACACGGGCAGCGGTATCGCCCAGCACCTGATCGAGCGGATCTTCGAGCCCTTCGTGACCATGAAGCCCGTCGGGGTCGGGACCGGCCTCGGGCTGTATATCTGCCGCGACATCATCCACCACATCGGCGGGGTGATTCAGGTCGACTCCGTGATCGGCGAGGGCACCAGCTTCACGGTCAGGCTGCCCCCGGCCCCGGCCGACGCCGTGCTCAGCCCGCTGACGCCCGTGCCAGGCCGCAAGCGCCAAGAAGATCTGCCCCGCGCCCGGATCCTGGTCATCGACGACGAGCCCAACATCGGCCGCAGCTTCGTGCGCTCGCTGCCCGAGCACGAGATCACCGTGGTCGACAGCGGCCGCGAGGGGGTCCGCGCCCTCGATGATGGCGCCAGCTTCGATCTGATCTTCTGTGACGTCATGATGCCCGACGTCACCGGTCGCGACGTCCACGAGCACATCACCGAGCACCATCCCGGCATGGTCGACAAGATCGTGTTCATGACCGGCGGAGCGTTCACCGAGCGCGCCAGCGAGTTCATCTCGCGCGTAAACGCCCCGCGCGTGGACAAACCCTTCGACGTGTCCACGATTCGCGCGATCCTCCGTCAGAAGCTCGACCCAAACCACCAAGGTTGAGGAGATGCCACAGTTCGCGACGTGCCCATGTGCTGCGCGCCCATGTGCTGCGCGTCCATGTGTCAGTGTCGTGTGCACGTTCTCGTGTCGCCGCCGCGGGCACGGAACGACGCGCAGGAATTGCCGACAGGCTGAGCGCGGCGGGCAGCATCCTCGGTGCCACCATCGTGAGACGCCTAGCCGCGACAGCGCTCCAGATGTTCGTGGGGGCCGTTAATCCATGTCGTTTCCGGGCTTCGAACCGGGACCCCTGATCCACGCGGGATCGCGGTCGCAGATCCTCCGCGCGCGCCGTCAACACGACGGGGTGTCCGTCGTGCTCAAGACCGTGGCTTCAGGTCGGCCGGGCTCGCAGGCGATCGCGCGCCTGCGTCGGGAGTGGGAGATCGGGCAGATGGTCGTCCACGCGAACGTGGTCCGCTATCTGAGCTTCGAGGTCGCCGGGCCGGCGGCGGCGATCGTCATGGAAGACTTCGAGGGTGTGTCGCTGGCCGAGCGGATCCCCGCGCATGGATTCAGCATCGACCGGCTGCTCGAGATCGCGGTTCAGCTCGCGCGCGGGCTCTCGGCGATCCACGCCCGCGGCGTCATTCACAAAGACGTCAAGCCCCACAACATCCTGATCGACGCCGATGGCGAGCACCTGAAGTTCATCGACTTCGGCGTGTCGGCGCGGCTCGACGACGGCGAGCAGCTGACGATCTCGCCCAGTCGCCTCGAGGGGACGCTCGCGTACATCTCGCCCGAGCAGACCGGGCGCATGAACCGGGCCCTCGATCACCGCGCGGATCTCTACTCGCTCGGCGTCACCTTGTACGAGCTGCTGTGTGGTCAGGTCCCGTTCGCGGCCGCCGACGCGCTCGAGCTGGTCCACTGTCACCTCGCCAAGCTGCCCGATCCGCCGACGGACCTGCGCCCCGAGACCCCCGAGCAGCTGTCGCGCATCATCTTGAAGCTGCTCGCCAAGGCCCCGGAGGACCGTTACCAGACCAGCCGTGGCCTTCACCATGATCTGCTGCGCGTGCGGGACCTGCTGCGGCTTCACGCCAACGACCGGGTCCGCGAGCCGACCTCGCTCGGGTTGTCCGTCCCCCCGTTCGAGCTCGGCGCGCACGATCGCGGGCCCGAGCTGCGCGTCTCCACCAAGCTGTTCGGCCGTGACCTCGAGCTCGAGACGCTCGAGCGCGCGTGGGCGCAGACCCAGCGCGGCGACGCGACGATCGTGTTGATCTCGGGCAGCTCGGGCGTCGGCAAGTCGGCCCTGGTCAGCGAGCTCGAGACCCGGCTGCGCGCGCGCCCAGGCACCTTCATCAGCGGCAAGTTCAGTCAGCTCGGCGGCGGCGCGGCCTACGAGGCGTTCGCCACCGCGTTTCGAACCCTGGCCGGGCGGATCCTCGGCGCGGGCATGGACGAGTTCAGCAGCTGGCGCGCGCGGCTCTCGGACGCGCTGGCGATCAACGGCCGGATCCTGCTCGACGTGGTCCCCGAGATGGAGCCGATCGTCGGCCCGCTGCCAGCTGTCGCGCCGCTCGGCCCCGAGGAGTCGCAGCAGCGCTTCAACCAGGTGCTGCGTCGGTTCGTCCGGGCCTGCGCCACTCGTGACCACCCGCTTACCTTGTTCTTGGATGACCTGCAGTGGGCCGACCCGGGCAGCCTCGCGCTGCTCGAGCTGCTCGCGTCCGACGATGAGCAGCGCCACCTGTTGCTGGTCACTTCGGTCCGCGATGACGAGCTCGGTCCCACCCACCCGACCGGCCGCTCGCTCGCCAACCTCCGCCGCCAGCACCCCTCGGCCATCGAGCTGTCGCTGCGCGCGCTGGGCGTGGCCGAGGTCGAGACGCTGATCAGCGTGACGCTCGGCGGCGCCCCGCCGCGACCGCGTGCGCTCGCCGAGCTCGTGGTCGAGCGCACCGCTGGGAACCCGCTGTTCGTCCGGACCTTCTTGCAGATGGCGTGGGAAGAGCAGCTGCTCACCGCCGACGCGCCGCTCGAGCTGCGCGACGATCTCGACGCAAAGCCGAGCGTGAGCTGGACTTGGGACGAGGTCGGACTCCGCCAGATGCAGGCCAGCGAGTCCGTCGGCGAGCTGCTCGCCCGGCGGCTGCTGCAGCTGCCCGCGTCGACCCGCGAGGCGCTCCGCACCGCGGCCTGCCTGAGCGGCTCGTTCACGCCCGAGACCGTCGCCGCGATCAACGACGCCCCGACCTCCGCGACGGTCCACGACCTGCGGACCGCGGCCCGAGCCGGGATGATCCTCCTGCGCGACGACGAGCGCTGGGACTTCGTCCACAATCGGGTGCGCGAGGCGGCCTATGGGCTGTTGCCACCCCACGAGCGAGCCGCGGCGCACCTGCGAATTGGCGAGATGTTGTTGGCCAACACCCCCGCGGATCGGCTCGCCGAGCGTGTGTTCAACATCGTCGATCACCTCGACATCGGTCGCGCGCTGATCACCGACGCCCGCGCGCTCGCGCGGCTCGGCGAGCTCGCCCGGCTCGCGGGCGAGCGCGCCCACAAGGCCACCGCCTACGAGACCGCCGTTCGCTACCTGCGGACGGGCATCGCGTGTCTCGACCTGATCGATCTGGTGGACGCGCGCGACCCCATGGATGAGTCCGCCAGCGTCCCCCGCTCATGGCGCGAGCACTACGAGCTCGCGCTGGGGCTGCACCGCGAGCTGGCGATCGCCGAGTATCTGAGCGACGAGCTCGACTCGTCGCGCGCACGCATCGCGACGGCCCTGGAGTACGTCCACGATCCGGTCGATCGAGTCGAGCTGTTCGACCTGCTGGTGTCGCAGCAGACCATGGCCGCGCACTACGCCGAGGCGATCGAGACCGGGGCCCGCGGGCTCGCGCTGCTGGGCATCGAGCTGCCCGTGGGTGACGACGCCATCGACCAGGCGCTCACCGCCGCGCTCGCCGAGTACCGCGAGCGACTGCTCGAGCGCCTGGGCGGGCGCCCGCTCGCCACGCTGATCGAGCTGCCCGACATGCAGCGACGTGACACCCGCGGCGCGGCGCGGCTGTTGGCGACGATGATGAGCGCGGCCTACAGCGACGACTCCCGGCTGTTCCCGCTCGTGACCCTGCAGCTCGTCAACCTGACGCTCGCGCATGGGTCGCTGCCGGAGTCGGCGTTTGGCTACGCCAACCACGGGACCTTTGTCGGCGCCGTGCTCGGTGACCACGAGGCCGCGTACGAGTGGGGCAAGCTCGCGCTCGCGCTCGCCCGCAAGCACAACGACCTCGCGCAAGAGGCTCGCGCTTGCTACATCGTGGCGGGGTTCCTGCTGCCCTGGTGCGCGGCGATCGACGAGTGCGAGGCGCTCAACGACCGCGGTGAGCAGGCGGCCAGGGACGCCGGCCAGCTGCAGTTTGTCGGCTACATCCACTACCAGCGCCAGCTGCTGCACCTGTTCGCCGGCACCCCGCTGTCCCGGCTCGAGGGCGAGCTCGCCCGCGCGCTGCCGCGGCTGATCGACATCAACCACGTGTACGCCGCCAACGTCGTGCGCGGGGTCCAGCTGATCGTCGCGGCGCTGCTCGGTGATCTGCCCGCGGGTGAGGTCCGCGGGCTCGCGGAGCTCGAGCGCGAGTTCCTGGCCGACTGCCGTCAGCGGCACAGCCACATTGCGATCTGCGTGTACCAGATCTACAGCGCGCAGCTGAGCTACCTCCACGGCGATCCGGCCGCCGCGCTCGCGTGTATCGCCGCCAGCAAGGAGTCGCTGCCCTACGCGGTCGGTCACGTCGCGCTCGCCGACCGCAACTTCTATCACTCGCTGGCGCTCGCGGCTTCGCTGCCCGACCTGCCTGAAGATCGCCGTCGGCTCGCGCTCACGACCATCGAGCACAACCAAGATCAGCTGGCCCAGTGGGCCAAGAGCGCGCCGCAGAACTTCGAGCACAAGCACCTGCTGGTCGCGGCCGAGCTGGCCCGGCTCGATGGTGAGCTGCTCGCGGCCCTCGATCTGTACGAGCGGGCGATCGCCAGCGCCCTCACCCATCGCTTCACCCACGTCCACGCGCTGGCCAGCGAGCTCGCGGCCCGCATGTGGCTGGCCCGGGGCAGTCACCGCCTGGCCCGACCGTTCATGGCCGCCGCGCTCGCGGGCTACCGCAGCTGGGGCGCGCGTAAAAAGCTGCGCTTGCTCGAGGCCGAGCACCCCCAGCTCGTCCACGAGCTGGCGCTCGACACCCACACCAGCAAATTCAGCCGGACCTCCGAGCACTGGCCGGGGTCGGCCAGCTCCCAGGCGCTGGATCTCGCCACCGTCACCCGGGCCTCCCAGGCCATCTCCAGCGAGATCGATCTCGACCGCCTGCTCGCGCGGATGATGCGGATCATCTTGCTCAACGCGGGCGCCAACCGGGGCTTCTTGATCCTCGAGTCCGAGGACGACTTTCGGATCGAAGCAGCGGCGAGCAGCGAGATCGACGCGGTCGAGCTGCACGACAAGCGCCCGCTCGCCGACGCGGATCTGGCCGTCGGGATCGTGCGCCACGTGCTCCGCAGTGGTGACAACGTGGTGCTCGAGGACGCCCACCGCCGCGGGCCCTTCACCGACGAGCCCCACGTGGTTCGGCGGCGGCTCAAGTCGGTGTTGTGCACGCCGATCCGCCACAAGGACGGGCTGGTCGGGGTCCTGTACCTGGAGAATGAGCTCACCGCGGGCGCGTTCACGAACTCGCGCACCGAGGTGCTGCAGATCCTGCTGTCGCAAGCGGCGATTTCGCTCGAGAACGCGCGCTACTACAACGAGCTCGAGACCCTCAACGCCGAGCTGCGACGCCGAGCCGATGAGCTCGCCGCGTCGAAGACCCAGCTCGAGGTCGAGATCAGCGAGCGCGAGCGCGGCCAGGCCAAGCGCGTCGCGCTCGAGGATCAGCTGCGGCAGTCGCAGAAGATGGAGGCGATCGGTCAGCTCGCGGGCGGCGTGGCCCACGACTTCAACAACCTGCTCACGACGATCATCGGCTCGACTGACGTCCTCAGCGCCCGGATGCGCGTCGATCCGCAGGGGCCGGGCAGCGACACTGGCGCCGCCGAGGTCCGGGTGATCCGTGAGGCCGCCGAGCGCGGGGCCTCGCTCACCCGCCAGCTGCTGGCCTTCTCCCGCCGCCAGGTGTTGCAGCCCGAAGTCGTCGATCTGAACGCGCTGGTCGAGCGCGGTGGCGCGATCCTCGAGCGCTTGCTCGGGGCCGAGTACGAGCTCCACGTCCGCCTCGGGGAGCAGCTGGGGCGGGTTCGCGTCGACCCGGGGCAGCTCGAGCAGGTGATCCTCAACCTCGTCATCAACGCCCGCGACGCGAGCGACCCCGGCGGCAAGGTCTGGCTTGCGACCCGCGCCGAGCGGCTCACGCAGCTGCGCCCCGGCCAGCCCCACGACGTGCGCCCGGGCGACTGGGTCGTGCTCGAGGTCAGCGACACCGGCATGGGCATGAAGCCGGAGTCGATCGCCCACATCTTCGAGCCGTTCTACACGACCAAGGGCGTCGGCAAGGGCACCGGCCTCGGGCTCTCGACGGTGCTGGGGATCGTCCAGCAGTCAGACGGGGCCCTGACCGTCACCACCAAGCTCGGCGTCGGCACGACCTTCGAGATCTGGCTGCCCTGCGTCGAGGCGCCCGCCGATCAGGAGCGCCGCGACCCCGAGCGCGAGGAGCCCGAGCTCGACTCGACCCAGCGCCACGAGACCGTGCTGGTGGTCGAAGACGAGGCGCCCGTGCGTCGAACCGTCGAGCAGATCCTCGCGCTGAGCGGCTACGCGGTGCACACCGCCGAGGACGGCGAGGCGTCGCTCGAGCTGTTTCATGCCCACGCGGGCACCATCGATCTGGTGCTCACCGACTTCGTGATGCCCCGGCTCGGCGGCCTCGACCTGGCCACCAAGCTGCGCGCGCTCCAGCCGGACATCAAGATCTTGTTCATGAGCGGGTTCACGGCCGGGCAGCTGGCCCAAGACAAGATCGAGGCGCTCGGCGGCATCGAGCTGATCGAGAAGCCGTTCCGGGCGGCCGCGCTGCTGGAGAGGGTCCGCAAGATGCTCGATCGCTAGGGGCGCGAAATGGGCGCGACCGGGGCTTGATCCTCAGACTACCGAGTGGTAGGGAGGATCACCCTGACCGGTAGTCACGTGCCTACCCCTCGCAGCACACGCGCGGACATCGCGCAGCAGATCCTCGACCACGCGCGGCGTCTGTTCGCCGCCCATGGATTCGACGGCGTGTCCCTGGCCGACATCTCCAAGCGCGTCGGGATCCGCAAGCCCTCGCTGCTGTACCACTACGGCACCAAGGACACGCTGCGCCAGGCGGTGCTCGAGCAGCTGCTCGCCCACTGGAATGACGTGCTGCCCAAGCTGCTGATGGCGGCGACCACCGGCTCGGAGCAGTTCGACGCCGTGCTCTCGAAGACGGTCGCGTTCTTCGCCGAGGATCACGATCGGGCCCGGCTGATCCTGCGCGAGCTGCTGGATCGACCCCAGCAAATGCAGCCGCTGATCGAGCTGCACGTGCGCCCGTGGGTGACGATCGTCTCCAACTACATTCGCCGCGGCCAAGAGCAGGGCCGGGTCCGGTTCGAGGCCGACCCGCAGTCCTACGTGGCCCACATGACGGTCCTGGTGATCGGCAGCCTCGCGACCTTCGAGACCCTGGTCGCGCTCGCGCCCGAGCACGAGCCGCGCGAGCTGCTGCTCGAGCGCCACACCGCCGAGCTGCTGCGGATCGCCAAGACCAGCCTGTTTCGCCCGCGCCCAGCGGGCGTCGCCTCCCAAGCCAACGAGTCACCCCACTGAGTTCGCTGCCCACAGGCAGCCCCCTCGCCCGAGCTGAAAGCAGACCATGGCCAACTTCTTCGACGACAACGACGACCTGCGCTGGTACTTCGACCACGGCCTCGATTGGGATCCGATCGTGCGCCTGGCCGAGTGGAATTTTCGAGCCGAGGGTGGGCCCGAGACCGTCGCCGAGGGCGTCGAGACCTACCGTGACTTCGCCAGCATGATCGGCGCGTTCGTGGCCGAGGAGGTCGCGCCGCACTGGGAACAGCTCGATCGTGAGTCCCCTGCCCTGGTCGACGGCGAGGTGGTCCCGGGCGAGCGCATGCGCCTGATCTTCGAGCGCATGAAGCAGCTCGACCTGCACTGGATGTCGCTGCCGCGCGAGTTCGGCGGGATGAACAGCGCGCTGATCCTCTACATGATCACCACCGAGCTGCTGTCGCGCGGGGATCAGTCGGTCACGACCCACTTTGGCTTCCACGGCGGCATGGCCATGGCGATGCTGGTGTTCTCGATCCGCGAGGGCAGCTCCTCGTTCGACGCCGAGCAGGGCTGCATCACCAGCACCCGGTTTCAGGACTGGATCGAAGAGATCGGCGCGGGCGAGAGCTGGGGCGCGATGGACATCACCGAGCCCGACGCCGGCTCCGACATGGCCGCCCTGCGCTGCGTCGGCGAGGTCGACGAGCACGGCGACTGGTTCGTCAGCGGTCAGAAGATCTTCATCACGTCGGGCCACGCTCGGTTCCACTTCGTGATCGCCCGCACCGAGCAGGCCGCGGTCGGCAGCGAAGACGACGCCTACGCGGGCCTCGGCGGCCTGAGCTTCTTCTTGGTCCCCGCCTACGAGGACACCGCCGACGGGCGCACCCGCTACGCCACCGTCGACCGCCTCGAAGAGAAGATGGGTCACCACGCCTCGGCGACCTGCGCGATCAGCTTCGATCGCAGCCCCGCGCACCTGCTCGGCCAGCGCGGCGAGGGCTTCAAGTACATGCTCACGCTGATGAACAACGCCCGGATCGGCGTGGGCTTCGAGGCGCTCGGGCTGATGGAGGCCGCGTATCGCAAGGCGCTCGCCTACGCGCGCGAACGGCCGTCGATGGGCAAGACCATCGATCAGCACGAGATGGTCGCGGACCTGCTCGACGAGATGCGGACCGAGATCCAGGCGACGCGGGCCCTGGCCATGCACGCGGCCTGGCACGAAGAGATCGCCACCAAGCTCGAGCTCGCCCGCGACCACATGCCCGAGCTCGCCCCGGTCCCGGCCGACGAGATCGACGCGGAGATCATCAAGCACAAGGCCGCCGCGCGCCGGGCCACCCCGCTGCTCAAGTACTTCGCGGGTGAGCGGGCCGTCGAGCACGCCCGGCGCTGCGTGCAGATCCACGGCGGCAACGGCTACATCAAAGAGTACGGGGCCGAGAAGCTGCTGCGCGACGCGATGATCCTGCCGATCTACGAGGGCACCAGCCAGATCCAGTCGCTGATGGCCATGAAAGACACCCTGGCCGGGGTCATGAAAGACCCGCAGAAGTTCGTGCGCGAGCTGGCCCAGGCCCGCTGGCGCGCGCTCTCGGCCCGGGATCCGCTCGAGCGCCGGGTCGCCAAGCTGCAGGTCATTGCCTACGACGCCACGCAATTGTTGCTGCGCAAGACCGCGACCGACAAGGTCCGTTCGCTGTCGGACAAGCCCATGGCACGCTGGTCCGAGGCGTTCTTGAAGGACTGGAACCCCAAGCGCGACTTCGCCTGGGCCATGCTCCACGCCGAGCGGCTCACCCGGATCCTCGTCGACGTCCAGATCGCCGAGATCCTGCTGGCCCAGGCCCAGGCGCACGAACAGCGGCGTGAGCTGTGCGAGCGCTGGCTAGACCGCGCCGAGCCGCGCGACAGGTTCTTGCTCGACGAGATCACCACCACGGGCCGGCGGCTGCTCGCCGATCTCGCCCGCAAGCGCATCACCGACGAGCGCGCCGCGGCGGAATGATCCAAACCAAAGAGCCGACCCAGCAGGACCAATCGACATGCCGCTACCGACCAAGCATATCCGCAGTCAGGGATCCGTGATCGCGTCGATCGGAGCCACGGCACTCACTGCCCTGCGCCGGTCCGTCACCGGTGCGGGCCCCGAGAGCCTGCCCGAGCTGCCCAGCCCCGAGCTGCACCAAACGCTCAGCCCGCGCCCGCGCGAGCTGATCCGTGACTACGTGCGGTTTTGCGGGGGCGATCCCAGCAGCTACAAGCACACCGTGCCGCCCCACCTGTGGCCACAGTGGGGCTTTCCGCTGGCGGCGAAGACCCTCGAGCAGATCCCCTACCCGCTGTTCAAGGTGCTCAACGGCGGCTGCCGCGTCGAGGTCAACGGGACGCTCGCCAACGACGAGCCGCTCGAGGTCAGCGCCCGCCTGGTCAGCATCGACGAGAACGAGCGTCGCGCGGTGCTCGAGCATCAGGTCGTGACTGGAACCGCCGCGAACCCTCGGGCGATCGTCGCGACGATGTATGCGATCGTGCCGCTCGGCGGCGGCTCCAAGCGCTCGGGTCAGAGCAAGCCGCAGCCCGAGCGGGTCCCCCTCGACGCCGAGGAGCTCGCCCGCTGGAAGCTCGCCCCCAACGCCGGCTTGGCCTTTGCGATGTTGACTGGTGACTTCAACCCGGTCCACTGGCTCCCGCCCTATGCCCGCGCGTTTGGGTTTCGCAACACGATCCTGCATGGCTTCGCCAGCATGGCGATGGCCTGGGAGCGGCTGGTCCGCTCGCGCTACGGCGGCTCGCCCACGGCGATCCGCTGCGTCGACGTGAAATTCACCAAGCCCCTGACCTTACCCGCCAAGGTCGGCCTGTATCTGCAAGCCGACGAGCCGGGTGAACCGGGTGAGCCCGAGCGCGATCAGACCCAGGATCGCATCTGGGTCGCGGCGGCCCCCGGCGCCTCCCCTTACCTCGCCGGCACCGTACGCGGTGCCAGGCCTGCAACACAGAGCACACGATCATGAACGACATCCTGCTGCAACTCGGTAAGAACCCCCAGGCCCGTCGCCTGGTCAAGACCCTCGGCCTCCCCCTCCCGATCCCCCAGGCGCTCGCGCGGGCCAAGGGCCCAATGGAAGCGCGCCCGCTCCACGACTACGAGATCGCCGTAGGCGGCTACGCGGGGCCCGGCGAGTCGGCGCTGATCGACGTGCTCGCCAAGACGTTGACCCAAGCCGGCGCCACGCCGCTAGTCGTCGGTGACGCCCACATTCCCCCGGCCTTCCTCGCCCACGGCGACGCCTGGGGCCGTCCGCCGCGGGGACTGCTGCTCGATGCGCTCCCCGACAAGCTGAGGCTCGACGCGATGGTGTTCGACGCCACGCAGATCACCGACACCGCGGGCCTGCGCAGCCTCTACGAGTTCTTTCACCCGCTGGTCCGCAGCCTGCGAAAGTGCGGGCGCGTGGTCCTGCTCGCGCGACCGCCCGGCTCCGCCCGCAGTCCCGAGGTCGCGGGCGCCCAGGCTGCGATCGAAGGGTTCTGCCGGTCGCTCGGCAAGGAGCTCGGCAAGACCGGGACGACCGTCAACGTGTTATTCGTCGAAGAGGCCGCGGAGGCCCTGATCCCCGGCCCGCTGCGGTTCTTGCTGTCCAAGCGCAGCGCGTTCATTTCGGGTCAGCCGCTTCATGTCAGCGCCCGGGCCCTCGACGACGAGGGCCTCGCCGCGTTCGAGCCAGCGTTCGTCCGCTCGCTCGAGGGCAAGGTCGCGCTGGTCACCGGAGCCGCGCGCGGGATCGGCAAGGCCACCGCCAAGCTGCTCGCCGACGAGGGCGCCCACGTGGTCTGCCTCGATCGCCCCGCCGACGACGAGCTGCTCAGCGCCGTCGCCCTGGAGATCGGCGGCACCCCGCTGCTCGCCGACGTGAGCGATCCGGAGGCGCCCGCGCTGATCGCCAAGACCCTGCGCGAGGATCACGGCGGCGTCGACATTGTCGTCCACAACGCCGGCATCACCCGCGACAAGACCCTCGCCCGGATGTCCCCCGAGCACTGGGATCAGGTGTTCTCGATCAACCTCCAGGCGATCGTTCGGATCAACGACGCGCTGATCGGCGACGACGGCCCGCTGCTCGACGACGGCCGCGTGATCGTGCTCAGCTCGATCGCCGGGATCGCTGGCAACCTGGGCCAGACCAACTACGCCGCGACCAAGGCCGGCGTGATCGGCTACGTCCGCCGGCTCGCCGACGAGCTCGAGGGCCGCGGCGTCACCGTCAACGCGATCGCGCCGGGCTTCATCGAGACCCGGCTGACCGCGGCGATCCCCGTGATGATCCGCGAGGTCGGCCGGCGGCTGTCCAGCCTCGGCCAGGGCGGGATGCCGCGCGACATCGGCGACGCGATCACCTTCTTGGCGACGCCCGCCAGCCAGGGGCTCACCGGCAACGTCCTGCGCGTGTGCGGGCAGTCGTTCGTCGGGTCCTGATCCCGTCCTGACTCAGCACGCTCCCACCACGAACTAGCGCTCGCACGCCGTCCGCTACCGGGTCAGCCACCTGGCCCGCGCCCAGAACCGACCTCACCATGCCAGTCAGCAAGCAAGACCAAACCAAACAGCGCGCCGTGATCGTGTCCGGCGTCCGCACTCCCTTCGTCAAGGCGTTCGCCGAGTTCCTGCCGCTCGACACCATCGCGCTCGGTGACGCCGCCGTCTCGGCCCTGCTCAAGCGGACCGAGCTGCCCCGCCGCGAGCTCGACTCGATCGTGTGGGGCGGCGTGATCCTGCCCAGCGCCGCGCCCAACGTCGGCCGCGAGATCGCCCTGGATCTCGGCCTCCCGCCCTCGGTCGAGGCCATGACCTGCACGCGCGCGTGCGCCAGCGGGCTGCAGGCGATCACCCTCGCGGTCGCAGCGATCGAGCGCGGTGAGGCCGACGTGGTCATCGCGGGTGGCTCGGACTCGACCTCGAACGCCGAGCTCAAGGTCCCGCAGAAGCTCGTGCGCGCCCTCGGTCCGATGATGATGGGCCCCAACAAGGGCAAGGCGACGCCCCGCGACATGCTCGGCGTGCTCAGCCAGCTGATGCCGATCACCGAGATCCTGCCCAGGATCCCCAAGATCGCCGAGCGCACGACCGGCGAGCTCATGGGCGAGAGCGCCGAGAAGATGGCGGTTCGCAACGAGATCAGCCGTCAGGCCCAAGACGAGTTCGCGGCCCGCAGCCACCACCGCGCGGCCGAGGCGATCGCCTCGGGTCGGTTCCGCGACGAGGTCGCGCCGGTCGAGACCCCGAGCGGCAAGTGGGTCCACCAAGACACGATCGTCCGCGGCGACACCAGCGTAGAGAAGCTCGCCAAGCTGCGCCCGGTGTTCAACAAGAACGGCAGCCTCACGGCCGGCAACTCGAGCCCGCTGACCGACGGCGCGTCCGCGGTCCTGATCATGAGCGAAGAAAAGGCCAAGGCCCTCGGCTACACGCCGCTCGCTCGGTTCGCCTCGTGGTCCTACGTCGGCTGCGATCCCGCCGATCAGCTGCTGATGGGCCCCGCGCTGGCGATGCCGCAGGCGCTGGCCCGGGCCGGCTACGAGCTCAGCGACATGGACCTCGTCGACATGCACGAGGCCTTCGCCGCCCAGGTGCTCAGCGTGCTGTCCATGCTCGCCAGCGACAACTTCGCCAAGGCCCGACTCGGCCGCGACAAGGCCGTCGGCGAGGTCGACCCCGCGATCCTCAATGTCCACGGCGGCTCGGTCGCCCTCGGTCACCCGTTCGGCGCCACCGGGGCCCGCATGGTCACGACCGTCGCCAACGAGCTGCATCTCACGGGCAAGGCCTTCGCGCTGCTGGGCCTGTGTGCCGCGGGCGGCCTCGGAGCCGCCGCCGTGCTGGAAAACGCCGAGCTGTAGCTCTCGGCGCGCTACCGGCCGGAGCGCATGAGCGTGGTCATGCGTCGCTTGTGGTCCGCCTCGGCCCACACGCGATCGCGGCCACGCCCGCGCAGGCGCAGGCGCTTGAGTCGGCGGTTCTCGAACCCGAACACGATCAGCGAGCGCAGCGCGTCCTCGTTGGTCTCGACCCGCACGTCATCGCGCAGCGAGACCCACTGCGCCTCCGATAAATTGCGCTTGAACTCGGTGAGCAGCCGCGCGCACTCCCACTCGGTGAACGCGACCTCGGCCCGCTCGCACATGCGCCTCAGCAGCGCGCGCTCACGGTCGGAGCTGCAGCGGGGCGGCTGATCGTGACGAGCTGCTGGCGGACGCGCGGGCACGCTCCGTCATGCTCGCACAAACCATCGGCGCGCGCCGCCTACCACTCGTCGAGGATCCGCAGCGAGGCGCTCGCGCCGATCCGCGAGGCCCCGGCCTCGATCATGGCCCGGGCCGTCGCGGCGTCGCGGATCCCACCAGACGCCTTGACGCCGATCGTCTCACCGACAGCCCGCCGCATCACCGCCACCGCCTCCACGGTCGCGCCGCCCGGCCCGAACCCGGTAGAAGTCTTCACGAAGCTCGCTCCACCCGCGACCGCGAGCGCGCTCGCGTCGGCGATCATCTCCGCCTCCAGCAGCGCGATCTCCAAGATGACCTTCACGACCCGGCCCTGCGCCGCGTCCACCACCCGCGCGATGTCGTCGCGGACCTGGTCGTGGCGCCCGTCGAGGAACCACCCCACGTTCATGACCATGTCGAGCTCGTCCGCGCCGTGCTCGACGGCCACCCGCGCCTCGGCGGCCTTGCTCGCCGTCGTGGTCGCCCCCAGCGGAAACCCGATGACCGTGCACACCCGCGCCTCGCTTCCGGCGAGCTGCCGCTTGGCCCGCGTGACCCAGCACGGGTTCACGCAGACCGAGAACAGCTCACGGGTGCGGGCCTCGGCACAGAGCTGATCGATCGCGCTCGCTGTCGCGCTCGGCACCAGCAGCGTGTGATCGATCAGGCGGGCGAGCTCGGCGGCGGCGCGCGGGAGATCGGGCATGCGCGAGCTGTCGCATCACCATCGCCGCCACGCAAGCGCAGTTGCACGACGCAGCGTCTCACTTCGCCACGGTTTTTTTCCGACGCGCGCCGCGAGCAGGAGCAAAACCTCAGGGTCGACCCGCCGCCGCGGTCTTTCGATCGGAAACCTCCCGGCAACGTCGGTCATCGGTCGCTCCGAACCCCAATCGAGCGGTCGCGCGAAGTCGAGCCCGCGCGCGCGAGCGTGGTCCGAGTCACCAACCATCCCCGAGTCGGGCCGCTCACCCAATTCACATTTGAATCATCAGCAATGGATGGTAATCGAATGACGCGATGTCGTCACGCAAGCGCCACTTCGTCTCTCCGTCTCGCAACCCCCTGGTCAAGCTCGCGCTCACGGGTGCGCTCGCAGGCGGCCTCGTCAGCGTCGGCGGTTGTCACTGGCTGTTGTGGGACGAGCACGGCGAGGACGTGTTCGAGTGGTGCGACGAGGAGTACGAGGCGTGCCTCGACAACGCCAACAACGACCAGGACGAGCAGTGGTGCGAGGACGACGTCAAGTACTGCTACGAGTCGTGCGAGGGCGGCTGGGACGACGACGCAGCCGAGGACACGGGCGCCGACGAGGGCGACGAGGGCGACGAGGGTGACGAGGGCAGCGAGGGCAGCAGCGACGACGGCGGTGAGGACGAGGGCGAGACCGGCGACGATCCAGGCGTGTGCATCGATCTATTTGGCAACTGCATCGACAGCGCCGAGACCCTGCAGGACGTCGAAGCCTGCGAGGCGCTCTACGATCAGTGCATCGACCCGGGCGAGTGCCCCGAGTGCGGCGGCTGCCCTGCCGACGAGCTCGAGGCCTGCCTCGCCGACTATGCCGACTGCACCGAGCTAGCCGACACCCCCGAGAAGGTCGAGCTGTGCGCGGGCGGGTTCGACTCGTGCACGGCCGGGTTTGCCGACGAGTGTCAGGTCGACGAGAACCCCAACCTCGACGAGTGCCTCGACCAACATCAGCTGTGCATCGCGTGTGCGGACGGCGAGCTGCAGATCCAGGCGTGCCAGGACGTGTTCGACTCCTGCATGGCGAGCTGACGCCGCATCAAAGCTTGGCCGCGGCGGCGTCGAGATCGGCCTGGCGGATCTGAACCAGCTCCTCGCGCAGCACCGAGATGCGCGACTGGATGTCCTCATACTCGGCCCAGTCGCGCCCCATGTCGTCGCCCATCATGAACCACCGCAGCGGGACCGCCAGCGGGGATGAGGTCGAGGCCATCCGCCACTGCGCGTGAACGTCCAGCCCGTCGCTGAGCCGGTCGATCTGCAGGCCGGCGTCACCGAGATCGGCCATGAACCCGAGGGCGCGCTCGAACTCCTGCGTCGCCTGCCGACGCTGGTACGCGTTGAGCTCGTCGACCACTTTGCCCAGCTCCTTGTGCTTGCGCTTGAAGTCGCGCGACCTGGGGACCTGGGCGGCCTGCTCGGGGCTGAGCGTGGCGTGGGCGTCGAGCTCGTACAGCATCGAGTCGGCGTCCTGCTCCCACGGCTCGTGCGCCTCGATCAGCGCCAGCCATGTCCAGCGCTGATACATCCGCAGCGACGGGGTCGGCGAGGGCCCCCGAAGCGGGTGGTTCGGATCCGCGAGCTGCTCGGCCTGGGCCCCGGGCCGGGCGTCTCGGATCCGGGCGGCGAGCTTGGTGTCGGTGCTGACGATCAGCCGATCACCGACGATCGACAGCTGCACCTCGCGCCACTCGGGCGGGCTCACGATCCACGCGTCGCCGCGCTTGGCTCGAGTCAGCAGTCCGCCCATCACCCCCGAGGCGCTCGCGGCATCGAGCACCCGTCGCATCACGTCGGGCTTGGCCAGCTGCACGTAGGCCGCGAGTCCAAGGCTGTTGGGGACCTCCGAGAGCCGCTTCGGATCGGGCTGCCTGGCCTGGGTCAGTATCAGGCCGCCCGCGCCGGTCAGCGCCGGGATCAGCTCGCCGAGCACGTCGACGCCGAGCTCCGATCGTATCTTGGCGTTGATCGACGCCAGTTCCTCCCCGTCGGCCTTGGCGAGCAGCGAGACCAACTCCACGAGCACCTGCATGTTGGCGCGCCCATCGATCGCCATCAGCGGCGGCTCATCGAGCGCGCGGAGCAAGGGCGACTCCGCGTCGGCCGGCGCGAACAGATCGCCCAGCAGACTCGCCCCCGGGATCAGCACCCGCCCGTGGCCGTCGATCCCGTCAGCGCGCAGCTCGGCGGCGAACACGGCGGCGCCGATCGGCCCGAACAAGCTGCGAGTCAGCTCGCGCTCGTGGACCTCCCGGGCCGCCCGCTCCTGCTCCCAGCGTCGCTCCTCCTCGACGCGCTGCTCGAGCTCGCGCAGTGTCGCCGCCGACTGCCCCGACGCGCGGGCCCGGTCGAGCTCTTCTTGCGCGTAGCGGACTCCCCAGTCGCTGCGTTCGTCGTGGGTCTCGCGCTGGATCTGCTCGCGCAGCTCGCCTGGATTCACGAAGATCAGCCCGTCATCGGCCGACGCGAGCTGCTCCCGGGCCCACGAGAACGACTCGGTCCGGCTCAGCGCCTCGCGTGGATCAATGGTTGCGATCGTCGCCGCGTAGTCCCGCGGGGCCCGCTCGGGACGCTCGATCAACACCACGCACGCGACGCCCTCGCGCAGCACCAGGCTCAGCGCGTCACCAAACCGGTACACGTGCGCGAGGCCGACCTCGGCCGAAGCCAGGTTGTCACGCTGTCCGCTCAGGTCCGCCAGGCGCTCGATGAAGCGCTCGAACGCGGGCTGATCCGAGAGGCTCGCGTAGCCAATGAAGCCCCGGGCCTCGACATCGAGCAGACCGACACCGATCGGGCCGTGGACGTCGAGCCCGACCTGCTGCCACTGGGCCCCGTCGAGCAGATCCACGCCGATCTGCGAGCGCAGCTCCCCGCGCATGGTGTGGAACTGCGCGAACTCGTCGAGCGGCGCCAGCAGGCCCAAGATCGCCTCGGGATCGATCGCCTCCGCGAGCAGCGAGACCTCGGCGGGCAGCAGATCGGTCGGCGCCTCGACCGGCAGCGGCTCGACCCGCTCCCTCGCCTCGCCCTGGTTCTCGGCCGCCTGTTCCTCGTCTCGCAGCTGCTCGAGCGGCAGCTTGCTCGACGTGGTGCGGCAGGCGGCGAGCCCGAGCGCGAGCGTGAGGAGCAACGGTGCCGAGGCGAGAACGGGGCGCGTGACGAGAGACATCCGGGCGCGAGTCTACCGGGCGTGATGGCGCACGGCTCGGGGGCCTGGACATCGCCGAAAATGAACCCACGCTGGCGCCGGCCCGACCCCAACGCGGGGCCAGCGAGAGCAGCAATGACCCAAAAACTGTACCGATCCAACAATGAGCGAATGATCCTGGGTGTCTGCGGCGGCATCGCCGAGCGCATGGGCTGGGACCCCACGCTGGTCCGCCTCGCGTTCGTGCTGCTGTTCTTCACGGGTCCAGGGTTGCTCGCGTATCTCGTCGGCGCGATCGTGATCCCGCGCGCCCCGCAGCTGGGCCCTGGCGAGGAGCTACGTGCGATTCAGCAGTCGACGCCCAACTCCCTCTCACGCCGATAGTGTCACCTTGTGACATGCCCCCGCGCAAGATCGTTCGCGCGAAGAATGCGCGCTTCTACGCCAGTTTCGGCGTAAGCACTTGATTTTGTGTAGTTAAAAACTGTGCATCTATCTGCGCGTCTGTTCTAGACGACAGTTGCAGATAGTGTACAGTGAAGCGGTGAGCACTCCTAAAATCGTGTGCGCCCTATCACTCGGCTCTTTCTTAGTGCTCGTGACCGGCCTCGTCATTGGCTCCGATGTCTGGGCAGGTAGCCTGCATGACCTCCCGGTCCCCGCGGCCATCACCCAAGACACGCTCGATCATGCGCGCGCCTTCGATGGCAACTACGTGTTCGATGGCGGTCAAAAACAACGTGACGGCGTGAACGAGGCGATCGAGACCTCGCTCGCTGCGATCAACCCGATGGTGCGAAAGCTCGGTCGCCAGCGCCTGCAGGAGACCAACGCAATCCCCAAGAACCTGTCGATCCGGGTCGACGATGAAGCCGTGGCGATCCTGTTCGACGGCGAGGGCCACCGGGCCCAGCTCGACGGCACGCCGCACAAGACCGAGTCCAAGCAAGGCGACAAGGTCAAGGTCAGCCATCGCGTGCGGGGGACCAAGCTGGTCGAGCTGCTCGACGGCGTCGGCGGCGACCGTCAAAACGACTTCAAGCTCAACGCCGGCGGCAGTCGCGTGACGGTCCAGGTCAAGATCACCTCGTCGCATCTGCCGGTCCCCGTCGAGTACCAGCTCACCTACAAGCGCAAGTGAGCGGCCGCCGTGGGTGGCCCTAAGGGCCTCCAGATAGCAGTACATAGCCAACCGGGACCGCGGCCCCGATCAGCACCAAGATCCACCCGCGTCCCGCCATGCCCTTCTTGCCGGGCAACATCAACATGCCCGAGCTGGCCAGGAACAACAGCAGCACGGCGTAGCCATCGGCGACGACGGTCCAGGCCTGCTTGCCACGGTTGAGGTGCAACCAGTTGGCCAGGCGCAGGAGCCGACGCTGGTGCTGCCCGCGATCGAGGATCGTCATGTTCGCGCCGTCGACAAACAGAGATCGATCCGCGAGCTGGATCTCCAGCTCCTGCTCGTACAGGAACACGTCGCTCGGCGTCTCCTCGATCCCAAGCTGCGCGAGGACCATGCGCGCCGCTTCGCGCTCGTCATCGGGCAGCGGCGACGCGAGCACGTGGGTGCGCTCGAACTGGGTGTAGTTGGGATCCCAGTCCTCGATGTGGTTGACCGCCAGCCCCGAGCACGCGTAGACGAACGTCAACCCAACGACGAGATAGCCAAGATCCCGATGCAGTGAGCGCAGCCGCGGGCGCCAGCGTACTGGCTTGCGCTCGCGCGAAGGTTGCGGTTCGGGTTGTCCGTCGTCGGCCATCGGTCTCGCCAGTGTCTCACCCGTAGCGCTGCTCGAGCCACGGATCCGCGTGGTTGTGATAGCCGCGGACCTCCCAGAACCCCGGCTCGTCCCGCTCGACGAAGCGAATTCCCTCGAGCCACTTGGCGCTCTTCCAGAAGTACAGGTGCGGGATCAGGGCGCGGGCGGGTGCGCCGTTTGGGCTGGCCAGGGGCTCGCCCTCGTAGCGATGAGCCACGAGCGAGCTGTCCGCGAGCGCGTCTTCAATGCGCACGTTGGCGGTGTAGCCGTGGGCCGCCTCGAGGATCACGTGGCGCGCCGTCGGCCGGACCTGGGCGCGGGCGGCCAGCTCGGCCACACGCACACCCTGCCAGCGAGCGCCGAGCCGCGACCACCCGGTGACGCAGTGAACATCGAGGTCGAGCTCGGCCTGCGGGAGCGACGAGAGCTCGGCGAAGTCGAGCTCGAACGGGGCATCGACGGCGCCATGAACTTTCAGGCGAAACGCAGACTTGCGGACGTCGCCGCGGCTGCCGCCCATTGGTTTGAGCTGCTCGATGACCTTCTGCCCGGGCGGCAGCCGGGCGCGACCATCTGGCAGCCGCTCGCGCCGGGCCGCCTTGGTCTGCTCGTCGGGGACCAGGAAGTAGTAGCCACCGAGCGCCGCGACCGTGGTCCCGACCGCGGCCAACCGGATGAAGCGCCGTCGCTCCTCCCGGCGCCGAGCCTGCTGTGCCTGCTCGTCGAGCAGCCCGCCTCGCTTGGTCGCGCTCATGATCGATTGACCTGGTTCACGCGGTTACGGCCGCGCCCAGCAGTCGGTTACTCGCAGCTCGGTCCGGCGCCACGCCAGCATCATACGCGCTCTTGACTTCGCGCCGGTCGCCAGCGAGTGTCCGAAGCAATCCGCGAGCCGCGGGCGAGATCGACCATCATGAATCAGGACACGCTGACCAGCACTGCACGCGAACTCGTCGCCCCCGCCAAGGGCATCTTGGCCGCGGATGAGAGCTTCTCGACGATCGGCAAGCGACTCGCCTCGATCGGTGTCGAGAACACCGAAGAGCACCGCCGCACCTATCGAGAATTGCTGTTCAGCACGGCCGGGGTCGAGGCGTTCATCTCCGGCGTGATCATGTTCGAAGAGACGCTCGGCCAGCGCACCAAGGAAGGCCGGCTGTTCACCGAGATGCTGACCGAGCGCGGGATCATGCCCGGCATCAAGGTCGACCTGGGCGCCAAGCCGCTGGCCCTGCACAACAACGAATTGGTCACCTCGGGCCTCGACGGGCTGCGCGACCGGCTGCTCGGCTACCGCGAGCAGGGCGCCCGATTCGCCAAGTGGCGGGCGGTCATCACGATCGGTGACGGCATCCCCAGCGAGGCCTGCATCGTCGCCAACGCCCACGCCCTGGCCCGCTACGCCGCGCTCTGCCAAGAAGCCGAGATCGTCCCGATCGTCGAGCCCGAGGTCCTGATGGACGGCGACCACGACATCGACCGCTGCGATCAGGTCACCGCGCGGACCCTGAGCGAGGTCTTCACCGCGCTGCGCCGCCACGACGTGCTGCTCGAGGGCATCCTGCTCAAGCCCAACATGGTCATCTCGGGTAGCACGTGCCCGACCCAGGCCAGCGTGGACGAGGTCGCGCAACGAACCATGCGCTGCCTGCTGCGCAACGTCCCCGCCGCCGTTCCGGGCATCGTGTTCCTGTCTGGCGGCCAGGACGACGTGTTGGCAACCGCCCATCTCAACGCCATGAATGGGCTCCACGTCGACAGTCCGTGGGAGCTCAGCTTCTCGTACGGACGCGCGCTCCAGCAGGGCGCGCTCAAGGCCTGGGGCGGCAAGCCCGAGCAATTCGCTGCCGGCCAAAAGGCCTTCTACCAGCGCGCAAAGGCCAATTCAGCGGCGGCGTCGGGCCGCTGGGATCAGGGCCTCGAGAAGACGGCGTAGGCGCGCTGCCTAGGCGCTCTGCTCAGCCGCTGTGGGGCTCGCAACCGCACAGCATGCACGGTGCTGGGTCATCGGTGCGCAGCAACCACCCGCAGGCCGGACAGGGTCGCCCCTCGACGACCGGTTGCGGCTGACCGGACGATGGGCTGACGCCCACTCCGTAGTGCGCAAAAAGATCCCCCGAGCCAGGGTCGCGCGCCGCCAGCGGCGTCTCCGCTCGCGACGCTAGCGAATTCGCGCCCAACGGACGCGGCTGCACACGCGGTGGCGCGAGCCTACGCACCCCTGGTGCCTGACGTGGCATCGTCGTGACTGTAGCACCCGCGCGCATCAATCAGGCGATGCATTGCCTGGCTCGATGGTCTTCGCGCTTTGTTCCATGAGCCATCACCGACTCGGGCGTGTAGCAGGGCCCATGTGCTCCTGCGTCCGACATCTGCGCTACACTGCGCGACCCCCCAAGGAGGTCCGCATGAAACAAGCCGTTTTCAAGACGATATTAGTGGCTCTGCCGCTCACTCTGGCGATCCCGGCGAGCGCTGCTCCCCCCACCGACGACGCCGCCGCCACCGTCGAGATCAGCGAAGAAGAGGCGCTCGAAGATGACATCTTGATGGTCATCGATCTCCCGATCGCCGCCGATGAAGCCCGGGACGCAGGTCTCGAGGAGGCCGAGATCGATGAGGCACTCGACGCCGCCGAGCAGGCTGCCGTTTCACCCGCGGTCATCACCGAGGCCCTCGACGACGAGGCCGAGCACTTCCGCGGCAAGGGCAAGCGCAAGGCGTTCGGGATGTGGGTCAAGCTGCATGTCGCGAAGGGCGTCCAGGGCGAGGAGCTCGCCGCGTTGATCCGCGATCGCCAAGAGGACCTCGCGGACATGACCGACGAGGAGAAGGCGGAGCTCGAGGCCAAGATCAAGGAGCTCGGGATCAAGCATCGCGCACATCGCAAGGCGTTGCACGAGAAGCGCAAGCAGCTACACGAAGAGGGCAAAGAGATCAGCTTCGAAGGCAAAGAACGCCACGACAAGATGATCGCCAAGGCCGCCAAGCGCCACGCTGAAGCCAAGGCCATGTGGAAGCAGGCCAAGAAGGCCCACAAGCTGGCCAAGCACGGCGACAAGGTGGCCGAGAAGCGCGAGGACATGGCCGAGAAGCGCGAGGACATGGCCGAGAAGCGCGAGGACATGGCCGAGAAGCGCGAGGACATGGCCGAGAAGCGCGAGGACATGGCCGAGAAGCGCGAAGACATGGCCGAGAAGCGCGACGAGAAGCTGGAGAAGCGCGAGGAGAAGATGGAGAAGCGCGACGACAAACCGGGTAAACCGGGCAAACCAGGCAAGCAGGGGCCCAAGTGAGGAACGGAGCCATGACCATGCGCACGATCATCACCACCACCCTGATGGGCCTCGTTCTCACCCTTGGCGCCTGCGACAAGGCCGACCCGGCCAAGACCGACAAGCAGGCCACGGCCGACACGAAGGGCGACAAGAAGGCCGACCCGACGACCAAGCCTGCCGACGCCGACAAGCCAGACGACGCCGTCGAGGCGCCCGCCCTCGATCCCAAGGTCGAGAAGGCCGTCACCGTCGCCAACATGATCGCCAACGATCCGGCCGCGGCCGACAAGATCCTCGATGAGGCCGGCCTCGACCGCGAGAGCTTCGAGACCATGCTCTACGAGATCGCCCGCGATCCCGAGCTGTCCAAGAGCTACGCGATCGCCCGCGAAGCCTGAGCTTCACCAGCCGGCAGCCTTCGCCGGAGCACGTGCGCCACCGCGGCCCACGGGCTCCGGCGTCTCCATTTGAGCTCGGGCCGAGCGATCCGCGGCCGGCGCAGGGGCCGGGCCCCCGCGAGCTGAACGGCGCTGGGCGAGCATGTCTGCCCAGGTCTGCGGAGTTTTTTGCGGCTGGGGGTGACGACCGGCGCGGGCTTGCAATAGGTTGCTGCCCTTGGCCCGCACCAAGAAAAAGCGCCAGCTCGGCGACGAGACGATCGAGGACAACCGCAAGGCGCGGCACGAGTTCGAGATCCACGAGGAGCTCGAGGCCGGGATCATGCTCCACGGCAGCGAGGTCAAGTCGATCCGTGACCACCGGGTGAGCCTCAAGGAAGCCTTCTGTCAGTTCCGCGGCGACGAGCTGTTCTTGATGCAGGCCCACGTGGCCGAGTTCGTCCAGGCCCACGCGCGCAACCACCCGCCGCTGCGGCCCCGCAAGGTCCTGCTGCATCGGCGCGAGCTCGACCGCCTCCGCGACGCGGTCAAGCAGCAGGGCCTGACGATCATCCCGCTGGCCATGTACCTCAAGGGCCGCAACATCAAGGTGCTGATCGGGCTCGCGCGCGGCAAGAAGGTTCACGACAAGCGGGCCTCGATCAAAGAGCGCGAGCAAAAGCTCGAGATGCAGCGAGCGGTACGCGAGCGGTGGTGAGCGAGGGGCCGCGCCATGCCGCGCTCACCGAGCTCGACGCGCTGCTGTCACTCGCCGACGCTGGCCCGCTCGACGCCAGCTCCTGTCAGCGCGTGCTCGAGCTGAGCCCGCTGGTGCCAGGTCGGATCCGGCGGATCGTGGATGTACTGGGACGCCAGCGCGACGCGGCCGCCGTCGACGCGCTGCTCGGGCTCCCGGCTGGCACGCGCGGGGTCGTCGAAGCCGTGTTCACGGCGATCCGCCACGGCGTCGCGCGGCGGCGGCCTGATCGCGTGGTCTGTCCTCGCATGCTCGCGCTCGAGTTTCGCAGCTCGAGCGCCCGCCGGTTCCCGCGGCTGCTCGAGCGCGCGGTCGCGGCGTTTGGTGATGATCTCGAGCGAATCCGCGTCGAGGGCCGGCTTCGCTACCGACTCGCGCTCGTCGAGCGAGACCCCCCGGATCCCCAGCTGTGCGCGCGGGCAGCCGCGCTCGAGCTGGACATCGAGAGCCTGCACCGCGACCTCGCCCGGCTGCGAGGCGTTCGCTTGTGGCTCAACGGCTGGCGGTTTGACGAAGCCAGCAACCTGCCGCCGCCGAGCCGCGCGCCGCTGCTGCAGGGGTGGTTCGAGTCGCTGCACAGCCCCTGAGTCGCTCAGCGCTCGAACACCGCGATCGACTCGACGTGGGCGGTGTGTGGGAACATGTCCATCACGCCAGCCGCGAGCAAGCGATAGCCGTGGGCCGAGACCAAGGTCGCGGCGTCGCGGGCGAGGGTCTCGGGCGAGCAGGCCACGTAGACCACGCGCTTGGCCGCGATCCGCTCGAAATCCTCGATGACCCCAGCGGCACCCGAGCGCGGCGGATCGAGCAGCACGCGATCGAACGGGCCCGCCGGCCACTCCAGCGCCGCGGGGTCGCGATACAGATCGCGCTGCTCGAAGCTCAGGTTGGTCATCTGGTTGGCGGCCGCGTTGGCGCGAGCCCGCTCGACCAGCGCGGCGTCACCCTCGATCCCAACCACGTGCCCGGCCTCCCCGAGGCGGCGGGCGATCGGCAGACTAAAATTTCCGAGCCCGCAGAACAGATCGAGCACCCGCTGGCCGTGCTCGAGCTCGAGCAGCTCCACCGCCCGGCTGATCATCGCGCGGTTGAGCGGCGCGTTGACCTGCACGAAGTCCGTCGGGCGAAACTCGATCTTCACGTCGAACTCGGGGAGCGAGTAGGACAGGAGCTCGCCGCGCGCCGGATCGAGCGGGGCGACGGTGTCGAGCCCGCCCGGCTGCAGGAACACCCGGACGCCACGCTCGCGCTCGAACTCGCGGAGTCGGTCGAGGTCGTCGTCGCTGGGCGGATCCAGCACACGGAACACCAGCGCGAGCTCGTCATCCCCGACCGAGACTTCGATCTGAGGGGTCCGAGACGCGATGCTCAGCGACTCGATCAGCTGTCCGAGCGCGGGGATCAAGCTGGCCGGCTCGCTCCCCTGCGCAGCGTTCGCCGGGCTCGCCAGCACCTCACAGGTGGACAGATCTGCCACAAAGCGCCGGTCCTTTTCTCGGAACCCGACCAACACCTTGCCCTTCTTGGGGACCAGCTTCGCGCCCAACCTCGCGCGCCTGCGGTAGCCCCAGGCCGGACCACGCAGGGCCGGAAGCACGCGCTCGGGTGTCAGCCCGTGGGCCGCGAAGTCGGCGAGCAAGATCGCCTGCTTGAAGGCGATCTGGGCGTCGTGGTCCATGTGCATCAGCGAGCAGCCGCCGCACAGACCGTAGTGAGTACAGCGCGCGTCGACCCGCGTCGCCGCCGGCTCGAACACCTGGACGGTGCGGGCCGCGTCGTTGATGCCCTCGCGCTCGGACCGGAGCAGCTCGACCGACTCACCCGGCAGCGCGCCGTCGACCCGAGCCTCACGTGGGCGACCGCCCTCACCCGCTGGCAGGATCGCGCGACCGCGACGATCGAGCTCCCCGACGATCCCGCGCTCGGGCTCCCACTTCTTGCGTCGACGACCGCGGGCCATTCAAGCCGCGATGTAGCTTGTTTAGCCTCGCGCGACCAGGGTCGTCACGGCGCCCTCAGAGCTTGTCGAAGTCGCTGCCTGGGGCTTTTGGCGTTGGCTTCGGCTTCGGCTTGGGCCGGTTGCGCGGCTTCGGCTTCGGCTTCGGCTTCGCGGCGGCCTGTTCGGCCTGTTGCTGCGCGACGAGCCGCTCGGCTTCGGCGCGGGCGTAGGCAGCCTGGACCTCGGCTCGCTCGGCCGCGATCGCTTCGACGTGGGCCTGCTCGACCGCAGCCCGGTGCGCGACGGCGGCCTGCGCCAGCGCTTGCTGGTCGGCGGCGTCGTCTACGGCGACCGCGGGCGCGGCCTCCCCAGCGTCGCTGCCACCGCCAAACGTCATCAGCGCCGCGACGGCTACGGCCGTGAGCGACGCTGCGATGATACCGACGATCTTGACGGTGGAGTTGGATGCTGGTGCCGGTGCGGGGGGCATGACACCGGCTGCTGCGGCGGCGGCCGCCGCCATCTCGTTGGTCGAGTCGACCCGCACCGCCGGGGGTGACGGCTTCAGATCGGGGACCAGCGCGACCGCCGACTGACTGGGCGGGGTCATGGCCAACTCGTCGACGAGTTGGCCGAGTAAGTCATCAAATTCGGATTCAGCTTGTTTTGGGGCTCGAGAACTCATGGCAACACACCAAACGGTAAGGGTCCTCATCAGATCTACATGCATTTCGCGGCGTGTCGAACGCCTGCGAGCCTGCAACTCGATCAGCCAGCGGACACTCTGCTCGCCACCCAACAGCGTTTGCACTGGTGTTTGCAACTTGACCGGCGCAGCTACGAACACAGCTTTCGCCGGCCGTCGCCATGCATCACACACCTCGACAATCACGACACCCGCAGCGCCGATTGAAGCTCAGCTTGCTCGCGCTCTTGATGATCCCGCTGCTCTTGATCCTGCAGGCGCCGCTGCTCGCCGCGGTGGTCCCTGGCGCGCTGCTGACGGTCGCGTCGCTCGGCTCCGCGGCCCACGACCAGCGCTCGCTGGCCCCGGCCGCGCAAGTGCTCAGCACCGCAGACGTCGAGGATCTCCGACGCATGGCGGCCGCGACCCCGATCGAAGCTCGCACTACACAAGTCGGCTAACGGTGAACCAGTTCACGAATGGCGCATGCAAGCGAGTCAGAGGCCTGACCCGAGCTGACGACAGCCCGCTGCCCACGGTGGAGCCAGTCCACGAAGGGCGCATGCAAGCGGGTCAGAAGCCTGACCCGAGCTGATAACAGCCCCCGAGCTGACAACAGCCCGCTGCTGGCGCATGGGGGGTGAATGCGTTTCACCGAGCTGCCGCGAGTGTGTGAGCGCTTGCCGGGTGTGTGCGGCCACGTGTTCACATCCATCGTTCCCACCCCGCCACGGGGCGCCTGCGCGTCATCGCTGGGCGCGGCGGCGGGGCGGTTTAGCGCGGGCCGTCAAAGTGCTTTCATGCCTGCGTCAGACCCATGATGTTCAGCCCGATCCAAGACCGTGCGCCCGCGCCAGTCGGTGTGACCCTGCCCCTGAACCTGGGGCTCAACGATGGGACCTATGCGCCGCAAGGGTGCATCGATCTGATGCGCCGCTACACCGAGCGCACCGATTTTCGCAACTACTCGTCACCCGACAACGCGCCGCTGCGAGAGGCGATCGCGGCCGCCGATCAGGTCGGCCCCGAGCACGTGTTCTTGCACAACGGCACCGGGCCGATCCTCAAGCTGGCGATCCCCTATCTGCTCAAGCAACGGGTGCTCGACTCACCGCGGCGGGTGCTCCGCCACGTGGTCAAGCGCGACGGCTTCCCGATCATCACGCCCCGCTTCACCTACTCGAAGGTGCCCAAGAAGGCGGCCGAAGGCGGGATGCACGTCGACATGCTCGCGCTCGATCCGGGCGACGACTTTCGCTTCGACGTCGCTCGCCTCGAGCGCCGCCTCGAGCGTGGCCCGGGCCTGGTCTACATCGTCAACCCCAACAACCCGACGGGCAACCTGCTGATCCAGCGCCCGGAGCTGATCCCGCTGCTCGAGCGGTTTCCCGAGGCCCGGTTTTGGATCGACGAGGCGTACGTGCAGTACGTCGATCCCAGCACCCACGAGTACCTGGGCAACCTGGTCGCGCGCTACCCCAACTTGTTGGTCAGCCGGACCTTCTCGTTCGCCTATGGGCTCGCGGCCGTGCGCATCGGCTACCTGCTGGCCAAGCCCAGCTTCGTCACCGAGCTCGAGCGACAGCTGACCGACTACCGGCTCGGGACGCTGCAAGAAGGGCTGGGGGTCGCGGCACTCGAGGACGCGGAGCACCTGCCCTTCATCCGCGAGCAAGCCCGGCTGGGCCGCGACCAGATCTACGCTGGATTGTCGCGGATCCCGGGGTTGCAGACCTTTCCGTCCCAGGCCAACTTTGTACTGGGTCGGTTCACCGACGGGCGACGCGGCGCCGAACTCCAGACCAAGCTCCGCCAGCGCGGGGTCGCCATCAAGGTGTTCGCGCCAGCCAACGGCCAGTCCTACGACGCCTACTTCCGGCTCACGCTGGGGCTGCCGGCCGAGAACGAATTCTTGCTCGCACAGATCGCCGATGTCCTCGGGTACTCAGCTCATGCGGGCCTCCCCCGCCCCACGTCCGCGCCCTCCCGGTGAGGCACAGCGAGGCCGATGAGCACCGCCACCATCTCCACGCTCGCGCGAAGCGCTGCGCTGCAGGCCCTCGCTCGTGACAGCTACGATCTCATCGTGATCGGCGGCGGCATCACCGGTGCCGGTATCGCCCGCGACGCCGCGCGCCGGGGTCTGAGCGTCGCGCTGCTCGAGGCCGCCGACTTCGCGTCGGGCACCTCGAGTCGCTCGTCCAAGCTCATCCACGGTGGCCTGCGCTACCTCGAGCGGGGCGAGATCAACCTGGTCCGCAAGACCGCGCTGGAGCGCAAAGAGATCTATCGGGCCGCGCCACACCTGTGTGAACCACGCTGGATGGTGATGCCGATGTCGGGCCGGACCAAGCTCTACAGCTTGCGGCTCGCGGTCACCACCTACGAGCGGCTCGGCGCGGTCGATCGCAAGGACAGCCACCGGGCCTGGACGGGCTCGACGCTGGCCGAGAAAGAGCCGGTGCTCGATCGCAAGCTGCACCCGCACGCGCTCGCGTACCGTGAGTACCTGACCGACGACGCCCGCCTGGTGCTCGCCAACCTGCGCTCGGCTGCAGCCGCCGGGGCCACGCTGCTCAACCATGCGCGCGTCGTGGGCCTGATCCGCAGCGGCGACCGGGCGATCGGCGTCGAGGCCCGCTGCGAGCTCAGCGGTCAGGACTTCAGCGTCCGCGGCCGCGTGATCGTCAACGCCGCGGGACCCTGGGTCGAGTCGATCTTGTCGCTCGAGAACCCCGAGGCCGCGCCGCTGCTGCACCTGAGCAAGGGCATCCACATCTCGATCCCGGCTACCAAGCTGCCGGTCCGCAACCTCTTGGTGCTCGACACTCCGGACAAGCGACGCATCTTTGCGATCCGCCGCGGCGATGTCGTGTATGTCGGCACGACCGACACCACCTACGAGCGCGGCGCAGAGGTCTGGCCCCGGATCGAGCCTGAGGACGTCGACTATCTGCTCGAGCCGCTCCCGCGCTACTTCACGTGCGGCCCGCTGGGCCCGAGCGATGTCGTGGGCGCGTGGGCGGGGCTCCGGCCGCTGATCGCCGACCCCACCCAGAAGAACCCGGCGGAGCTGTCACGGCGCGACGAGCTGCTGCTCGGCCCGCTCGGGGTCCTGTCGGTCGCGGGTGGCAAGCTGACCGGCTACCGCGGCATGGCCCGCCGGGTGCTCGACTCGGTGGCCGAGCGGCTCGGGCAGGCGTTGCCCGAGCCGAGCGAGGAGCCCCCGCTGCCTGGTGGTGACTTCGACGGTGATCTCGGGGCCCTGGCCACCAAGCTCGCGACCGCCCACGATCTCGACCGGCCGACCGCGGCCCGGCTCGCCCGCCTGTTTGGGACCGAGGCGGAGCAAGTCCTGGCCCTCGGAAACACCCCGATCCACGCGGGCTCGCGGTGTGTGGTGGGTGAGGTCCGCTGGGCGGTCGAGCAAGAGGGCGCGGCCAAGCTGGAGGATCTCCTGTACCGCCGCACCCGGCTGCCGCTCTATGGGCTCGAGCCGCGGGCGGCGATCGAGCCGCTGGCCGACCTGATGGCCGAGGTCCTGGGCTGGGACCCCGCGCGCCGTCAGGCGGAGATCGAGCACGTGCACGGGCGGCTCGACGACGACCTTGGGTTTGGCCTAGGCACCCACGAAGTCGCGGCGGTCCACGCCTAGCTTGCGCATCTTGCTCTGCAGGGTGCTCGGCTTGAGTCCGAGCAGCCTCGCGGCGCCTGCGTCACCGTAGATGCGTCCGCTCGAGGCGTGAAGTGCGCGCGATATGCACTGGCGCATGGCGACCTCTACGGTGTTCACCGATATCTCGGTGTCAGGATTTTCGGTCACCTCCACTGGTATTTCGGTGATCTGGTCGATCTGCTGCTCGATCTGCTGCTCGGGTAGCTCACTGGTATTTCGGTGAGCTACTCGACAGCGACGGGCGGCCGCGTCGAGATGCCCGAGCCGACGACAGTGGCCGGACAGAGCATCCACCAATATTTCGGTGATGCTCGGCCGGTCTAGACTCACCGAAATATCGGTCTCGAACGCGAGCGAGAGCAACCCGTGTCGCCCTGCGGGGATCGCCAAGCGGGCGGCGACGGGCGCAAACGCGACCCGGGCGGGCTCGAGCTCGTCGCACCAGGTCGCCCGCGGCACCCACCTCGAGCGCAGGAATCGAGCTGATCGCCGGCCGATCCACGGTCGGGTCACGCCCGGCGCGTGGGCCCCGACGCGGACCGATGCTCCGTCCCGATCGAGCGTCACCACCTCCACCTCGACGAGCGGGAGCTGCCGCGCCAACCCCACACTCAACCTCGGAGCGAGGGTACGCAGGTTGCAGCTCGCCGCGAATGACACCGAAATATCGTTGAGCAGCTCCGCCGGTTCAACCATGGGATCTACGTTAGCGCCCTCGGGCAGCTCCAGCGATATTTCGGTGATTGGTCACCGCCGGACCGTGCTCGCCCGTCCCGGGGCCGCCCGCGATAGCATCGGGCTGATGTCGACCCGGGTCCCTCTGGCGCTCGCGCTCGCTGGCGCGGCCCTCGCGTGCTCCCCGCGAACTTCAGCGACGCTCGACCCCTCAGCCTCGGGGCGGGCGCCCACGCTCGTCACCCCCGAGACGGCGAAGGCCGAAGCAACGACCAATCTCCAGTCCCGCTGGATCGACATTTCGGTCGAGTCGGAATTCGGCTGCGCGGTCGAGCGGACTGGAGCCGTGGTCTGCTGGGGCCGCGACCCGTCGGCCGAGATGGGTCTGCGCGAGCTCCCGAGCCAAGCCCCGCCCGAGCCCGCGGCTCACGGCGCGCGCAAGTGGGGTCCGGCCTCACGCCTCGAGCTGATCCACGGCGCCCGGCGGATCTCCACCGCGAGCTCGCGGGCCTGCGCGATCGTCGATGGCGGTCGGGTCCGCTGCTGGGGCTCGGTGCGCTGGGGCTCGCAGCACGTGTACGAGGTCCCGGGCATCACCCACGCCGTCGAGCTGGAGATCAGCGACAGCGAGTCGTGTGCCGCCCTGGCCGACGGGCAGCTGTGGTGCTGGAGCGCGGAGAACTACGGCGTCCCGCGTCCCCGGCTCGGCGACGCGGTGGCGATGGCGGTCAGCGACAACCTCGCGTGTGGTCTCACGCGTCAGGGCGACGTCGTGTGTTGGGGCCAGGCGATCAAAGACTGGCACCGCTACGAGCTGCAGTTCATTCAGCAGTCAGCCCAGCTCGCGCCGAACCGGGCACCACAGGCCACGCCCGACGCCGAGGATCTGCCGGACCTGCTCGAGCTCGGCCGGTTCCCCGGCGCCACCGGGATCGCGCTGACGGGCTGGAACAACCTGTGCGTGCTGCGTGGCGACGCCAAGCTGGGCTGCAGCGCGCAAGATGTCGTCTCGGTCTTGCGCGACCAGGACCTGGGCATGCAGCCGCTCGAGGGCGCCGCGGGCGTGGCCGAGGTCAGCACCACCCGGACCCACGCCTGCGCCCGCACGCTCGACGAGCGCGCGCTGTGCTGGGGTCGAAACGTCTACGGCCAGCTCGGTGACGGCAGCGCGACCACCCGCGAGACCGCGGCCCCCGTCGCCGGACTCGAGGGCGTGCTCGACATCTCGGTCGCCGAGAACTTCAGCTGCGCGGTGACCCGCGACGACCAAATCGCGTGCTGGGGCTTCGACCGTGGTGAGGCGCTCGGCCGCGAGTCCCAGCACACCCACACCCTCGTCGATCTGCGCGCGACCTCGATCGCCGCCAGCGGACACACGACCTGCGCCGTCGACAAGCCCGGCGCGCTGCGCTGCTGGGGCAGCGACGCGTTCGAGCAGACCGGGATCGCCGCCGCCGCGACCCCTGCCCTGATCACGCTGCCCAGCTCGGGCGAGATCCTGAGCTTCACCACCGGCTGGAATGCGTGCTTTTCGTTGTCGGGCGGCTCGCTCGAGTGCGGCAACTGGGGCGGCATCGGCAGCTTGTTCGCCAACTTCGCGCCGAGCAAGTCATTCGCCAACGTCAGCGCGTTCGCGGCCGGAGCTCCTCCGCTGTGCACGATCAACGGCACCGGTCGCAACGCCGAGCTGCGCTGCGGCCAGGACTTCAGCCAGCTGGAGACCGAGCGTCGGATCAAGGCGCCGCGCGCCATCTCGAGCGCCCACATGCGAGGCTGTGTCGTCCACGGCGGCGGCCAGATCAGCTGCTTCGCGGAGCTCTACTCGTGGGATGGCCACGCCCCGCCGCCGCGCGAGCTCGTTCGGATCGCGGGCATCAGCGACGCGGTGACGGTCTCGAGCTCCACCTATCACGACTGCGCGCTGCGGAGCTCGGGTCACGTGAGCTGCTGGGTCGGGCGGACCGAGACCGAGTGGAGCGCGGACGGACGCACGCCGAGGGCCAGCCACTATCGGCCCTCGCACGCCAAGGATCTGGGCCTCGAGCGGGTCACCCAGCTGGTCGCGGGCGCCGAGCATCACTGCGCGCTGATCTCCGGCCTGCCGCCAGCGAAGTCGCCGATCGTGCGATGTTGGGCCGACGATCCCTACGCCGAAGACACGACCTGGCGGCCGGTGCCCGAGCTGGGCGATGTCGTCGAGCTCGCGGCGGGCAGCCAGCACGCCTGCGCCCGGACCCGCGACGGCGAAGTGACGTGCTGGGGCGACGACGTGTGGGGTCAGCTCGGCCGCGTGCCTTCACGGGTTTACTTGACCCCCGCGACGATGCCGATCCTCTGAGCTCGAGCTCGTTGGGTCTGGACACGGTCGGGCCGGGCTCGCTAGCGTGGCTGAGTGCGCAGGCTGGTGGGAGACAACTGGAGGCGACTTGCCCTGCAGCTCGGGCTGCTGACTGGCGTCGGGCTGGCGTTTGCGTTGAGCGCACGCCAGCAGCCGGCCAGCGCGGGGGGCATGGACGAGTGTCCGGCCGAGAGCGAGTGCTCGATCGCCAAGCCCAACGTGATGCTGCTGCTCGACTACTCGACCTCGATGAACCTCGAGTGGGACCTGCTCAATCAGCTGTCGCGCTGGGAGGTCGCGGTCGTGGCGATCGCCGACATCACGGCGCCCGGCACCTACCTGAGCCAGACCACGCACCTCGCGTTGCTGCGCTTCGGTCACGATCCCGATCCCGACGCCCCCGGTACGGTGATCCCCGACGAGACCTCGGGGCTGGTCGACGGCCAGGTGATCGATGTGGCCTGGGATGACGGCAACGGCGCGTACCTCGAGTGCAACGGCCAGGCGATCCTCGACGCGCTCGCGGCCACGCCAGCGCCGATGCAGGGCAGCCAGTTTGGGATCGGGACGTGGACCAAGGGGGCCCTCGACGCGACCGCGGTCGAGATCGCAGCGACCAAGGCCGATCACGCCAACGATGAATTCGAGCCCGCGCGGGCGTATCTCAACCTCGTGCTGACCGACAGCGCGTGGACTGGCGTCGATGGGTCGACGCCGCTGATCCCGGCCGATCAAGACCCGGCGATCAGCGCTGCGGCGCTGTTTGATCAGCAAGCGATCCGCACCTACGTGATCGCCCTCGCTGGCGATCCGCAGGCCGAGGCCGCCGCCGACCAGCTCGCCGACGCGGGTGGGACCACGCAGGCGATCCACGCGAGCGCGCCAGCCCAGCTCGGCGAGGCGCTGGGTGCCGTGGTCTCGGCGATCGCCAACTCCTGGGAGCCACCGCCGTGCGTCGCCGGCCCAGTTCGGGTCATGTTCTTGCTCGACGGATCCTCGGAGATGCTGAACCTCGGCGAGGGACCCGACGCTGCCCCGGCGGCGCTGGGCGAGGGGCGCTGGGATCAGGCCCGCGATGCGCTGGCGAACGAAAATTTCTCGCTGTTCGACTACGAGATCAACATGGTCCCGCTCGAGGAGCTCACGCATCTCGGGCTCGCCAGCTTCGGCGAGCCGGACGAGGCCAAGATCCTGGTTCAGTATGCCGCCTGCGCCCGCGATAATTTTCGCTTCGCGCTGGACCCACAGACCTCGTGCGAGCAGCCCGGCTGTGATGACCCGTGGGGCGGCCCGCCGATCGCCTGGACCTTCCAGGACGGCACGGAGGACCCGCCCGGCTTCGACACCCCGACCCAGAGCCACATGCCGCAGTGCGCGGGCGAAGACGGCGAGGCGTGTCAGGGCTCGGGCAGGTACCTGCACCTGGGGCTCGAGCTGCTCGCGGCCAACCAGGCCAGCTATCACGCGGCCGCCCAAGATCCGATGGCCCCGTTTCCAACCACCGCGGAGACCAGCTACGTCAACGTGGTGATCCTCGCTGGCCGCCATGATGCATGGTCTACCGACGCGCAGATCCAGACCCCGCTGCAGGCGATGGCCAACGACGGCATCACGACTCGCGTGATCGGCCTGGGCGTCGACGCGAATGACCCAGTCATGCTCGCGCAGCTGCAGGACATCGCCGACTGGGGCTCGGGGGGTACGGCGCCGCACATGCTCGCCGCCACCCAGGTCGACCTCGAGATTGCCCTGGTCTCGATCATGGACGAGCTCCCCTTCGATCCCTGCTGTGCCCTCAACGAGTGCGGTCTGGGCCCCAACCTGACGACCAATGAGCCGGACCCGGTCCCGCAGGAGGAGTCGAGCGGGGACGGCGATGGGGATCCGAGCGGAGACGGCGACGGCGATCCAGCTGGTGATGGCGATGGTGATGGCGACGGCGATGGCGACGGCGGTGAAGCGGACACGCTCGCGGGCGAGGGCGAGTCCGACGACGGCGGCAGCGGGACCGGCACCGGAGACGACGCGCCCGTGCTCGAAGGTCGCGGCTGCAGCTGCGCGACCGGACCAGACCCCGAGGGTCGGCTCGCCAGCGCGCTCATGCTGCTCGGGGTCCTGGCGCTGCGCCGTCGTCGTCGTCGCTGACGCGGGCTACTCGTTCGGCACGTAGCCGGTCCGCCGCGGATTCCCGCGCCCGGTCCCCCACACCACGCAGTTGTCGGAGGCGCCCGGCAGATCCCAGATCTGCACGCCACCGTCGTCGCCGCCGAGCGAGTCCTTGAGCGAGATGACGAGCTCGAGGCTGCCGTCGCCGTCGAGATCCGCGACCGAGGGCGCGGCCATCGAGCCGCGGTTGGACAGCTCGACCCGATGCAGCTCGTTGCCGCCAGCGTCGAGCACGATCAGGTGGGTGGGCGCGTCGGGCATGCGTGGCTCACCGCTGGCGTAGGTGCTGAACACGATCTCGGGCGAGCCGTCGCCGTTGAGATCGACGATCAACGCCTCGCTCGCGCCCACGAACGGGTTGACCGAGCCGTAGGCGTAGGTCCACATGACCTCGCCGGTCGAGCGGAACGCCCACAGCAGCCCGTCGTAGGTGGGCAGCACGATCTCCAGACCGGGCTCACCGTCGAGATCACCGACCGCGGGCGCTGGATAATTCGGCACGATGTTGTGGCCCAGATCGGTGTCGTAGGCCAGCGGCGCGCCTGCGTCCTTGGGCCACTCCCACCCGGCTGGGCGGGTCATGTCGGCGTTGAGCACCCACACGCTCACGCCCTGGTTGTCGGTCGACTCGCTGTGCTCATGATCCCCGCCAAGCACGACCTCGTAGTCGCCGTCGGCGTCGATGTCGGCGATCACGGGCGGCGAATACGTGAACTCCGAGCGATCGCCCGTGCCCCAGCCCTGCATCGCCAGCGCGAGATCGTGGTAGGCCTCGACGCCGGTCACCCAGCTGTCCATGAAGTCGGGGTGGGTCGTGAAATTGCTGCCGTCGCCGGACCAGACGCCGAAGCCGATCGCGTCGTAGGTCGAGACCACGTCGAGGATCCCGTCGCCGTCCAGATCACCCGCGCCGATATTCTGGTTGAAGCCGCCGTAGTCAATGCAGTCGCCCGCGGGCGCCGAGCACTCGCCGACCTGTGGCCAGCCGGCCGCGCTGCTGCCGTCGAGCTCGAACACGTTGGTCGCGGGGCCCGTGGCTTGCTTGTTGATCAGGATCTCTTCGACGCCGTCGCCGTCGACATCGGCGACCGCGATGCTGCGCACCTCGGCGTCGCCGTAGGCCGCGGGCCAGCCGGGCAGCAGCTCGCCCGTGTGATCGTAGACCGCGACGTTGTGGCCGCTCGCGTCGGGGTGCGCGGCCACGGCGATCTCGGCGTCGCCGTCCTGATCGAAGTCGCCGACGCAGGCCGAGGACCACATGCGGACCTCGCCGTGAGCGGGAGAGTTGGACGCGCTGTAGCTCCACGCCGTCTGCCACAGGGGCGCGCCAGCGTGATCGTAGACGTACAGCACCGAGTGGCGGGCGGCGACGATGTCGAGCAGGCCGTCGCCGTTGACGTCGACCAGCGCGGGCGAGGCCAGCCAGTTCTCGTCCCAGCTGCCCGGCAAGGTCGCGCGCAGCACCGGGGCCTGGACCGCCCCCGAGCTGCCGGCCGCCGCGGGCATGCACGAGGGCGGCGGCGGCTCGATCGGACCGCTGGTCTCGGATGCGCCGGTCTCCCCCACCTCGCCAGACTCGGACCCGCTCGGGCTGCCACACGCGCTCACGGCCAGCGCCGCGAGCACGACCGCGCGGGGACGCGAGCTGGCGATTGCGTCGACGATCCAAGGCCAAGGTAGCGATCGCATCCCGCGAATATCGCTACGCCGCCCACAATTAGCAATTAGGCGCTCGCGGTCTGGTGCCGCGCCCGGCGGGCCATCTCGTGCAGCATCGCTCGAAACGCCCCGTCAAACTCGGCCCGCAGCCTGGGCTCGAGCACCCGACCCAGCCCGGGGATCCGCACCTCGAACTCGCTGACCCAGACCACCCGGGTGCCCTCGCCCTCTGGCGACAAGCTCACGCGCCCGAGCAGGTGCCGAACCAGCGGCGGGCGGACCTTGACGATCCGATACTCCATCAACGTCGGCCGCTCGAACGCGACGATGTCTTCCCACAGAACCACCGCCCCGAGTCGGACCCGCCGCTGCGCGCCCGCTCCGTTGCGCGCCTCGTGGCCAGCGCGAGTCAGCGTCGCGGACGAGACCCCGGCGTAGCTAGCGTAGCTCTCGTGATCGACCAGGCGCTCGAACAGCGCGTCGATCGGCGCCGCGAGCAGCTCGTTGACCTCGACCCTCACCATGCCCACACAGTAGCCGAACAATCACCGAGCTGGGCAAAGCGAGTGTCACTCGCAAGGGTCGGCGTCGGCGTCGATCTCCATGCCCGGAAACTCCAGCATGTCGGCCGGGATCGGGGCCGGGGTCTCATCCTCGTCGAACGAGGCGGTCACGTGGATCGACGCGTTGGCCACGTCCTCCACATACTCGACCCGCAGGTGGTGCGTGCCCTCGGGCACCGACACGCGCGCCCCCTTGGCGGCCCGCTGATGCTGCTTCCAGTGATCGACGACGACCTCGCCATTGAGCCACAGCCGGGACCGACTGTCGGAGACGATCTGCAGGCCGACCTCGGTGTCTTCCTCGAGCACCAGGCACGTGTCCCAGCGGGCGCTGAACCGATCCGAGGGGATCGAGTCGGTCGGCCCCCGCTTGCGCCAGTCGAACGCCACGTCGGCCTCGCGGCGCAGGTCGGGCTCGCCCTCGAACGCCGGGGTTGGGTAGTACGCGCCGCGCCACGAGCCCTCGTCCTCGGTCTGCCACGGGCGCAGCGCGAGCAGCACGAACGCGGTCGCGCCCCCCACCCACCACGCGGCACGGACCCCCCATCGCGCGGCCAGCTGAACCTTTGGCGTGCGCCCGCGCGCGCGCAGCTCGAGCGCGCGGACCAGCTGACCGAGCACGCGCAGATGACTCAGGAGCAGCTTGGCGGCGGGGAGCTCGGGCGGCGGCGAGCCAGCGTTAACCCACGGCGGCGGCTCGCCAGCGTGCTGACAGGCGGCCGCGATCACAGCGTGGACCGAGCCGCGCGACTTGGCGGGGATCAGCTCGAGCTGCTCGGGCGCGAGCCAGTCCGCGAGGGTCTCCCCCGCCCCCTCGGGCAGCTCGCCACGGCTGAGCCAGGCCACCGCCTGCCACGCGCGCTGAAGGTGCGGCATGGCGGTGACGGGATCGCACTGTGGATCCGCGACCAGGGTGTAGGCGCTGCGCAGCTCGGTCGCGGCCGCATCGAGCACCCTTTCAGTGTCTGGCGTGATCATGGCGAGTCCTGCGTGGGCGTGGGACGGGCCTCGGTCTTGGCCCTGGTCCGGTTGGACTTGGTCTTGGCCCGGTCGGCCTTGGCCTTGGCCCGGTTGGCCTTGGCTTTGGCCCGATCTTTGGCCTCCTTCGCGCGGTTTGCTTCGCGCCGATCGCGAACGATGTTGAGCAGGCCGCCGTCACGGGTGAGCTTGAAGATCGCGGGGCTCTTGCGGTGGCGCCGATGGCAGTTGCCGCGGGTGTAGCCCATCCAAAAATCGTAGCTCTTGCGATGATACTGAAAGTTGGGCGGCAGCCGCCGCATGGTGCGAAGCGGGCCCCCGCACCCCGCTATCCGGTACACGGTGTCGAGGTACACGTCGGGCTCGGTTCGCCACAGGTGTCGAGCAAACTGCTCGGCGGTGTCCTCGTAGGTCTCGGCGTAGTAGTCGGTGTCGTACTTCCCAACCGCGCCCTTCACCCCGCCGATGAAGCGATTGAAGTAGACGTATTGGTGGGGGTGCAGCCGAATCATCGTCGCGTATTGATCCATGCAGAGCGTGGCGACCACGATCGCCAGGATCACCGCCGCTGGCCTGCCAAACCGCTTGACCAGGGCCCCGATCCCGACGTCGACCAACCACGCCACGCCCGCGACCATCACCGGCACCAGGAACAAGAAGTGCCGCAGCCCGTCGTACAGGACCGACCCTTTGTAGACGGCGTAGAGCCACGGGAACCACAGCGAGACCAGCAGCGTGCCCAGCACCAGGTTCTGCGTGAACCACCGAGCCTCGCGCGCGCGCCAGATCAGGGTGACCACGCCCACGATCGTGCCGAGCACGAACAGCACGATCACGAACTCCGGCATCTTGTAGCCGAAGTAGTGCGGCAAGTAGCGCCAGTCGATGTCGAAGTTCGACACCATCTCGCCCGCGAAGGGCATATCGCGCTCGTGATCCATGAACTGCGACATCCGCCGCACGGCGGCCAGCGGGCGCTTGACCGGGTCGTAGAGCGCCCACGGCCACCAGACCAGCATCACGGCCCAGGCCCCCGCCACCACGCCGATCCCGGTCAGCGCCAGGCGCCGGGCGTAGCGGTAAGTCGCCTCGAGGTCGCGGCGCAGCCAGCCGTGATGGCCGACCCACAGCGCGATCGTGGCGACCAGATAACAGACCAACAGCAGCCCGCCGATCCGCACGCTCATCGCCAGGCCGATCGCAATTGCCAGCTTGATAGCGAGCGCCCGAGGCACCCGCGGATACGTGCCGATCGCCTGCAGCAACAGCGCCATGCTCCACACGTAGCCAACCGCGAAGGGCAGATCCTTGGGGTTGTTGGGCATGTGTCCCCAGTAGACCGAGGTCGCGCCGATGAACAGCGCGGCCAGCAACCCCGCGCGCGGCCCCCCGAGCACGCGGCCGAGCCTCCAGGTGCCCCACAGCCCGAGCACGCCGACGATCGTGCCAAACAGATGGATCGCCTCGTACTGATCGAGGGGCGCCGCGAGCTTGCGGAACAGCGCGCCGCTGAGGTCGAAGCCGCCGCCGTACAGGTAATCGATGCGGAAGGTCAGCGCGGTCTTGTCCGCGCCCCAAGACTCGTAGAACGAGAGGATGTGGTCGCCGTATTCGACGTGGTAGCGCTCGTCCCAGGTGATGCCAAACCGCTGCCAGGTCAGCAGCGCGATGATCGACATCACCAGCAGGACCACCACCGCCGCCGTGTCGTACAGGCCGTCGTGCGGGCCGGGGCGTCGCGGGAGCTCGGGGTTCATGGAGCACGAGGCCGCGCCCAGGCGGCGATCCGCGGCACGTTACGACTTCGGCTCGATCGGGGCAAGCCGGCGCGACGACGGGCCCTACGGCGTGCCCAGCCCAAACCCGTCGTGCAGGGCCCGCAGCGCCAGCTCGCCGTACTTTTCTTCGACCACGACCGAGACTTTGATCTCCGAGGTCGAGACCATCTGAATGTTGACGCCCTCGTGCGCGAGCACGGAGAACGCCTTGGCCGCCACGCCCGCGTGGGTGCGCATGCCGACCCCGACGATCGAGATCTTGGCGATCTGGGCGTCGGTCAGCAGCGTCACGCCGGGCGCACACACCAGCTCGAGCTCGCCGATCGCCTCGGTCGTGCGCTGCAGCTCGTCTTGCGGGACCGTGAAGGTCACGTCGGTCTTGCCGTCGCGGCTGGCGTTTTGGATGATCATGTCGACGATGATCCCGCGCTCGCCGAGCACGGTGAACAGCGAGGCGATCGTGCCCGGCACGTCGGGGCAGTTGGTGAGGGTGACCTTGGCTTCGTCGCGATCGAGGGCCACGCCCGCGACCAGGACGGCCTCCATGTTGGGGGTCTCGGGCACGATCCTGGTTCCTTCTCGAAGATGCTGGCTGTGGCGCACGTGCACCGGGACGTTGAATTTCATGGCGAACTCGACCGCGCGGATCTGCAGGACCTTCGAGCCGAGCGAGGCCAGCTCGAGCATCTCCTCGTGAGTGATGCGGTCGAGCTTGCGCGCGCTCGGGACCACGCGTGGATCGCTGGTGTACACCCCGTCGACGTCGGTCAGGATCTCGCACTCATCGGCGACGATCGCCGCGGCCAGGGCCACCGCCGAGGTGTCGGAGCCGCCGCGCCCGAGCGTGGTGACGTCACCGGCCTCGTCGAGGCCCTGGAACCCTGCACAGACCACGATCGTGCCCGCGTCGAGCAGCGCGTGGATCCGCTCGGCGTCGATCGAGACGATCCGCGCGTTGGTGTAGCTGCCCTGGGTCGTGACCCCGAGCTGGTGGCCGACCAGCGAGACGCTGGCGCCGCCGAGGTCCTGGATCGCCATCGAGACCAGCGCCGCGCTGACCTTCTCCCCGGTGCTCATCAGCTGGCTCAGCTCGCGCTCGAAGCCGGCGTCATCGCGCTTGAGCGGCGCGACCCAGCCCTTGGAGTCTGGGCCTGGATCGCCGTTGTGGGCGGCGTGCTGCGCGTGGGCGATCGCGTGCAGGGCGTTGGCGAGCTCGATCAGGCGGTTGGTCTCGCCGGCCATCGCCGAGACCACGACCACGACTCGATCGCCGCTGCGCTGGCGGGCGAGCACGCGCTCGGCCACGGTTCGGATCCGCTCGAGGGTTCCCACGGACGTGCCCCCGAACTTTTGGACGACCAGCACGCGAGAGTTCTCGGCCGCGCACGCTTCGGTGTCAACTGAAAATTCCGGGTTCGCTCATGCTCCGCTGCGAAGCATGCGCTGTCGTCATGACCCTCACCGTCGAAGTCCCCAATCGCTAGCAGCCGGTGGATCGTGGTGGAACCAAGAGAACGATGGCGGCGCTCCGATGGCGATTCGTCGCACGCGAGCAATGAAATTGCTAGCAGGATGGAGGCACACGTTGAAGTCTTCATGGTTCACTCGAATCCTTCGAGTCTGGCTGTGGCGGCGGGGCTTTCGCGCGTCCAGGTCGACCGAGCACGGCGCCGTGGAGCACGCCGGCCAAGAGTCCAATCAACAACAACCCGGCTGCCCCGATCGCAAGCAACACACTCCCTCGTGCCCACTCCAGCAGCCACGCGATCAGTAAAATCCCCGCGAGCACAATCCAACCAAACTGGGTAAGAGCTCTCACGATCAGGATGAAGCGCACCTGTCCGCGCGAGTACTGGGCGTACTGGGGGAACATCTTCGCCCAACTTGGATCGCCGGAGTAATCCACAACGTTCCCCGACAATCGCTCTTTTTTCAGGGCCAGGTTTCGACTGGTCACGGCGAGGACGCCACCGATCACCCCGGCCAAGGAACCGATCAACAGCATCCCCCCGATCCAGCCTGCCAGCGCCCTTCGCCAGTCCGTCCAATCCAGGAGCCACGCGATCAAAAGACCCGCCGTCAGCGGAAGCCAACCCCACCGGAGCACCCAGTTCACGCCAAGACCGAAAGTTACCACCCATCGCGGATACTGCGGGTACTTGGCGTACGGGTCTTCCCTCGCGTCGGTCACGCTTGGCATGCTAAATCCAGCGCTCCGTCTGACAACGCGAACACCCTGCGCTGGCGCCTCGCCCGGCACGATCTCCAGCACCCTGATCAACACGGGCTGAATTCCGCGCAGCGCCTGATACACCTCCCAGGCCGCGTCCGAAGGGTCGGTTCCGTCTTCGGCGGTGATCCGAACCGGATAGAAGCCCGCTTGCCATCGGTCTGCGATCTCGGCGCTCAGGCTCGAGCTCGACAGGTGCACGCTCGCCGACCAGTTCGTGGGTGTCTGCGTGGGCACGAGGATCACCGCGTACTCGCTCGCGCCCGCTCAGCGGCGGGACGCCAGCGAGATCGGCCGCATTCCGGGATCGGCGAGCAGGGCGCTCAGCTCGGCTGCGTTCTGGCCCGCCTTCAGCTGCCACCCAAGCGTGGGCCTGGTCAGCTCGACGCCAGCGTCGACCTGGGCGGGCGAAATCCATGCCCGAGCATGGTTTCGTTGCTATCGACGAAGCTCGACCACGCAACACCCGATACCAGCTTCCCGCTGTTGAATGACGCCGCGTGGGTGCGCAGCCGACTGATCAGCGCACCGAAGGCTTTGCGTTGTCACCGCGTCAACGTCCACTGCTGGCTGCTGCCCCGTGCCCATGAGTACAGCGGCTCCTAATTGTCGCGCAGCGAGGCGAGGTGTCTGTCGATCGGTCCAGAAGCATCAGCGCGTGACAACGACGCGCTCGAGCTGGCATTGATCCATACATGCGCTCACGTCCGCCCGCGCCTCGTTCGACCTTCCTCGTGTTGCTGGTCCTCGCGGCGTGGTTGTGCGTGGCACCCCAGGCCCGCGCGACGCCGCTGAGCGGCTCGCTGCTGCACGCCGCACTATTCGCTGGCCCGAACGCGGGTGATCCCGAGCCACGCAGAACCGCGTCGTCGCCGGTCGGCACCTTGCCGGGCTCGTTCGTCGTCAATGATCACGGCGCCGCCCGCTACTCGATCCCGATCCAGCTCCCCCCGGCCGCCCGCGGGCTCGAGCCCTCGCTCTCGCTCGAGTACGACAGCCAGCGCGGAGACG
>NZ_PVNL01000191.1 GCF_002994635.1 Enhygromyxa salina | reverse complement strand
CCCCTCCCCGCCCCAGTCCCCGACCCAATCGAGGGCAAGCGCCTGCTGATCATCGACAAGCCTGGCGCCGACGCCTCGATCTCATTCGGACACCCGATCGACGTCCACCGCGGCGACCCCGACTTCTACGCCCTGTGGCTCGCCAACTCATGGCTGGGCGAGCATCGCAATTCATCGAGTCACCTGTTCCAGGTCATCCGGGAGGCCCGCGGCCTCAACTACGGCGACTACAGCTACATCGAGGCGTTCCCCAACGGCGGCCAGCGCCAGATGCCCCCCACCAACGTCGCGCGCCGAGCCCAGCTATTCCAGGTCTGGATCCGAACCCTCCCCAACGAGCACGCTCACTTCGCCCTCCGAGCCGCCCACCGCGAGCTCGAGCAGTTCGCCAACCAGGGCCTCACCCAGGAGCAGTTCGAGCTCACCCGCGACTTCCTGCGCAAGTACGTCCTGCACTTCGCCGACACCACCTCCCAGCGGCTGGGCTACGCCATCGACGACCAATTCTACGGCCTCGACGGCCAGCCCCACCTCGAGCGCTTCACCGCCGCCCTCGACACCATGACCCTCGACCAGGTCAACGCCGCGATCCGCAAGCACATCGATCCCGCCAACCTCTCGATCGTCATCGTCACCGGCGAAGCCCAACAACTCCGAGAAGCCATCCTCGCCGACCAACCCGCCACAATCGACTACCCATCCCCAAAACCCCCCGAGGTCCTCGCCGAGGACCAACAAATCGGCGCCCACAAGCTCGGCATCCCCCCCACCCACGTCGCCGTGATCCCCGTCGACGAAATGTTCGAAGACTATCCGGCGGTCCCG
>NZ_PVNL01000190.1 GCF_002994635.1 Enhygromyxa salina | reverse complement strand
AGCTGCAGCGGGATCGTGAGTGGGAGCGCGAGTATGCTGCCGCGCGGGCGTCGTGGCTGGCCGGGGACTCGGCGGCGGTGTTTCCGGCGGGGACGTACTGGCTGCGGCGGTTCGCCGGGGTCACGGTGGCGCCGCATCCGGTCTCGTGAGCGTGTGTAGACAGGGGATGGCGGGGTCGCTCGAGGCCGTCCCGCCGGTTGGCATTGGTTTCCAGCAGGATGTGGGGCGTCGGCGGGTGCGCAAGTGCGAGTTTTCGGCTCGTTGAGACGAAAATGGGCGCAAAATTGCGGCTCTTGCGTGCTGTCAAGCCGCCTCTGGTCTCTGAGCGACGGTCGCTACCGCGAAGTCTCTCAGTCCGGCTCCTGGTTTCGTCAGTCCGGCTCCTGGCGACTCTCAGTCCGGTTCCTGGTCCGGTTCCTGGCGTCCGTCTCAGTCCGGTTCCTGGCGTCCGCGACTCTCAGTCCGGTTCCTGGCATCCGGTTCCTGGCATCCCCTGGTCCGGTTCCTCTCTCATCCTGGCGTCAAGCAAGCCCCGACAACAACTCATCCTCAAACACCCCCAACCCCCGCCGCCCAAACTCACACCAAACC
>NZ_PVNL01000189.1 GCF_002994635.1 Enhygromyxa salina | reverse complement strand
ATGCTGTCGGTGAAGCCCTCGAGCGGGTGCGGCGTGGTCACGCCCGCGCCAGGCGTCAGCGACTTCACGCCGTCGAGCATGAAGCCCGCGATCAGCCCGGAGATCGACGGCCCACCGCTCGGCGGGATCGCGTCGCCGCGCGGGGGCTTACCGCCCGCGCCTGGGCCCTGCTCGCCAGCCGCTTGGCTGGCCTTCGGCTCCGCGCTGCCGCCGGGATGCATCTCGCGCGGTTTGGGTGGGCCTTGCGTGGTTGTACCGCGGCCCTCCATGCCTTTCGCGTCGCGCCCCGGAGGTTTGGCTTGCTCAGAGTCGGCGTCCCCCGCGGGCCTCTCCGTCGGCTCAAACCCGCTCGGATCCGTGCGCGAAAGCGGCTGGTTGAGTACGTACGCGTAGCGGTTCCACCCCTGCGTGCTGTTCGGCGCGACCACGAAGGGATCCGCGCTCGCCATCCGCCCCAGCTGCGGGTCGTACATGCGGCCGCCCATGTTGAGCAACCCGCCGTCTTCTT
>NZ_PVNL01000188.1 GCF_002994635.1 Enhygromyxa salina | reverse complement strand
GGCAAAAGTGGTACCGGCAGGTGGTCAGCTATGAGAAGCGATTCACCGTGACGCCGAAGGTGGCCGCGTCGTGCAAGTGGCGACGCTTGGCGCAGCTGCAGCGGGATCGTGAGTGGGAGCGCGAGTACGCGTGTGCGCGGGAATTGTGGCTGGCCGGGGACTCGGCGGTGGTGTTTCCGGCGGGGACCTACTGGCTGCGGCGGTTCGCCGGGGTCACGGTGGCGCCGCATCCGGTCTCGTGAGCGTGTGCAGACAGGGGATGGCGGGGTCGCGCGAGGCTATCCCGCCGGCTGGTATTGGTTCTGAGCGGGTTTTATGCGCGGCGTTGGGTGTCGGAGTGGGTGCAACAGCGAATTTCCGGCGCGATGAGGTGATGACAGGCGCGAAAGCGCGGATTTCGCGTGCTCTTGGAGCGTTTCAGGCTTCACGTCGACGGAAGACTCCAAGGCCGGTTTTCCCTCAGGCTTCACGTCGACGGAAGACTCCAAGGCCGGTTTTCCCGCGGCCGTCCCCGTCGACGGAAGACTCCCAGGCCGGTTTTCCCGCGGCAGGCCGGTTTTCCCGCGGCCGCGTGCGTGCTCGCAGATCCGCCAAAAACAACCAGATCCCCCCACCACCTGCTACCGTCCCCCCACAGTG
>NZ_PVNL01000187.1 GCF_002994635.1 Enhygromyxa salina | reverse complement strand
GACGCGCACGCGCTGCTGACCGTGAGCAGCACCGACCCGCTCGGGAACACGGCCAGCGCCGAGCACGACTATCGCGTGCTCGGGCCCTGGCAGCTGACCGACGCGAACGGCAACCGCAGCCAGGTCGGCTTCGATGTGCTCGGGTTCGTCACCGCCACCGCCGTGATGGGCAAGGTGGGCGACACCGACGGCGACACGCTCGAGGACCCGACGAGCACGTTCGAGTACGACCTGTTCGCCTGGCAAAACACCGGCAAGCCCAACTGGGCGAAGACGCGTGTCCGCGAGACGCATCAGGACGTCAGCACCCGCTGGCTCGAGTCGTACAACTACTTTGGTGGTGGCGGTGGCGTCGTGATGACGAAGGTGCAGGCTCGACCAGGACTCGCGCCCGAGCGCGATGGCAACGGGGAGCTCGTGTTCGTCGATGATGTTTTGCAATACGAGGACACCAGCCCGAGCGTGCGCTGGGTCGGCAACGGTCGCGTCGTCAAGGACAACA
>NZ_PVNL01000186.1 GCF_002994635.1 Enhygromyxa salina | reverse complement strand
GTACCCGACCGACGAGCTCATCGCGGCGGTCGACGATGCCCTGAGCTTCGACCTGTACGACCTCGACCGCATCGACAGGATGGTCCTGCAACGGATCCAGGGCGATTTTTTCCGGCTCGCCCCCCTCGACTCCCAGGCGAAAGCCGAGACCGACGACACAGCAAAAGAGGAACCCAACGATGAACGATGACCTCGACCAATTACTCGAAAACCTCAAACTCCGACGATTGAAACAGATCCTGCCACGCGAGCTCGAGTGGGCCGAGAAGCATACGCCCAGCTACTCGGAATTCCTCGCGCGGCTGCTGCGTGAAGAGTACCAATCGCAGGAGATGCGCTTCCTCGAGCACCGGATCCGGCGGGCTCGCCTGCCCGAGCGCTGGCCGCTCGACACCTACCCGTGGGAGCAGCAACCTGGCGTCAGCAAGGCTGCGATGATGCAGCTGGCCCAGCTCGACTTCATCGACCGTGCCGCCAACCTCGTCTTCATCGGGCCGACGGGCGTGGGCAAGACCGGCCTCGCGTCCGCGATCTTGCTCGCAG
>NZ_PVNL01000185.1 GCF_002994635.1 Enhygromyxa salina | reverse complement strand
TGCGGGAGAAGGAGCGAGAGATTCAGACCGAGTTTCGGGCCCGGAACCGGAAATTCATGGGCCCGAGCCAGATTGCTCGGCAAAAGTGGTACCGGCAGGTGGTCAGCTATGAGAAGCGATTCACCGTAACGCCGAAGGTGGCCGCGTCGTGCAAGTGGCGACGCTTGGCGCAGCTGCAGCGGGATCGTGAGTGGGAGCGCGAGTATGCTGCCGCGCGGGCGTCGTGGCTGGCCGGAGACTCGGCGGTGGTGTTTCCGGCGGGGACGTACTGGCTGCGGCGGTTCGCCGGGGTCACGGTGGCGCCGCATCCGGTCTCGTGAGCGTGTGGAGTTGGTTGGTGGCGGGGTCGCTCGAGGCTATCCCGCCGGCTCGCATTGGTTTTGAGCAAGTTTTGAGCGCGACGGTGGGTGTCGGGGTGGGTGCAACAGCAAGTTTTCGGCATGATGAGGTGAATACAGGCGCAGAAGTGCGGCTTTTGCGTGCTCTTGGAGCGTATCAAGCCCGTCATCGACGGACTCCCCGTGGAGACTCTCAGGCCGGTTTTCCGCCCTCAGGCCGGTTTTCCGCCCGGCTTGCGTCGGCGCCAAGGCCCGATCAACCCCAACACCAACACCCCCAGCGCCACCCCGACCGGCGCCCGCCCATCCCGAGCCGAGCACCCACAGCTGACGTCATACGGCAAGTCATACGGCGCCCCAGTCTCGCTCTCGCCATCGCCGGCCCCAGAGC
>NZ_PVNL01000184.1 GCF_002994635.1 Enhygromyxa salina | reverse complement strand
GGCTGGCCCACAGGAGGGAGTCGAGGCGCTCGAGGGTGGCGACGACCGGGTGGGGGGCAGGCCTGTGGGGGATCGTCTGGGCGACGAGGGCGAAGGCGAGGGCGAAGCCGAGCGGCTGGGCGACGATGCCCCAGCGGGGGACCTCGATGCCGGCGAGCTTGACGAACTGGGCCTGGACCAAGACCAAGTCGGTGGGCGAGGGGCTGGCGGGGGCGAGGCCGCAGACGAGGGCGACGAGCAGCAGGGTGAAGCCGAGCAGGCGGAGTCCGGCGAGCGCCAAGGCTGGGGCGGCGCCGTGCTCGGTCGGTGGTGAGCCGGGCAGCGCGGCGCGGATGATCGTGAGGGTCGCGGCGAACAGCGCGAGCGCGACGAGCCACCACCAGATGCCAGGCGAGCCCGGGAGCGCGAGCAGCTCGGCGCCCCCGAGCGTGGCGCGGCACTGTTCGAGCTCGCGCGGACCCACCAGCTCGAGCAGCCGGCCATGACACAGACCCAGACCGATCGGGATCGTGGCGGCGACCAGCAGCGCGGCCGCGATCGCGCCAGCGACGGTCAGGCCCAGGCCGAGCTTGGCGCGGCGGGTTGAGGCCGCTTGGCCCGCGCGTAGCGAGCCGGTTCCCAAGGCGGCGGCCAGCGCCAGGGCGGCCAGCGCCAGGGCGCTCACCAGCGCGGCGCCGAGTCCCGAGCGATCGACGTCGGTGCCGACGAACTCGATCGGGAGCTCGTAGGCGAACCGATCCGAGCTGAAGCTCAGCGCCGCCCGCCCCGAGCGGTAGACCCCGGGCTGCGCGCGGAACGTGGCCGGTGACAGCTCGAGCTCGAGCACGACCGAGTCGTAGGCCGGGATCGTTCGGGGCAAGGACGCGTCGACGAAGCGCAGCGTGTCCCAGTCGTCGCCCCCGAGCTTGAACTCGCCGATCGGTCGGACGGTGCCGCTGCGGTTGTGGATCTCGACGTGGACGCGGGCGCGCGTGGGGCTGAGGCGGACGATGCCAGGGTCGGCCCAGAGGGGACCTTCGGCGTGGTCGCCCGAGTCCGCCGCGCAGCTCGTGCTCACCAGCAGCGCGACCAGCAGCATGAGCGCGGCCACGAGCGGGGCGCGAAGCGTGTCCGACATGCGACGCATGCGGCCGGTCGGCCTGGTGGCGCTCACGGCTGGGTTGGTTCGGGGGTGGTGGCCGGCTGCTCGGGCTCGTCTAGCGCGCGCAGGGCCTCGACGATCTGCACGACCAGCGACTCTCGAGGTTGCCGAGCGTTGGCGCCGCCGTCACTGTCGATCAGCTCGCCCTGGCGCTCGCCGGGGTTGGTGCCGGGGAGCACCACCTGACATGCCGCGCTGACCTCGTCGTGTGCGTGGGCGATGCAGACCGACTGCATGCGCGTGAGCTTGCCGAGCACGAACTCTGGGAACGCGACGCGGGTGTCGAGCAGGAACACGGTCTGGATGAACTCACCGGCCAGATCCAGCGCGAGCTCGCCAGCGTGGCGAGCGTTGACGCCCGCGACCGCGTCGGCTGCGTTTGGATCGGGCTCTTGGTCGGTGGGGATGCCCTCCGTCGCGGCGCTCGTGCCCTCGAGCACGTAGCGGTGCGCACCGAATGCCTCGGCGAGCTCGAGCAGGGCCTCGTTGGCGGCCTTGCTGGCGCCGCGCGAGAACACGACAGCGACCCGCTCGCTGCGCAGGCGCTTGGCTGCTGTCTTGATCGCAACCTCGAGGTCGACGATCTCGTCGTCGACGAAGGAACGAAACACCGGACCCTCGAGCCGGCGATGACTGATGGTCGCGGGCTCGGGCGTGCTGGCGGGGGTCGAAGCCGCGGGCTCGGGTGCTGGCTCGGGTGCTGGGGCTGGCTCGGGTGCTGGCTCTGGCTCCGCTGCGGGTTGCTCTGGCTCGGGCGCGGGGGCGGGCTTGCGGGCGCCAGCTCGGAGGCTGGCCACCGTGTCCATGTCGCCGACGCCGCCCTCCCGCTGCGCTTCTTGAATGGGGGCCGGCGCCGGGAAGTCGAGGACGCCCTTGCGCAGGATGAACGCGAACCCTGCGCCGACCAGGCAGGTGAACGCGCAGGCGCCAAACAGCGCGCGGTCCTGCAAGCCCAGGATGCATGCGCCGGCCCGCTCGAATTCTGGGGTGCAGGTGATCTGGCCGAGCCCGGCGAGCCACGGCACGAGCAGCATCGAGATGACCAGCAGCCCGGTCATGGCGATGCCGACCTGCAGCAGTCGCGCGAGGCCTTCGGCGTTCGGACGTGGGCCGGGAGCGGGCGTCAGCCGCCAACCGAGTGCCAGACCGAGGGCCGCGATCGTGGCCAGTACGAGGTAGGCCGGGGCCATGTCCTGCTCGCTCCTACGACAGGCCCTCGATCGCCATCTCGAACACGTCGATCTCGTCGGAGTTGCGGGCCACGAACAGCACTCGGATCGGCCGCTCGCCCCGATGGCTGCGGAACTCGCTGTGGATCGCCCGGGCGGCTTCCTCGGCCGGGATGCCCGTGTCGAACGCGCCCATGAGCGGGACCGCGACGCTGTTGTAGCCCTTGAGCTCGCAGGTCACGATCACCGCCGCGGTCGCCCGCGCGATGTCCTCGACCTGGACCTGCTCGCCGGCCTTGTTGGTGTTGGGCACGTGGATCAGGTGCCGGGCCCGGAGCTTGCCGCCGTCGGTCACGAACGCTGCGCCGATCGCGAGCGGCGTGTGTGGCTGCAACAACTGCTCGAGCGGCAGGCCCGACAGCTCTTTGATGCGCGACGCCGGGTAGGTGGTGTACTCGCAGTCCGAGTTGACCGGACAGACGAAGGCGTCGACGTCGACCTGCTCCCAGGGATCGTTGGACAGTTGAATTTCGATGATCTTGGCCCTCTGGTCGACTGGGCGGCGGGTCGCGCCGGTCAGCGGTGGCGGGGTGGGCTCGCAGCTGGCGAAGAGTTTGCCGCGGCTCAGTTCTTAAACATGGAATCGAGCTGTTCGGCAACCTCGTCCTCGGGAGTCTCCCGGGCGACCGCGAGCTCCCCAACCAGCAGATCGCGGGCTGTCCGCAGCATCTCGCGCTCACCGTGAGACAAGGTCTTCTGGGAGCGCAGCAGCGAGAGGTCACGGTAGACCTCGGCGACCTCGTGCAGCGATCCGGTCCGGATCTTCTCCATGAAGTTGCGGTAGCGCCGGTTCCAGGTCTGGCGATCGGCCGGGACATCGTGGTCGCGGAGCAGCTCGAACATCCGGTCGATCTCGTCGGGCCCCGCGAGCGGGCGCATGCCGTTCTCGCCGGCCTTGTCGATTGGAACGATGATCTTCAGGCCGCTGCCGCGGACCTGCAGGTGGTAGAAGCGCAGCTTTTGGCCCCCGACGTGCTTGGTCTCGAGCCCCACCACGTCAGCGACGCCATGGGCCGGGTAGACCGCGGTCATACCAATCTCGAAGTTCTCGTTTTCGATCATCACGTCCTTTGGAATCCGTGCTCGGCGGAGTGCGCTTCTGGCGCTTGCGGGGGATCTGGCGTCCCGACGCTTCCGATTCGCTCAAACACCCTGTAGTGCGCTGGTCCTTGCCATGAACGTTGTTCTGGAGGGGCTTTGCGCCGCTGATGTCCCAGGAAAGCTGGCAGATATTAGCTCGGAGGGGGGGATAGTGTCCAGACGGCGGGGGGGCGCCAGCTGTGAGGCTGGGTTTGTTTGGGGCGCTTGACCGACGGACGGAGGACCCTGGGGGAACCGGACTGAGAGTCTTCGCGGACCCAGCCGTGGGCGCGAGGCTCGGCGCCCTGCGCGAGGCCGCCACAGGCGCACTTTCGCGCCAATCTTCGGCGCGCGGAGCCAAAAAATCCACCTCGCGCACGCCGCAGCACCCACTCTCGCCCCCGAAACCAATACAAACCCCCAGGATTGCCTCGAGCAACCCCGGCATCGCC
>NZ_PVNL01000183.1 GCF_002994635.1 Enhygromyxa salina | reverse complement strand
AGTACGACGCGTTTGGTCGGGTCGAGGCGCTGACCAAGGTCATCGCGGGCGAGAGCTTCGAGCTCGAGTTCGAGTACGACGGGTTTGATCGGCTCGCCGAGATTCACTATCCGCAGGCCGAGCTGCTTCCGCCGTTTTGGGTGCGCAACAGCTACACGGGGAGCGGGCAGCTGCGCGAGGTTCGAAGCGGACCCACCGACGAGCTGCTGTGGCGGGTGGATGACGTCGACGGGCTCGACCGCGTGACCACCGAGAGCTTCGGCAACGGCACGATCACCCAGCGTAGCTACGACCCGCTGCGCGAGTTCACGCGGACGATCGAGACCAGCTCCGAGCTGGGCGGGACGCTGCAGTCGCTGGCGTATCAGTGGAACGCCGACGGGACGCTCGCGGGCCGCGAGGATCTGATCCACGGACAACACGAGACCTTCGAGTACGACTTTCTGCATCGCGTCGCGTCCGTCCACACCACCCACGCGCAGCAGACCCACGAGCGCCACTTCGCCTATGACAGCCTGGG
>NZ_PVNL01000182.1 GCF_002994635.1 Enhygromyxa salina | reverse complement strand
CCTCACCCTACGAAGGAGGTCTGGTCGAAAAACAAGAGGTCCGCGGGGAGCACCGACCCCCGTAGTCGGAAACCTGTGTCTGCGGAGCGTGGCTCGCTTCTCTTCGGCCCGCTGCGCTTGATCAAGGGCTAGAACTGCCGGTGCAGGCCAGCCAATCGCGCGTGCGACGCTGGGGCTCAGGAGCCCACAGCGTGGTCACGGACGAACAAGTACGGCTGCTCAGGAGCAAGATGAACGAAGGCAAACACAGGAGACCGCCGCAGCAGCGGCCGGGATGAGCGTGCGAACGGCACGCAAGTGGCAGACGGGCTCGCTGCCGTCCCAAACCGAGGCGTCACCACGTGACTGGCGAACTCGCAAGGACCCCTTCGAGGGCGTCTGGGAAGCCAAGATCGAACCGCTGCTCGAAGCCGACACCAGCGCCGACCTCGAAGCCAAGACGCTGATGCAGCTGCTCGTCGATGCTGATCCAGAGCGTTTCTCGATCGGTCAACTGCGAACCATGCAGCGACGCGTCCGGGACTGGCGAGCGCTGCACGGCCCCGAGAAGGAGGTCTACTTCGAGCAGGAGCATCCGCCGGGCAAGGAGGCGGGACTCGACTTCACCTCCGGCAACAGCCTCGGCGTGACGGTCGGTGGTCAACCCTTCATGCACCTGCTCTTCGAGTTCGTGCTGATTGCGA
>NZ_PVNL01000181.1 GCF_002994635.1 Enhygromyxa salina | reverse complement strand
GGCTGGGAGTGATGCTTGGAAGGCGTATATGCGGCGGCAGACTTGTACGATCAATGGGGGGGGGACGCTGCCGCTGGCGCAGGGGATTAGCTGGGACTAGACCAAAAAGAAGCGCGATTGCCCCTCATCGGAGGCAGACCAAGCGATCTAAAGCAGGCGGGCGGTCCGCGAGCCCTTCCGGAGACAATCCGGACGGCGATCCGGACGGGGAGTCTTTGGTGAGCACCGGGCTCGTCGATGCTCGAGTTAGTCCTCCGCACCTCTGAATTGGCCTCTTTCGGGGGTGATCCGATCGGGGCGATCCGGACTACCTTTCGGGCGATCCGGACGGGGAGTCTTTGGTGAGCACCGGGCTCGTCGATGCTCGAGTTAGTCCTCCGCACCTCTGAATTGGCCTCTCTCTCGCCCCGTCGGCACTCGATTCACTCACAGAACCCCAATATTCGCCACGATTTACCTTTCGACCCATCATCCATCGCCGCCGAACCAATACACGACGGCAGGATGGCTCGCGCGACCCCGCTACTACCCCATTTCCCGCTCACTACGGCGCCTGCGCGGCCACTTCAACGCCGACAAAGCGACGCATCCAATACGTCCCCGCAGGAAACACGGCCGGTTTACCCGCCAGCAGCAACTCCCGCGCCGCCG
>NZ_PVNL01000180.1 GCF_002994635.1 Enhygromyxa salina | reverse complement strand
GTGGGGGGGATTGAGGTCACGGTGGTGGGGTCTCGGTTGGAAATCCCGGACTCGGAGTCGTCGAATTGATCTTTGGATCGGGGAAATCCCGGACTCGGAGTCGTCGAATTGATCTTTGGATCGAAATCCCGGACTGAAATCCCGGACTCGGAGTCGTATGAGGGGAAATCCCGGACTCGGAGTCGTCGAATTGATCTTTGGATCGGGGAGGAAATCCCGGACTCGGAGTCGTCGAATTGATCTTTGGATCGGGGAAATCCCGGACTCGGAGTCGTCGAATGGAAATCCCGGACTCGGAGTCGTCGAATTGATCTTTGGATCGGAGACGGGAAATCCCGGAAGAAATCCCGGACTCGGAGTTGAAATCCCGGACTCGGAGTCGTCGAATTGATCTTTGGATCGATATCTCGGACTCGGAGTCATCGAATTGATCTTGGATCGGAGGATGGGAGACCGGACTTGGGAATGGGAGACCGGACTCGGAGTCCTCGATGTGATCTTTAGATCAGTGATCCTTCGAAGCAGCCAGACCAGGAGCTTTTTTTAGAAAGTCTGCAAAGCGAACCACTCGCGGGCCGAGAAGCCTGCGTGGCCATTTCCCAAGCACAGAAGCAAGCCAGCGCCGCCCGCCGAGCCAAGAACCGAGCTCACGGGCAATCACGCTCACATGCGCGAGTTCGCGCGCGGCCGATCCATCCTCACAGCAGCTACAAGGTCACCAGGCGGTGCCTCG
>NZ_PVNL01000179.1 GCF_002994635.1 Enhygromyxa salina | reverse complement strand
GCGTGAGCGCCGGCCCCTCGTCGTGGATGAAGTCCGTCGACGCGACCAGGTACGGCGCCGGCCCGAGCGCCGCGGAGAAGTGGTGAAACATCAACACCCGCCGGCACAGCCGACGCGTGCGCAGCTCGAAGCCCGCGCGGTTGGTCGAGAACGTGTCTTGCCGCGCAGGCCACTCGCGGACTTCGGACGGCGAGACCTCGAGCTGCTCGCCGTGCATCACCCCGTGCTCGCCATAGTCCAAGACGACCTTGAACAACCAACCGCCCTTCACGAACGGCGTCGCGTTGCTGTACTTGATCCGCTTGAGGTAGCGCTGCGCCTGCACGCTGGTCTTCGCCAACCGCGGCCGCTCCTCGAGCGCGCTTTGGTCCACGCCTGCCAGATCCTCGGGCTTGTATTCGTAGACCACGATATTTCCGCGGTCGTCGTGGCTCTCCTCGAGCAACCACGAGAACACGCGCTTGGGGTCGCCAGGATCCGAGACACGGCCGAACGGCGTCACGCCATACAGACTCGTCACGTTGTCGGGCGTGATCGTTCGCCAATGCACCTCCCCAGTCGCTTGCGACGTCCACCGCTCGATCCGGGCAAACCCGCCCTCGACCCGCGGCATGAAACGATGAACCCGGTGCCCGTCGCGAACCTGCGTCCAGACCTCGCCCTGCTCGTCGAGCGCGTGCACCAAGTCCTCGACGCCCGCGAGCACGAACGTG
>NZ_PVNL01000178.1 GCF_002994635.1 Enhygromyxa salina | reverse complement strand
GCGTCACACCGCCCGATGACATCCCGGGCGCAGACGCGGAGACGGTCCGGCAGACCTACGCGCGCACCTTGTTCAACGTGCTCGAGAGCGCGTATCCGTCCGCGTCACTTGGCGCCGCGCTCACGCGCTCGATCGGCTCCACCGCTTCGTCCGGCTCGAGCGAGCGACGAAGATCCCCCGGCGCATGCTCGACGTGCTGATGCGCGACGTCCTTGGCAACACGCTGGATCGCGCGGGGCTGCGAACGCTCGCGCAGATCGTGCTGCTCCGCGAGCGCGTCGGCCTGGGCTGGGACGAACTCGCCACGTTCTGGGCGAACGTGATCGACGCCCGGGACAGCAATGACAAGCGGGCGCTCTACACTCGGCGCTTTCTCTCCAAGGATCTCGGGCCGATCGATCCGGCGTTCAACCCCGTGGGAGATGGCACCCAGCTGTTCGGCGAGAGCAACCCAGCGACGGCGATCACCACCACCCAGCTTCCGCGGGTGCTCGCGGGCCTCGGGATCGGCGAGCGGGACTACCAGCTGCTGGTGAGCTCTGACCTGGCCAGCGACGCGTTCTCGTTCGCCAACCTCACCGCGCTGTTTCGTTGCGTCGCGTTCGCGCGGACGCTTCGGTTCTCGATCTCGAGCTTCCTTCACTTCGCCGATCTGACTGGTCTGGATC
>NZ_PVNL01000177.1 GCF_002994635.1 Enhygromyxa salina | reverse complement strand
CCCCCCGATCGCCAGGCCTAGCCCCCCTAGCGGCCGCAGCCCGCTCCCTCGCCCGCGACATCCCCGGCCTAGCCCCCGCAGCCATAGTCATCGCCCTCCTACTATGCCTACTGATCCCCCTCCCCACCCAGATCGTAGACCTACTCCTCTCCCTGAGCCTAGCCGCCGCCGTCATACTACTCGTAGCAGGCCTACGAGTCCGCCGAGCAGCAGAGTTCCTGGCCTTCCCAACCTTAGTCCTCCTACTAACCCTATATCGCCTCGCCCTAAACGTCTCCACCACCCGCCTCATCCTATCCCAGGCCGACGCCGGCCAAGTCATCGACGCATTCGCAGGTCTCGTCGTACGCGGCGATCTCCTCGTCGGCGCGGTCATGTTCGCCGTCATCACCGCCATTCAATACCTGGTGATCGCCCGCGGAGCCGAGCGAGTCGCCGAGGTCGCGGCTCGATTTGCGCTCGACGGCATGCCAGGCCAACAAGCAGCAATCGACGCAGATCTACGCGCCAGCACAATCAGCCCACGCGAAGCCCAAGCCCGCCGCGCCGCCCTGAGCGAGCGCTCGGAGTTCTTCGCACGAATGGACGGTGTCATGCGCTGGGTCAAGGGCGACGCCGTCGTCGGCCTGCTGATTACCGCGATCAACCTAATCGGCGGAGTCGCCGTCGGAGCCCTCCGCGCCGGCCGAGGCGTCGGCGAGAGCCTCTCAGTCTACGGCACACTCGCGATCGGCGACGGCCTGCTCGCCCAGTTGCCTGCACTACTGATCGCCCTCGCCGCCGCGCTCCTCGTCGCCCGGGTGGATCAAGTCGGCGGCCAACACACCCGCGCAACCTGGCTCGAGCCCGCGATGCTCCTGGTCCCCGCGCTCTTGCTCGCCCTACTCGCCGGCGTCCCCGGAATGCCAGGCTTGGCGTTCGTGACCACGGCCGTCGGACTCGTCGCGGTCGCGCTGTGGATCAGCGCGCGCACACTCGACGGCAAGCAACCAGCAGGCGAGCCAGAGATCCGCGTCCACACAAACTTCAACGAGGCAGCCCGCGCCTCGATCACCCACGATCTCGCCGAGCTCCGCAACCGCTGCGAGGCCGCGCTGGCGATCACGATTCCTCGCCTCGTGTTGAGCCCGACCCGTCCACGGTCGGCCTTGCAACCCAACGAGCTCGAGCTGCGCCTGGGCGAGCGTGTGCTCGGCCGCGGTCGCCACGCGAAGCTCTGCGGTCCATCAGCCAGCGCCGGATCGGCCGGCCGCGACGACGCGCTGGTGCTCGGCTGCTTTCAGGTCCTGATGGACAGCGCGGCCCGGCTGGTGACCCTGCAGGCGATCGAGGCCGAGCTGGAGACCGCCCGCCGCCGTCAGCCCACGCTGATCCGCCAGGCCATGCGCGTGGTCGAGCCCGTCGATGTGCTGACGATCGTGCGAGCGTTCGTGCGCGAGCGGATCCCGGTACCGAGCACCGACGCGCTGCTGCAGGCGCTGGCCGAAGAGCGCGTCTTCCATGATCCAGCCGAGCGTCGCCACTGGCCCGAGCACGCTCGCGAGGCCCTCGCCGATCACTGGGTCCGCGACCTGTGTGACGGCGCGGCCCAGCTGGGCGACCCGCGTTGGCGCCGGCCCACGGTCGACCTCGAGGATGCAATTCTCGCGCGGGCCAAGCATGGCACGCGGGGACTGTCCCTGGGTCTCTCGGAGGCCGAGCGCGGGCGGGTGGTCGCTCGGATCTGCGCGGGCGCGAGCGAGCGCCCGGTATTGTTGCTATGCAGCAGCCACGCGCGCCCAGCTTTTGCGTGCTTGCTGGCGGGTGCGCGACCCTACGTCCCGGTCATGTCCGTCGGCGAGCTCGCGCTCGCGGGCGTCGCAACACCCGTGTGTGCCGCAGTCGACGTGGACTGACCGAACCGTGTTAGGCGAGGGAGGGCCGGGCTCGACTCGACTGGCCCGACTCGGCCGGACTTCTCTGCGGTCGCAGATCAGGGCGAAACGTGTAAGAATCGGAGCACACTCGCTTGAACTTGACCGCTCTCGAGGGCGCCGTGTCGATGCAAAAACCCCCGACCATCCCCGCCATGCCCGAG
>NZ_PVNL01000176.1 GCF_002994635.1 Enhygromyxa salina | reverse complement strand
GGTGATGGGGACGGGGATGGGGACGGGGACGGGGATGGGGACGGGGATGGCGACGGGGACGGCGATGGGGATGGGGATGGCGACCCCAACGTGGATCCGCTGTGGGTGACCCCGAACCTCTGGTACTCCGTTGAAGATCGACTGATGTACATCGAGATCGACGAGAACGACGGCTCGGTCGTGCAGCTGGTCACCAGCACGATCACGACTCCGCTGGTCGACGGTCAGAACGGGCTCACGATGCTCGAGGACGGCTCGCTGCTCGGCTCGCGCGAGAGCGCCAATGGCACCCAGATCTTTCATGTTGCCGAGCCTCCGACGGAGGCCAGCGAGATCGAGGTCGAGGTGATTGGCAATGTGCCCGATAATGTCCGTGTAGAGGCGCTCTACACGGACTGTCAGGGGCTGGTCTACCTGATGGATACGGGGGTCAACGTGAGCAGCGCGGAGGGGAACCGACTGCTGCGATTTACTGGGGACTACCTCGCAGGGGATCTCGGGTTTGAGGTGATCACGGATCTGCAGATGGCGTCGGTTGCCGACATTGATGACATGGGGCCTGGGATCGATGGGATGGGGGAGATCACGGACGGGATCGGGTTTGCGATCGACTCGGGCCATGTGTACGAGTTTAATTACAACACTGGGACCGGTACTGAGATTGGGTCGGGCGGGACTTGGGGGATTCACGCGCTGGGGGGGCCGCTGTTTACGGATGGTACGGCGCGGTTGTACTTGCTGAATATGGACGCTGAGCTGTTCGAGGCTGATCCGGTTGACCTTGGGTTGTCGCCGATTTTGGTCACGGGGCCGACGCCGAATGGGGACGCGGCGCCTGGGTGGAGCGGGCTGGCGGGGCCGCTGACGGAGTGCGAGTCGACGCTGCCTGATCCGCAGTAGTCGCGTTAGCTAGATCGAGCGCACGACCTCACCGACGCCGATGCGGAAGTCCATGACCATATAGTGCGCCCCCAGCACGGGGATCCGCGCGAGCTCGCCTGTGCCCTCTGCGGTGAGCCCGAGCGCCTCGATCACCGGGACCCGGCGTGACAGCTGCATCTCGACGCGGCCGCCGAGCACCCGCTCGGCGTGTGCCGGGCCGAGACGCTCGATGGGAGCCTCGACCAGCGCCTGGTAGCAGGCCTGCTCGGGCCGGGTCGCGTCTCGGTATTGCTTGAGAAACACCATGGTCAGCGCGCCGCTACGAAGGGTCTTCACGACCAGCTGCATGACCCGGAGCCGCGCGCGGCGGTCGAGGCCGGCGGAGCTGAGCACCTTCGAATTGCTCGCGCCGTTCAGCGCCGCCGACAGATCCGCGAGCGACGACCGTGCGGAGGCTGCCGGAGCGCTGCGTAGGTCCAACACGCGCTGGTGCTGCCACGCAACGCCCACGCCGGCGCCGCTGCTGGGTGGCAAGAACGCGTCGAGCTGCAGGGCGACGTGGCCGTCCGGGCTGACGTCGAACCCGAGCGTGCCCTGGCCCTTGGGAAACCCGAGCACCTCACGTCCGCCGATCACCGCGGCGCCGAGGTCGACCCACAAATAGGGCACGTACGCGCCGATCGCCTCGGGCTCGAGCCGCCCGTCGCGACGCTCGCAGATCGCAACGGGGATCATGAAGCCAAAGTCGCGCTCATGGACCTCACCCGGCGCGTTGCTGGCTGACAGGTGCGGGTTGTCTTGCGCGTAGAAGATCACATGGCCGCCAAGCGGCACGTAGACCCGGTGGTCGTCGAGGCCGAGGTGACGGGTACACAGCGCCTGCAAGCGCGAGCCATCCGCGGGCAGCAACGCCGTGAACATCGTGCTCGCGCGGGCCAGGTAGGGCGGCGCTGTCGACTCGTTGACCTCGCGCTCGATGTAGGGTCGGTAGGTGGTGACGCCGGGGCTCGCGTCACCCGAGAGCCAGTCGCCGTGCATGGTGATCGTCCGGTGGCTTCGAGCGAGCACCTGGGCCGCCCGAATCCCCGACATGGTCGCGCCCTCGATGCAGCCAAGGTTCATTGGGGTCGAGGTCCAGTCGCCCGCGAGGATCAGGTTGTCGTAGCCCGACTCGTCGGCCGAGAGGCGCAGCCGGGTCGTGTCGCGAGGCGAGCGGACGTAGCGATCCGAAGGATGCTGCTGGGGGCTGAAGTGCTGCCACGCGAGCGGGTCGGGGGTGGCCAACGGCGCCCACAGGTGTCGGTGGTCGAACGCGCCCGTGGCCCCGCACAGCTGCGGCCACAAGTGCTCGGCGGAGCGCTCGAGGTGCGCGGCCGTGAGCTGGCGGATCCGTGCGTCCTGGCGCCTGGCGTGGTCACGAAAGTCTGCGCGCGAGGTTGGAGGGAGCGTGTCGTCGGCCATGGCCGCCGTCAAGTACGCGACGCTCTGGGGCCCCTCCGCGGCCGGAAAGCGCTCGACCTCGAGCAGATGTGACATGTCTGCCCAGGTGTCGAGCGGCTCGGCGTAGGGGATCACCACCGCAGGCGGGAGCGCCCATCCTGTCCGCGACAGCGGCTCGCGGATCCACAGCTGCGCCGACGCGGTCATGGTCGTCGTCACTGCCTGGACCATGGCGCCAAACCGCGGGTTGTGATCGTCGTGGATGAGCTCCTGGCACAGCGCGGGGATGCAGCCAAGGCCGACGCCCAGGACCAGCCGATCGAAGTCTCGACCGTGCTCGAGGCACACCGGGGTCGTCGGCCACGTGGACCCCCAGTCCTCGAGCAGCTCGCCGCTCGCCCGCAGCCGCTCGCCGTCGACGAGCTGTTCGTAGCGGGGCTCGCTGGGCCAGCAGGGGAGGCCATGTACGTCGATCAGCGGCTCGTAGTCAGCACCGATGAGATCGATCTGGCGGGCCAGCTCGACCCGAGCGATCCGGCGTCGATCGGTCGAGAGCCGCAGCGCGTCGACGCGGTGAAAGAAGCGAAACTCGACGCCACGACGACGCAGCAGCAGGTACAGGGGGGCGAAGATCACCTCCCCCATGCCGGCCTGCATCTTGTAGAAGATCGCTCCGCGGTAGGTGTAGAGCATGCGCAGGGTCCAGTGCAGTCCCGTGCCCGCGCCGATCTCGATGTCGGCGCTGTAGGCCCCCGCGTAGACGCCCGCCAAGGAGGCGGCCGAGAGCGCGGCCTCGTTCGCGCCATGTCGCCCGAGCCAGGCGCGAAAGTCCTCGTGATCGAGCCGCCGCCAGTCGACGGGGTCTTCGTCGATGAGGCCCTCCTGGATCATGCCGTGGATCATCACGAGGGTCAGATCCGCCGCAGACCAGGCCGCACGCAGGCGCGGGCGCCCGGTGAGCATGCCCTCGAAGATGCCCTGGACGACGGCTGAGAGCGTGAGTAGGCGACGCAGTAGCGCGTCGCGTCGGTTGCCGCCGAGCCCGGTCCCACGTGGGGCGAGGAGCTGCTCGAGTTCGTGGACCGCACCTGCGACCGCGGCTCGAGCGGCGGCTAACACCGCTGCGTTGATGGCTCCGGTTGTGCGGCCACGATCGAGGTAGAGCTCGCGCTGCTCGTCGAACAGCTCGATCAGGAATCGCAGCATGATCGGGATCAGCGCCCGGGGTGTTGGTACTGGAGTGCACAGACCTGGTGGGGCTGAGTTGCGGGGGAACAGCAGGGGCTGGTGCTGCCACTTGTCTCGCTGCTCCTCGAAGACGATCAGCGAGTGGGGTTGGAGCGCTTGCTCGAGCGTTGCGAGCGGGGCGTTGGGGGGGCGATCGAGCTGTTCGTAGCAGCGGCGCATGACGCTGAACGCGTTGTCGTAGAAGCCGTAGAAGAGGTGGAGACCGTGTTCTTCGATGCGATCGAATCGGTCGCCCGCTCGGCTGCTTGCACCCTTGCCGCCTAGGCGATGGCCTGATTGGTAGATTGTGAGCTTGTGGTGTTGTTGCCAGTTGGGTGCTTCGGTTAGCTCGAACGCGGCTGTTAGTGCCGCCATGCCGCCCCCGAGGATGACGATGCGTTCTCGGCTCATCGGGGGGGGATTTTCGCACACAGGGCGCACCGGACTCGGAGTCTTCGATTTGATCGTTGGATCACTCCGATGGGACTCACACGGCGCTCACACAGACTCACACAGGGCGCACCGGACTCGGAGTCTTCGATTTGATCGTTGGATCACTCCGATGGGACTCACACGGCGCTCACACAGGGCGGGGCTCACCGCAGGGCGCACCGCACCGCAGGGCGCACCGGACTCGGAGTCTTCGATTTGATCGTTGGATCACTCCGATGGGCGTACCAGACTTGCGTACAGGGCGAACCGGATTCGCACCGGGCCCACCCGCACCGGGAATCTCCAGTTTGAGCGTTGGAACACTCCTGACGGACACAAGCCCGACGCGGGCGAGCGCCCGGAGAGCGCGACGGCCCCGCCCGACAAACTTGTCAAAATTCTGCAACACCCCCGTCTGCGGGCCGAGAACATCTGCGTGGCCACCCCCGCGCAGAAACAAGCAAGCGCCGCCCGTCGGGCGAAGAACCGAGCCCG
>NZ_PVNL01000175.1 GCF_002994635.1 Enhygromyxa salina | reverse complement strand
CGACCAGGTACGGCGCGTCGCCGAGCTCGGCGAAGCGATGAAACATCAACACGCGCCGACACAGCCGCCGCGTGCGGATCTCGAACCCGGCCCGATAGCTCGAGAAGGTGTCGGGCCGCGCCGCCCAGGGCCGGTCCTCGTCAGGCGTGACCTCGAGCTGCTCACCATGCCAGGTCCCGTGCTCGCCATAGTCGAGCACGACCTCGAACAACCACCCCGCAGCGACAAACGGCGTCGCGTTGCCATACTTGATTCGCTTGAGATAGCGCTGCGCCTGCCCCGGCGTGTCCGCCAAGCGCGGCCGCTCCTCGGTCGCGTTGACGTCCACACCCGCGAGATCCTCTTGCTTGTATTCATAGACGACGATGTTCCCACGATCGTCATGCGACTCTTCGAGCAACCACGAGAATACATGATTGGGAAACGCCGGATCGGCCACCCGCGCCGCCGCGGTCTTGCCGTAATAACTAGTCACATTATCCGGCGCAATCGTCTTCCAGAACACCTCGCGCGTGGCCTTGGAACGCCAGCGCTCGATCCTCGCAAACCCGCTCTCGACCCGCGGCTGGAACCGGTGGATCAGATGCCCATCGCGCTGCTCGAAGCCGATCCGCA
>NZ_PVNL01000174.1 GCF_002994635.1 Enhygromyxa salina | reverse complement strand
CTCCGTCACCTGGGTCCCCGTCTCCGTCGCCCGTGTCCCCATCCCCGTCCCCGTCCCCATCCCCCGAGTCGCCATCACCATCACCCGAGCTGCTCGTGTCTGCGGTGCCACCCAGCGACGCGCCATCGGTCGCGCCGCTGTCACCACAAGCCGAGACCGCCCCGATCAGGGCAACACACACCACGGTCAGATCACGCAGGCGCACGCCGCATCGAACCACAGACCCACGCTGCTGACCACCGCGCGCTCTAGCGGCACCTGGCGTATGCTCCAGCGGCCAGGGGATCCGCATGAAGTTTTGGGCAAGCGGCGCGATGTTGACGGCGCTGATGATCGTCGCGCTGCTGCTCGGGTGCGAGCTGCTCGCGCGCGTCGTTCCGGCGCTTCGGCGGATCGGCCTGCCGCTGGCGATCCTCGCGGGCGCGCTCGGTCTGCTGCTGGGCGAGCAGGCCCTCGGACTGTTCGCGCTCGACGTCGATCTGCTCGAGTCCGTCGTCTATCACGGCCTCGCGATCGTGTTCATCTCGGTCGGACTCAAGGCCCCGTCCGAGGGCGGGCGCTCGGCCGGCGCCCGATCCATGGCCTTCGCGATCGTGGCGATGATGGCCACCCAGGCGGTGCTGGGCCTGGGCGTGGTGTTGCTGCTCGACACCGCGCTGCACCCTGGATTCGGGCTGCTGCTGCCGATGGGGTTCGAAGAGGGTCCGGGGCAGGCGCTGTCGATCGGATCCGCGTGGGAGCAAACAGGGCTCGTGAATGGCGCACAGATCGGGTTGATCATCGCCGTGCTCGGCTACGCCTGGTCCGTGATCGCGGGGGTCCCGTTGGTCATCTGGGGCCGGCGCAAGGGCTGGGGCGCGCGCGAGCTCGAGACGGGTGGCAAGCGCGAGCCCACCACCGTCAGCGTGCGCCCCTCGGAGCCCGGCAGCGTCGACGCCCTGACCGCCCAGGTCGCCGTGGTCGGCCTGTGTTACCTGCTGACGTGGGCCGTCTGCTCGGGCTTGGCGCGCGTGTTTGCGGGCATGCCCGACATCGCCGCCACCATGTGGGGCTTCCACTTCATCTTTGGGGCCGCGATCGCCATGGGCATGCGCCCGCTGCTCGCCCGCCTGCCCGGCGGCACCCCGGTCAACGATCACTTGATGGGCCGCGTCAGCGGACTGACGATCGACGTGATCACCTGCGCCGCGCTGGCGGCCGTGCAGATCGCCGTGCTGTCCTCGCACTGGTTGCCGATCGTCCTGGTCACCGTGCTCGGCGGAACCTGGACCCTGATCTTTGCGGTGTGGGTGGCCAAGCGCGCCTGGACCGAAGCCCCATTCGAGCACGCCGTCCTCTACTACGGCATGTCCACCGGCACCCTGCCCACCGGGCTCGCGCTGCTGCGGGTCGTCGATCCCGACCTGCGCAGCCCCGCGGCGGTCAGCGCGGTGTTCGGCTCGGCTGGCGCGGTCCTTGGCGTGGTGCCGCTGCTCATGGGCCTGATCCCGATGACGGTCGCCGGCTATGCCAGCGACTGGCCTGGGCGGGGGTGGGTGATGCTCGGTGCGCTGGTTACCTACACGCTGATCGTGTTCGTGCTGTGGCGGATGTTCGGGGGGCTGCGATTCCGCCGACCGCTCGCATCAATCTGGCCTGACTAGCTGGCCTGATTAAAATCCCGCATATCACGCACCCTTCTCGAGGACTGGCCCCGCGATTGGTCTTAGGTCCAAGTGAACAAATCCGCAGATTTTTGGACACCTGCCCAGTACTGTACGAACCTCCAGAAATGCAACCGTTCACTCATCCCAGCACCACCTCTTTGTTGCGTCTCATCGTGGAGCTCCGAGGCTCGGATATGCCTTCGAACGACGTTTTTCTGGCGGTGATCAGCGAGCGAGAGCCAGACGCGCTGGCCCAACAGCTCGACGAGCTCGAGCGTCGGGGCCTGATCTCCTGGTCCGAGGGGGGCGAGCAGTGGACCCCGACCATGCGCGGGCTGCTGATCGGGATTGGCTTGCCCGCCTTCGAGCCCGGCGAGGTCGACTGTTCCAACGACCAAGTCGACAGCCAAGCCGAGTGTGCCTGAGCCCCACCCGCGCGGCTGATCTGCCCGCGCCCGACCCACCGCTGGGTCCCGCGACCGGGGTGTTGCCCGTCCCGGAGTGCTACCTTCAGTGCGACGATGTCGGAAGTCGCAAAAGCGGTCAAACCTCTATTCGACAAGTTCATCGACTTTTTTGACATCTTTGATCTCTCGTTCTTCGTGTCTGGCGCGACCTTTGTCGCCGCGATCGCCTGGGCCGGCCTGACGCCCGACCTCGCCAAGCTGCTCGGGTTCGAGCCCACCGAGTCAGGCGGATGGTTGGTGACCGAGCAGATGCCCGGCATCACCGTCGTCGCGCTGATCCTCGCTGCGTATGTGTCGGGCATGAGCACCTTCGCGGTCGGTCGCTTCGTCCGCAAGTGGGTGTTCGCCACCCTCGACTGGATCGTCGGCGCGCCCCCGCGCAAGCACTCGCTGTTCGACGACCTCGAGAAGCATGGCGTGCTCGTGCGGCGGCTGAGTGGGCATGGGTTTAGGGTTAACCCGGAGTTTGATCGGATTCCGTGGTTGAAGCGGTATTTGATCGATGGGGGCAGCGACGGTCGGGAGTCTGCGCTCTACGTGCGGATGTGGGCGGAAGTTCGCCAGCGCGAGCGGTTTGCTCCCTCGTTCTCGTTGCTGCGTCGGTATTGGGTTAGTGCGGCGACGCTGGATGGGTTGTTTGTCGCGTTTTGTACCTGGGGGGTGTTGTTGGCGTTGAAGGATCATACGATTCATGGGTGGTTTCCTAGCGCGGCGACGTTGGTTGGGGCGCTGTTTTGTCTGCGGGAGGCTCAGCGGTATGGGGTGTATCAGCGGGAGGAGTTGGTGGCTACGCTGTTGCATGTTTATGATTTGCCGGATTTGGAGCTTACGGGGATGATGAAGAGTGGGGCGGCGGAGACGGGGGGGTTGG
>NZ_PVNL01000173.1 GCF_002994635.1 Enhygromyxa salina | reverse complement strand
TGGTGATCGCTGGGATCAGCCGCCGACGGAGCCGCTGACGCTGGCGACGGCGGAGACGCTGCCGGAGATGGCACCGGTGGCCTCGCCGAGGGCGGTGGTGACGTTTTTCAGCTCGGCGATGGCGCAGCCGGCCCCGATAGCGACCTTGAGGTCGCCGCTGACCGAGAGGCTGCCCGCGACGTCCGCGACCGCGCCGCCCGAGGCGGAGATCAGGCCCTGGGCAGCGATGCCCACGCGCTCGAGCTTGGCCGAGGCGGCGAGCATGGCGGAGAAGCGGCCCTTGAAGCCCTCGAGCCAGATGCGGAACTCGGCCTGCGCGTCGGCGTCGAGGCCGGCGGCGAACTGGAACTCGACCGCGAGGCTCGGCGGGGTGCACTCGACGCTGGCTTCGGCCTTGGCTTCCACGCTGGCTTGGCACTCGGCGCTGACCGAGGGCGGCTCGACGCTGCCTTCGCACTTGCCCTGGCACTCGACGTCGGCCATGGCCGAGACGTCGCACTTGGCGGTGGCGTTGGCCTCACAGCCGCCCATGGCCGGCATGTAGGTGCACTCGCCCTCGCAGCGGCCCGAGCAGGTGCCGCCGGCCGAGAGCTCGCAGGTGCCCTGGCACATCGCCTCGCAGGTGCCGTTGCAGTTGGTCACGCCGCCGTTGCCGTCGTCGTTGCAGCTGCCACCGGTGCAGGCCGAGCAGGCGCCCGAGCAGGCACCCGAGCAGGAGCCCTCACAGGCGGCGGCGACCTCGAGCTGGCAGTCGCCCGAGCACGAGCCGCTGCACTCGAAGCTGGGCGCCTGGCCGGTGCACTCGAGGGTGCCGCTGGCTTCACACTCGGCGGCCACTTCGGCCGAGACTTCGCACGAGCCCATGCACTTGGCTTCGATCGAGCCGGGGTCGGCCTCGATGTCGCACTCGGCAGCGGCCGAGACGGCGAGCTCGACGTTGGCTTCGCACTTGGGCGGCTCGAAGCTGATCTTGATGCCACCCTCGAGGGTCGCGCTGAACTTCGCGTTGAGCTCGGCGGTGACTTCGGCGGTGAGATCGCTGAGGCTGAGCTCGGCGTAGCCTTCGATGCCGAGCGAGGCGGCGATGCCCTCGAGCTGGGCGCGGATGGTTCCGCTGACGTCGAGGGCGGCGGTGCGGACATCGACCACGGCGCCGAAGAAGGCGTCGATGCTGACGGTGCCAGAGATGCTCGCGTTGCCTTCGAGGATGCCGGTGTCGGGGCACACGAGGCCGCACTGCTCGGCGAGGTCACCGACGGCGTCACATCCAGGGGATGCGATGGCAATGCCCGAGATCAGGCCACAAGCGAGGAAGGGGAGGAAGGGCTTTTGTTGGATGTCGACCATGGTCGGAAAGGCTCCGGTAGGGACCGATCTTCTCGATCGATCGGGGAAAATTCAGCTCGGGGGGATCGCTGAGCTGCCCCGGAGAGTCGCATTGTCTGTGGGCGTTCGACAATGGGGGATGACGCCCCGAGGCGCGAAGAATTGAGATGGCTCCAGCGAGTTGCGTGTGTGGTCCCGCGCGTGAGTGATCTGAATGTGATCTGGATGGGTCAAAGCGCCTCGATCACTGGTCGATCGGCCACTGGACCCGCCGCTGACTAGAGAAAGGGCCACCCCCACATCGCACGAGCGGGCCACAGTCTGTGGCCCGCTCGCAAACGGTGTCATCGTGCGGCTAGGGATTAATCCCGACGGCGGCGAAGACCTCGAAGGAGGCGTCCGCTTGCACGGAGAGATCGGCGGCGGCGCTGGTCATGATGCCGACGGCGGGCTCGATCTGGGGCACGCCGCACGAGGTCAGCTTGAAGGTGCCGACGATGTCCGCGGAGCCGACGATGTCGGTCGCGGCACCCAGCGCAGCTGCGCCAGCGTCGGCCAGCACACCGAGTGACTCGATCAAGATGTCGGCCTTGGTCTTGCCCGCGAGCATCACGGCGGTGTGGGTCTTGAAGCCCTGGACCCACGCCTTGAACTCGGCCTGGGCCATCACGTCGGCCGCGAGCTCGTCCGACCACTGCCAGGTGACCTCGAGCGTGGGCGGCTTGCACTCGACGCTGGCGTTGGCCTTGGCGTCGACGGTGGCCTCACACTCGGCGCTGACCGATGGCGGGGTGACCTCGCCCTCGCAGCGGGCGTCGCACTCGATGCTGGCGCCGGCCATGGCTTCGCACTTGGCCGAGGCGTCGGCTTCGCAGGTGCCGGACATGGGCTTGTAGGTGCACGAGCCGGTACACATGCCGCCGCACTGGCCACCCGCCGAGAGCTCGCAGGTGCCCTGACACATGCCCATGCACTCGCCCGCGCAGTCGCCCTGGGCGTTGGTCACCGAGCAGGTGCCGTTGCAGGTACCGCGACAGGTGCCTTCACACGATGCCTCGACCTCGAGCTCGCAGGAGCCCTCGCAGGAGCCTTGGCAGTCGAACGCGGGGGCGGTGCCCGTGCACGAGAGCTCGGCGTTGGCGTCGCATGAGGCCGTGACGCCGCCTTCGATCTCGCAGGCACCCTCGCACGAGACGCTGGCGCTGCCGGGGTCGACGTTGGCGTCACACTCGGCGGCGGCCGAGATCGCGACGTCGACGGAGGCCTCGCACTTGGGCGGCGAGAACGAGATCTTCAGACCGCCGGAAACGGCGTAGTCGAGCTTGGCCTGAATCGCAGCCGCGATGTCGGCCCCGGCGGCGCCCGGCTGCAGCTCCAGCGACAGCGCGATCGCGTCGAGCTCACCGCGAAGCGTGCCGCTGAGGCCCTTGGCCGCAGCGCTGACGTCGACGGCCGCACCAAAGAACGCGTCGACCTGGGCGATGCCCGTGATGCTGGCGTTGCCCTCGACGATGCCCTCTGCCGGACACGAGATGTCACAGCCGGGGATGCCGCCTGCGTCGGGATCACAACCTTGCAGGGCGGACATGCTGACGCCCGCGAAGAGTCCACAGCTCGAGAGGGTGAGGATGCGTTTCGTAGTCGGTTTCATCAGTTGCGCTCCGGGACGCGCGAGACTCCCACGCGGTACCCGGTGGCGCAACACGAAGCGCGCTGTCACCAGGCGTGGGTCCAGGTTTGGGCCGCCTCGACTGACCGCCGCGACGATCGGGCCCAGAGCAAATTGCGAGGACGCGTCAATTTGCTCCGCGTCTGGACCGCTCAGTCGTCATCAGCTCGGCGCAGGTCGAGCACGACCGGGCAGTGATCGCTGACCGACTCGTAGTCGCGCACGGGATAGGCGTCGGTCGAGCGAAAGTCCGCGCAGCGAGACGCCGCGCAGTGGGTCCCGCTGTGGACCTCGGTGTTCGCGTCGAGTGACTCCTCGAGCCCGCGGACCCACACGAGGTCGATCTCGGACGGCTCCTTCCAGGCGTCGCGCCGCTGCCCGTCGTAGTAGGCGGAGCACCCGGTGGCGCTGCTGAGCCGCCGCACGCTGAGCGGCCCGAGCAGCTCGGCGAGCTCGCCCTGCTCGAGCGCGGGGCCCCGCGAGCCCTGGCCGGGTGACCCGGTGCTGTTGAAGTCGCCCATCAGGATCAGATCGCGATCACCGGCGCCGGGTGAGCGGGTCAGGCAGCCCTGTGCGATCTCGGCGAGCACGGGCCACTGCTCGCGCCGCACCGGGAGGCTGTCGGGCATGGCCTTGAGGTGGACCACGACGATCCAAAAATCGGGGCCACCATCGCGGGCGCGCAGGTACGCCGACAGGGCCGGACGCACCCGCCCGCTGATGCTCAGCTCGGGGTGCTCGGCGCTGTCGAGCAGCTCGACGCGATCCGGCCGCCAGGCCAGGCCGAGCAGCTGGCGTCCGCGGCCGCCCTTGCTCGACAGCCGCAGCTCCCAGTCGGGCAGCAGCGCGGCGAGGGCCTCGGGATCTTTGATCTCCTGGACCGCGATCACGTCCGGGTCGAGCTCCTCGATGACCTCGCGCATGCGCTCGAGATCGTGTCCGCTGCTCGAGCCGCTGAAGTTGGCGAGGTTCCAGCTGACCACCCGAACGGCGTCGCCGCGGCGCGGTGGACCGGTGCCCGAGATCCCGCTGAGCTCGCGCAGATCCTGACCGAGCCAGGCCCACACCAACGCGGCGATCAGCGTGAGCAACACGAAGCCGAGGCGCTGACGGTTTCGACGCTCGCGCTTGCTGGGCCGCCGCCTGGATTTTCGCTTGGCGGCCACGCCGTTCGTCACTCGCGATCGTGGGTCTCGGCCTCGAACTCGTAGCAGCGAAGATCCAGCTGAACTTGCAAGCGCGAGCTCTCGACCGTGGCCGCGCCGCCGCCATGCGGATCCGCGTCGCGCAGCATGAACGTGAACGTGCCGCCGAGTGATCGCGCCGCGTCGACGCTGGTGACCGGCGTGCTCGCGAGCACCAGCGATCGGCCGCCGCCGCTGCGTGGGGTGCCGCGCTCGGGGCCCAGCATCAGCGGGCGTGGATCCCCGGTCGTCCATGGCGTCTCGACCCACAGCTCGGCGGCGGCGAGCGCCTCGCTGGCCTGCACGAGCTCGAGCTCGAGTCGCAGCCCCCAGCGTCGCCGGGTCGCGCGTGACCGCAGCAGCTCGAGCTGCGCGCCCGCGTCGAACTCGTAGACACCGTCTGGATCGAGCCCGCCGAGGCTGAACACGGGCATCGAGATTGTGTAGACCGGGTGGAAGTCGTCAGCGGTCGGCTCGAGCTCGGGCTCCGAACCAACCCCAAACACCAGCCGCACGCTGCCGAGCGCGGGTGGATCGACACTCCACACCTCGTCGCTCGCAGGCGGCACCGTGCCCTCGGAGAGCCGCTGGATCACGAGCCGGTGGGCGTCCATCGACCGAGACTAACAGGCTGGCTTGTGGTTCGGCCAAGCTCGTGGCTCGTGGCCGAGCGCGAACTTACATGCGCTCGCTGCGGGGCGGACCCTTACGCTGGCGGCGCTTACGACGACGCTCGGCCTCACGGAGCTTGCGCTTGCCCTTGACGCTGGGCTTCTCGTGATGGCGCCGCCGCTTGATCTCGCGGAGCACACCTTCGCTGGCCATGAGCCGACGGAGCTTGCGGATCGCACGCTCCACGCCGCGCTCGTCGACGCGAACCTCGAGGGGCCGTCCGAGCACCGGGAGGTGCTGCTCGGAGGTGTCGATCGTCGGGGTGGGGGGCGTCGCTTCAGACTCGGACATGAGGGAGCGGAGGTATAGGCGCGCGTCAAGAACCCGTCAACCTCGGTGGCCTGGGCGGACGGGCCCACACGCGGCCGTACCTCCGAAAACTTGGCAGGTTCGTGTGAGGCCGCACGTCGGGCCAGATCGGGATCCGGGTCGGGCCTGGTTCCAGATCGTCCCGTAGACTGGCCCCCGTGACCGACTCGAGCAGTGTGTCCCCCCGCGAGCAGGCGCTCGCAGCTGCGGTTCAAGCGTTGTTGCGGGCGTGCGATCTCGATCTCGAGCACAGCGATCTAATTGGCACGCCCAAGCGCGTCGCGAGGCTGTGGGACACGCTGGTGCTGTCCGGCTACGACGCAGATCCGGCCGCGATCCTCGGGGATCTCGTGCTCGGAGAGGGCGACACCGAGCTGGTGGTCGTGCGCGACATCCCTTGTCACGGCATGTGCCCCCACCACCTGATGCCCTGGGTCGGTCAGGCGACGGTCGGCTACCTGCCAGCTGACAAGCTCGTCGGGTTTGGACGGCTCAGCGATCTGGTGCACTGCTTCACGCGACGGCTGACCTTGCAAGAGCGGGTCTGCAACGACATCGCCGACGCGCTGATGCAGCACCTGTCCGCCCGCGGGGCCGCGTGCGTGATCACGGGCCAGCACAACTGTCTCAATGTGCCCGACGACAAGCACGGGGCCCGGGTCGTCACCGCCTCGTACCGGGGCGAGCTCAAGACCCGTCCGGACCTGCAGGCGCAGCTGATCTCGCGGGGGTGAGCTGTGTGCGCCGCGCGGCACTGAGCGTGCAAGCGCGGGCTTGGCGAGCGACCGTGTGAGCGGATTCTGCTCGCCAACCCCTGCTGATAGGTCTAGGCTCACCTCGCAATGCTGGACTTGGATCGACTACCGGCGCCGGACATCCTCGCCGCGTTGCCGATCTTTCCGCTCCCAAATGTAGTGTTCCTGCCCAACATGGTCTTGCCGCTCAATGTGTTCGAGCCGCGCTACCTCGATCTCATCGACCATGTCTTGGATGGCGGCATGCACCTGGGCGTGCCCCTGCTGCGGCCCGACCCCACCTTGCTAGACCCGTCGGATCTCGCGCTCCCGGTCCACGATCCGGGCGATGAGCGCCCTGCGATCGAGGCGGTGCTCGGCATCGGTCGGCTGATCGCGCACCAGCGCCTGCCCGACGGTCGGCGCTTCGTCCGGCTCGAGGGCCTGGGTCGGGTCCGTGTCCAAGAAGAGCTCGCCACCGCAGAGGGCGGGTTTCGCCGAGTCGCCGTCGAAGCGCTGCCCGAGCAGCAGCCTGGCGACACCCACGCGCTCGAAGTGCTCAAGGCGCAGGTCGAGCGAATGGCCGAGACCTTCGACGAAGATGACCGCCAGATGATCCTCACCGTGCTCGAGATCGAGGATCCGCGAGTCACCATCTACGCGATCGCCTCCCTGGTCCCCAGCGTCGAGATCATGCGCGCCGCCCGGCGTCGCCGCTCGCTCGGCGGGGCCATGCCGCACCTGCGTCTACAGCAGCGCTGCCTGTCGGCTGAAGACGCCGACATCCGGGTCGAGCTGCTCAGTGAGCGGGCGCAGTCACTGATCGACGTGCTCGGCGAGTCGGGCTCGTTCCCGGTCTCCTCGCTGAACTAGAGCGTTGATCAGTAGCCGCATTAAACACTCGAGGCGGGCGCCGACCAAGGTCGACGCCCGCCCGAGGGTCGTCAGTCCAACTAAGAAGTTACCCGCGGCGCCTGCGGACCAGGCCCATCAGGCCGAGCGCGGCGAACCCAAGCAGCGCCCCGCCGACCGGCTCGTCTTCGCCAGCCGAGCAGCCACAGCCGCTGGCGAGCCCGCCGTCGTCGAGCCCAGCGTCGCCGTCCCCGTCGCCGTCGTTGCCGTTGCCGTCCATGCCCTTGCCCTGGTTGTACGCGTCGAGCAGCTCGTTGATGCGCTCGGTGTTGTCGACCAGGTTGATGAGCGGCGCGTTGTTGGCCATGCCGTCCTGGTCGATGTCCTCGTCCCAGGGCATCTCGTCCTGGAACTCGGGCCACACCAGCGGGTCACCCGCGGGGAAGTACACCTGGCGGCCGTCGGGCAGCTCGAAGGTGGTGCTGCCGTCGCAGTGCAGGGTCTGGGTACCGAGCCGCTGTGGCGCGACGTCGGGCAGCGTGGAGTTGGACCGGAACATCGGGTCCGCGTTCATCTCGCTCGGCGAGATCGTGGTGTACATGCGGGTCAAGTAGGGGTTGTCCAGCACCAAGTTCTGCGCGCGTAGGCCCGGCTTGAAGATGCGCTCGTCGAGCATGGCCGCGAACTCGACCGAGTCCCACGCGGTCAGATCGATGTCGTCGACGAAGCACTCGAGGCAGTCGTAGAACTCGACCGGATCGACGCCCTGCGGGACCGGGATGAACTGGTCGAGGGCGCCCTGCAGCAGCGGGTGCAAGGGGGTGCAGACGAAGTCCCACTCGAGGTCGCAGAACAGCAGGTTCTGCTGGGTCAGCAGGTCAATCGCGCCGATCGGGCTGTCGACCAGCGCGGCGTAGGGCGCCGGGTCCCAGCTCGCGTCGTAGACACCGGCCAGCGAGATCACGCTGCTGTCGCCGGCGTACTCGGTCACGAACGCGTTGCCGTCGGCCTCTTGCGCGTCGACGGCCATCGAGATCACTTCTTTGTAGTTGCTGGCGTTGTTGAACCAGTCGAGCTTCAGCGAGTTGATCAGCACGTGGCGGTAGTTGACCGGGACCACGCGGGCGTCACCCAAGAAGAAGGTGCGGATGTCCATGTCGTCGGCCGCGGCGATCGCCGTGAGCCGGATCGGCACGCAGGGCTCCACGCCGTCGTAGCGGATCACGATCGGATGGATGTCGGCGAGGTCGGTCTCGACGCCGAGCTTGAGCGCGACGAACAGGAATTCTTCTTCGAGGTAGGTGGCGAGGATCGGCTCGGCGTTGGGATCTTGCTGGTAGCCGTTGTCCCCCAGCCACTGCATGACGCTCTCGACCGTGCCGCCCTCGAGCACCGCGTAGTCGAACGCGCCGACGCTGCCCTTGGCCACGAGGTTGGGGCCACCGCCTTCGTCGCCGTCGCCGTCGCCGCCGGGATCGCCGCCCTCGTCGCCGCCCGTGCTGTTGGCGGCGCCGTCACCGGAGTCGTCACCACCGTCGCCGCAAAAGTCACTCTGGTTCTGCACGCCGTAGCTGGGCACCGACCCGGCCAGCATGTTGTCGAACAAGAACTGCGAGCCGACCGAGAACTCGGGCAGCGCGGAGACCGGGATCACCCACGCGAATTTCTCGGCGCTGGTCTCGGGGTCGATCTGGATCTGGATGTGCGCCTCGACATAGTCGTCACCGATCTTGAACAGGATGTTCTCGCCGGTCTGATCGACGGGCATCGTGGTCGGGCCGCTGTCGCAGAAGTTGCCACCGCAAGCTTCGGCTTGGCTGGGGAGGAGGAGGGGGGCGGCGATGGCGAGCGCCGAGCAGGCCGCGAGAGATGCAAATCGAAGGGGATTGGACATGATGGTGGTCTCCGGGAGGAAGCTAAGTGACTCTCTTGTGCCACGGCCGGCTGGATCCGATCGTCTCGATCGCCAGTATCTCAGCCGATCCGCGCTAAACGTTGATTTGAACGGTCAGGCCCGCAGATGCGAGCGTCCCCGACTGAAGCCGTGGCTCTAGCTCGAGGACGGCTCAGGCCGCGCCGTTTGCGCGGCTACGGCTACGGCTGCGGCTACGACTGCCGACGACGGCGACGGACGAGGCCAAACAACCCGAGCGTCGCCAGCCCAAACGCGACCCCGCCAGCGGGGCCAGCGGGCGCCAAGCTGCAGCCGCAGCCAGTCGGGATGTCCCCGTAGCCACGCTCCTTGTTGTAGGCGCTGAGCAGCTCGTTGATCTTCTCGGTGTTGTCCACGAGGTTGATCAGCGGCGCGTCGGCGGCCATGCCGTCCTGGTCGATGTCCTCGTCCCACGGCATCTCGTCCTGGAAGCTCGGCCAGACGAACGGCTCGTCAACGGGGAAGTAGACCTCGCGGCCGTCGGGCAGCGTGACCAACCGGCCACCGTCGCACAGCGTGCGCTGGGTCGCCTGCCGGACATTGTCGACCTCGGGCAGCGTGGCGTTGGACCGGAAGATCGGATCCACGTTCATCTCGCTCGGCGAGATCGTGGTGTACATGCGGGTCAGGTAGGGGTTTTGCTGGACGAGGTCGACCGCGTGGGCGCCGGGCTTGAAGATCCGCTCGTCGAGCGTGGCCGAGAACGCGGCGGCGTCCCACACCGTCAGATCGATCTGATCGACGTAGAACTCCATGTCGGCGTAGAACTCCGCCTCGCTGACGCCGTTCGGGACCGGGATGTACTCGGCCAGGATCGGCATGATCAGCGGGTGCAGACCCACGCAGTTGCTCTCGAAGTCGGGCTCGCAGTACAGCAGCGAGTCGGCGGACAGCTGCTCGAACGCGCCGATCGGGCTGTCGACGAGCGCGGCGTAGGGGGCCGGATCCCAATTCTGGTTGTAGACGCCATTGAGCGAGATCACGCTGCTGTCGCCCGCGTACTCGGTCACGAACGCGTTGCCGTCGGCCTCCTGCGCGTCGACGGCCATGGCGATGACCTCTTTGTAGTTTCCGCCGTCGCTGAACCAGTCGATCTTCAGCGAGTTGATGAGCACGTGGCGGTAGTTGACCGGGACCACCCGGGCGTCGCCCAGGAAGAAGGTACGGATGTCCATGTCGTCGGCCGCGGCGATCGCCGTGAGCCGGATCGGCACGCAGGGCTCGGTCCCGCTGTAGCGAATGACGATCGGGTGCACGTCCTCGACCCCGGCCTCGACGCCGAGCTTGAGCGCGACGAACTTGAAGTCGTCCTCGAGGTAGCTGGCGAGGATCGGCTCGGCGTTGGGATCTTGCTGGTAGCCGTTGTCACCCAGCCACTGCATGACGCCCTCGACCGTGCCGCCCTCGAGCACGGCGATCTCGAACGCGCCGACGCTGCCCTTGAACACGACGTCCGGGCCGCCGGGGTCGCCGTCGCCGGCGTCGCCGCCCGTCTCGCCGCCGAAGTCGTCGCCGCCGGTGCTCAGGGCCCCCTCGTCGGCGTTGTTGTTGTCGGGCGGCGGCGCGCACATGTCACTGGTGAAGGTGCGCCCGTAGCTCGGCACCGAGCCGTTGAGCATGTTGTCAAACAGGATCTGCGAGCCGACCGAGAACTCGGGGACCGAGAGCACCGGGATCACCCACGCGAACGCGTCGGCTGGGGTGCTGGGATCGATCTGGATCTGGATGTGGGCCTCGACGAAGTCGGCCCCGATCTTGAACAGGATGTTCTCGCCGGTCTGGTCGACGGGCATCGACGTTGGCCCGGCGTCACAGAAGGTCCCGCCGCAGGCTTGGGCGCTGCCGGGGAGCAGCATGGGCAGCGCGAGGCCGAGGGCGGGGGCGACAATCAGGGCAGCGAGGGAAGTCAAACTATTTTTCGTCATTGGATTTGCTTTCGGGGGTACTCCGGGTGTGCCACGTCGGCATTGATCCGATCAGATCAGCGCAGCTGCTCAGTCGTCACCCTCCGCTCGATTCGGCCACAGCAGCCACCACAGCGCAACCAGAGGCAGCAGGCTCAGCGGGCCCGGGAGCCCCAGCAGCCGGCCCAAGGTCGTGGCTGTGCCCGGAGAACTGGCCGCAAACAGCTTTGGAACCGCGTACGCCCAGATCGGGTTGCCGTGACTTGGCGCCTCGGGGCCGGCGGCGGTGATCAGCACGATCTGTAGACAGGCCACGGCGCCGAGGACCGCGGTCGCCCACGGGACCCGCCGAAGCGCGGGACCGAACCCAACTGCCAAAAAGGCCAACATCGGGACCGCGTGGCGGGGGCCCAGCGACGCGCCGCCGTCCCACATGTAATAGCCGCTGTTGAGCAGCAGGTACCACGCGATGATCGCGAGCCCGAGCAGCAGGTCGCCGCGCCGCAGCGGGGCGTGGGGAGCTGGGGTGGCCGAGCCTGGATCGACCAGCGCGCTGGGCCCCGCGAGGATCCGCAGCCCCAGCCCCCAGGCCGCGAGCAACAGCACGGGCGAGAGGTAGAACAGGCCCCGGTAGCTGCCGAACAACAGCTGCCCGAGCACGGCCAGACTGGGCCGCCCGATCCCATAGTTCACGGCCATCCCGGCGGCGAACTCGTCGAGGTACACGAAGTCGTAGCCGGTCTTCAGCGGGCCCCCAAACGCCCACGCGTGGTAGCCGGCCAGGGCCAGCGCCCACGGCAGCCCGCCAGCACAGACCCACGCGCCAAACCGAGCGCCACGCCGCCAGCTGGCCCACACGACGATCAGCGCGACCGGGATCGCGGCCGTGTACTCGCACAGCACCGCCCATCCGAGCAGGGCGCCGACGAGGATCGGCAGCCACGCCGCGACCCGCTCGTGGGTGTCGCTGAGCACGACCAGCGCGAAGCTGGCGACGAGCAGGTCGGCGACGAGCTGGTGCCCGTAAAAGCCGCAGGCGTAGCCGAGCGCAGGCGTGGCCAGCAACCACGCCAGCGTGGCCCAGGTCGCGGCGCGTCGATCCTCACCGAGCTCGCGCAACATCAGCAGGTAAAACAGCGCGCCCGCCAACAGCGTGGGCAGGCTGACCGCGAACATCCGGCACAGCCACAGCGCGACCAGGCTCGCAGGGTTGTAGACCAGCACGTCGCCGGGCTCGCGCTGCTCTGGTGTCGGCGTGAGACCGGCGAGCTCGATCGCCGGATCCAGCGGTTCGACGCGCACGCTCGGCAGCTCGCCGCCGGTCGCCCGCCGCGCCAGGTAGAAGCCGGCGTAGGGCACCGTCGCGAGCAGCGACGTGCCCGGCGCCTTGTCGCTGTAGAAGTGTCCGTCGCGGAAGCTCTTGTCGCCGGTCGTGACATGCCAGTCGTCGATCTTCACGCTGCCGTGCTCGACGAGCGCCCGGGTCAGGGCCAAGCGCGAATTTTGGTTCCAGGCGGGCGGCCCGACGAAGAACGCGAAGGTGCACGTCAAGGCCAGCGCCAGCGCCGATCCGCGCGGGTGCTCGCGCAGGCGGGCGAGCAGCTGGCGCGCGAGGGCGCGGACGGTGAGGGGGGACTGCGACACGGGGCTCGAGGGGCTAGGCGTGCACTACGGGCGCCGAGCGTGCCCGGCCGGCCGGTCCTGGCGCAAGCGGGGCGGCAACAAGTCGGTGCGGACACCCACGCCCTCGTGCTATCGATCGTGGGTGATGCGTCTTACCTTGCTCGAGCCCCGAACCCTGCGCCTAATCGCGCCGCTGTTACTCCTGGCCGCGAGCACATGGGGCTGCCAAGACCCGCCGAGCGCCGACAACGGCAGCGGAGACGGCGACGGCGACGGCGACACCAGCGGCGACGGCGACGGTGATGAGGGCGACGAGAGCCCGCAGATCATCTGCATGCCCGGCGAGACCCGCTGCGCCGACCTCGACACCCTCGAGATCTGCGAGCCGACCGGGCTCTCGTGGGAGCAGGTCCCGTGCGAGGGCTACGAGCAGTGCGATCCCACGATCACCAACGTGGAGGGCGAGACCATCACCGTGTGCGCGGGGCCCTGCGAGAAGCTCGAGGGCTCCTCGTCGTCGGAGGGCTGCTCGTTCTTCACCACGAGCATGTATCAGGCCACGCTGCCCTTCAACGTGACCGAGAAGCCGTCCGACGCGATCGTGGTCGGCAACCCGCAGATCGACCGGGACGCGACAGTGGAGCTGCGCTTCGTGTCCTACGGCAGCAACAAAGAAGAGGTCGTTCAGGGTCCGGTCGTGATCCCGCCCGGCGAGCAGCACACCTTCTTGCTCGATCCCGAGATCACGATCTACCAGGGTGAGCAGGACACGTCGCTGTTCCGCTCGGGCGTGGTCTATCACGCGGTCAGCGATCTGCCCGTGGTCGCGTACCTGCACGCCCCCTACGAGGGGCAAAACTCCAACGGCTCGACCCTGCTGCTGCCCGAGAACGTGATGCAGAGCGACTACGTGGTCTACAGCCACGGCGCGTGGCAGACCCCCAACTACTTCACCGTCATCGCGCTGCACGACGAGACCACGGTGACCTGGCGCCCCAGCGTCGAGACGGCGGGCAACGGGTGGCCGCTCGACTTCGTCGAGGCCAACGACAGCGGCACACAGAAACTCAACCGCTACGACAACATCCGGATCGACACCTCGATCAAGTACGACCGGCTCAAGTGCGAGCAGGATCTCTCGGGCACCGTGGTCTCGGCGGACAAGCCGATCTGGCTGGTCTCGGCGGTCCGCGTCCTGCGGCTGCCCTGGTGTGGTGGCGTGGTCCCCGGCTGCAACGACGTGGCCGACACCAGCTGCAACTACGGCTCGGACTTTGCGATGGAGCAGAACCTGCCGCTGGACTATTGGGGCCAGCAGTACGTGGGCCCGGCCTCGCCAGTGCGCGGCGCCGAGCAACACTACTGGCGGGTGTTCGCGGGTGATGACGACATCACGATCAACGTGACCCCGCCCCAGCCCGGCACGCCGATCCACCTGGACGCGCGCGGCGACTGGCAAGAGATCGTGGTCCCGACCGGCACGGATCTCCTGTTCGAGGGCAACGGCGCGTTCATGCCCGTGCAGTACGTGACCGGCCACCACGACAACGCCAACGACACCGGCTCGCCGGCCATGATCCAGATGGTCCCGACCGCGCAGTTCCTGGATCGCTACGTGTTCTCGACCGGCAAGAACTACACGCAGCACTACGTGCAGGTGATCCGCGAGAGCGGCACCGCCGACGTGATGCTCGACGGCGCCACCGTCACGGGCTGGTCACCGGTCGGGGACTGGGAGATCGCCACCGTGCTGATCGCCGAGGGCCCCCACGAGATTCAGAGCACCGGCTCGTTCGGCATCGTGCAGTACGGCTACTCGGACTTCATCAGCGCCGAGCAGAACTCGGCCGGGTACGGGTACATGGGCGGCATGAAGGCCGAGGTGATCTTCATCCCGTAGCCGCGCGGCGTTTCGTACCCGCGTGGCGGGCCGGTTCCGCGTGGTGGTCCCCGGGCTCAGTCCCGGCGGCGAACGCCTGGGATCAGCAACAACAGCGGCAGCGTCATCAGGGCCCACGGCGAGATCGGCTGGTCGCCCACGCTGCAGCCGTTGCCCCCTTCGCCGCCGCCTTCGCTGGTGGCCCCGCCGTCCTCATCCTGGCCAGTGTCGACGGGATCTTGCGGGGGATCCTCGTCGACGTAGACCGACACGCTGGTGCTGAAACCGGTGTCGGCGACCAGCTCGAACAGGTGTACGCCCTTGCCGAGCTCGATGTCCGGGAAGGTGCAGCCGTCAGCGCAGGGCTGCGAGCCGATCGACTCCCCACCGACGAACACCTCGACCGTCGCGAGCGGATCGCCATCCGTACCCTGGTGAACCCCGATCTCCGCGTCGATCGTGACGGGCGCGCCCTCGTACGCAGCGTTGGGCAGCGGCGCGATGAACCATGCCGACGTGAAGTCGCCAGGGTCGCCCCCACCGGTGTCGCCACCACCCGATCCAGTGGCGAGCGCATCGCCAGCGGCGAGCGTGAGGGTGGCGGTCAACGCAACGAGGAGGAGTCCTTTAGGCAAACGCACGGTTACAGTGTGCCCCAGGGCTCGGTCATCGATCATGGGTCTCGACCGAATTGATCAGCGATTTTACCGCGATTCAGGCCCGCGCTACACACAGGTCTGGTTGGCGAGGTCGCAGGTCTGGCCGTCTGGGCAGTCGGGGTCGGCGGTGCAGGGCGTGTGACCGCTGACCTCGAGCGTGGCGTCGCGGTGCGAGCGGACCTGAAACTCCACGCAGCCGTCGTCGGACTCGACCGAGTCGACCGTGCGACGGTACGCGTGACCCGTGGGAAACCCCGAGATCCCCGCGGACAAGAGCGCGTCGATCACGGTCGCGGGCACCTCGAAGCTGCCGCTGTCGGGGCCCTCGCACACCAGCGTGGCGGGCGAGATGCCGTGCTGGTCGACGTTGATCGTCAGATAGAAGCGAGCCTCGCCGTCGTCCTCGGCCACCCAATCGACGACCAGAGGCTGGCCCGCCTGGGCGACCCAGGTGGTCGTGGACAGCTCGAGCGGCGCGAACCCGCGGCCGCTGAGCTCGAGCGGGCCGACCTCGCCGCCGCTGCTGGTCAGGCGGATCGCCGTGCCCGGGCTGAACACGGGGTGCGGCAGGGTGGTCTCGAAGTAGCGCTTGTCCGCGCGCGGCTGCATGACCACGCCGACCTCGAGGCCGTCGATCGTGACCGTGCCCGTGTCGCGCTTGGCCGGATACGGGATGCAGGTCCCCGCGTGGGTGCAGGCCTCGCCCGCGCCACACGGCGGATCGCAAAATGGGTTATCGCGCGTGAGCAGCTGGCAGCCGCCCTCGGTGATCGTCGCTTGCACGATCGTCGCCGGGATCACGGCCTCGGTGAGCTCGCCGTCGACCGCGGAGTAGTTGGCCTCGTGGACCACGCTGAACAGGCCGACTCGCTCGTTGAGCTGGCACGCGCCGTCGAGCTCGCCGGGCTCGACGACGCTGGTGTCAGCGTCGGCGTCCCCGGGCGCCTCGGTGCAGGCGGTCGCCATGAGCGTCGAGAACAGGCAGATCAGCGAGGAGCAAGGTCGGCGCATGGCGAGGTCGACCAGCGTAGCGCGCGGGCGCAGGTCTTGTCCCCACCTGCGTGCTCGGGACTGGGCTCGGGACTGGGCGCTGACGGTCGCGTACGATCGACGCCATGCTCACGCGAGACTGGATCGTCACGCTCACGGTCGCCGCCGTGCTGGCCGCCTGCGCCAAGCCGACGGCGAAGACCAGCGAGCCGGAATCCCAGCCAAGGCCCACGCCCGCGCCCGCGCCCGCGCCCGAGCCCGAGCCCGAGCCCGAGCCCGAGCCCGCGGCCGCGCCCGAACCGGACGCCGACGCCAAGCAGTCGCTGCGTGCATCGATCCAGACCTATCTCCCCGATCTTCAAGCTTGCTACGAGGCTGCGCTGCGCGACGACGCCACCTTGGCCGGCAAGATGACCTACACGATCACCATCGAGCCCAGCGGCGAGGTCAGCAGCGTCGTCATCGAGTCCGACACCGTCGACAGCGAGGCCGTCTCAGCCTGTGTGCGCGTCGAGATCGGGAGCTGGATCTTTGGCCAACAGGGCGGAACGGCGGCATCCGAGGTCACCTTCTCGGCCAAGTTCGTGGCGATCTGAGCGGGCTCTCGAGTTGGCAGATCGCCCACTCACTGCCAACCCAGTTGACGTGCAAATGCCGCCCTCCCGCGCGGACTCCCCCGGGATCATTGAAGATCCTCGAGCCATCCGATTGGTACCAACCTTGCTCAAACACAGCGCGGTCGTGGTCCCAATGACCACGCTCACCTCATCGACCAGCGTCGTCGGAGCAACCAACCATGTCACGCCTCAGCCTTGGATCCACGTTCACTCTCTTCACCGGCTGCGCCATGGCCATGGCCATGACCATGACCAGCGGCTGCCTCAACCATCCCCTCAAGCCGGTCGAGCTCGAGAAGGGCGAAGAGAAGACCCGCCCGGTCCAGCTGACGGTCAACAAAGACGTCGACATCCTGTTCGTGATCGACAACTCCGGCTCAATGGGTGAGGAGCAGGCGATCCTCGCCAACAACTTCGGCGCGTTCATCCAGAAGCTCGAGGCCGACGACGTCGAGGCCAACTACCGGCTCGGCATCACCACCTCCGACAACGGCAACCCGTGGTGTCCGCCGGGCACGACCACGCCCGAGGCCGGCAACCTGGTGTTGAGCTCGTGCAAGTCGCGAATTGGCGACTTCATCTTCAACAATGGCGAGACCGACGTGACCGATCTCGCCTGCAACGACATCTGCACCCTCGACGCGACCGCGCTCGAGATCCTGCCGACCACGACCGACTACGACAGCACGCCCAAGCCGCGAAAGTGGCTCGAGAACATCGAGGGCAAGAAGAACATCCCCGACAGCACCAGCACCGAAGAGGCGTTCAAGTGCTTTGGTCCGCAGGGCATCAACGGCTGCGGGTTCGAGTCGCAGCTCGAGTCGATGTACCTCGCGCTGATCCGGGCCCAGAACGCCGAGGAGGTCGGCAGCTACGGGTTCCTGCGCGCCAGCGCGATCCTGGCGGTCGTGTTCGTGACCGACGAGGCCGACTGCTCGTACAACAAGAGCTTCGCCGAGATCTTCGAGCAAGACGGCAACCGCGTGTTCTGGTCGGATCCGGGCGCCTCGTTCCCGACCTCAGCCGTGTGCTGGAACGCGGGCGTGGACTGCGAGGGTGACCCCAGCAACTACGACGCGTGCAACGCCGTCAACAAGGACGTCGACGGCAACGTCGGCGTCGACAACAAAGACGCGGTGCTGCATCCCATGAGCCGCTACATCGGCTTGCTCGACGGCCTCGAGAAGCAAAAGCAGGAGGTCTACGCCGAGCAAGAGGTCATCGTCGGGTTGATCGGCGGCGTGGCGTCGGACGGCACGCCCTTCTACGGCGACGTCAGCGGCACCAACCCCATGTTCCAAAACAGCTTCGGCATCGGGCCGGGCTGCGAGGCGCCCAACCCGATCAACCCGGCCGAGCCCGTGCAAGCGGTCCCGCCCGTGCGCTTGCGCGACCTCGTCAATGAGTTCACGCCCGGCAACATGTTCTCGATCTGCCAGCAGGACTACTCATTCGCAATGGAGGCGATCGCCGACGAGATTCGCGAGCAGATCCAGCCGGCCTGCTACGCCAACTGCGTCAAGGACACCGACGCCTCCACGGACATCGTCGAGCCCGAGTGCAACGTCGAGGAAGACCCACCCGGCGACAACAACGACGTGAAGATCGAGGAGTGCTTGCGCGACGCCAATGGCTACGTCATCGACGCGGGCACCGACGACTATACGATGCCCTCCGCCAGCGCGAACGTCTGCTACGTGCTGCTCACTGACGACTCGGACCTGACCACCTCCACCGCCGACGACATGTCGCAAGAGTGCCTGGACCTGAACTACAACCTGGAGTTCAAGGTCGCCCGGCGCCCCGGATTCCCGGCGGCCGGTGGCACCTCGATCTCGGCGACCTGCTCGCTCGCCGACTTCGCCGACGTCACCTGCCCCGGCATCGGCGGGTAGGGGGCTGGATATGACCCCCACAGATGACGTGGGCTCGCAGGCATACAAAAGCGGGCTCTCAGAGCCCGTCGACGGCCGCGCTCGCGGCGGGGAGTTTGGGTGTGCAGCCAGGGCAGACCGCGCTCGGTCAACGCGAAGCTGCAACGGTTGAAATGACGACGAAAGTGCTTCCGTACATCGAGGCCGGGACGCTCGATCAGCAGGACCTCCCGCGGGCGTGGGAGCCGAGGTTGGAGATGATCGTCCAGATCGGTCAGGGGCTCGCGGCGATCCACGCCGCCGGGATCCTGCACCGCGACCTCAAGCCCAACAACATCATCTTTGGTAGTGATGGCCGACCGCGGATCGCCGATCTCGAGCCCGCACCTCCCCGAGCTCGCAGTAGAAGGGCTCACCCGTGGCACGAACCACCCCGAGCAGGCGAACAGCTGCGACCCTCACAGCACACGGTGTCGTCGTAGATCGGCGCACCGTCGCGGTGAGGCTCGCAGAGGAGCGGCTTGCCCGTGTCTGTGTAGACGAGGTCACACAGATCAGGGGGCCCCCGCTGGTGGCAGTGAGCGTCGCGAAGAACGTGAGTAGTACCTGTAGCTTGATGAACATGATGCTTTCCTTCCGCCAGCTGGTGGCTGGCAAGGAAAGCGTCGCACCGCCGACGCACGCGGCTCGACCGCTGGGTTTTCTGCCGTCCGGCCGGTCGGCACGATGAGCAATGCTGCCCCGCGCAACGCCGTTGCAACCCGAACGGCTCGCTGTCCCGCGCGGGTCGATGACTCGTCTGGCGCCTCGGGTTGTGAGCGCGTCGCTGCCGCGAGACGATGGCGGCGGCAGCATGAGTGACGTCGACTACTACGCGATCCTCGGAGTAGGCCCGGAGGCGGAGCGCGACGAGATCGAGAACGCCTACCAGCGAGAACTGCGGCGGGCCGAACCAGGCCGAGTTCGGGTGCTCGAGAAGGCCCGCGCGGTGCTGATCGATCCCGCCGCCCGGGCGGACTACGACGCTCGCGTTGTCGGGTCGGCGTTGATCGAAGAGACCGTGACCGCGATCTTGGAAGCCCACCTACCTCGGGCGGAAGCGCGCCACCT
>NZ_PVNL01000172.1 GCF_002994635.1 Enhygromyxa salina | reverse complement strand
GTGTTGGGGTGTGTGCGGGAGGGGCGCCGGGTAGGGGGTGGGGTTCATGAGCGCCAGCAGCCAACCGCCCTCCCGGCCTCGTGACCCGCCCGAAGGTCGTGTCATCCGGGTTTCGCGCGGTCGTGTAGCCCGCCCGAAGGTCGTGTCATCCGCGGTCGTGTAGCCCGCCCGAAGGTCGTGTCATCCGGGTTTCGCGCAGCACTGCGGGGACGCCACAGAGTGATCTGCAGTTATCCGCAAAGAATCTGCAAAGCTCGCTTCCGAGGGCCGACAGACCTGGCGTGACTACCCCGCCGCGACCAGTTCACGCAGAACAGACAGTCTTCATCACCTGCGAGGCTGTAGGAAACAGCTTTCGTTTCGTGCCGACCGAGAAGGTCACCAAGATCCTCATGTTTACGCTGGCATACACCAGCTCGAAGTTCGATGTTTCGATCCACGAGGTCGTGTACATGAGCAACCACTTCCACCTGCTGTTGACCGCGCACACGAAGTGCCTGCCGGATTTCATGGAACAGCTGAACTCATTGACAGCGCGCGCGCTGAATGCCCTTCGAGGAACCACCGGGACGAATATCGAGAAGGGGTACAACTGCGTCGAGCCCCAAGACCCCGAAAAATTGCTCGAGCATGCCGTCTACACGTTGGCGAACCCATGTGCGAGCGATCTGGTCACAAAAGCCCGGCACTGGAAAGGCGTGACGACGGCGCGGATGCGATACGGTGACGAGTTGCTGCTATCGAAACCGAAATTGGGGCTCTGGGGGTCGCATGCACCAGTTCGGACACGCAAAAAACGGAGGCTTCGGGACGCGCGGACACCTTCGAAGCGTGATCGCAGCAGGATTCCCAAGACCGCGACGCTTCGACTCGTGCGGCCACCCGCGCGACCCGAGTTGAGCGACGACGAACTACGAGACGTGGTGCTCGACAAGGTGACGGCGCGGGAGAACGAACTGGAACAGGCGCGGCAGAAGGCCGGGAAGAAGGTTCTAAAGATGCGCAACGTCCGGGCGCAACACTGGTCGGCGATGCCTGGCACGGACAAGGTGTTTGGCGTGCGTCCAACGGTGTCCTCGACGGACAAGGACAAGCGCATCGCAGCGATCCAGGGGAAGAAGGCGTTCGAACTGGCGTACGCGGTGGCGAGGAAGCTGTGGATTGCTGGCGACAGGAGCGTGGAGTTTCCCGCTGGCACATGGCTGCTGTGGCGTCGGTACGAAGCGCGCTGCGTCGGCGAGTCCTAGATGCGTTGCGTGATGGGCGTGGGCGGGCATGATGACCTGCCTGCTGGTGTTGGTTTTGAGCGTGGAAGCCTACCATCGCGTAGCATTCTTGGTTCGCGGCACGAGTATTTGGGCTGCTAACGACGGCAATTGGACAGCCAAGCAGGGCGCTTCTCGACCTGATCCCAACGCCCGATGCTGTCCGGGCACATGACCTTCGGGCAGGTTAGAAGAATCGGTAGGCTAGGGAGAACGCCGTCACAGTATCCAACCGCCGAACCCCCGGCAGCGGATCGTTCTCAAACCTCAGCGTAAACGTCACCGCCAGCGACAACCGCTCAACAAGCTGAGTATTCAGCGCCGCCAAATAATTCACCCGCAGCCGCCGCGCCTCAACCACACTCTGCAAATACTCAATCCCAGTATCAAAGCTAACCCGCTCAGACAGCTTGTTCGAGTACCCCGCAAACAACCGCGCAGCATGGTTGAGCTGAACCCTCAGCACCTCCGGATCAATCTGCATGTTCCCGTCCATATCCAACACCGGCTCCCCCGCGTCATCAACCAATACCAGCGCGTCGTCGGTCCGTACGTCATACTGAAAGTCATACCCAGCCTCGAACCACAGCCGGTGCTTGGACTTGTTCAGCGCATAAAAGGCAAAGCCCGGATCCACGTTCAAGCGCAAGTCCAGCCGCTGAAACGGATCGTGGCGCGCGGTCACCTGCGTGAACGCGGTCCATCGCTTGGCAAAATATACATCGTAGCGGACTAGCCCCTGCACGTTGCCCACAGTCGTGTCGTAGCGCCCCGGCTGATCCTCGGCACCAGTCGCGCCGTAGTTGCCGGCCACCGACGCGCCGAACTGATGAATCGTCCGCCGCAGACGAAAATTGGACAGCCCGGTCGCCGCCAGCGAGCGCGAGTTGCCCGTGCTGAAGATCCCACCCAACGAGATGTCGAATTCGGTCGCGTCATCCGCGTGCGGGTCAGCCGCAGCCTCTTCGGCGGCGGCGTCCTCGGCCGCGACCTCCTTTGTGCCCGCGAACTTGTCGCCGGTGCCGAGCTCGGTCTTGCCGGAGCTGGCGTTGTCTTGCTCGGCAGTGCCGGTGGGCACGACAGGACCTTCGGGCGGGGCGGCGATGGCCAGCGCGACAGGACCTTCGGGCGGGGCGGCGATGGCCAGCGTCGGGCAGGTCAGGCAAACCGCAAGGGCGAGAGTGAGCGTCTTCTGTTGCATGATTCGAATGGATCCCTGAGGACGAGAGGAGTCTGACCCGCGCGCACAGCAGCAGCCCCGCCACGCGTGGTCAGCGCCCGCGTCGTGCTGCCGACCCCGATCGACCGCGCCACCCGCGAGCGCGAAGCAAACGGCGACCGGTCCGGGTCGATGAGCCCGCGCGATACTAAGCGCTCACGCGGCCTTGTGCACCACGATCTGCGCGAACGGGATCTCGATCCCAGCAGCCGCGAGATCCTCGTAAACCGCCGTGCGCACCTGGTGCAGCATCCCCGCGTAGACCGCCGGATCACAGTGCGCGAGCACCAGGAAGTCCAGCGAGCTGGCGCCGAGCCCGACAAACGCGATCACCGGCTTCGGCGTCGTCATCGCCAGATCACAGCGCGCCGTGGCCTTCTCGAGCACGGCGATCACCTCGGGCACGCTGCTGCCATACGCAACCCCAACGGCGATGTGCGCCCGACGACTGCCGCTGATCGTGTAGTTGGTCATCACGCCGCCAGTCGCGGCGCCGTTGGGAATGATCACTGTCTCGTTGTCGAGCGTCAGCAGCGTGGTCGTGAACAGCCCGATGTTCGTGACGTTGCCCTCTTCGCCCGCGGCCGCGATGTAGTCACCGACCTTGAACGGGCGGAACAACAAGATCATCACGCCGCTGGCGAAGTGGGCGAGGTTGCCCTGCAGCGCCAAGCCGATTGCGATGCCCGCAGAACCCAGCAGCGCGATCAAGCTGGTGGTCTGCAGGCCGACTCGCTCGAGCGCGGCGATGACCGCGGCCGCGAGCACCAGCCAGCGCGCGAGCGAGGCGATGAAGCCGACCAGCGATTGGTCGACCTGGCGCTTGCTCAGCGCGCGCGACACCAGGCTGTGAACCCATCCGGCGACAACGATGCCGATAATGAAGATCACGAGCGCGGTCACGGCTCCCACGATCAACGGCATGTAGGGCTGAAGAAACTCGGGGACAGGCAAATTTTCCATGGGTGTCGCTCTATCGGTGCAAGGATGGAACTGGCAAGGCAGCGATCTGCCGCCGCGACTCTATAGTCACGGGGCGTGTCGATGCAAACCACAAGTCAGCGTCGAAACCGAAAAATTGGGACCGCGTTCACCCTGACCAAATGACCAAATGACCACTTGATCAAAGGGACACCCAAGCAGCAGCTCAGGGCTCGATCTGCTCGATCGCGGTCACCTCGAACTGCCCAAGCGAGATCATCGCGAGCACATCGACGACCTCGATCTCGAGGTGCCCGGCGCTCACGCTCGCAGTCCCGGCGGTCGGGTCGACCTCGCGCCAGCGCGTCCCGTCATGCCACGCCACCCACGCGTGCGCGACCATCTCGTCGCCGCTCGCGGCCATGCCCTCTTGCAGTCGCGCAGGGATCCCGGCGGCCCTGAGGATCGTCACGGTCAGCAGCGCATACTCCGTGCAGTCACCCTGGCCACGCTCGAGGATCGTCACGGCGTCGAGGCTGTTGGGGGTGATCTCGTAGTGGACCTTCTGGTGCACCCACGACACCACCGCGGCGACCGTCGCCACGTCGTCGCCGGCGATCCGCAGCTGATTGGCGACGTCGCGGATCTTCTGATCCTTGGCGCGGACCATGTTGTCAGACCCGAGCAAGCGCTCGCGCTGCTCGGCGGTCAGCACGTGCACGGTGTTGCTCGGGACCGCCCGCGACGGCAGCACGCGCAGGCGCAGCTGGTCCGGACCGAGCACCTCGACGCTCATGCGCGGGTTGTCCTTGGGCACCGCGCTGCGGGCAAAGTGCTCGGCGTCGTCAACCTGGATCACGTACGCGAGGCCGCTGTCGGTGTCGGCCTGCGACAGCCGGCGCGGGAGCTTGCTCGCGTTGCCGACCTCGGGGCTCGCCAGCCACCGATCGATCAGCGCGAGCTGCTCTTCGGACTCGGCGAGGTTGAGCGCCAAGCTGGCGGTCAGGACCCCGTCGTCGGCGCTGTTGTGGGTCCACTCGCCGCGCAGCTGCACGCGCTGGACCAGGCCAATCACGGTTGCGACCAGCCGCAGATAGTCGGCGCGGCGGTCTCCGCTGTAGCGCTCCGCGAGCGCCCGCACGACCGCGGCGGCCCGCTGGCCGTCCAACGAGAACGCCGCGAACCGGCGTGGACCTTCGATCCCGGCGCGCGCGAGCGGGCTGTCCTTGGCGTCTTCGGCCAGCGCGCGGGTCGACGCGACGATCAGCGCCCCGTCGCGCGACACGAAGAACAAACCGGCGTGCTCGAGCAGCTCCCCGGCGGCCGGGGTGGGCACGCGCTGGCGCTTCATGGCGGCCTTCAGGCCTGCGTCGATCGGCATGACCAGGACCCAGTCCTGCCACAGCGCGCTGCCGACCTCGGGGTACCAGCCCAGCAACACGGCGGGGGCGGCCTCGGCGAGCTCGAGCGGAGGCAGTTTGTCGTCGGCCGACAGTCCGCAGGCCTGCACGCCCGCTGCGGGTGGGCTCGCCGGCGCGACCCCGCTCCCGTGCCCAGCGCAGCGGTCGAGATCGGCGTCCTCGAAGTACTCGCGGAGGGCGTCGGGCTCGAGCGCCACGGAGGCCGCGGCCACGTGCTGATCGGGCAGCAGCCGCTCGAGATCCCCAAACTGTCCGATCGACTGGTGGTCGCCGATCGCCCGGGCCGAGAACTCGAGGCCCTCGTTGTCGAGCACGACCTCGAGCGCCACCTCCGGCAGCCCGAGATCGCCGCTGAAGTCGACCGCCTGCAGCGCGACGCCGTCTCGCCAGCCGGCGACGGCCTTGGCGAATTCGGGATCAGCCGCGAGCGTGCTGGCGCCGCTCGGGGGCTCGCGCAGCAGCTGCTCGGCCAGGTCCGAGCCCGAGAACACCAGCAGCCGATCCCCGACGAACAGGTAGTGCTCGGAGTCGACGATCAGGCGGTTCTCGTGCAGCTCGACGGTCGCGTAGTACTCGAGCTGGTGGCCGGCGATCGTCCGGGTCAGGCGCAGCCGCTCGGCGGCGATCTGCGGGGAGTCGTCGGGCTCGAGCTCGTCCTCGGGCGCCTCGATCAGCGAGTGCAGCATGACCGGCAGCGAGCCGAGCGTGAGCGGCAGCCCGGCGAACTCGGTCGCGAGGCTCAGCGGCACGGCCACGCCAGCGTCGTCCCCGAGCTCGCGCGCGGCGAGGGTCGTGAGCACGGCGTCGCGGTCGGCGACCGTGGCCGCGCAGGCGAAGCTCTCGCTGCCCTTGGGCGAGACGCACTCGATCGGGGCGCTCAGGTCGAGCCCACCCGCGTCCCCGAGCAGCGCAAACGAGCCCTGCAGCAGGTTCTCGTAGATCAGCGTGCGGACCAGGTACGCGTCGGTCGCGTTGGCCGGAGCGAGACGCCGCAGCAGGCCCTCGAGGCTGGTCGCAAACAAGCCGGCGTTGCCGACCCGCACGAAGGTCCACTCGTGGCCGGGAGTCAGCTCGGCCAGGGGCTTGCTGCGGACCTGCTCGAGGGCACGCGGCGCGGGCCGAGCTCGACGCTCGCGGACGAACCGGGTCGCCCGCTCGTCGCTGGTCGCGGCCGCTCGCTGGCCGAGGCGCTTGCGGCCCTCGGCGTGATCCCTGGCCATGTCTTCGAGCGCCTCGCGGGTGCCCTCGGCGCGCTTGGGCCGGTCGTCGGCGGGCTCGAGCTTCACGGCCTTGGCGAGCTGCTCGAGGCGCTTGCGATCTTTGCCGTCCAGCCCCCGCGCGAGCGCCCAGGCCAGATCGACGGCGAGCCCGCGCGCGGCGTCGTCCTCGATCCCCTCGCGGATCATGCGGTCGGCCCGGGTCCGGATCGCGGCGGCGTTGTCGGCCCCGGGGATGTCCATCAGGCTGCGCGCGGCGAGCATCGCGTCCTTGCTGGCGCCGTCGATCACGACCTCGCGCAGGCGCTCGACCTCGGTCCGGCTGGTGGCCTGTGCGGGGCCCCCCGAGCTGCCCC
>NZ_PVNL01000171.1 GCF_002994635.1 Enhygromyxa salina | reverse complement strand
GGGCTGGGCGGCGGTGGCCGGAACGACTGGCGCCGGGGCGGCGACGGGGCCTGGTTCTGGGCTGGGCTCTGGGCTGGGTGGTGGCGCTTGCTCGACCGGCTGCGTGACGGTCGTATCCACCGGGGTCGCGGGCTGTGGAGCCGGCGGTCCGTCTGTAGCGAGCGTCCACGCCAGCGCGACCACCAGCGCGCCCCCAGCCGCGCCGCCGATCCACGCCCACCGTCGGCGCGAGCGTGGTTGTTGGCCTGGCTCGATTCCCGGGTCGCGTGGGCGCGGCGGCTCCAGCATGGGAAGGGGCATCGGCGCGGCGATCGACAGCCGGGTCGGGGCTTCGGCTGCGGGCTCGGAGTTCCAGCTGGTCGTGAACACCTCGGAGTCGGTGATCTCGCGCGGCTCGTCCTCGAGCTGCGCGCGCTCACCCTCCAGCTCTTCGGCGAACAGCGCGGTCATCAGCTCGGCGATCCGCGACGGCGACACGACGAGCCGGTGCTCGAGCGCAAACAGCTCGAGCGCGCGCTGCAGCTCGAAGGCGTCGGCGTAGCGCTGGTCGCGGTCGCGGGCCAGGGCTCGCAGCACGATCGCCTCGAGCGCGGGCGGGTAGTCTCCGCGCACGCTCGACGGCGGCGGAGCGTCCTCGCGGGTGATCCGACGGATCGTCTCCATCTGGCTGTCGCAGCGGTACAGCCTGCGCAGGGTCGTCAGCTCCCAGAGCATCACGCCAAGCGAGAACACGTCGCTGCGGCCGTCCAGGGGCCTGGCACAGTCGATCTGCTCGGGTGACATGTACGGCAGCTTGCCCTTGAGCACGCCGACGGCGGTGCTCTCTTTGCCGTCGAGCTTGGCCTTGGCGACCCCAAAGTCGAGCAGCTTGGCGACGCCGCCGTAGGTCACGACCACGTTCGCGGGCGTGACGTCGCGGTGGACGATCGCCAGCGCGCGGCCGGCCTCGTCGCGGGCGTTGTGGGCGTAGTGCAGCCCGGCCGCGACGCCGATGCAGACCCCGATCACCAGGTCGAGCGGCGGCGCGCTCCAGGTCGCGTCGATGCGCTTGGCCACGGCGCGCAGATCCGGGCCGTGGACATACTCCATCGCGTAGTAGACCCGCTCGTCGGTCTCGCCAATGTCGAACACCTGCGCGATGTTGGGATGGCTGAGGCGGGCGGCGAGGCGCGCCTCGTACAAGAACATCTCGATGAAGCTGGGATCGTCGCAAAGGTGCGGCAACAGGCGCTTGAGCACGACCTGCTTGGTGAAGCCGTGGGCCGCCTCGAGCTGGGCCAAAAAAATCTCGGCCATGCCACCCACCGCCAGCTTTCGGATGATCCGATAGCCGCCGACACGGCGCTGTGCGGGCACGGGCACAGGCTGACGCTATCCGATAGTCACGTCCGCGGGCTAGCGACGTCTCTCGGTCCAGATCCGCGGCCCGCGCCGCGATGTCCCCGCATATACTCCCCCAGCATGCCTTCGGTCCGCGACGAGCAGCTGCTCGCGAGCATCCGCGTCGGTGATCGAGCGGCGCTCCACGCCTTCGCCGAGCTGATCCGCGAGGCGGTGCGCGAGCTCGAGATCCCTGGGGTCTCGGACGCGCGTGGGCGCCTCGATCACATCGTGGGACCGCTGCGGGCCCGCCTGCTCACCCGTCTCAACGCGCCCGACTTCGAGCTGCGTGGGTCCTTGCGCGGCTACGTGATGACCTTCGTGGCGCTGCGCCGCGATGAGCTCGAGCCTGGCGCGGCACCGACGGGGCTGCGGCGGCTCGAGCTCGCCGACACCGATCGACTCGCCAGCGCCGTCGCTGCGGCGCTGCACAAGCTGACCCAGAGCCACAACCCCGACGCCCGCGAGCTCGCCCACACGTGGTTGGCGCTGGCCGAGGAGGGGCAGGCCCTCGATGTCCGCAGCGGCCACGAGACCGCGCGCATGCTCAAGACCGCCTCGCCAATCTTGGCCCGCAAGAGCGACGGCGAGTTCGCCGGGGCGCTGCGGGCGTTTCGAACCATGCTCGGGTACGAGCTCGGAAAGCTGGGTTTTTAGCGATGCAAGCCAACGCCAAACAGATCCTGTTGCTGGCGGCCGAGGACGCGTTCGAGTTCGAGCGCTGGCGCGACGCGGGGCCGGTCACCGCCGACATCGATCCCGAGACGCGCGCGGCCGAGGTCGCCGAGTTCGAGGCGCTGGGGATCCCGCTGCCGTCGGAGCTCGACAGCCTTCGGCGGGAGCTCGAGCACGCACCCAAGGTCCGCGAGGCGATCCGCTGCTCGGCGCTGGCGATGCGTCGCAGCGGGCGGGCCTCGGCCTCGTCGCTGGTCGCCCTGGGGCCGCAGCAGCTGATGCACGCGGGCGCGAGCGTGCCGTGGGGCTGGCCGGGCGGCCCCATGATCGACCCTCGGCTCGCCGCGCACATGGGGTTGGTCGGCGAGGAGCCCCGCGCTCGCAGCAGGCGTGAGCGCAAGCTCGCCGACGCCACCGTCGTCGCCGCCGACGGCGGGTCGATCGACGCGCAGGTGGTCGGGGACTACGACCCGGATGATCTCGACGATCCCGACGAGGATCTCGAGGATGGGGACGACGATCTCGACGAGCTCGACGACTTCGACGCACAAGAGCTCGCGCGCGCTCGCAAGCGCGAGGCCGAGCGGCGCAAGAAGAAGCGGCGGCTCGAGGCGCGCAAGGCTCGAGCCGCGCGTGCGCCCGCCTGGGATGACGACGATCTCGACGACGATGATCGGGATGACTCGATCATCGCCGTGGCCCCAGCGGGCACCGGGGTCGATCGCAACACGTGGATCTTGGGGGGCGTGTCGGCCGTGGCCGTGATCGCGCTGCTGTGGATCGCGTTTGGTGACGAGAAAGATCAGCCCGATCAGGCCGCCGTGGATGCGGCTGCGCTGATCGCCGCGCAGCAGCAACAACAACAGCAACAGCCGCCGCCCGCACCCGAGCCGGCCCCGCCTGCGCCTGCGATCGATCCCAACACGGGCTTACCCTACGGCCAAGCGCCGGCCCCAGTCGTCGATGCGCCTGAGCCGGCCGCGGGCGGTGGTGGTGGTCGTGGCGGTGGTCGGGGATCTGCGGTGCGTGGGTCGGGTGGTGGCGCCGCGGCGCCTGTCTCGGGTGCTGGTGGCGGTACTGCGTTTGGCGGGTTCAAGGATGTCCCCGGCCCGCCCGGCACCGGGCCTGCCCCGGCCGGTGGCGGGACGACGCCCGCACCCGGTGGGGCGACGCAGCCAGCGACTCAGCCGGCTGCGAATGGGGGCGCTGCCGTGGTGCCCGCGCCGACGCCAACCCCAACGCCGACGCCGACGCCCGCCGCTGACCCGCCCGCCGAGCCGCCCAAGCCGGCGGTGCCCGAAGAGTCGCTGCTGACCAAGTCCAAGATGACTCCGGCGATCCGCCAAGGGGTGACCCAGCGGGTCGGCGATCTCCTCGCGTGCCTCGAGGACGCGCGCGTCGGCAAGCCCGACCTCGCTGGCAACGTCGTGTTCACGGTCTCGCTCGATCAGGACGGGGTCGTGACCAAGGTCGACATCGGCAAGGATGAGGTCGGCTACGGCGTGGCGAAGTGCTCCGCCAAAAAGATGCGCCGCTGGACCCTGCCTTCGGCCGGGATCCCGATCATCTTTGACGTCCCCTTCGCCTTTTAGGGGTTCATACCCCACTCGACCGGACGCGAATTGTACTTGGCGTTCTATTTTTCGAGTTTCTCGAGGCGGGCTTCGAGCTTGCTGAGCGCAGCTCGCAGCTCGCGGTTTTCGGCGTCGAGCGTCTGGACCTGGGCGTGTAGAGCCTGGATCGCCGCGAGCGAGACCCCGTCTGCGTCGACCTGGAAGATGAAGCGGTCGGTCCCGCCGACACCGAAGGCCGCGCGGAAATCTTGGGCCATGGGACCGATGTGGCGGGTGTGTTGCTCGTCGGCCTTGTAGGTCCAGGTGCTGATCGGCAGCTCGACCACCCGCTCGAGCGCCCACTGTGGGTCGACGGGCGTGAAGTCCTGCTTGAGGTTGCGATCGCTCATCGGACAGATCGAGCTGCAGAACTCCGCGCCCGGGGGGACCGGGACGCCCTCGCAACACATCGTGCCGTCGCAGCAGGTCTCTCGCTTGGCGCAGCTGTCTCCCTCGCCCGCGCAGGTGCCCCCGGTGTCGCCGTCGCCGTCGCCAGTGGGGTCGCCATCGCCATCACCATCGCCATCGCCGTCGCCAGTTGGATCGCCGTCGCCAGTGGGATCGCCGTCGCCAGTGGGATCGCCGTCGCCGGTTGGGTCGCCGTCGCCAGTGGGATCGCCGTCGCCAGTTGGGTCGCCGTCGCCGGTCATGACACTGGTTGCACCGTCGCCATCACCGGTGGGATCGCCGTCGCCATCACCGGTGGTGTCGGTTGAACCGGTGCCCTTGTCGTCGCTGCACGCAGCGAGCGACACCGTCAACAGGCCAGCCAAGCACATCGAGCGCAGTTGCATGCTGCAATACTGGCAGCAGACGCTCGCTGGTGTCCACGTGGATCAGTGCCACGCCCCAATGATCGCGCCCATGACCGTGTAGGCGACCGCGTGGTAGCCAGCGTCGATCAGCGTGAGCACCAGGCTGCGGCGCTCGAACGCGTAGGTGATCGCCATCGAGCCCCCGACCCACACGGACGTGAGCGCCCCGTAGGTCATGCCAGTGACCAGGGTGACCTCGGTGCCCAAGAAGAACGCCAAGTTCAGGGCGATGACCACCGAGATCAAGAACGAGATGGCGAAGGTCCTGCCCACGCCCTTGCGCAGCTCGTCCTCGCTCAGCCCGGCCTCGCGCATCCACGCGTTGGCGAATAGGATGGGGCTGTACCACAGGCCGCCGATCAGAAAGCTCGACAGCGCCGCGGCGCCGACGGCGAGGTAGTTGATCTGAGAGGGATCCATGGCGAGCTCGCTAACACTCGACGCTGCCCACGCGAAACTAAATTCCAACGAACCAGGCTCGGGCCAGGGGGAACCGGGCGCTCGGCCGGGTGAGTTGGCCAGCGTCGACGACCGCTGGGTCCGGCGCGTGGGCATTCCCAGCTTTGGCCTGCTGATCCCCCGGGTCACGCCGCTGCTCGACGGCGTCGGGCCCGGCCAGCTCGCGTACTGGCTTGGCACCCTGTGGTTCCTGGGTCTCGCGGCCGCGATCTGGCACGGCAACCGCTGGCTGCTGTTCGAGCAGCGCCGCCACTACGGCTGGTTCAACCACCCGCTGCGCAAGCTCTCGATGCTGCTCGCTGCGATCGTGCTGTACACCACGCCGATCACCGTGGTCGCGCTGCTGGCCTGGTACGGGTGGAGCAACGCTGCGGCCGACTGGGAGGCGATCCGCACGGTCGCGCTGATCAACGTGATCTGTGTGGTGTTCGTGACCCATGCCTACGAGACCGTGTTCTTGATCAAGGAGCGCGAGGGTGATCTGCTGCGGGTCGCTCGCCTGGATCGCGCCCGGGCCGAGGCCGAGCTGTCGGGCTTCCTGGCCCAGGTTGATCCGCACTTCTTGTTCAATTCGCTCAACACGCTCGGACACCTGATCGAGACCGACGCGCGGCGGGCGGTCACGTTCAATCAGGGCCTGGCCGGGATCTATCGGTATCTGCTGCGCCAGCGCGGGCGCAGCTTGGTGCCGCTCGACGAGGAGCTGCGGTTTGCCAGGGCGTACCTCGAGCTCATGCAGATCCGCTACGGCGAAGCCCTGCGCTGCGAGCTGCCCGCGGGCGGCCCTGCGCTGGCACGACTACCGCCGACCGCCTTGCAGCTGCTGATCGAGAACGCGATCAAGCACAACGAAGTCGGGGCCGGTTCGCCGCTCGAGATCGTGGTTGGGTTTGATGAGCTCGCTGGCGAGCCAAGCATGCTCGTCAGCAATCGTCGCCGGACACGTCGGAGCATCCGCGAGTCAGCTGGGACCGGCCTGCGCAACCTCGACGAGCGCAGCAAGCTCGCGGTTGGGCGGGGAATCCAGGTTGAGCAACGCGACGATGAATTCCGCGTGCGTGTCCCGTTGATGATCCCCGCGCACGAGGGGGCGCTGTGACGACGGTGGTGATCATCGAGGATGAACCCCCGGCCCGCGAGCGACTGACCGCGAGCCTGCGACAGCTAGATCCGCAGCTCGAGATCATCGCCGAGCTCGGCTCCGTCGCCGACGCGGTTGCCTGGTTCGAGGCTCACCAGCACCACGGCGCGCCGGATCTCGTGTTCGCCGACGTGCAGCTGTCCGACGGGCTCTCGCTCGAGATCTTTGCCCGGGTCCAGCCGGTCGCGCCGATCGTGTTTTGTACTGCCTACGACGAATACATGGTCGAGGCGTTGGCACAAAACGGCATCGCGTATCTGCTCAAGCCGTATACCGTCGCGGAGCTCGGCGAGGTGTTGCGCAAGTATAGGCGGCTCGAGACCCACTTCTCTACCCGGCTGGCCGCCTTGGCGCGCGCGCTCGGGCAGCCGTGCAAGTCGGCCCGTCGGCTGCTGGCCCGCGACCGCGACGCGTTCGTGGCGGTGCCGATCGATGAGGTTGCGTACTTTGGCGTGCGCGATGGCGTGACGGAGTTGGTGCGTCGTGATGGACGGCGGCTGGAGCTGGATCGGACCTTGGCCGACATCGAAGCCGAGCTGGTGAGTGTCGGCTTCTTTCGTATTAATCGGCAGTATCTGGCCCACGCCGATGCGGTGGTGGGGTTTCGGCCTTACTTCAAGGGGCGGTTGGTGGTGCAGATGCAGCCGGCCGCGGGGGAGGATGTGGATGTTAGTCAGCCCAACGCCGCCCGGTTTCGCAGCTGGCTCGAGGGTGGGTAGCTGCTCCAGTCCCACGGCTCGACCGCGGCCACGCGGTCGCTCCCGAGATCGTTTGCGTGAGTTGCGCGTGAATGTAGCAAGGGAATCAGGCTCGTCGGGGTTTGATAACGCGCGCGCGCTCGAGCGGACGCGTCGTGCGTGTATCGCAATCGCCCAGAACATCGTGCACGCCGTCAGGTTGATAGGATTCACGTTTTTGTTGTTGCATCTGCATCGTCGGTTTACGCTGGTACTATGCAATTACGATACGCGTTGGTTTCAAGCCTTTGTGCGACTGCCCTGATTCTCACTGCTTGTGGTGATGACCCCGCTCCGGGCGACGGTGAGACCGGCGAAACGACCGGCGAAACGACCGGCGACGGCGACGGAGACGGCGACCCAAGCGGAGACGGGGACGGAGACGGAGATGGGGACGGAGACGCCTGTGCCCCAAGTCCCGGTGACAACGCATGCCAAGCGTGCACCAAGGACCTGTGCTGCGCCGAAGCGCAGGCCTGCGCTGCGGATGAGCAGTGTGCCTGCATCGTCGAGTGCGTCGAGGGTGGTGGCAATCAGATGCAGTGCGCGTTCGGCTGCGGGGTTCAGATGGGCCTGTCTGACGCGACCACGGCGTTTGGCCAGTGCGTCCAAGGCCAGTGCGGAGACGCCTGCACGCCCTGACCGGGTTGCTACACAGTCAACTCAACGCCACTCGGCTTCGCAGCTGCCTCGAGGGTGGGCAGCTGCGGTGTCGTTTGGTGATCAGCGGACCGGCCTCGGCGGAGGGTTGTTGGGGTCGATGAGGCTCTCGAACGGCGGCTCGTTCGAGCAATCGAACAGGAAGACCTCGCGGCCGTCGTGTCGGTTGACGACGGCCCGACCCGGTACGCTCCAGTCCCACGCCTCGACTGTGGCCAAGCCCATGACGTCTGGGAGGAGTTGCTCTACGGACAGGGTGGGTTTATAGCCGTCGACGACCTCGAAACGCTTGCGCTCGACGAGTGTCTCGTCTGTGAACTTGGTGACGGTCTCGATGCCGTTGGTGGTTGTATATCAGTTGGCGGAAAGTGGCGGTGGCATTGCTTGATTTGATCGAGCTGGGGTGACCGCCTACTTCCTGCGCCGCGTCTTCAGACAACACGAGGGACCCAAACTGATGGTAGGATTCTTGATACGACAATATCCCCCACCATCCGTTGTGTGACGGTGAACGTGGAATCTGTCGCTGTTGCCCCGTGATCCTGCCGGCTGAGTCGTACGAGCAGGAGAAAAAAAAGTTTGGACAATGCCGCTGGGTTCGACGTAGGCGAACGCGGACACTCGTCCATTGGTGTATTCGGTGCGGTGGGCGCGGGTGACGTGGCCGGCCGCGTATTCTTTTCAACCTCGACATTGGTGAGTCCACCGGCTCCGGTCGGGACGAGCCGCTGACGAGCGGGGACCGGGCGTTTCTGCTCGTGCTCCGGGTGGTCGTACTCGTCGTTGTACATGGCGCTGATCCGCTTTGCGATGGGACTCACGTTGGGCGCGTCCTCGACCTGGAACCAGAACCGAGCGGGTCGGACTTGGTAGTCAAAGTTGTCGCTGTGGTGGAGCCAGGGCGGGAGTTGGTCGACCTGGTCGCGGCCGGTGTCGGGCCCGGAGGGGCCGGCGGAGCGCGTGATGCTGCTCAGATGAAACGAGAGATCGCACGTCGCCGAACGCAGCACACGCAGCGCCTGGCCGGAGTCGAGGACGACACCCTCGACGGGCGTTCCTCCGCAGAGCCATCGCTCGAGCGATCCGTGGGTCGGCAGCCTGACGGCGCGGGTTGGTCTGTGCCGGGACACAGCAAACTCTAGCACCCCGTGTCTCCCGGATACCACCGCAATTCCTCGCGCTGGCCTGCTGCACAGGTGACGGCGGGCCTCGACTGACACACACGCCGTGCGCGGGTACAGTCGCGCCGTGCCCTGGTACTTCTGGATCCCCCTCGTCGTCGCTGGCCTGGCCTCCATGGTGGCGCTGTCCGTGCTCACCGCCAAGATCCAGCCGCCCCCGTCGGCCGCCGAGTCGATCACCCTGGACGGCAAGGCCCGCAAGCTCGAGGGTGAGCGCTACATCGAGTATCGGGTCGGCTGCACCATCAACGCCCCGCCCGAGGCCGTGTGGGCGCTGCTGACCAACGCGACAAATCTCCCGCAGTGGAACTCCACGATCATCAGCGTCGAGGGCACAATCGCCGCGGGCCAGCGAATCAAGCTGAAGTCGAAGCTCGCGCCTGATCGCGTGTTTCCTCTGGTGATCAGTACGTTCGAGCCAAACCGCCGGTTGGTCTGGGAAGACGGCAACAAGATCTTCAAGGGGGTGCGTACTTTCACCCTCGAGTCCAGCGGCGACACGACCACCGTGACCATGGCCGAGGTCTTGACCGGCGCGTTCCTCCCTCAGATCGCACCCAAGCTGCCGGACTTCACCCCGTCGTTCGAGCTGTTTGCGGCGGACCTCAAAGCGGCAGCCCAGGCCTGACATGAGCGCCGCGTCAGCTCCAGCGAAGCCGCGCTTGCGGGGGGTCTCGCACCAGATCGCGTTCTTCGTGTTCGTGGCGGCCAGCGCTTGGCTGCTCGGCGCCGTCGAGGGCGGCGCGGCCCAGCGTGCGGTGATCGTCTACGGGCTGAGTCTCGCGCTCTTGTATGGCGTCAGCGCGACCTATCACCGCCGCACGTGGACGCCGCTCGGGCTGCGTCGCATGCAGCGGCTCGATCACTCGGTGATCTTCGTGCTGATCGCGGGCAGCTACACGCCGCTGTTCATGCTGTTCGACCGCCACGCGTTCATGCTGGATCCGCTGCTGCTGGTGTGGGCGCTGGCGGCGTTGGGGATCGGCAAGTCAGTGGTGTGGGCCCACGGCCCCACGTGGATCACCGCCGCGCTCGCAATCGCAATTGGCTGGTCAGGCCTGACCTACGCGGCCGCGCTGATACCCGCGACCGGAGCCGCCGCGTTCGTGCTGTTCATCGCTACGGGCGTGGCCTACAGCACTGGCGGGGTGGTCTATGCGCGTCGGCGGCCTGATCCGATCCCGGCGGTGTTTGGCTATCACGAGGTGTTTCATGTGTTCGTGATCCTGGGCAGCACCGTCCACTTCGTACACACGCTGGTGCTGCTGCACCGAACCGGCGCGCTGTAGCTGCGGTCACTCGCACATGTCTTCAATCAGGTCGTGAATCCACTGGGGGGGCAGCGCGGCGATCAACACCGTGAACATCATCGAGGTGAAGAACGGGACCGAGAACATCAACATGATCCCCAGGTGCAGCATGATCCCGCCGGCCCACACCCAGTGGCGGATGCGGCGGATCAGCAGGCCAAAGGTGAGCGTGAACTCGAGCGCCGTGGTCGCGTAGGCCATGAACACGGCGCCCCAGTGGACCAGTCGCGGCGCGTAGACAAACGCGTCGGATGTCCCGTACCACTCGATGTAGTAGCGCTCCATTCGCGCGCCCTGAAGCCACTCGGGGTCGGTCTTGTTCTCCGAGGCCCAAAAGTAGATCGAGCAGATCTCGAGCAGGTAGAGCTCGAGCTGCCACCAAGGCATGCGCTCGGGCGGAGCCGGCTCGCCGCCGCGGGCTTCCCGGCGCAGCGCCAAGTAGCGGTCGATCGACAGCGAGCGCTCGCTGGGGGTTAGCCACAGCAACACGATAATCTGGAACATCTGGACGGGCTTGCCCAGATCAAAGTTGCGAGCGTGCACGCCGTAGTAGACGTGGACGATTCCGAAGCTCACGGCCATCAGACCCAGGGCCCAGCGGGTCTTGTAGCCGACGAGCGCGAAGCCCATGCTCAGCAGCACCACCCAGCACAGGATCAAGCAGGGGAGCTGGTCAATGACGCGATGACTGACGAGCAGGCTCGAGCACTCGTGGATCACCACGAGCATCGCAAAGATGCGAATGATGCCAAGCGGTCGGGTCGAGATCTCCGCGCTCGCGAAATTCTCGAGCTTGCTGAGCAGCCATGCTCCCGGTTTCATCGCTTGGGCCTCCCGCGGTTGGTGGACTTGGCTCCGGCACAAATATCGTGGCCGCGCTCGGCGACCTGCTTCCACTCGTGATCGACCGGGCAGCGGGCCGACAGCTCGACACGCGGTGGATCGTCGCCGTGCTTGCGCAGCGCCGTGCAGACGTCGTGGACGGCGGCTCGGACCATGTGCTGGTAGACCCGCGCCTGCTTGTCAGCCACATCGCGCGGTCGCTCGTGACCCAGCAGCCGCCACCGCTCGATGACCGCGCCGTCTTGATTCATGTCGTGAAACCGAAGATCGCAGACCGGCCGTCGCACCGTGCCATGCAGCTTCCAGTCCCAAACGAGCGGGGCGAGGTCGCGCTCTTGCACCTGTGCGCGGTATGGGGGCACATGAAAGCAGAGCACGGCCACGCCGAGCGCGAGCGGTCCAGCCCACGGTCGAGCCGCGAGCCCCGGGAATTGCCTGCTGTCGCTCGCGCTCGCCAGCTCGGCGTCGGCGACCGCGGGGCCCTTGACCACGGTAGTCACCATTGTGTGGATCCACCGCGGGGGCACACAGATCAACAGTATGTTGACCATCATCAAGTTGAAGTAGCTGCCGGCCCAGTTGTTCGTGTAGATCCAGAGCACCGCGCACTGCAAGACCAGGGCAAAGCCAGCGACGTAGGCCCGAATCGGGCGCACGATCAGGCCAATCCCAATCACCACACACGAGATCAGCCCAAACCACGCCCCGACGACCGCCACGCTCTCGAGCCTGGGCAGGTGCACGAAGCTATCGGAGCTGCCGTAGTGATCCAGGAAATACAGCTCGAGGCGCATGCCCGACAGCCAGCCGGGCTCGGCCATGTCGTAGGCGCCCCACAGGTAGATTGCAGCAGTCTGGAGGACAAACAACTCCAGGAACCAGGCCGGCATGCGCTCGGGCGCGGGACGCCTGCCCTCGCGCTTGGCCCGACGAGTCTCGAGTATGCGATCGACTGAGAGCGAGCGCCCGCAGGGGGTCAGCGCGAGCAACACGACGGCCTGGAAGAAGATGGTGGGCTCGGTCAGATTCTCGAGCCCAGGCTCACCCGAGTACCCGTAGTGCAGGTGCAAGATCGCAAAGGTCGAGGCCATGACCGCGGTGGCGATCCGGGTCTTGTAGCCGACCAGCACGAAGAACGACGAGTAGAACATGAGCTGGCTGGCCAGCAACACGCCCATGTGGTCATCCATGCGGTGGCTGACCCACGGGCTAATCAGCCTGAACAGCACTGTGGTGACGATCAGGATCCGCAGCAGACCGAGCGAGCGCGACGAGACCTCAGCGCCAAGCACCGCGGTGAGTCGGGTTGAGAACGAGCTGGCTTGGGTGTCGCTCACTTCTTGGCCCTGCTCTTTTTGGTCTTGTGCTTGCTCTTGTTCATGTTGCACACGTTGCGACTCCGTCGCTCGAGGGTCTGCCAACCCAGCTTTCGGCCGCAGCGCGCCATGACCTGAATGTTGGGCTTGGGGTCACCCGCGTCTTGCTGGGCCTTGCAGACTTGCGCGTACGCCTGCTTCAGCCGATCGTCGCGACTGCGCGCGACGTCGTCGGGCATGTCCCCGGGCCGATCGTAGCCGAGCAACTTCCACCGCTCGATTGGCGCGCCGTCGCGGTTCATGTCGTAGTAGCGGACGTCGCAGACCCCCAGGCCCCCGTGCTCGTACAGCCGCCAGTGCCACGCGCCCACGCCCCACCGCTGCTTCTTGATGTGCATGCGGTAGGGGGGAATGTTCGACCAAGCCAAGAACAAGAGCGAGGCCAGCACCGGCCATGTGAGCCGCCACCAGCGTCGGCGCGATGATTCGCTGCCTTGCTCTGGCTTGGGTGGAGGTGCGCCGCTGCTCATGCACGGTCAGCTTCGCTTGCGGGAATCTTTGCGTCAACGCGGGTGACGGGTGCTCCATCAACGCAACCTGAACCCGGTGTTGGGTGCCTGGGCCGGCCGAACCGGCCGCGGCCTCAGGCGCGTGGTCTGCCGTTGCTCGACTCCGCTCGGCTCACTCGCCGCCGAGCGCCGCCCGAGCCGCACAGACCACTTGCGCTCGACCTCGGCCGAGCCGCGACCGCACGGTATTGTATGGAATGGCGAGCTCCGTCGCAATCTGGCCGTTGTCTCGTCCACGCAGAGACAGCTGGACAACCTCACGATAGGCCTCATCGACCTGCTCCAGGGATCTGTCGAGCAGCTCATAGTCGCCGAGCATGATCAACGCGCTGCATGGTGAAGGGCCCTCGGAGACGGGCTCTTTGCCGTCGAGCAGCGGTGTGGTCTCGAGCTCGCGCGCTCGGTAGAGGGTGTCGACGACGAGCTTCTTCGCCACGAGGTACACGAACACCCGCAACGAGCACCTGCCTCGGTACCAGCGGACGACACGAAGCCAAGTCTCTGCGGCTAGATCGTTGCCGTCTTTGTTGGGAACGCGGTGGCGAAAGTAGTGAATTAACTCTCGATTGATGCGCGCGAATTCACTCGACGCGATATTCAGCTCCCACGAGCGCTCGCTCGGGGTTGGCGCGACCGTCACCTCGCCCCCTCGACGTCCCACGGCACGTGTGCCGGAAGACGGATGCAATTGGAGCGGAGGGCACCGAGCGTGGCGGGATGGGGGGCTTCCACATCCCCCTATCCCCACCACCAAGTGATCTGTTCACGAAAATCGACACATGATCCGCATTCTGGTCGTTTGATCAGGTGGGCGGGGAGTCTCGGCGCCGACGCGCGCTCGGACCTACAGCCGGCGGCGTACGATAAGTTGGACGCGTTCGCCGAGCATCCGCGATCAGTCGCTCGAGCCGCCGTATGCCTTCAGAAAGCCGCCTGCGCGCGGTGCCTTCGGGGATCCCCAGCGCTGCCGCGAACGACTTGTTGCTGCCCCCGTCGAGACGATGCAGGATTGGCGCGCGGTAGAGTTCAGGCAACTGTATGAGGTAGCGCTGGATCAGCTCGTGTCGCTGCTGCGCACCCAGCTTCGATTCTACGAGCCGCGGCGGCGTGGGGACACGCGCGCGCAGCTTGGCCTCGCGCGCACGGGCGCGCAGGCGCTGACCCCTGGCCGCTCGCGCCCTGGTCCCGGCGAAAGATAGAGCCCAGTTCAGGAACTCCTCGGGATCTGCGGGGGCGTGGGTGACGAGCTTGGCCATGATGTCTTTCATGGTCTCCTGGAGCAGCTCGTCTCGCTGGGCCACCCCATGGCGACTCGAGAAGAACGCGATGAGCTCGGTACACAGCCACTGCCCCAAGGCGTTGCGGGCCTGCACCTCCCCGTCGCGCGCGGCTTGTATTAGACGCTTCCGATCCACGCCGCGCATCCTACAGCATCGACGATGTCGACGACTGACCAAAGGAACAACCGTGGGGGAGAGGTCGGATTCGAACCGACAGCCGGGAAGGCGTGGGGTAGATTGGCGACGTTGATTCGGCGACGCCACTCCTCATCCAACTCGGCTCGCCTCGCGCGGGTGCTGAGCGAGGTCAGGCGGACGCGCCCGCCACATTGGGAGAAGCTCATCAACCAGGTCGCGATCGCGGCGGGCACCAAGATCGTCGAACCGAGCCATCCGCTCCATCAGATCGGCCGCTTCGAGGCGATCGGCACCCGCGGAGTGGGCGGGTTCGGGGTCGTGTTCGAGGCCCGAGACCCCGAGCTCGATCGCCGCGTCGCCCTGAAGCTATGCCAGACCCGCGGGCCCGAAGCCGCCGAGACGCTGATGAACGAGGCCCGGCTGCTCGCCCGCCTCACGCATCCCAACATCGTCACGATCTACGAACCCGGCCGCCACGATGACGACGTGTTCTTCGTGATGGAGTACGTCAACGGCGTCAACGCGCATCGCTTTTCGCGGCAGGACCCAGCGCCGAGCTGGGAGCGGCTGGTCGATATCTACCGGGGAGCCGGGCGCGGGCTCGCGGCTGCCCACGATGCCGGTATTGTTCATGGTGATTTCAAGCCGTCGAACGTGCTGCTCGACCAGCAGCTGTGGCCGCGGGTCGCCGACTTTGGGCTTGCGCAGGTGATGATCGATCACGCGCCGGACGACGAACAAGAGGGCCTGCGGCAGCGGGCCGGGACGCTACCTTATATGGCGCCCGAGGTGCTGCGCGGCCAGGCTGGGGGCGCGCGGGCGGACCAGTGGTCGTTCTGCGTGTCGCTGTGGGAGAGCCTCGAAGACGCGCTGCCATACGAGGGCTGGACGAGCGGAGAGCTGCTCGCGGCGATCGAGCGCGAGCAGCCGTGGGCGATGAACCCCGAGGTGCCCGAGGCCGTGCGGGCGGTGCTGCGGGTTGGGTTGGCGGAGGAGCCGAGCGAGCGCTACCCGGACATGCACGCGCTCGTCGCTGCGCTCGATGGGCTGCGGCAGCCGGTCGTGGAAGGCCGGTCGAGCCCGCCACGGCGGGGCGGGTTTCTGGGGGCGATGTTGCTCGCGTGCGGCGTGGGGCTTGGGGGAGGGATGATGCTAGGAACTGGACCGGCGGACGAGCCTGATCGGGCGACGATCGACCCAGCTAGCGAGAGGCGGCCCGGCGGTCTCCACGACGAGAAACACACCAGTCTCGAGCAGGTAATCGCGGCCATCGAGCTAGGCAATATCGAGGAAGCCAACGCGACCTGGGAAGCTGAGGATCGTGTCCGAGCCCTCAACGGCGCGCCACGAATCATGGACGACTTTCGCGTCGCGGAGGCGTTCTTGGCCGCTGCGATGGCGCTACAGGGCCGCGACAGCGAGAAATCGCAGTCTGCCGCACGAAAGGCGATTGTTTGGGCGGATCGAACGAGCGAACTACTACGACGCGAGCAAGGGCGTGGTCCTCAGAACTACGCCCTTCAAGTTGCGGACGCCGAGGAGATCACCAACGCGGCGGTGGACATCCTCGTGACCGAACGCCGCTAGCTAGTCCCAGCAGTCCATTGTTCCATCGATGTTTGACACGCCGTTGTCACATGAAAGGAACGTACCGCCGTTGTCGAGACAAGCCAGAAGCAACGCCTCAGTCAGCGGGTGGCAAGCGCCACCCGCCCCGCAGCACCCCATCATGAGTCCCTGACTCGGTGGGGGTACGTCGGGTGCTTCGATGCAGAACCCTGCGTCACACATGCTTGGAAACGGTTGATAGCAGATCACGCCGCCGCCAGCGGTGCGGGTCCCATATTCGCAGTATGCCCGCTTGCCCGTGGCGCAGCGCCCGTTCGAATCTGGGACCACACACGCCGCGCCGTCGTCGTCGATCGTGCAGCACACGTCCGCGTCCCACACGGGGGCGTCGGGGCCCGTCCACACGCAGTACTTCGACAGCATCTGGCCGACTGCGTCCATGTACCGTGAGCCGGCTGCGTCCACGTAGACCTCGTCGCAAAGATTGGGGGTACTTGTCGCGAAGTTTGAAAGGATGGTGGTGAGAATGATTGAGAGACTCATTTCGCGACGCTAGCACGCGCCATGCGCGCCTGCGTCGCACGTTACTGCTGCCAGAAGCGGTGCAACAGGCGCGTGCTCTGGCGGCGAGCAGGCCGCCTCGTACGCGGCCCAGATCCAAGCGGAGACAGAGCCGCAGCTCGTCCCCCTACACCAGCCGGTCGAGCGCCCCCGTGCAGTCGATCACCCCACCACCCGCGCGGGGCAGCTCACTCACCCCGACCTGATTGACCCCAAGCTCAAACGCCTGCGCGAGGCTCACCAACCACCGATTGTGCGCCGGCCCAATCTGATGAGTCCCCCACGCCCCTTGCAGCGTATCGTTCGCCGCCCAGCGAACCCAGCGACCCAGATTGAAGTGACCGCTGCCGCCCGCGACCACGATCGGAAACTGCTTGAAGTCGTGGCTGCCAGTCGATAGCTCATTCGTCCACACGACGATCGTGTCGTCGAGCAGGCTACCGCCAGCGTCGGGGGTGCTGGCCAGCTGGCCGATCAGGTTGGCGATCCACTGGGCGTGATGATGATGGTAGTCGCTCATCACGGCGGCGGCCTCGGGGTTGTCGTCGACGGCGTGGGCCCAGTCGGTGTGAATGTCGCCGGGTGGGGCGCCGATCGTCGCGTTGAACATGGTCTCCACGCGCAGGGTCACGACCGGGCTCAGCCGACACGCGAGCGCGACGCGGATGATGTCCAGGTAGGCGTTGGTCATCGCCAGCGGGTATTCGGCGGTGCCCCAGTCGGGGAATCCAGCCGGCGGTGGCGGGGCGTCGCACTCGATCGCGGCGAGGCCCTCGAGCTGGATCTCGAGCCCGCGGATCAGGTCCCGGTGTTGCTCGAGCTTCTGCCGATCCTGGCCGGAGAGCTGGGGGATCAGGGCGTCGTACCGGTCGCCAACGAGGTCGAGCACGCTCGGCTGGGCAGCGCGGATCGTGTCGGCGTCGGTCGGGATCGGGTTGGGATCTTGGCCGCCGGGAAACAGTCGATCATAGGCAGCAAAGACGTCGACCTCGTAGGGCAGGGCCTGACCAAAGCTGTCGAAGCAGACCGGCCATCCGCCGACGGTGTACTCGAGCGAGGGGTACTGACCGGCGCTGGCGATCGCCGGACCGACGAGCTGATCGATCGAGGGCCCGCCCGCGACGGCGAGTGAATTCTGCACGCCCTGGGCGATCGTGCCGGTCAGCGCGGCGACGTGGCCAGCTTCGTGCTCGTTGATGCCAGCGACGCCGACCGGGCCCGCGGCCAGGCCATCGAGGACCAGCAGCTGATCGCGGACGCCGTGGAAGGGCGCGAGGATCTGGCTGAACTCGTTGGCGGCCAGGCCGTTGAGGTCGAACTCCCAGTCGCTGACCTCGTCGAGGCCGCCGGGTCGCATCTTCCAGCTGTCGTAGACCGTGCCGTGGCCGGTCACGAGCAACAGCATACGGGTGGGCTTACCGGGCGCGGCGACGCTGGTTCGTGGCGCGAGCGAAGGGAGGAACGCGGCGCTGCCCGAGAGCCCGAGCGCGCGCAGCAAGTTGCGGCGGCTCAGACCTGTCGGCATTCGGCGTCGATCAGCGAGGCGAGGCTTCGAGAGTTTTCGGTTCACGGCTCAGTCCTCCGCAGGCGAAATGCGTCACTCAAAATGATCTCGGTGACCAGCGCGCGCAGGTTGCCCTCGCTGGCCAGGAACGCCTGCTCGAGCTCGTCGCGGAAACATCGGTCGTCGATGACGGGCGAGCGGGCCAGGGCCCAGCGCAGGTAGTTGGTCACGGCGCAGTCGTGGGCGACCTCGCTGCTGGCGAGCTTGGCGGCCAGCTCGATCGCGCCGTCAAACTCGCCGTCGGACTCGCCGCTGCCGATCAGGGTACCGGTGGCGTCGACCGGAAATCCGTTGTCGGTGTCGCGCCAGCGACCGAGCGAGTCGTAGTGCTCGAAGCCAAACCCGATCCCGTCAATATTGACGTGACAGCCCTGGCACAGCGGATCGACGGTGTGGGCCTGGTAGCGCTCGCGGTTGGTCTTGGGGTCGGCGGGCGTGTCCTCCGGGACCTCGGTCGAGACGTCGGGTGGTGGCGGTGGCGGCGGCTGGCACAGCAGGTGCTCGAGCACGAACACGCCGCGCTTGACCGGCGAGGGATTGACCGCGTGCGCGCGGCTGGCCAGGAACCCAGCCGAGGTCAGCATGCCCGCGCGCTGGGTCGGGTCGAGCTCGGTGAGCGCCCACTCGCCCGGGGCCGGAACTCCGTAGATCCCCGCGAGCTCGGCGTCGACGAAGCTGCTGTTGGCCAGCATGAGGTCACTGAAGTTGCCGTCGAGATCAAACACCGTCCACTCGGCCAGGCGCTCGAGCTCTTGCTTCATCGAGTCGCGCAAGGTCGGGGTGTAGTCTGGATAAGTGGCGAGATCAGGGACGATCTCGTCGATCGAGTCGAAGTCGAACCACTGCCGATAGAAGTTGACCGTTGACTCGCGCGCGCGTGGATCCGCGAGCATGCGCTCGACCTGGGCCACGAGCGCGGCCTCGCTGCCAAGCTCGTTGGCTGCGGCGGCGGCGAACAGCTCCTCATCGGGCATGGTGTCCCAGATGAAGTACGACAGCCGCGTGGCCAGGGTGTAGCCATCGAGCGGCTGTGCGCCGTCCGGGTTGACCTCGCCTTCGCCTTGCTCGACGAAGTAGATGAACTCGGGGGCCTGCAGCATCGCCTGCAAGGTGAGCTGCAGCGCGATCGAAAAACCATGCTCGCCGCGCTGGGTCTCGAAGAAATGAGCGTAGATCTGCGCCGTTTCGGCGCTCAGCGGGCGTCGAAACATGCGCGGCCCGAGCTCGGCGATCAGGGCCTGACCGCACGCGCTGGGATCGGCCCCGCCATCGCTCGCGCACGGCAACCACAGCTCGGCTTGGTCGATCGCGGCCTCGGTGATCTCGACCGCCGCGCGCTGGTACTGCTCGATCAACAGCGCCGAGGGGGTCTGGGCGGCGGCGTTGTTCTCGAATCCTGCGACGAGCGGGTCGAGCAGGATCGTGGGCTCGGGCAGGTCGACGCCGGGGAACAGGTCGCGCACGGTGTTCGCGTATTGCCGGGCGGTCAGGCGACGCAGCGGCGCGGGGCCGGGGTCGTGCGCAGCGGCCAGGCACTCGCCGTCGCCGTCGCCGTCGCCCGTTCCGCCAGTCTCGCCGGTCGCGTCGCCTTCGGCCGCGTCGTCTTCGCTGCCCGGCTTGCACGCGGGCAACATCAGACAGGAGCTCGCGGCGATCATCGTCGCCATTCGTAGCCATCGCATGGGCGCGAACCGTAGCGGGGTTCGCTCGTCGCGAACAACATGTAATCCGTGTACGCGCCGCATGGTGATCGGCGGGGATTCAGCAATTCCCCGGTAGCGCGCGCGAGGAGTGTCAGCATATGCTCCCGGCAAGGCACGAATGCGCGCACGAACAGGGAAACTCGTCACAATGCTCAGCACCCTCGCGCTGTGTGCCTGTTCTGGCGAACCAACAAGTGATGGGGACCCAACCGGCGATGGGGACGGCGACGCGACAGTTGGCGAGACGACGAGCAACGGCGACGGCGACGGCGATCCTGGCGATGGCGACCCCGGCGATGGCGACCCGGGCGACGGGGATGGAGATCCCGGCGACGGCGACGGCGACGGCGACGGCGACGGACAGCTCGTCGGTGTGTTCGTGGCTCAGGGCTCGCTGGGGCGCTCGACCTTGTCGTGCGACGACGGACAGACTTGGATCAAGAACCGCTCGTACGACCTCGATGGGTCGATCGAGGTCTGCGACGAGGTCGCGTCCGTGGCTTGCTTCGCCGACCCTTGTTCACTGTGGCAGTTCAATGATCAGCAGTGCGAGATGCAGGCGCAGTGTGACTGCGACCACAACCCCGGGGCGGATCTCGGCCTGGCGTTTGGCAACGGCGTGTTTGTGGCGACGTGGGGTTGGGGGCCGCCGGGTGCGATCAAGGCCAGCGTCGATGGGTTTAATTGGGCGGTGGCGGTCGAGCCCACGACTCAGGCTGGCGTCGCGTTTGGCAACGGCACATTCGTCGCCGCCGAGCGAACCATGCGGGTCTCGGCCGACGGCTACACGTGGTCGGACGGCGGCGAGGCCGACTTCCGCAACCAGGCCGACGAGGTGATCTGGAACGCGCGCGACATTGGCTTTGCCGACGTGGCCGGTGGCGTGTTTGTGGCGGGCGCCAGCTCGGGCAACGGCAGCGACCTGATGATCAGCAAGGACGCCGGCCAGACCTGGACGCGACCGGCGGGCAGCTGGGCGTGCGGGGGTGACTTCAAGGGCGTCGCGGGGGGCAACGATGTGATCGTGGTGGTGTTCGGTGAGAAGGTGTGTCGCAGCAGCGACGGCGGCGACAGCTTCGAGCTCGCCGAGCTGGCCGGCGGGGCGGAGGTCGTGTTTGATGGCGTGCAGTTTGTCAGTTGGAGGGATGGGGGGCGCTGGGTCAGCAGCGACGGCGCGAGCTGGACCTCGACTGATCTGGTGATTGAGGGGCTGCCGCAGGGGCATGGTTTTGCGCTGGGGCCGGTCGCGCGTAGCGAGGAGACGGGCACGTATGTGTCGGTCCGCGAGGGGTGGCAGGTCTGGTATGAGGCTCAGGATTTTTATCGGAGTGGTGACGGGGTTACCTGGGAGGTGCTGTCAGCTGGGAGCTTCGCGGCGAGCCATCGGATTCGGCATATTGCGTATGGTTGGGTGGACGCGGTCGCGTGTGAGTAGAGCTGCGCGTGCTCGAGCTCGTTGGCCTGCACCGCGCAGGACCACTGTGGCTCGCTGGCGTCCGCCACCGCGCGAGTGTGGGCGCGAGCCCGCAGCCGGTGGGTCGTGATCACGTGCTCGTGAAGCCGCGCGATACTGTCGCCGGGGTCGAGGTCGATCAGCGCCGCTCTCGAATCGTCGCGCGGGAGGTCGCTACTTGTCCTCCAGTTTCCTTCTTCCGGAGGTGTCCATCAAACTGGGGCAGATCTACCGGCGTCCCCGTGGATCCCGAGTCGCTCGTTGCTTCAACGGGGCCGCCTTCTTGCGAAGGCGGAGAGCGGCACGCAGTTGTCCGCCGGGGCGTTCACCGGGCTTCAACGGGGCCGCCTTCTTGCGAAGGCGGAGAGCGGAGAGAGAAGGTGCGTCGGTCGGATGCCGATGCATGGTACGAGCTTCAACGGGGCCGCCTTCTTGCGAAGGCGGAGAGGTCGATGCGGTTCATGGCTTCGACTCCCCCCTGCTTCAACGGGGCCGCCTTCTTGCGAAGGCGGAGAGCCCTACACGCGCCCCGAAAGAGCACAAGTCAATGAAGCGGCTTCAACGGGGCCGCCTTCTTGCGAAGGCGGAGAGCTGTAGGTCAGAACCGGCGAGGTCGCACTCAGTCCGCTTCAACGGGGCCGCCTTCTTGCGAAGGCGGAGAGCGGGTAGCCTGAGACCACGCGCTGGTCTTGGGGATGCTTCAACGGGGCCGCCTTCTTGCGAAGGCGGAGAGTCCTGCTGATCTCCGGGTCGCTACTCGCTACCTGGGAGCTTCAACGGGGCCGCCTTCTTGCGAAGGCGGAGAGGGGGTCGCTCACCTGCAACGCGGGCTCGAGCTTCCTCGTGCTTCAACGGGGCCGCCTTCTTGCGAAGGCGGAGAGCTTGTGCCGCTGGCGGTAGATCTGTACGCGCTCGGCGCTTCAACGGGGCCGCCTTCTTGCGAAGGCGGAGAGGCTCGACGTGCGCGAGCAAGCCGCCGATTCACGGCTTCAACGGGGCCGCCTTCTTGCGAAGGCGGAGAGCGCGTCGACGTCCACGCCGTAGGTGCTTCAACGGGGCCGCCTTCTTGCGAAGGCGGAGAGCAGGCCGCCGGGGTTGATCTACGTGGGTCGCTCACGGCTTCAACGGGGCCGCCTTCTTGCGAAGGCGGAGAGACGGCAACGGACGGGAGCCCCACGGAGGTGTGGGCTTCAACGGGGCCGCCTTCTTGCGAAGGCGGAGAGTGGGTGTGGAGCAGCAACACCGCGGGTGCGCCTCGGAGCAGCTTCAACGGGGCCGCCTTCTTGCGAAGGCGGAGAGCACCGGACATCGCGAAGCCACGGGTGCATCGCGATGCTTCAACGGGGCCGCCTTCTTGCGAAGGCGGAGAGCCACATCTACGTGCTGAGCAACGACACGCTGGCGCAGCTTCAACGGGGCCGCCTTCTTGCGAAGGCGGAGAGCTACCATGATCTCGATGTTCCAGCGGTGGCGCGGGGCTTCAACGGGGCCGCCTTCTTGCGAAGGCGGAGAGAAGCCCCGTGCTCTTGCGAGCTACGGGGCGGCTGGTCGCTTCAACGGGGCCGCCTTCTTGCGAAGGCGGAGAGAAAGTACGTGTGGGGCCTCTCCAAGGGAGACATGCGCTTCAACGGGGCCGCCTTCTTGCGAAGGCGGAGAGTTGCGCAGTACATCCGCAGCTGCGGGAAAACCTGCGCTTCAACGGGGCCGCCTTCTTGCGAAGGCGGAGAGCACGAGGGTACCGCAATTCGTACGGTGCAGGTCGACATGCTTCAACGGGGCCGCCTTCTTGCGAAGGCGGAGAGGCGACGTCGTGCGGTCCGTGCTGGGCGATGCGGCGATGCTTCAACGGGGCCGCCTTCTTGCGAAGGCGGAGAGCGTCGGGGAACCTCTCGGACCACGCGGTGAGGGCTCGCTTCAACGGGGCCGCCTTCTTGCGAAGGCGGAGAGCAGTTCATTTTTACGATTGAAGCCGCGCGCGAGCAGTCGGCTTCAACGGGGCCGCCTTCTTGCGAAGGCGGAGAGGATGAGCCCAGCGAGGGCGACGCGAGGGCGACGACAGACCGCTTCAACGGGGCCGCCTTCTTGCGAAGGCGGAGAGATCGGCGTGCCGTCTACCGCCCCCGCGTTCGTGTTCATCACGCTTCAACGGGGCCGCCTTCTTGCGAAGGCGGAGAGGTCGATCCGTCGACCACTGGCCATGGTCCCTTTGGACGTGCTTCAACGGGGCCGCCTTCTTGCGAAGGCGGAGAGAACCGTGGCGCTAGCCCCGTCTAGCGTGCTAATGTCCGCGCTTCAACGGGGCCGCCTTCTTGCGAAGGCGGAGAGTCGGGCAGTTGTCCGCCGGCTATACGCTCGACCTCGAGCTTCAACGGGGCCGCCTTCTTGCGAAGGCGGAGAGGATCGTTTCCTCCCAGCGGGAGTTCTCGCCCGAGACCCAGCTTCAACGGGGCCGCCTTCTTGCGAAGGCGGAGAGCGGACCGGAGGCGACGATCGCCTTGCGCAAGTTGCTCGCTTCAACGGGGCCGCCTTCTTGCGAAGGCGGAGAGGGACGGATACCAGCCACGCTTCGACGCGCTCGATGCTTCAACGGGGCCGCCTTCTTGCGAAGGCGGAGAGAAGGCGACGCGACAGTGGGCCGCCTCCCGGCTGCGGGAGGCTTCAACGGGGCCGCCTTCTTGCGAAGGCGGAGAGGGCCAAGCCGAGCTTGCGGAGCTTGGTCAGGTGCCGGCGCTTCAACGGGGCCGCCTTCTTGCGAAGGCGGAGAGGAGCCCGAGCGTGCTCCACAGCTCGGGCACGTCGACGTGGCTTCAACGGGGCCGCCTTCTTGCGAAGGCGGAGAGCAGAAAGCCGACGCCTTCAAGGCCGCGGCAATGCACGCTTCAACGGGGCCGCCTTCTTGCGAAGGCGGAGAGGTTGGCGAGCGGGGGAGACGACGTGCTAGATCTGCCCCAGTTTGATGGACACCTCCGGAAGAAGGAAACTGGAGGACAAGCACCGTGCCACGCAAGAAACGCAGGACATTTACACCGCAACAGAAGGCCGAGGCCGTCAAGATCTGCCAGCG
>NZ_PVNL01000170.1 GCF_002994635.1 Enhygromyxa salina | reverse complement strand
GACAACACGAGACCTTCGAGTACGACTTTCTGCATCGCGTCGCGTCCGTCCACACCACCCACGCGCAGCAGACCCACGAGCGCCACTTCGCCTATGACAGCCTGGGCAACCTCGTGTTCGCCACGGATCGGGGCGAGTACGAGTATGACGCCGACGGCCGGCTCGCGGTCGCGGACGGCAGCGGGCACGAGTGGGACGGCAACGGCAACTTGCTCGCCCGCACCGGCGCGCGGCCGGCCACGCTGGCGTACACGGCCTTCGACAAGCCGGCCGAGCTCGCCACCTCAGCCGGGCTGATCGCGTTCGAGTACGACGCGGATCAGGCTCGCGTGTACCGGTACAGCGAAGCCGACGCGCGCGAGACGATCTACGTGACCGAGCTGTACCAGCGCCACCGCGACGAGCTCACGGGCGTGACCCAGCATCACTACTATGTGCCGGGGATCGAGCGGATCGTGGCCAGCGTCGTCGACACCGACGACGGCGTCAACGCGACTCGGACCACCCACTACCTGCACGTCGATCATCTCGGATCGACCGACACCGTCAGCGACGAGCTGGGCGTGGTCGAGCAGCGCATGTCCTTCGACGTGTGGGGCAAGCGGCGCGACGCCGAGGACTGGAGCTTGCCCGACGAGTTCGCGCAGCTCGGCGCCGTGAACTTGGGGTACACCGGGCACGAAGCGCAAGAAGACGGCGGGTTGCTCAACATGGGCGGGCGCATGTACGACCCGCAGCTGGGGCGGATGGCGAGCGCGGATCCCTTCGTGGTCGCGCCGAACAGCACGCAGGGGTGGAACCGCTACGCGTACGTGCTCAACCAGCCGCTTTCGCGCACGGATCCGAGCGGGTTTGAGCCGACGGAGAGGCCCGCGGGGGACGCCGACTCTGAGCAAGCCAAACCTCCGGAGCGCGACGCGAAAGGTATGGAGGGCCGCGGTACAACCACACAAGGCCCACCCAAACCGCGCGAGATGCAACCCGGCGGCAGCGCGGAGCCGAAGGCCAGCCAAGCGGCTGGCGAGCAGGGCCCAGGCGCGGGCGGTAAGCCCCCGCGCGGCGACGCGCTCCCGCCGAGCGGTGGGCCGTCGATCTCCGGGCTGATCGCGGGCTTCATGCTCGACGGCGTGAAGTCGCTGACGCCTGGCGCGGGCGTGACCACGCCGCACCCGCTCGAGGGCTTCACCGACAGCATGCTGCCTTCCGAGGGGCCGTCGCAGGAGCGGCGCCGGTTGAACGTGTCCGCCGAGACCGCCGACCGGGTTTCGCAGGTCATGCAGGATCCGCCGACCTACGTCGTGATCTCGATCGAGATCACGCTGTTCATGATCGGCGGCGACGCCGAGGCGGTGGGGGCGCTGATCGAGGGCGGCGTCAACGTCGTCTCGCGGCGCGGAGGCAAAGAGGCGTTGCCGCTGGTCGCGGGGACGCTGAAGAGGAAGAAGGAGAAGGCCGCTGGTGCCGTCGCCAGGGAACCTCGCCGTGCACGCGCCCCCGCCAAGCGAGCTGCCGATGATATTGCGACCGGTCCTGACGGCGTGAAGCGTTGCGACTACTGTGGTAAGGAAGTCCGAGAATCCTCAGGAGCGCCCAACTCCAAAGAGTACGACCATGTCCAGCCCTGGTCGCGAGGCGGCGGATCGGGACCAGACAACATCAGGGTCTCCTGTCGCACGTGCAACCGCTCAAAAGGGGCAAAGACCCCAGGTGAGTGGTCGGGGCCAAAGCCAAAGTAAAGTCATGAACCAGGAATTTGACTACCATCTCAAATCGTACATCTGCGTACATGTTTTCAAACACGAGCGGCCCGTTCTGCTGGTCTGCCGAGGTGCTGACGGTGATTGGGGTTTGTACTGCGGGAGCCCCCACAAGGACAGCGGAGACGACTACCGCGTCGTGGGGATCGGACACGTCATCGACGACGACCCCGCCCTCCGTGAGGTACTGGATCTCGAGCCAGGATGGGAGGCCGAACGCTCCGGGCTGGGCGAGCCTTGGCGTCGCAGTCTGTCCCCCGACGAGGATGACGCCGCCTACTAGTGGTGGCTCGCAAGAAAATCGATCACCTTGGGTCGACCGACCGACACCGTCAGCGACGAACTGGGCGTCGTCGAGCAGCGCATGTCCTTCGACGTGTGGGGCAAGCGGCGCGATCGAATGAGCATGAACCGAACGGTGAAGATTGTGTTTGAGCTGGAGCCGAACGAAAACGGATCTCCGCCAATCGGCTCGGAGAGCCTTCATGCCATCCCTCTCGAGGACGGCAGCTTCGTCCTCGACCCGTCCTGCGCGAGTTCACGCGGACGATCGAGACCAGCTCCGAGCTGGGCGGGACGCTGCAGTCGCTGGCCTACCAGTGGAACGCCGACGGCACGCTCGCGGGCCGCGAAGATCTGATCCACGATCAGCACGAGGCGTTCGAGTACGACTACTTGCATCGCGTCGCGGCGGTGCACACCACCCACGCGCAGCAGACCCACGATCGACACTTTGCGTACGACAGCCTGGGCAGCCTGGTGTTCGCCACGGACCGGGGCGAGTACGAGTATGACGCCGACGGCCGGCTCGCGGTCGCGGATGGCAGCGGGCACGAGTGGGACGGCAACGGCAACTTGCTCGCCCGCACCGGCGCGCGGCCGGCCACGCTGGCGTACACCGCGTTCGACAAGCCGGCCGAGCTCGACGGTCACGCGGGGTTGATCGCCTTCGAGTACGACGCGGATCAGGATCGCGTGTACCGGTACAGCGAAGCCGACGCGCGCGAGACG
>NZ_PVNL01000169.1 GCF_002994635.1 Enhygromyxa salina | reverse complement strand
TCGCGTCACCGCCCCAATACTCCGCAGAAAACCGCTCCTCGAGCTGCTCCGCACCCAAGAACGCCCCCGTGTGAAACCAGCTCTTCGTGTACACCGGCGGCTGGTGCAGCTGCTCCTCCACCGCGTCAAACTGCTCGAACGAGAACAACCCCGCATTCGAAAAATCCTCGAACGACTCGGTGTCCCAGCTCTCCACCATCCCAAACCCTCGAAACTCCCGCTCCTGCCCGTCGAAGTACCCGTGGTGGTACGCCATGTGCTGCACGTACCGCTGGCGCGTCACGTGATCAATGCTCTCGACCCGCTCGACCACCTGCACCGGAAACGGCAGCTTCGTCGCCCATGGCTTCCCGGCTCGCCTGTCCGCCAAGTAGAACTTTGTCGACGGCGCGTACGCGACCTTGGTCTCGGCGCCCATGTTGTTGCGGGACCCGATCAGCAAGTGCGGCTTTTGCCCTCCCATCAGATCAATGTACCGAAGCACGCCGCCGCGCCCCGAGCTCAGCGATGACGACCACACCAGGTGCCCGGTCCCGGTCCCCTTCAGATCCACGACCTCGGCCCAATCGACGCTGCGCACGCCCG
>NZ_PVNL01000168.1 GCF_002994635.1 Enhygromyxa salina | reverse complement strand
GGGGATCTGTATGGGGAGGGGGCGGAGATGCCGACGTTCGATGGGAAGCTGTCGGATGAGGAGATTGGGGCTTTGGCTGGCTATGTGTACTCTCAGCGCCACTAGCCCGGCTTCTTGACCTGCCCGAAGGTCCTGTCATCCGCAGTTTCCCCGACCTGCCCGAAGGTTCTGTCATCCGGGTTTCGCGCGGATCCCTGACCTGCCCGAAGGTCAGGGCGTCCGGGCTTCGCGCGGTTTCTGTCCTGCCCGAAGGTCCCGTCATGCGAGATTCGCGCGATTTTGAATCTGACACGCCGAAAGTCCGGGGTGCGCGCGCCTGGCGCGATGGCTGGCAGAAAAACACGCGCGCGAGAACAAAACATGCAAACCCAGATTTGGCGGGCCGATACACCTCGCGTGACCACGCCGCCGCGACCCATCCATGCTGAACAGACGGTCTTCATCACTTGCAAGGCCGTTGGGCAGAGCTTCCGCTTTGTGCCCACCGAGAGGGTCACCCAGACGCTCCTGTTTGCGCTGGCCTACACCAGTTCGAAATACGAGATCTCGGTGCACGAGGTCGTGTACATGAGCAACCACTTCCATGTGCTGCTCACGGCGCACACAAAGTGCCTGCCAGACTTCATGGGACAGCTCAATTCCTTGGCCGCGCGCGCTTTGAATGCCCAGCGTGGAACGACGGGAACGAATTTCGAGAAAGGCTATAACTCCGTCGAACCGCAAGACGCCGACAAACTCCTCGAGCACGCGGTCTACACACTCACGAACCCGTGCGCCAGCGACTTGGTGACGAAAGCTCGGCATTGGAAAGGGGTCACGACAGCACGAATGCGATATGGCGATGAGGTCGTCGTCTCAAAGCCAAAGTTCGGATTGTGGCAAGTCAAGAAACCGCCCGAGAGGCGCAAGAAGCGGAAACGCCCGGATGCGCGGACACGTTCGAAGCGCGATCGCAGCACGATTCCGAAGATGGCGACCCTCCGGCTCGTCCGCCCACCAGTGCGGCCGGAGTTGAGCGACGACGCGCTGCGTGACCTCGTGCTCGAGCAGGTGGCTGCGCGGGAGAACGAACTCGAGTTAGAACGGCAGCAGGCGGGCAAGAAGGTCCTGAAGATGCGGAATGTCCGGACCCAGCATTGGGCCACGATTCCTGGCGCAGAGGAATTGTTTGGCGTCCGGCCAACGGTGTCCGCGAAAGTCCCGGCCAAGCGCGTGGCTGCGATCGAAGCCAAGAAGGTGTTCGAGGCGGAGTATGCGTTGGCACGCCGACGATGGTTGGCGGGAGAGAGGGATGTGGAATTTCCCGCAGGTACGTGGTTGATGTGGCGCCGACATAAGGCGCGTTGCGCTGGTGCGCCCTCGCCCTGACTATGAGTCCGGCGCGCGGCGACACGATGCATTGCACCACCGGCGCCAAGGCGAACACGTTGTCGATGTGGGTGGGCCTGAGAGCCTGCCCGTCGGTGCTGGTTTAGATCGCCAAGGCGACCCGGGGAGGACTTCTGCGGATCGATAAAGACTGTCGTTGGGGTGGCGGCGGTCGACTCAGCAGTTGAAATGAAGACTCCGTAGTCGTGGGCCTGACGTCTTCACTGAGTTCAGAGACAAGACCTTCGGGCAGGGGTCAAGGAGGGCAGGGGGTTAGAAGTAGGATTCGAAGAACGCAATCCGCTCCCGCCACTCCTCAACCTCCATCCGATGCCCCTCCC
>NZ_PVNL01000167.1 GCF_002994635.1 Enhygromyxa salina | reverse complement strand
CCGCTGGCAGATCTTGACGGCCTCGGCCTTCTGTTGCGGTGTAAATGTCCTGCGTTTCTTGCGTGGCACGGTGCTTGTCCTCCAGTTTCCTTCTTCCGGAGGTGTCCATCAAACTGGGGCAGATCTACTGAGCATCGCGTATCACATCTGGCGCGATGGCACCGAGTACGACCCCAAGCGAATGAGGTGCAACACCCACTGAGTTTCAATCAAGGCCGCCGCCGATCAGCGAAGTCAGTTTGGGTCAGGCCGTGGATGTCTTGGACCTCCACCTCGTGTGGAAGCACCCCCCCGGATAAGATTGGCCGACCCCTTTTTTCGCATGGCACCTTGTGGCCGGGCCTCGAGCCCGAGCACGTATGGAAGGCTGGTGACTCCTGATTTTGCGGCATCTGATCACCTCGAAGAGGTGTCTGGCTTTGCCTTGGTTCGAGATCACCCCCAGTGGCGAAGAGCGGCGTGGGTCCGTCTTTCGCCATCAGATCCCCTTGACTGGCACCATGGAAGACATCCGATGTGGGGTCGCCGGATGCGTAAACATCGCGGCACCCTGCGCTTGGCGTGCTCGTCGGCCGGCGAGGCGCATCGCGGACGGGTCAGTTGCGGGACAGGACCCGTTCGGCGCGACGTCGCCCCCGAACGAAGCCAGCCCCGTGCACCCAAGGCACGGCTCGACGAGCACCACTCGAGCAGAGTCGGGTCGGTCACGCCGCGAAGTCGAACTCGAGCTGGCCAGCAGGGGCTGGCCTTGGCCGCGGAGGCGGACGGGGACCGAGACCCAGATCGGCGAGTGCCCGTGCGATGTCGTCGTCCTCTACGTCGTAGTGCTCGGCAACACCCTCACCGGCCAGTTCTACGACGAAGAAGGCACTATGGAGTTCGAGCGCCGGCTCGTACACTAGCGGGTAGACCCTACACCCGGTCCGGAAGAGGAAACACGTGAAGTACGAGAACAAGTCGAAGAAGCTGGTCGAGGATTTCGGAAAGGTCCTCGAGAGGATGGGCGGAAGCGGTGACATGACCGCGTTCGCTGAGGCTCCGCTGGAGTCTGCGGTGGTCATCGCCAAGTGGAGGAGCTCGGCAGAGGTCGGGGCCAAGAAGGCGCACCGCTTCAACCTGTATTCGTGCCGGAAGGCGAGCGAGGACAGCTTCACGGACCGCCTCCTTCGTGGGCACCTGTTGCTCCACAAGAAGGTGGAACTCGATTCCGACGTGTGGGGAGAGATCGCGGCGTTCCAGATCGAAGGGCTCTTCGCCGAAGGGGGCGCAGTCTTGATCCGGAGCCTCGAGAAGCTCGACCTGGAGGACGACGCCGAGCTGAAGACCAAGTTCGACGAGCTTCACGAAGACAAGACCTACGAGTCGAAGACTCTGGGAACGCTCACGTATCGCCTACGTGACCACAGCTTCACGGGCAGCATCTCGCACGGGGGGCGTTCGGTGTTGCTCACGATCAAGGACACCGGGCCTGACGACATCGAGCAGCAATCTCAGAAGCTGAGCCAGTTCTTCGACCCGGAAGGGAACCTCGAGCCCGAGTTCAAACAGCTGTTGCGAGACCATCGCTCGTTCAAGAAGCACACCACGGCCGACGCCACGATCGACCTGTCCAGCTTGAGCCTGGACGGCAACCTCCTCATGGCCCACTTCAGTGTGCCCTCCCTGTCCCAAGCCTCCACAGTCGCCGCATTCCGTGACGGAGAGTTCAAATTCCGCCGGGTCGACCACATCGCCGGGCCCGACCGAACCACCTGAGCGTCAGCGGCCGAGGAGGCCGGACTCGAGGAAGCTCATCACCGCGTGCACGAGCTCGTCGGGGTCGGCGGTGACCGAGCCGCTGACCGCGTCGAGCAGGAGCCCCTCCATGCCGCCGAGCGCGATCGAGAGCATCGGGCCGCGGTCACCCGCGCGGACAAGGCCGAGCTTCTGACCGGTCTCGAGGGTCTCGTCCATGAAGACCCGGAGGGCACCGTAGAACTTGCCGAGCTTCTCGTCGAGACCCGGGTCCACGCCCATCGCCGTACTCAGCGAGATGGTCACCATGGCCGGGTCGCCCAGCGCCAGCTCGACCACTCGGCGGAGATCGTCGTGGTCGAGGGGGCCTCATATCGGAGCAAGGAAGCCCGGCAACGCGCGGCCGCCAAACGAGCGAGCCGGCGGGAGGGCAAGCGCAAGACCTCTGACTGACGGTCTGCGGCTATCCCGTGACTGACGGCCTCGGAGTGGGTGGCGAACGAGCCGCCTCGCTCCGGGGCCGTCCTCGTCTCGCCAGCGAATAGCCGCGGATCCTGACCGGCGCCTACAGTCGTCTTGCGGAGACCAGGGCTGTGAGGCGGTCGCCGGTCTCAGGGATGACGGACACGATACCCTGACCGTCGATGGCGTCGTCGTGACCTCGCCGTAGGCCACCAACTGGGGGCAGATCAGCGCGAGCGCAGCTTGTCCGCGCCCGCGTGTGCTCGTAGCTTCCATTCAAGTCATGCGACGTGTCGGGTCCATCTCCGCGATCGGGATTGTGCTGGTTTGCAGTCAATGCATGGAGCTGTCGACCGAGGTCGGCGAGCACGTGATCTACCATTGGGACGACACCGAGGCGCGCTTGTGCGGGGGGACCGTTCCCATGGTGGACCGCTTTCTGGAGTTGGTTGGCGGCCACTACGGCTGGGGGCCCGACGACCTCGGGCCGGGGGTCGAGTACTTCTGGCACGAAGAGCTCGCGGTTCAGGCGTGCTCCTCGCCTTGGATCTCCGACTGCGAGAGCCACATCCTGAATCGGCCACTCGTGTTCTCGAACAGCCCGATCGAGGCCCACGAACTGGCCCATGCGTCGCGCGGCGGGCACGGCCGCCCATTCGTGGGGTACCCGGCGTTCATCAACGAAGCCTTTGCCTCGCGCTGGGACTCGGCGGTGATCCAGCATGGCGGCGTCGGATTCGCTACCCAGCCAGCCCGAGTTCCTCAGCGCGGCAGAGCTGCGCGCGGCGCTCGATGTCAACGACGCCACGAAGTTGAACTACGCGCTCGCGCTCACGTGGTGGGTCGCGCTGGAGTCGACCTACGGCCCGGCCAAGATGGCCGAGTTCATTTTGGCGCTCGACGGCGTGACCTCGGCGAAGGGCGTCGAGCGGGCGACGCGGCGGGTGTTTGGGATCTCGCTGGCAGAGTCGGCCGCGATCGCCGAGAGCTTGCCCGAGTCCGCGTTCGACGACCCGGCCTGCGCACTCGAGGGGCTCCCGACCTTCACCTGGACCGGCTTGCCGCTCGTGCTCGAGCGCAGCGAGCCGCGCTGTGAAGACGATGACATCATCAACTTCAGTGATGACACTGTCGGCTGGCTGTTTGCGCTCGAGTTCCCAGACGAGCGGACTCCCTACTCGGTGAGCGTGACGGTCCCGAGCGTGACGGACCCGATCACCCAGAGCATCTTCGTGGTGCCCTGCGAAGGTGAGCTGGACGCCGTGTATGGGCCGCCGTACATCGCCGCTGGCGCCACAGACGGCGGGGACCCGAACGGGCAGGCGTGGTCCTGGCACCTGCAGGGGCGATATGTGGGGCATCTGCACAGTATGATAAACGAAGCGGGCGATTTCGTGTTCTCGCGCGTGGTCTTCGAGCGCGTGCTCGACGATGCGGATCAGCCGATGCCGTGAGGTGCCCTTCGCGCCTTGGATCAACTGGCGGCCGGAGGAGGGTCGCTTCGACGCCCACCTGTGGGATGAAGACGCCGGCGCCCGGACGGTGCTCACCGATGTCACGACCGGGGTGCTCGAGGTCTTGCTCGACGGCCTGCAGGCGGGCTCGCCGGACGTCGACGCCCTTGGTCGACGCGTCGCGTTCTCGAGCGTCGACGATCCGCAGACCGTGTGCTGGGGCCGAGTCGACTGAAGCCGATCTAGCAGCCACCACGGGCTGCTAGAGCGCTCGAGGCCAGCGGGCTCGGGCCGCGCCGCGACAAGGGATTCGAGGACATCAAGTGTCCGGGCTACTAGACTAGAGACGCCGCGTGTGCCGTAGTACACAGCTGCTGCCGCTGCCACAATCGGGGTAGCCGCGATCTATGTTGACGTGAACCGCGCAGCGCTGTAGCATGGCTCTCATGGCTCGAGTCGGCCGCAACTCATCCCCGAGACTACGTCGAAGACTGCTCGACGTTTCGGTTATGTTGCTCGTTGGCCCGGCGGGCTGCGGGCCCGGCGATGAGGCGGGCGGTCCGCCGGTGTGTGGTGACGGCGTCGTGGACGCGAGCGAGCAGTGCGACGACGGCAATCGGGCCCCGGGCGACGGCTGCAGCTCTACGTGCATCCCTTCGGGGATGCCGTTCGACTGCGTCGACCTGCTCGAAGGCGATTTTCCCGGCGAGTCGACTGTCGTCACCAAGCTGCTTCCGCTCACCGATGGTTCATTCCTCGCCGTCGGTGGTTTGGACGATGACCCTTCTTACCACGGCTGGATCGCTCGCTACGGGCCGACGGGCGACCAGCTATGGATCCTGGACACGATGTCCATCGATCCCGAGATCAACGTAATGAGTGACCTCGTCGGCGACGGCAGCGGCGGCGCATGGGCACTCGGCGCGGGGGACCGGCTGCTGCACGTTGACAAGGACGGCAGTGCCGGCGCCTCGAAGACTATCGTCGCGCAAGAAGGGGCGGCAGTCGATGTCGCTGCGATCGAGTTCACTGCCGCCGGCGTCTGGCTTTCGGGCACGCTCGCGGGCGACGCATGGCTCGGGCTCTACGATCCGGCGTCGGACTCGGTCACGGACCTGTTGCGCGAAGATCTTCTTGGCTTTGACGACTACGCCTACGCGGTCGAGCGAAGCGACGCCGAGGTCGCGGTCGCGGCGACGATGAGCACGAGCCCGAATGTTGACGTGGACGTCCCGCGGATAGCGACAACCGACATCTTGGTGGTCATGTTTGACCTCGACGGCAACGAACTTCGCCGGGCCTCACTCGGTCCGAACGCCGATCTCGATTTTGTTCGATTCGCCGATCGCCTGGTCTTTGATCGATTGAGCCATCGATGGTTTGTCGGTGGACGGTACGTTGCGAGGAACTCCTTCGCTCCGCAGGTCTGGCTCGCTCCGGCCGAGGCACAGCCGCCCTGGCAATGGACTCAGGAGGCGTGGTTCGGAGACATCGTGAGCGGACATGAAGGGGTGATCGCCGCGATCAATGTCGGTTCCCTCAACGACGCCAACTTGCGGGGCCAACTCACAAACGTAGGTGCGGATCAAACGATTCGATGGACCTTCGACGAAGTCGAAGGTGGTGGAGTGAGCTACGAAAATTTCTACCATCGAGACCTTGCGAGGGACGCTGAAGGGCAGCTTCGGACAGCGGGGACTCTCTACGACGGGGGCTCGCGCAAGCTACGGTCGTGTTTGGTGGCGGAATGAGAGATTGGATCACGTTCAGAGAGGGATCAAATGAACGACAAACGGAAGCTCGTGGGGACGATTGCGCTCGTTTGTTGCTTGGCGTTGCCAAACCGAGCGGAGGCGTACTGCGTCAGCAGCAAACCGATGATCGCATTTTGGTCGATCAAGTTTCCCGATCTGCGCGTCCCTGTATGGATTAGCACGTCGCAAGACTACACGGTTGCGAACACCGGGCAGGCGCCTCAAGACGTGGCGCGGCTTGCAATCGAGGTAATTGCGCGACACAACGAGTCTGTGCTCGCGCCGAAGCTCTACTTTGCCGGGTTCACGAACGAGAAGTACGATCTTGATAATCCGACGAATCCTCTAGATAAACTTCCTGCGGGCATCACGATCATGAGCATGCCCTGCGAGGACAATTCCGACCTCTGTGGAGGCGGCGCGACCGGCTGCGCGAACTATGCCTCGCGGGGATTTGGTAGCCTCGACCCGCTGGGCTGGGTGTTCTTCGTGCCACCCGGCTGCGACGACGGCGCGGGCTTCTCGATGAACGCTTACGGCGACATGGCCCAGGTAATGCTGCACGAGATCGGCCATACCCTGGGCCTGCAGCATTCGAATCGCAGCAAGTCAGAGTGCGAAGCAGGCGGCAGCACCCATGTCGGCCCCGTCGACGGCACCAGCGGAGTCATGTACACGTCGCTGCCCGCCGGTTTCGCCGGCGACAGAACCTGGCGGCGGGACGATCTCGAGGGCCTCGAGCACCTCTATGGCGCCGCCGCCCCGGCCTACGAGCCCGCGTGGTGGGATGACTCCGACTATCCGAACTACCCGGCAGAGGCGGCCGCGACCGCGTTGGTGGGGATGGCCGTCTCCCGTACGGCGGTCGTGTCGAACCGAGCGCCCTCCGGCGTGCAGGCGCTCGTGACCACGGACCCCGTCGGCCGAGTCATCCACCGCATCGTGAATGAAGCGGGTGACGCCACACCAGCCGTCCAGCAGATGGCCGTAGACCCCGGACCGAGCGGCATCACCTGGTCGCTCCCGGCGGTCGCAATGAGCGAAGCCGAGTCCACCGAGCGCGTGTTCGTGGCCTGGATGGCCAATGAAACATCTACTAGTCGCGCGATGACGTTGCGTACGGCGGTGCGCTTGGCGAGCAGCCCGACGTGGCAGTACTCGGACCATCCCGATGAATTTCAGGTGAACCGTCTGGCCGCCGGCTTCGACCGGGGGTCCGAGACCTTCGTCGTGACTACCGTGGCGTTGTTCACCACCGAACTGCAACTCGTCTTGTTCGACATGGCCGGTAGTCCGCTCGGGCCGGCGATCACCCTGGAGGGGCTGTACGCGTTCGGGGCCGGGGCTCCTTTGTGCGCGGGGGGGACGGTGTCTGATCCCGTTCTCCGAGTCTGAGTTCGGTGGCCCGGACTTTGGTGTCGCAGAGGTCTCCATCGATCCGCGAACGCCGACGGTTGCGTTGCTCGGCTCCGAGGTGCTCGGCTCGGTCAACACCTACGGCGGACTCACGTTGCTCCAAGATCAAATGGGCTTGCTGGCCGGCACGGGCGAGCGGCGGTTTTTTGTCGGGGACTACCCGGAACTCTCGGCGGACGGCGTAGAGAGCTACTACAATCCGATGAGCGACTGGGCGGTCGGGGTCGGCGTCTGGGGGGAGCCTAATTCGAGCCAACGTCGACTCTTTCAGCCGCGGATCGTAGAGTGTGGCAACGGCATCGTGCAGGCCGCCGAGGAGTGCGACGACGCCAACATGATCGTCGGCGACGGTTGCGACGCGTGTGTCTGGGAGACCGGCGGTACCGATTCTGGGACCGGTGGCGATGTCGGGCTCGGTGGCGGCAACGGCTGCGAGTGTCGAGCCCACGATCGCGGTCAGGGATGGCTGGGCTTTCTGTCGATGTTCGGCACCCTCGGGCTTGCGCTGCGAGCCCGCCGTCGCCGATCTGGTCGAGCAGGGCAGGGCCAGCGTTGTCGAGCTTGGACGGGCGGCGCGAGAGGTCCATGACCATGCGCGCGGTGGTGACCCGGACCCAGGCCTCGAGCGAGCCCTGGCCGCGAGCTGTGGCGGCGTCGCGGCGGGCTCAGGCGTCGGGGAGCTCGAGCGCGGCTTGGAAGTAGGCCATGGCCTGGGCCATGTCGGCCTCGCGGTCGCAGCGATCGAAGGGCGGCTCGTAGGGGCCCTGGGCATCCGTGGCCCACTCGGGCAGGACCTCGCCGGCTTGGGCGTGCTTGATCTCGTCCCACTCCTTGCGGGTCAGGCCCACGCCCGCGAGGCCGCGGTTGACGGTGAACACGATCTTGCCGCGCTGGTCGTAGAAGGTCTCGGCCTCGTATTGGTAGAGGACGGGGAACTGGACCCGGTAGATCAGCTGGAGCTCGTCGATCGTCATGCCGAGCGAGAGGGCGGCGAGGGCGTCGAGCTCGACGAGCGCTTGGCGGCGGGCGTAGGGGGTGCGCAGGGGGGCGTCCCATGTCCACTTGCGGGGGGACG
>NZ_PVNL01000166.1 GCF_002994635.1 Enhygromyxa salina | reverse complement strand
TCTTCGCCTTCAGCGGCTCCCCGGCGCTGCCGAGATCCCCGGTCTCCACCTGCAGCCCGGCCCGCGCACGCGCGGGCCCCGGCTCGGGCGCGACCATCATCCGCCCGACCAGCCGCGGGGCCAGCTGCTCGGAGGCGTGGGTCATACCTGGCATCCCGATCGTCACCACGCATAGAATGACAGCGGTCATGTCTCATAGCGTCACCCCGCGGACGCCAAACAACCAGCGAAGGTTTGCAGGGTTGAACACGCTGATGTTCACGGTACAAGCCCAAATAGGCGCTAGCTGTCGGACGTCGGAGTCAGACGGGTGCGTCAGGTTATGAGGTCAGCGCCGGCAAGACAGTCCCCTAGCTAGCGGTATTGAGCAAGTGACCGTCACCGTCGGCCGTCGGATCGCTCGTGGACCAAGAGGCGGCACCGGCCGAGCTAGCCGCGGTTAGGGATCAAAGGCGATCGGCGCCAGCGAAATCCGCAGCTCCCTCTCGGCTCGGGCGCGCTTCATCGTCAATGTCGGTCGAGGGATCACCTGCGGACCACGCGCCTGCGGATTCGAGCGCTGCGGGATAGCCATTCGCTGACAGGTGGAAATCACCCTGGTTATACTCAGAAACGAACCACGCAGTGCTCATGTCACCCAGCGCGACGTTGTCGCCGAACGTCATTTCTAGCGCGCTTGTGGTGACTTCAATTCCTGGACAGTCGACCTCATTGTCGCCCGAGCGAGAGACCAATAGCGAATTGCGGATGCTCGACCCATCCCCACTTCCGCACCTCAACGCAGCCGAGCCGCTGAAACCGGCCACTATCGTTGTATAGAGAATATTCACAGTTCCGTTAGTAACATCCACGGCGATTACGTCATTGACGTCTCCGCCGAGAAAACTGTTCTCGACCTGAAGAGAGCCGCCGCCCGCAACCGACACCGCGCCGCCCGCATTGTTGGCAACTGCCGAACGTTGGATCCACACTTGAGCCTGCGAAATCTCGACTCCGTAGGTTATCGCGGTCTCAATACGGACACCAGCCAAATATACGGTAGCATTGTTCAGCACCTGGAGCGCGAACGCCTCACTCCCATCGGACCATTTTGGTCGCTCCACGGCCGATTCACCGATAATTGCCACGGTCCGGCCACCTTGAATGGTCAAGGACTCATCGTATGTATTTCCAGGATCATCTCGGAGAACGATTGTTCCTTTTTCGTTTGCACCTATTTTCTGCAACCCGGCAGCCAAGTTGCACAAGGGCATTTCACTCGACCCCGGCCCGGCGTTTGTGCACCCATTGTGCGCTGCATCCACATACCACACGCGATCGAGCGGCATGCATGACCCCACCGCGATCTCACAAGCGCTCCCCGGACACTGCGAGTGCTCAGTACAAGGCACACAAACATTCCCCTGGCACGCCGGCATCTCCGCCGAACAAGCCGACACGTCGTCACCCGTACACTCCACGCACGACCCCCCCACATCGCAAGCCGGCGTCGACGGGTACTCCTCCGTACAACTCAGCGTCATCGCGTCTCCACACGCGACGCAGTCCCCTTCCTCGCACAGCGGAGTCTCCACCGGACATTCATCGCTTGCCATGCACGTGGGACCCGTATCTCCATCCCCGTCCCCATCACCATCGCCGTCCCCCTCGCCATCACCGTCGCCAGTCGGGTCGCCATCGCCATCCCCGTCTCCGTCTCCGTCTCCAACGCTGTCGCTGCACTCTGCTCCAGGCTTGCCATCGCAGTACCAACAGCCAGTGGGCTCGACCTCCTGGCACCCGTCCTCCGTCACCTCGTCCACGCACGTGTTGTCCGAGCAATACGCGTTCTCCCAGTCCGAGTGCCGCTTCGCGCAGTAGTCATCACCGCCGTTGTGCACGCAGTGGTCGGCGTTCGGTTCAACGCAACCTGAGCTAGACGGCAACAACGCCCCGACGACGAAACCCAGGCCCAGGATGACAGCTTGACGGGAATTCACGGTTCGAGTGTCCCGCGAGTCGCTCTATTGGTCAAGCGCCTCGAACGGACGAGCGCCGCCGAGGGTTGATTGCATCATGCCTGCGGTGACGAAGCGCGCGTGTCTGTGTCACTCAGATCAGAACGCGAAGCCCAAGCCGTGCGGTCGCACGCGCAACTTCGCGCCCGCTTTGCTGGCTTTTCGCGCTTTCTTCCGCTTACTGACGTCCACCGCGATCATCACCACACCCGCTATCAATGCCGCGCCCCCGATCGACAGGACCACGTTTCCCGGTTTCCGGTAGTTGGTCTGTGTCTGCTGCGTCTCGTCCACAAACTCCACCCCCCGAACCGCGAACGCGACCCC
>NZ_PVNL01000165.1 GCF_002994635.1 Enhygromyxa salina | reverse complement strand
GCGGATCTCCGTCGTCCCGCGCACCGTCAAACCCCTCGGCCTCGAACAACCGCGCCGCGGTCTCTTCGATCTTCGCCTTCAGCGGCTCCCCGGCGCTGCCGAGATCCCCGGTCTCCACCTGCAGCCCAGCCCGCGCACGCGCGGGCCCCGGCTCGGGCGCGACCATCATCCGCCCGACCAGCCGCGGGGCCAGCTGCTCGGAGGCGTGGGTCATACCTGGCATCCCGATCGTCACCACGCTCAAGAGCAGTGATCTCATGGACGCAGCGTTGATCGGGCGGCCGTCGACAACCAGGGAAGATTTGTCGCCTCGATCAGCGGGATGTTCGAGTTCAGAGCCGGTCAGCCCCGGCGAAATCGGCAGCCCCTTCGGTGTTTGGTCGGACGTCCCCGTCGATGTCGGTCGACGGATCAGTCATGACCCACGACGCCGCGGACTCGACCGCTACCGGGTAGCCGTTCACTGCCAAATGGAAGTCCCCCTGATTGTACCCTGGAACAAACCAGGTCGTGCTCATGTCACCGAGCATGACATTATCACTCACCGCCATCTCTAGTGCACTGGAACTCACTTCGATACCCGGGCAGTCGAGTTCCATCTCAGCCGAACGGGAGACCAAGAGCGAATTGCGAATGCTCGACCCATTCCCGTCACCGCACGTCAAAGCGGCAGACCCCCCGAAGCCGGCGAAGATCGTCGAATACAGTATCGAGACTGTTCCGTTTGCGATCTCCACCGCGAGCGTATCGCTGACATCTCCCCCCAAGAAGCTGTTCGTCACAACAAGGGAGCCGCCGCTCGCTACTGAGATCGCACCGCCTGCATTGTTTGTGACCATACACCGCTGAATCCAGGCCTGCCCCTGAAACACCTCGATGCCGTGCGTGACGGCAGCTTCGATTCGAACACCCGCCAAGTACACGGTGGCGTTATTCACTTGCAACGCAAAGTTCTCAACCCCGTCCGACCACTTTGGCCGCTCGATCGCGCCTTCTCCCACAATCGCTACAGTCCGACCGCTCTGAATGGTCAAAGACTCCTCATAGGTGTTCCCAGGGGTATCGCGGACGATAATTGTCCCCTTTTCGTTTGCACCGATCTTGCCCAGCGCCACCAGCAAATCACAAAGCGGGGCGTCACTCGACCCTGGGCCGGCGTTCGAACAAGTATCGTCGTCGTTGTCCACATACCAAACCCGGTCAATCGGCATACAAGTTCCAACCGCAATCTCACAAGCGCTCCCCGGACACTGGTCGTGCTCAGTACACGGCACACAAACATTCGCCTGGCACGCCGGCATCTCCGCCGGACAAGCCGACACATCATCGTCCGTACACTCCACACAAGCCCCACCCGCATCACAAACAGGCGTCGCCGGGTACGCCTCCGGACAACTCACCCCCATCGCATCCCCACAGGGCACGCAAGCCCCACCGTCGCACAATGGAGTCTCCACCGAACACTCATCGCTCGCCGTGCACATCGGCCCGGTGTCGCCATCGCCATCGCCGTCGCCGTCGCCATCGCCGTCACCATCACCCGTCGGGTCCCCGTCACCATCGCCGGTCGGATCGCCATCTCCGTCCCCGGCGATGTCGCTGCACTCGTCCGAACCCTTCCCGTCGCAATACCAGCATCCGGCAGGCTCCTCCTCCATGCACCCGTCGATCGTGGGCATCACACAACTGTTGTCAGAGCAGAACGGCTTCGCGGCCCCGTACTTGTTAACACAGTAGCTGTCGCCCCCCCCGTTGTAGCAATGGTCAGGGTTCTCCTCCACACAACCCGACGCCGACGGCAAGAACGCTCCGATGACGAAGCCCAGACCGAGGATGACTACTTGACGGGAATTCACACGTCGATTGTCCAACGACTGCCTTCATCGGTCAAGCGCTGGTGCAGGTCCGGTTGGCAACTTGCGTCCGTCGAGCAGCAAATCGATACCAATCGAAATTTCACCACTGGCACGGCGATCAAAACGCGATGCCCACGCCGTGGGGTCGCACGCGAGCCTTCTTGCTGGAACGACTCTTCGCCCGCTGCTTCTTCCGCTTGTTGACGTCCACCGCGATCACCACCACACCCGCAATTAAAGCCGCCCCGCCGATCGACAGAACCACATTCCCAGGCGTTCGATAGTTTGTACGGTCCAGAAAGTCGGGTGCACGCGGCTCCACCCCCCGGACCGCAAACGCC
>NZ_PVNL01000164.1 GCF_002994635.1 Enhygromyxa salina | reverse complement strand
GACGCGGTGGAGGAGCAGCTGCACCAGCCGCCGGTGTACACGAAGAGCTGGTTTCACACGGGGGCGTTCTTGGGTGCGGAGCAGCTCGAGGAGCGGTTTTCTGCGGAGTATTGGGGCGGTGACGCGAAGGCGTTCGTGCTGCCGAGGAGCGTGGTGCCCGGCGGGCTCAGTGGCGCCGACGCGCGCGAGGCCATGCGGGCGCTGGCGGGGCGGACGCTGCGGACCGAGGTCTACGCGTTGGATGGGTCCGACAAAGAGAACGAGCCGTTCACGGTGAGCGGGGCCAACTTCGAGGTTCGGCAAGTGCAGGGTCGCGGGCCGAACGTGTATGGGGTGTATCTCGCACACGACCGCGAGGCGCTGAGCTACCAGTACGAGCGCGACCCGGCGGACCCTCGCATCGCGCACAGCTTCGTGCTCGAGGTCGACGACTACGGCACGGCGCTGCGCTCGGCTGCGGTGGTGTACCGGCGGCGCGACTTCGTGCTCGACGAGCAGGGTGTGTTCCACGCGACGCTCAGTGAGACGGACGTCGTGCATCTCGACACGAGCGACGACGTGTTGCGGTTGGGGGTGCCGGTCGAGGCGCGCAGCTATGAGCTGCACGGGCTCCCGGCGCCGGGCGACGACGCGTTCAGCTGGCAGGCAATACGCGACGCCGCGGACACGGCCAACGCGGTGGCCTACGACGGACAGCTGTCCAACGGGATCGACAAGCGCCTGCTCACTCGAAGCCGTACCCGCTATCTCGCCGATGACCTGTCCGCGCCGCTGGCTCCTGGCGAGGTGCAGAGCAAGGCGCTGGCCTACGACAGCGACG
>NZ_PVNL01000163.1 GCF_002994635.1 Enhygromyxa salina | reverse complement strand
CTGTGAAGGGGTTGCGGGGGAGACTGGGACTGAGACTGGTGGGGATGGGGAGAGCACGGACGAGGGAGACGGTGACGCGGACGTTGTTTGTCCAGAGAGTTGCGAAGACGACGAGTACTTTGTGGGACCCGCAGGCTGTGTGCCGTACGATCGAATACTCAGTGTCAGCGAAAGTGATGGAGACTACAAGTATCTCTCAGACGCGGTTGGTGTCGCGGCCGAGGGCGAGACGACCTTAATCATGGTGGCGTCATCGGCCGTGGGTGGCAAGGTCATCGTCGACAATAGAGATGTTGTCATCGCGGGCGCCGAGTCAGGGCAACCGTTCGAGTGGGCCACGAGTTTCGTTGATCCTCCCCTGACTATTCAAGGGGGCGCCCGCGTCTACGTCTCCAATGTCAGGATATTCCGTTCTGGAACGAGTGGTCAAGAGGCTCGTCCGGCAGTCCTCGCGGAGTCCAGCAGCCGGGTCTATTTTGACAAGAGTGTCATTGTCGGACTGAACGGGGTTGGAATTTTCGCAGACCAGAGCGCAGTCGTCAGGTTGTGGAGCACGTCGGTCCTTGGTCAAGAGGCGGGGCTTGAGACGTCGGAAAGCGCGAAGATCGAGGGAGCGTTCTTGTCCGTTGGCGCGACGGAAGGTCCTGCGCGGAAGTGCACGGACGACAAGAGGGTGAATCTACACAACTCTATCATCTTCTCAGATGGCGGCGAGTCTGATGGCTGCGATAGTGATAATAGCTCTGGTGTCTGGGACATGAATGAGGGCCTGCCGAGTTCACCAGCGTGGTTCGCCGACTTCTATGCAGGTGACCTACACGTCGGCGAAGTCAACATGACACATCATCAGCCGGATGCGTTTTTCGACCGCCTGATCGACGGCCCCCTGTGCGACATGGACGGGGACGTGATCCCAGAGACAGACGCCTACCCGGGAGCGGATCAACCCCAATAGAGCCGTCGCTGCCTACCCTGCCTCGAGCTCGTCCTCCACGACAGAACAACTCGTGCTCATCCAACTGCTCACCATCACTACCTTGCTCCTCGGTCCCGCCGAACCGCTGAGCCCTCCCACGCGCGACGCGGGAGGCTCGCCGCCACATCTCGGGGCGCTGGGCATCACGGGCGGCACGATGCTCGCAGCCAGCGTGGGTGTGCTAGTAGCAGGCAGCGTCCACCTCGTGGATGCCCGTATCGAGCTGCGACTCGCCTACGAGGTCGGTCACGCGCGTGCCTCCGGGCGGGCGATGGTCGGGCTTGGCATCGTCGGTGTCGGCGTGGGGATCACCGCGCTGGCGTGTGACATCGCGCTCCGACGAGGTTCGCGGCGGAGGTTGGCCGTTGTCCCAGACATTACGTCCACTGGTGGCGGAATTTGGCTCACAGGTAGGTTCTGATGATGAACATTCGCCTCGGTAGATTCGCGTTCGTGCTCGCCATGACGCTTGGTTTCGGTCTCGGTGTCAGCTCGTGCGTGGACTTAGAGGAGAATGTCGAGCATTGCTGGTGGGCCGAGGGCAACACGACCTGCGCGTACGTGTTCGGCGACGAGCGGCCTTTTTGTACATGGAACGAGGTTCCTTGTGGGGTGGTCACGAAGTACGGGTGTGTAGCCCACCGGCCTGCGAGGGACGAGTGTTACAGCCCATGTGGTGGTGGGGTGACAGCCGCTCAGAATCAGAACTCCTGCTGGGAGGAGACCACGGGAGCGGAAGAGGGAGACGGGGATGGGG
>NZ_PVNL01000162.1 GCF_002994635.1 Enhygromyxa salina | reverse complement strand
TGTGCTCGGACTCGAGCCGCATGTCCTTGTAGCCGCGCTCCTCGACGATCGACTGCTTGACCCGCGGCTGCTTGGCTCGACGCTTCTTCTCTTCGTCGAGGGCCAGCTCGGCCTTGCGCATGAGCTTCGCGTAGTCCTCCTCTGGAAGCCCGTCAGCCCGCTCTTTGAGCGTCGGAGCACCGCCGTAGCCAAACACGAAGCGGACGCCATCGGCGGTCCAGCGGTCGAAGTGTTCGGTCGTCGAGAATGCCGAGTCACCTCGCATCAGGACCTTCTTGAAACCAGCGCCACGGCACAGCGCGACGGCTTCATCGAGGAGTTCGGGGGCGCCCTCGCTCGAAGGCCGGTTGCCGCTTCGGTTGACCAAAAACAACGGCTCGTTGGTGTTCGCCAGCGAAACCAGCAAAGGGTGGTAGCCCCAGATGCCCTTGTAGGACATGTCCATGCCTTCCCGGCACTCGCCAGTGGTCCCGACGATGCTGCTGTCGACATCGATGCGAGCGGTCTGCCCCAGCAGCGCCTCGCCTCGCCGTTGCCAGACTTTTACTCGCGCATCGTTGATGAGCCCGGTCAGCGTCCCGACATCGTCGGCAGTGAATCGCCGGCAGAAGTCTCCCGCCGTGGTCGGGGCCGGGAGCGACCGAGCGCCCAAGGCTTGAAGGTAGCTTCCGTCGCAGCGCAGCCGGTGGATGTCATCGAGGGACTGCCCTCCGCACAGGAAGCTGTACGCGATACTGAGGACGTGATCGGACTCGTGATAGGGCCGGTACTGGCTGAGCAGCGGCAGCCACTCGTCGATCGCCTCAGCAAGTCCGAGCGAGCGGACCAGGTTGTGAATCGCACCGATGCCGCCGAACGAGTTCGCCCGGACTCGACCCGACAGCTCGTAGCGAGCTCGGCCAGCCCCGATCTCGGGTCCGCCGTCACGCGGCGCCATGCCACCCCTGGCTTGCCTGAGGCTGCGGACGATCTTGTACTTCTCAGCTCGTAGTTGTTGGAGTAGGATTCGGTTCACCTGAAGAGCTCCTCGTCGCGTTCGCGGAAGGTGTTGCAACCCCTCGTACGCTGAGCTCCTCAGGTGAATTCCATCTTTTTGCTGTTTTGCAGCGCTTGATCAAGGTCTAGTTGTCGTCGACCGGCAAAAATTAATGTCGTCGATCACTCCTTCATCGACTCGCGTAGCTCCCAGTGGATAATGTAGCGACTATACCCGTCGAGCACCATGCACAGGTAGTAGAAAGTTCCGGCGATGTTGATATACGTGATGTCGATGTGCCAGTGCGCGTGGGGAGCGAGCGGCTGAACGAAACCGGTGCCCTTTTTCGAGGGCTTCTAGTTCCACCGATTCAGGCGCCCAGCGGCCTTTGAGCACCCGATAGACGGTCGCCGGGCTGGCCGCGGCGATGTCCTGGTCGAGCATCATGAACGTGAGTCGACGGTAGCCGTTGAGCGAGTTCTTGGCATGGAAGTCGAGGATCGCGTTTCGCTCCGCGGGCTCGAGCCAATGGTCACGTGGGACCTTCCCGTTGTGCTCGTTGGCGTTGCCGTGGCGCTGGCGCCACTCGTAGAACCTGGGCTTGGAAATCTCGGCCCACTTCAACAGCTTCGCCATCGGCAGCTCGGTCTTCTCGGCCCAGTCGGTCAAGTAGTCGACGACGGCATCACGGGTGTCATGAGGCACCCAGCCGCCCTTCAGCGGACCCCAAGTGTTTTTTTTAGCGCGATGTGTTCCTCGGAGATATCCGCGATCACCGAGTCCTTCTTGGCGATGCGGGCCTCAAGCGCGGCGATCTGCTGGTCCTTGCGAACGAGCTCACCGTCACGTGCTGCACGAGCTCGGTCTCCGCCCTCGAGGCTGTCGAACACCTTGGCGAGGTTGTCGGCGACCTGCTTGTGCCAGGCGTGAAGGACGCTGGGCTGGATCCCGTGCTCGTCACACAGGTCCGAGACGGGGACCTTGTCGACCATGTGGCGGCGCACGATGGCGGCCTTCTGCTCGGCGGTGCAGTGGCGGCGTTTCGAGGTGGGCTTGGTGGGCATGGCGGCTCCTGATTTTCTGCTGGCAGGAGTCCGGTTTCAACTGGGGCAGGACACTGCCGACCAAGCCTCATTTGGAACAGCTCGTCGGATCCTCGCGAACCTCGAGCGCCGCCAACACGCTCACATCCGCGCTGGCTTGGTCAGCTCCGGGCCGGCCGACCCATCGTTGGACGAGTTCTCCGATCGCACGATCGAACTCGAGCGCATCAACCTCGACCTCGCCCAGAGTGACATCGAGCACCAACGCTAGCAGTTCCTCGTGACTCTGCGGCTGCGGCGCGCACCGAATCGCCGCGTGTGCGCGGTCGTCACGAAACAGCCCTATTCGTCGCCCATTGACGTCGAGCAGAAGGTAGAGGCCTGGATGCCGCCCGTACCCGCATCCTTGGACGCCGTCGGGTAGCTGGCGAGCCTGTCGACGGCTTGCGGGCGACGCTCGCCACAGGTGAGCGGGAACCTCCGTGCTAGGCATCTCGCTGGCTGTCTCGACGAGCTCTGCCCAGGTCAGGACCCGCCGCTTCGCCTCGTAGAGCTTGGCCACCGCGGCGGCGCTGCGCGTGGCCAACCATACCGGCGTCTGCACCCCGTCCTCGAGGTAGTCGACGTCCGACAGCTCGCGCACCCGCTCGCCCCGGTCGCGTAGCCGAGACCGTAGCTTGACGATGTGCTCATAGGGCTCAGTCCCTGGAAAGAAATTGCGGACATCGATCTTGTGGGTCTTCGCGGTGAAGCGGTTGATCCGACCAACACGTTGGATCAACCGTAGCGGTGTCCAGCTCAGGTCATAGTTGATGACCATCTCGGCGTCCTGGAGGTTTTCGCCCTCTGAGATCGCGTCGGTGGCCACGAGCAGGTCGTAGAGCTCACGGGGCAGCTGTGTGACCCGTTGGGCGATGGGCGCGAACGCCCGAAACACCTTCCGTCGCGCCGCTGCGTCGAGCTCTCCCGTGATCTTGGCGACCTTCGCGTTCTCTAGCTCCTTGTCGAGCCGCTCATGGAGGTATAGATCTGCCCCAGTTTGATGGACACCTCCGGAAGAAGGAAACTGGAGGACAAGCACCGTGCCACGCAAGAAACGCAGGACATTTACACCGCAACAGAAGGCCGAGGCCGTCAAGATCTGCCAGCGG
>NZ_PVNL01000161.1 GCF_002994635.1 Enhygromyxa salina | reverse complement strand
TTGCCGGGCTCGTTCGTCGTCAATGATCACGGCGCCGCCCGCTACTCGATCCCGATCCAGCTCCCCCCGGCCGCCCGCGGGCTCGAGCCCTCGCTCTCGCTCGAGTACGACAGCCAGCGCGGAGACGACCCGCTCGGCGTCGGGTGGAGCCTCGGCGGCAGCTCGGTGATCACACGCTGCGGCCACACCCTCGCCGAAGACGGCGAGGTCACACCTGTACGGATGACGGACGAAGACGGCCTGTGCCTCGACGGCCAGCGCCTGACCCTGGTCGACGGCGCCGCGTTCGAGTTCGGCGCGACCTACCGGCCCAAGCGCGACGACTTCTCCCGCGTGCGCGTGGTCGCCCAGGTCGACGCGGACGGCTCGAACACCTGTCATGGCGGGTACGGGTTCGAGGTGCGGCGACGCGACGGGACGATCGCAACTTACGGATGCCGCCGTGACGCGACCGTGGCCACCCACCTCGGCGCGAGGACCTGGGCGCTCTCGCAGGTGCGCGATCGCTTCGGCAACTACATCGACTACCACTATACCTACGAGACCGCGGCCGTGACTGACGGAGCCGGGCAGCTGCTCGGCGAGGCGGACGTCGAGCACTACGTCTCCACGATCGCCTACGGCGCGCACGCGGGGCTGCACGCCAGCACTCGGGTCATTCGGCTGAGCTGGGAGCCGCGGCCGGATCCGTGGCAGGGGTACAGCCTCGGCGCGCCGCAGCGGCAGTCTTCGCGGCTTGCGAAAATCGCCACATTCGCCCCCAACGGGCTCGTGCACCGCTACGAACTCGACTACGCGAGCCCGAGCATCACCGAGCGCAGCTTGCTGCACGCGGTCCAGCAGTGCGACGCCAAGCAGGTCTGCAAGCCCGCGACCACCTTCGAGTGGGAGCCCGGCGAGCACGGCTTCGAGCACACGCCCGGCGAGGCCAACTTTGCCGAGCGGGCCTTCTTTCCGTTCATGCTGTTCCCCAACGAGGAGCAGTACGTGCTCGACCCGTTCGCGGAGCTGATGACCCTGCTCGACGCCGACGGCGACGGGCGCACCGACATGTTCCTCTCGGCTGGGGACGGCAGCGCGAACTTGCCCGAGCATCGGGGTTGGGAGACGTGGACCTCGCAGCCGGGCGCCCACGGCGAGGACTTCCAGTACTGCGGATCCACGCGGGACAACTTCGAGCAGTGCGCCGCGGCTGGGCATTACCTGGTCTACGAGAGCGAGCGCAGCGGCATGCTGGCGCTCGGCTCCCACGCCAGCGGCGGCCGGGCGGTGCCGCCGATGTTCGCGGCCGACTACGACGGCGACGGCCGCGACGACGTCTACGCGCTCGGCGACAATGTGCCGATCCCCGGCCTGCCCCCGGCCGGTTACAGCTTCTACATCGCCCGCAGCCTGCCGGAGGGCGGCGTCGATCAATTCGAGTTCTACCCCGGCGCTGGGCTGATCTGGCAATTCACGGGCGCGGATCAGACCGGCGACGGCCTCGGCGATCTCCTGTTCTGCGCGGGCGAAGCGGATCTCGAGGAGCCCGAGCTCGGCACCGGGCGCTGGATGTTTGCGCCCAATGTCCCGGGCGTCGGGTTTGACGCCAGCGCCGTGTTCGACACCGGCCTGGTCTGCTCGGTCTACGACAAGCTGCTGCTCCTCGATCACGACGGCGACGGTCTCGCCTCGCTGCTCGTGATCCCGACCTGGGACGCGAACAAGCACAGCCGGATCCCCTCGAAGGCGTGGTCGGACTATTCCGCGATCACCCTCGATCCCCACGACGACTGGGCTGGCTCGCTCGCGTCCACCGGTCTCGCGCCGGATCTCGCCCAGCGCTGGCGGGCGAGCCTGGCGGGCCACTACAACAACTCCGACGTCGAGATTGACTTTCCCCGATCCAACCAGGGCTTTGGGGTCGATCGGGTCCTGGATCTCAACGGCGACGGCCTTCACGACGTCCTGCGCTATGAGCTGCACGCGGGCGACGGGCCCGCGCAGCTCGAGACGATCTACAACACGATCGTGATCGATGATCCCCCGCTGCCCGAGTGGGGCGGCGTGCGGATCTGGATCAACACTGGCACCGGCTTCGTCGACGGCGGCTGGTTGATGCAGTCGGAGGTTGAAGGCAACCGATCATTCGCGCGCTACTTGGCGTCGGGCGTGATCGACTACGACGGCGACGGGGTGCTCGACTACCTCACGCCCGTCGATGATCCCAACGCCAACGAGTGGGCGTGGACGGTCTTCATCAGCAACGGCGACGGCAGCTTCGACGCGCTGCCGGTCTCGCTGGATCTGATGCTCAACGATATCTACACCAGCCCGCGAGCCAGCACTGCGTTTGATCTGACCGGCGACGGCCTCCACGACCTCGGCGTGTTCACGTCGCTTCGCTGGACCCTGCGCGAGCGCGTGGGCGAGGTGCCCGACAAGCTCGTGCGGATCCAAAACGGCCTCGGCGCGACGGTCGAGGTCAGCTATCGCTCGCTCACCGACTACGACGCGCCCGCGCGGCTGTACGCGCTGGATCTCGACAGCTGCGTGTACCCACGCCGCTGCGAGCGAGATCCTCGGATCGTCGTGGACACCCACCGGCTCGACGCCGGCGGCCAGCTGGTGCCGCGCCGGTTCGAGCACGGCTACGGGGTGGCGCGCAGTGATCGTGAGGGCCGGCGCGCGCTCGGGTTCGTGTCGCACCAGACGATCGAGCTCGACGAAGACGGCCAGCCGATCTACCGACGGCGGGTTGGCTATGGCCACACCTACGCGCCCGAGCTGCTGGACTTTCCGTACACGGGGATCCCCGCGACGATCACGGAGGACCACCGCGACATCGAGTCGGGTAAGCACGTCGTCACGCACATCAAGCGTGTGTTCGACTACCTCGCGACCGCGCCTGGCTACTACCCCTACGTCTCGCAGCAGGTCTCCCGCAGCTACGAGCTCGACGGCTGCGCCGACACGTTCTGCGAGCCCGAGGACTTCAATGACGACGCGCGCGTCAGCGACGTCGTCGACACCGTGTTCGAGCTCGACGACTACGGCAACCCGACCGTGTGGTCGACGGCGATCGATACCGGTGACGCGACGCTGAACTATCGGCGCGAGCTCGGCTACCAAAACGACGCGGACAGCTGGTTGCTCGGTCTGCCGATCTACGAGCGCACGTATTTCCTCGAGCTCGGCCAGACGCCGGGCCAGCGCGAGTGGATCGCCAGCTATGATCCGGACACCGGCGCGCTGAAGACCCACACGCTCGAGCCCACACGGCCCGAGCTGTTCTTGCACACCAGCCGCAGCTACGACGCCCACGGCAACCTGATCAGCCAGACCGCAACCGACTCCGACGGCGAGCAGCGCGGCAGCACGGTCAGCTACGACGACGAGGGCGTGTTCCCG
>NZ_PVNL01000160.1 GCF_002994635.1 Enhygromyxa salina | reverse complement strand
GGCGTTGCACAGGCACGCCCAGGACTCGAAGCTCGCGGTGGCCGAGGCGACGTCGAGCGGGAGCGCATCGAGGTTGAGCCAGCCGTTGCGACCCGAATACCAGACGGCCTGATCGGCGCGCAGCTCGGAGCGGACGCACACCAACGCGGCCTTGGCCAGGCGAGTCCACGCGGCGAAGTGGGTGGGGTGCGTGCTGGCGCTCAGCCCCGCCGCTAGCTGCTCGCGGGTGGCGAAAGGTTGGCGGTAGACCTCGAAGAGTTGGCCGTCGCCGGCCGGGTTGCTGAGCACGGTGGTGGCGAGGACCTCGGCGACCGCCGCCGGAACGCCGAGCTGTGCGACGATCGTGTCGAGCACGAGCGCGCGCCGTCGCAGGTGTCCGACGATCCTCTGCAGGAGCCACGTTCGGCGGACCGAGACGTCTTGCTCGTCGTCCAGCACGGCCTTGGCGGCAGCCACGTCGACGATGCCGCCGAATTTGGCCTTGAAGAACTCGTCGCGGTCCTCGGGCTCGAGCGGCGAGGTCCGCTCGACGATCTCGCGGGTGATGGTGACGTCGTCGGCGTCGAGCAGCGCGGCGAGGTTGGTGGTCAGCGCCTGGCCGTCGGGATCCTCGAGGCGACTGACCTCGTCGTCGATCGTGAGTAGGCCCCGGGCGAGGCCGCCGAGGGTGCGCGCGACCGCGACGTCGTCGAGCGGGCCGGCGCCGGTGAAGCGGTGGCGCAGCAGCCAGTCGAGCTCGTCGACCGAGAAGCCGCTCTTGGTCAGCGCCTCGACCTGGTCGACGAATTCTGCGGTCGAGCGCGGATCAGCGAAGGGATCCAGACCAGTCAGATCGGCGAAGTGAAGGAAGCTCGAGATCGAGAACCGAAGCGTCCGCGCGAACGCGACGCAACGAAACAGCGCGGTGAGGTTGGCGAACGAGAACGCGTCGCTGGCCAGGTCGGAGCTCACCAACAGCCGGTAGTCCCGCTCGCCGATCCCGAGCCCCGCGAGCACGCGCGGAAGCTGGGTGGCGGTGATCGCCTTCGCTGGATTGCTCTCGCCGATCAGCTGGGCGCCATCTCCCGCGGGGTTGAACGCCGGATCGATCGGCCCGAGATCCTTGGAGAGAAAGCGCCGAGTGTAGAGCGCCCGCTTGTCATTGCTGTCCCGGGCGTCGATCACGTTCGCCCAGAACGTGGCGAGCTCGTCCCAGCCCAGGCGGACGCGCTCGCGGAGCAGCACGATCTGCGCGAGCGTTCGCAGCCCCGCGCGATCCAGGGTGTTGCCGAGGACGTCGCGCATCAGCACGTCGAGCATGCGCCGGGGGATCTTCGTCGCTCGCTCGAGCCGCACGAAGCGGTGGAGCCGATCGAGCGCGGCCGCGTCCAAGAAGGCGATCGTGGCGTCCTCGAGCGCGCAGGTCTGCGCCCACTGCATCACGATGTTGCCACCGGGGTTGATGAAGTGCAGGTCGAGCAATTCGCGGAGCGCGTCGAGCTCGATCCGGGCTCGCAGTAGCAGCTCGCCGACATCGCCTTGCTCGCCGGTTCCCCGGAGCACGTCGACCCATTCGTTGGCCTGCGCCGGGAAGCCCCAAAACTCGCGGCCGTCTGGGGAGACGTTGCCGTCGTACTCGCCCGCGATGATCTGGAAGGTCGTCGCGTCCAGACCGAGCACGTCAGCCGCGATCGCGTCGAGCTCCGCGTCGCTGGGATCGGCCCCCGCGACGCGACGCATCAGCTCGTGTCGCGGGACGCCGAGGTGCCGCAGGTACGTCTTTGCTTCGATCGTCGGCAGCGAGAACGGGAGCGTCCACGGGTGGACCGCGTGCGTCAGCGCGGCGCTCTGATACACGTTCGCGTCGAGGTGCTCCGGGTGCAACCGCAGCTCCGCGGCCGTCCACGTGGTCTGCTTCGAGATCGGGCCGAGGCCGCCCACGAGGAAATCCTCGAGCAGTTCGTTGACCAGATCGATGTACGGCAACACCGTGTTGGTGTTGGCGCAATCGAGCAAGATGTGCGCGAGATCAGGCCGGCGAGCGAGCAGCACCGCGAGCGCGTTGGGGGCCTGCTGCGCCGGACGTGCCTTCAAGAACGCGAGCAGATCAGCGAGGTACGCGGCCGGGCTGAACACCGAGCGGCAGTGCTCGCACACGCAATAGTCCAGGTTGCCGAGGATCGTCGCCAGCTCGGTCAGGCCGTGGGGGGAGTCCTCGAGCTGCCTCGCGCCCTTGTTCGCCACCGGTACAAACTCGCCGCCGGTCTTGGCCAGGGCGATCTGCGAGGACAGCCCGAGCACCAGCGAGTGGACCTTCGCGGCGTTGTCCCAGACCGCGCCCGCGAGCGCCTCGCCGTCGTGGTCGTCGCTCGGGAGCAACGCGCCAAACCGCGACGCGAACTCGCTGCGGGTGCTGGCGACGATCTGCGTGGCCGAGGTGATCCCCTGCTCGAGCAGCGCCTTGGCGGTCGCGTAGCGGCCGATCGGCGGGCTCAATCGGTAGACCCGCTGAACCCGCT
>NZ_PVNL01000159.1 GCF_002994635.1 Enhygromyxa salina | reverse complement strand
AGGTCTACCGCTCGCCGTTCGGTGGGGATCAAACTGCAGATCCGCGCTCGAGCTTCGCACCGACGATCTCGCTGCCCACCGGTGGTGGCGCCATGCGAAGCATCGGTGAGAAATTCTCGCCCAACCCATTTACCGGAACAGGCTCGACCTCGGTGCCGATCGCCACGTCACCGGGGCGCGGTGGCTTCGGGCCGAGCCTCGCGCTGAGCTACGGCTCGGGTCAGGGCAACGGGCCGTTCGGGATCGGGTGGTCACTCGGTGTGCCCGCGATCTCGCGCAAGACCGAGAAGGGCTTGCCTGAATACTGGGACACGAGCTCGGATCCCAAGAAGAACGACACGTTCATTTTGTCGGGCGCCGAGGACCTCGTGCGGATCGGCTTCGAGCAGCGCGATGGGCATCTGATCCACCGGTTCCAGCCGCGGGTCGAGAGCGGGTTTGCGAGGATCGAGCGCTGGCGTTCCAAGGCCACGCGCGAGGTGTTCTGGAAGACGATCTCGCCGGATAATGTGACTAGTTATTACGGCAAGACCGCGGCGGCGCGGGTGGCCGATCCGGCGTTTCCCAATCATGTGTTCTCGTGGTTGCTCGAAGAGTCGCATGACGATCGTGGGAACATCGTCGTCTATGAATACAAGCAAGAGGATCTCGCGGGTGTGGACGTCAACGCGACCGAGGAGCGGCCGCGCTTGGCGGACACACCGGGGCAGGCGCAGCGCTATCTCAAGCGAATCAAGTATGGCAACGCGACGCCGTTTGTCGCTGCGGGGTGGTTGTTCGAGGTCGTGCTCGACTACGGCGAGCATGGGATCTGGCATGGTGAGCAGCTCGAGGTCACGCCCGACGAGGTCCGGCCTTGGGCGGCGCGGCCCGACACCTTCTCGAGCTATCGGGCCGGGTTCGAGATCCGCACGCGGCGGCTGTGTCGGCGCGTGTTGATGTTTCATCGCTTCGCCGAGCTCGGCGACGCGCCGTACCTGGTCGCGTCCACGGATCTCGTGCACGCCGAAGATCCCGCGATGACCCGGGTCACTGGCGTGATCCAACGAAACTACCGGCTCGACGAGGTCTCGGGGTGGTTCGACGCTGCTGCTCTGCCGGCGGTCGAGTTCGAGTACAGCGACGCGACGGTGGATCCGACGGTGCACGAGATCACCGACAAGCAGACGCTGCGAAACCTGCCCGCGGGGATCGACGGCCGGATGACGCGGCTGGTCGATCTCGACGGTGAGGGCGTACCTGGGCTGGTCACCGAAGCCGCGGGGACTTGGTACTACAAGCGGGGCCTCGGCGACGGTCACTTCGGGCCGATGGTAGCCATGCCCTCGCGGCCGACCACGCTCGGTGGCCCGGGTGTGCAGTTGATGGATATCGACGGCGATGGTCGCAAGGAGCTGGTCAGCTTCGTCGCGCCCACGCCGGGGTTCTTCACCCGGACGGAGGACGAGGGGTGGGGGAACTTTCGCAAGTTCTCGACGATCCCCAACATCGATTGGAATGACCCGCGAGTGCAGCTGATCGATCTATCTGGCGATGGGTATCCAGATGTGTTGATCGATCGCGGCGACACCATGACCTGGTACCGCAGCAAAGGCGCCGAGGGATTTGAGGCGCCCACGCGGATCCCCAACGCCCACGCGGCGGCCTCGCGGCCGATGCTGGTGTTCAACGACGCGCGGACCTCGATCCAGTTCGCGGACATGACCGGCGATGGGCTGCCGGATCTGGTGC
>NZ_PVNL01000158.1 GCF_002994635.1 Enhygromyxa salina | reverse complement strand
CGGCTTCGAGCACACGCCCGGCGAGGCCAACTTTGCCGAGCGGGCCTTCTTTCCGTTCATGCTGTTCCCCAACGAGGAGCAGTACGTGCTCGACCCGTTCGCGGAGCTGATGACCCTGCTCGACGCCGACGGCGACGGGCGCACCGACATGTTCCTCTCGGCTGGGGACGGCACCGCGAACTTGCCCGAGCATCGGGGTTGGGAGACGTGGACCTCGCAGCCTGGCGCCTACGGCGAGGACTTCCAGTACTGCGGATCCACGCGGGCCAACTTCGAGCAGTGCGCCGCAGCCGGGCATTACCTGGTCTACGAGAGCGAGCGCAGCGGCATGCTGGCGCTCGGCTCCCACGCCAGCGGCGGCCGGGCGGTGCCGCCGATGTTCGCAGCCGACTACGACGGCGACGGCCGCGACGACGTCTACGCGCTCGGCGACAATGTGCCGATCCCCGGCCTGCCCCCGGCCGGATACAGCTTCTACATCGCCCGCAGCCTGCCGGAGGGCGGCGTCGATCAATTCGAGTTCGATCCCGGCGCTGGGCTGATCTGGCAATTCACGGGCGCGGATCAGACCGGCGACGGCCTCGGTGATCTCTTGTTCTGCGCGGGCGAAGCGGATCTCGAGGAGCCCGAGCTCGGCACCGGGCGCTGGATGTTTGCGCCCAACGTCCCGGGCGTCGGGTTTGACGCCAGCGCCGTGTTCGACACCGGCCTGGTCTGCTCGGTCTACGACAAGCTGCTGCACCTCGACCACGACGGCGATGGCCTCGCCTCGCTGCTCGTGATCCCGACCTGGGACGCGAACACGCACAGCCGGATCCCCTCGAAGGCGTGGTCGGACTATTCCGCGATCACCCTCGATCCCCACGACGACTGGGCTGGCTCGCTCGCGTCCACCGGTCTCGCGCCGGATCTCGCCCAGCGCTGGCGGGCGAGCCTGGCGGGCCACTACAACAACTCCGACGTCGACATTGACTTTCCCCGATCCAACCAGGGCTTTGGGGTCGATCGGGTCCTGGATCTCAACGGCGACGGCCTTCACGACGTCCTGCGCTATGAGCTGCACGCGGGCGACGGGCCCGCGCAGCTCGAGACGATCTACAACACGATCGTGATCGATGATCCCCCGCTGCCCGAGTGGGGCGGCGTGCGGATCTGGATCAACACTGGCGCCGGCTTTGTCGACGGCGGCTGGTTGATGCAGTCGGAGGTCGAAGGCAACCGATCATTCGCGCGCTACTTGGCGTCGGGCGTGATCGACTACGACGGCGACGGGGTGCTCGACTACCTCACGCCCGTCGATGATCCAAACGCGAACGAGTGGGGGTGGACGGTCTTCATCAGCAACGGCGACGGCAGCTTTGACGCGCTGCCGGTCTCGCTGGATCTGATGCTCAACGATATCTACACCAGCCCGCGAGCCAGCACTGCGTTTGATCTGACCGGCGACGGGCTCCACGACCTCGGCGTGTTCACGTCGCTTCGCTGGACCCTGCGCGAGCGCTTGGGCGAGGTGCCCGACAAGCTCGTGCGGATCCAAAACGGCCTGGGCGCGACGGTCGAGGTCAGCTATCGCTCGATCACCGACTACGACGCGCCCGCGGGCCTGTACGCGCTGGATCTCGACAGCTGCGCATACCCGCGCCGCTGCGAGCGAGATCCCCGGATCGTCGTGGACACCCACCGGCTCGACGCTGGCGGGCAGCTGGTGCCGCGCCGGTTCGAGCACCGCTACGGGATGGGGCGCAGCGATCGTGAGGGCCGGCGCGCGCTCGGGTTCGTGTCGCACGAGACGATCGAGCTCGACGAGGACGGTCAGCCGATCTACCGGCGGCGGGTTGGCTATGGCCACACCTACGCGCCGGAGCTGTTGGACTTTCCGTACACGGGCATCCCCGCGACGATCATCGAGGATCACCGCGACGTCGAGTCGGGCAAGCACGTCGTCACGCATATCAAGCGGCTGTTCAATTACCTCGAGACCGAGCCGGGCTATTACCCCTACATCTCGCAGCAGGTCTCGCGCAGCTACGAGCTCGACGGCTGCGCCGACACGTTCTGCGAGCCCGAGGACTTCAATGACGACGCGCGCGTCAGCGACGTCGTCGACACCGTGTTCGAGCTCGACGACTACGGCAACCCGACCGTGT
>NZ_PVNL01000157.1 GCF_002994635.1 Enhygromyxa salina | reverse complement strand
GGCCTTGGTCGACGGACTCAACGCGATCCAGGGCGAGGGGCAGCCGTTGGCGCTGCTGGTCTCTGTTCACGACGCGTTCCCCAACGAGTGGAAGCGCTTTCTCGAGGCCGACGCACAGACTGGCGACCACGTGCTGGAGTTGCCGATCGCGGCGGACCACTTCCCCTACTTGGCCCGCAGGAACGGACTCGCGGTGACCAAAGCGAGCTTCGTAATCATGCTCGAGCCGGACTTGGAGGTGGCATCGTTCGAAGCGCGACTCGATCTCGTGCAGTCGCCCGAGGCCTTCGTGCCGGCGTTCGGCGACGGGTGCATGGTCGCCAGTTTCGCGCTGGGCGGCGTGCAGCCGGACGTCTGGGAGCTGAAGATCGCGGACGGCGAGATTCCGGAGGCGCTGCAGAGTGACGGAGCGCTGGATCCCGAGAAGCTCGCCGGGCTCGCGCTGATCCTTCACTACACGCTCGACTGAGGTGGACTCATGAGCAACGAGAACGACCACCCAAGTCGGCCTAAGCTGACCTCGGGCCCCTCGCTCCCGATCGAGGGCCCGCAGCCGAAGCAGCCGTTCAACGCGGGCGCGTTTCCTGGGCGCGATGCGCCCGACGCTGGCCAGCCAGCGGACCCTAACCCGTTCGCGCAGGTCTACCGCTCGCCGTTCGGTGGGGATCAAACTGCAGATCCGCGCTCGAGCTTCGCACCGACGATCTCGCTGCCCACCGGTGGTGGCGCCATGCGAAGCATCGGTGAGAAATTCTCGCCCAACCC
>NZ_PVNL01000156.1 GCF_002994635.1 Enhygromyxa salina | reverse complement strand
TGCTCCGTGGCGAGCTTGCCGGCGACCAGCATGGGCACGTGATAGAAGATCTCCCAGTTGTAGGTGGCGTAGGGGTTGTCGAACGAGAAGTCGAATTCCTCGATCGGCAGCTCACCGCGCACGGCGTTGAGGTTGAGGCCCATGCCGTCGGCGAGGCCGAACGGGTTGATCGACTTTCGCTGGCGGAATAGCTGGCTGTTGACCGGCGGCGCGTACAAGCCCGGGAGGCCGCCGCTCGCCAGCGCCTCTTGCAGGTCACGCGCGAACGGATGGTAAAGTTCGACCATCTCGAGCACGAAGCCCTGCGACGCGGGCGGGTAGTCGTCCTGGTTGCTCGGGAGGTCCTTGTTGGCCCGGACCATCGCAGCATTGCGGGCGGGGAGCGCCTTGCCTGAGGCGCCACGGGTCCTGGGTCGCTGCTCTCGGGCCTGTCGGGGATCGGGAGCGTCGGGGAGCTCGGGCTCCGGCGGCGGGCAGAGCACGAGGCTCGCGGGGTTGAAGTGGCCAATGAGGGCCGGGTTGGCGGGGCTGGCTCCGAACGAGTACCCGGGTTCGAGTAGGTACTTGCGCAGGCGATCGTCGTAGATCGCCGGCAGCATCGTCGCGTTACCGTGCGGCGTCCAGATGCCAGCCTGGTGCACGAAGGTTGCTATGCGCGAACTCGACGGACGGTTGAACAACAGCTTCTTCGCGTCGCCTTGTATGAACTTTACCTGCGTCACCTCGAATGGGTCGAAGTCGCCTTGATGCTTGCCAGAGTTGACATTGCGTTGACCTTCAAAATCGTAGTTTGGCTCCAACGCGATGAAGCCCCTATTCTCGATCACCGCAATGTCGATCGTGGTTTCGTTGTCGAGCTCAGCCTGTGCATAGTTTTGATGCAAGTCCATCCATTTCGCTCGACCATGGGCACGCTGTTCGACTTGGTCGAAACGAAAGGTCGCGGCGATCCCAGGAATGCCGTTAGCCACGTCGTGGTCTTGCCACAGCGCGGTTAGGATGATCTGCTGGCCGGCCACGATGAGGTGCAGCCGATAGTCGTGCGGTGGCAATTCCCGTGATCCGCTGAGCTTCGACATCGTGGGCTTGCCCCAACCATCGGGGGCGCGCTCGATGTGGTGGACGCGGAAGCGATACCTCGGCGGGGCGTCCTCATCCTCCGCCTGCTGCTCATGCTCGGTCGCCCAGAACAAATGCAGCCGGCCTTTGTAGAGCACGATAGCGGCGGCGTCACTGTCGATCCCGGTTGGAACCGCCTCCCAAGCCTCCCAGGTGCCGATCGGAAGCCGCCGCCGCACGAACCACTCATGCGGGCTCGCGTGGGT
>NZ_PVNL01000155.1 GCF_002994635.1 Enhygromyxa salina | reverse complement strand
CCCCTCGCCACCCGAAGCCCGGGAAACCAAGCCGCGCACGGAGCCCAGGCCAACACCAGCAGCTGTGCCTCACCAGGCGCCCCTCGCCAACACTTCAGCCCAGAAGCTGACCATCGACAGCATCTCGCAGATCGGCCCGCTCGATCGGCACTTCCCCAACCGCCGCAGCCTCAGGCTGCGCTTTCGCTGAGCGAACCCATGGCGCTACTCGATCTATCTCTGGTCACCCGCAGCCTCATGAAGCTGCTGGAGCTCAACATCAACGAGAAGTTCTTCGGCGGCGAGATCACGTTCACGGTCACCCCTGAGCCTCCAGAGAAGGTCGGCGCGGTTGAGAACAAAGTCAGCTTGTTCTGCTACCACGTGGCCGAGGAGGCGTTTTACAAGAACTTCGAAGGTGCGGGCTCGGGCGGTCGCAACATCTCTCGAACGCCGATGGCGCTGTGCCTCTACTACATTCTCACGCCGCATCATGAGACAGTAAACCCCGAAGATGACGCGCTCACCCAGCAAACCTTGATGGGCTACGCCCTCAAGACAATGCACGACTATGCGATCATCCACGACAACACGCAGATCGACGGCCAGACGATCCTGCAGGGGGCGATGTACGCCAACGACAACCCCCTGCAGATCATCATGCGGCCGGTGTCACCCGAAGATTCGATCTCGTTCTGGGGCGCCGAGGATCAACAGACCGCCCGGCTGTCTGCCTATTACGAGGTCCGCGTGGTCTTGCTCGAACCCGAAGAGACCACGACCCTGGTCGCGCCCGTGCTCAGCCTTGGCACCTACCTCTACCAGCTCGGCACGCCCCACCTCGCCCAGAGCGAGAGCGCGCTCGCGTTCACGCTGCCCAGCACCGCTGGCGGGATCACGCAGATCGCCGAGGTCACGCCCGCCCGGGTCAGCGGTGACGTGGGCGCCGACCCGCTCCACAATCGCCTCGAGCTCGGCGGTCACAACCTCGCGGGTGCGTCACCGCGAAGGCTGTGGCTGCGCAATCAAGCGCTCACGACCGCCGTCGGCGGTCCGCTGCCGATCGATCTCTCGATCGCTACCAACACCACGAATGGTTGGGCGCTGACGATCAACGACGAACGACTCGAGCTCGATATCTACAAGAGCCTCGCCTACCTCGACGGCGGCGGCGTGGAGCAGAGCGTCAGCATGCTCCCCGGCATCTACACCGCGTTCTTGCGCGTGACCACGCGTGAGCGAATCGTTGGGGGCGTGCTGGTCCCCCTCACCGTCGACAGCAACGAGGTCGCGTTCACCGTGATCCCGCGCATCGCCGGCGATGCTCCAGACGGCCCAAGCAACAAGGTCACGCTGACCCTCGTCGATACCTTCGATCTCGAGCTCGACGGCCTCGCGGTCCGGCTGTACGTCGATGGCGAGGCCTACGCCGCCGTCGACGACACCGACAACCCGGGCCAATACGAGATTACCGGCCCCTCGACCCTCATCTTTCACGCGCTATTTGACGTCGAGACCGATGGTGAGCACGCCGTGCGGCTCATCGTCAACGGCGCCGAGTCGGCCCCCTACTGGATCGAGACCAGCACCCCATGAGCTCGACCATCGCCATCGACCGCGCCAGCGGTGAGCGACGCGGGCGCGACCAGCATCGCGAACATCCTGTGCTGCATCTCATCGTCGAGCTCGTCACCCTCCGCTGTCGACGGCGGCTGGTCTGGATCGCGCAGTTGCACGACACGACCGGGGTGAGTATCGACGATCCCGAGCGCGAGTATTTGTTTTATGCGAAGCACGAGCAGCTCGCCGCGACCAACGCTCGCGTGAGTGAGCTCGAGGATCGACTCGCCAAAACCGAGGATCCTTTCAGCGAATTCGCCCGCTTGTTTCGGCTCGACTCCAATGAATTCGATCTACTGCTCGCCTGCGTCGCCGTCGAGCTCGAGCCCGCGATCGGAGCGCTCTACGCCCAGCTCAACGGCCACCCCGAGCGACGCTACGTGACGCAGGCTTGCGCCGCGCGCCTGTTCGGCCACGGGCATCGCCAGCTGTGGAACCCCAGCGGGTCCCTCGCTATCTGGGGCTTCATTCATGCCCTCAACGTCGGTCCAGGCCACGCCGTCCCCTTGATCGTCGATCCTCAAGTCGTCGCGAGAATTCGCGGGCAGCTCGGGCTCGACCTCGAGCTCGTCGGCTGCACCGAGATCATCCCCGTCCAACGACCCCTCGAAGGCTGGCCGCTCGCGGACCTGCACGAGCGAACGCGCCGCTCCGTCAACGCTGAGCTGCCCCTGCGTCTGGTGCTCGTGGGCCCCCAAGGTTGTGGGCGTCGCAGCCTGGCCGCGAGCCTCGCCCAGCGCTTTGGTGCAAGCGCGATCGCCATCGACACCGACGACATCACCGACGAACACTGGCCCGAGACCTATGTTCGCGTGGTCCGATTCGCAGCCATGGCCGGGTTGATCCCGGTCTGGCACGGCCAGCGCTGCGGTCGTCGTTGGCCCCGGAGCGTGCCACCCGGGCCGCTGCAGTTCGTGATCTGCGAGGACGCCAGGTCCGTCAGTGATCTGCCGGGCGTGGTCGACCAGGTCGTCGTCATGCCAACTCCAGCGCTCGACGAGCGGCTCGGGCTGTGGCATCGCCTGGTCCCGAGCAGCGTGGCGTGGGGTGAAGGCGCCGTCGAGCACCTCGCGGCTCGGCACCGCCTGAGCGTCGGCGACATCGCCCAGATCGGTCAACGGCTGCCAGTCGGCGCCGATGAGGCCGCGCTGATGGCCCGCGAGCAAACCCGCGGTCGGCTAGGTGACCTCGGCCGCTTGATGGACTGCCCCTTCGATTGGAGCGATCTGATCCTCGCAAGTGGCCTGCGCAACTCCCTCGAGGATTTCACCTTCGAGGCCGCCGAGCGCGTCCGCTTTTGGGAGACCCCGGGTGCCAAACGTCTGTTCCCCCGCGGCACCGGTCTCGTTGGCCTGCTCGCGGGCCCGCCGGGAACGGGCAAGACCATGGCCGCGCAGGTGATCGCCGCCGAGCTCGAGCTCGATCTGTTTCGCATCAACCTCGCCACCGTGATCAGCAAGTACATCGGCGAGACCGCCAAGAACCTCGACCGGATCTTCGCTCGCGCCGCCCGCATGAACGCGGTGCTCCTGTTTGACGAGGCTGACGCGCTGTTCTCGAAGCGCACCGAGGTCAAGGACTCTCACGATCGCCACGCCAACACCGACACCAACTACTTGCTACAATTGGTCGAGGAGTATCAGGGCATCGCGCTGCTCGCCAGCAACAAGAAGAACAACATAGATCCCGCCTTCGTACGCCGGATCCGCTATATATTTGATTTTCGCAAGCCCGATGCCGCGCAGCGCCGCACGATCTGGCGCCGAGTCCTCCGCGAGCTCGTCGGGGCCGACATTCTGCGTGAGGTCGAGCCGGCCGTGGCTGTGCTCTGCGAGGCCGTGGAGATCTCCGGCGCCCAGATCAAGAACGCGGTGCTCGCCGCCGTGTTCATCTCTCGCCGCCGCCGCCGAACCCTCGGAATCGAGGACCTCATGGACGGCATCGACCGCGAGCTGGGCAAGGAAGGCCGCGGTCTACACGACCGTGAGCGAGAGAGGCTGCGTCGCAATGCCTAACCCACCAACCGACTCAAGCTCCGGAGCCCGACGATGACCGACTTCTCCAGGCCCCACATACCCCTGACCAAGGGGGCGCTCGTTCAGATCTTCGAGGGCGTGGTCGGCATCGCGCTGCCGAACATTGTGCTGTTTCAGTACAACCCCACCAAGATCTCACACACGATCACGCCCTGGAATCCGCAAGAGGTCGACCAGACCCAGCGCGGAGCCCAGGCCCCGATGGTCCAGCCATTCGACCCCAAGGAGTCCTTCAGCCTCTCACTGGAGCTCGACGCGACCGACGACATCGAGGAACGCGATCCGATCGCTATCAAGTTCGGCGTCGCCGATCGCCTCGCCGCCCTCAAGAAGCTGACCTATCCCAGCGAGGGCTTGTTCGGCGATCTCATCCGCAACGCAAGCGCGCTGTCCGGCGGCCCCATGTGCGCGGTCGCCCGCCCCTCGGTCCCGGTCGTGCTGTTCGTCTGGGGTCCGGGCCGCATCGTGCCAGTTCGCGTGACCAGCTTCAGCGTCGAAGAGACACTGTACACGCCCATGCTGCACCCGCTGCACGCGACCGTCAGCCTCGGCCTCGAGGTGCTCACCCCCGACGTGTTCAAGTGTCGAATGAGCCTGAGCCAGAAGATCGCCGCCTCCGCCTACACCTATACCCGCATCGTCGACGATGTGCTTGCGATCGCCAACTTCGCCCAGAGCATCAAGCGCGCCTCGGGCCTGCCGCCCTTCATGTAACCCCGGAGCTTCGCCATGTCCCTTTACGCCAAGAATAGCCGCTACGTGCTGCACGCCGAGGTCATCAACGTAGCCGACGACCGTGGTCGCTCCGTCCAACGCGTTGGCCGAGCCCGCCGCCCCGACCTGATCGAGCTCGGCGAACACATCCGCCGCGAGGGGCAGCGCCTCGATCACCTGGCCAACTTCTACCTCCGCGACCCCAACGCGTTCTGGCGCATCTGTGAGCTCAACGACGTGCTGTTGCCCGATCAGCTGGCCGAGGTCGACCTGATCCGGATCCCGACCCGCGGTTGACACCCACTCACCCACGAGCAGACCAATGACCATCGGCGCATACATCATGACCCAGATCGGGGGCCAAGGGAGCCACTCCTTCAAGGCCCTGCCAGGGGATCTCGACTGCGCGATCACGGAGATCCGGATCGAGGAGCACCTCGACAAGCCCGCGACCTTCGCAATTCGTTTTCAAGAGGACTTCGAGGACGGTGAGAACGGCACGTTCACGGCCGCCGATCTGCGGGGGTCGAAGGGCATCGCCATCGCAGTGTCCTCGGGGCCGGGGCATGGGACCGACGGTCTGGCCAAGGTTCCCCTGCCTCCCGCCGAGGAGCTCGTGTGCTTGATCCGCGGGCAGATCGAGAACAGCCAGGCCGATCTCTCGCCGGGAGGCTCCGGGTCGACGCTCGAGGTCCGTGGGCGAGATATTCGTACAACTCTCGATCGTGAGAACAAGCCGCAAGAGTTCTCCGGGACGAACACGGACATCTTCAAAAAGATGATTGACGGTCTCGGCGACACCGCACCAGACATTGGTCCCGACGTCCTCGAATTCCCCACTGAGGGTGCATCCTTCAACTACCTGGGCACGATCCTCGACGGTCTCGAGCGTCTCGCCACCGCGTGCAACTACTCGGTGTGGCTGCGTTACAACCTGACGCTGTCGACGTCGGTCTATGACGTGACGCCCAAGGTCAGCATCAAGACCTCTCCCGAGCGCGCTGCACACTCGCCCGCTGACCTCAACCTCGGGCTAACCCGCAACTCGAAGGTCACCCTTCGCATCATCGGCAGCGAGACTGCGTGCGAGAACGTCATCAACTTCTCTCACACGACCGACAGCGAAGCCATCACCTGCGTCTCGTCCGCGGGCGACAACCACGAGACCGGCGAGTCCTACAATCAGGACCAGAGCGCCGACCATGACCCAACGACCGAAGACGCCGGCGAGACCAACGAGACCGCCGGCGCCAAGGACTGCGAGCGCAGCATGTTCGTCAGCACGGTCGGCGGGGCCGACCGTGTCGGCAGCACCGCGCAGGCCGCTGCCAACGACGCGTCCTGGTACGTCAAGGCCAGCGCGCTGACGACCGTCCACATGCTCGGCACCGTGTTGCGGCCCCACGACCTCGTCTTGGTCCACGGAGGTGGCTGCGGCGTCAGCGGGGGGTTTCAGGTCGAGAAGGTCACCCACGTCATCAACGCCGCCGCGCACTGGATGAACATCGAGCTGCGCAGCAACTCGCGGAGCGTCAGCCCGCCCAAGGAGGGCCTCCTCGGTGGCTGACGTCCTCGACCAATTACTGCGAGCCTTCGACGGCCGACACTTCGGCAAGTACCGCGGCGTCGTCAAAAACAACACCCTCGACGAATATGGTCGCATCCAGGTCACCGTCAGCTCGGTCCTGGACGACAAGCGGGTCTGGGCCATGCCCTGCGTTCCCTATGCGGGCAAGGACGTCGGAATGCTGTTCTTGCCCGAGAACGAGGCAAACGTCTGGATCGAGTTCGAGGGCGGGGATCTCAGCTACCCGATCTGGTCCGGGTGCTACTGGAAAAAAGAAGACGTCGCGGGCATCAAACAAGACGCCAAGCTCAAGCAGATCAAGACCCAAAAGCTCACCATCACGATCGACGATGAGGCCGGCTCGATCAAGATCGAGAATGCCAGCGGCACCGTGCTCGAGATCAACGGCGGCAACATCACCGCCACCGCGAACGGCGAGATCACCAACCAGGTCAAGACCATGAAGACCAAGCTCAACGTGATCAAGTTCGACGTGCACGACGGCGCGATGTCCGTCACCTAACCCAGGGATACGATCATGGCAGGAAAAATTTCGAGCTTTGCGAGCGGCCTTCAAGGCGCCGATGGTGCCCGCGCCGCCACGGTGATCTCAACCAACACACGGGTGCAGACCACCCGTGGCTTCATTGGCTTGGTCACCGATTCGGTGATCTTCCCGGCCACTACCGGTGTTTGGTTCCTCTCCAACCAGCGTGTGACCGTCAACAACACCCCCACGATCGGCGCCAGCGTCGGTGTCTACCCCCACCCCGTTCCGGGGTCTTCCGGCGCGATGCTGGGCGTCGAGTCCGACAGCCGCGTCGACGCGATGTGAGGTCAACCCATGCCTACACCGATCAGGGCGCTCCACCATCCCATTCAAGACGATCTGGGCGGGCAACAGCTGCGCGTCGAGACCGACTACGAGTCCTACGTCAATCAGCTCATCAAGCAGGTGTTGCTGACCAACCCCGGCGAGCGCATCAACCAGCCGGACTTCGGCGCTGGCGTGCGCCGCCTGGTGTTCAGCCCGATCAGTTCGGCGACCGCGTCATTGGCCCAGAGCATGATCTATAATGCGCTCAACGAGGCGCTCGCTGATCTGATCCGGATTGATGAAATTCGAGTCGAGAGTATTGACTCGCGCCTGGAGATCGTCATTATCTACACGCTGTACGCTCGCATGGAGCAGCGGCGTCTGAATCTAGAGGTAACCCCCTGATGACTGAAGATCGCCTCACCCTGCTGTGCGCGCAGACAGTCCTGACCGGCATCGACTTCATCGCGGTTGACGATCCGGCGCTTCAGACGGTCCTCAACGTGTACTTCCTGATCGACCCCTTGGCGGGGCTCGACCCAGATTTCAACGAGGACCTGAACCTCGACCTCTCGATCATGCGGATCTGGGCGCCATCCGGCGGTCGCAAGGTCGTCGAGCCCAAGATCCTCTCGGCCAACTGGGTCGACGACGGCGCCCTCCCAACCCCGCGAACCTATCTGCAGATCACGGTCGATCAGCCCGGGGACTTCTCGCTCTACCGCTTCTCGATCGACCACGCCCAGGTCGATTATCACTTCAGCCGCGTCGACTTCAGCTTCAAGCAGGCCTGTCCAACCACCCTCGATTGCAAGCCCAGGCCCACCGACGACAGCTGCCCTCAACCAGCAGACCCACTGCAGCTCAACCCGCTCGCCCGCGACTTCGTCAGCCTCCGTCAAGCGCTGCTCGACTACACCAGTCAAAAGTATCCGAGCTGGACCCACCGCAGCCAGGCCGACGTCGGCGTCATGATGCTCGAGGTCATGGCCGCGATCGGTGACGAGTTCAACTACATCAAGGATCGCTTCACGCGAGAGGGCGTGCTCGACGAGCTCAGCCAGCGGCGGTCGCTGCGACAGCTCCTGCGCCTGCTCGACTACGAGGTCCACGATGGCCGCAGCCCCAGCACCGTGCTCGAGCTCGACGTCGCCGACGGCGAGAGCGACGACGAGCTCGAGGTGCTCGCGGGCACGCGAGTGTGGGCACACCGCCTTGGGGAATCACCCATTACCTTCGAGCTTGGTGAAGGCATCGCCGACTATCGCACCAAACCACTCGGCGACCCCCGGAGCTTCACCGTCAAGAAGGCCTGGAATACAATCGCGGTACACGAGCCCGACGGCGCCAAACCAACCCTGGCCAAGGGCACGACCCAACTGTTCTTGATCGGGTGGATGGCGCCCGAGAGCAGCTGGGTCACGCAGCAGCGCACGTTGGTCCTACACGAGGATCCCACTGATGGCTCCACGCCCAAGCGGCACCTGGTGCACGTGACCGAGTATGAACAGATGACCGATGAACTCGCCGATCTCGTGGATGGTTCGGTCACCCGGGTGGCGTGGTCCAAGAGCGAAGCGCTGCCTTGCGCCATGGTCATCGCCAACATGAGCGTCAAGGGCAACGTCGTCCCCGCGACCGCAGGCGAGTCCTTCGAGGAATTCTTCAGCGTGCGTGGCGACGGCACCTTGACCGACGTCGTCGAGCGCCAGGGTCCGCTCGACAACCAAGCCAACACCCGCAATCCGCTGTTTCGCTACTCGCCCGCCGCCTGTGAGGCGCTCAGGTTGGGTTGGCTCGGCGCGCTCGCAAGCTCGAGCCCAGAGGTCGAGCTGCAGGCTGTCAACGCCGATCAGGATTCAACCTGGGATCTCGAGCGTCAGTGGACCTGGCGCAGGACCCTGCTCGACTCCACCTCCAACGACGAGCACTTCACGATCGAGGACGGGACCTGGCGTCGGACGGTCGGCTACCGCATGCCCGACGGCAGCGAGCTCGTCCACCGTGACTGGGCCGCGAACGCCGGATACACCCTGCGCTTTGGTGACGGCGAATTTGGCCTAGTCCCGGCCGAGCAGACCATCTTCAGGCTCCGCTACCGCAGCGGCCCAGGCGCAAGCGCCAACGTCAACGCCGGAACGATCGTCCACCTGGTGCATCCGGTCGATGGCGGCCTCGCCGATGACACGCGGCTGTCCGCCGTCAGCAATCCCTTCGATCTTGTCGACGGCCTCGAGCCCGAGGACATGCAGCGGGCGAAATTTCTCGGCCCCGACGCCTTTCGCCACGACACCTTCAGCGCCGTCACACCCGCGGACTACCAGCGCCTGGCTGAAACCCTAGATTGGGTGCAACAGGCCAACGCCACATTCCGGTGGACCGGGAGCTGGCTGACAATCTTCGTCGCCGTCGATCCGATCGGCACGTTCGAGATCACCCGAGCACAGCAATCCGAGCTCGAGGACCTGATGGACTGCGTGCGACAGATCGGGCGCGACGTCCACGTGATCAAGCCCGACTACATCGACCTCGACGTGAAGGTCAGGGTCTGCATGCAGCCCGGCTACTACGCCGGGCAGGTCGAGGCCGCCGTGCTCGAGGCCCTGACCGGACCCGGTGGGTTCTTTTCGGCGGACAAATTCAGCTTCGGGACCCCGCTGCGGCGCAGCCCGCTCGTGGCGCGGATCCAGAGCATCGCGGGCGTGCGCGCCGTCACACAGATCCGCCTGCGCGCGCGGGAGAAGACTGGGGAGTTCGAGTTCGCCGACAGCGAGTTCGAGGTCGGGGCTGGGCAGATCGTGCGGGTGGTCAATGACCCGACGCTGCCCGAGCAAGGGACCGTGATCGTCTCGGTGGGGGAGGTGGTCTGAGCGCTACTGGCAGCAGCAGCGGTAGTCGTTGAGACCGTTGGCGTCCATCGGGAACGTGCACGGGACAGCGTTCGGATCACCAGACAGGAACATCTCGCAATCGCTTGTTGTCCCATACCAAATCAACGTTCCGGGACACTCTTGCTGGCCCTTACAAACCTTTCCCTCAGCCGCGCAAACCTGGTTGCAAGTCAGGAGTGGGTCGCCTGCGATAACACATTCGCTGTAATGCGGGGCGCAGACCCCTTGTTCACACCCACCAAGACTGTCTGTGATCGTACAAGCTATATTACAGTTTCCGCAGTGCGAGTCGTCTATGTCCACATCAACACATTCTCCGCCGCATAGTGTCAGGCCTGGGTCACAGTCCGCGTCCCCATCCCCATCCCCATCGTCGCCAGGGTTG
>NZ_PVNL01000154.1 GCF_002994635.1 Enhygromyxa salina | reverse complement strand
ACGCGTACATGCGCACGAAATTCAGTAATCGTGAGCTCTACGATTGGATGAGCAGTCAGCTGGCGACGCTGTACTTCCAGACCTATCAGCTCGCGTTCGACCTGGCCAAGCGGGCCGAGCGGGCGTACCGGCATGAGCTTGCGATCGATCCGGCCGAGCCGCCGATCATCGAATTCGGGTACTGGGATAGCCTGCACAAGGGCCTGCTCGCGGGCGAGCGGCTCGGGCATGACCTCGAGCGGCTCGATCTTGCGTACATGGATCGGGACGTCCGCGAGCTCGAGCTGCGCAAGAGCGTGTCGCTGGCCGAGGTCGACCCGGAGCAGCTGCGATCGCTCCGCGAGACGGGGCGCTGCGACTTTGGGATCCCGGAGGTGCTGTTTGACCTCGACCACCCTGGGCACTACATGCGACGGATCCGAGCCGTGAGGCTGACGATCCCCGCGGTGGTCGGCCCGTACACCAGCTTGGGTGCGAGCTTGCAGTTGCTCACGCACAAGACCCGCTTTGAAAAGGCGCTGGGTGGGTACGCGGAGGAACCGGTCAACGCAGATCCGCGCTTTCGGTATGGGACTGGCGCGGGGCAGGCGATCGCCACGAGCACCGCGATCAGTGACGGCGGGCTGTTCAACCTCGACTTTCGTGACGAGCGCTATCTGCCGTTCGAGTACGCGGGGGCGGTCAGCACTTGGGCGCTGGAATTGCCGGGGGAGGTGCGGCAGTTCGACTATCGGACGATCGAGGATGTCGTGATCCACATCGACTACACCGCCCGGCCAGGTG
>NZ_PVNL01000153.1 GCF_002994635.1 Enhygromyxa salina | reverse complement strand
TTTGAGGCGCCCACGCGGATCCCCAACGCCCACGCGGCGGCCTCGCGGCCGATGCTGGTGTTCAACGACGCGCGGACCTCGATCCAGTTCGCGGACATGACCGGCGATGGGCTGCCGGATCTGGTGCGGATCCGTAATGGCGAGGTCGCGTATTGGCCGTGCCTCGGCTTTGGGCAATTCGGGCAGATGATCCGCATGCGCGGACTGTCGAGCTTCGCGTCGGCCAGCGATCTGTTTCATCCGAGCCGGATACGGCTCAGCGACGTCGACGGCAGCGGTACGACGGATCTGATCTATCTTGGGGAGCGCGGCGCGACGATCTACCGAAACCTCTCGGGCAACGGCTTCGCGGCCGGCGAACACCTGTCGCAGTTCCCCAGCCTGCGCGGCTTGGACTGGGTCGAGGTCGTGGATCTAAAAGGCAACGGGACCGGCTGCCTGGTCTGGTCGTCATCGCACTCGGCCGGTCGCGGGGGCGTGCTTCGCTACATTGATCTGACCAGCGGCACGAAGCCGCACTTGTTGATCTCGACCAAGAACAACATGGGCGCGCAGACGCGGATCAGCTACGCCGCGTCGACGAAGTTCTACCTGGCCGACAAGGCTGCCGGGAGGCCCTGGTTGACCAAGCTGCCGTTTCCCGTGCACGTCGTCGATCGCGTCGAGCACCTCGACCACGTCACGCGCCAGCGCTACGTCCAGCACTTCGCGTATCACCACGGGTACTTCGACGGGCAAGAGCGCGAGTTTCGGGGCTTCGGCATGGTCGAGACCTGGGACACCGAGTCGTTCGCGGACTTCTCGGGTGATGGGTTGTTTGCGTTCGAGCAATTCGATGTGGTCGAAGAGCAGCTGCACCAGCCGCCCGTGTACACGAAGAGCTGGTTTCACACGGGGGCCTATCTCACGGGCGGCAAGAAGTACTCGAGGTTGTTCGCGGACGAGTATTGGAGCGGCGACGCGTTCGGGTGGAAGCTGCCCGACAGTCGCATTCCTTCGGGTCTGAACGGCGACGACACGGCAGAGGCCTTGCGTTCGCTCGCGGGTCGAACGCTGCGAACTGAGGTGTACGCGCTCGACGGGTCCGAACTCGAGGGCGTGCCGTACACGGTCAGCGAGGCGACCTTCGAGGTTCGTCAGGTGCGGGCGCGTGGGGACAATCGCCATGGGGTCTACCTCGCGCATGACCGTGAGGCGCTGAGCTATCACTACGAGCGTGACGCTGGGGATCCGCGGATCGCTCACAGCATGGTGCTCGAGGTCGATGGCTACGGGACGGTGCTGCGCTCGGCGGCGGTGGCCTATCCGCGGCGAGGGGCGCCGGAGCATGCCGAACAGTCAACTCTGCACGTCACGCTCAGTGAGGCTGACGTGGTGCACCTCGATGGTGATCCGAACATCCTGCGCCTCGGCGTGCCGATCGAGTCACGCAGCTACGAACTGCACGGGCTGGCCGCGGGGGCGACCGGATTCGCCTGGAAGACCATGCGCGATGCGGCCAACGGGGCGACGGCGATCGCGTATGACGGTGAACTGTCGGGCGGCGCCGAGAAGCGGCTGCTCAGTTGCTCGCGCATGCGCTACATCGCCGATGACCTCTCGGGCCCGCTCGCGCACGGCAGCGTCGAAAGTATGGCGCTACCCTACGACAGCGACGCGATGGCGATGACGCAGGCACAGCGGCAGTCGGTATTCGGCGGGCTGCTCGGCGCGCCCACCGACGCCGAGCTCGAGGACGTGGGGAAGTACATCCTCGCCGACGACGTCTGGTGGGTCCGCACGGGGCACCCGAGCTACGACGCGAGCAAATTCTTCATGGTGACGGCTGTCGAGGACCCCTACGGCAACGTGTACGCCACCACCTACGACGCGCACGCGCTGCTGACCGTCAGCAGCACGGACCCGCTCGGGAACACGGTCAGCGCTGCGCACGACTACCGCCTGCTCGCGCCCTGGCAGCTGACCGACGCCAACGGCAACCGCAGCCAGGTCGCCGTCGACGTGCTTGGCTTCGTGATCGCGAGCGCGGTCATGGGCAAGGTCGACGACAACGACGGCGACACCCTCGACGACCCGACCAGCACCTTCGATTACGACCTGTTCGCCTGGCAAAACACCGGAACGCCCAACTGGGCGAAGACGCGGGTGCGGGAGACCCATCAAGACCCGGACACGCGCTGGCTCGAGCAGCGCACGTACTTCTCCGGGGGTGGTGGCGTCGTGATGGTGAAGGCCCAAGCCCGGCCTGGCCT
>NZ_PVNL01000152.1 GCF_002994635.1 Enhygromyxa salina | reverse complement strand
AGGATGTCCCGGTGGATCGGCTCGAGTGGCTCGCGCGGCGGGCCGACGTGCCCTCCACACACCTCGCGGCCTACGTGCAAGCGCACCGGCTCGCGGACGACCGCATGATCAAGCCGCAGAGCTTCTACGCGTTCTTGCGCGCGGGCCTGCCGGCTGATCTGCTCGGTCTGCTCCGGGCTGGCGAGCGCGCGTGGACAAACGCCATGCGTGGCGCGTGGGCTGAGCGGCGGCTTCCTCTCCCCGGCGATGGCTCCGCGACGGCACAGGAGGCTGAACTTACTGAAACGCTCGCGGTGATGCGCGAGCTCGTGGTCGACGCTGAACTCGTTCGCCTGGTCGCAGGCGTCAGTCAGCAGGCGCTCCTCGACACCGCAGGCTTGTCGGAGTCGCACCAGCGAACCTTCGCGCAGCTCTGGCTCACACACGAGGGCCCGATCGACGAATTTTGGACGGTCGCCGCGGCGTCGAGCCTCGCCTCCGAGGTCCCGCAGCTGAAGTTCACGGTCCAAGCCGCGACCTTGGTCGGCGCCCACCTGCCGACCCTCGCCGCACTTCAGGCGGAGCGCAACGACGTCACGATCACCGAGCTCGCCGACACGGCTGCGTGGAGCATCGCTCAGTGGGACGCGATGCTCGTCAACCGCCGCGTCACACCGCCCGATGACATCCCGGGCGCAGACGCGGAGACGGTCCGGCAGACCTACGCGCGCACCTTGTTCAACGTGCTCGAGAGCGCGTATCCGTCCGCGTCACTTGGCGCCGCGCTCACGCG
>NZ_PVNL01000151.1 GCF_002994635.1 Enhygromyxa salina | reverse complement strand
AAGCTCATGCGCAAGGCCGAGCTGGCCCTCGACGAAGAGAAGAAGCGTCGAGCCAAGCAGCCGCGGGTCAAGCAGTCGATCGTCGAGGAGCGCGGCTACAAGGACATGCGGCTCGAGTCCGAGCACATCGCCGAGTTTGCACACACGCCCGCGCGGGCCAAGAAGTCGTATCGGATGATCGTGCTGCGCAAGACGATCACCGAGGAGCGCTACCAGCGAAGCCTCAGTACCAACATCCGCTACTTCTTCTACGTGACCAACGACCCGGACCTCACGGCCGAGCAGGTCGTCGTCGAGGCCAACGAACGCTGCAACCAAGAGAACCTGATCGCGCAGCTCAAGGGTGGGGTCCGCTCGCTGACGGCACCGCTCAACACGCTCGAGGCCAACTGGGCTCTGATGGTGACGACGACGCTCGCGTGGTCGCTCAAAGCCTGGATCGCGCTGACGATGCCGTCGTCGCCCCGCTGGCAAGAGCGGCACGACGCCGAGCGGGAACAGGTCGTGCGCATGGACTTCCGCACCTTCGTGCTCGACTTCATGATGATCCCTGCGCAGATCGTAAACACAGGACGCCGGCTGGTGTACCGGCTGCTGGCCTGGCGACCATGTGCGCACATCCTCGTGCGTGCGCTCGAGGGATCGTGACCTCAGCCTGCCGGTCGCATGGTGCCCCGGCAGGCTGCGGAAACTTCAACCCCTCACCCTACGAAGGAGGTCTGGTCGAAAAACAAGAGGTCCGCGGGGAGCACCGACCCCCGTAGTCGGAAACCTGTGTCTGCGGAGCGTGGCTCGCTTCTCTTCGGCCCGCTGCGCTTGATCAAGG
>NZ_PVNL01000150.1 GCF_002994635.1 Enhygromyxa salina | reverse complement strand
AGCAGCTCGGCCTGCGGATAGTGAATCTCGGCGAGCCGATCAAACCCGTCGTACTCGAACTCGAGCTCGAAGCTCTCGCCCGCGATGACCTTGGTCAGCGCCTCGACCCGACCAAACGCGTCGTACTCGAATGACTGCTCATGGCCATCGGCGCTCATGCTGGCGTCGAGCTGGCCGATGAACTTCTGATCAAAGCTCCAGATCGTCAGTCCGTCGGTGTCGCTGCGCGTGACCACGCGGCCGAGCGGGTCGCGGTGCAGCGAGACTTCGTTCTCATTGCCGTCGACGAACAGCTCGAGCTCACCGTGGCCGTTATAGAAGTAGTTGCGCAGGCCTTCGCTGGGATCGTGGCTGGTGACCAGGCGGCCCAGATCATCGTGGACGAAGCGCTTGATCGTCGGCGGCGCCTCGCCCTCGTCGACGCTCGGCGCCGCCCGACCCACGCAGTCCGGCCGCACCAGGGTCGGCTGCTCCCAGGCGCCGTAGTCGAAGCACAGCAGCTCTTCGTCCGGGCTCCCGAGCGCGCGGGTGCTCTGAACCACGCGGCCGCCGAGATCCCGGCGGGTGACCGTGATCATCCCGCCCAGGTCCTCGTGGACCCGCTCGAGGCCATCATGAACCCACGCCTCGGACGTGTCGTCGGGCAGCCTGTGGCGGATCAGCCGATCCGCGAAGTCATACTCGTAGCGATCCACCCCGTCGGGCTGCAGCCCGTAGATCGTCGGCAGGCTGACCCGCGTCACGCGGCCGAGTCGGTCATAGCGGGTGGTCACGTCCCGCGCGACGCCGTCGTGCCCGGGGCTGCGCGTCAGGATCACGCGACCGAGCCGATCATACTGCGCGAGGTCGTAGCCATGGCCAGCGGTGTCTTGGCGGATCTGCATCACCGCACCGCTGAAGTTGGGACCCAGCATCTCGTAGCTGAAGGTCGTCTCGTCGCCGCGCGGGGTCAGACCGGCGAAGCTCCGCAGGCCGGTCACGTGGCCGAGGCCGTCGTAGTCGGCGACCTTGCGCAGGCCGTTGGGATCCGTCGCTTCGATCGCTACGCCCAAGCCGGGATCCCAGCGCAGCGTCGAGCTGTGCCCGAGCGCGTTCGACCCCTGGATCGGGAACACGCCCTCGTCGTCGTAGCTGACCGTGCTGCCGCGCTGCTCGCCGTCGGAGTCGGTTGCGGTCTGGCTGATCAGGTTGCCGTGGGCGTCGTAGCTGCGGCTGGTGTGCAAGAACAGCTCG
>NZ_PVNL01000149.1 GCF_002994635.1 Enhygromyxa salina | reverse complement strand
CCCCACGCGGTCGCCCGCGTGCGGCCGGGCGTGTACCAACGTGCGCTCTTGCGCGAGTACTTCGACAACCTGATCGCGTGGGCGGACAACCTGTTTCGCCGCGACACGATCGAGTCGATCACCGAGGCGACCGTGCTTTACATCGTCGTCGCGCAGCTGCTCGGCCCGCGGCCGCAGGCGGTCCCTGGGTCCGGCGGCGCCGCCAAGTCCTTCGCCCAGCTCGACGCGATCGGCTTGGATCCGTTCTCGAACGCGATGATCCAGCTCGAGAGCTGGATCCACCTCCCCGCCCAAACGCTGAAGAAGCAAGGCTGTGGTGTCCCCGGTCCGGACGAGCCTTGGGTGCGCGTGCCGGTCATCTCCAACTCCTGGTACTTTTGCTATCCGCCGAATCCCGAACTACTCAAATACTGGGATATTATCGCGGATCGGCTGTTCAAGATCCGCCACTGCCAAAACATCGAGGGCGTCGAGCGGCAGCTGCCGTTGTTCGAGCCGCCGATCAACCCGGCGCTGCTCGTGCAGGCCACGGCCGCGGGGCTGGATCTACGGTCCGTGCTGGGGCACCTCGACTCGGGCCTGCCGCCCTATCGCTTTCGCTCCGTCCACGCGCGTGCGTCCGCGTTCGCGGGCTCGCTGCGGGCGCTTGGAGCCAGCTTGTTGTCGGCGATCGAGAAACGCGACGCCGAGCAGCTCAGCCGGATCCGCTCGAGTCAGGAGCTCGAGATGCTCGCGCGGATCCGCGAGGTGCGGGTCAAGCAGCGCGACGAGGCCGCCAGCACGATCGTGTCGCTCGGGGCGGCGCAGGCGGCAGCCGTCCAACGCAACACCCACTATTTCCAGCTGCTCCAAATTAGCCTGACCGCGGAGGAGCAACAGCAATTCGACGCTGGAGCGAAGGCGCACGAGCAGCGATCTGCCGCACAGGGCCTACAGCTCGCCGCCTCGATCTCGAGCGCGCTGCCACAGATCAATGTGTTCCCG
>NZ_PVNL01000148.1 GCF_002994635.1 Enhygromyxa salina | reverse complement strand
CAGAAGCAAGCCAGCGCCGCCCGCCGAGCCAAGAACCGAGCTCACGGGCAATCACGCTCACATGCGCGAGTTCGCGCGCGGCCGATCCATCCTCACAGCAGCTACAAGGTCACCAGGCGGTGCCTCGAGCGACGAATGTTCCTCGCTCCCGACCACAACGCCGAGGAGCTCGTCAATCTCATCGGCTACTGCCTGGCCTACACCGCCAACAAGCACGGCGTGCAGGTCCACGCGGGCATCATGATGTCGAACCACTACCACATCGACGTCACCGACCCGCGCGGGGAGCTCATCGCCTGGAAGCAGCTGTTCAACAGCCTCATCGCCCGCGGCGTCAACCGTCTGCGTGGAGGGCGCTTCGAGACGTTCTGGTCCGGTGCGCCAGCCTGCGACACCCGGCGGCCGAACGACGACGAGTCCTTCATGGACCTCGTCTACACCATCACGAACCCGGTCAAGTCGGGCCTGGTGAAGTGGAGTCGGAGCTGGGAGGGGTTCACGACCGCGGACTGGCGATTCGGTGAGACGCGCACGTTCAAGCGACCCGAGGGGCTATTCGACCCGAAGGGCGGGATGCCGGAAGCAGCTTCGCTGACGCTGGTGCGCCCGCCGATCTTCCTGCATCTCAGTGACGACGAGCTTTACGAGAAGCTCGCGGCGGTGGTGCGGGAGAAGGAGCGCGAGTTTCAGAGTGCGCTTCGCGCCAAGGGGCGCCAGTTCAAGGGGGCGCGCAAGGTTGCGAAGCAAGCCTGGAACGAAGCTGCGGTTAGCTTCGAAGA
>NZ_PVNL01000147.1 GCF_002994635.1 Enhygromyxa salina | reverse complement strand
CCCCCACCCAAGCCAAAGCCGACACCCACGCCGACGGAACCGGTGCAAGAGCCGAAGCCATCCCCCGTGATCAGGGACGCGGACGTCAACGTGACGCGCGGGGACTACTTTTGTGTGGTTGTCAGGATTGAAGGGCGGCCGGAAATCTCGTTGCAAAAAATCAGCAGCAAGACCGTCAGCGTTCCACCTGGAACCTATCGCGTATCACTACAGATCGACTGCGGTGAACACTGGGTGAACGCTGGTAAAATGACGGTCAAGTCCGGCAAGAAATACATTTTCAAACCCAAGCGCCCGCCTCGGATCGACATTGACGAGATCTAGTCGGGGCCTGTGGCGTGAACCAGCGTGGCTCTGAGTGCCCCAACTGAGTTGGTCGCGTTCTGGCGCTCCAGGCTCCCAAAAGAACTGTAGGGAGAGCCTGAGTTCGGTCTACGCCCGCGCGCGCATCAGGCTCGGACCACGACCACGCGTCGCCCGAGGCCCGACGAAGGCGCGCTGAGCAGCGGCGCGAGCACCTGACGATCGGGCGACGTTACGGTACCGGAAACAGGGCTTGGCTGTATCGAGCTCGCGTTCCGTCTCACCAAAGCAGCCTGGGCGATGAGCGGCAAGCCGTGGCCCAACCTCGCGCGCGCGGAGCTGCCCGTGCGCCGCATCCCTGGTCCAAAACGTGGCTGAGCTCCTGTCGACGGAGTGATGCCCGAGGTGCCCGTGCGGCATTGGGTCCGCTCGCTGACGTTGGCGACTGCTCAACGGCCCGATAGCTCAGCGTCAGCTTCATCTGCTCACCCGCACCCGGCCACGATAGCCCGCAAGCGTCCTCAGCCGATCGCGGCCGAGCGGACGACCGCGAGCCGCTTGGCATCTGCGAGCGCAGCCTCGCGCTCGGCGTGAGCCTCGAGCCCGAGCGAGCGCAGCCCGCCGAGCGAGTCGGGCCCGCCGAGCGTCACGACGGCGATCGGAAACTCGGCGTCATAGGCGGTAATCTTCTGACAGACCCCCAGCAACCCGTCACCCCAGCGGTAGCGCAGCTGCGAGAAGTCGAGCAGCACCACGTCGGGTTCGAGCCGGGCGAGCAGCGGGGCGAGGTGCTCGACCATTGCCTCGGCGTCGGGGCTGCCCTGGCTGCCGTGCCGATACTCGCCAGCGAAGCGGACCTCGAGCAGCTCGCAAAACAGGCTGCCAAGCTCGAACGAGGCCAGCTGCGCGCCCGCAAGGGTCACCGTCGTCGGTCGCAGCGGCACGACGGGCTTCCACTCGAGCGTGACGGCGTCGCTGGCCGGCAGCGGCGGACGAGCGCCGCCGCGCTCGAGCACGCGCTCGAGACCCGCTCGTGTGCGGTTGTCCTCGGCCGCGAACACCTGCGGGCACGGTTGGGTCGGCGCGATCGCGACGACGATCAGCTGACCCAGGCGCATACTCGGTGCGCTCGACCACGCGCGCTCGAGCAGCGCACACACCTCGGAGATCCGGCTTGGGTCGCCCACGTGGCCAAGTGTAGCCCGCATGTTTCCGGCTCCGCCGAAGTTGGCGGGCGTCGAGCCGAACGCGCGTCTTTCGCGCAGGCGACTTCCTTGCGCGAGAGCAATCGCTTGCTCATCTGACGCTCAGTGCCACGCTACACGCGTCTATTAATCGCAGCAGACTTCATGGCACGTATCCAGATAGCGGCGGTGCCAAATCCTTCAACCCAGCCGGCCTTCACGATGAAACCATACAAATGCTCAATCACGAGCCTCGTTCCGCTTCTGTGCATGTTGTCGAGCGCCAGCTGGGCCTGTGCCGAAAAGCCTGCGGACGTCGATATCCTGCGTGCGGGCGACGCCACCCCCGAGCCGAGCGAGCCCGACGATCCCAATGAGCAGATCCCGCCGCCCGACGAGGAAGGCTGCCACGCGATCTACGCACAGGATCTCTTGCCGACCTTCGAGCTGACCATCGACGAGGATACCTGGGATGATCTGGAGTGGGAATGGGAGCACGGCGAGAAGCAGAAAGACAAGGGGAAAGACCCAACTCCCTATCACTCGCTCACGGAATTTCGCTATGGCGACATCGTGATCACCGACGCAGAGATCCGGCTGCGCGGCAACCCCAAGAGCTGGGAGAACAGTCCGGACAAGATGCAGCTTCACATCGCCTTCGACCGGGTCGACAAGGGGGGACGCTTCCTCGGCCTCGAGTCGGTCGCGCTCGAGTCCTCGCACATGAATCGCCACATGCTGCGCGACCGGCTCGCGCTGTCGATCATCCGCGACATGGGCGTCATCGCGGCCTGCGCCAACAGCGTCCGGGTCGACGTCAATGGCGAGTACTACGGCCTCTACACCAACCTCGAGAAGTTCAACGAGGTGTTCCTCGAGCGTGTGTTCGAGGATCCGACCGGCGATCTGTGGGATCGGCACAGCTGGGAGCTGAAGACCAACAAGAAGACCTCGAACTCGGATCGGATCGAAGCGCTCGCGGATGTCGAGGATCTCGAGGAGCTCGAGACTTACCTCGATGTCGCGCAGGCGTTGAAGGTGTACGCCGCCGAGGCGATCATCCCCGACTCCGATGGCTGCTGGGCCGGTGGCATGAACTACTTCTTCTACGATGATCCGATCAGCGGCAAATTCAAGCTGATCCCGTGGGATATGGACAGCACCTTCGACCGCTTCAATGACGGGAAGAACGGTGAATATCCGGACAACCCTGATCCGGTGGTTTGGCACAAGGAAGAGAGATACCACGGCCGAATTTGGTACGAGATCGCGCTCGAAGACGAAGATTGGTTCTGGTACTACATCGACGCCATCAAGACCCAGGTCGAGGCTGCGTACGACGTGGAGGTCCTCCACGAGAAGATCGCCACCTGGACCGACCAGATCAAGGAGTCGGTGCTCGAAGACGACAACAAGCCCTTCAGTAACTCAAAATATCTGGATGAGATCGAGGACCTCGAGGACTTCGTGGAAGCGCGGGCCGAGTGGTTGGATGAGTGGCTGGAGTGCTGGGAGGACGGCGGTCAGCCCGACAACAAAGGATACTGCGACGATTGAGGGGTCCGGCCGTGGCCGGGGAGTACTACTGCGGGATGATGAAATAGTGGAGGTTGAGCTCGCCGGGCTCGACGCCGGAGTAGGTCAGGGTGCTGGCGTTGCGGATCTCGTAGCCCATGATCGTGACGACCTCCTCGGGTCCGACGATGACCCCGCTGTCGAGCCCCTCGACCGCCAGGCGCCGGCCCTCGATTACCGGGTTGGTGTCGTCGGAGCACGGCGTGGTCTCGATGGCCTGGTTGGTCATCCATGAGAACCCGGGGATCGTGGCGTCCCAGCTGCCCACAGCCCACACGAACTCGCCACCGGCCTCGCGCACCACCACGCTGGTCGTGTCGCAGGCGTCGTTGCGCTCGAGGTCGATCTCGAGGCATGGGGGGAGCGGCGGGATCTCGATGCCCGCGGCGTCGAGGGTGATCGTGAGCTCATGGGGATCGGGCGCCTCGCAGTCCCGGTCGCAGCCGCAGCTATCGAGGGCCCAGGTGCTGGCGTCGATCTGCTCGACGAGGCTGCCAGCGAACGCGATCGACTCGCAGGTCTGCGGAGGCGCGGTCGAGCCGGTCAGGCTGACCTCGATCGTCGAGCCCTCGCATAATTCGGCGTCGGGCTCGTCGCCGGTCTCGTCGATCTCGTTCGTGGTCGATGACTCGGAGTCGACCGCGGTCGTGCTACCGGCCTCGTCTCCAGCAAGCGAACTCGGCCCGCAGGCGGCCCAGATCAGGAGGGTGGAGGTGATCGCCGACCGCATTCGCACAGTCTACACGCTCGACTAGACATTCACTTGACTGCGCGCGTCGAGCAGCCGCTGGCCCAGGTCGAGCGCCTCGGACAGCGCCCCGGACAGGGCCTGGGCGCTCAGCTGCTTGCCGCTTCGCTCGAACCACACCGCGGTGTCGCTGAAGTGCGGGCGAAACGATCCCTTCGCGGCCGCACGCATGGCGTCGGCCACGGGCGCCGTGGTCAGCAGCGCCTGCACCCGATCGTCGTAGTCACCGCTGATGTCGTAGGCGCGGTCGAGCTCGGGGTCGGCGAGCTGCACGTCCAACTCGCCCGATACCGCCGTCCAGGCGCGACCGAGCAAGCCGACAGGGCGGACGTGGAGGCCGAGGTCGAGCGAACGCGGCAAGGTCACCCGCACCTGCGTGATGTAGTTGTTGCTCGTGCTGCTAGGCGAGATCCGCCGCACGCCACACTCGACCGCAAAGTCCCCGCGACGCCCCCGCATCGGCTGCAGGCAAGAGGGCGACGAGGTGAGCATGCCCATCCGATGCTCGGGGCGGTAGGGATCGAGCGTCAAGGCCAGGCTCTCGGCGGACGCCGCCCACTTCTTGCCGGTGAGGCGCGGGTACAGCCACCACACCCACAAGGGCAGCCCGGCAACCAGGCCGACCGCGAGGACGAGGGTGCAGATCAACGCCAGCGCTTGTTGCACGACGGCCATCATGCCCTGTTTTGGGTCGAGGACTCAACAACTCGCCGGCCCGAACCACCGGTAGAAGCGAGGCAGCGGGCGCCCTGCGATTTGCTCCGTCGCCCCTCGCCACTGTGAGGCGAGGTTGGGGACGATGCGCAGCAGCAACTCGTCGAGTTCGGGTTCTAGGTCTTCTGGTCGCATGTGAGGATTAGAGCGGGGGGTCCCATTCCTCAATCTCGAGCTCGAGGGGCGTCTCGGCCACGATCTCGCCCAGGATCTGCCGAATTCGTGCATGGTCGTTGGCCCCGAGATGGAAGATATGGTAGCAGGCTCCAGGGCCGTTGGAAGGGCGAGTGACCGTAGCGAACGAGACCAAACCCGCATCGGCGCGGTGGTAGACCCCGCAACGCGGACCAGTTGAGATCGGCGCCTCGAAGCCTAGGCTTTTCATCACAGGGTCCAGGTGTGCCAGGACATCGCCACCAGGATCACTGAGACTACAGACGATTTTTTGGGCGCGGCTCTCCACGCTCCTCGCACCCACCTCGCCCCAGGCGAACATCTCGCGGAAGGTCTCAAACTGCGGGTGACCCTCTCCTCCCAGCGCATGCCCCTTGATCACGCGTGCATCATCCCGGGCCGGAAAGTTGAAATCGTAGAGCAGATGCAGCGGCATCATCTCATCTGTCTCGTAGGCAATCATCAGGAACCGGGGGTGGGGGACAAACAGTCGCTCGGCGTAACATTGTAGCACTGTCGGGGCCGAGAAGATCATGCTGCGATATTCGATCGGCCCCATGTCGTGACCCATTCGCATGAGAAACCACCGGTAAAAGCGAGGTAGCGGACGGCCTGCGATCTGCTCAATTTGGTCGATCTCGTGTTCCGTCGCCCCTCGCCACTGCGAACCTAGGTCGGGGACAATGCGCAATAGCAGTTCGTCAAGCTCGGGTTCTAAGTCTTGTGGTCGCATGTCTTCCTACTTTCGTTGCAAATGAGCAGCGGTACGATGAGCTCGCAGGATCGACACGGCGGTACTGTCTCTCCGGGTTTGAACTTCTCCGCCTTGACAACACGACTTCCACCGCGCGCGTCAAGATATTCGATTGTCGCCTGGGTTTTGCCCCGACCGAACCACTGCTCGGTCATTGCAGCGCCGATGGCCCCATCGTCCATGAGTAACAATAAGGCCCCTTGGGCCGCGCAGGTGCCAGGCGGATACGCAGCCGGTGTTGAGCGATTCTTGTCGCTGTACGCTGCCCGGTCAGCAGCCTTGTCCCATGCTGCGTTGAACACGGTCGAGTTGCCGAGGTGCTGGCCAATCTTTGCCTTGACTTGGTCCAGCTTGGCGAGGTATGCGCAGTTGAGGGCCTCCCGACCGTGCGCGTAGGACAACGTCACCCCCGACTGATGCTTCATCCCAGAGTCGCTCGCAGCCTTGCACAGCTCGATCGTAGTCGCCGCTGACTGGTCCGCGTACTTCTTCCCACACGCACACTCGACCACCCCGAGCATGGTGTTGACCCTGACCTTGACGGGCGGTTGCATCACCGCCCCCGCGTCATTCACCGCCTGCACTCGAGCTTGAAAGTTACCCGCAAGCACCCCGGCGTCGGTCTTGGTCTGCGGGCTCTCCTTCAGCTCACCATGGTCATCCTCGCAGATCGGGCACTGCCCCGCTTCCACGGCGGTCACCATCCCGCTGTCTTGGATCACGCCCATGAGCGTGGCGCTGTTGGGCGGGCTCCCGCTCGGGCCACAGTTGTTGAGCATCGGGTCGCTCAGGAACTGGACGTTCTTGCCCTCGATCTTCACGTTCATCGAGCCCGGCCCGACAAACTTCGTGAGCCCATGGGTGTTGGCGGAGACCAGGCCCCCGCCCGAAGCTTGCTCGCCATGTCACCGGTCGAGCGGAAGCTTGCGCCCTTGATCGCAACTTGCTTCTTCTCGACCTTCACGGACTTCGAGTAGCCCTTGGGCGAGTCACCGCTCTTGCCAATGTTCGGCAGGGGCGTCGGCACAAAGGGAGCAGGGGGTCCTGGCATCTTGCACACATTAGGGGTGGTGGCTGCTGCCACGCCCTTGCTCCCTTTGGTCACGGGGGTCTTTGGCGGATTGATCGTCACGCTCATGTCATTGCTCCTCCTACTTGCCTATCTTGTGGCTGTTGTAGCAAGATCGCCCCTCGTAGACCACCGGTCGAGCCGGTGATCACCAACGCTCGAGGGCCCGCTGCATAGTTCCGCGCCCAGGAGCGCACCGCGAGAACGCTGAGCAGGGCGCCGCTGGCCGCTCCGACGTCACCCCAGCAATCGGCTGGTGCCACGTAGTTGGGCGAGCGAAAGGCCTCGGGTGCGCGAAGGGCCACGAACCCCCACTCTTCGCTGCGGTAGCGCTCCCCGTTGATGTCGCTGAAGGTCATGTCCACAGCTTCGGCTGGGAGCCGCAGCCCAGCGAGCGCGCCGAGCACCGCCTGGGTCATGCCCTCGCCGAAGGAGCCGGTCTCGCTGCCCGGCAGCCGATGCTCACGCGCCGTGGCGACACCACCGACGACCGCCAGACACGGCAGACCGAGCGTCTTGCGCAGCCCGGTGCTGGCGAGCACCAAGCAGCCGGCAGCCTCGCCGGGTGCGAAGCCGCTGCGGGAGTCGGGCCCGCACAACCGGTTGCGTTCGAGCCACACCAAGGTGTCGGGGTGTAGGTAGCTGTCGACCCCCAACACGACCGTGAGCACGTCCACACCACGAGCGGACTCCTGTAGGGCTCGCTCGATTGCGCAGGCGATCCCTGCGTGTCCACGTCCAACGATCTCGGCCCGCAACTGTTGGGTACCGGCGGCGCGCAGGCCAGCGACCAAGGTCTGAGCCGCCCCGATCACCTCAGACTCGGACAGACCGGGGCGTGCGTCGGGTAGCGAGAGCCACAGGTCGACGTGGCCCCGATAGGGGCGCGGCGCGGCGGCGAGCTTGTAGGCAACCTCTTCGAGCGCGCTGTTGGCCAGCGGCAGCAGACGCTCCACGCCCTCGAGCCTGGTGGACAGCCTGGCGTCCGAAGCGACCATCATCGGCTCGCCGTCGGCGGCGACGAACGGATACTCGGCGATCTGACAGATCGCGGCCCGCACCGCCGCCGCCGCTGGCTCGGCCACGAGTCCGACCGGCGTGCGGGCTCCGACCGCAATCACTTCGAGGCCGGTGCTCACGCGCCCCCACGCTTCTCGACGATGCTGGTTTCATCGAGGTAGTCAGCGTCCAGAGCCGCCACTCGCAGGGCGCTCTGCCACACCAGCGAAAGCCGACGATCGTCGGGTTCCACGAGCACCGTGGAGATCATGGGAGGCTCGTGCGCTCGGGACTTGCGACCAAATCGACTGGTCAGCTCGAGGTGGATACGCGGCAGCTCGAGCTGCAGCGTGCCCTCGCGGCTCAGGTTGAGCAGACCCAGGCGCTCGCTCCCACGCAGCGGCTGGGCGAGGCGCTGGTCCGCGGGGGCACACAGCGCAAACGCGGGGTCATAGTCGTTGGGCAGCAGCGGTCTCTTGGTGCGATCCCACGCCGCGTCGTAGGTGCCCGCGAGCGTCCGCCGCGGGACCCACCCGGGCTCGATCGGGCCAAAGCCTGCCGGCCCCGTCGTGGCCGGATTGCCACGCGGATACTCGATGTTGTGAGCCGCTGTGTTCTCCAAGCTGGCGCTGCGATTGGCGAAGCCACGACCGATCGGGTTGCGCTCGTCGATGCGATGCCGACGGGGATCGGGATCGGACATATCACTGCCGCCGAACGCCAGCTCGTAGCGGATTGGCATGCTCGTGAACGGCCGCGGCGCGGTCGCGGTGAGCCCAGTCAACCCGGCATAGTAGGCACGCTCGCCGTGGACGATCACGGTCTTCTCGATCGCCTCGACCCGCAGCGTGGCGGGCACGGTGGGGGCCTGACGGCCGCCCGGCGCGTGGGCGCTGCCGAGCACGAGGACGTCCGTGAGCGGCTTGCGTGCCAGGAGGTCGGAGTCGTAGCGCAAGCTGGACTTGCCAGCCTCGCCGTAGTGCTCCGGGACGAGGACGGGTGGCAGCTGTTCATCAGCGAGGGTCAGCCTGCCGTCGATGGCGATCGTGAACGTGGCGCGCACGGCCACCAGCCACCAATGCACGCCGTCCTTGTCGCGCGTCCAGTTGCGCTCGGCGGCGTACGGGGTTCTGTTGGCGAGGGCCCACACGGACGGACGATAACATGGGCGTGACGCTGGCCTCCAACTTCCTGCCCAACAAGCTCCTGCCGGACGATCCGATGATCCGATGATCCGATGATCCGATGATCCGATGATCCGATGATCCGATGATCCGATCATGAACAACGCCGCGTCCTTCATCTTCAGGGGCGGCAGCCTGTTCTGAGCAGACGCAGGATCGCGGTTCCATCCATCGCTCAATCAGCTAGTTTCGGGCGGCAAGCCCAGCAGCACGCTCAGGATCATTCCCATATTGGTCCAGTCGACGTCCCCCGCAGCGGAGAGCTCAGCCACGCTGCGGACCTCCACGTAGGTGCGCTCCGAGTCATTGGCACCAAAGCGCTGCCCGGCGCGAGCTTCGAACACCGCGATCTCCTCGGTATCGAGCTCGACCGAATATAGCAAGGCCCGATGCGAGATCATCGTCGCCATGCACTGGCGCCCGCCGTGGGCGACGAAGCGCTCGGCGGCGATCGTCACGCCAGTCTCTTCATGCAGTTCCTCGGCCGCGGTCACCCGCGGATCTCCACCCTCGACAAATGAAGACCCGCCGGGCAGCTCGTGCACGTAACCGTCGCACGTGGCCGCGTTCGAGCGAAATTCTCGCACGAGCACGACCTGGGTCTGAGCGAGGCTAGGCCCGCGGTGATAGGCGACCACAGCGCTGATGTCCGAGCGCGAGATGACGACCTCGCTGCGCTTTCGTCGATCTTCTTCAGGGATGAACAGATCGACCTTCAGCGCCCAGCAAAATAGATGCTTGCCCCCCGGACCGGAGCGAAACTGCCACTCGAGGCGCGCGCCGTCGAGCCGGTGGCCCGCCTCGCGCTGGGCGGTGTACCAGCTCTGAAAGCCTGGTCGGCGCCACACGAACAGCGGGACCTCGCGCTCGCCTCCACGGCGCAGGGCGCCTTCACTGATCATCGCTAGCGCCGCGTCGAGCGTGTGCTCGAGGGTCTGCGCCTGGGGGACGTCGCGCTGCTCGGCGTGGTGCCGCAAGAAGCGAAGCTTGGGCGCCTCGGCCGGAGCCCCGAGCACACACTTGCCCGAGCCCAGCCACATGCCCCACTCGACGTTGGTCGTGAAGCCGGGCAGCGCGTCGAGCTCGCGCGGGATCCAAAACACGATCACGTCGGCGAGCTCGAGGCCCTGGGTCTCCCAGTCGATCTGATCGGTGTAGTCGAAGCGCCGCGAGCCGTCGGCGTCCTCGGGCACGAACACCACCCCGTCGTAGCCGCGCTCAGCCAACAGCTCGAGCGCGCGTGGACGCCAAGACGGTACTTCAGACGCGCGCGGGGTCGGGCCGGCCAAGAAAATCGCGCGGCTGAAGCTGTCGGGGAAGGGCTGGCGAGCGTAGACGACACGCATGTGCACGAGGCAAAGCTCGCATGGTTCTGCGGGTGAGTCTCCGCCTAGGTAGCTAGGAGCCTGCTAGGGGCAGGTCGGTTCGAGCACGCATGCTTCTTCGAACAACAGGTCGATGCACTGAGTCATGCCGGTGAAACTGCTTGCGTCGCACGCATCGAAGAAGGCCTGAGGGGGGATCGCCCGGGCCGAGACGTGTGTCATGAAGCTGTCGTCATGCTCGGACCGAAAGGTCACCAGCGCGTTGCCATCACCGAATACTTGGACGCGCCAGGTCTCCGAGCCCAGCATCGCGGGCCTCACGAGGCTGTAGTCGCCGACCGTGCCAGCTGCGATGCCATTGAGCATGCACTCGGCCGCCACAGGGTCGAAGCCTTCCTGCACGACGATGTCGCAGGGGGTATCGAGACCGCACACGTAAGGCTCGGGGCCCAAGGTATCGTCCTGCACGTCGAAGCAATCGCCGTCGCCGGTGGTCTCCTCGCCGGTGGTCTCCTCGCCGGTGGTCTCCTCGCCGGTGGTCTCCTCGCCGATGGTCTCCTCGCCGGTGGTCTCCTCGCCGGTGGTCTCCTCGCCGGTGGTCTCCTCGCCGGTGGTCTCCTCACCGGTGGTCTCCTCACCGCCTTGGCTGTCTACGCTTCCGGTACCGCAGGCAGAGATCGAGAGGGTCAGGGACAGTACAATTGCTCGGTTCATGTCTGCCTTCCGTGCCACGAGTCAGCCGTTCGATCACGGCCTAGGTTCGGCCGACTCCAATTTCGGTGGCGAGCGATGGAAACGGCCGATACCACGGCAATTTGCCGAAGTTTACACACACGAACACCTCGCCGACGAAGTCGGGGCCAGACTCCTGACCCGCATGCGGTCGGAACCCGCTCAGTCAGTCGCCTCCTCATCAAGAACGACATCATCCTCGGCAACAATCTCCTCCTTCGTCTTGGCCACCCGGGCCGCGATTGTCCCAGTCTGCTGCTCCACCACAAACGCCTCCCCATCCCAGCGCAGCGTGATCCGCCGCCAGCTGACGTCACGATCGGGCACCAACCCCCGGTGGCGGATCTCCAAGTCCGGCACCCCGCCGCTGTACTGCCGCGCGAACAGCCCGGTACCCCCGGCGTCGACGCCATCGGCCTGGGGACTCGGGCGTCCGTCGGCGCTCGGCGCCACGGCCAGGGTCAGCTCGACGCCGAGGTCCTCCCACAGCAACAGCTCCCAGGTCGCAGGCCCATCGAACAGGCCCAGCGACTTGAGCTCGGCGGTGAGCTTGTCCTTGGGCAGATCCAGATCACTGTCGAGCAAGCCCGCGATCAGACCCGCGATGTGCAAGCGAGCGTAGCGACGCGGGTCGTCCTCACCGGGCCGGCCCTCACCCGACTGCACGCGCCCAAGCAGCCGCAGCGCCTCATCCGTGCGCCCGGTCCCGGCGGCCGCCCGCGCCAGCCGGATCGCCGCCTCGGGCCCCTCGGCCAGCTCCATGAGCAGCTCGTACTGGCGATAGGCGTCGGCATACCAGCCGTGGCGCAAGAAGATGTCGCCGAGCAGTCGGCGGCTGGCCAGCGAGTGGGGCGCGAACTCGACGAGCTCCGAGAACAGGCGCTTGGCCGCTTCATCGCGACCGCGCCGGGCCAGCAGCTCGCCGATCAACTGCGAGAGCTCCGGCGTCAGCTGGCCTTGGTCGCGCAGTCGCAGGCCGCGGGCGATCGCAGCGTCGACCCGATCTTGCTCGACGAGCTCGGCGATCATCCGCCGCTCGCCGTCGGGATCACCGGGCGAGTAGGCCAGCGCGGCGTCGAGGATCCGCAGCCGCTCATCGGGATCATCAGTCGTGTCGAGGCGCCGATCGATCTCCCACCACGACTCGATCCCACCGTAGACCGCATAGTTGACGGCGGCGATCAGCTCAGGCTCGATCAGCCGCCGCAACAACGCCTGGACCAAGAAGGTGTTGGCGTCGACGTCGGCCGCGAAGTGTCCGAGCAGCAGCTGAATCTCGGCCTCGGTCCGCGCGCGGCCCTGCAGCAGATCCAAGAACGCGTGCTGATCTCGCCAGCGCGGCAGCTCGCAGGCCGAGAGCGAGGCCTCGTACACGCGGAGCATCCCGGCCATCGATGTCTGGCGACCAAGTCGCATGGCCCACAGCACCCGGCGGTGCACGAGGCCGCGCGTCGATGCGTCGCTGCAGGTGAGGGTCTGCTCGTGGGGAACCGGCGAGGGCGTCACCCGGGCGCGCCCACTCATGGACCCGCGGGCGAGCTCGGACTCGGTGACCTCGTCGACCCAGGCCGGTGGCGCAGGCACGGCGAACCCAGCGGCCGCGAGCCGAGACGCGCGATCCTTCGCCCCGCTCGGGAGCTCGACCGCCTCGGCGTCGAGCTCGATCACGCCCAGCCCACCTGCGCTGCGCCACCGCTGACCCTGGCCGTCCTGACGCTCGAGTTCTTCGCCGGCGGTCACGCTCGGGTCGATCCCATCGGCCGGAGGCTCGAGCCGCGCGTCGGCCATGGGCGCGGCCGAGGGGGCGGGTCCGCGAGTCTGCGCGGAGCGGCCGATGTTGCCCGCCTCGCCGCCACGCGAGCTCTCGCTGCGATCATCGTCGGCGCCTCGGTCCTGGTTGACCGGCCCCGGCCCCACCCCACAGCCAAACGGCGCCGACGCGGCCGCGCCGATCATCGTGAGCACGGTCGGTGAGCTGGGCTCATGTTCGACGGGCGCGACCCGTGAGAGCTCGGCGTCGGCGGTCAAGCTCGGGAACTGGCGACCGCGTCGCTCGATCCCCGCGCGGCGATAGGCAGACTCGTCCTCGAGCGCCAGGAACGAGCTGAACGGGGTCATCAGCCCGTACTCCAGACCCAGGGTGAGGATCTTGCCGCGCACGGCCTCGGGCCCGCGGGTGTCGGTCAGCAGCCGATCAATGTACGCGCGCGCCCACAGCCGCGGGACCAGCCGCGAGAGCACCATGCTGTCTTCGCGGTCGAGCTTGTACTCACGCGTGAAGGTCTCACCCGCGAACCGGTAGCTGACGGTGATCTGCTCGGGCAGCTCGTGGTGGGTGCGGGCCAGGATCGTCAGCTCTTCGCCGCGCGAGAGCTTGCCCTCGGAGCTGACAAACAGATCGTCGAGCCCCTCGCCCGCGTCGACGCTGACGTCGGTCAAGGTCGGGGTCTTGAGCGCGCCCGAGAGCTCGAGCGCGCGGACCACTGCCTCGCCAGCCTCGGCCACGCGCAGCGACTTGCCCCCGCCCGCGCGGGCGAGCTTGGTCAGCAGCGCGTCGTTGACCTCGCGGCCGACGGCGACGGTGAACAGCCGCGCGCGCGAGCCCGACAGGGTCCGGCGCAGCCGCTCGGCCAGCGCGTCACCGTCGAGCTCACCGGAGGTCGCGACGCCATCTCCGATGTACACGATCGCCGGCTGCTCGAGCCCATGCACGCGCTCGAGCGACTCCTCGAAGATCGCGCCGAGATCGGTGGCCCCGCCCGCGCCGCGCTGGGTCAGGTGCTCGAGCGCGGCCGAGATCGCCTCCGGGGTGGCCTCGGCCATGCCGGCTTCGGGGTACAGCACCTCGGCGCCCAGATCCGCGCCGACGAGCACGAACCGATCGCTGGGGCTGAGCGATCGCAGCAGCGCCTCGGCGACCGCGATCTTGGCCTGGTGCTCGGCCGGATCGCTCCCGGCCGAGGTGTCCACGACCACGACCACTTCGCCGTTTGGCGCAGCCGTGGCCGCGAACTCGACGTCGGGTGTCCAGCGCAGCATCACGTAGTCGGCCTGGTCGTTGCCGGGCTCGAACACGTTGACGCGCAGCGGCTCGGGTGCGTCCTCGCTGGCTTCGGCGCCGCGCCTGCGGGTCAGCTCGAGCTCGAAGTCGGCGCGCGGCGTGAACCCGCTGCGGCGCATGGTCACGCGGTCGCGGTCGCGGCCCTCGACGCGGGCGTCGTTGCGGGTTGCGAGCCCGTAGTGTTTGGCCGTGTCCCCGCGCAGCGACAGCGCGAGCGCGAAGTCTTCGATCGTGGCGGCGTCGCGCCCGACCGGCGCGGCCATTGGGTACCGGTAGCGCAGCTTGCCCTCGCTCTCGCTGAGCAGCTGTTGGTAGCGCAGCACGACCCGGCGGGTGCCGGCCGCGGGGATCGGGTAGATGCGCGCGCGCACGGTCCGGGCGTCGACCCACTCGAGCAGGGCCGGATCCACGCGGCGCTGAATATTGGCCTCGTAGATCTGCGTGGCCTGGCGGCGCTCGACCACCTCGGCCTCGATCAGCGCGCCGTTGGTCTCGAGCGCGAACGAGACGATCATCGCGTCCTCGGGGACCGTGAACCAGTACCAGCCCTCGACCTCGCTGCCCGCGGGGTTGAAGAACACCTGGTCGACCTCGGTCTCGGCGACCTGCTCGTCGATCGCGACCTCCACGGTCTGACGCTGGATCGCGAGGGGCAGCGCCTGGGCCCCGGGGCCCGCCATGTGATCGATCGCGTAGACGCTGCCGGTCCCGACCCAGGGCGAGCTGGCGGAGGCGCTGTGATCCCCCATGCCGCCGGTCCAGTCGTCCCAAAATTTTACTGGCTCGACCACGGGCGCGCCGTCGCCCGAGATCGTCGCGCGCTCGCCCGGGTCGAGCTCCGTGCGGCCGCCGGGCGCGGTCACGATGGCGAGGCCCTCGGCCACGTAGATCTCGACCTCGTCACCGGTGCGGGTGAGGCTGGCCCCGCCGTCGCTGACCGAGACATTGACCGCGCCGAGCGTGTGCGTGCTGGCCCGCTGGCCCTGCTCGAGCGGCGGCGCCTCGACCCACGCCTGGCCGCTGTCGAGCTGCAGCCCGTCCGCGAGGGTCACCTTGGTGTCGTCACGCAAGAACACGCGGGTGCCGTCGCCCAGCCGGATCAGCGCTCGCGCGCCCGCGCTTGTGTGGAGCTCGGCGCCGATCGGCAGCGGGGTGTTCGACAGCAGGGTCGTCTCGCCAGCCTTGGTGGTCAGCGTGACCTGACCCGACGCGAGCTCGAGGGTGGCGCCGAGCGCTGGCGCCTGTTCGGGGATCTCCTCGTGCTTGCACGAAGAGGTGACGGCGGTGGCCAGCGCGAGCGCGCTGGCGAGGGTGATCAGGCTGGCTTTGCGGCGCGCCCATCCCGGCCGTCGACGCTCGAGCGCGGCGGAGTCGGCGGGGATCAGGACAGCGGGGGACTCGGGGTTGGGCTCACTCACGGGCGATCTCGTTGGGCCGGGGTTCGGCGCACTTGGCGGATTCTACGCCGCCACGGGCCCGAGCGCGCCCCCTTTTCCGGCTGAGCGCGTTTTTGGGCGAGGTCGCTATACTCGCGCGCCCATGAGCGATCCCACCACGCCCGAGCCCCTCCCGCGGTCGCTGCCATGGACGAGCGCGCCCGCACCCTCGCGCTCCGGGCTGCTGACGCTGCGACGCGAAGCCGAGCCGACGTCCGAGCCCGAGCTCGAGCCCGAGTCCGAGGGTGAGCGAGCCTACCGGCTGCACCGTCGCTTCGATCGCATGGGACGGCTCGTCGGCGACAGCTCCATGCGCAAGCTGTTGGGCAGCCACGTGATGGTGATCGGGATCGGCGGCGTCGGCAGCTGGGCCGCCGAGGCGCTGGCCCGCGCGGGGGTCGGGCGCCTGAGCCTGGTCGACTTCGATCTCGTGTGTGTGACCAACGCCAACCGCCAGCTCCACGCGATGCGGGGGACGACCGGCAAGCCCAAGGTCGAGGTCATGGCCGAGCGGCTGCGGGCGATTCACCCCGGCTGCGAGGTCGAGGCGGTGCGCAGCTTCTACGAGGCCGACACCAGCGAGGCGCTGCTCAACCGCGGGGCGGATCTGATCATCGACGCGATCGACAACCTCACCGCGAAGGCCCACCTGATCGCCAGCTGCCGCGCGCAGGGGGTGCCGCTCGTCGTGTCGGGCGGGGCGTCCGGGCGCATGGACCCAACCCAGATCCGGGTCGCGGATCTCAGTGAAGTCGCGGGTGACCCCTTCTTGGCCTCGCTGCGCAAGATCCTGCGTCAGAAGCACGCGCTGCCGAGCGGGCACGGCTGGGGGATCCCCACGGTCCACTCGCTCGAGTCCCCGATGGCGCCGATCGAGCTCGGCTACGACAACGGCGAGGGGTTCCGCTGCGTCTGTCCCCAAGGTGAGAACGGCAAGCACACCTGTGATCAGCGCAACTTGATCTACGGGACAGCGGGGTTCGTGACCGGGAGCTTTGGGCTGGCCTGCGCGAGCGTGGCCGTGAAGGCGCTGGTCTGACAGTCATCAGCTTGCGCTCGACCCGGGGCTCGATGTGCCAAGATGGGGAGCGTGTCCGAGCTCGACGATCGGACGCTCGCGGCCCCCGACCGCGAGCTCTCCACTGACGACACGATGGCCGCCGACGCGGAGCTCGCCGCGTCGGTGCGTGCCCAACGGCCGATGCCCGCGCTCGCGCCGAGCATCGGGCGCTTCTCGATCCTGCGCAAGCTCGGCGCGGGCGGGATGGGGGTCGTCTACGCCGGCTACGACGAGGAGCTCGACCGCAAGGTTGCGATCAAGCTGCTGCACGAGCGCGGGCAATCTCCGGCCCGACGCCAGCGACTTCTGCGAGAGGCACAGGGCCTCGCGCGGCTGTCTCACACCAACGTGGTTCAGGTCTACGAGATCGGCGAGCACGAGGGCGCGGCCTTCATCGCCATGGAGTTCGTCGACGGCGTCACGCTCGGCGCCTGGCTGGCGCAGCGCAGCCGCTCACGCCGGGAGATCATTCAGGTGTTCGTGCAGGCCGGCCGTGGGCTCGCGGCCGCCCATCACAAGGACCTGGTCCACCGCGACTTCAAGCCCGACAACGTGATGATCGCCGGCGACGGGCGGGTCGTGGTCATGGACTTTGGCCTGGTCCACGAGGCTGGCTCCGTGGCGGTCACGGGCGACGGCGCCGAGCCGCTCGATGAAGCGCGAGCAGCCGAGATCCGGCGCGACGTCATGAGCTCGTCACAGATCGAGGCCGACGCGATCGAGCGCTCGCTGCGATCGAGCGTGCTGTCGAGCGACCTGACGGCGACCGGGGCGATGATGGGCACGCCGGCCTACATGGCGCCCGAGCAATTCGCGGGCGGGGTCACCGACGGGCGCACGGATCAGTTCAGCTACGCCGTCTCGCTGTGGGAGGCGCTGTGTGGCGAGCGGCCGTTCGCAGGCCACAGCGTGACCGAGCTGTGCACAGCGGTGATCAGCGGGCAGCTGCGCGAGCCCCCTCGCGGCGCTGATCTGCCGGCGTACTTGCGCAAGATTCTGGTTCGCGCGCTCGCCACCGATCCCGACAACCGCTGGCCGTCGATGGCCGCGCTGCTGGCCGCGCTGTCGGTCAACCGTGAGCGGCGGCGGGCTGTCGCGCTGGCCGTCGGCGCGCCGCTGCTGTTGGCGCTGGCCGTGGGTGTTGGCTGGCAGCGACACGAGCAAGCCGCGGTGGCCGAGCGTGTCGCCGCCTGTCAGCGAGACAGCGAGGCGCTCATCGAGGTCTGGAACGACGACACCCGCGCCCAGATCGAGGCCGCGTTCGCGGCGACCAAGCTCGAGCTGGCCGGCGACGCCTGGTCCCGTACGCAGCTGCGGCTGAGCGACTACGCCAGCGAGTGGTCCGCGCTGCGTCTGGCCAGCTGCCGCGCGGCGACCGTCGAGCACACCCGCGAGCCGGCTGCGGCCGATCGCGTCGACGCGTGCCTGGACGAGCGCCAGGCTGCGTTCACGTCGCTGCTCGGGTTGCTCGAGACCGCCGACGCCAAGCTGGTTCAGCGCGCAGTCCAGGCCAGCGCCGAGCTCCCGCTGACGAGTCAGTGCAGCGACGACGCGTGGCTGGCCCACCGCATCGAGCTGCCCGAAGATCCGCAGACGCGCGAGCAGATCGCCGCCTCGCGCTCGCAGCTCGAGGGCGTCGAGGTGCTGCTGACCACCGCCCGCTATGACCAGGCCAAGCTCGCCGCCCAAGCTGCGCTGGCCCAGGCCGAAGCGATCGCATGGCCGCCGATCGACGCCGAGGCCCGCTACGCAATTGCGATTGTTGCGACCAAGCTCGGCGAATTTGCGGCCGCCGAGCCCGAGCTCGAGCGGGCGTTCTTCACGGCGGGCGAGGCCGGCCATGATCTCCTGGCGCTGCGCGCCGCGATCAGCTTGGTCGACATCGTCGGCGACGAGCTCGAGCGCCACGAAGAGGGCCTGCGCTGGGCACGTGTCGCCGCCATGCTGCTCGCTCGGCTCAATCTCACCAGGAGCCTCGAAGCCGCCGTGCTCGCCAACAACATCGGCAACGTGCTCGAGAATCGCGGCAGCTACGTCGAGGCCCAGGTCGAGTACGAGCGCGCGCATCAGCTGTGGCTGGCGGCGTTTGGCTCGGAGCACCCGCAGATCGCCACCGTGCTCAACAACATCGGGGTCGTCCAGCGTCGCCAGGGCAAGCTCGAGGACGCCCTCGCAACGCAGACCCGGGCGCTGGCGCTGCGCGAAGCGACGCTTGGGCCCGCGCACCCGGCGTGTGGGGACACCCTCGCCAACCTCGGAAATATCTACTGGGAGGTCGGCGACCTCGATCAGGCGCTCGCCCACGGCCAGCGGGCCCACGAGATCTGGCTTGCCGTATTCGGTGAGAACAACCAGAAGATCGGCTACGCGCTCAACAACATCGGCAATGTCCACTTCAGTCGCGGCGAGCTGGATCAGGCCCTCGATCACTACCGTCGGGCCCACCAGGTCTGGGAGGCCGCGCTCGGGCCCGAGCACAGCACGGTCGCGATGGCGCTGACCAACACGGGCAATGTGCTCATGATGAAGGGCGAGCTCGACGAGGCCCTCGCGCTGCAGCGGCGGGCGCTGGCGGTGTCGGAGGCCGCGTCTGGGCCCGACAGCCCCGGGGTGGCGGAGAAGCTCAACAATGTCGCGGTCGTGCTCGACGCCAAGGGCGAGCACGACGAGGCGCTCGCGCTGCATCGGCGCGCGCTGGTGATCCGGGAGCAAGCGTTTGGTGCCGAGGGGCTCGAGACCGCGTACTCGCTGCAGGGCGTTGGCACCACGCTCACCAAGCAAGGACACGCCGCGCAGGCGCTCCCGGTGCTCGAGCGGGCGCTGGCGATCCGCGAGCGGGAGAAGATCGCGCCAGTGGCGATCGCCGAGATCCGCTATGAGCTGGCGAAGACTCGGTGGGCGCTGGGCGACCGGGAGCTGGCGCGCGAGCATGGGGAGATCGCCGAGCAACTGTGCCGGACGGCCGAGAGCCCGTGCGCAGATGAAGTCGCCGCTTGGCTGCGCGAGCACTGATAAATATTCAATCGTTGCGCGCCCACGCTGGGTCTTGCACGCCACAATTGCGCGCACGTAAATGTGATCACCGTGGCGCGGGCTGCGGGAGAGATCGCATAATCATGGTTGACGCAGCGAGCACCTTCGTGCCGCGTCGGCCTGTGGCCAGCACACCAGAACAGCAGACCGTGTTCCACCGACCGCCTGACTGATTGGATCCGCGCTCGTCGGCCGCGTCCACTCTAGATCGAGCGACCCGAGCGAAGCGACCGCACCCGGAGCCAGCGCGTGGCGCCACGGGCGTGGAGTTGGTGCGGGCGGCCGCGCGACGAACACTATCTACATTCCAACACCCGGCGCCGAGGCGCTCGAACAGGAGAACCAGCCATGCTGTACTACGCGCTCATCTTCTTCATCATCGCGATCATCGCCGCCATCTTTGGCTTCGGTGGGATCACAACGGGAGCCGCCTCGATCGCCCAGATTCTGTTCTGGGTGTTCCTGGTGAGCGCCGTCGCCACCACGGTCATGCACATGGTCAGGAGGGACAAGGACGCTGTCTAACCGCCCTCACACTCGACACCCGAGGGGCAGCGTCGTGACAGCGCTGCTCCTCGCGTCTACGTGAGGTCGGCTCCCACCCGCCCCGCGTTTGCGGTATCGTGGCCGCGATGGCAACGCCGCGCCTCGCCGACTTTCGCAACATCGTGTTCTTCACCGGAGCCGGAATGTCAGCCGAGAGCAGCGTGCCCACCTACCGGGGCAAGGGTGGGGTGTGGGAACAGTGAGCGGCCGGCAGCACGAAGGTGCTCGAGCTACATGGCAGCCTCTTCGATGCTCGAGGGGCTAATGTAGCCGGTTCAAGTCGTCGAGCTTGGCTTGCAATGTGACAATGACCTTGTCGATCCCACCATCTTTGTAGAGCTTGTTGATGTCATATTTGTAGGTCTTGGCCAGGCTCACGCCCTCGGTGATGATGTCGCGAACGTGCCATTGGCCGCCGCTGCGGTGCATCACATAGTCGACGTCGATCACCTTGGTCTTGCCCGAGCCGTCCGCGAAGCTCACCCGGGTGTCGACCTTGGTCGCGGCCTCGCGCACGTGCTCGGCGACATACACGACGCTCACGCGATCGCGCTGGCCAAGGCGCTGAAGGTAGTTGGTGCGGATCAGCTCGGTGAGCAGCGCCTGAAACTCGGGGCAGCGCTCACCGCAGCGCTCGGCGTAGTGGCTGGGCCCCCCCAGCGCCGACTGGGCGATCCACTCGTAGTCGAGCAGGGCATCGACCTGGCGCTGAATCTCGCTGGGCTTGCCATCGCGCCCGAGCAGCTCGAGCAGCTCGTTCTGCGAGCGCTCGACGACCTCGAGCGCGCCATCCTCAGAGCCCATCGCGGGGACGGGCAACAGCGACAGACAGGTGAGCGACAGAGCGGCCAGGAGCGTGCGCATCGAGGCCCTCCGACGACCGCAGAGATGCCCGATTCACAACCCGTTGCGCGGGATGGCTCAGCCCTATCCCCGGGCCGTGGGTGGCGGCATGATCCACGCGATGAGCCAGGCTCCCCAGGCGTTCCTCGCTGCCCTGCGCGCTGGCGGTGTCAGCTTCGTCACCGCGTTCCCTGGTTCCCCGACGACGGCGCTGGCGCTGGTGCTCGAGCGTGAAGGCGAGGCGGCGGGCATCGAGTTTCGTTGGGCGGTCAACGAGAACGCGGCGCTGAGTCAGGCCTTCGGCGCCGCCATGGCTGGGCGTGGGGCCGCGGCGATCATGAAGCACGTCGGGATCAACGTGGCCTCCGACGCGCTCAACGTGATGGGCGTCGTTCATGGCCTGGCCGCGCCGCTGCTGCTGTTCGAGGGGGCCGACGCCAAGCCCGGGTCGAGCCAGAGCGCCCAGGACAATCGGCCGCTGTACGCGGGCAGCCCCAACTTGCTGGTGGTCTCGCCCACGAGTCCGGCCGAGATCATCGAGCTGGTCGCCGACGCGTGCGCGATCAGTCGGGCGACTGGGATGTTGGTCGTCATGCGCGGGGATCATCGCTGTTTTGCGGGCGCTGGGGAGTTCGCGGCACCGGAGGTGCCCGAGCTGGCCCAGGCGTTCGCGCCCTGGCCCGAGCGTGGTCGAGCGCTGGCAACCTCGGCGCGGACCTACGCCGAACACCTCGACACCCGCGCGGGTGTGTTCGATCGCCTGCGACCGTGGATCGAGTCGCAAGTGCGGCTGTGGGGCGAGCCCCGGCAGCTCGCGGTGATCGTCGCCGCGCACCTGGGCGTCGAGGTGGCCGAGGCTGCACGCGCGCGCGGGCTCGCGGGCATGCGACTGCGACTCGAGCACCCGCTGCCAGAAGCGGCGCTGGTCGAGCTCGCCTCGCAGGTGCGCGAGCTGGTGGTGCTCGAGGAGTGCACGGCCACGCTCGAGACCAGCGTGCGCGCGCGACTGCATGCTCACGGGGTCACGACCGCCGTGCTCGGTCGAGCTCAGCTCGGCGACGCGCGGCCGATCGGGCGGCTGTCGGGTGAGTCACTGGCCGCCGTGCTCGACGCCGCCGTCGCTCGCTGCACGCCCGAGGCCTCGCCCATGATCGAGCGCGCCCCCGCGAGCAAACCCGCGCTGGTCGAGCTGCTCGCCGAGCTCCCTGCCGAGTTGCTCGCGCGCGAGCAGGCGTTCGAGCAGGCGCATCCGCTCCCGGGGTTCCCGGCTGGCGATCCCCGCGGCCCGCTGTTCGACCGCCTCCGCGAGCTCGGTCGCTTCATTGCGACGGACCCCGGCGTCACCGGCTTGCTCGCGCTCGCCGGCCAGCGCAGCGACGTCAAGATGCACATGGGCGGCGCCGTACCGATCGCGGCCGGTTGGTCGCGCGGCGGCCGTGACGGCCTCGCGATCGCCGTGGTCGGCGACACCAACCTGCCGCACTCCGAGTGGCTCGCTATCATCGACGCGATCGACCACGGCGACGATCTACTGATCGTGATCGCCGACAACGGCAGCAGCGAGATGACCCAGCGGATCGTCACCCCTCGCGTGTCCCCCGAGCGCGCGCTCGCCAGCTTCGCGGCGCTCGGGGTCCAGTGCTGGTCAGCCCGCGCGACCACGAGTCCGGACGACCCGTGGTCCGGCGTGCTCGCCGAGGCCGCCGCCGCACCCGGGGTGCGACTGGTCTGGCTCGATCTGCGCTGACCTCAGCCGCTCGCCGCCCGACCCAAGAGCCCCTCGAGCCTGGCTACCAAGCTACTTGGCGTGGTCTTGGGCGCCTCGCGCTCGACCACGTTCCCGTCGCGGTCGACGATGAACTTCGTGAAGTTCCACTTGATCGCGGCGGTGCCGAGGATGCCCTTGGCCTCGTGCTTGAGGTACCTGTAGAGCGGGTGAGCGCCCTTGCCGTTGACCTCGATCTTGGCGTGCATCGGAAACGTCACGCCATAGTTGCGCTGGGCAAACTCGAGCACTTCGGCGTTGGTGCCGGGCTCTTGGTTGCCAAACTGGTTACAGGGGAACGCCAACACGCGCAAACCCTTGGCTTCATACTGCTCATGCAGCGCTTGCAGCTCACCTAGCTGCGGCGTGAAGCCTCACTTGCTCGCGGTATTGACGATGAGCAACACCTGGCCGCGATACGTGTCCATGGACACACGCTCGCCGGTGATGGTCTCGACCTCGAAATCGTAGATGTTCGTCACTTCGGTGATTACAGACGAAGCGCGGGCCCGGCACAAGGGCGCGCCCAGAGCAGCTCGGAGCAGCTCAGATCATCCCTGGCTGGCCCAGCTTCCAGCGCACGCGGGCGATCATCAGTGGCACGATCTCCTGCTTCAGCTTGCCGGTCTTGCGCAGGAGCTGGCCGACCTCGCGCAGGGTCGCCCGTGAGCCGACGTAGTCGTCGACCAACAGCACCGCCCCCGGCGGCACGTGGCGCGCGTCGCTGCCCAGGCCAAAGCAGCCTTTGACGTTCTCGCGCCGCTGATCATTGTTGGCCAGGCTGCCCTGGCGCGCGGCTGGCTCGTCGTCGCTGCGGTAGGTCACGAGCTCGAGCAGCGGGACCTCGAGGTGGTCGGCCAGCCACTGACCCAGGAGCTCGCGCTGGGCCCAGCTGCGCGACGGGAGCATCGCCACGCTGCCGAACGCGTAGTCGTTGCGCAGCCGATCGACCCCAAGCTCGAGCAGCTCGAGCAGGCGGGGCGGCAGCGCCGGCGCGTTGGCCCGCCCGCGCATGAACGCCGCATAGGTCGGCCCACGCAGGGGACCGTCGAGCAGCGCCAGGCCCTCGCTGAGCTGGGGGTAGCGGCTCGCGGGCAGCGGCAGCGGGCGGGTCTCGAGCCACGCGCTGGCCCGGGCTTCGAGCTGGGGATCCACGGGATCCACGGCCGGCACCTCACTCGCCACGCAGCGATCACAGCGCCCGCACGCTGGCGCGTCGTCGTCACCGAGCGCCGCACGCAGGGCCTGCATCAAGCACGCGGGCTCGCGCCGGGCAAACCGAAAGATCGCGTCGAGCTCCTGGGTGCGGACTTCCAGCTGACGCCGGTAGCGCTCCAGGCTCGGCGCGCCCGACTGCTCGCCACCCACGTAGACCTGCGCGCGCCCGACCAGCTGCTTGGCGACGAAGCCCTGCTCGATCAGCTCGGCCAGCACCACCGTGACCCGGGTCGGGTGCAACCCCGAGCGGGCCTTGATCCCGCCCAACTTGATTGGATCGTCGGCCTCTTGGGCCTGCGCGATCACCCGCTGAACAACCTCGAAGTCGTCGACCGTCGGCTGGGCCGAGCGGATGAAGTAGTCCTGAACCTTGCGGTCTTCCTCGTCGAACAGCAGGTACCCGCGGGCTGGCGCGCCGTCGCGCCCGGCCCGGCCCACCTCTTGGTAATAGGCCGTGATCGATCCGGGTATGTCGACATGCACGATAAAGCGAATGTCGGACTTGTCGATGCCCATACCCAGAGCATTGGTCGCCGCGATCACCGGAACCTCGCTGCGCGTGAACGCATGTTGAAGCTCGCGCTTGCGGTCGGGATCCAGGCCCGCGTGGTAGGCGACGACATCGAGCCCGTTGGCCTGCAAGAACCCCGCGACGATGTCGGTCTGATCCCGAGTCGCGCAATACAAGATCCCCGAGCCGCCCGACTCGGCCAGCCGCTCGAGCTCGCGGGCGACCACGACCGTGAGCCGCGCGAGCTTGTTCGGCAGCCCGCTCACGCTGATCGACGACAGCGAGATGTTGGGCCGATCCATGCCCTGGCGGTGCACCGCGAGCCCCGCGTCGGCGCCCAGCAGCTCGACGATGTCGGCCTCGGTCCGGTGGTTCGCGGTCGCCGTCAACGCGAGCACGCGCAGATCGGGACGCCGCTGCGCAAACGCATTGACCGCGTCGACGATGCGACGATACGAGGGCCGAAAGTCGTGACCCCACGTCGAGATACAGTGGGCCTCGTCGACGACCAGCAGCGAGACGTCGAGCCCAAGCAGAAAATTGAAGTCGGCCAGGTTGTCGAGCCGCTCGGGGGCCACGAACAAGATCCGCAGCTCGCCCGCCCGCGCGGCCCGGACCGCCGCCGCGTTCTCCTCTTCGAGCTGGTCCGAGTTGATCGACGCCGCCGCGATCCCAAACCGCTCGACCAGCTGCGTGATCTGGTCGCGCATCAACGCCAACAGCGGCGACACGACCACGGTCATGCCTTCGAACATCGTCGCCGGGAGCTGATAGAGCAGCGACTTGCCGTGGCCCGTCGGCTGAATGCACAGCAACCGGCGGCGCTCCAGCAGGGCCTCGAGCGCCTCGCGCTGGCCGGGGCGAAAGCTCGAGAAGCCGAAGCGCTCGAGCAGGACCTGGTCGAGCGATGCAAGGTCGGACACGGGCGAGTGGTACCATGCGCGGGCCCGGCGTTCGATGTATCCTGGCCCCCTGCCACCGACGTCACAGAGCCGCCAAGGGGCCGGCATGATCATCGCCCTGGCGATCGCCGGGCTGGCGCTGGTGGTCGCCACGCTGGTGTGGTTCGCAGGCGACAGCTCGGGCAACTCCGACGCCGCGTCCGCAGACCTCGACGCGCGCGCGTCATCGCGGGACGAGGGCGCCCGCTCGACCGCGCCCAACAGTCGCCACACCGACGCCGCCAACGCCACGCACTCGAACAGCGCCAACACGGCCCACCTCGCGCTGCCCGCCCAGCTCTCGACCGACACCAGCCCGTTCGGCGCGCTCGAGGGCAGGATCGTCGACTGGGGCACCCGCGTGGGCGTGGCCGGGGCCGAGCTCGAATTCATCAGCCGCGGCGTCACCCACAGCGCCGTCACGGGCGCCGACGGGAGCTATCGGTTCGAGGCGCCCAGCGAGGGCGCGTGGGCGCTGGCGATCGTCACGGCCGAGGGCTACCTGCCCTACGCACCCGAGCTCGGGCGCGGCGGCGTGGTCTGGGTGTCCAGCCCCTATCAAAAGCTCGAGCGCGCCGATCTGTTCTTGTTCCCGCGGGTCGACTACGCCGGGACCGTGGTCGACACCGAAGGCCGGCCCGTCGCCGACGCCGACATTGAATTGTTCGGGGCCGACAGCGGCGAGCTGGCCCTGGTCGGGATCGAGTCCAGCTTCCACAGCGACGCCGACGGCCGGTTCGTGTTTCATGCCCCCGACTTCGCCCTGCTCGAGGCCCGGCACCCAGATCACCCCACCGGTCGCGCCCGCGTCGACGCCCCCGCGCAGCTCAGCCACACCCTCACGATCACCATGGGCGGGGTCCCCAATCCCAGCCAGGCCGCGATCACCGGGCGCATCATCGACGGCGCCGGACAGCCGCTCGCGGGCGTCGAAGTCCGCACGATGCCCACTCGGATCGGCGGCCGCGACCCCAGCCTCGCCCGCGCGCCCACGGCCGTCAGCGACGCCGAGGGTCGGTTCGTGCTCGCGCCCCTCGACGATCTCACCTACGTTGTCGGCGCCCAGCTCAGCGCGCGCCCGTGGGTTCAGAGCGGCGCGGTCAAGCCCGGCGACGAGGTCGAGCTGCGGCTCGAAGACGGGCTCGAGATCGCGGGCCGGCTGGTCGACCAACACGGCGACCCGGTCGTGGCCGGCAGCGTCTCGCTGCTGCGCGTCTACGGTCCGCTTCGCCGCTCGCGGGTCGCCAATCTCTCGGTCTTCGATCCCGGTGGTGCGTTCTCGTTTGGCGGGCTCGGCCCCGGTCACTACGAGCTCGAGGCGATCGCCCAGGGTCGCGCGCGCTCGAAGCCGGTCAAGGTCAAGCTGCCTCGGTCCGGCGGCCCCGTGAAGATCGTGCTTGGCACGGGCGGGTCGTTCTATGGGCGGGTCGTCGACGCCAGCACGGGCGAGCCGCTCGCGCTCGCGCACGTCTCGGTCAACGGCCTGGCCAGCGGCGACTCCGTCATGCCCTCGCTGAGCTCCACGGTCACCGACACCGAGGGGGCCTTCGAGCTCACGGGCATCGAGGCCGGCCGCATCTCCGTCGACGTGGCCGCGTTCGACCATGACAGCAAGATTCTCTCCGGCATCCAGATCACCGCGGGCGAGCGCCACGGACCCGTCGAGATCGCGCTCGCGCCGGTCGCCGAGGGCGAGCAACCCAAGGTCGAGCTTGCCGGGATCGGGGTTGCGATCGCGCCCACCCGCGACGCGATCTACATCCGGGACGTCGTCGAAGGCGGCGGCGCCGAGGAGGCGGGGATCGTCGCGGGTGACTCGATCATTGGCGTGGATGGGGTGTCGGTCGTCGAGCTGGGGTTCGAAGGATCGATGCAGAATATCCGGGGGCAGGCTGGGACGAAGGTGGTGATCGAGCTTCGGCGGAAGGGGGACGCTGGCGCGAGCCCGGAGTCGGTGATCGTGCAGCGCCGGGTGATCTCTGGGGTCTGATGTCGTCAGTTGGTTTGGCGGTCAGAGCTTTGTCAGCGAGTGACGGACCTCGTAGGTGGTTCCATCGCGGAGGTCTCGGTGTCTCGGTCGATGGTGATCTGGGCGCCATCGAGGTCCGCGTAGTAGGCGCGCTCAGCCAGCATCGCCACGTGATCGGCGACCTCTTCTTCGCCGACGTGGTAGTGGACCAAGAAGTGCTCGGTCGTGAGCGTGCGAAACTTCAGGTCGGGTTTGGCCACGGCCTCGCGGGTCGGGTGGTCCGACGCGAGTCGCCGGGATGTTCGGCGTGGGCTAGTCGACGCGACGCACCCGCAGACCGAGTGCGAGGAATCCGAACATCGAGAGGAACCCGAACCCCGGATCTCCCGAGCTGGCTCGACATTCGCAACCATTCTCGCCGTCGAGCCCGGAGCCCCCTGTGTCGCCCGTGCCTGAACCGGTGCCCGCCCCCAGGTCGAGGACGCACGCGCTACAGCCATCGCCGGGCGTGGTATTCGCGTCGTCGCACTCCTCGGCCGCTTGCACGATGCCGTTGCCGCACTCTATCGCACGAGGTTGGAACAGGCGCGACACGCTGGAGTTCTGATTGGCCCAATGTCCAATGCCCAATGCCCAATCGGTGTTCGGATTGACCTTCGACTCGACGCCGTCCGGACTCAATCCGGGGTAGTCACCTAGAAGGAATCGCCGCTCGCCCATGCCGGCCATGAGTCCCTGGTCATCACTCACCAGGGCGAGACTGCCGTACGTGTTGACCTGACTCAGAACTTCCGTTGATAGTAGCGTTACGGTCGGCGTTCGAGGATCGACCATCACCTCTGCGATGCCGAAATCCGGACCACCAAATTCCGACTCTGAGAATGGGATCAAACATCGTGAATCGTCACAAAGAGGGGGCCCCACTCCGAAGGCGTACAGTCCTTCGAGATCAATCGCCGGTCCAAGCGAAACGCCATCGATGTCGAATAGCACGACTCGCACCTCGGTCGTGGAGGGCGTCAGCGTGGTCACCATGAAGACCTCGGATCCGGGATCATACCCGGCTGCGAGCCGATTGACCCGAAACTCGTCCGGATGATCGGCGTATTGCCACGCCAAAGTGTCCGTCGGTCGTACAGCTGTACGTAGAGTGAGTAAGTTGCTGTCTAGAGCCTCGTTCGCCATCCACGCGACGAACAGCCGCTCATTCACTCCTTCGTCACTCATGGCGATGGCAGGAAGTGACCACGTCACGCCGCTTGGACCCGGGTCGACTACGAGGTCACCGAGAGCGGGAGTCACGTCTCCGGCTTCACTCATGAGAATATGTTTGACTCGGCCGTCGGGCGCGGTGGTTACGAGACCCTGGACGCCTGCGGGCGTGCGATTTGCAACGACCGCGGCGCGCGAAACCTGAATGTCGACGAGCGATGTCGCGGTGGGATAGTCTGGGTAGTCTGGGTAGCTCGTGTCGTTCCACCATGCTAATTCGAGGTCACTGGCTGCTGCACCGTAGAGATACTCCAAACCCTGGAGGTCGTCGCGTCGCCATGACCGGCTGGCAGCAAAATTAGCTGGTACGGTTGAATACATTACCCCGCTTGTGCCCGTGACGGAACCTCCGTGCACGTTTTTTCCGTTGGCTTCGCAGACTGCTTTGTCGCGATTGGAGTGCTGGAGCCCCAAGGAGTGTCCGAGTTCGTGCAGCATGACCTGAGCCATGTCGCCGTAGGCATTCATCGAGTAGCCTGCACTGTCTTCACAGCCCGGCGGAACAAAGAACACCCAGCCTAACGGATCCGATTGAGTTAGCGGGTTGCTAGGGTCGTTGCGGGTGGCGAAGCTTGCACAGCCGGTCGCATTGTCGCCACATATTTCCTTATTGTCGGTACAGTCCATGCTCATTAGGGTGATTCCCACCGGAAGTTCAACCGCCGCAGTCAGCATGGGGTTGTTGAAGGGAATGTTCAAATTGTACCCTTTGTTTGTGAATCCGGCAAAGTGGAGTTTCGGCCCGAGGGCGGATTCATTGTGTCGCGCGATGACCTCGAGCGCTAGTCTCGCTACATCGTCGGGTGTCTGTCCCGTGTGGGCGACCGTGTGGTCTGGTGAGAGACTAATCCAAACCGGAATGCGAAGGTCTGGAAACTTCGATGACCAGAATGTGATGAGCGGCTGGTTGGTGACACAGTATGCGTCTGCCCGTTGTGGGGTTCCGACCAAGGAGACGAGTGCAACTGTTCCTGGGATTGTCCACTTGTGATGCATTCTTGCGACCTCTGTTGTGGCTTGGTTCTACTGCGATATCAGGCACGAACGCACTGTCGGAATCTCTCCGGAGGTCGTTACGCCAGCGGTGCGGAAGCGGCCATCAGCAACGCCTGCCAACGCCTGATGTACGTAGTGAGTGTAGCTTGCGACGTCATCGTCGACCGCCCCGAAGTCCCAGAGTTTCGCTCCGTCCCACCCGAGATTGACCAGCCAACCTTCAGTGATTGGCACATTTGAGGCATCGGTATCGAGCCGATTCGTGGCGACGATGACGCCGTTTTCGGCACCCGCGACATCACCTAGACTGACGTCATTTGTCCAGGTCCAATGTGTCTCGGCCTGTAGAGGAGCGAGCCAGGTCTGGTAAAGTGCGGTCGTGTCTCGAGGAATGTAGGGGCCGCCTACGAACCAACGGCCTGATGCATCCGACACAATGCGGCTGGCGACTCGCACGAAGTCAGGGTCCGTATTCGGGCCGAGCAGCGAGCGCTGAAGCTCAATCCCCTGGAAATTGTAGTGGATGACCAACACGTCCGTCGATGCGATGAGCGGGATGTCCCCGTCGAAGTTCGGACTCGTGCTCACAGTTGCAGCGACCGCGATCTCATCTTTTCCTCGTCCGATCGCATAGATGTAATCTTGGAAGCCGAGGTGATCCTCGATCAACAAATCGGTTACCGTATTGGCCGTCGGATCGTAGAGTCCCAACCATGCGTCGCCTTCGAGTTGCCCCACGAGCCAGACGCTCGTCGTCGCAAATTCGATGGTCGCCACGGCGACACTTGCGCCGTTCTCGGAAACCACGGGAGTCGTGCTGGTAACGTTTCCATCTCGATCGAGGTGAATCAACCGGTTGTCGGTCCAACCCGCAAATCCCAGCGCCCAAAATCCGGATTGGCCATCGTCGACGAGGTCGCCAACCGCGGAGAACTCCGGGTCGATCGCTGCTGTGTCAACGAACCACATCTGCTCGCCGGTTGGCTTGTAGCGCGCGAGCCAACCGCGATTCGTGGGTGATAAATCGAGTGTTCCCGCAGCTATGAAGGTACCGTCGGCGAGCGGGAGGAGGTCGGAGACGCGATTTCTCTCGTCTGGACTGTCGCTTACGAGCAGATCCACACAGTCGAACGGAATGCCCGACGGGAGGCACTCGGGGCTACATCCGTCGCCCGCAATGAGATTTCCGTCATCGCAGAGCTCGCCATGATCGATGACACTATCGCCGCATAGGGGGGATGAGCCGCCGTCAGCGGCCGGACCGGAAGGCCCGCACGCCGCAGCGACAAGCACGATGGCGGCCGAGATATGGCTCGGTAGGTGGCGGGGTCTTGGGCGCGTTGGTGATTGTGTGTCCATGAACCTCAACGATTGCCAACGATACACGAGCGATCTGCGCGCGGTCAAGACTTTTTGAGGTCTACGCGCACTGCGCGTTTCGCGCTGAGGTGGGGCGCAGACGGTCTCCTCCTTACGTGGCGCGAGCGCTCATCTGCCATGTGCGCGCCCGCGCAGGCATACCGCAGGCGTACGAATGACGTCGCGTGTGATGCGGAAAGGACATCCGATAGACAACTCGGGCGACGGCGACGGCGACGGCGACGGCGATCCGGCCTGCACCCTGGGCGAGCTCAACTGCGGGTGTAACGGCCAAAAGTGCCGGGGCGACCTCGAGTGTGTCGACGATACTTGCGGGTCCCTGGGCGGTGACCTCGATCATCGCCTGGGCGGCGCTGGCCAGGGCCTGCATGGACCGTCGGGTGTCGCGGGTCTGGGCACGCGCGGCCGCGCCCTCAGCCCCCAAAGCAGCTCCTCACATAGAAGCACTGAGCATGGGCCGCGACCCGCTCGAAGTCGAGTTGGGCGCGGTTGAGGGCCTCGTCGCGGAACGAGGCGTAGTCGTCGAGTTCGCCGCTCCACTTGGGGTCGCAGGCGTCGGCGAAGGCGTCGTAGGACAGGACCAGCAGCCACGGGGCCGTGTCCGCGCCGCAGTGCGGGGCGAGGGCGGCGAGGGTCTGGATCACGATGCCGCTGGGCAGCGAGTGGTTGATCATGACGCCGCGATCGAAATGCACGAACGGGCTGAGCTCGGCGCCGACGCAGCCCTCGGCGATGAGGTCGGCGAGCTGGGCCCGGACGGCGGCCTCGCTTGGCTGCTCGGCACATACCTCGCCACCGATCGTCGCGTTGATCTCCCACGCCCGCGCGTTTCCGGTTTGGGGCGCGTGCCACTGGGCCGTGGTTCCGCGCGCTCCGACCTCGACGCGGAGCATCGAGAACAGGCCCAAGCCGCTCACGAGGTCGTTGCTGTGACGCGCATGCACGACGCGCGGGCCGGCCTCGGTCTCGACCACGAACGCGAGGCGATTCCAGCGGCTGGCGTGAGCCAGGGCGTGCTCCAGGTAGACAGCAGGCGTCTCGGGGTCGACGTGGACGATGAGCACGGGGTCGTCGCTGCGCTGCTTGTTCTTCTCGGCGAAGGTCAGGTCGTGGACGGTCTCGACCCCGCGCAGCTGCGTGCTCAGGCACCCCGGGCAAAAGTCGAGCACGCGTTGGCGTTCACCATCGACCTCGAAGTCCATGCCTTGTTCGTAGACCCACATCTCGACCCCGGGCGGGACCGGGTTGGGGGCCTCGTCGGGGCGCAGGAGGTAGTCGCTCGCGGGCTCGCGTCGGCGCTTCGAGGTCTCGCGGTCGGAGCGCGCGCCCAACAGGCCGATCAGCACGACTCCGATGATCACTGGCCGTCCGCGCACGTCACCAGAGTGGCTGCCCGGCGCTCGAAGTTCCAATGGAGTCCGTACCGAGCTCGCCGCCGCCCACTCGCCAGGGGAGGCCATGGCCCTCGACCCCTTGGCGACCATGCGGATAGAGGGCTTCGAGAGAGCGCGTCTCATCCCCGCCAGAACGGCGCATCGACACGGACTGCTTCCTCCAACGCGGGCCGGCCAATCCATTCGCTATCATCGAGCATGTCACGGCGACTGAAACTGGTGCTGGCAGCGACGCTCGCGATGACCGCTTGCAAGGTCGAACCGAGCGAGCCGAAGACCGAAGCCGAAGCCTCGAAGGACCTCGAGCCCGAGCTGCCGCGCCCCGCACTGTGGATCAGCTACCCAAACGACACCGACCACGCGACGACTTCTACGCGCATCTCCCATACGGGTGGGTACGAGTACACGACCGAGCGCACCGACGCCGGCACGCGCCACCGGACGACGTGTCGCTGAACGCTCACGAGCGTTCAGGTTCAGCCGCAGTAGCCGGCGCGTGCCGTCGATCAAGCGGCCGCAACAAGTAGGACGAGAGCAGCGAGTCCAAGCGCACACTGGAGGTGCGACGCGCAGCAAAATCTAGCAACTACACGTATACGACGAGATTCGATCGTTCCACCAGTTACCGATCCATGGGACACTGCCTTGAAAAGCCGCATGAGCGCCGCCGAAGTTGCTGTGTTCCCATACATTGAGCACGCAGCCAGAACGCACCATGATAGAGGACACCTCGTCGTTCCAGAGATCTCCAATCCACGCGACAAATGCGCCAGCGTCGATCTCCCGGCGGTCACCGCCGAAGTGGATATGTAGATACATCGTGGCGCAGGTGCCCAGGGCCGCGAGATTCGCGTTGGGGCTCTGGGCATCGAGCACGGCTTGATCGTCGATGTTGTCGACCGCGTCGATGTTCAGATGATTCTCGATGTTGATCTCGTCGAGGGACCGGTCTTCGACGGCCACGGCCATGTCCCGATCCTCGATTGATTCGGTGTCATCATAGTCACATGCGGGGATAATTCCCAGCAAGATAGCGGTGACGCTGGCGCGGATGAGGGTGTTTGTCTGTTGGGTGTTCATGGCCGGCTTTCCTGCAGAAATGGCGCTCCTGCACCGTCCCAGCAATAATACTATTATGACAGGTGCGCCTGTGATTGGCGGCCGAACGAATTGCAGTATCCGTTCTGTCGCCAGTGTCGTTTCTTTGCATAGCCGCTCCGTGTATCAGGAGTGTGGTCACTCATCCAGTTGTCGAGCACCCCAACACCAGAAGGCAGGAACCGGGTGCGGGGTCCTGCCGTGTCAGGGGCTACAAAGCACGATACTAGAATCAAACGACTCACGCACCACGCTCTCGCGTAGCTTCGCGTCCTGCATCGCATCCAGCGCCTCGCGCGGGAACAGCCGGCGATAATACACATACGCCGATTTGCAATCCTCCGCCCGGGTAAAGCACATCGCGCGGGTGTGAAACAGCGCCTGCCGCCGCTGAGCTGCGTGTCCTCGGCCCATGGCAGCGCATGGAGGCGATGCTCTCGGCCGCCCGCTCGGCGAACTCGGGGGTATACGCGGACTCACGCATGTACCACTCCGCCACGAGCTTCTTGCCCTTTTGGCACTCGCCGATCTCCATTTCGCACTGGGCCCGCGTCATCAGCGTGGGTACGCTGCGACAGTCGTCTCACTCGAGCTCGCGAAGCGCGCGCTGGCTGGGGACGTCGCTGTCATCGACGCGCTTGCCGGCGATGACGCAGCCGCTTGGGAGAGCCTGCTCGAGCTCCTGGGCGTGCACTCGACGGAGCCCGTCGCGCCGCCACAGCTCGTCAAGGCGCTGCTTGAGCGCAGGCCACGAGTACACACGTGGGTCGACACGGTGTCGCGCGCGGTTGACCGGGCTCGGTCACTACCGCTGTCTCACGCACGGCGCGTGCTCCTGCGCTGGCTCTGCGAGGGCGTCGTCGCCGCGTATGGCCCCACGGCGCCCGCTTCGCTCGACGCGCGACTGCCCACCAACTCTTCGCTCCAGCTGGTGCGCGCGTGGCCGAAGTCCTGGTGAGCGATGCACGCGACGCCGGCGTGACTCCCGCGATCATGTGCCCGGTGTTGGTGCTCCATGCACGTCGTTTGGCGGACGCAGCCATACGTTTGTCGCGTGGTGCTCCACCGGGTCAGCTGCGCCTCGTGTTCCCCGAGGCGGAGCTCTTCGCGAACCGAGCGCGTACCCTCGCCTCGAGGGCGGACCAGTCTGTGAGGTTCGGCCCCAGACGGAAGACCATGTCTGTGCGCGACACAATCTCGATGGCCGATGTGCGCGGACCCGACATGGTGGGGCCAACCACGTAGTTCACCCGTCGAACTTGCGACCAAGGGAGCGACACGCCTGCCGGGGCCCAGGAGATACCGTCATCGTCCAGTATCACGCGCAGCCTCCACGTGCGCGCGAGTTGCCTTGCACCGAGAGGGACGAGGCCGATCATGAGTGCTCCCGGAAGTGCCGCCCACCAGAGGATCTCGCCAGTTGCAGCCAGCGCCAGCAAGGCCACCCCAAAGCCTGCGACGATCGCCGTTCCGACGGCGCCGCGAAGCTTCACATCCAGCCGCACTTGGTGCTCGCTCGTAGCCGCGGCGGGAGGTGTCGATGGACGCTGCATGCCGGTGTGCATTTCGATCTTGGGCTCGGCCCAGAGGAGAGTCTGGCGGTAGCAAGCTCTCTCGATGTGTCTACACTGGTCCGGGCGACGCACCAAGCCAAACCGGAACTCGAGCTCGATGCCCACGCGCGAGGACTACACGTGGCCGCACTGGCCGACGGCCAACGCGCCGCCTGGTCATCCGTCTTCGAGCAGCTGTCGACCGTGCCGTTCGCGTCTGCTTCCGCCGATGCAGAATATCCGGGGGCAGGCTGGGACGAAGGTGGTGATCGAGCTTCGGCGGAAGGGCGACGCTGGCGCGAGGCCGGAGTCGGTGATCGTGCAGCGCCGGGTGATCTCTGGGGTCTGAATCTAGATCGAAGCTCTGTTCAATGAAATACAAAGGGGCGATGGACATCGCTATCAACATCCGAAAGCTGGGAGCCCGTCTCGAGGGGCGCCTCGACGCCGCAATCCTAGAGCACCGACCAGTTTGGAGTCACGACGCCAGGCACATCTGGGGCCGCTCCTGCCGTTGTCGACTCGGCGCTCGCAGTATGCCGGATACAGCTTCGGCCTCGCTCCTGGGCAGGAACGGCCCCAGACGCACCTGACGACGCGACTCCAAACTGATCGGCGCTCTAGCTGACGCGCTCGAGTACCTCGACAACAATGAGTGGGGGCTGGCGCTGGAGGTGCTTGCTGAGAAGCTCTGCGACGAAGGCGTTGGGCTCAGTGCCGCCGAGTGCGAGGAGTTCGACCGCATCGCGGCGAGCATGGGACTGCCGAACACGCGCTTTCAGTTCTTGCGGAAACAGGTGTGTGCGGAGTATCAGAACACCGGACCGGGAGGCTCCGCAGGAACGTCGCCTGGCGCGACGCGACCGAGCGCCAAGGTCGACACGCTCGCGTTGCTGGTCGAGGTCCGGCGTGTGTTCGGCAGCGCTCTACTCCCCAACGTCCCCCTCGAGCACATGCTCGAGAGCCACCCACCCCGTTCGCCCGTCAAAGCACACCAACAAGCTACCCGCCGCCTGCTCGAGATCATCGAGCTCGGACAACCGCGCCGCCCCATACACCTCCCCCTCATGCTCAAAGAACCACCGCTTGCGCGCAGCATGCTGCACGACGAACCCCCGGATCTTATCGACCTCCCGCCCATAAGCCTCGAGCTCGGCCTCATCCCACACACCATTGCCGTTCTCGTCCCAGTGAGTCAGCAGCCGAGTCTCGCGCTGGATCAGCTCGCGCTGCTCGGCCTCGGTCTCGAGCTGCAGCAGCACCTCGCCGATCCGCTCGGCCTGCGACGCGTGGCCGGTCCGCGCCAGCATCAGCTGCTGTTTACGCAGCTGATCGAGCAGGTGCGACTCTCGCCAGCGCGAGGGCATGAGCCCCAGCTTGACCAGCAACCACGGCGTGAACACGCTGGTCCCCGGCACGGGCAGCGCGGTGTTGACCGCGGCGATCAACCCGGCTGGAAACAGCCGCACGAGATCCAGCATCTGCTCGCGGACCATGGCCCGCTCCTCTTCGCTGAGCTCCCGCTCGCCGCGCGCACGAACCAACGCCATGGCCTCGCGGCTCTCGCGTAGCTCGCCGACGAAGTGCGACCACTGCTCGACCGCGAGGGCGCGCGCGCGCTTGGTGACCCGGCGAAACAGCCCGGGCGGGCGCTCGATGATCGCCAGCTCTTCGGTCAGGTCCCGCAGCTGCTCGACCTCGAGACCCTCGGCCTCGAGCTCGTCGGCGATCTGATTGAGCACCCACGCGCCGTCGTGGTCCTCTTGCTCGGGCGCGAGCGGGTCGCTGTCGGACGCGGGCCCAGGCATCGGCGGGGAGTCTACAACAGCTCAGGACGCCAGGGTCTCGGCCCAGTCGTCGGGGCGAAAGCCGATCAGCGCGAAGTCTTCGCCCACGACCAGCGGGCGCTTGATCAGCTTGCCATCGGCGGCGAGGGCCGCGAGCGCGTCGGCGGTGGAGATCTCGGTGAGCTTCTGCTTCCAGTCTCCCTGCCGATAGCTCTGGCCCGAGGTGTTGAACAGCTTGCGCAGCTCGACGCCCGCGAGCTTCATGACCTTGGCGAGCGTGGCCTTGCTGGGCGGCCGCGCGACGATGTCGACGCTGCGGTAGGCGACGCCCTGAGCGTCGAGCCACTTCAGCGCCTTGCGGCAGGTCGAGCAGTTTGGGTACTGGTAGATCTCGATCGGCTTGGCGGCGCTCATGGGCGTGGGTTCTCTCCGTTGCTGTCGCACCCGTCAACTCGCGTGCCGGGGCCACGCGAGGTACGCGCCGCGGCGTTCCGGGTACTGTCGTCGCGGTGCCACCCGGTAGGTCCACATCACGTTGAACGCTGCCAGCGAGCCCGCCGAGAAGTTCAGTCCGCCCGAGGAGCTCGCCAACGCGATCTCGGCGAGCGTGGGCATGGTCTTGTCGATCGTCGCGCTGGTCGTCATGGTCGTGTCAGCGTCTGGCAAGGGCGCGGTGTATGTCGCGAGCGCGGCCGTGTTCGGGGGCTCGTTGGTCGCGCTGTACCTGGCGTCCGCGCTCAACCACGCGCTGGTGGCCGGTCGCGCGAAGCACTTCTTTCACAACGTCGATCTGGCCGCGATCTACCTGCTGATCGCCGGGACCTACACGCCCTTCACCCTCGTCGCCCTGCACAACCGCACGGGCAACCTGATGTTCTGCGCGATCTGGATCTTGGCCCTGATCGGGACCGTGCGCACGCTGATCAAGCCCAACGAGTACGAGGCCAAGCTCGACAAGGTTGGGGTCATCTCGTACCTGGCGATGGGCTGGATGGTCCTGGTCGCGCCTGCGCAGATCATCGCGGCAATTCCGACCGCTGGCCTGATCTGGATCTTGGTTGGCGGGGCGTTCTACTCGGGCGGGGTGTTCTTCTTTCGCATGACCAAGTTGCGCTATCACCACTTGATCTGGCACCTGTTCGTGATCGGCGGCAGCGCTTGCCACGTCATCGCAATTCAGCGCTACGTGCTCACGATCGTGCCACTGTGAGCGTCGTGGGTAGTCGCCGCTCGCCGTTGATCCTGCTCGCCCCGCTCGCGCTGCTGCTCGCCTGCGCCAAGCAGCCCGCCCCCCGCGAGGCCTACGAGGGCACGCCGCTGCGCGCGGCGATCAACCCCGACTGCGACCCCGAGCAGCTCGAAGATGCGCGCGGCCTCCCGTGCGTCCAGATTGACGTGTTCGCCGAGGGCGAAGGCCCTCTCGTGGCCGACGGTGAGTGGCTGAAGGTCCACTACATCGTGCTGCTCCCAGACGGCACCGTGCTCGACAGCTCGCACGATCGCGGCAAGCCGCTGTCGGTCCAGCTCAACCAGAGCGGCGACGTGATCGACGGCATGCACCTCGGCCTCGAGGGCATGCGCCTGGGCGAGCGGCGGCGCTTCGTCGTTCCGCCCCGGCTCGGCTACCGCGGGCGCAAGATGCCTGGCGTGCCACCTGACGCGAACCTCACGTTCTTGGTCGAGTTGGTTGGCCAGCGCGCGAGCCCATGAAGTAAGCTTCGGCGTGGTCCAAGCCCACGCTCAGCCCAACTGCGTGTTCTGTGGCTACCGCGAGGCCCCGGTGCACATGCAGCGCCCGCGCTTCGAGATCCGTCGCTGCCCGCACTGCATGGTGCTGTGGTGCGACCCAACTCGGTTCGACGAGGACTTCAACCCCGACAACGAGGCCGCGTACCTCGAGGTCGAGGCCACGATCCACACAGAGAACGCGGCGCGACTCCAGCAGCTGATCCGCGTCGCGCCGCCGTCCAGTCACCCGCGCTTGCTCGAGGTCGGCTGCATGCACGGTGACTTCATCTACCAGGCGCGCGGGGCTGGTTACGACGCGGGCGGGGCGGACCTCTCGGCCACCGCGGTGACCGAGGCCAACCGGCGGATGCCGGGCGCGGTCCGGCTCGCCACGCTGGACGACAGCTACGAGGCCAACTCGCTCGACGTGGTCGCGGCGTTCAACGTGATCGAGCACATGGATCGGCCCGACGCGTTCTTGGCTCAGGTCATGCGGGCGCTGCGGCCCGGTGGGGTGTTGATCGCGGAGACCCCCGCGCAAGAGAGCGTGTACCACCACGTGTTGTTCTTGCGCGGGCGCGTGCAGCCGCAGGGCGCGTTCGAGGTCGGGATCCACCCGGGCACGCACATCTTCAAGTTTGGTCGGCGGGCGTGGGGGGTCGTCCTGGGTGATCGGGGCTTCGACGTGCTGGACATCGAGCCGCGCTCGACCCCGATGCGCGAGCTGCTGGCCAAGAACAAGTCGGACCCGATCCTGCGCGCGGGCATCGTCGGGTTTGGGTTGCTCGGGCGCGCGACCGGCTGGGAGAACCGCGTGCTCGTCACCGCGCGGCGTCGCGAGTAGTCGGGTCGTGCCCGATCACGCCGATCTTGTGCCGATAGGCGAGCTCTCCGCCGTACCAGCCGCTCACGAGCAACAGCCCCGTCGAGACGATCGACAGGGTCAGTCCCACGGGCAAGATGTGCACGATCGTGTCACCGCCGCGCAGGATCAGGTTGACCGTGGCGAGCGCCACGATCGCGATGTTGAGCAAGAGGTGCGCCCAGCCTGCGCGAACGCTGCGGGCCCGCGGGACCCCGACGAAGTCGATGAGCCCGAACACGCCGGCCAGCGCGGCGCTGACGATCCCGGCCCACAGCGCGTAGTACGAGACCGACGACCAAAACGTCGACTCGGTCACGGCGAACACGATGTCGGTGACCAGCACGATCGACAGTAACGCGACCGGAAACGGGATCAGCATCGGGTGGATCGGGTGGCCGGCGATGGCGGCCTTGCTCGGCGCCGGCCCGTGCTGGGACCTGCTGGGCTCGTCGAGCTCGGTACGGGTGGCGGCGGGGTGGACGGGGGCGGCCTGGGTTTCCATGCGTGGCGAACGTGCAACCCGCGTTCCGCCCAGCCCCCCAAGCCGACCAGATCGCCGGCAAACTGCACGGACGCGAACACTGCGGGGTGGCTGCATGTCACCGGCTCGGCGATCCTTCACGCAGAACCCAGGCGCCCTTCGGCCGAGCCCTCACTCGACCTTCGAGCGGCCCGCTGCGCGCGATCGCGGACAAGTTCGCGCGGTCGGTGTACATTCGACCCATGACGATTGCTGCGCGCCGGAGTGGCGCCCTAACCGCCCGCTCGGGCCGCGCTCGCGGTGTCACCGGGCTCTGTGGACTCGCGCTGGCGCTCGCTGGCTGTGGTCGCTCCGACACCGTCTTGTACGTCGACACCGACTACGAGGGCACGAGCTACTCGTTCGAGGACACAGAAGATCCGAGCACGGACACGACCGACACCGATCCAACCGACACCGACACGGACACGGTCGGTGGGGAGTGTGGCGACGGCGTGGTCGACCTCGACGAGCTGTGCGACGACGGCAACGCCAGCAACAACGACGCGTGCACCAACGCCTGCGAGCTCAATTTTTGCGGTGATGGGTTCCTGTTCGAGGGCATCGAGGAGTGTGATCCCGGCGAGCCCAACATCGGCCCCAGCCAGGCCTGCGTGCCCGGGTGTCAGGTCAACGTGTGCGGCGACGGGTTCTGGGGACCCGGTGAGCAGTGCGACGACGGCAACCCGTTCGACGGTGACGGCTGCAACAGCGACTGCACCACCGGCCAGTGCGGCAACGGGATCGTCGACCCCGGCGAGGACTGTGAAGACGGCAACGCCAGCAACACCGACGACTGCCTGAACACCTGCGTGTGGGCCGAGTGCAGCGACGGGTTCGTGCGCGAGGGCGTCGAGGACTGTGACGACGGCGCGTTCAATGCCCCGGAGGCCGACTGCACGCCGCAGTGTCTGGCCAACCAGTGCGGCGACGGCTTCCAGCACGCCGTCAACGAAGAGTGCGATCCCGGGGCCGACAACATCGGGCCCGGCATGAGCTGCCTCAACGGCTGCGTGCTCAACGGCTGCGGCGACGGCGATCAGGGCCCGGGCGAGCAGTGTGACGACGGCAACGCCGACAACACCGACGACTGCCCGATCACCTGCGAGCTGGCCGTGTGCGGCGACGGCTTCGTGTGGGCCGGCAACGAGGACTGCGACGACCAGAATCAAAACGACGACGACGCGTGCCACAACGACTGCTCGCGCACGGAGGTCACCCAGGTCGCGCCGGGCGGCAACCACACCTGCGGGCTGTTCGATCACGGCAAGCTGATGTGCTGGGGCAACGGCGACGACGGGCGCACGGGCTACGGCAACGAGGACAACCTCGGTGACGACGAGCTGGCCGGGACCTCGGGCTTCGTGAGCCTGGCCGGGCCGATCACCTCGGTCGTCGCGGGCATCTCCCACAGCTGCGTCGGCTATGCCGGGGGCCAGGTGCGCTGCTTTGGGCGGGCCGGCGACGGGCAGCTCGGCTACGGCAACGTCAACATCATCGGCGACGACGAGCTCCCGTCGAGCGTCGGCTTCGTCGACCTCGGCGCGCCCGCGACGATCCTCGCAACCGAGGGCGGCTCGTTCCACACCTGCGCGGTGCTCAACAACGGCAGCGTGGTCTGCTGGGGCCGCGAGAGCGAAGGCCGGCTCGGCTACGCGCTCGGCGGCATGAACGAGGACGTCGGCGACGACGAGACCCCCGCCCAGCACGTCGAGATGTTCGGGCCGGTCATGGTCGGCGGCACCGTCACGCAGCTGGTGCTGGGCTTCGCGCACACCTGCGCGCTGCTCGACGACGGCACCGTGCGCTGCTGGGGCGAGTCCAACAACGGGCAGCTCGGCTACGGCAACGCCAACGACATCGGCGACGACGAGACCCCTGCCTCGGCGGGCCCGGTCCCAGTCGGCGGCCTGGTCACCCAGCTCGCGGGCGGCTGGTATCACACCTGCGCCATCCTGGAGACCAACCAGGTCAAGTGCTGGGGCAAGGGCAACGAGGGGCGGCTCGGCTACGGCAACGTGGCCTGGGTCGGGCTCAGCAACGTCCCCAGCGCGGTCGGCTTCGTCGACGTCGGCGGCACGCCGGTCAAGCTCGAGGCCGGCACCGCGCACACCTGCGCGCTGCTCGACGACGGCACGATCCGCTGCTGGGGCTGGGGCGCCCGCGGCCAGCTCGGCTACGGCAACGTCACGAACATCGGCGACAACGAGGCCGCCAGCGCCGGGGGCCCCGTCGAGATCGGCGGGCTCGCGATCGACCTCGTGGCCGACGGCTATACCACCTGCGCCACCCGAAACGACGGCAAGATCCTGTGCTGGGGCGACGGCGGCCAGGGCCGGCTCGGCTACGGCAACGAGGACTTCGTGGGTGACGATGAATTCCCCGCCGCGGCCGGCCCGGTGCCAATCCTCTAACTCATGCGCAACCTGCTGAGCATCGATCTCGAGGACTGGTTTTGCGTGTCGAATTTCGACGACATGCTCGGCCGCGAGGTCTGGGACGCGTGCGAGCTGCGGGTCGTCGACAGCACCAGGCGGCTGCTCGAGCTGTTTGATCGGCGCGGGGTCAAGGCGACCTTCTTCGTGCTCGGCTGGATCGCCGAGCGAGCGCCGGAGCTGATCCGCGAGGTCGCGACCGCGGGTCACGAGATCGCGTGTCACGGCTACCACCACCACCGGCTCGGGTACCTGGATCCCGCCCGGCTCGACGCGGATCTGGGCAAGGCCATGCCGCTGCTGCGCGAGCTGGCGGGCGCGCCGATCCACGGCTACCGGGCGCCGTCGTTCTCGCTGACCAGGCAGACCATGTGGGCGGTGCCCGTGCTCGAGCGCCACGGGCTGCGCTGGGACTCGTCGGTGTTTCCGTTTGGCGGGCACCCCGAGTACGGCATCGCCGACGCGCCGCTCGATCCCTACCGGATCGGTGATCACCTGCTCGAGCTGCCGATGTCGGTCGTCGAGCTCGGCGGTCGGCGGGTGCCCTGCACGGGCGGCGGCTACTTTCGCCTGTATCCCTACGAGCTCAGCGCCGCGCTGATCCGCCGCTGCCACCGGGCCGGCCGCCCGGCGATCTTCTACGCCCACCCGTGGGAGTTCGATCCCGAGCAGCCGCGCATGCCGTTGCCTGCGATCAAGCGGTTTCGTCACTACAACAACCTGGGCAAGACCCTGGGCCGGCTCGAGCGACTGCTCGTCGAGTTCGAGTGGGGCCCGATGGGTCCATGGGCAACCGACGTGATCGAGGCACGCTCGCGTGCAGAGCAAGCAGCCTGAGGCGCGCTCAGTCCGGGGCGCAACCCGGGGCGCGGGCCGGGTAGGGAAGTCCCGCCGTCGCCGGATCACGGGCCTGGACGTGGTCGTGGTCGTGCTGATGGCGCTCGGCTCGTTGGTCTACATCGAGCCCGCGCCCTTCGATCTGCTGATCATCTTGCTGCTGCCGATCGCGCTGGTGATGCGGCGGTTGTCGATCCCCAAGCGCGGCAGCGTCGCCCTGGCCGCGCTCGCGCTGTTCTTGCTCGCCAACGCGATCTCGCTGGTGCCCGCTCGCGATCTCGGGGTCGCGCTGCGGTTCGGCGCGATCACGGCCTACCTGGCGATCGCCTGGGTGTTCATCGCCGGGTTCGTGGGCAAGCAGGGCGAGCGCGGCGTGCAGCTGGTGATGTGGGGGTGGACCTGGGGCGCGGTGGTGACCACGACCATCGCGATCGCGGCCTACTTTGGCGTGCTGCCCTTCGCCGAGCAGCTGGCCCCGCAGGGCCGCCTGCACGCGTTCTTCAAGGACGCCAACGTTCTCGGCGCCTACCTGGTCGCGCCCGCGGTGTGGTCGGCCTCGCGGCTGGTGTTGCTCGAGCGTGGGAATCGGCTGCCGTGGGCGCTGGCGCTGGTCGTGTGCGGCGTGGGGATCTTGCTGACCTACTCGCGCGGCGCGTGGATCAGCGTCGCGGTCGCGATGTTCACGTTCTTCTCGCTGCGCCTGGTCGGGGTGGGCTCGCGCCGCTCGCGGACGATGACCCTGCTCGCGGTGCCGGTCGCCGTGGTGTTGTTGGCGGTCGCGCTGGATCGCCTGGTCGACGTCAACGTGGTCCAGGACATGCTCGAGCAGCGGCTCGGTCCGCAGGAGTACGACGTGGATCGATTTGCGACCCAGCGCGAGGCGCTCGAGGTCGCGGTCGCCCGTCCGTTTGGGATCGGACCCGGGCAGTCCGAGCAGGCCTTCACCCGCGCCGCCCACAACACCTATGTGCGCGGGTTGGTCGAGAACGGCTACCTCGGCGGGCTCGCGCTGGCTGGGCTGATGTTCTCGTCGCTGTTCATGGCGATCTGGACGGCGCTGGGGTCGCGTGAGCCTCGGCTGCAGGTTGCGATGGCCGTGGTCGCGGCTTCGCTCGCGGCGGTGTGCGTGGAGTCGCTCGTGATCGACTCCGTCCACTGGCGGCACTTGTGGGTGCTGGCGGCGCTCGCGTGGACGCCGTCGGTGCGCGATAGCGGGCGCGCGTAGGCACTCGCCCGCCGAGGGCGGGAGCCTGCGGCATCACGTATGATCCAACGAATGACGCAGCTTCGCAGTGCCGTCGCCGTCGCGCTCCTGTGTGGGTGCACGCTGCCGAACCCGGCCTTCAATGATCGTGGGGCGGGCGACGGTGACACGGGCGACGGGGATCAGGGCGACGGGGATCCGAGCACGGGCGATGACGATCCGGGCACGGGCGACGGCGACGGCGACACCACGACCGGGCCCGGCACCACCGACACGGGCGACGAGAGCACCGACACGGGCGATGCTTGTCCGCCAGCGCTCACCGACTGCGACGGCCAGTGCATCGACCTCACGTCCGACAACTCCAACTGTGGGATGTGTGGCAAGGCCTGCGGCGACCACGAAGTTTGCCTGGCCTCCGACTGTGTCCCGGTCAAGTACGTGTTCGTGACCTCGGTGCCCGGCAACGGCCAGTGGGGCGGGCTCGAGGGCGCCGCGCAGTTGTGCGGCGAGCTGGCGGGGAACGCCAATCTCCCCGGCGACTATGCCCCGTGGCTCAGCACCGCCGACGAATTCCCCGCCAAGACGTACAGCCAGATCGGGCCCTACGTGCGCACCGACCGGGTCATCGTCGCCTCGAGCTGGGAGGACCTGACCGACGGAACCATCGACGCGCCGATCGACCGCGACGAGTCTGGCGCGCCGATCCAGCCGAGCCCCGCTCCGGGCTGTCAGCTGCAGTACGCGGTCTGGACCGGTACGACCAACGAGGGGGAGTACACCGAGCCCAACTGCGGTGACTGGGACATCGACGCCTCGCAGCAGTCCAAGGACGGCGTGGTCGGAGATGCCAAGAGCCAGGTCGCGTGGTCGACGGGGGCGCTGTGTGCCCAGCACTGCTCGGCCGAGCTGCCGGTCTACTGCGTCCAGCAGTGAGCGTGGTCGGGCGGGCGTCGTTGCAGCTTGATCCGCGCCGAAGAGTCGCCGACTCTGGGCGGATGCTCGAGACGATCATCCAGACGCTCCAGAAGATCTGTGAAGACGAAGCCGGCTGGAGCTACAGTGAAAGTCGAATCTCGATCGCGCTCGACGGCGCGCGCAGCCAGTCGATCGCGCTCGACAGCTTTGACGAGGACGGCGAGGCTGGTTGTACATCGTGCAGAACGGGACGCTGTGGCGCGTCAACCCGGACACCGGCTGGTATGCCCCGGTTGGTCTGCGGGACGACTGGCGCGGCACCGTAGCGATCACGGCGGCGTCGACCACCGCCTGCGCCCATGATGTCTGTAATCTCGGCGAGTCGTTGGAATCGAGCTGCGACGATCCGTGCGCTGCCGAGGTCTGCGCGGTCGACCCCTATTGCTGCGATCCGGACGGGGCCTGGGATAGCCTCTGCGCGTATGAGGTCACATCGATCTGCGACGTCAGCTGCGGCTGACCTCGGAGGCCCTCACTGCTTCATGCGGTTGAGCAGCAGGCCAAACTCGTAGCGACGCCGGGCAGCCTCGGCGTCGTCTTCTTCGTCGCCGCCTGACGAGACCACGACCCGCGAAGACCCAGGCGCTTGTCGGTTCGAACAATTTCGACACGCAAATCCACTTTCTTCGACACGCGACTCCAGTTTCTTCGAAAGCGTGGCGACGCCCCGGCTGCCATATTCTCGGGGTTCGAGGAACGAGACGCACCATGCATACTCAGAATAATCACGCTCATACCCACGGGCTTGTTCGCACGTTCCACGGCGGCTGGCGAACCAGCAGCGCCGCGCTGTTGACGCTGGCGTTGCTCGCCCTCGGCGCCTGTGACGTGGATGACGCCGATATCACGGGCGACCAGTTCAGCACATTCGAAGATGAAATCGACGAGCTCCCGACCGCGCCCGTCGACTCGGAGGTCGCGCCGCGGGTTCGGGACCAGCCCGTGTTGGTGCTCGGGGCCGGCTCGGCGCAGATCGACGGCCTCGCCAGCGAGCTCGACCTTGTCTTGGCGGATGATCTCGATGTGTCGACGTCCGAGTCGGTTCTGGCCGAGAGCCACGCCCTCGCCGTCGACCTTTCGAGTTCGACGGCCGCAGACATCGAGACCTGGAAGCCACTGTTGAACGCCGCGTGGCGCCTGCGGGTGCCGATTGTGTTCACCAACGTGAACGAGGCGAGCACGATGGCGAAGGCGATCGGCTTCGGCGTCGAAGGTGAAGTCGTCGTGGCCGAGAGCCTGGCCCCGGTCGTGGGCTTCCGGCTGCACTCGCTGGGTGACCCGCACGATGACGTGGACGCCGACGGTGAGCTGCAGGTCGACGCTGGCCCGTCGGTCGGGACCGCCCAGATCGTGGAGCAGATCGACGCGCTGGCCGACTTGCCCCCCGTGGCCGCTACCGGTGGCTACCCCGCAGGCAGCTACGCTTTGTTTGTGCTCGCACCCAGCGGTCACACCAACTGGTTTGGTTACGACCAGCAGGCTGTGACACGCAACATTGGATTTCGCGTGGAGCTGTTCGCGGACGCCGATGAGAATCGCAAATATATGTTGGTGAGCGGGGAGGGGTCGGGGGTCAACGCGGGGACGCCGCACAAGGACACGGACACCGATTTTGCGGTTTTTCAAGAACAGGTCGAGGTCGAGATCTTTCCGCTGCACGCCGCCGTCATGGCCGCCAAGCACGCGCCAGTGGGCGTCGGCGGAAGCCACACGTTCGACACCTCGGCGAATACCTCGACGGACGTCGCCGTGTCCAATGGTGTGCCCACGCTCAACTTCTCGATCGAGAACGGGACCTCGCAACCCGTGACCCTGGATGGCTTCACGGTGGTCGATGAGAGCGCACTCAATCGTGCGAGCTGGCGCTTTAGGATGAACGAGACCTCGGCCGGTGAGTACGCATCGTGGTCAGACATGCTGCTCATGGCCGACGACGAACCCAAGATCGCACACGTGCCGGTCCTGGCGACGGCCACATTGACGCCGAGCTTCGAGGCGCTCTATTGGGTGGGTCAGGCCTTCGACGGGGTGGCGAAGACCATTTTTGACTATGATGTGACCTACCTCCACGTGCGGTGGACTGGGCATCCTGTGTATTCCCCGTACATGAAGGTGTTCTATGAATACATCTATGGTCACCGCCGCGAGGTGGCGGTCGATTTTAGCATGATCAACCTGCCGCAAGCCGGGACCCTGCGGTTCCTCGAGAACTGGACCGCGGACGCGGTCCCCTCGCGCTGGCTGCCAGTGGTCGAGGGGTTCGAGCACTCGGCGGATTGGACGACCGAGACAAACAACTGGATCTACCAGGAGGGCAACGCCGGGAGCTTTGGGCCGGACGGACTCTTGCGTGGAACCTATGTCGAAGCCTTCGATACACACATGAAAGACGGAACTCTGTCTACGAAGGTGTTGCCCACGGACGACGACAGCTGGGGGCTCATGTACGGGATTCAAGACTCCGGGAACTACTATCGGGCGTCGATCAACAAACAATGGAACTTCGCTCAGATCGAGAAGTTCGTGGACGGCGTGGGGACGGTGCTCGCCACAGTTCCGTGTCAGCCAACTTTGAACACGTGGAACACGCTGAAACTGGTCCGATCGGGCACCGCACACCACTTCTACCTCGAGGGTGTCAAGCTGGTCTCGGCGTATGACACCACCCATGGCACGGGCTCCGTCGCGCTCTACTCGGCCTATATGACCGGGGTCAAATTCAGCGCGGTGAAGATCTCGCGCCCGTTCGAGGGCGACCGCAACCTCGCGTACGGGCAGCCGGCGACCGAATCGTCCACAAAAAATGGTTCATCGGCGAGTCTCGCCGTGGATGGCGGGACCAACGGCGTCTGGTCCAATGGGTCGGTCACTCACACCGAATACACGAACCAGGCATGGTGGCGCGTCGACCTTGGCTCGATGCGGACCGTGAACGATGTGTCGGTTTGGAGCCGAACGGATCCCTGCTGCACATGGCGCCTCGCCGACTACGATGTCGAGCTGCTCGACGAGAACCTGGCCGTCGTTGAGACTCGGACTCACGCCGGGGTCTCGCCAACGACAGCCGACTTCGACATGGGCGGCGCGGTCGGTCGCTACCTCCGCGTGAAGCTCAACGGCACGAACTACTTGTCGCTGGCCGAAGTCGAGGTCTGGGGACCCGACAAGATCTGACCGAGGATTGGCCAGCTCAAACTCGACTTCGCCGCGTGACCGACCCGGCTTGCTCGGGCCGTGATGGTCAAGCCGTGCCTCGGGCTCACGGGGTCGCGCACCTTCGGGGGCGACATCGCGCCGAACGAGACCTGACCCGTCCGCGATCACCTCGCCGGCCGACAAGCACGCCGAGCGCGGGGTGGCGAGATGTTGACGCATCCCGCGACCCCGCATCGGATGTCCTATCCGCTAGCGACCCCAAGCGGATTGAGGGAATCACCTCATTTGCGCGCCGCGAGTCGCGAGGCTAGCGTCCGAGTATGGGCACACGATTCGCTAGACTATTTCCTTCCTGACGAAGAAGTCGCTATCACCGGCGATCCAAGCTGGCGGCGACGTGGGCCTCGCGCTCGGTGACCACGTGCGCATCTTCGGCCACGATTTCATCTGCGAAGACTCGCCATGCCCGAAAGACTACGGCGTGATGCGCGACATGGCCACGGGCGAGCTCGTCGTTGCGACCTTCGGGCATCCGATCCCCGGCGCGTCAACCCTGAGTTCGCACGGCGAAACCCCTGAGAGCTGGCTCGCGCCGCTAACCTTCGACTGGAACGAGTACGATCTGTGCGATCCGGTCGACGCTGGCTGCGGCAACGATACGGTGTTGCAGCGCGCCGCGGTTCAGTTCGAGGACGGCGACGACTTCGGCCGCGTGCTCGACCGTCGCACTGGCTGGGCACCGCTCGGCTACCACGTGGGTGTGCGAAACTGGGAGTCGGGCGACGCCGACTGTCAGTTCGAGCTCTGGTACTACGCGGCCATGTACGTGCACCGCACCAACTGCGATGGCGACTGCCCGGCGCCCACGATCGCGCAACAGTGCGAGGCACAGCTGCCCCTCAACCAGATCGGCTACGTCAGCATCTCGTTCTCGAACCCGCCGAACGAGGGTGAAACGAGCTTCAGCTACGATCTCGAGTGCCTGGTGCTCGACGTCGTGGTCGACAGCGCCAGTCAAGCGCGCGTGAAGCTAGACTGCGTCCCTCCGCTGTGAGTCCCACCGCCCGCCGCTAGCTCGCGTCCAACCCCAATCCCACGACCGCCGGCATCACCACCAGGTTGAAGAAGTTCATCTTCAATGGCCACAACCCCATGACCCCCAGGGCCACCAGCACCCCGAGGGTCAGGGTCGCAAAGCAAGCCGCCGTCCCCTTGGCCTCGCGTAGGTCCACAGCGATGAACAACAAGATCACGCCCAGCGCCAGCTCGAACTCGACTTCGCCGTGATCGACCCGACTTGCTCGGGCCGTGATGGTCAAGCCGTGCCTCGCGCTCACGGGGTCGCCCACCTTCGGGGGCGACATCGCGCCGAACGGGCTCGGTACGAGACCTGACCCGTTCGCGATCACCTCAGCTAGTCGAGCTCACGCTTCGAGACACGGCGAACCCAACGCGACCTGGTTGGGCCGTGCGCCCAGGCTGTGAACTTCAGCTCGAGCTGGCCGGGGAGCGGCGGCCTGGATCGCGGTGGTGGCCTCGACCCGAGCCCAACGGTGGCCAGACTCGGCCGACCGCCTCCCGCTCGTTGGCGATCTCGACGTTTGCCACAACAACAGACATGAAGATGTAGGGATAATCCCTCATTGACAACGGAACCAGTGGTGTCTGGCATGAATGCTGTTGCCAGTGGTCATATTCGCGCCCAGGTGGCACGGAATGCCAGGTGCGATAGGCTGCGGGCTCACGAAAGTGCGATGAGTGGCCCCTGGGGGGCACGCTTGCGACAAGCGCCGTCACCTTGACTGCACGGGGCTCCGCTCATTGCGATGTAGAAAAATGTACGCAAAGTTAACTGTTGTCTTTTAGTGGGCACTTGCCTAGAGTGGCCGCATGAAAATCGCACCGTACGGCAACATCAGGATTGGGGCATTGACCCGCCCATTCTCCGCGACGCATCTCATGGTTGGTCTCATGGTCGCCCTCGGGACCAGTTGCATGGTCGACGACACCGACCCGATGACGTCCGAGCCGCTGCTCGAAGAGTACGAGGAGATCGACGAGATCCAGCAGCCCGAGGCGCCGCTCCCCGAGAATCACGAAGGTGAGAGCTGCACCTACGACGCGCACTGCCCGGTCGACGCGCCTGCGTGCGTCGAGAGCCAGTGCTGGGACGGCAGCGACGGCGATCCCTGCGACTACAACTCGGACTGCGCGTACTCTGGCAACCGCTGCTTCGCGGGCACCTGTTGGGATGGGGGTGTGGGTGACCCCTGCACCTACGATTCGCATTGTAACGTCTCGGCGCCCTTTTGCTCGGACGGTGCGTGCTCGGCCGGCGAGGCCGGGGACGGCTGTGTCTACAACAGTGACTGCTCGATGGCCGCGCCGGTCTGCTTCGCCGACGAGTGCTCGGCCGGCGGGGTTGGGGATGCTTGCAGTTCTGACAGCCACTGTGGCGAGTCTTCACCCTACTGCTCGGGCGGCCTGTGTTCGGCGGGTGATGTCGGAGACGCGTGCCTCTACAACAGCGATTGCTCACCGGCGGCAGCCTACTGCGCGCTCGGGGAGTGCTCGGCCGGTGCCGAGGGGGACGCCTGCGAGGGGTGGGGGGACTGCTCGCCAGCGGCGTCGTTGTGCGTGATCGGGGACGTCTGCTCGCCCGGCGACGTCGGGGACGCGTGTGGCTATGACGGCGATTGCGGGAGCGCGCCGCTTTGCTCGTTGGGTGCGTGCTCACTCGGTGAGGCCGGTGACGCGTGCGCGTGGGATACGGACTGCTCCATGAGCGCGCCGCTGTGCTCGCTAGCCAAGTGCTCGGCGGGGCAGCTTGGAGACCCGTGTGACTATGACACGGACTGCTCGGAGGCTGCTCCGTACTGCTCGGATCTCAACGACAAGTGTCAGACTGGTGAGGCGGGCTCGCCCTGCTCGCTCAACGCGGACTGCATCAACGGCTGCCACTTTGGTCTGCAGGAGTGCGTCTGAGCTTGGGTCGGAACGTGGTGACTCGCGTGTGAATCAATCGGGCTGGCTCGAGCGAGCCAGCCCGAGATACAGAAGAGCTACCGGTGGGGCGTCTTCGCAGCAACGCCGCCCCGCCGGACCACACAGTGTCGAAGCGGACACGATGAGCGTTGATGCCGCGGGCAAGCTGTTGAACAGCCGCTTCGAAGCGGCCAGGTCGCCGCGTGGGTCCGTGAGGTCGACGTGGTCGTGGTTCGACATGATCTCGAGGACACCGTCAAACTGCTCTCGATGATTGTCTTCCGACCCCCAGATGATGTGGCACGATGTGCCAGAGGCAACACAATTGGCACAATCCGGGTTCCTCTGCTCGTGTAGTTCCGTTATGCTGAACCGACGCTGGGGGCGGTCCGATGCAAATTGAACTAAAGATCGTGTCTGTCGTGTTGTTCTCGCTCGTGGCTGGTTGCGCCACAGGTGACGCGGCGCAGGAATCGAGCGGCGGCACTGGCAGCGACAGCGGCGACGGGGATGGCAGCGGCGACGGGGATGGCAGCGGCGGCACCTCGACGGCGCCCGTCGACGGCGACTACCCCTGCCGGGCGGAGGCAGACGGCACAACCACGGCCGTGTTCATCAATCGCTGCACGTCGCCCGTGGAAGTGCGCGGGAGCGACATCGAAGCCGCGACGGTGGCGGCCGGCGCGTTTGTCTGTCGGGATCTCGGGACCGCCGTGGAGCCGCTCTCGTCGAAGCGCTATTGGGGGTTCATCGGCGACGATCCGGGCGGCGAGCACCACACCCTGGCCGAGTTCACGTTCAACACCGATTTCAACGACTTCGACTGGTACAATATCAGCCACGTCGACGCCCACAACCTCACGATGCAGATCGTCCCGATGGATCGGCCAGACTGCGCGACGCTGACCTGCGCCGACCCGGCGTTGCTCTCCGATTGTCCAGAGGTGGGTCGATTCACCGATGAGCAGGGCGCGCTGGTCTCGTGTGTGAGCCCGGACCGGGACAACGGCATGAGCCCGGTCGCGCTCTACTTCGAGTCTTGCGACGACGCCTACGCGTGGTCGGGGGACGATCAACACGGCGATGATCCGAGCCCCGTGCGCGCCTGCGCGGGGGAGGATTGGGCGATCGTGTTCTGTCCATGAAGGTGCACACCACCATGAAGCTCGAACATCTCACTTATCTTTGTTGCTCATTGTGTTGGATCGCTGCGTGCTCGGACTCCACCGCGGCTGAGTCCGCCGCGGCGGGCGACACCAGCACGGCGGGCGACACCAGCACGGCGGGCGACACCAGCACGGCGGGCGACACCAGCACGGCGGGCGACACCAGCACGACGGGCGACACCAGCACGACGGGCGACACCAGCACAGGCGAGCCGTCGTCGTGCAAGCGCGGGATTGCGTACGGCCACCACACCGACGCCGACCTCACGGCGCTCCAGCCCGCGGTCGCGTGGTGGTACAACTGGGCCTACGAGCCCGACACAGAGCTCAACGCTGGGACCTACGAGTCGCTGGGGGTCGAGTACACCCCGATGATCTGGGGCGGCACGTTCGACGTCGACGCGATCACGGCTGGGATCCCCGCGGGCGCGACGAGCCTGCTCGGGTTCAACCAGCCAAACTTCGGTGAGCAGTCGAACCTCTCCGCAGCCGACGCGGCGGCGCTCTGGCCGGAGGTCGAGCAGGTCGCGGACGCACGCGCGCTCACGCTGGTCTCGCCCGCGGTCAACTATTGCGGCGGGGATTGTCAGGACACCAGCCCGTTCGATTACCTCGACGATTTTTTTGCCGCCTGCGCCGGGTGTCGCGTGGACAAAGTGGCGTTCCACGTCTACGTCGGCTGCCATCCAGATGGCGACAACAAGGCGCAGTGGCTGATCGATCACGTCGAGATGTACAAGGCCCGCTACGCGCAACCGCTGTGGCTCACGGAGTTTGCGTGCACGGACGCGGCGAACGTCGACGAGCAGGTCGCGTTCCTCGAGGACGCCGTCAACTACCTCGAGAATGACCCCCGGATCGAGCGCTACGCCTGGTTCTCGGGTCGCTTCGCGGGGATCCCATATATCGATCTGCTCGGGGCCGACGGTGAGCTCACCGCGCTCGGCCACGCCTACGTGAACGCGCCGGTCGACCCCGACTGTTCGGAGTGATTGCCATGTCTGTTCGACCCGTGATGTTCATGTTGATGTGTTTGCTCCCCTTGGCGTCGGGGTGCGGTGGCCCGGACTCGGCACAGGGCACCGGTAGTGGGGGCACGACTGACGACGACGGCGATGGCGACGGCGATGGTGACAGCGGCGAGACCTCGCAGCCCGACCCGCTGCCCCCGGTCGAGGGCGGACTCGGCCCCGCGCCGTTCGACGACGGCGAGCTCGATCCGCCGTCGCACGGTGGCACCATCACGTTCGAGAGCATTGGCGCGGCGGGCTGGTATCCGAGCCGCCGCGATCCCGCGCTTGGCCCCTGCGACGCGTTCGAGGCCGACGGGTGCTGTCTCGCTCACCACGACGTGGCCGCCGACGCGCTCACGCCATGGTCGGAAGACCTGATCTTGACGCTGCGCGGTCCATTGCTCGCCAAGCAGCTCGCGGTCTATCAGCCGGCCGGTGGCGGTGATGACAATACGTGGGACCTGGTCTCGGCCTGGGATTCACGGACCCCCTCGAGCCCACAGGGCATCGCGTTTCGTGGCAACAACACCGAGTCCGCCGGGTTTGACGGCGCGGTCGGGACCGAGTGTCTGGTCGACGTCTCGACGGATCGTGTGTTTGCGTGCGGCGAGGGAAGCAGCCCATTTTGTCCCGAGTCGCCCGATCCGCGCTACGATGGCTGGTCGGGGTCGAAGCTGATTGTGCTGCTCGCAACGATGCCCCACACCAGTGATGGCGCCGTCGGCACGCCGTGCTCCGACGGCACCGACGGCAATTGGTACGACGCGCCGTGGTTGGGTCTCAGCCTTGGCGAGCTGGTCCGCGCGGGCGCGTTTTCCGGTTGTCATTGTTATTCCAAGAACCCGGACGAGTGGTGGCTTGGCGACGGCTGCGGGCAGTTCAACGTATTCGAGGTCGTCAACGACAACAACGAATATCGCAACCTCGACATTTTCAGCACAAATTTCTTTGGCTACGCCGGCTACGTCGGCGAGGGTCCGTGTGGATCAATCTGCGATATTTCTACACTCGCGGCCGACGTCGACCTGATCGACAAGGACACACTCGCAGAGGCAGCCGCGGGCGCGCTCGCCAACCCCGACGGCGGGCCGGGTGCCGCGTTCATTCGCCCGAGCGCGGGCTATCGCTATTTCCTGATTCACCTCGACGTTGCGACACGTACGGTGCAGCTCGTGCTCGTGCACCCGGAGTCGATCCCCAGCGGGATCGATGCGCTGCTGCCCAATTTACCGGGCAGCGTCTCGCAGGCCACGATCGACGCGCTGCTCGACCTGCGGCTTCCCGAGTGACCGGGCTCCTTGGCCGCGGCTCCACATCTTGGCAGCCCGAGCGCGGGTGGATCCGCAGGCACCCACCAACCGCGGGGACCCAATCGGGGTTGAGGTACACGATCGCCGTCGCCCGTCGGCGACGGTCTCCCGCCAGCGCGTCGAGGTGTTGAACGTATCGGGCGTCGTCGCCCTCATACCGTCTCGCTGGCTCACGCATGAGTTCTGCAAAGCGAGCCCCCGCCGGCCGAGTAGTCCACACGCCGCGCTGCAGCATCTGTCGATCACGGTGGCAAGGCTGCCTCGGTTGACTGCTCGTGCGGCACCCGCGAGCTGCTACCATGAACCCATGACGCGCCCGTTCGCGGCGCTCCACGGACGCGCTCCGACGTGACAGCATGACCCAGGACAGCTCGATCCGCGAGAGCACCTCGCCGAAGCACGGCGCTGCTCCGAACACCGACCGCGAGGGGGGCCGTGAAGTCTCTCGCTTGATGGCGTCGATGCCCGGCGCGCAGACGACCGAGGAGCCCGGCGTGCGCGCGATGATTCGGGCGGCGTTGTTCCCCGACGCAGCCCTCCCTCCGCGAATTGGTCGGTTCGTGATCGTGCGCATGCTCGGGGCCGGGGGCATGGGGATCGTCTACCTCGCTCATGACGAGACGCTCGACCGCCAGGTCGCCGTCAAGCTGCTGGTCGCGGGCAGCTCAAACGATCCACGGATTCGCGCCCGCCTTCACCGCGAAGCGAAGATCATGGCCCAGCTCAATCACCCGAACGTGGTCGGGGTCCACGAGTTCGGAGAGCACGAAGGCCACTTCTTCGTCGCCATGGAGTACGTCGAAGGGCGCACGCTGGCGCGCTGGTTGATCGACGAGTCGCCAGACTGGCGCGCGCTGCTCGAGCTGTTCATTCAGGCCGGCCGGGGCCTGATCGCCGCCCACGCGGCTGGGATCATCCATCGTGACTTCAAGCCGTCGAACGTGTTGGTTGGCGATGACGGGCGGGTCCGGGTCGCCGACTTTGGGCTCGCGCGCAACGACGTGGTCGAGCCCCGCCCGCCGGTGAGCGCCCGCGCCCACCAGCTCCCCGTCGAGGTGCACACGCAGACTGGCCAGCGGATCGGGACCCCGGCCTACATGTCCCCCGAGCAATTTAACGGCGCGCTCGTCGACGCTCGCAGCGATCAGTTCTCGTTCTGCGTCGCGTTGTGGGAGGCCCTCTACGGCGCGCGTCCGTACCCAGGCGACACGATCGCCGCGCTCGAGCAGGCCTTCGAGGCGGGCACGCTCGTGTCGCCGTCGCTCAGGCGCAAGGTCCCGCGTTGGGTCGACGAGGTGCTCACGCGTGGATTGGCGACCGCTGCGGATCAGCGCTGGCCCTCGATGGCGGCGATCATCGATCGCCTGTCCCGCGATCCCCAGCGTCGGCGTCGACGGTTCCTCGCCGGGGTGCTGGCCCTCGCCGCGGTCGGTGCTGCGGGATATCTCGTCGCCGCGGCGCGATCGGTCCCACCCGAGCACGCCCCCGAGGACCCCTGCGCCGCAGCCGAGCAGCGCCTCGCAGGGGTCTGGGACGACGCCCGTCGGGTCGGGCTCGAACGAAATTTGACCAGCTCGGAGCTGTCGTTCGCCGCAGACGTTTGGCCGCGCGTGGGGCCCTCACTAGATGCTTACGCGAGCGCGTGGGTCAGCACCTACCGCGACACTTGCCAGGCCCACGCTCGCCACGAGCAGTCCGACACCCTGCATGACCAGGCGATGCGGTGCCTGACCGAGTCCCGCACCGCGCTCGAAGCCGCGGTCACGGTCCTGGCAACGGGCGAGCCCGAGGCCCTGACACACGCGGTGACGCTGGTCGACGCGCTCCCGCCAGTCTCGCGCTGCACCGAGCTCGAGGTGCTCGGTTCGACCTACCGCGCGCCAGACGACCCCGCGCTCGCGGTCGAGGTCGAGCGCCTGCGCCTGGCCCTGGTCAGCCTCCATGTCGAGTTCGAGGCCGGGCGCTACGCCCACGTCCGCGAGCAGCTCGACGCGCTCGAGCCGGCGGTGGAGGCGAGCGGCGCGGCGCCGGTCCTGCGCTCGTTCTCTCACCTGCGAGGTCACCTCGCGGCGGCCGACGGCGACTGGGACCTCGCTATCGGGCACTACCGACGGGCACTGGGCGCCGCGATCTCGGCTGGCGAGGACACCCACGCGATGTGGTTGGCCGTGCAGATCGCCAAAGACGGCGCCCAAACCCCGGCTGGGGCTCCGCTGTTCGAGTTCCACGCCCAGCTCGCGCAGTCACTCGCCGCGCGCAGCGACGAGCAACTCGCGGTCGAGGTCGCGGTCGCGGTCGCCCTCGCAGACAAGCAACAGCGCGAAGGGGCGCCAGCGGACGCCTGGGCGACACTGCAGCGAGCGTCCGAGCGCGCGCAGGGGCTCGACGAGCTCGACTGGTCGGCGCGCCTCTCCCTGTACATGGAACTCGCTGGCGTGGCTGCGCTCCTGGGCCGACGCGACGAGCAGGCGGCCGCCATGCGTGAGCTCCTCGCCATCCAGGATCGGCACCTCGGACCGATGCACCCGTCCCAGACCGGCATCCTCTCGATGCTCGGCCACCTGCAGAGCACCGACGACCCCCAGGCCGCGCTCGTCACCCTCGATCGCGCAGAGGCGCTGGTCCGTGCGCTGTATGGCGACGTGCGCCCCGAACGGGTCTGGATCCTCCAGAGTCGGGCCTTGGCGATGGAGTCTGCGGGTGACCTCGAGGGGGCGCTCGCAGCCCTGCGCGACGTCGCCGAGCTGGTCGCGCTGCTGCCGGAAGACCAGCAGCAAGTTGGCGTCAGCGTCGCAAACAGCGCGGCCGTCTTGCTCGATCGTCTGGGCCGGCACGCCGAGGCACGAGACCAGCTCGGGCCGCTCGTCGAAGCTGCCACGCGAGCGGGCAGCCCCGACATCGAGGTTGCGATGATTCGACTGAGCCTGGCCGACGCGCTGCTCCACCTCGGTGACACCGCGGCCGCGCGAGCCGAGTACGAGGCCGCCGCCGCGGTCTGGCGCGCCGTCGACCCCGATGGTCCCGTCGTCGTGTACGCCGAGACCGGCCTCGGCCTCGTCGATCTCGGTGACCAGCGTTGGGCGTCGGCGCGGGAGCGTCTCGAGCGATCGCTCGCGTGGCGCGAAGCCGCCGACGCGCTGCCCGACGAGCTGGCCGTGACGCGCTTCGGTCTCGCCCAGGCGCTATGGCACAGCGGCGAAAAGCCGCGAGCGCGGGCGCTGGCCGAGCGCGCGGGCGCGGACTACCGCGAGCTTGGGCCCGGGTTCGGGCTTGCCCAAACCCAGGTCGAAGCTTGGCTGTCCGCACACCCCGACCCGTCCCATCTCATGGCTCCGTGAGGATCTCATCACGCAGCGCTGCAGCCCAGCGATCGAACCCGTCGATCGTGCTCGTGGCCAACTCTGGCGACTCCGCGAGCGTCTGCATTTTTTGTTTGACCAGCTCACGCGCCCGTCGCAGTCGCCACTTGGCGGTGCTGTGCGGGAGCTCGAGGGTGAGCGCGCACTCGTGGGTCGACATGTGCTCCCAGTAGTGCAGCTCCAAGATGATCTGGGCGTCGAGCGGGATGTGCCGCAGCGCCCGGAGCATCAGCTGCAACTCCTGGCGCTCGGCCGTCACCGCGCTCGGCGACGGGTCGAGGTCAACGGCGCTGAACTCGGAGAAATCGATCTTCGCGTGGTCCCGCGAGCGCCGACGATAGTGCGAGATCAACTGTTTGTACGCGATCGAGAACAGGTACTGACGAAATCCAGTCTCGCCGCGGAACCGGTCCTTGCCGGCCGCGCAGGCCAGGAAGGTCGACTGCACGAGATCCGCCCAGCCATCGCGGGTCTTGCTGCGAAAGAAGCGTGAGACGTTCGGGTAATAGCGATCGAACAGCTCGATCCCCGCGGTTTGATCGCCCGCGCGCCAAGCCGTGAGTAGCTCCGAGTCCGCGGTCATCGTCGAGGCAGAGTATCCCGCTGCGTGAAGGCTGACTACCGTACCATCGGCGGGGAGCGCCCTCGTCGTCTGCGACTACGAGGGCGCCCGTGCAACAGTCGAGCGCCGAGCTGCGCGTCCTCGACCGAGCGCAGGCCCACCGCTCGCTCGACGCGACACCAAGACGAGCGACGCCGCTCGAGCGGATTGGTTCAGTCGTGGCGGTCGCGCACAGCTGAGCGAGCGCACGAAGGTTTTTTTGAAAATTGTTATCCGCCGGGCGACCGCCACGACAACGCTCGCAAGCGGACGCGCTGGCCCCCACGTCGTCGGGTCGGTCGCGCCGCACCTACAACCAATGGGATTGCAAGCATCATCATGAAGCCCACCAACCACACTGTCCTCGTTCGCGTGCCCTCACGCCTGCGCCTCGCCTTGGCGCTGCCCCTCACCCTGTCGGCGCTGAGCGCCTGTGACGACGACGAGCCGATCGAGCCGATCGACGCCGCCGCGCTCGGCGACGATGGCGATCCCGACGCCTCGCTGCTGCTCGCCGATCCCGTGCGCCCGGCCGAATTCACGCCCGACGGCGATTTTTTGCTCGCGCTCAATGCAGCTGACGCCGAGGCGCCGATCCTGAGCGCGCTCGCCCGCACGGTGCAGGCCGTGGACGGCCGGAGCATCGATCCCCAGCGACTGGCGCGGGCCGTGGCGAGCAGCCGCGCGGTGACGGTGGATCTGGGCCACGCCACGCTCGAGCAGCTCGACGCGTGGGAGCCCGTGTTCGCGGCCGCCCATGCGGCCCGGGTGCCTATCGTGTTCGATCGTGCGCACGACGCCGGTGCCATGGCCCGCGCGATCGGGTTTGGGATCGACGCGGAAACAGTCGTGGCCGAGAGTCTGGCGCCGACCCCCGGATATCGGCTGACGGCGTATGGTCTGCGTGGCGAACTCATCGAGGGAGTCGGTGACGCGGAGCGCACGGACAGCGAGCCCAGCGAGCGATCCGAACGGCTCGGTTCCCACGCTCCGCTCGCAGCCGCACACACCATCGCTTCGCCCGAGCAGGTCAGCGAGCTGATCCTCGACCAGCTCGACCAGCTCGACCTCACCACCGAGCAGACACCGCAGCAGCTCGAGCAAGCGTCGGACTTGCCGGCTGGCAGCCACGCCCACTACGACGTCGTGGATCCCGAGAGCAACTGGAGCCCGTACGACGGCCAGACCGCGACGATGGACGTCAATTTCTCGGTGGATCTGTACACGACCGCCAACAAGAAATACCTGCGCGTACGGCCAACCGGCTCGGGTGTGCACCCCGGCCAGCTGAAGTGGAACAACGCGACCGACCGCGGCTATTTCCAGGATAAGGTCGACGTATTGGTGCGACCGCTGCATGGAGCCCTCCATGCAGATGCGCACGCCCCCCTCACCGACAACCAGGCCTCCTCGTACACCACCTCCATCAACAAGGACTTCATCGTCAATTTGACCAATCCACCGTCGCTCTCCTATAACACATCCCAGACAACGTCGACGACGCTGCAGCTGAAGGACTTCTCGATCAGGGATGATACGAGCGACCGCTCTTCCCAATGGTCATTCTACATGACGGCCTCCAGCGGGGGTCCCTACAACGAGTGGCAAGACCTCGTCGGCTCCGATGAGGACGCAATCCACGCGCTCCCTGCCCTGGCGACGTCGACTTTCGTTCCCGGGTTCGAGACCATGTACTGGGTCGACGCGGCGTTCCAAGGGATCATTCCGACCCAATTCCAGTACGCGCAGACGCTGCGCAACACCTGGACAAGCGAAAAAGACAACGGGCCATTCGATTCATATTGGGAGCCCGAGACGAAGGTGAAGACCCATGTCCGTTCGTTGCAGGTGCAAGTGGACTTTGGCCGCGTCAACCCACCGCGAGACGGGACGCTGGCCTACGACGAGCGATGGGAAGGCGGTGGCTGGCCCGACGATCCCAACGTGGACAACCTCGACCCCGATCAATGGACGCGAAAGGTGCCTCAGGAAAACTCGGGCACGTCGCTATGGCACGTCACACCGTACAACGAGGTCCGACAAACAGGAAACTCGTACGGCTTCAGTCCCGACGGGACACATCGCGGCGCGTATATCGAGGCGCACAACACCTACATCCACGAGGGCTCGGTCGAGGTCTCCGTATGGCCGGCGGACGATGACACGTGGGGCGTCATGTACTCGATGCAAGATGACGAAAACTACTACCGGGCGGAGTTCGACAAAGAACGCAACTACGCGCGGATCGTCAAGGTCGTGGACGGGGTCACCAGCGAACTCACGCGTGTCGCTGCCCCGGCGTTCGCCCTCGGCGAATGGCATCAACTGCGGGTCACGCGAGACCACGACATGCACCGCCTGTACCTCAATGGCGTCCAGGTGACATCCGTCAACGACGACGACTCGCCATTCGGCACCGGAGCGATCGCGCTCTATACCTGGGGCATGTCGAAGGTTTACTTTGGCGCTGTCGCCGTACGCCGGACAAGCGAGCCAGATCGCAACTTGGCGTTTGGGCGCCCCACTCACCAGTCGCATCCACTGTTTTTAGCGGAGAGGGCTGTGGACGGCGCGACGGACACCGACACGCCGAGTCTATCGACCCACGCGTCGGCTCCATATTGGTTCGTTGATCTCGAGTCGCAGCGCGTGATCAATGAGGTGAAGCTCTGGGGCACCTACGGGGGCGCCTTCCACATCGACGTGCTCGACGAGGATTCCCAGATGGTCAAGTCCGTGGCGGAGCACGGCGCAGCCACCGATGGCGAGTCCTACCCCATGGCCGGGGTCGAAGGGCGCTTCGTCCGTATCCAGCTGTTCGGCACCGGCAGCCTGATGCTCAGCGAGGTCGAGGTGTTCGGACCGGGCTGACGCGCGGAGAGGCTGACCGACCAACAAATCTGGGGCCTGCCCCATCGAGCCCGGGCTCGATGGGGCTCGCCTGCGCGCGCAGCGGCCTAGCGCGCTCGCGCCAGTGCTCGCCAACGGTCACACCCGTGCGCCACGCACAACCGCCGATGAGTGCTAAGGTCCGGCCGCATGTCGGAGCCGTTCACGGGCCTGCCGGTCCTCGATCTACGCGCCAAAACCCCAAGCGCGAGCGACCGCTGGCGTGAGCTGTGCGCCCGCTCGTTCGGGCTCGACGGCGAGGCTGATCAGGCCGCGCGGGCGATCGTCGAGCAGGTCCGCGTCCACGGCGACGCGGCGATCATCGAGCTCACCCACCGGTTCGAGCAGCGCACCCTGTCAGCCAACCAATTCGAGCTGCCCAGGTCCCGCTGCGAGCAGGCACTCACCACGCTCGAGCCCCCGCTCCGGGCCGCGCTCGAGCAGGCCGCAACCCGAGTTCGCCGGTTCCACGAGCTGCAAAACCAAGCCCTGGTCAGCACCGGAACCGAGACGCCCGGCGAGACCCTGCGCAGTCGGGTGGGCCCGCTCGCGCGGGTGGCCGTGTACGCACCGGGCGGGACGGCGGCCTATCCGTCTTCGGTGTTGCACGCCGCGATCCCGGCCAAGGTCGTGGGCGTCGACGAGGTCGTGCTGCTGACCCCGCGCCCGAGCGAGGTCGTGCTCGCGGCGGCGGCGTTGGCTGGGGTCGATCGGGTGTTCCAGATCGGCGGCGCGCAGGCGATCGCCGCTGTCGCGTTTGGCACCGCCACGGTCCCGCGCGTGGACAAGATCGTCGGCCCCGGCAACGCCTACGTGACCGCGGCCAAGCGCCTGGTGTTTGGCCGCGTCGACATCGACTCGATCGCCGGGCCCTCGGAGATCCTGGTCGTCGCGGATCACACCGCCAACCCAGAGCTCGTCGCCGCAGATCTGATCAGCCAGGCCGAGCACGATGTGCTGGCCTCGCCAGTGTTGCTGACCACCGACCCGGCCCTGATCGAAGCCGTGAACGCGGCGCTACAGCGACAGCTCGGCCAGCTTCCGCGCCGCGAGATCGCCTGCGCGGCGCTGCGCGATCAAGGCGCGGCGGTGCTCGTGACCACGCGCGAAGAGCTGATCTCGCAGGCCGACGCCTACGCGCCCGAGCACCTCGAGCTGCTCGTCGAAGCTCCGGCGGACATGGCCGCGAAGATCCGCCGCGCGGGAGCGATCTTCGTGGGCGCGTGGACGCCCGAGGCCGCTGGCGACTACACGGCCGGCCCCAGCCACGTGCTGCCGACGGCCGGCGGGGCCCGCTTTTCTTCGCCGCTGGGTTGCTGGGACTTCGTGCGCTACACCAGCGTGCTCGAGCTCTCCGCTGATCAGCTGCGCGCGCAGGCCCAGGCGATCACCGTGCTGGCGCGCGCCGAGGGCCTCGAGGGCCACGCCCGCGCCGTCGAACAACGGCTGGAGACCAACACATGAGCTGGCAGCGACACCTCCGACCGACCCTGGCCCCGCTCGAGGTCTACGACGTCCCGCCGTCCAGCGCCCCGAGCCGCATGCACGCCAACGAGTGCCCTGAGCCGTGGCCGCTCGAGGTCCGCGAGGCGTTCGCCGAGATCGTCCGCGAGCTCGAGCTCAACCGCTACCCGGACACCTCGGGCCGCAGCCTGCGACGCGCGCTCGCAGCCCGGCACGACTGCGATCCCGAGCGGATCGTGCTCGGCAACGGCAGCGACGAGATCATCTCGGGCTTGATGACCGCGCTGTCCGGCGCACCTGGGGCCGGGTACCTGGTGATCCCCACACCGACCTTCGTGATGTACGCCCACTCGGCGCAGGTGTTTGGCGTGGACGTGCGCGAGGTGCCGCTGAACGACGCGCTGCAGCTCGACGCGGCGGGCATGCGGGCGGCGCTGCCGGGCGCGGCGGTGTGCTTCCTGGCGCGGCCGAACAACCCGACCTCGAGCCTGTGGGACGCCGAGCTGATCCACGGGTTGGTCCGCGAATTTCCCGAGACCGTGTTCGTGATCGACGAGGCCTACGCCGCGTACGAGCCCGGTTGTTCGCTGTGGGATCCGACCGGGCCCAGCAACCAGGTCCACATGGGGACGCTCTCGAAGATCGGGCTGGCCGCGCTGCGCGTGGGCTACTGCATCGCCGCGCCGGAGTTGGCGCTGGCGCTCAACAAGGTTCGGCATCCGTACAATGTCTCGCAGACGAGCATCGCGGTGGCCGAGGCTGCGCTGACTCGGTTTGCCGACGTCCAGGCCAGCCTGCTCGCCACGACGATCGCCAACCGTGGGCGGTTGGTCGAGCTGCTGCGGCGGGTGCCCGACGCGGAGCTGTTTCCGGCCCACGGCAACCTGGTGTTGTTGCGGCTGCCCTCCGACGCGCGGGCCCACGGGTTGGTGACGCAGCTCGAGGAGGCCGGCGTGCGCGTGAAGGATGTGAGCCGCGTGCCTGGGCTGTCGGGGTGCGTGCGCGTGAGCGTGGGCACCGTCGAAGACCACGACCGGCTCGCCCACGCGCTGGGCCTTCGGTAGCCGACTCCGCCAACCGACGCCGCTCAGCCCCCGAGCCCCTCGAGCAGCAGATCGAACACCACCCGCAAGCGCCGGCTGGTGCTGAGCTCGCGGTGGGTCGTGAGCCACGTCGGCACTGTGATCGGCGGAAAATCCGGCAGGGCCCGCCGCACGCACGGCTCGGCGTCGCCGACCTCTTCCATCATGATCGAGATCCCGACCCCCTGCTTGGTGAGCTCCCACTGCACGAGCTGGTTGTCGGTGATCACGGCGAAGCTGCTCGGGGTCAGCGACAGGCCGAGCGCGTTGAGCCCGTTCATGAGCGCGTCCGTGCGATCGAACCCGAGAAACTGCGCCTGTGACAGCGCCTCGGCGGTCGTGGGATTGCCGATCTTCTCGAGGTAAGCCGGCGAGCCATACAGCCGCGCGAACCCGTCTTTGACCTTGCGCGCGACCAGGTCCGGCTGGGTCGGGCGGAAGCTGCGGATCGCGATGTCGGCCTCGCGGCGGCTCAGATCACTCGGATCGTTGGTCGCCACGATCTCGACCTCGATCCCGGGGTGCTTGGCGCGAAGCCCCGCGATGATCGGCGGCAAGGTGTGGGTCGCGGTGATCTGGCTGGCCGATATACACACGGTGCCGTCGAGCGAGAGCGACTGCCCGGCGGCGGTCAGCGACACCCGCGTCGCCGCTTCACCCATCGCCCGCACGTGCTCGACGAGATCGATCCCGGTTGGTGTCAGCGCGAGGGCGTTCCCCACACGCTCAAACAAGATCACGTCGAGCTCCTGCTCGAGCGCGCTGACCTGCCGGCCGATCGTCGGCTGCGACATGTTCAGCGCGCGGCCGGCCGCGGAGAACGAGCCTTCTTCGGCGGTCACGAGAAACGCGCGGGCGCGGTTCCAATCAAAGCTGACAGAGCGCCAGTCCATACGCAAATGCATACCACACCTGCGATTTTGGCGGTTTTCCAGACGCAGACGCATGGATATACATATCGGCGAGGGCGGTCGAGGTGGCCTCCCAAACCCCAAGGAAGCAGGAGAATCGCATGAAAGCCGCAGTCCACACCCAGTTTGGCGCCCCCCACGTCCTTCGGATCGAGCAAGTCGCGCAGCCCGTCGCCGGGCCTGGCCAGATCCTCGTCCAGGTCCACGCGAGCCCCGTGACCCAGGGAGATCGCCGACTGCGCGCGGCGGACTTCCCGGGACTCACGAAGGTAGTCGGCCGGCTGATGTTCGGCCTGCGCCGGCCCAAGTACCCGATCCCCGGGACCAATTTCGCAGGCCGGGTCGTGGCGGTGGGCGAGGGCGTGACTCGGTTCGCGGTCGGCGACGATGTGTTCGGCGGCTGTGACCACAGCGCCCAGGCCGAGTACCTCGCGGTGGCGGAGCAAGGGCCGGTCGCCAAGATCCCGGCAGGGGTCGAGTACGCCGAGGCGGCCGCGGTCCCCTACGGCGCGGTGACGGCCCTCATGTTCCTGCGCGACGTGGCCCGCGTGCAGCCCGGCGAGCGGGTCCTGATCATCGGTGCCTCTGGCGGGGTCGGTCGGTTCGCCGTGCAGATCGCCCGACACCTCGGCGCGCACGTCACGGGTGTGTGCAGCGGTCGCAACGTGGCCATGGTCACCGAGCTCGGTGCCCACGAGGTCATCGACCATGCAGCCTCGGACTACCTACAAAACGGACAGACCTACGATGTCATCTTCGACACGAACGCGGGCGATCGCTTCCGTGCTTCGCGGCGCTCGCTGACCCCGAATGGCCGCTACGTCACGGTCTATCTGAACTTGTTGGTCATGTTTCAGATGCTGGCGACCGCGGTGCTGGGCGGGCGCAAGGTCTCGTCGTCCGTCGCGATCGGCACTCAGGAGTTGACGCACGATGTGGCGGAGCTGCTCGCGGCCGGGGTGATCTGGCCAGTGGTCACGCCAGCCTATCCGTTCGCGCGGATCGTCGACGCCCACCGAGCGCTCGAGACCGACAAGCCGGCTGGGACCGTGGTGGTGGCGATCACCGACGCCGTCAGGGCCAGCGCGTCGCACGACGAGCGGGCCGTGGTGCGAATGCGGCGGACGGCGTGAGCTCGTTCGGCGCTGGCCAGACGCCGGGCCGACAACAGTTGCCATCCCGCTCGCCTCACAAACGCGACCACTTGCGCGAGCGGATTTATGCCGAAGATTCGGCGCACAGCGACCTCGAGCGTCGCACCCACGCGGGCCCCGCTGTCCGCGAGAAAGCCACTAACATCATGTTCATCACCATCGCCGCTGTCGTCATCTGCATCTGTGTCGCCGTGCTTCCGGCTGCCGCCGAGATCCGCCGGATGACCGAGGAGAGCGACAACCCCACGCGCCTGCTGAAGATCCCGACCCGCCGCGCGCAGGTCGAAGCCAGCAAGCGGCTGTGACCGTTTCTTCAGGACTTCGCCGCGAGGCCGGGGGGCAGCTTGCCCCCCGGCCTCGCGCTGTTTCGGCGCACAGCCCATCGTGGGGCGTGTGTATCGGGAACCCGAGACCACGCGCTATACTCGCGGCCCTATGGCGATCGTCAAACTCGTCTGCCAAGGCTGCGGTGCCAACCTCGACGCGACCGACGACGTGCGCATGATCGCGTGTGGCTACTGCGGGACCACCAACCAGATCAAGCAGACGGTCCACCAACAGCCGGCACCGCCACCGCGGCCGCAGCCGCAGATGCACTACTCGCCGCCGCCGATCCAGGTCAACACGGTCAACACCGGCAGCAGTGGGGGGGGCAAGGCCGTGCTGATCATCGTGTTGCTGGTCACCTTCGTGCCCTTGGTGATCGGTGCCATCGTGGCCTACACGGTGTTTCAGAGCGCCAGCGCGGTGATCGACCAGGTCAAGGTCGGGATCGGCAACGCCACCGCGAGTGCCAACGCGCGCAAGTACATGTGGAAGAACGGGCGCCCGTTCGTCGCGGACGTCAACGGCGACGGGGTCGACGACCTGATCGGCACGATCAGCGAGTCCGGGTCGCAGCAGCTGGTGTTGACCGCGATGTCGGGCAGCGACTGGAAGACCCTGTGGGAGGTCGATCTCGGCCGCATGTCCGAGCTGCCCAGCCCCACGCTGTACTTCGAGCCCGGCAGCAAGCTCGTGCTGTTTGGGCTGGGCGCCACGCTCCACGCCTACGACGCCGCGACCGGGACCGATCGCTGGCTGGCCAGCATGCCCGACAAGCTCGAGGCGATTGCGGTCGACGGCGACCACCTGTGGGTCGCGACGATCGACGACGCGGCCTCACAGGTCACGCTCGCCGAGGGCAAGCTCAGCCCCGGTCAGCCCGAGCCCCCCGCAACCGCGAAGGTCCTGCGCGACGACGCGGGCTACGATCTGATCCCCGAGCTGCGCCAGCTGGATCTCAAACACAACCAGTTCCAGGATCTGCGGGTCCAGCAGGCGTTCTGCCCCGAGCAAGATCTGCCGATCGCCCGCGGCCGTCGCCACGACGACGACGCCAAGCGCTGCGCCAACCCGCACGGGATCGCGTTCGTGACTCGCGACAAGGGCACCCAGATCCCCTACTTTCTGGGCTACGCGCGCGACACCAAGGCCGAGCTGTGGCGCGTGCAGCTGACCAAGCCGGGCAGCCTCGAGACTGTCGAGAGCGGGTTTGCGCAGCCGCGGGTCGAGATCATCGGTGACGACGCGATCGTCAGCTTCGTGCCCTCGAGCGACAGCGAGGCGAGGATCCGCCGGATCTCGCTGGCCGACGGCTCGACCAAGTGGGAGACCAGGCTGGGCGGCGACGCCCACGAGAACGTCGAGGGGATGGTCGTGGGTGACACGCTCGTGATCGTGACCTACGGGCAGAGCATGCGCGCGCTGTCGCTCGAGACCGGCGAGGAGCTGGCCAAGCTGGGCGGCTGGTAGCGATCAGATCCGGCCCGCGATGCTCAGCCCGGTGCCAGTTGGCAGGATCGTCAGCGAGGCCCGCCCGCGCTTGGCCTCGAGCCGCGGCATCACGCCCGTGCGCGGGTGATGCAGCAACCACGGCAGCCCGACACCGACCACGGTCCCGAGCCCCGCGCCCGCGAGCACGTCGCCAAACCAGTGGCGGTCGCCGGCCATGCGCAGGTAGCCGACGAACGCCGCCATCGGCAGGCCGACGCCCCACAGCACGGGCGCGAGCTTGCGCCGACGCAGCGTCGCCACCGTCGCAAAGCTCGTCGCAATGCTGAACGCCAGCGCGGTGTGACCAGACGGAAAGCTCAAGTGCTGGTCGGGGTCATCGGCGAACCCGATCGGCTCGTCGGCGAACAGCGAGTAGGGGCGCTGGCGCCCGGTCGAGTACTTGACGATGTTGGTCAGCGCCGCGGACACGGCGACGGCCTCGAGCGCGACGATCAGGTCCTCGTGGAGCTTGCGCCACTCGCCCTCGGTCCCGACGCCGACCATCGTCACGGTCAGCGCGAACGCTGGGATCACGCCGTAGGCCACGATGTCCGAGGTCAGCGCGGCCGGCTTGGGGTCCTGCCAGCGCAGCCCGGCTCGAACGCTGCGCGCGACCGGGCCCGGCGCACACCAGTCGCATGCCTTCGGTGCGATCACGGGCTTCATGGCCTCCGTGACCCCAAACAGCGCGGTGAAGCCGACCAGCACGGGCAGGTCCGCATCGAGGCGAAACCGAATGTCGGGCAGGCTGGAGGTCGGCGGCGGCACGACCATCGGGACCGGCTCGCCCTGGACGCGAGGGACTTCGCCCTGGGCCTGCGGGCCTTCGACCTGGGCCTGCGGGGTCGGGACCTGCTCGATCGACTGCGCGGGCGAGCCGAGCAAGCCGAGCGTCAGCAACACACGCATGAGCCCAAATTCACCAGTGGGCTCAGTGATCCAGGGCGTCCGCGCGCGTCTCGAGCAACGAACGGATCTCCGGCAACAGCTGCTGGGTCATCGCCGGCAAGTCGTAGCGGGGCGCCCACCCCCAGTCGGCGCGAGCGTTGCGATCGTCGAGCACCGACGGCCACGAATCCAGGATCTTCTGCCGCGCCGGATCGGACACGAACGAAAAATCCGCGCCCTTCGGCAGCGCGCCCGCGACCTCGGTCGCGATCTCCTGAGCGGTCGGCGAGAACGCGGCGATGTTGTAGATGCAGCGCGAGAGCTGGTCTCGCGGGGCCGCCGACAGCTCGAGCAGCGCGCGCACGCCATCGGGCATGTACATCAGCGGGATCCGGGTGTCAGGCCGACAAAACGCCTCGTACGCACCCTTGCGGACCCCGTCGATGTACATGAACACCACGTAGTCGCTGCTGCCGCCGCCGGGGATCGAGGCCGAGATCAACCCGGGGAACCGAACCCCGCGCACGTCGAGATCAAACCGGGCGTTGTAGTACTCGCCGAGCAGCTCGCTCGCGGCCTTGGTGACCCCGTACATGGTCGTGGGGTGGAGGGCCTCGTCGTCGCCCACGGTCTCGGGCAAGCCCGGACCAAACACGGCGATCGTGCTGGTGAACATCAGCTGGCGCACGTCGGTCAGCCGGCAGGCCTCGAGCACGTTGTAGGTGCCCGTCTGGTTGACGCGGTAGGTCAGCCCTGGGTCGACCTCACCGCGGGCCGACAGGATCGCCGCGAGGTGGAACACCCGCTCGGGCTGCAGCCGGTCGAAGCAGGTGTAGAGCTGCTCCGGGTCGGTCACGTCGAGCTGGTGCCACGGCAGGTCCGCCGGAAGATCTGCGGCCGCCTCCGGGCGCGGGCCAACATCGGTCGCGTGGACCTTGTCGCCTTGCTGCAAGAGAGCTCGGATCAAGTCGAGTCCAACCTGACCTCCTGCGCCAGTGACGAGGGTTCGCACCGGCGGGAGTCTCTCCGATCCACTTCCTGAGCTGCAAGCACGTGAGCGCCCAAACGCCTGTGGTTCGGGTGATGATCATCAGGTTGTGGAGATCTCGCCGACCGGGGACAGCGCCAACGACGAAATTCGGCATTTCGCGGCGCTCGCGGTTCCCGGCGAAGCGCGCGGAATGGCAAGATCGACCCGCGCGTCCCTGCCCAGCCAGTGTCGGGCGCACCTGCGACGTGACCCCACATCAACCCGCGCACAGCGCCAGATTCTTGCGCCCGGCCACGAAGCTGTGCCAAGCGTAGCGAAGAACCGTGCTCTACCACCTCCTATACGGATTGCACGACCAGGCCGGGTGGCTCTCCGGCCTGAACGTCCTGCGTTACACCTCGACGAGGATCCTGCTCGCGACCTTGACCGGTCTGCTGCTGACGCTGCTGCTGTACCCGTGGTTCATCCGCACGCTGCAGCGGATCCAGCTCGGGCAGGTGGTCCGCGACGACGGGCCCGAGTCGCACCTCGCCAAGCGCGGGACCCCGACCATGGGCGGCTCGCTGATCATCTTCGCGGTGATCCTGCCGACGGTGGCCTGGTCGGACCTCGGCAACCCCTTCGTGCTGCTGGCGACCCTGGTCACGGCCGGGTTCGGCGTGATCGGCTTCCTCGATGACTTCTTGAAGATCCGCAAGAAGAACTCGGGCGGGCTCGGGAGTCGCTGGAAATTCCTCGGCCAGTTCGTGGTCGCGACGGGGGTCGTCGCGTATCTGTACGGCGGCGACATCATGCCCGACGCGATCCGCTATCGGCTCGCGCTGCCGCTGAGCGACTTCTACTCGGCCCAGATCTCGCTGCCACCGTGGCTGTACTGGGTGTTCTCGGTGATCGTGATCGTCGGGGCCAGCAACGCGGTCAACCTGACCGACGGCCTCGATGGTCTGGCGATCGGACCCACGATCATCTCGGCGGGGACCTTCCTCGCGCTGACCTACGCGGCCGGGACCCTGCTCGCGGGCTTCGACATCGCCCGCTACCTCAACATCCCGCACATCCCTGGGGTAGGCGAGCTGTCGATCTACTGCGGGGCCATGTGCGGAGCCGGGGTCGGGTTCCTCTGGTACAACACCTACCCGGCCAGCGTGTTCATGGGCGACGTCGGCTCGCTGCCGCTCGGCGCCGGGCTCGGGTTCCTGGCGGTGGCCTCGAAGAACGAGTTCACCCTGCTGATCGTCGGCGGGATCTTCGTGCTCGAGACCGTCTCGGTGATCGTGCAGGTCGCGAGCTTCAAGCTGACCGGCAAGCGGGTGTTCAAGATGGCGCCGATCCACCACCACTTCGAGCTCAAGGGCTGGGCCGAGCCCAAGGTGATCGTCCGGTTCTGGATCATCAGCTTCGCCCTGGCCCTGGTCGCGCTGGCGACCTTGAAGCTCCGGTGAACGCGCCGCGGAAACCTGATATGACTCCGCCGCGATCGCCGTGGAGCAGGCTGTGAAATTTCGTTGCGCGCTGGTCATTGGGTGCGGGCAAAGTGGTGTGGCGGCTGCCGAGCTGCTGCATGCCCGCGGCTGCGAGGTTCGGCTGTTCGATCGGCGGACGTCGCTCGAGGGCTTGCCCGCTCGCTTGGCTGACTGCACCCGCTACCTCGGCCGCGAGCTGGCGCCCGACGAGGCGTTCGACGGCCTCGATCTGCTGGTGCTGTCGCCGGGGGTTCCGCCGGGGCCGTGGCGCGAGCGCCACCTCAAGTTGGTGCCCGAGGCCGAGGTCCACGGTGAGCTGAGCCTGGCGCTGAAGTTGATCGCCAGCGAGTGGGAGGGCGGCGGCGAGCTACCCACGCTGCTGATCACCGGGACCAACGGCAAGAGCACCGTGACCGCGCTGACCGGGGCGATGCTCGCCGCTGGCGGGCTCGATCCCTTCGTGGGCGGCAACCTCGGGATCCCCCTGTGTGAGCTGCTGTTGGCGGTCGCCGAGGGTCGGCGGACGCGGCCCGGCGCGCTGGTGCTGGAGTGCTCGAGCTACCAGCTCGAGACCGTGCGTGTGTCACCCGAGGCGCCCGCGACCGCGGTCGCCATGGTCCTCAACGTCAGCGCCGATCACCTCGATCGCTACGCCTCGATCGACGACTACGCCCACACCAAGGCCCGGATCTTCGACGGCCTGGGCCCGCACTCGCTGGCGCTGCTCTCGGCCAAAGATCCGTTCACGCCCGCGATGCGCGAGCGGGTCCCGGCGATCGTCGAGTGTCGCATCGTCGACGGGCCCGAGCCCCCGCGCCTGGCCGAGCACGACGGCGCGCTCGAGCTGCGGGTTGGCGAGTTCTACCGGCGCGAGCTGGTGCCCCTGGCCGGTCGGCACAACGCCGTCAACGCTCTGTTCGCGCTGGCCGCTGCCCGGCACCTGGGGATCACCCGCGAGGCCTGCGAGCAGGCGCTGGCCGAGTTCCGGGCCCTGCCGCATCGCATGAACCCGATCGCCGAGCACGGCGGGGTGACCTACATCGACGACTCCAAGGCGACCAACGTGGCTTCGGTGCTCGCGGGGCTCGACGGGTTCGAGCGGCGCTTCGTGTTGATCTGCGGCGGTCGGGCCAAGCAGGGCGACGACATCACCGCGCTGCGCGAGATCGTGGCGCGGCAGGGCGCCGGCGTGGTGGCGATCGGCGAGAGCGCCGAGTCGTTCTTGACCATGGCCGAAGGTGTGGTCCCCACCGCGCACGCGCGAGACATGCATGAGGCCGTGCGACTCGCCAGCGACATGGCCAGGCGCGGCGACGCGGTGTTGCTGTCGCCCGCGTGCGCGAGCTGGGACATGTTCTTGAGCTTCGTGCACCGCGGTGAGGTGTTCGCTCAGGCCGTGGCCGCGCTGGGCTGAACGCAGCGTGTAGACTCAGGGCCATGGGTTGGTCTCCACGCTCGGCAGCGACGGCGCTTGGGTTGCTCGGGCTCGCGTGCGCCGACGACGGGCCGGTCGCGCAGACCAGCACCAGCACGGACAGCGGCAGCGAGAGCGCTGGATCCGAGACCTTCGCCACGGCCACCTCGACCAGCGAGAGTGAGAGCGACAGCGGCACCGACGAGGCCGAGCCGATCCCCGAGCAGATCGAGCGATCGGTGCTGGTTTTGCTCGACGGGGTCCCGCTCCAGGGCGCGATCGTGATCCAAGGTGGCACCGGGGTCGTCGTGCACACCGACGCCGACGGCCGCGCGCTCGCGTTGATCGACACCACGATCCAGGGCGCGCTGGTGCTGATGGCCTCCGACGAGCGCGCGCGCACCAAGGCCAGCGAGATCCTCGTCAACGACGCCAGCGAGATCGTGTTCGAGCTCGAGAGCATCGAGCCCGGCGACAACGAAGCGTACGAGTTCAACCCGGCGGGCGTGCCCGAGAACCCGGGCACCACCGCGGAGTGCGGGCACTGTCACCAGGCCTTCAAGGACCAGTGGTTTGGATCCCCACATCGGCGCAGCGCCAGCAACCCGGTCGTGCAGGACATCTACGCCGGGGTTGCGACCGCGCTGGCCGACCAGGCCACGTGCGAGGCGGCCGGCGGGCAGTGGTGGGTTGGCGTGGTCCCGGGCTCGGACCAGCTCGCGCCGCGCTGCTACATCGGGACCGGGGCGCTGCCGGATCTCAACGAGGCGTGCGGTGATCTTGCCGCGTGCGATGGCGTCGCAACCAGCTTTGGCGCGTGCGCGGACTGTCACGCTCCCGCGATCGACGGGGTGGTCGGTGGTCGGGATCTGCACGACGCGATCGGGGCCAGCTTCGAGGGTGGGGTTCACTGCGACCTGTGCCACAAGGTCGAGTCGATCGACCTCGATGGCCCCGCTGGGGTCGCGGGTCGGCTGCGCCTGCATCGTCCGGTCGAGCCGTCGCCGAGCCCGAGCGTGGGCCCCTGGAAGCCCCTCGCGTTTGGGCCCTACGCCGACGTTCCCAACCCGCGGATGGGCGCCTCGCCACGCCAGCACTTCTTGACCGCCGAATTCTGCTCGGGGTGCCATCAGCATGATCAAGCGGCGTTGGTGCCCGGCGCCAGCCTGGATCTGGCGCGCTGGCCCGACGGGGTGTTTCCGGCCCACAGCACCTACGAAGAGTGGCGCGCGGGTCCGTTCTTCGAGATCGCGCCGTGCTCGAGCTGCCACATGCCGGCCGATCCCACGCTGGGCAACGGCGCTGATCTGACCGCCGACAAGCTGCCGATGCAGGGCGTGGCGCTGGGGTGGTTGCGGCCGCCGGGGGCCACGCGCGAGCACACCTGGGTCGGGCCGCGGACGCCCGCTTCGGGGATGCTGCAATTGGCCGCTGCGATCTTCATTGATAAGGCGGTCGCCGACGGCACCCTGACCACACAGATCACCGTGCGCAACGCCGGGGCTGGCCACGCGATCCCGACCGGTGAGCCGCTGCGCTCGCTCGTGTTGTTCGTGCAGGCCCGCTGCGACGGCGAGGTGCTGACGGCGATCGACGGTGACGTGATCCCGGAGTTCGGTGGGTGGCTGGATCGCAAGCCGGGCCCCGAAGACTGGTCGGTGTGGCCGGGCGCGGCGATCGGCGACGTCGTGCGCGTGGTGACGGAGGACGGTTGGGTCGACTACGAAGGCTTTGGTCCGTTTGGCGACGGCAGCTTCGACGTGACCCAAAAGGGCCTGCCGCGGCTGCGGGTGGTCGGGCAGTCGCGGGTGATCAGCGTCAACGGGGATCAGGTCAGCTTCGACGTGCCGCTGCCGGTTGGGGACGTGGCCTACCGCGGGCGCGACGGGTACTTCGAGGCTGGCGAGCCGCTGGCCGCGGCCGCCGTCGCTGGGGCGCCGGGGTTTGGGTTTGCGAGGGTGCTCGCCGACGAGAACGGGATGACGATGGTCCCGCATCACCGGGCCGTCGACGTGGTCTCGGACAATCGGATCTTGCCTCAGCAAGAGTGGACCTCGACCCACGTGTTTGCGGCGAGCTGCGTCGACCCGGTGGTTGACGCGGTGTTGTTGCATCGGCCCTATCCGGTCGCCCTCGCGCGGGAGCGGGGCTGGGACGACGCTCAGCAGATCATGGTGGAGGTGAGCAAGTGAGGCGTTGGTGCTGGGTATTCGTGCTGCTCGGCGCGGCTGGGTGCTCGGACTCGGGTGGCGGCTCGGAGACGGCGGCGGAGAGCGGCGAGACCGTCGCGTCGGGCGAGAGCGAGTCGGACAGCGAGAGCGGCGCGCGCGAGGACCTTCCTGGCGACCTTCCGAGCGATCCTTCGAGCGATCTCCCGACCGAAGAGCCGCGCCCCGAGCTGCGCTCACCCGCCGAGGCCGAGGACCTCGATCCCGATCCCGACGTCGTGCGTGTGGCGCTCACGGCTGCGCCGCTGGCCTACGAAATTGGCGGCGAGCTCGTGGAGGGCTGGGCGTACAACGGGCAGATCCCGGGCCCGACGATCCGCGTCGAGCGTGGCGACACGCTGACCGTCGAGTTTCACAACGGCCTCGACAGCGCCACGACCATTCACTGGCATGGCTTGCACGTGCCGTTTGCGATGGACGGCGTGACCTGGCAGGGGCAGGCGGTCGGGCCCGGCGAGGACTTCGAGTACTCCTTCGAGATCGATCAGGCCGGCACCTATTGGTACCACCCGCACGTCGACACGGATCGCCAGGTCGACCTTGGTCTGTACGGGGTGATCGTCGCCGAGGATCCGGCCGATCCAGTCCCCGACCGCGAGCTCGTCGTCGTGTTCGACTCGTGGGACGAGTTCAGCTTTGACAGCGACGACGAGAGCGACCACCACGGGCTCGACGGCACCGTGATCGAGTGGACCGCCAATGGCTTGATCGACCCCGTGTTTCCGGCCGCCGCTGGCGAGCGGATTCGGGTGCGCGCCGTCAACGTCGCAAACGCGGGGTACATGGCGCTGAGCTGGCCGCTGCTGCGCCACATTGGCGGTGATCAGGGACTGCTGGCGGAGCTGAGTGAGCCCGAGTCCGTGGTGCTCGCGCCGAGTGACCGGATGGACGGGGAGTGGCTGATCGGCGCCGGGTTTGACGTCATCGGGCTGCCCTACTCGTTGCTGGGCGCGCCCGCGGTGGCCGACGAGCGGCGCCTGTTCGAGGTTCAGGTCGACGCGCCCGGGGCCGCGCCTGTGGGGCTCGAGCTCCCGTTTGACGGGGCCGAGCCCACGCCCGATCCGGGGTGGACGGATGTTCTGTATGTCTTTCATGGCGATCCGCATACGGGGTATTGGACGATCAATGGCGAGCTGTTTCCCGACATCACGATCGAGTCACTGCCGCTGGGCGAGTGGGCGATTGTCGAATTGCGTAATGTCTCACAGTCGGCCCACCCGTTTCACCTGCATGGGCACGGCTTCGAGATCCTGTCGGTCGATGGCGTCGCACCCGAATTTCGGCGACTCGAGGACACCTTCGATGTCGCGCCGTACTCGATCGTGCGGATCGGGGTGCTGGCCGACAACCCGGGCGACTGGATGGCGCACTGCCATATCTTGCCGCACGTCGACGGTGGTATGATGACGGTGCTGCGGGTCGAGTAGGCATGGGCTGGGACTGCACCTTTCACTTGGTCGACACCGACGCCATCGAGCAGGCGATCGAGGCGCTCGTGATCGCAGGCGATCCCCCGCCGGCCTTGCTCAGCGCGTATCCAGAGCAGGGCGCCGCGCTGTGGCGAGAGGCCGCGCGGCGGGTGCTCGACGAGCCGCCCGAGCAGGCCTGTCAGATCGCCTGCCAGATTGCGATTTATGTGGCATCGTCGTCGCTTCCGCACCACAGCGAGCGCGGCGTCGCGCTGTCGTTTGGCTTCGACCCCAGTCCACCCCGCCGGTCGGGCTGTTGGATCCCGGACTCGTGTATGAGCTCGCCGCAGTCGATGTTCGCCGCGCTGCTCGGCAAGCGCCCCGAGCTTGATGGCAAGTTTCGCACGTGCTTCGAGACCAATTGCGACACGGGCGTGTTCATCCGCCCCGAGCACATCGCGACGGCGCTGCAGGCCGTATTGGGCCACATGCGGGACATCGATGGTCATGAGCGTCGGCGCTTCGTGGGGCTCGAGCGGGTCTTGTGGGCCGCCCGGCGCCACGGCTTGGCGTACTGGGAGGCCACGGATCTCGGCGTAGCGCAGACTCGACCCGAGCTGCTGGTGCCGCCGCCCAAGCCCAAGCGAGCTGCGCCGGCTCCCGCGGTTGTCGACAAGTCTGGGTTGGACGAGCTCCTCGAAGCCCACGCCGACGGCGTGGAGCTGCTCGGGGCCGTGTTCGAGTTGATCACCAGCACCGGATCGAGCGACGCCCGGACATGGTTAGAGTCCAAGGGGCCGGCTCACGCGTGCACGCTCGCGGGCGTCGAGCTGCTCGCGCGCGAGCTCGACTCGGCCCACGTCGCGCGGCGGCAGGCCGCGGCCGCGATGCTGGCGAAGACGTACAAGCGAGCGAAGGCGCCGATCAAAGCCACGTTGCTGCCACTCGTGATGGCGTGCCTGCGATCCGACGACGCGGTCGTTCTGCGCCATGCGCTGGCCGTCGAGCTCGCGCCCAAGGTCCTCGACGCGGCGCTGTTCGAGATCGTGGCCACGCGCCTCGAGCTGTTGCGCGAGGACCCGCCAGCCATGCTCGCCGCCGCGGCCTGGCTCGAGGTTGCGATCTTGCGCAGGTGGAAGCGGACAGAAGCCGCGCCCGATCTCGCCGGCTTGTTGGCCGCCATGCTCGCTCATTCCAGTGCCGACGTCCGCGCTGCTGTTCGCCGCACGCTGGACCGCGTGTTCACGTCCAGCTCGCTGCCGCTGCACAAAGCGGCGATCGACATATTCGTGGCCCACGAACAGCATGAGCCGGTTCCCGAGCACGTCCCGCTGTGCCTCGCTGTCTACCCCGAGCTGCCTGAGCAGCTGCGCGTGCGCGTCCGTGCGCTGATCCCCGATGTCCCCGCGACGATACTCGCGGGCGGGTTCTTTTGGCGGCTGTTTCAACAGCGAGCAGATTTCCCTGAGCTGACTGAGGCGTGCGTCGGCTTTCTTGCCCATGACAACCATGGTCTGCGCACCTGGGCGATCGACCGCGCCAACATGCTCAGCGGCCGGGAAGTCGAGGCCGCCCGCGACCACCTCGCCATGATCGCCGCCGCGCTCGAGCGCGTGGAATCCCTCGACCATGCCCAAGCGCTCGTCACCTGCGTCGACGCGCAGCTAGTTGGGCTCGCCCGCGATGGTGATGAGGCGGGCGCCGTTGCCCTGGGCGTCTCGCAGGGCGATGGAGGCAACCCAGTTGATGCGGTCGTCGCCAAGCTCGCCACGAGCTGGCGAGCCGCGGGTCGGGGTGACGACGCGAGCGCGCTCGAGGAGTTTTCCCGCGGCTGTTTCGATCGGGCTGGCGAGCTCGCGCTGGGCTGGGGCCGGGCGGCGCTGTGGCTGCATGGCGACGCCCGACGTGATCCCGAGATGCTCGCCCAGGCGCTGGTGCTGCACTGGAACCAGGATGCGGATCGCTGCCGTGATCATGCGCTGTGGCTCGCGGAGGCCGGGCATGGCGCGACGGTTCCCCGCGCGCTCGAGCGTCACATTGCAAAGCGCGGAACCGGCTCTCGGTTCGTCAACTTGATCCTTGGGCTCGGGGCGATGTTGGAGAATGGTGGTGACCCCAGCGCTGCGATCCAGGTGGCGCGGGTGGGCTTTGCCCATCAGCAGCATCCTGACTTTCTGTACAACGAGTCATGCGCGCTGCTGGCCCTGGGCGATGTGGAGGGGGCGGCGCAGACGCTGAGTCGTGCGATCGGGTTGGATCCCAAGCAGGCCCAGGACGCGCGCGGGGACTCGGCGTTTGCGGGGGTTCTCGACCATCCCAGCTTCGCGCCGCTGCTCGGGTTGCCTCTGCCCTCGAGCTGAGGTGCTGGGGTGGTCAGCAACGCGATCGGTCGGCTATAGCGGCCTTGACTGACATGCTAGCGCCCTTTGAGCGCCGCGAGACCACGGGCAATCTTGGTGATGCTATCGACGTCGAGCAGGCCTCGCTCCACAGCTTGGTCGAGCGCTTGCGTGAGCAGCTCGGGGCTCAGCGAGTCTGCAAGGCAGTCGAGAAGCGTACGGCGTGGCGAGGTCACTGGGACGCTACCGTACCATGTCCGATCCTGCTCGGGGATCTCTGCATGATGCAGGACCAGGCCGGGCGGGAGGGCTCGTCGTCGACTCTGTTCTGACTCAGGGAGCGTCAGGTGTACGCGCTCGGGCATGAGGTCGGAGAGTTCGTGCAACGACAGGGCGGTTGCGTGGGAGAACACGCCAAGCTGCTCGGACCACAGCCAATGGACCGCCAGGTCTTCGCGGTCACCAGGCGGGAATTCGACCAGCCGATAGATCCCCCGACGCACGCGCTCGACCTTGCCCGTGTTGTTGTAGTAGCGGAGCAGCTGACGCGAGTAGCCAGCATCCTGGGCCTGGGATGCTGAGAAGTAGCCTTCTTGCGCGGCGGCAAGCTCGTACAGGCCAACACCGTCCTGGGTAGTGGATCGCGGCTTCACCGCCATGCACAGAAGTAAAACACAGTTTTACTTTATCTTCAAAAGTCGAAATGAAGTAAAAATATCTTTCACAACGTTGAGGGTGAAACGCGTGCGCGAGATCAGTCGCCCTACCCCGAGAACGGCGTTCGCGGCCCGGTGCCCGACGCGCCCGAGTCGCCTGGGCACCTGCTCACCTCGTCTCCCAGTCCGCCAGATGCGCTCTGCGCGCAGGTCGAGGCTGCCGTCGCTCTCGAGCAACTCACCGGTCTCGGCCGCGCTTGCGCGAGCTCTCGAGCGGCGTGGAGTCCGACGCGCAGCGCATCCCGAGATCAAAGCGCCGCGTCGCCGCGTTGACCTGCGACGCCCGCTCGCTCTCCAGCTCTTCACGGCTCTCCGTCAACGCCGAGCCCCCGAAGATCAGGATCTCACGATCATACCCTTCGTCGGCGCTCCACTCCCACACATTACCGCCCATGTCTGCCAGCCCCCATCGGCCAATGCCATCCGCATAGCTGCCGACCGGAGCGGTGCCGACGAACCCATCATTTCGCTCGAACAGCGAACCGAGCTGATCAAACGCTTTCCTGCACTCTTTCCCGCAGGCGTTGACGTGCTTGGGACTCGGTGAGTCTTCGCCCCACGGAAACGTACGATTTTGTTCGCCACCCCTGGCAGCCAAACGCCACTCGGCGCTGGTCGGCAAGCGCTTGTCTTGAGCGCGGCAGTAGCTCGCGGCTTGATCCCAGGTCAGGCAATTGACGGGGTGATGTCGCCGGCTGCTGCGGTCCTGATTACACAGCTCGTCAAAGCGCTCGTGATCCTCGTCGTCGATACCCGGCCAGTCGACCGTGGCCGGTGCTTCGGAGCAAGTGTGGGTCGCGGCGCAATCGGCATAATCACGGACGGTGACCTCGTATCGGTCGAGGCAGAACGCCTGAGCACCTGCCACTTCGATGAGCGCCATGTCGTCCGGACAGGTACCCTGCGCTTCAGGTTCGCTCGCGGGGATCTCGAGCAGCTCAATCTGCAGCAGCGACTGACAGTCCTCAGATGGTGCATAGCTGCTATAGGACCGGCCCGAGCGGCACGACTCTGGGTTCCCGTCGCTGCTGTAGTAGCCGTCGTGGCGGCTCGCTCCGACCCCCGCGCCCGCGCCCTGAACCTCGGCGCCAGCCTCGAACGAGGCACCCGTACTCGACGTGAGCTCAAAGGCGCCGACCATCAGACTCCCGACCACGTGCGTCGCCTCTTCGCAGCGGCGACCTTGCAGGAGATCTCGCGTTGGCGCGACCGAGGCTCCGGTGTACTGACCGATCAGCTGCATGTCGAGATGCAGGGCGCCGTACTGCTCGACGGCCGCGACCAACTTCGCCGCCGCCAACGGGATCTTGGCCCACACCTCTCGCGCGCTGCGGATCTCGAGCTCGTCATGCTTGGCCGAGACCTCGGTCCACCTGTAGCTGCCGCCGACCTCGCAGCCGCGCAAGACCTCCATCTCGCAGCCGGTGTAGCGAACGACAATGAGTGACTCGCTGCGCGACAGCTCGGCCTCGAGCGCGCTGCGTTGCGTCGATGGCCACTCGACCAACAGCGGGTCGTCGTTGTCGGGCGTCGTGGCGCAACGCTGGTAGTGGTTCTCGGCGTTGGGCCGCATACCACCCGTCCGCGACGCGCGGCCAGAGCATCCGCTGGTCAGAGCGACGGCGGCGACCAGGCACGTGGCGATCACTGGAGGCGCCGGGGGGAGCAACTCGAGGAGTCTGCGCGGCATCGACGGCAACGCTAACATGTAACGCTGGGCTCGCGGCGTCAGGGTTGCGGAGTCGCTGTGCCGATGTGCAGGGCGGGCCCGGTGACCGCCGCGGAGTGGCCTCTGAACATCCATGGGCGGCCAGGATTGGTCCGCTGGCCAAGATCGCCATCGGACACGTGAGCGCGACAGAACGACCGCGCCCAGGCTTCGTTGCAGGCGTGGCCATGCCTGTGACTGCCTGTTGGATCATCGCCGTCTTGCTCGCGCCCCCAACCGAGGAGGCGAGCACGACCGACCCGTCCGCGATCGTGATCTACCATCTTCAGCCCGAGGATCTCGACCAATACATCGTGCTGCATCCGGAGGGTTACTCGGCCCGGCGCTGGCACTACCATGACCCGCCGCGGTTGGTCGAAGTGCGAAGGACGTTTATCCGAGACATGATGCACCAGGCTGCGGGCATGCTCGTAACACCGCTATCTCGCCGAACAGATCAAGGGTAGCCAGCAATCCGTCGGCCGCGCTGGAAGAGCCAGCCCAGCACGCCGTCGTGGCCCCCAGCGCTGCGGCCGAACAAATTTCTCGCCCCCGGGTCATCAAAGTGTGGTATCTACACCACCAGGTCCATGCCCCATCCCTGGTTCTCAGTCTGGTTGATCCACCCCAAGCCCGAGGCCTGCGAGGCGTTCGAGCGACGCTTCGCAGGGCTGCCCGACATCCGCGTGATTCAGCAGCGCTACGAGCAGTTGCCCCCTCACGACTGCTTCGTGACGGCAGGCAACGCGTACGGTGTGATGACGGCAGGGATCGACGCCGCGATCATCGATCGCTTTGGCGAAGGGCTCATGCGCGAGGTCCAAGAGCACATCATGGAGCACTACCTGGGGGAGCAGCCGGTCGGCACCGCGTTCGTGGTCCCCACGAACGATCCAGCGCGCCCGCAGCTGTGCCACGCGCCAACCATGCGCACGCCTGGAGCGATCACCGGGACCAGCAACATCTACACGGCGACGTTCGCAGCGTTGACGGCCGTCCATCGCTACAACGTCTGCCACGACGATGAGCTCAGTACGGTGGTGTTCCCCGCCATGGGGACTGGGTTCGGCCAGGTCTCGTTCGACGAGGCCGCGCGGCAGATGGCCGTGGCCTATCGCCACTACTTGCGTCCGTCGGGCCGGCCCACGTGGGACAGCATCGTCGCGCGCGAGCGCCGGATCTGCTACGACGGCGACGCGAAGGTCGTCCGCGCGTGACGTGGCTGACCCGCCGGCTCGAACACCCTACAGGTACAAATTAATGATCGTGTTGAACACGGTCATCTGATTGAGGTCCTGCCAGTTCATCTCTGGGTTGATCAGCCAGATGCTCGGAAACGACTCGATCGGCAGGTGCCCGTAGTACTTCTGCTGCACGTCGGGGATCACCCACACATTGTCGACCGGATAGTTCTGATCCCAGGCGATCGCGTCGGACATCGCGGGCGGCCCATTGTTGACGTTCTCGGTCAACACGGTCACCCACGCGAAAGTGTTCGCGTTGATCTCGGCGACCATCGGGTGAATCAACACATCGACCGCCTGCTGATTACCGCCGAAGACCTGCAAGCACGCGTTGTCGTTGCCGCCGAGGCACTGCGACATCAACTGGCAGGGCCCGCACCACACGGCCGAGGTGTCGATCGCAATCGGCAGCCCCTCATACTCGCAGATGCTGACCTCCTCGCCGAGCTGGTTGAACCCGCTGAAGTGCGGCGCGGGGCCGCCGACCTGCGCCGACCCACCCCAGCCGGGATCAGGAACTGCGCACGGGCTGGTGTCGCCGTCGCCGTCACCGGTTGGGTCGCCGTCGCCGTCGCCGGTCGGGTCGGGATCACCGTCGCCGGTCGGGTCGGGGTCGCCGTCACCGGTTGGGTCGGGATCGCCGTCACCGTCACCCGCCGGATCGCCGTCGCCGTCGCCGTCGGTCTCGTCAGCATCACCATCGCCGTCGCCGTAGTAGGTCAGCCCACCGTCGAGCAAGGTGTTCGCGTCGTCGCCCTCTTGCACGCACGCGGTCAGAGAGACGAGCGCGCCCACGCAGGTGAACGCGACGAGTGTGTGGGGTGCCAATCGAGTCGTCATGAGGTTGCCGCGTTCCTACCAAACATCGTAACTCGATGGAACCACTTAAACCGAACTATGATATCGTCGCGCCAGCAGCGGGCTCAGGGCGCCTTCGCGACCGAGCGAGTGTTGTCTCGCGGGGCCCGATCGATCAGCAGGTTGCGTGGATCGACGCCGGCCTTGGTCGGTCGCTCGTCGACGGTGATCGTCAGCTGGTTCTCGCGCTGGTCGAAGCGGTGCAGCTCGAGGTACAGCGGCTCGTCGATCGTCTCGCCGTCGCGCTCGCGCTCGACGTAGACGCCGACCTCGATCCAGTCGTCGAGGGTCTCGGCCGGTGTCTCGACGCCCTTGCTGTCGGCGTAGAGCTTGCTCACCTGCAGCTCGAGCTGCACGTCGAACTTGCCATCTTCGCGCTCGACCAGCGTGGCGGCCAGCGCTCGGTTGTCGTACAGGGTGATGCGCTCGAACATGTCCTCGAGCAGGTAGCGAAAGCGATCCGGCGTGGCCCGCTTCAGGTGCTCGTAGAGATCGTAGCTAATCGTGTAGGGCGGCGCCTGAAACCCGACCTCCGCGATGTAATCGCTCAGCGCCTGGTTGAGCGCCTGCTCACCAATGTACTCGGCGAGCGCGTAGAACACCAAGCTGGCCTTGTTGTAGTGAATGTACTGTTGGTTCTCGACGAGCAGCAGCGGGAGCTCCTCGATGGTCTCGCTGCTGCGTGAGCGCAGATAGCGGTTGAGCTCGTACTTCAAGAACTTGGGCATCTTGTCGGGTCCGTAGCGCTGCTGCATGACCGCGAGCGCGCTGTACTGCGCCAGCGACTCGGACATCAAGGTGGCGCCCTGCACGTTCGCGCCGATCACCTGATGGGCCCACCACTGGTGCGCGACCTCGTGGCTGGTCACGTAATACACGTAGTCGATCGCCTCGGGGTCGCTGCCGTCGGCGATGAACCCGAGGCTCTCCGAGTACGGGATCGTGTTGGGGAATGACTGAGCGAAGTTGGCGTACTGCGGGAACTCCAAGATCCGCACTTGCCGATGTTGATACGGCGAGAACGCTGTCGTGAAGTAGTCGAGCGAATCCTCGATCGACTCGATCATCTTGTCGACGTTGTAGGCGTGGGCCTCGTGATAGAAGATCTCGATCGCCACCGGGTCGCCGCCACCGCTGGGCCGCCACTCATCTCGCTTGACGGTGTACTCGGCCGAGAGCACCGACCAGAAGTTGAGGATCGGCGCGTCCATCTCGTAGCGGAAGTAGCGTCGGCCGCCCTCGGTCCACTCCTTTTGCAGGTAGCCAGGCGCGACGGCGATCTGGTCGGGATCGGTCGAGACCGTGGCCGCGAACGTGACCCAGTCCGAGTCCGACGAGATATAGGTGTTCTTGCGCGCCTGCGCGTCGTCGATCTTGGGCATCCGCAGGCGCTCGGGCAGATCGTGATCGCGGCGGGTGTTGGGGTCGGCGATCTCGAATTGATCGCTGTACCCAAAGTGCGGCATGTAGGACGTGCTGTTGAAGAAGCTGCCGTTGGCGACGATCGAGCTGTCGTTGCTCTGGTTGCCGAACCCGCGCAGGTGCTTGCGAAAATCGTAGGTGACGTCGAATTCCTCGCCCGGCTGCATGGGCTTGGCGAGGGTGTAGATCCGGTAGCCAAGCGCTTCGTCATGGCTGTGTAGGGTCGCGCCGGGGATCTCGAGCGCGGCGACCTCGATCTGGCTGTCGACGCTGAGCACGTGCAGCTGATCGATCGGGACCTCAGTCTTGTTGACCAGGTGCAGCGTGCCGCGGACCTCGACCCGGCGCTCTTTCGGGTACAGATCTGCCGCAATCGAGACCGCCGTGATCCGCGGGTGCGGGAGCGACTCGTACTGCTTGAACTCTTGCTCATAGCGGACCTGCAGCTCCTCGACCTCGTCGCTGGGCAGGTACTCGTTGAGCACGGTCGTGTTGTAGAAGATGAAGCCGCCGGCCCCGAGCCAGACCAGGGCTGTCGCGGTGATCGCAGCCACCCGCCCACGCGTGAGCCGGGCCCGCGCCGCGAGGATCCGCGAGCGCAGCGGGTTGTCGGTCCCGCGCGCCCACGCGAGCTCGGCGATCAGCATGAGCAACACCGCCGCGGCGCCCCAGTAGATCGTGAACGCGACCTGCCCGGCCACGAAGTGACCGTAGCCGTTCATGTCCGAGTAGGTGACCCGCGGAAACGCGGCAAAGTTGTACAGGTTGTGCTCGAAGTCCATGGCCGGCAGCGCGGCCTGCAACACGAAGATCAGGACCATCGCCGTGTAGCCAAGGAACTTGTGGTTGACGATGACCTGCGCGACCACGGCGGCCACGCTGAGCACCACCCAGACCTGCAGCTGCACGAGCAGGATGTCGCGGACGTAGAGCCCGAGCTCGAGGTTGGTGTAGCCCTTGCCCAGCTGAAAGCTCACCGTGGTCGCGGCCGCGACCGCGAGCAGGACCAGCATGCCAGCCAGCATGGCGGCCAGCTTGGCGACCAAGGGGACCCAGTTGGGGATCGGCAGCGCGTCGTAGAGCTCGTTGACCTTGTACTTGCGCTCACGGTGGATGAGCTCGCCCGCGTAGAACACCAGCACGATCAGCATGAACAGCGACATGCCGCCCTCGATGACCTCGAGCATCACGTGGGTGACTGGCAGCGTGGTGGTGCCGCCGCGCTCGATCATGCCAAACGCGCCGCCGACGATGTTGCCGATGCCGAACAGCGCGATCACCAAAAACGGCGCGCTGCGGACCAGGGCCCGGACCTCGACTCGGGTCTGGAACCGCAGCGCGGCGAGCTTGCTGCGCAGATCGTAGCTGGGCTGGACCACCGGGAGCTTGGCCAGCTCGGCGCTGGGCTCGGCCGCGTCGGGCTTGGCTGGTTTGCCGCCGCCAGCGGGCAGCGTCATTCGGTAGCGAAGCAGCGTTCCCGCCAGGACCGCGAACGCGACACCCACCCAGATCGCGCGGTTGATCAGGATCTCGGGCGTGAACGGGGCGCCCAGGGTGTTCTGCTCAGCCGGCGTCCAGTAGCGAACCGCGTAGCCATAGGTTCGCAGCCCGAACGGATCGCTGACTGCGGCGATGAAGTCGTTGTCGAGATCCGAGATGTAGTTGCCCGAGACAATGTAGACGACCAGCAAGCCCAGCAGCGCGACGTAGCTGAACATGGCCCGGCGCGTGAGCGTGGCGACCGAGAACGAGATCGCGCCGATCAGCAACAAGTTGGGAAACAAGAACACGCCCAGCGAATACACGTAGGGCGTGAGGCTGAGCGCCACGACCCGCTCGGGGTCGTGCCACGGCATCACGCTGGCCAGCATCGCCCCCAGCGCGAGCCCGGAGATCATGAACCACGCCGCGAGCAGCGAGCCCCCAAACCGGCCGAGCAGGTAGGGCAGCTTGCGCAGCGGCGTGGCGAAGAACAGGCCCTGAATGCCGTGCTCGTGATCGCGGTTGACGGCCGCAGCCACGAACGCGGTGGTGATCACCAGGCCCAGCAGCAGGCAGAACACCAGCATCATGCGCTGCAGCGCGACCGGTGAGTTGATCGCAATGGTGCCCTCGCCGCCAAACAGCGACATGCCACCCTTGATGCCCACGCTCAGGAAGCCGAACACGAAGCAGAGCCCGGTGAAGATCCACAGCGGCGGGTGGCGGCGCCGAAACGCGAGCTCGAACCGAAGGACGTCCAGTAGCTGGCTCATGCGACCCTCGTGGGGTGAGCGGGGTCGGCTTTGTCGCCTGCGCGCGAGCGCGAGAGCGTGGTGAAGTACACGTCTTCCAGGCCCGGCTCGACCGGCTCGAAGCCGTCACCGGGAGCTGCGTCGGCGACCACGTGGATCAGCGTGCGTCCGCTGAACAGGCGGGTCGAGATCACGTCGTGGTCGCGCTCGTGGGCCTCGAGCTGGTCGCGCGCGATGATCTTCTTCCAGGTCTTGTCGCGGATCTCGTCGATCGTGGCGAGCGGCTTGCCTTGGTGCAGGACCTCGCCCTTGGCGATGATCGCCATGTTGGTGCACAGCTGCGCGACGTCCTCGACGATGTGCGTGGACAAGATGATGACCACGTGCTCGCCGATCTCCGAGAGCAGGTTCAAGAACCGATTGCGCTCTTCCGGGTCCAGGCCCGCGGTCGGCTCGTCGACGATGATCAAGCGCGGGTTGCCGAGCAGGGCCTGGGCGATGCCAAACCGCTGACGCATGCCGCCGGAGTAGCCGCCCAGCTTGTTCTTGCGGGCGTCCCACAGGTTCACGCGCTGCAGCAGCGCCTCGACCACCTGCTTGCGCTGCTTGGCGTTGCCGATGCCCTTGAGGGTCGCAAAGTGGCTGAGCATCGTGAGCGCGTCGACGTTGGGGTACACGCCGAAGTCCTGGGGCAGATACCCGAGCACCCGCCGGACCGCGTCTTTGTCACGCAGCACGTCGATGTCACCCAGGCGGATCGCGCCCGTGTCGGGGTCTTGCAGCGTCGAGATGGTGCGCATGAGCGTGGACTTGCCGGCCCCGTTGGGACCGAGCAGGCCGAACATGCCGGTCGGGATCGTCAGGTTGACCCCACGCAGGGCCCTGACGCCGTTGCCGTAGGTCTTCGATAGGTTGTCGATGACTAGCGAATTGCTCACGTGACCTCGGGCCGCACTGTAGCGACTCCGGCCTGAGACTCGGCTGGAGGTGTGGGGGTTTCGTCGGCTTCCCCAGGTGCGGGGCCGCACGGCCGGGGCGCACGGGTCCAGGTGTAATGTATGACTTTACAGTTGGCCCCCGAGCCTGCACACTGAGCAGGTGGTCGTGTCTGCCAAGTCGAGCGAGGGAAACCGCCGTTTCAGGCTGGTCCCGCGCATGTTTCAGCCGCGGGTGGTCCAGCTTCGCAGTGATCTGCGGGCGCTGCTGGCCGACCTTCGCGGTGAGCGATCGCCAGCCTGGTCGGCCCGCGACGGCTCGCGCTACGCGGCCACCAAGCCGGTCGGCCTCGCAACCCGGGTGCTCGAGGTCGCCCAGGTCATCCGTGAGACCGACGCGGCGGTGAGCTTGGTGTTGCGTGATCCCAGCGGCGCCACGCTGCCTCAGCTTCGGCCGGGTCAGTTCTTCACGCTGCTCGTCGAGCTCGACGGCGAGACCCTGCGGCGGGCCTACTCGGTCAGCTCGGACTGTTCGATCCGCGAGCAGTTCAGCGTGACGATCAAGCGCGTCGCCGCGGGCCGGGTGTCGACCCACCTCAACGACCACGTCGAATCGGGCATGCGGCTGCGGGTGCTGGGTCCCTCGGGTGAGTTCGGCTGCGTGCCCGAGCGCGACCGGGTGTCGGCCCGCAAGCTGGTGTTGATCGCGGGCGGCAGCGGGATCACGCCGATGATGGCGCTGCTGCGCACACTGCTGCCGGTCGAGCCCAGCTGCGAGATCGCGTTGATCTACGCCAACCGCACCGCCAAGGACGTGATCTTTGCCAGCGCGATCGCCCAGCTTCAAGCGCAGTTCGGGCCGCGGCTGACGGTGCACTCGGTGCTCGAGCAAGCGCCGGGCGAGTGGCCAGCGCAAGACCGCGGGCAGTGGCTCGGTCGCGGTGACGCGGCCACGCTCGCCCGGGTGCTCGACGCGATCCCGCTCGCGGGTGACCCCGCCGCGGAGTTCTTGCTGTGCGGCCCGACGCCCATGATGGCCGGCGCTCGCGAGCTGCTGCGCTCGCGCGAGGTCCCGGCCTCGCGTGTTCGCAGCGAGCAGTTCGTGGCCCCGCAGCTGCACGCGCGCGCGACAGCCCAGCTCGGCGCGGCCCAGTCGGTCATGCTCGTGACACCGCAGCGCGAGCTGGCGATCACCGCCCAGCCCGGCCAGACGCTGCTCGAGGCCGGGCTCGCGGCTGGTGTCGACATGCCCTACTCGTGCGCCATGGGTGGCTGCGCCGCGTGCAAGGTGGAGCTCGTGGACGGCGAGGTCATCCAGCGTGAGCCGAATTGCCTGGACCCGGCCGAGCGCGAGCGCGGCTACGTGCTCGCGTGTGTCGCCAACCCTGTCACCGCGTGTCGCGTGCGGTTGCCAGGGGCACGGAACCAGGGGCAGGGCTGAACATGTCGCGCACCAGCTCACGCGCCGCCGCCACGCTCGACCGCCAGCGCTGGCCCTACCGCATGAAAGATCTGTGCGAGCACACTGGGCTCGACCGCCAGACCGTGCACTTCTATATTGCGAAGGGGCTGGTCCCCGAGGGTCACAAGACCAAGGCCAACATGGCCTACTACGGCGAGGAGCACCTCGAGCGCCTGCGGTTGGTGCTCGAGCTCAAGAATGAGCGGTTCTTGCCGCTCGACACGATCCGCGCGGTGCTCGATGGTGAGGATCACGAGTTCAGCCCCGAGCAGCGCGCGCTGCTGGTTCAGGTCAAAGAGCGCGTCGCCGACGTGCTGGCGGCGAGCCGTGGATCTGGCAGTACGGTTGCGATCGCGCCGCTGCTGCGCAAGCACGGCGTCACCCGCGATGAGCTGCGCGAGCTCGAGCAGCTTGGCCTGATCGGGACGGTCAAGATCCGGGGCGCCCAGCACATCCCCGAGGACGACGTGTGGGTGATCGAGCTGTGGGCCAGCCTGCGCGAGGCCGGGTTCAGGACCGAGCTCGGTTTTGGCGTGAAAGATCTCGGCAGCTATGTCGCGGCGATCGACGCGCTGTTCGAGCGCGAGGTTCGGGACCTGACCCCGCGCCTGGCCAGGCTGCCCGCCGACCAGGTCGCCGAGCTGTTTCGCCGCGGGCTGCCGCTGGTGAACAGCTTCCTGGCTCGCTACCACCAGGCCAAGGCCCGGAACTTCTTCGCTCAATTTTAGGGGCCCAGCTCATGTGTCTAGTTGAACTAGACACTCTGAATGACCCGTGTCAGGATTGATGGCGATGCTAGACAGCGCACGCCTGACCCACCTGTTGCCGACCAAGATGCGCAGCCAGGTCGACAGCTACTTCGAGGCGCTGTCGGTGTTTACTCAGATCCGCGATCCCAGGGTGCTGCGCTCGCTCGGCCCGTCTGGCATCCGCGGCATGTTGCTGCACCGCGGTCGGCAGAACGAGCCAACCAAGATCCCGTGCAACTACATGGCCCACTTCGACTGGAACTACCCAGCCGATCAGCCAGCCATGGCCGAGCTGTACCGCCGCGCCAAGCAGGGCCAGTGGGACTCCGACGAGATGCCGTGGCACACCGACGTCGACCCGTTCAACTACGAAGTGCCGCTGCTGCCCGACAACTTCTTGGATCCGCAGAGCCTGGCCGACGAGCTCGGCACCAAGTTCACCAACAAAGAGCTGGCCGAGCTGCGCTTCTCGGTTGTGTGCTGGCTGCTCAGCCAGTTCTTGCATGGTGAGCAGGGCGCGCTGTTCGCCGCCTGCCAGGTCACCGAGGCCGTGCAATTTTTCGACGGCAAGATGTACGGCGCCACCCAGGTCATGGACGAGGGTCGCCACGTGGAGGTCTTCAACCGCTACCTGGATCAGAAGCTCGGCCGGCTGTATCGGATCAACGACAACCTGTTCGTGATCATCGACTCGCTGATGACCGACTCGCGCTGGGACATGAAATTCCTCGGCATGCAGATCATGGTCGAAGGGCTGGCGCTGGGGGCGTTTGGGGTGATCTACAAGGTCACGCGCGAGCCGCTGCTGCGGGCGATCCTCGAGCGGGTGATCCAGGACGAGGCCCGCCACGTGCACTACGGCGTGCTGGCCCTGCGCGAGCACATCACGACCCAGCTGACCGAGCGCGAGCGGCAAGAGCGAGAGGACTGGGCGTTCGAGGTGGCGATCCTGATGCGCAATCGCTTCATGGTCTACGAGGTGTATGAAGAATGGTTCGAAGGGTTGATGAGCCGCGAGCACTGGCGGCGGTTCATCACCAATGCGCCGGGCATGAAGATGTTTCGACAGGTCATGTTCTCGCGCTTGGTCCCGAACCTGCGGGCAATTGGGCTGCTGAGCGAGCGGATCATGCCCTATTACGAGAAGGTCGGATTGATGCAATATTTTGATGGCGTCGCGGCGGACAATCTGACGTCCGACCAGATGCTGCGCGAGCTTGACGGGGCTGTCGCGTTCTGAGCCTGCGCGTAGGCTCTGCGTGAGGCACGCCGGGATCAGCGTGGGCGCCATGACGACGCCGAGCCGCTCCGCTACCATGCGCCCAGCTCGTGCCGACCCTCGTCCTCGCGGAGAAGCCCTCCGTCGCGCGTGACATCGCGGCGACGCTCGGGGCCACCCAACGTCGCCGCGGCTTCCTCGAGGGCGGCGGCTACCGGGTGACGTGGGCGGTGGGGCACCTGGTCGGTCTGGCCGAGCCGTCGGAGATCGAGCCAGCGTGGAAGCGCTGGCGGCTGGATCTGCTGCCGATGCTGCCGCGCGAGTGGCCGCTGCGGGTGCTCGACCACGCGGCGGATCAGTTCGAGGTGGTCGCCCGCCTGATGAACGCGTCCGACGTGAGCGAGATCGTCGCGGCGACCGACGCGGGCCGCGAGGGCGAGCTGATCTTCCGCTACATCTACGAGAAGACCGGCTGCACACGACCGTGGCGGCGGCTGTGGATCTCGGCGCTCACCCAAGATGCTATCCGTGGCGGGTTTCGGCGGCTGCGCGGCGGCGCGGAGTTCGACGCCCTGGCCAACGCCGCGCGGGCCCGCAGCCGCGCGGACTGGCTGGTGGGCATGAACCTGTCGCGCGCCTACAGCCTGCTCTACGACGACCAGCTCAGCGTGGGGCGGGTGCAGACGCCGACCCTGGCGATGCTGGTCACCCGCGAGCGCGAGATCCGGGAGTTCGTGCCCGTTCATTATCGCGAGGTGGTCGCTCGCTTCGCGGCGGCGCCGGGGGAGTTCGAGGGCACCTACCACCGAGCGGATCCCGAGCCCGACTCGTCCCGCTCGGGGACCGGGCCGACCACCCGCTGGAAGCCGCCCAAGTCGGCGCTGGCCCGGCTGCCTGCCAAGGGCGATGAGGCGGCCGCCGTGATCGCCCGGGCCAAGACTGGCGCCGCGGCGCTGGCCCACGTCCTGCGCACCAAGCAGAGCATCGCGCCTCCGTTTCTCTACGACCTCACCGAGCTGCAGCGCCACGCGAACCGGCTGTACGGGATGTCGGCGAAGCGCACGCTCGACGTCGCGCAAGAGCTCTACGAGCGTCACAAGGCGATCTCGTACCCGCGGACCGACAGCCGCCACCTCGACCGGGAGACCGCGTCCACGCTGCCGGGGATCATCGACGCGATCGCGCCTGGCTATCCGGGGATGGTCGCGGAGGCCAGCGGGGAGCGATCGCTTGGCGGCCGCTATGTCGACGACGCGAAGGTCAGCGATCACCACGCCATCCTGCCGACCGCCGAGCGGCCGAACCTGCGGGCGGGCTCCGAGCTGTTCAAGATCTACGACCTCGTGTGTCGGCGGCTGCTGGCTGCGTACCACCCGAATTACATCGAGGCGATCACCACGGTCGAGTCCCAGATCGTCAGTGGCTCGGCGCCCGAGCAGATCGTGGATCGCTATGTCAGCCGCGGGACGTCGGTCGAGCAAGAGGGCTGGAAGCTGCTCGACATCAAGCGGCGCGGCGGCAAGGGCAAGCGTGGCGCCCCGAGCTTGCCGGGCGGGCTCGAGCCGGGGCAGGCCGCGGAGGTCGTGTCGGTCGAGGCCGTCGACAAGCAGACTGAGCCGCCCCGGCCCCACACCGAGGCTTCGCTGCTGACCGCGATGGAGACGGCGGGCCGGACCGTGTCGGAGAAGCAGCTGAGCGAGGCCATGCGCGGCTGCGGGCTGGGCACGCCCGCGACCCGGGCCGCCACGATCGAGACCTTGTTGCAGCGCGACTATGCGGTCCGCGAGGGCAACAAGACGCTGCGCGCGAGCGAGAAGGGCGAGCGCCTGATCGACGCCGTGCACGAGCAGGTCAAGAGCCCCGCGATGACCGGTGAGTGGGAGCTCGCGCTGCATCAAATGGGCGGCGGTCCGGGTGAGCTCGCCTCGTTCATGGCCAGGATCGAGGCGTACGTGGCGGAGGTCGTCGGTACCGTCACGCAGTCGGCGGACGCGCCCGCCAGCGCGAGTTCGTCTGCGGGACCATCCGCGCGTGCACCCGCCGGGGAGACTCGAGCCGCGCCGCTTCGAGCCGTCCACAACCCCGAGCCCGTTCCAGTCGCCGAGCTGCCCGCGCTGCTCGAGGCCCGGTTTGGGTTCCGCGAGTTTCGAGCCCACCAACAAGAGATCTGCGCGGCCGTGACCGCGGGCAGCAGCGCGCTGGTGGTGATGCCGACCGGCGCCGGGAAGTCGCTGTGCTACCAGCTCCCGGGCATCGCCCGCGGCGGCACGACCCTGGTGATCAGCCCGCTGATCGCCCTGATCGAAGACCAGGTCGAGAAGCTGCGCGCGCTCGGGTTCGCGGCCGAGCGGATCCACTCTGGCCTGGGGCGGGTGGCGTCGCGTCAGGTGTGCCGCCGCTACCTCGACGGCGAACTCGAGTTCTTCTTCATGGCGCCCGAGCGGCTGGCCGTGCCTGGGTTCCCGCAGATGCTCGCCAAGCGCTGGCCCTCGCTGATCGCGGTCGACGAGGCCCACTGCATCTCGCACTGGGGCCACGACTTTCGCCCGGACTACCGGATGCTCGAGGCCCGCCTACGGCCGCTCACCCACCCGAGCTCGGGCGGGGCAGGGGTTCCGATCATCGCGCTGACGGCGACGGCGACCCCGCTGGTCCAACGCGACATTCTTCAGCAGCTCGGGCTGACCGACGCGGCGGCGTTCATCAAGGGGTTTCGTCGGACCAACCTCGCGATCGAGCTGGTCGAGGTGGCGAGCAGCGAGCGGGCGGGGATCTGCAAGCAGCTGCTCGCCGATCCTGAGCGCCGGCCCGCGATCATCTACGCCCCCACCCGCAAGGTCTGCGAGCAGCTCGCCGCGGCGCTCTCGGGTCGGGGCAAGGGTGCGTACCCGGTCGCGGCCTACCACGCGGGCATGAACCCACAGGCGCGGGCGCGGGCGCAGGATCAATTCTTGCGCGGAGACAGCTCGGTGATCGTGGCCACGGTGGCGTTCGGCATGGGCATCGACAAGGCCGACGTTCGCACGGTCGTGCATGTCGCCTCGCCTGGCAGCCTCGAGGGCTATTACCAGGAGATCGGTCGGGCCGGGCGCGACGGGCTGCCGAGCCGAACGATCCTGCTGCATACCTACGCGGATCGGCGGACCCACGAATTTTTTCTCGAGCGCGACTACCCCGAGCCGGACCAGCTCGCCGCCGTCGCGCGCTTGCTGGGGACCCAGGCCGTCCCGCGGGCCACGTTGCAGCGGCGGGCCCGGATCAAGACCGACGACATGGACAAGATCCTCGAGAAGCTGTGGCTGCACGGCGGGGCGCTGATCGATCCCGAGGAGAACGTGCGGCGGGGCCCCGAGGACTGGCGCACGCCCTATGTCGCTCAGCGTGAGCATCGCCAGGCCCAGCTCGACCGCGTGACGATGTTTTTGAGCGCGGGCCGCTGCCGCATGCTGGAGCTCGTCGAGCACTTTGGCGACCGCGAAGACAGCGGCTCGACCTGTGGGCGCTGCGACGTGTGTGCGCCGCAGACCGCCCTGGTGGCCCGCGAGCAGTCACCCAGCGACGCGCAGCGGGCCTGCATGCGCGGGATCTTGCGGACCCTCGCCGATGATCCGCGAGGCGTCGCCGCCGGTCGGCTGTTCAGCGAGGTCGCCGAGGGCCAGCTGCCGCGCAGCAGCTTCGAGCGGGTGCTGCAGGCGCTCGAGCGGGCTGGGTACCTGGAGGTGAACGAGGATCGCTTCACGCCCTCGGGGGGGACCCAGGAGATCGCGTTTCGCCGGGTGGTTCTCGCGCAGGCGCCTCCGCGCCGCGAGGCCGAGCTCGACGCGGCGCTGTCGAAGGTGATGATCAGCGTGGATCTGAGCGGCGGGTCGAGCGAGACCCGGGCCGGCGAGCGCAAGCGCAAACGCAAGCCCGGCGGGCGCAAGTCGGGCACCAAGTCGGGCACGAAGACCCGCGCGGCCAAGCCCAGCACCCGTAAACCACGCGGGTCGCGAGGAGCCGGCAGTCCGCGGCTCGAGGCCCTCCAGACCTGGCGGCTCAACCAGGCCAGGGCCAAGGGCGTTCCGGCGTTTCGGATCCTCAGCAACAAGCAGCTGCTCGCGCTCGCGGCCGGCGAGGTCCACGATCTCGAGTCGCTGCGCGAGGTGCCGGGGATCGGCGCGAAGACGATCGAGCGCTACGGCTCGGCGCTCGTCCGAGTGCTCCGCGGCCGCGGCTGAGCGTGGTCCGACCGCGCGCCGATCAGTACGGCTGACACATCGGCACGCCGAGCTCGAAGTCCTCGGCGCCGCGCGGGGTCACCTTGAAGTTCGAGAACGACTCGATCAACACGCCGGTCACGCTGACGAAGCTCGAGTCGAGCGGGCACATGTTGTCGAGCGCCATGAAGAACAGGTCGTCGACGCGCAGGCCGCTGACCTCGAACTCGTCGTAGTCGTCGGCCCCGTCGGGGTTGACGGCGGTGATCACCACGTCCGCGACCTGGACCAGCATCGACTCGTGAGCCTCGGCCTCGGCGCCACCGGTGCTGATCTGCGCCGGGTCGAACAGCTTGGGCGTGACCGTGGCGCCGCCGCCGGGCGTGACGACCGTGACCGTGGCGTCGACGAGCTCGGTGAGGTCGAAGTACTCCTCGATCGTGCCTTGCACGTCGACGAGATCCCCGACCGCCAGCCCGCCCGGGTTGCCGTTGGTGAACACGAAGATGCCCGTGTACGGCTGACCGGTGCCGGTCTCGGCCGTGAACGCGTTGTTGTCGGGGCGGATCGCGGTGACGGTCAGGCCTTCGACCAGCACCACCGAGCCGGGCGGGACGTGGCCCGGATCGCTGGGATCCTGGATCTGCTCGACGGTCGCTGGGCAGGCCTGGTTGCCGGGGTTGGCGGTGGCGCAGTCGTCACACGCGTCGCCCTTGCCGTCGTCGTCGGCGTCGGCCTGATCGACGTTGGGATCCTGCGGGCAGTTGTCGGTGTCGTTGGGCACGCCGTCGCCGTCGCTGTCGTCGGGATCCGGGCCCTCGCACACGTCGCCTTCGTTGGCCGGGCACGGATCGCAGACGTCGCCGAGCCCGTCGAGGTCGAAGTCGGGCTGATCCTCCCACAGCGGAAACGGCACGTTGAACACCGGGTTGAACACCGACGGGCAGTTGTCCACGTCGTTGGGGATGCCGTCGCCGTCCTGGTCGTCGGCGGTCGGGCCGTTGGGGTACTCGTCGCGCGAGGGCACGCAGCTGGGCTCGTCGTCGGGCACACCGCAGAAGAACAGCGGGTAGCCGGCGCCGGCCTGGACCGCGCTCAGGCTGCTCGAGGTGTCCTGGGCCACGCACGCGCGCTTGGCCACGCCGCACACATCCAGGGTCTCGCAGGCGTCGCTCCCCAGCGCGCCCGAAGCCAGGAGCTCGGCGTCGCCGTAGAGCGGCACGCCGCCGCGCAGGACCAGCGCGACCTTCGACTCGTGACCACGCACGACCGCGCCGTGGTCGAGCTCGCCCTGCTTGGCGAACACCGCGATGTCGGCGACCCAGCCGACCGTGAGCTCGCCGATCGCCAGCTCGCCACCGACCGCCTGCGCGCCGCCGCTGGTCGCCATCGCCCACAGATCTCGATCGGAGAAGTAGTCGCCGTAGTGGGTGTCGTCGAGGTACGCGGCGCAGGCCAGCTCGCGCAGCATGTTCATCGAGCCCGAGGCCACCCAGTCGGTGCCGAGCGAGAGCGGGATCCCGAGCGCGTCGAACATGGTGACCGGCGCCGTGGCCCCGTACAGCACCACGTTGGAGCGCGGCGACCAGATCACCTTGGCGTTGGCGCTGACGATCTGCTGGGCCAGCGGGAGCGAGACCCCGACCGCGTGGACGATCGCGGTGTTCGACTTCACGACGTCGGTCGCGCCCGCGGTGGTGCAGACCAGCTCGTTGCTGGCGTACTCGTTGATGCCCTCGGCGATGTGCGGCAAGTAGGCGCTGCCCGTGATGTCGCCGGTCATGGTCGGGCCGCTGCCGTAGCTGCAGCCGCTCGCGTGCTGGGTGCCGTCGTTGTCGTCGAGCGGGAACGTGTCGCTGTCGGCCTGCGGGATGTCGAGGCCCTCGAGCCCGCCGCCATCGACGTTGCGCAGCAGCCCCGGCTTGCCGCCCGCGCTCGCGGCCGAGGTCGCCCCGCCCATGACAAAGCGCAGCTCGGCGGCCAAGATGCTCTCGTCCGAAGCCCCGCCGTTGGTTGGGAGCGACGCGTGACCGTTGAGACCCTTGCGCCAGTCGTGGCGGTGATCATAGCGATCCACACCGTCCCCGATCGGCCAGTTGTTGGCGAAGGTGATGTGGTCGTGGGGGTTGATCAGCCCGGGCGAGATGACCGAGTCCGCGCAGGTCAAGGTCGCGTCGCCTGGGTCGCAGTTGCAGCCCACGCAGGTGATCGAGCCGCCCTCGATCAGGACCGAGCCGCCGCGATACACGACGTCGGGCGCGAGCACGTCGCCGCGTATCAACAGCGAGCCGCCGGCTTGACCCTCGGCGGTACAGCTGCCCTGGACCGGAAGCTCGAGCTCGCCGCACTCGACGATCTCCGCTTCGCCGTCGGTGTCTCCGCTGGTCTCGCCGCCGGTCTCATCGGTCTCGGCGGTGTCGTCAGACTTCGCGCAGGCGGCCGTCAAAGCCACCAGCAGCGAGAAAATGGAAGCGAGATAGCGAGTCGACATGGGCTCGCGGCAATATTTGCACGGGTTTAGCGACGAGTCGACGCGCGGCAGCGCCACGCGAGCAGCCGCCCGTGTCCATGGACACGAGCGGCCGCGAAGGTTTGGTCGGTCGGCGCGCCGGCTCAGGGCGCGGGGCTGATCGTGACCATGCCGTGACCTTGCCGGGTATTGGGCGTGGTCATCGGATCGTCGCCGTCGCCGCCACCTCGCGCGCCGAGATCGTCATCATGGGCGACATGGGTAAATTGGACTGGACCACGCGATGTGCCCGTCGACCTGGTTGGCCTTGACGAACAGCGGCGTGGTCTGGCCGGCGGTGAGCTCCACCTCGTGGGCGAGCTCGATCACGCGATCGCTCGGCGACTCCGGGTAGCGACTCACGCTCGCGCGCAGATCCAACCCACCAAACGAGGCGTGCTCGCCCGCCGCGTCGAGCGTGCCGAGCTCGGCGACGAGCTCGCCAACCTCGGAGCGAAACACCACGCGACCGCGCTGGGCCTGGTCGAGCCAGATATCGAGCCCGTCGAGATCCCCGGTCGTGCGTGAGCGCAGCTCGATCTTGGTCTTGGTCTGGGCCTGGATCCCGTCCATCGGCGAGTCGAACGCGAACACCTGGGCCCGCTCGATGCTCGCGCCCTCGAGCTCGACCACGCCGTCCCAGGTGGCCCGCCGACCGCGGCCACGGATCCGCGCGCCACCCCAGACCAGTCGGATCCGCCGCGAGCCAGCGCAGCTCGTGAACGCCTCCGGCCGGACCTCGTGGATCAGCTCGCGCCCGCGAAACAGCTGGAGTGACTCGATCGGACCGACGCCGCGGACCGACGCGGTGACCTGCACACGGTCGCGCTTGGCCGTGAAGCTCGAGCCCATGACCTGGCCGTCGACCTCGAAGTCGAGATCCATGCGCGGCCCAGTGGTGCCGTAGCAGCGCCGCTGCCTGAGCGCGTCGAACACCGCCGCGCGGGTCAGTGACTCTGCCAGCATGCAGGTCAGGCCACCGAAAATCCCAAACTGCCCGGCCCCCGGTCCCTCCGCGCCGGGCCGGCCCTTGTGACCGTCGCTGTTGGCGATGACCCCGACCTCGTAGCCCTTGTCGAACGCGTCCCACAGCAGCCACTCGAACACGCCCCAGCACGACATGACCTCGATCAGCGGGCCGAGCTCCTCGTCAAAGTAGGTGCGGATGTCGGCGTAGCGGCCGCCGCAGTGAGCGGCGAGCACGACCTTGTTGGGGTCCACGTGCTCGCGCAGCTTGCTGAACAGCACGTTGGCCGGGTGCGCGGGCGTGTGCTGATCTTCGGGGGTGCCACGAACCTGCCAGTGGCTCGAGCGCATGATCGGCATGCCCTCCTCGAGGTACATGACGTTGCGATCGCCACCCGCCGCGGTGTTGGCCGACCACTCGTAGCCCGGGAACACCACAAACCGGCCGTCCTGGTGGAACCGTCGCACGACCTCGTTGAGCCGGCGCCAGTCCTCGTCGCTCATCTGAAAGTCGTTGCCCTGATGCGACATCACGTCGAGGTGGGCCCAGTCGCGGCCAAACTCGAAGTACTCGATCTCGGTGCCCGTGCCGACGGTGGCGTCCGACTGCGCGTGCAGATCGCCCCAGTACTTGCGGAGCCGCGGGGCCTCGGCGCGAGCGGTGATCGGGTTGCTGACGAAGGTCTGATCATTCCAGCGCGCGACGACCCGGCCGCTGCAGGCCGAGCTGAACCGGAGCTCGCGTCCCTCGATCGTGCAGTTGGTCTGGGCGCCGCCGTCGCCGTCCCAGCTCAGCTGAATCTGCGCCGGGGCCGGCGTCGGGTTGCCCCAGCGGTCTTCGCCCTTGACGAAGATCTCGGCGGACTCCCCGACGATCGCCTGGGTCGGCACGATCACCACGAGGCTGAGCGGCTCGCCCGAGATCACCTCGAGCACCGGTGAGCTCGGCAGCCGCTCGACCAGGCACGCGTTGGTCGGATCGACCAAAAACCGCAGCTCGTGGGCCGACTCGATGAACGACTGCGCGCGGATCCCCGGCGAGCCCTGGCTGCGATCTCCCAGCGTGATCGTGACTGTGTCCCCGGGCGCCAGGCAGCCGTCGTAGACGTCGATCACCAGGCACTTCATCCACGGGCGCACGTGCGCCTTGGGGTCGTAGCGGGGCCGCAGCTTGGCTTCGCCGGTCGTCGTGACGGTCGTGTAGTTCGGCGCCGTCGGCTCGTCGAACTGCGGGTGCGCCCAGTCCGACGCAAACCGCCGCGCGAGCTTGAGGGTCCCGCCTTCGTCGATCCCGTAGCTGCCGACCGTGTAGACCAGCGTCCACTCGTTCATGCTCCCGGCCACGACAGGGCCCTCGGGGGTCAGGCAGACGTGGCCAAGTCGTTGAGTCACCAGATCCGTCACGGCCACAATCGTCGACGGCGGCGCTGACTTGGTCAAGATCGTCGGATCTCCGCGGTGGCGCGTCCGGGCGCACGAACCGACGTGGTCATCAGGTGCCGGTCGGGCACGCGTTGTCGGGACCGCATGCCAAACGGCACCACGCAGCGCCGTCGCCACCCACGCCTACTGGGGAAACACGACGGCGTTGAGGCCACCGCCGGTCATGTCCGAGTAGGTGTAGTGCTCGCCCGGGATCGTGAGGATCTCCTTGTCGTAGCTCTCGGGATCGATCTTCCACGCCCACCCATCTTGGTCGACCATCCACACGAAACCCTCGGCGTCGATGCTCACGCCGACCGGCGTCGAGCACTGATCATCAAAGTCGGCCGGGGTGTGGATCTTGATCAGCTTCTTGGTGTGGCGGTCGATCTGGGCCAGCCCACACGGCGCGTTCATGGCGATCCAGGCGTTGCCGAGCCGATCCGTGGCCACGCCGCGATGACACCCGCTCGTTCCGGCGATCGCGGTGAACTTGTTCTTGTCGGGATCGAACACGGTCACCGGTCCGGCGCAGCCGGCGAGCCACACGTTGCCCTCTGGATCGACGGTCATCCCGTAGGCCTGCGTGGTTGTCGGCGCTACCCAGCGATCGACGCTCAGATCGTTGGTGTCGAGCCGAAACACGTCGCCGCGCAGGGCGGTGAACCACACCCCACCGCGACCGTCGTGGGCGGCGCCGTAGGGCGGATAGTCCGACCAACCCACGTTCCAGTCGCTGATGTCGACGACCTCTTCCACGGCGCCGTTGGACGGCGCGATCCGGGCGACGTGGACCTCGTTGGGGGAGGTCCCGTGCCAGCCAACCCAGATCTTGGGACCGACGTAGGCGCAGGTCTCGAGGTCGAGCACGCCGGGATCGAAGGTCATCCCGCGCGGCCCCGACTCGATGCCCGGGCCGACATCGGGCAGCGCGGTCGACCACAGCACACACTCGTCGTGGCCCCAGTCGAGTAGATCGTCGCCAGCTTGCGAGGTCGTGATCTCCTGGTCGCCGTTTTGGTCGACGCAGTCGCCCGGATGCGCCGCGATCAGCACCACGCTGCCCGACATGCGGTTGCCGACCAGCGCGAACCGACCGTCGAGGCTCACGGTCGTGCGCGAGGGGCTGTGCTCGAGGTTGGCGGGACCCGTGCGATAGCGGGCCTGCTCCTTCAGCGATTGCGTGTTGACCTTGGAGACGCTGCCCTGCGCCGTGTTGGCGACCCACAGATAGCTGAAGTCGACCTGCAGGTCGCCCTGCGAACACGGGCCCGAGTCGCCGTCGCCATCGCCGTCACCGCTATCATCGTCGCCCGTGCCGTCGTTGGTGGTCCCGCCGCTGCCGCTGCTCCCGGAGGTCGTGAAGCCGCCGCCTTGCGACCCGCCGCCATTGGGGAGCTCGGGATCGTCTTCGTAGACGCACGCGGTCGGCATCAGGCACAGGAGACCGAGGGCCACCCAGGTGATCCGACCACAGCGTTTCATGCTGGTCATGGTAGCGAAGGCGCAGGCAAATTCCACGCGCGAGTTCGTCGCCAACCGCTCGCAGCATGCGATTGCGAGCCGAGAATCGTCACTCGCTTCAGCGAAGAACGTCACCCGTGCGCTCGGCGAGCTGCGCAGGTTAGTAGAGGTAGGATCGCGCGTCGGGTCCTCGCGGTCGGACGGTCCGCGCGACGCTCGATCGCTCCGTCGATGCGCCTCCATCGCCGAGCGCGGCAGATCCTCGATTGGGTGCGGTGGGTCATTTTGGGGCGGGAATTGAGTAGGGTCTACCGATGCCTACATCTGACCGAGTCGTCTGCACGATCGAAGCCGGGGTCGCCGAAGTTCGCCTCAACCGCGGCGACAAGCACAACGGTCTCGACCCCGCGATGTTCGAGGCGATCGTCGCTGCTGGTGAGACGCTGCGTGGGGATCACTCGGTCCGCGTGGTGATCCTCTGCGGCGACGGGCCGTCGTTCTGCGCGGGGCTCGACTTCAAGGCGTTCATCTCTGGCGGCGAGGCCGTGCGTGAGCAGCTGCTGGCCTGGAAGGACGGCCAGATCGGCAACCTGGCGCAGCGCCTCGCGTGGGTGTGGACGACCGTCCCCGTGCCCGTGATCGCGGCGGTGCACGGGACCTGTGTGGGCGGTGGCCTCCAGCTCGCCCTGGCTGCCGATCTGCGCGTCATCCATCCGGACTCCAAGCTCGCCGTCCGCGAGATCGAGTACGGCATGATCCCCGACATGAGCATCAGCAAGACGCTCTCGCGCCTGGTCCGGCTCGACGTCGCCAAGGAGCTCACCTTCACCGGTCGCGACTTCAGCGGTCAGGAAGCCGCGCAGCTCGGGATCGCCACGCGCCTCAGCCAAGATCCCCTCGCGACCGCGCGAGAGATCGCTGCCCAGATCGCCACGCGCTCACCGGAAGCCGTCCGCGCCGCCAAGCAGCTGTGGGACCGCGCCCCCGCGCTCGAGGACGAGGCCGCGCTGCGACTCGAGACCCAGCTTCAGCTGCCCTTGCTCGGCAGTCGCAACCAACTCGAGGCCGTGCAGGCCCGGTTCATGAAGCGCGAGCCCAAGTTCGTCGACCCGGCGTAGTCGCTCGCACGAGCGCACCGACCAGCGGCGAGGCTCCGGCTATCGCGCGACCATTCGCGCGCTCGAGTGCCAATGCATCGAGGGCCAGACCGCATTTACGCGTTGACCCGCGCACACGCTAATCACGCGATCCCAGACCAGCCCTGGCACCCAGTCTACATTTAGCAGGCGCGGATATCACTAATTGCGATAGAGGCTCGTTGCCCGGCAAAAAGTGGGATTATGGCAATAACGGCACCGGGGGTCGCTCGGCGCCCAAAAGATCGATTCGTGCCACTTTGAAATTATTGCTTCAATCATCGCAAAAGATCGTTATGGTTATAGTGCCTAGTCACGAAAGGGTCACTAATGCACACGACAACACCGCTGTTCCCGCTCATGCTCCTATCTGCGCTCTCGCTGCTGGGATGCGGCGAAGGAACATCAGCTGAGAACGCCAGTGGAGACATCGACACCGGTATTGAGTTCGAAGGTACCGCCGACGAAGACGATGGAGGCGATGGAGGTGCCGGCGCAATGGACTCGGGCGGCCCGGCCAAGCTCGACGCTGCGTCTGGCGATCCCGGCATGTCGGACGCGGGCGACGCGGGCCCCGAGCTCGGCTGCGAGCTCGTCGATCTATTGTTCGTGATCGACAACTCCGGCAGCATGAACGACGAGCAGGTCAACCTCGTCGGCAGCTTCCCGGGCTTCATCACCGAGATCCAGACCCAGCTCGCCGACGCCGACAGCTACCACGTCGGTGTGATCACGACCGACGAGTACGAGTATAACGACGGCTGCCAGGACGAGGGCGCGATGGTGATCGCGACCGGGGGCGCCGACTCGAGCCACGCGGTGTGTGGCCCCTACGCCGACGGCCACACCTACATGACCGAGAACGACGACCTCGACGTCGCGTTCTCGTGCGCCGCCAAGGTCGGCACCGACGGCGACGGCGACGAGCGCCCGATGCAGACCATGCAGGCCGCGCTGTCCAAGGACATGGTCGAGCCAGGCGGCTGCAACGAGGGCTTCTTGCGCGACGACGCGCTGCTGGTGATCGTGATCATCTCCGACGAAGAGGACGACCACGAGCTCGACGGCTGCACACAAAAGGCGCACCCCGGCTCGAGTGGAGACCCCGCAGATTGGTACGAGGACGTGATCGCGGCCAAGGACGGGGTCGAGGAGAACATCGTCGTGCTCTCGCTCATCGGCCCGACCGGGCCCGATCCCGAGGTCTGCCCGATGCTCGACAAGTGCGTTGGCGGGTCCGACGGGGCCGAGATCGCCGAGCGGATTGTGGCGTTCACGACCATGTTCACCAACGGCTTCGTGGGTCAGATCTGCGCGCCCTCCTATGCAGGCTTCTTCGCGGAGGCGGTGGGCGTGATCTCCACAGCGTGCGAGAATTTCGTGCCTATCGGGTGAGCGGGTTCAATGCCGATCGCGGGTCATGGCTGTCACACGATCGCGCGATAATAGGCGCAAAGAAACGACATCGAGCGCCAAAATTGATCTGGGCGCGCGGGCAACTCGTGACACTCTGCCGCGTGCTCAATCTGCATCCAGTCAACTCCTTCGAACGAACTCATGTTGCCGTGTCTCGCGCTGGTCTCGGGCTCGCGGCGATCCTCGCAATCACCGCGTGCGAACAGCCCGGCGATCTCGACCAGGACCCACAATTGCGGGCGTCACCGATCTCGGTGCAGCCAGCATGGCAGGCTGTCGCGCAGCACGGAGATGTCCCGCCCGGGATCTGGGAGGCCAGCGCCTCGTTCGCGCGCGGCAAGGACGCCAATGTCATCTACCGGTTTGGCGGACAGACCGGGAGCTTCCCCGACGACCCCACGCTCAACGACTTCTACGCGCTCGATCTGGACACGGGCACGTGGACCAACCTGGCCTTCACCCAGCCACCGACGCCGCGCGCCGAGACGGTGATGATCCCCGGTCCCTGCGGCAACTGTGTGAGCGTCGTCGGCGGGCGCGGGCGGTTCCGGACGGGCGATGATCTGATGTTCCCGGAGATGTGGACCTACCACACCAAGAGTCAGTCGTGGGAGCAGGCCGCGGGCGAGCAGCTCGGGGACCCGCTCGCCGTGCGCCGGTCCTCGGCGGTGGTCGTCGCGGTTGCGGATCCCGATCACCCCAACAAGAAGAAGACGCTCTACGCGTTTGGCGGGGTCGGCAACACCTTGTCGGGGTTTGCCAGGACGCCGACCGGGCTGCGCAACGACGTCGCCGTCTACGACTATGACTCGGGCTGGAGCGTGATCCCGACCGTCGGCGAGGCACCTGCGCCGCGGGCCTGGGCGTCGGGCGGCTACGATCCGGACAGCGAGTCCTTGCTGGTGTTTGGCGGGTATCGGCTCGGCGCCGACCAGGGCCCGGAGACGCCGCCCTGGGAGCTGTTTGGGGCGACGAACTACGAGAACGATCTGTGGTCGTTCGATCTCGCCACGTCCGCGTGGACGCAGCTCGAGCCGGTCGGTCCGGTCCCGTCGCCGCGCGACAACGCCGTCGCGTTCTTCGACGCCGCCCACGGTGGCTTGGTCGTGTATGGTGGCCAGACCTTCGCGGGCTTGTCTGACGAGCTGTGGTTCTACTCGGTCGACGACAACGAGTGGACGCAGATCCCCCTCGACCCGAGCGCTGCAGTCCCGGCCATGCGGGTCGGCGGCGTGTTCTTCGTTCAGGAGACGCCGACCACCTACGAGCTCTACCTGCAGGGTGGATCGTCGTCGGACGGCGGCCCCAGCGAGTTCTTTGACGATCTCTGGAAGCTGTCCTGGCCCAAGATCTGAGGTCGACGAGCACGGGACATGTTGCGTCATGTCCCGTGCGTGCGCGCTCCGGCGATTGAGGGGGCGGTGTGATCAAGCCAAACGCCACGCTGGCTGGCGACCCTGGAGTAGAGCGACAGGTCGGCGGAAAGTTTTCGCGCGGCCGAGATAGCTCGTGCGCTAGAACACGTCATGACGCTGGCACCCGATGGGCTCGAGCGGCGGTAGAGTTGGCCATGTTCTACTCGACGTCGCGTTCCTGGCTGTGTGCTTGTTCTCTTCTGCTGTGGGCTGGCTGCGGGGATGATGGCACCCCCGCAGGCGATGGCACCGAGACCAGCTCGGGTGACGGCGACGGCGATCCGGGCGATGGCGATCCGGGAGACGGCGACGGCGATGACGGCGACGGCGACGGCGATCCGGGCGACGGCGACGGCGATCCGGGAGATGGCGACGGCGACACCGGGGATGGCGACGGCGACACCGGGGACGGGGACGGCGACGGCGACACCGGAGACGGCGACGGCGATCCCGGCAACGTCACGTACACCGCCGTCGCGCAGCCTGGCGGGCTCGACCGGGTGTTCATCGAGCGCCACGACGAAGACACCGACACGTGCACCCGCGTGGTCCTGGTCTCGCCGGCGCTCATCCAGACCTTCAACGTTCAGCTGCCGGACAACTGGTCGATCGAGAGCGTCACCAACAACCAACCGGCGGACTGCTCCGTCCTCGACTTCGACGAGCAGATCGAGAGTGGGACCGGCGTCATCGAGTTTCTGGACTTCGATCAATTCGACATCTTCCCGTGCACGATCAACGTCGACGTGCAGTTCGACGTGGCCGGCGATCCGCCGACGCTCGACTTCAGCGTCATGAACCTCGCGGTCATGGGCGCTTGCTAGTGCCGCGCTGCGACCGCGCGGCCCGGTCGCAGCAGATCGCCGAGCTCTGAGCCCATTTGGCGATTCGCGTCGCGGTAGTACCATCGCCGGCCGATGGCCGACCCACACCCCCCGTTGATCTGGATCGACATGGAGATGACCGGCCTCGACCCGGACATCGAGAAGGTGCTCGAGATCGCCACGCTGATCACCAACGGCGATCTCGAGGTCATCGCCGAGGGGCCCGAGCTGGTGATCCACCAGCCGGACGAGGTGCTCGACGCGATGGGCGAGTGGTGCCGAGAGCACCACGGCGCCAGCGGCCTGACCGACCAATCACGCCGCTCGACGATCGACGTGCATGAAGCCGAGCGCCAGACCCTGGCCTTCATCCAGACCCACTGCCATCCGGGGCAGTCGCCCCTGTGCGGCAACACGATCGGCCAGGACCGCCGCTTCTTGGTCCGCCACATGCCAGCGATCGACCGGTTCTTGCATTACCGCAGCGTCGACGTCACCACCCTCAAAGAGCTGTGCCAGCGCTGGTACCCTGAGCTCCCGGGGATCGCCAAGACCGAGTCCCACCGGGCGCTCGACGACATCCGCGAGTCGATCGCCGAGCTCCGCTACTACCGCGAGCACGTGTTCGTGAAGCCGCCGCTCTAGCTTTGGCGATACCGCGTCGGGTCGGCGACCCCGGCCTGCTCGAAGCCCGCCCGCCGCAGCGCGCAGCTCTCACACTGGCCGCACGCCAGTCCGTGGGCCGGGTCGTAGCAGCTGGTTGTCTGGGCGTAGTCGACCCCGAGCGACACGCCGCGCTGGATGATCTCGTGCTTGTGCAGCTCGATCAGCGGCGCATGAATGCGCAAGCGGTCCGGGCCCGCGCCAAACTTGGTAGCGAGGTTGGCCGTGCGCTCGAACGACTCGATGAACTCCGGCCGGCAGTCGGGGTAGCCCGAGTAGTCGACCGCGTTGACGCCCAGCCAGATGTCGTGGGCGCCGACGACCTCGGCCCACGCCAGCGCGTAGCTCAAGAACACGGTGTTGCGCGCGGGCACATACGTGCTTGGGATGTCGTCGTGGCCCTCGCGCGAGGCCGCGCTGGGGACCGCGAGCTCGCTGCCCGCGACCAGCGATGTCGCGGGCGCGACCAGCTGGCCGAGCTGGCCAAGGTCCAAGACCTGGTGCGCGACCGCCCCAAAGCTGGCCGCCTGGGTCGCGGCACAGCTCAGCTCGTGGCCGTGGCGTTGCCCGTAAGAAAAGCTCAGCGCGTGGATCCGCTGCTTGGCCTCGCGGGCCGCGATCGCCAGCACCGTGCTCGAGTCGAGGCCGCCGCTGAGCAGCACGATCGCCGCTGCCCCCGGGGTTGGTTCACGCTGCGGCATCAGTCACCGACCTGGCGTGCAGAAGAACGCGAACGATTCATTGGTGAAGCCCGGGTCGCACGCACAAAACGGCGCGTTGGTGTCGAGGTCGAAGCTGCAGCTCCCGTTGCCGCCGCAGTAGATGCCCTTGCACGGATCGAGCGGGTCGATGCACACCTGCGCCTCGGCCAGGCACTGCGCACCTTGGTTGCAGCCGCTCCCGACCAGGCACGAGCCCCCCGGGTAGCCCGGCGGCGGCTGTTTGTCCTCGACATCGAAGCCGCGGTAGCAGCCCACGCTCGCCAGGAGGACGGCCAGCAGTGCGGTGTGCGAGCGCATGCGAGGCCAGAGATTACAAACCTGGGCGCGCGCTCGCCATGACAAACAGCCCGCCGGGGTGGTAAAGCTCGGGGATGCTGGTCAACCTACCAGCGAGGCTCATCTGCGTGGGGCTGAGCTCGGCCCTGCTGATCTCGAGCCCCGCGCTCGCGAGCGGGCCCACCACCTGGGCGGACGCGGCCACCGCCTTCACGCTCGGCCCGCGCGACGGCGACATCACCCCCGACTCGGCCAACAGCGCGCGGTTTGGCATCGAGCAGCAGGGCCAGCAGCTGATTCAAGCTGGCGCCCACGAGCAGGCCGCCGAGCTGTACTGGTCCAAGGGGATCGAGCTGGCGGATCCCGTGTTGATCGTCGACGCCGCCGAGGCGTGGCGCGAGCAGGCCGCGACCCAGCGCTCGATCGTCGCGGCACAGACCGCGATCGATCGGGTCCAGCTGGCCCTGGACATGCTGTACTTCCTGCGTGACAGCGCGAGCTCGGCGAGCTGGCAGCCGGTCGCGCCCGAGTACCTGGGCGTCGTGATCGATCGCGCCCGGGCAGTCGTCACCGACGCGGAGGCGCTGATCGCCGAGATCGAAGCCGAGCAAGCCGCGGCCGCCCAAGCCGCCAACGCCCCCGAACAGACCGAGCGCCAGCGCAAGCCGGCCAAGCCCGGCACCGGACTGATCGCCGGTGGCAGCGCGGCGATCGTGCTCGGTCTCGGCGGCGCGGGGCTTGGCGTCGCTGGCTTGGTCCTCGGCGGTCAGGCCCAGGCCGACGTCGAAGATCCCACCGTCTACGAGCCAGAACACAGCGCCGCCGAAGCCCGCGGTCGCACGGCCAACCTGCTCGCGGGCGTCGGCATCGGCGTGGCGGTCGTCGGGATCAGCGTCGGCGCGGCCTTGATCGCGCTCGGAAACAAGCAGCGCAAGCGATCCCCCACCGAGGCATCGGCCCAGGTCACGCCCACGTTGATGTGCGCCGGGTTGCTCGGCCTCGACTGCACGGGCGCCGGCCTGAGCGTCCAAGGAAGGTTCTGAGTCCATGACGCCGCGCCAACTCTCACGGCTCGCCCTCCTCAGCCTGGCCTGCGCCCTCGCGCCCACTCCCGCCCACGCCGCTGAAGAGTGCGGCCCCGATGCATGTGTCTCCGGGGCCGGCTGGGCATCCGGCGAGCAACTAGACGACTCTGCGCGCGCGCGCGAGGCCAAGCGCAACCGCAAGAACAAGGACGTTCAGCTGACCGTGCAAGTCGCCAACGGGCGCGGCAGCGTGTTCGTCGACGGCGTGTGGATCGCCCCCGTTCCCGCGCTGTATGTGCCGATCAAGCCCGGCAAGCACGACCTCGAGGTCCGCGATGGTGAGCGGGTGATCGCGCGCGGGGTCCTGACGATCCCCAAGAAAGCTGGCGAAGTCTCGGTTCGGGTGTTTTGAACCGGCCGCAAATGTAGAAACGGACCGCCAGGTCTCCCCGGCGGTCCGTACATGCGAAGCAGTCGAAGGCGCCCCGTTTCTCAGAACACCCGCACAGGGTCCACGTCGATCGGCAGCTCGTCGTCACCGACGTTCTCGGTGTTGCCAAGACCGAGTTGGCCAAATTCGTTGCCTCCCCAGCACCGCACGCTGCCATTCACCCCCAACGCGCAAGTGAACACGTCACCCGTCACGATCGAGGTGATCGCAGCCCCCCCGAGATCGACGGAATCCACAGCCGACGGATGTTGGACATAACCAACCTGGCCGGTATTGCCATACCCGAGCTGCCCAACCGGAGAGGCTCCCCAGCAGCGCACGGCCCCACCTTCGAGCACCGCGCAGGTGTGGTACTGCCCAGTGCTGACATCGAGGACCGCGCCACCCACGTCGACCGTTCCCACGGCGGTTGGAAATTCATCGTCCCCAACCGCGTCTTCCACACTCGGATAGCCCAGCGCAACTCCACCCCAACACTGAACGTCTCCAGTCTCGAGTCGCGCGCAGCTGTGTGCGAGGTGGGTCGAGACCTGGACCGCCTTGGCGTCCAACTGCACATCGCCGGCCGACGCGGGGGTCTCATCGTCGCCGATCTGGTTGAGGTTGCCGTAGCCCAGGACCCCGCCAAAAGAGCTACCCCAGCATCGAACCGCCCCATTCGCGAGCACCGCGCAGGTTTGAAACGACCCGGCGGAGATCTGGACGGCCTTGTGGAAGCCCAGGGTCACGTCGCCCGCCAGCGATGGGTTCTCATTGTCGCCAATGCTCTCCATATGCCCATAACCGAGCTGACCGTGACTGTTGAGGCCCCAGCAGCGCACCGCTCCGGTGTCGAGCAGGGCGCAAGTGTGAGCGTCGCCCGATGTAATTTGGACAGCCGAGCCACCGAGCACGATGTCGCCGGCCGTCGCGGGGACCTCGTCATCACCGATGTCCTGCGAGCCCGGAGTTCCAAGTTGCCCGGCGATATTGTTCCCCCAGCAACGCACGGCGCCGGTGTCGAGCAACGCGCAAGTATGAAAATAGCCCGCGCTGATCTGGACAGCGATCCCGCCGATCTCGACGTCGCCCGCGGCGGCCGGGTGCTCATCGTCGCCGATCGTCTCGGTGTGCCCGTATCCCAGCTCCCCATACGTGTTCTCACCCCAACAACGCACGGCGCCGGTGTGGAGGAGGGCACAGGCGTGCGTGGCCCCGGCGACGATCTGCGTCACCTGCTCCGGCTCGCAGCTGTTCGAGCAGCCGTCGCCCTCGACGTCGTTGCCATCATCGCACCCCTCGACACCGTAGAAGATGATGCCATCGCCACACACATTGAGCTCGCACGCGGTCGTGCATTCGTCGTCGTCGAGTTCGTTGCCATCGTCGCAGGCCTCGAAGTCGTCAGCAAAGGTGTAGCCATCGCCGCAGACATTGAGCTGACAATCGGGCGTGCACAGGCCGTCTTCGTCGCCCGAGGAGCCCGGCTCGCAGGCTTCATCGCTCTCGACGAGCCCATCACCACACACGGGCCCGCCCGCATCGGTGTCGTCGGGAGCGGCCTCCGAGGTGTCCGGCTCACCGGTCTCGGTGCCGTCCGTGTCGCCGGTGCCGTCGTCGGCGGTGAAGTCTGCGTCGTCAGCGCACGCGCCGAGCAAGAGGACGAGAATGGGGCTGAGGGAAATTGCGGAATTGAGTTTCATGGCGTCTCCGAGGGCACTGGCGGCAGATCGGGGATCGATGCTCGCCGTGCTCGGGGGGGCCATGTGCACGCGGTGTGCCACTCGAATTCAGCCAGATTCGAGGGTCCTCATCCGTCGTTGACGAGAATCTCGTCGCCGACTGGCGAGAATCTCGTCGCCGACTGACGAGAATTTCGTCAGTTGCATGAAACGTGGCCTGAAGCCGCGCCAACCCCCGATCCACCTGACGAAATTTTCGTCACCCAGCCGACAGAGCGCGCAGCGGTCGGCCAGGCCCCGTGATAGCGAGGCCAACCTCATCTCACGGGGCACGCCAAACAACGCCAAAACGCAGAAAGGACCGCCGGGTCTCCCCGGCGGTCCAAACATGTGAAGCAGTCGAGGACGCCCGTTCCTCAGAACACCCGCACAAGATCCACGTCGACGGGTAGCTCGTCGTCACCAACGTTCTCGGTGTTGCCAAGCCCGAGCTGCCCTTGCGAGTTGTCTCCCCAGCACCGCACGCTGCCGTCCACCACCAACGCGCAAGTGTGAGCATAACCCGTCACGACCGAGGTGATCGCGGCACCCCCGAGATCGACGGTGGGCACGGCCGAGGGATGTTGGGAATAGCCAACGTTGTCGGTGTTGCCGTACCCCAGCTGCCCATTCGAAGAGTCCCCCCAGCAGCGCACGTCGCCGCCTTCGAGGACCGCGCAGGTGTGATCCTCGCCGGTGCTGATATCGAGGACCGCGCCGCCAACGTCGACCGGTCCCACGGCGGTTGGAAATTCGTCGTCCCCAATGAAGTTTTTTAGATGCGGAACGCCGATCGCAGGTCCCCCCCAGCACCGCACCTCTCCAGTCTCGAGTCGCGCGCAGGTGTGCCGCAGATGAGTCGTGACTTGGACTGCCTTGGCCCCCAACTGCACATTGCCGGCCGACCACGGGGTCTCATTGTCGCCGATGTCATCGAGGTTGCCGTAGCCCAGGGCCCCTGTGTCAGCGCTGCCCCAGCATCGAAGCGCGCCATCCTCGAGCACCGCGCACGTTTGCCGGGCACCAGCGGAGAGTTGGACGGCGCTGTGGAAGCCCAGGGTCACGTCGCCCGCGAGCGACGGGTTTTCATCGTCGCCAATGGTCTCGGTATGCCCATAGCCGAGCTGACCGCGATCGTTATAGCCCCAGCACCGCACCTTCCCGGTGTCGAGCAGGGCGCAGGTGTGACTGTCCCCCGACGTAATCTGGACGGCTGAGCCACCAAGAACGACATCGCCGCCCGCCGCAGGGACTTCATCATCACCGATGTTCTCGGAGCCCGGGATCCCGAGTTGCCCGGCATAGTTCGTCCCCCAGCACCGCACGGCGCCGGTGTCGAGCAGCGCGCAAGTGTGAAACATGCCCGCGCTGAGCTGGACAGCGATCCCACCTAAATCGATGTCGCCCGCGGCGGCCGGTTGATCATCGTCGCCGATCGTCTCGGTGTGCCCGTAGCCCAGCGCGCCCGCGCCGTTGTACCCCCAGCAGCGTACGGCGCCGGTATGGAGAAGGGCACAGGTATGAGCGGCTCCAGCGACGATCTGCGTCACCTGCTCCGGCTCGCAGCTGCTCGAGCAGCCGTCCCCGACGACGTCGTTGCCGTCGTCGCAGCCCTCGACTCCGTAAAAAATGATGCCGTCGCCACACACGTTGAACTCGCACGCGTTGGTGCACTCGTCATCGTCGAGCGCGTTGCCGTCGTCGCAGGCCTCGAAGTCGTCGGGGAAGGTGTAGCCATCACCGCAGGCGTTGAGCTGACACTCGGGCGTGCACAGGCCGTCCTCGTCGCCCTCGGAGCCCGGCTCGCAGGCTTCATCACCCTCGACGAGACCGTCACCGCACACCGGGCCGCCCGTGGCCATGTCCGTGTCGTCGGGAGCGGGGTCCGAGGTGTCCTGCTCGCCGGTTTCAGTGCCATCTGTATCTCCGGTGCCGTCGTCGGCGGTGAGGTCCACGGTCTCGGTGCATGCGCCGAGCAAGAGGACGAGAAGGGGGCTGAGGGAAATTGCGGAATTGAGTTTCATGGCGTCTCCGAGGGCACTGGCGGCAGATCGGGGATCGATGCTCGCCGTGCTCGGGGGGGCCATGTGCACGCGGTGTGCCACCCGAATTCAGCCCGATTCGAGGGTCTTCAACCGTCGTTGACGACAATCTCGTCGACGATCGACGAAATTATCGTCGCCGACCGACGAGAATTTCGTCAGTCCCATGAAACGCCACCTAAAAGCGGCGCCAGGCCGTCGCCAGGCGCCGATTCCACTGACGAAATTTTCGTCACCCAGCCGACACGCCGCGCAGCGACCCGCTCAGGGCCCGGTGATCGTCGCCGTGACCGGGCTCGGCTCGAGGTCCGCGCTCAGCCACGCGTCGACCTCGAGGTTCGCGCTCGCGTCGATCCCCGTCTGCCCAAAATCGAACACGTAGGCGTCCTCGACCGGATCATAGCTGGCCTGCCAGACCTCCCCGGTCGGCATGCCGTCGACGATGAACGCCAAGCTCAACGGCGCGCGCACGTGGATCCCGTCCTCGGGCGTGTGCCAGGCGTCGTGCAGACGCCAGCCGCGGACCGGCCAGGTCCCGTCCATGACCTCCGGCACGCTCGGCAACACCAGGCTCAGATACAGCGTGTCGGGGTCGGTCAGGTTCGCGGCCAGGTTGGCGTCGTTGGACTGCTCGACCGCGAACGGCAGGCTCGCGGCCTCGTACTGCTGGACGTTGGCGCCGTCCCAGTACGGCCCCGTCGCGACCATGCGGTACTCGCCGGCCGGCCAGTCCGCGGGGATCTCCCAGTCGACGTACCACACGTGGGCGCGCGACGCCGCGACGTTGCCGTTGGGCGCCGGGTTGGGATCGTAGTGGGTGATCATCTCGTTGCGGCTGTTGTCGTAGGCGCGCCCGGGCCAACCGGCGGGGTGCGGAACGTCGGCGAACCCACCTTGGCCATCGTCGACCTGCAGCCGCACGTTCGGCGCGCCCACGCTCGGGTCGCCGCCGCCAAACCGGAACCGGACCAGATCCAGGCGCCGCTGCAACACTTCTATGTTGGTGATCACCGCGCCGTGGTTTTGGCTCAGCTCGAGCCCGCGCGGCGTGAAGCTGCCTGGATCAGTGAGCGTGGGCGACTCTTCGACCAGCGCGGGCCCGATGTCGCCGGCCAGGATGTCCGCGATCATCTCCATGTCGGTGTCGACCATGAACGCGCCACCTTGGGGCCCCCACAAGCTCATCTCGGACTCGTAGCCGCCCTGGAACCAGTCGTCGGGCGCGGTGAAGTACAGCAGGTGGTCCTGCGAGTAGCCCCACACCATCAGGTCGATCGGCTCGGGGGAGTCCAGCAGCGCGAATTGGTCGCGCGCGTACTTGATGATCGAGTAGGCCGGCTCGCCGGGCATCGTCATCATGAACAGCGGGCCGATCTTTGCCACGCTCAGGTAGGTCTGGTGGATCTCGCCGTGGGGCACGTCGCCGAACAGCAGGGTCTCGATCGGGATGCACTGCTTGTTCTTGCCCTCCATCGACGTGTTGGGGTCGTCGTCCTCGGAGACGCCCGTGCACTGCCAGCCGCCCCACACGTAGTCGACCGGGACGACGTTGAAGAGCTCACCCGAGAACTCGCCGCTGCGGTCGTAGCCAAATTTTTCGTAGGTCAGATCCACGCGCCGCGACTGCACGACGATCTCGGGGTCGTCGTCCCACGCGAGGTTCTGGTAGGCGTCGAAGATCACCGGCGCCGCGACGGTGCCGATCAGCTCAGTCCGCTGGGTGGCCGCGTCATGACCCAAAAACCCGCCGCGCGGGGACGAGTCGCCGCCGCCTGCCTGGGCGATCATGCCGTAGATCGGCTGCCCGGTCTGCTCGAAGAAGTACTGCTCGAACTCGAGCTCCACGGCCCCAGGCGCGTCTTCGGTCAGCAACTCGTTCTCGTAGGCGACGCTGATCCCGTGGATGCCAAAGTTGAACATCGCGGCCATGGGCGTGCCGTTGGGCCGACGCAGCGCGAACACGGTCAGCGTTGGATCCTTGCCGTAGGTCGGGTTGTTGGCGCCGCGGCGGTCACCGTAGACCTTGTCGCTGGGATCCCAGTCTTCGATCGCGGTGTAGCCCCACTGCGCGTCGCCGAGGTCGTCCATCGCGTCCTTGATGGTCTTGGCGAACTCGGTGGCGAGCAGATCGATGACCTCTTCGTCGGAGGTGTCGGTCCCGACCGCGCCAAAGATGTCTGGAAGCCGCCAGTAGCGACCGTGCGCGTGGTGGGAGTGGGTCGCCCCCCAGATGATGCGGCCGCGCAGATCGTCGCCGTAGAGCTCCTGGTACTTGGCCGCGGTCGCGTCGGTGACCCCAGACTCGGCGCTCATCATCGGGGTCTTCATCAGCACGACCTGCTCGCCGGCCTCGCTCTGCATGACGATCGCCTTGATCGTGGGGTAGTTGTAGAAGCCGCGGGTGCCATAGAATTGGTCGCTCCACGGGGTGTTGGTGCCGCCCAGGCGGCCGCCGTAGCCAGCGAGCGAGATCCCAATCGGGTGCTCGAGGTAGCGCATGGCCACGCCGGCTTGCAGCGGGGTCGTCGGCTGATCACCGTCGCCATCGCCGGGGTCGCCGTCACCGTCGCCCGGATCACCGTCACCGTCACCGTCGCCGTCGCCGTCGCCCGGGTCACCATCACCGTCGCCCGGATCACCGTCGCCGTCGCCGGTCTCGCTGGTGGTGCTCTCTTCGCCGCCGCTGACCGCATCATCACCGCACGCTGCGAGCGCGAGCGTGGACAGTGCGAGGGCGGTGACGGATGCGTGGACTAACGACGTACGAACAAACCAGCTGCGGCGCATGGCTAACACTACGCCGAGACCGGGCTCGCATGAACCGCGCACCGTCGGTTCCGCGCAGACTGCGTTTTCTCGGTCTGCATGGGACATTTGCTCGACATCGACGTGCGACTCGGGCGACCCTGGTTGTCCTGGATTCGACATGACGATCACCCGCCGAGAGCTCCTTCGCCGCGCTGGCATGCTTGGCGCGACCTCCCTGATCCCCAGCTTCAGCGCCTGCACCACAGCGCCTGGCCTCGAGGCGGGTGAGACCGGCGAGACGGGTGGGACGGGGGAGACGGGCGGCGACGACGGCCTGCCAAGGTACGAGTGGGAGGGCGAGCTCGGGCCCGAGACGATCTTTACTCACGGGGTCGCGAGCGGCGATCCGCTCAGCGACTCGGTGATCCTTTGGACAAGGGTCTCGCCCGCCGTCGAGGCGCCCGTCGAGCTGTTCTTCGAGATGGCGGTGGATCCCGGGTTCGAGATGCGGGTGGCGGCCGATTGGATCGCGGCGACCGACGCCGAGCGCGACTACACCAGCAAGATCGACGTCGACTCGCTCGCGCCCGGCTCGACCTATTACTACCGGTTCTATGCGCAGGGCCGGGTCTCGCCGATCGGACGGACCCGGACCGCACCCAGCGGCGCCGTCGATCACCTGCGCTTCGCGGTGTGCTCGTGCTCGAGCTGGGCCCACGGTTATTTTCACGTCTACGACGAGATCGGCGGCCGCGCTGATCTCGACGCGGTGCTGCAGCTGGGCGACTACATCTACGAGTTCGGCGACGGCACCTACGGCGATATTCGCGGCTACGATCCCAGTCACGAGTGCGTGACCCTCGACGACTATCGCCGCAGGTACCGGATGTACCGGACCAGCACGGGTCTGCAGCACGCGCACCGCCAGCACCCCTTCATCTTGACCTGGGACGATCACGAGATCGCCAACGACGGGTGGAAAGACGGCGCCGCCAACCACGACTTTGCCGAGGAGGGGCCGTGGGCCGATCGCAAGATCGCCGCGACCCGGGCCTACTTCGAGTGGTTGCCGCTGCGCGAGGGCGTTCCTGGGCGCGTCTATCGGGAGCTGCCGTATGGCGACCTCGCCCACGTGATCGTGCTGGACACGCGGTTTGAAGGGCGGGAGCAGCAGGTCAAGCTGTTCAGCGACCCCGAGCCGCTCGCGGCGATCACCGATCCCGAGCGGCAGCTCCTGGGCGCCGAGCAAGAAGCCTGGTTGTTCGACCTGCTCAGCTCGAGCACCGCGAAGTGGAAGCTGCTCGCGCAGCAGGTCATGCTTGGCCAGACGATCGTGCAGGCCGGCCAGGACGGCGAGCCCAACCGCCCGCTGTTCACCGATCCCTGGGACGGCTACGACGGCGCGCGTCGGCGGCTCTACGGCCACCTGCGCGACAACGCGATCGGCAACCTGGTCGTGCTCACGGGCGACGTGCACTCCTCGTTCGCGGTCGAGCTGACCGAGAACCCGCTCGAGGGCTACGACCCCGCCACTGGCGAGGGCTCGGTCGCCGTCGAGTTCGTGACGCCCGGCGTGACCTCACCCGGGCTCAGCTACGACAGCGGCACCCTCGCGACCTTGCAGATGATCAACCCGCACTGGCGCTGGACTGAAGTGCTGCTCAAGGGCTACCTGACCCTCGATGTTCAACCCGATCGGGTCCAGAGCGACTGGTGGCTGTTCGGTGGCGCGCAGGTGTCCAACCCGAACTTTACGGGCAGCGCCTACGGTGGTTCGTGGCAGGTGTTCGACGGCGACCCGGTGTTGGTCGAAGCCAGCGAGGCCGCCACGGGCAAGCAAGACCCGCCGCCGCTCGCCCCCTAGCTCAGCGTATGATCCCCAGCCCCGACCCGACTCCGGCCCCGCCGCTTGCGCGTAAGGCGCTCGCGTACGACAAGAACGATCATGGATTTTCAGGCATTCAAGACCGCCGTGGCGAAGCAGTTCGAGCGCATGCAACGGCACACGCTGCTGCGCGCCACCGTCGACAAGGACGCGCTCTGGGCCACCTACCTCGACTCCTTCCCGCCCGGCACCAACGAGCTCTTCCGCGAGCGTAGGAGGTACGACTGCAGCAGCTGCCGTCAGTTCATTCGCGCGGTCGGCGACGTCGTAGCGATCATCGACGGCAAGCTCGAGACGATCTGGGACGTCCGCATCTCCGGCTTCCAGCCCACCACCGACGCCCTGGCCGCCCTCGTCCGCGACGCGCCGGTCGAGAACATCTTCCTGCACTACGAGCGTACGGCCGGCGCAGACAAGACCTTCGAGGAGATGAGCGAGCGGGTCCACACCTGGCACCACTTCTTCGTCAACATCCTCGAGAAGCACGTCAAACCCCGCTCGCAGATCCCGACCGCCCTGGCCGAGCCCCGCGACCTTCGTAATGTCTTGATACGTGGGTTGGGCGAGATCTCCGTGGACGCCATCGACACGGTCCTCGACCTCATCTCGCAAAATTCGCTCTACCGCGGCGAGGAGCACAAGTTCGCCGTCACGGCTTTCAAGCGGCTGAAGGCCCAGTTCGAGGGACTACCGGCTGATCAACAGAAGCTGTTCGGCTGGACGACCGAAACGCCTGCCTCGGTCGCGAAGATCCGCAACACCTCGATCGGCACACTGCTGGTCGACCTCTCGGAAGGTCGGGATCTCAACAGCGCCGTCGGCCGCTTCGAGGCCCTGGTCGCGCCGGCCAATTACAAGCGCCCCTCGGCGCTGATCAGCAAGGGGATGATCGAGCAGGCGAAGGCCAAGCTCGTCGAAATGGGCCTGAGCTCATCCCTCGAGCGGCGCCACGCTACCCTCGAAGACATCACGATCAACAACATCTTGTTTGCCGATCGGGCGGCTCGCGAGGTCATCAACGGCGACGTCTTCGATGAGTTGACGGCCGCCACGGCCTCCACGCCGAAGGACCTCGACAAGATCCAGGAGGTCCCCATCGAGCGCTTCCTCGCCGAGATCCTGCCGCGGGCCCAGAGCCTCGAGCTGCTGCTGGAGAACCGGCACGCGTCCAAGCTCGTCAGCTTGATCGCGCCCGTGGACCCCACGGCCGGCGGCCTGTTCAAGTGGAACAACAACTTCAGCTGGTCCTACATCGGCGAGCTCGCCGACTCGATCCGCGAGCGCGTGAAGAAGGCCGGCGGCAACGTCACGGGCGACCTGTGCTGCCGGCTGTCCTGGTCGAATTTCGACGACCTCGACCTCCACATGCACGAGCCGGGCGGCGCTCACATCTACTTCGGCCACAAGCGCTCCGACGCCACCGGCGGGCGCCTCGACGTGGACATGAACGCCGGGAGCGGCCAGACCCGCGAGCCGGTCGAGAACATCTTCTATGGCGATCGCGGCAAGATGCGCGAGGGCGTCTACACCCTCTCGGTCCACCAGTACACCAGGCGCGAGAGCACCGACATCGGCTTCGAGGTCGAGATCGACTACCTCGGCACGCTGCATCGCTTCGCCTACGCCAAGCCCATGCGACAGGGCGAGACGGTGAACGTGGCCAAGCTCGACTACAGCCACAGTGCTGGCCTCGAGCTGACCGAGTCGCTGCCCCGCTCGTCCGGCTCGCGCGATCTATGGGGCCTGCCCTCCAAGAGCTTCCACCGGGTCACGACGGTCATGATGTCGCCCAACCACTGGGACGGCCAGGGCGTCGGCAATCGGCACTTCTTCTTCATGCTCGACGGCTGCAAGAACGACGGCAGCGCGCGAGGCTTCTTCAACGAGTTCCTGAAGTCCGAGCTCGACCCGCATCGCAAGGTGTTCGAGGTCGTCGGGTCGAAGATGAAGGTGCCGGACGCCGACAACCAGCTCAGCGGCATCGGCTTCTCTTCGACCCAGAAGAATACCCTCGTCTGCCGGGTCAAGGGCAGCTTCACCCGGACGATCAAGATCGTCTTTTGAAAGAGAAAACGTCATGTCCAACATCTTCGAACGAGCCTCCCGCCTCCGGATCCGCTTCGAGTCCTCGAAGGGCCTCCTGACCATGGAGGACCTGTGGGTCCTGCCGCTGACCAGCGAGGGCGGCAAGAGCAAGGTCAACCTGGACGAGATCGCTCGCGGCCTGCACCGGGAGATCCAGGCGGCCGGCGAGGTCTCCTTCGTGAAACCGGCCAGTGAGCCCGAAGAGCGGCTCAGCGTGGCCTTCGAGGTCGTCAAGCACGTGATCTCGGTCCTCATGGCCGAACGCGACGCGGCCGTTCTCGAGGCCGAGCGCCAGGAAAAGAAGAAGCTGATCCTCGCCGCCCTCGCGGAGGCCGAGAACAAGGACTTGACCTCCGGCTCGATCGACGAGCTGCGGGCCAAGCTCGCCGCCCTCTGATCTGTCACGCCCTCAGAGCACCGTCGCCGCCGGCGATGCGCAAGTCCGTGACCGAGGCCTTGCGCATCGCCCAGTACGTCGAGCACTGGGTCGAGGACGCCGAAGAGGCCAAGCGCTGAGCCTGGACGACTCAGGCGCCGTCCTGCGCGAGGCTCAGCAAGACCAGATCCTCAGCCCCGAGCGCGCGTCGCTCGGATCGAAGTCGCCGACGGCAGGAGCGGCCCCAGATGTGCCTGGCGTCGTGAATTCAAACTGGTTGGCGGGCTAAAACTTGTACGCGAACCCCACGCCGCCGCGGACCGAGAGCCACGCGCCAGTGTTGTTGCGGCCGTCGGTCCACACGTTCCAGCCGATGAAGCCCGGCTCGAAGTAGAACACCCAGTGCCGCTCGATGTAGAGCCGGATCGTGGGCCCGAAGGTCTGCTCGAACTGGAAGAAGTGGGGCGAGAAGTGGAAGTCGTTGTGGACCGTGGGGGAGAAGGTCAGGGCGAGGTTCGACCAGGGGTCGATCTCGTAGCCGAGCTCGAACCCAGCGCGACCCCACACCGCGCGGTAGAAGTCTCGGTCGCCGCGACCGTAGCCGCCCCGGTGGTAGTACCCGCGCCCGTTGCCGTGGAAGCTGACCGCGGGCCCCGCATTGAAGCCCATGAACAACCCGCTGAGCTGGCCGACCCGCCCGGTGTTCGGCAGGTGGAAGCGCCAGTTGAACGTGGGCATGAACGCGTCCGGGTTGAAGTTGCCGTTGAAGCTGACCCCGATCTCGTGGACCGAGCTGGTCTGGCCCGGTCGCATGGCGGGCGGCGGGTTGGCCAGCGTGGCCTGCTTGCCGGCCTGGGCTGGCGACGCGATCAAGAGCACGACCGCAGCGATGACGGTCGACAGCAGGTACGAGAAGCGGCGCGCGTTCACAACCCATGGGTAGCAGGAATTCGGCCGGGTGCGCAGCCGAAACGGCTCAATTTGCTCGCGCGAAGCCTGCGTGTGTGCTGCATGACCATGAATTCTTCTCGCCGGGTTTGGAGTGCCTGCAGCTCGTTCGCGACTGCCCGCCGAGCAGGTAGACTTGTCAGATCGTCACCGGCTTTGCATGAGCTTTACGAGAATCGAGCGGCGACGTGACGCAATTGCCGCGGAACTGCGGCTAGGGTTCCCTTCGCCATGACCAAGCCCATCTCGCTCCTGTTCGCCGCCTCGATGTTGTTCACCTTCGCCTGTGATGTTGGCGAGGAGCCGGTCGCCGAAGACCGCGCCGCTGAACTCGACGAGGACAGTTCCAACGACAAGCATGACGGTCACCACGGTAAGCGCGGTGACCGTGCGAAATTTGCAGCCGAGAAGCTCTGCGCACAGGTCGAGTGCAGCGAGGCTCAAGCCGCCCAGGTCAGCGAGCTGTTCGCCAGTCGCCATGAAGCTCGCGGTCAGGATCGCGACCCCGCCGCCCGTGAGGCACACAAGGCCGCCCGCGCCGAGGCCAACAAGGCGATCGCCAGCGCGTTCGCGGCCGACAGCTTCGACCCCTCGGTGCTCGAGCGCGCCAAGCCCGAGCGCGACGACACCGGGCGCGCGGATCAGATGATCGCGTTCGCCACCGAGCTGCACGGGATCCTGACGCCCGAGCAGCGGAGCAAGCTGGCGGACAAGCTCGAGACCCGCGGTGGGATGTTCTTCGGCGGTCACGGGGGCAAGCACGGCAAGCGCGGCAAGCACGGCAAGCACGGCAAGCAGGACAAGCGCCACGACGACAGCTCCGAGCGAGCCGACAAGCCCGACCCCAGCGAGCGGCTGGCCCACAAGGTGGATGGGTTCTGCGAGAAGGTGACCTGCACCGACGATCAGAAGACGCAGCTGACCGCGACCTTCGAGCGCGCCCACGAGGCCCGTCGTGACCAGCGTGAAGACGCCGCGGATGACAAGCCCGACTTCAAGCCGGTCGCCGACGCGTTCCGAGCCGACACGCTGGACGCCGCCGCGCTGCGGCAGGCGATGAGCGAGATGAAGACCGACCACATGGCGCGCAAGGGCGACCGTGTTCAGCAGCTCGGCGCGGTCGTGAGCGAGGTCCACCAGATCCTCACGCCGGCCCAGCGGGCGATCGTCGCGGCCGAGATCGAGGCGCACGGCGTGCACGCGCTGACCGGCAAGCGCGGCGGCAAGCACCACGGCAAGCGCGGCGGCAAGCACGGCAAGCGCGACGCCAAGCGCGGCCACGACGACAGCGCGGCCGGCTGAGTTCGTGTCCTCCCCCGGCGAGCCCGGAGGCCCTTGGTCTCCGGGCTCGTTTTATTAGGAACAGTCCAGGCCGACGTCCGTTTGTGCCGGCCACACGATGAGAGCGACCTGGTCGGCCACGTTCACCCGTATTTCACTCGTTACCGGGCTGTGGTTGGGCCTCGCCGCGATCGGCTCGAGCGGCTGCACCCACGCTGGCGCGACCCGAGCTCGGCATCAGGTCGAGGTCGAGGTCGCGGGCGCGGCAGCGCTGACGGCCGAGACCTCGCTCGATAGCAGCCGCAGCGCCAAGCCCAACGGGGTCGTCGATGTATCCGAGCTGCCGACAGTGGTCGACATGGGCGACGGCGCAGGCTCGGCACCCGCCTCGAAGCTCGCCAAGCATCGCTTCGCACCCGCTGCGATGGTCGCCGCGACAGACGTCGCCTCGTGGATCGACGCCGAGCTCGACGGGCCCGACGTCGAGGTCACACAGATCGAGCTGCGCAACGCGTGCGCCGTCGAGCTGGACTACGCGTTCGGTCCCAGCGCCGCGCCAGACGAGGTCCAGGCGCCACGGCGGGCGCTCGACGCCCACACGATCCAGACCCAGGTGGTCGTGAAGGGCGACTGGCTGCACCTGTGGGACGGCGACCGCTGGCTCGGGGCCGCCGTGACCACCGTCGAACACGGGCAGATGGAGGTCTCGCCCGAGTGCGACACCCTCACAGTCAGCGTTGATCTGCTCGAGCGCGGGCTGACCCGGTTTGCGATCCACTGGGAGCTCGAGGGCGACGCGCACAGCTGGCCCAGCGGCCCCGACCCGCGCGCGCTCACGATCGATCACGACGACGCGCCCGAGCGGTGGGGCGCCAACGAAGACGGCGCGAACCATGTGGAGCTGCGCCTGGCCAACCTGTGCGCCGAGCCGATCGACTACGTGTTCACCCCCGCGTTCACCGACGCACCCGCGAGCGGGTCGACGATCCCCGGACACACCGAGCGATCGGTCGAGATCCCCGCAGGTTGGTGGCTGCGCTACCAGACGCTCGACAGCGAGTGGCGAGGCGGGGCGACCAGCGACCTCTCGGGCGCGGTGCTGTGGCTGGCCTCGAACTGCGTCGATTTTGGTGTCGGTGACGGGGCCGTCATCGTGGGCCCACAGGCCACGCACGTCACCGATGATCGGGGGACGCCGTGAGCTCGACCGAACTCGAGCGACACGATCGCGCGGTCATCAGCCCGGCCGGTAAGGTGCTGATCTCCACCGCGTGGGTGCTGGGTACGTCGGTGCCGAGCTGGATTCTGGCGGTGTGTAAAGTTGGACTGCACTCCTCGTGTGGCACCGACGCCAGCATCGTCATCTTGCCGATGCTGTGGCTGGTCTGCATCGCGCTGACTTCGTCGTTCCACGCCCGAATGCTCGGTCACGTCGATGAGGTCCAACCGAGTCTGGAGCCTGCGCCCGAGCTTCACCACCTGCCGCGCGCGTGCGCGCAATTTGTCAACGAGGCGGCGGCGATCCGGGCGAACCTCGACGAGCCTCACGACGCGCTGGCTCGCGCGTGGCAGCTGGCCGGGGAGGTCGACCGCGCCAGGCCTGAGATCCGCGTGATCATCGAGCAGTACGGCGCGACCCTCGACGCCGTCAAGCCGCTGCTCGAGGCTCGCATGCGTCGGGGTCGTGGGCGGCTCTCGAACGACCAGCTCGCGCAGCGACTCGCCGCGGTGCTCTCGGCGTTCGAGGACGCGCTTCGCTGTCCGAGCGCGACCACGTTTCGCTGACGCAAGCACACGGCCGCGGCGACTTTGATCCCACCTGGGCGCGATGAAGTGCGATGCTCACGCGACCCGCCGCCTGATCATGAAGCGCCCAGCTCACGCTCGCCACGTCACGCTCAGCCGCCGCGCTGTACAGCGACGGCGACCTCGGGTTGTTCGGCCTGCTGATATGGTCCCGTGGCCGGCGAACCCGACAGGTACATCATGCGCGACCGACTGAAGCTCCTGACCCTGACCACGACCCTCGCAATTGGCGTGGGGGCGTGGCTCGGCACCCCGCAGCTGGCCGAGGGCTTCTGCGGTTTCTATGTCGCGGGCGCCGACGCCAAGCTGTTCAATGACGCAACCATGGTCGTCATGATGCGCGATGGCCAGCGGACCGTGCTGTCGATGCAAAACGACTACCAGGGCCCGCCCGAGGACTTCGCCCTGGTGATCCCGGTGCCCGTGGTGCTGCGAGAGGGCGACGTCAAGACGCTCCCGCGCGAGGTGTTCGATCACGTCGACAAGCTCGCGGCCCCGCGCCTGGTCGAGTACTGGGAGCAAGATCCATGCGAGGCTCGCCGCCGTCAGCTCGAGCAACGCCGACTCAGGTTCGACGACAGCAAAGTAGCAGACGTGATGTCGGCCGCGCCCGGCGACTTCGGCGTGACGATTGAAGCGGAGTTCGTGGTCGGCGAGTACGAGGTGGTGATCTTGTCAGCCGAGGACTCGACCGGCCTCGACACCTGGCTGCGCGGGAACGAGTACAACATCCCCGCTGGCGCCGAGCCCTTGCTCGCCCCTTACGTGGAGGGCGGCATGAAGTTCTTCGTCGCCAAGGTCGACGTCGAGAAGGTCCAGTTCGAGACCAAGCCCGACGGCAGCAAGCGGGCGATGCTCTCGCCGCTGCGGTTCCACTACGACTCCCCGGACTTCTCGCTGCCTGTTCGCCTGGGGCTGATCAACGCCCAAGGCCCGCAGGATCTGCTGGTCCACGTGCTGGCCCCGCAGACCCGCTATCAGGTCGCCAACTACCCCAACGTCACGATCCCGACCAACCTGATCGTCAAGGACGAGGTCCGCGATCACTTCGGGCAGTTCTATGTGTCGCTGTTCGATCACACCCTCGCGCAGAACCCGAAGGCGGTGGTCACCGAGTACGCGTGGTCGGCCTCGAGCTGTGACCCGTGCCCCGAACCTGCCCTGAGCACCGAGGAGCTGATCGTGCTGGGCGCCGACGTGCTCCCGCGCTACGCCGAGGGCTTTGACGAGCAAGGCCAGCTCGATCCCAACCACGAGGTGAGCTGGAAGATCCAGGGCGAGTTCGTGCTCACCCGCCTGCACGCTCGCTACGGCAAGGACACGCTCGGCGAGGACCTCGTGTTCGAGCAGGCTGGCGGGCTGACGGGCGGGCAGGGCATGCCCCACAACGGCGAGATCGACCCGCGGCCGCACGAGGGCGGCGACTGGAACAGCTTTCAGGGCCGCTACGTGATCCTGCACTACTGGGATCAAGCGGTCCGCTGCCTGCGGCCGCTGTGGGATCAGTGGGGCGGACCGCCGAGCGGTCACGGGTCGGGCGGCGAGCCGATGGTCGCCCAGCAGCTCGCGTTCGAGCCACGTGACGCCAAGCTCGCAAGCTTCGTGACCCACTCCGCGCACGCGGCCCTGCAGCTCGCTGGTGAGCCGCCGGCCGACGAGCGACCCAAGCACACGGTCAAGGCCGCCGAGCGAGCCGCGAAGGCGGAGCAGAAGAAGGGCTGCTCGTGCAGCGCCAGCGCCCCGGTTGAGCCCGCGGGCGTTGCTGGCATGCTCGGGCTCGGCGTGCTTGGGCTCGCAGCTCGGCGTCGCCGCAAGAACGCAGGTATCCAATGATCACTCGGACTCGCACCCTCATGTTGCTTGGCGCGGCCGCGCTCGGGCTCGGCCTGCTGACTGGCGCCCCGCCGGAGGCCCAGGCCTTTTGTGGCTTCTATGTCGCGGGCGCCGACTCACAGCTGTTCAACGGCGCGACCATGGTCGTGTTGATGCGCGACGGCAAGCGCACCGTGCTGTCGATGCAAAACGAGTATCAAGGTCCGGTCAGCGACTTCGCGCTGGTCGTGCCCGTGCCCGTCGTGCTCAGCGAAGAGAACGTCAAGACCCTGCCCAAGGCGGTGTTCGATCGGGTCGACAAGCTCTCCGCCCCGCGTCTCGTCGAGTACTGGGAGCAGGACCCGTGCAAGCCCTGGGGCGAGCACAGGCGGCGCTCGGGCGGGGTGCCAGGCGGCGCGCCGACCTCGATGGCCGAGCCGGAGGGCGCCCAGGCGTACGGGGTTCAGATCGAGGCCCAGTTCACCGTCGCCGAGTACGAGATCGTGATCTTGTCGGCCTCGGACTCGACTGGGCTCGACTCGTGGCTGCGCGACAACGACTACCAGATCCCGGCCGGCGCCGAGCCACTGCTGCGACCGTATGTGCAAGACGGCATGAAGTTCTTCGTCGCCAAGGTCGACGCCAGCAAGGTCGAGTTTGCGCGGCGGCCCGACGGCAGCAAGCGGGCGCTGCTGTCCCCGCTGCGCTTTCACTACGACAGCGACCAGTTCGCGCTGCCGATCCGCCTGGGGTTGATCAACGCGCCGCCGGACGGCCAGGGCGGCGCCGCTGATCAGGCGGGCGCCCAAGATCTGCTGGTCCACGTGCTCGCCCGGGGCAAGCGCTACCAGGTCGCCAACTACCCGAATGTCCCGATCCCGACCAACTTGGAGGTCAAGGACGCGGTCCGTGATCGCTTCGCGCACTTTTATGTGTCGTTGTTCGATCACACCCTCGAGCAGCATCCCAAGGCCGTGGTCACCGAGTATGCGTGGTCGGCCAGCACCTGTGATCCCTGCCCGGAGCCGGCCCTGACCCTCGCCGAGCTCGTCACGCTCGGCGCCGACGTGCTCCCGGCCTACGCGGGCCGGCTCGACGGCAAGCAGATCGACCCGGATCTCGAGTGGAGCGTGCCCAGCGAGTTCGTGCTGACCCGCCTGCACGCGCGCTACGACCAGAGCTCGCTCGGGGAGGATCTGGTGTTCGAAGAGGCCCCGGCGATCGCGGGCGGCCGTGAATTCATGCAGAACGACGGCCAGCTCGAGCGCGGCACCCAGCCCGCCTCCGACAATCAATTCCAGGCCCGCTACATCATCCGCCACCCGTGGACCGGGGCGATCGCGTGCAATGATCCGCAGCCCGGGATCTGGGGCGGGCCACCCTCGGATCCGCAGGGCAAGCCGCAACCCAAGGTCGCGCGCGAGCTCACCACCGTCGACCGCCAGGCGTCGCTGGGCAGCTTCGTGACCAAGGACTCACAGGCGCTGCTGGGGCTGACGGCGACCGCGGTCGAGGGGTCGTCGGGCCAGTGGGGTGAGCAACTCGGGGCCCAACCTGCGCCCGATGCACCCCCGGCGAGCGACGCGACGCCCCCGCAGGCGCCCGCGGTCGGTCCCGAGACCACCGCGAGCGATCCACAGCAAGCTGCCCGCGGGGGCTGCCGTTGTGCGCTCGGCGAGACGCCCGCGGGCGGGCTCGGCTCGATCGGCATGGGGCTGCTCGCGCTCTTGGCTCTCGCAGGCGTCCGCCGCCGCGACCAACACTGACTCCACGAGGACCCGTCACCATGACCCTGTTCGAACGCAAACTCCCCCGCTGGCGAGGCGGCCTTGGCTCGCTGTGTATCTGTCTCTCACTTGGCGCGCTCGCCCTGCTCAGCGCGCCCCCCTCTGCCGAGGCATTTTGCGGGTTCTACGTCGCGGGTGCCGACACGCAGCTCTATAACAACGCAACGATGGTGGTGATGATGCGCGACGGTACGCGCACCGTCCTGGCCATGCAGAACAACTATCAAGGCCCGCCCGAGAACTTTGCGATGGTCGTTCCGGTGCCTGTCGTGCTCGGCGAGGACGACGTCAAGACGCTCGAGCGCGAGGTCTTCGATCGGGTCGATCAGCTCGCGGCTCCGCGCCTGGTCGAGTATTGGGAGGAAGATCCCTGCTACGAGCCGCCAGTGTACAAGTACAAGAGTCGGGGCGGCCGCAGCAAGAAGAGCGTGGCGGCAATGCCCGATGCCGCGGCTGAGTCGGCGGACTACGGGGTCACGATCGAGGCCGAGTTCACCGTGGGGGAGTACGAGATCGTGGTGCTCGGGGCCAAGGACTCGACGGGCCTCGACGCCTGGCTGCACGACAACGGCTACGAGATCCCCGAGGGCGCGGCCCCGGTGCTCGAGCCCTATGTCCAGTCTGGCATGAAGTTCTTCGTCGCCAAGGTGGATGCAAAAAAGGTGGCGTTCAACGAGCAGGGCCAGGCGATGCTCTCGCCGCTGCGCTTTCACTACGACACCGATCAATTCAGCCTGCCCGTGCGCCTGGGGCTGATCAACAGCAGCGGCGACCAGGACCTGCTGGTGCACATCCTGGGCATGCACAAGCGCTACGAGGTCGCCAACTACGAGAACGTCACGATCCCGACCAACCTCGACGTCAAGGACGAGACCCGCGATCGCTTTGGGCAGTTTTACGCGTCGTTGTTCGATCACACCCTGGCAAAGAATCCCCAGGCGGTGATCACCGAGTACTCGTGGTCCGCGTCGAGCTGCGATCCCTGCCCCGTGCCTGCGCTGAGCGGTCAGGAGCTGCGGGTGCTCGGGGCCGACGTGCTCCCGAGCATGACCCGCTACTTTGACGAGCAGGGCAACCTCACCGACGAGTGGAGCGTGTCCTCGGAGTTCACGCTCACCCGCTTGCACGCGCGCTACGACAAGACCTCGCTCGGCGAAGATCTGATCTTTCAAGAGGCCCCGGCGATCGTCGGTGGCCGGGAATTCATGCAAGAAGATGGCGTGCTCGAGCGCAGCTCACGGCCGGCCGAGTACGGCGAGGACAACTTTCAGGCTCGGTACATCATTCGCCACTACTGGGACGGGCCAGTGGCCTGCGCCAACCCGCAGTTCGGCCGCTGGGGCGGACCGCCGGCCAACCACCAGGCGGAGGGCGACGGCATGCAGGTCGCGCGTGACCTCGCGTTCGTGCAGCGCGACGCCAAGCTCGACAGCTTCGTGACCGCGGCGGCCCACAATGAGCTCGGGCTCGACGGTGCGGTCGAGCCAGCCAAGGTCCCGCACGCGGCCAAGCGCGAGCGAGCCGTCACGCATGGCACCACGGGCGCCAACGAGGGCGGCTGCGCCCACTGCTCGACGACCCAGGACAATCGCTGGGGCGCTGGCGCGGTCGGGGTGTTTGGGCTGCTGGGTCTGGCCGGCTTGATCCGCCGACGGCGGGGCTGAGGGCACGACATGACGGGCGTCCGACGGTTCACGTGGGTTCCGGTGGCTGGCTTGACGCTAGCGATCGGCTGTCATCAGGCGCCGATCGAGGAGCCACGTGATCGACCGGATCCCGAGCAGCCTCGATCCGCGATAGACGGTGAGCCGCCGGTCGCGGACGCCGAGCGACCGATCGTCGCGCCCTTCGTCCACGCCGCGCCGACTCGATTTGCGCCCTCGCTGACGGCGATCGCGGCTGGCGAGCACCCACCGACTGGCGCGCAGGTGGCCGACTACGACAACTGCGCCAGCTGCCACGAGGAGATCGCCGCGCAGTGGCGGATCAGCGCGCACTCGTTCGCCAGCTTCAACAACCCGATCTACCGGGTGTCGATCGATCGGTTTCGCGAGCAAGACCAGGGCGGCGCCCGCAGCCGGTTCTGCGCGGGCTGCCACGATCCCGCGCTGCTCGTCGATGGGGACATGGACGCGGACATCGCAACCAGCGAGCCGCGTGCCCACGTTGGGGTCGGCTGCGTCAGCTGTCACGGGGTCGCCAGCTCCACGCGAGACGGCAACGGCAGCTACACCCTCTCGTCCGAGCAGATCCCGATCCCGGAGCTCGACGACGAGGCCAGCATCGAGCGACACCGCAGCGCGATGGGGCCGGCCCGCGAGCAGTGCAGCGCCTGCCATCGCGCGTTCATTGGGGTCGCGACCGGCCACCCGCACCACCTCGGCGGCACCGACGAGCCGGGGCCATGGCAAGACTCGAGCTACGCCGGCAACAAGCTGCGGTTCGACACCCCGATCGCCGAGAAACACTGCGCCGACTGCCACATGCCGCGCGAGACGGTCGACAACGCCACCGACCCGGCGATCGATGAGCAGGGGCAGCTGCGATCGCACCGGTTCCTGGGCGGGCACACCTACCTGGCGGCGATGCGCGGGGACGCGAGCACGCTCGCGCGGATCCAGGCGTTTCTGCGCGGGGTCGCGAGCGTCGACATCGCGGCGATCGAGCTGGGTGGGCAGCGTCACCTGCTTGGTCACGGCGCCGATCCTGACGCGCTCGGCGACGCGGGCGGGCGCATGGTCGTGGATCTGGTGGTCCGCAACCTCGCCGTGGGTCACCGGTTCCCAGGCGGCACGCGGGACGCTCAGGACACCTGGATCGCCCTGCAGGTGCTCGACGCGGGCGGCAACGTGATCGCCACGCTCGACGAGACCCACGGCGAGGTTCACCGGTTGCGCACGGGCGTCGTCGACGAGGACGGGAAGCTGGTCGACGCGCGTGAGGTCGAGCGGCTGCGCGCTGTCGCGTTTGACCAGACCGTGGGCCCACGCGATGCGGTGGTCGTGCGCTACGCCGTGCAGCTCCCGCCCGGCGCGGTTGGTCCGCTGCGGGTCGAGGCCCAGCTGCTGCACCGCAGTCGCACGCTCGAGCTCGCGGATCAGACCTGCAAGCAGTCGCAGACCGAGCGGGGCCAGGCGTTCTTGCAAGCGACCGCGAAGCTGATCGGGCAGCGCCTGGACCCCTGCGTCGAGCTGCCGGTCACCGAGGTGTCCCGGGCTGCGCTGAGCTTGTCTGGCGGTACGGAACCGCAGGCGCGGCCGGATCACGAGCGGCTGTGGGAGCTGGGCATGGCGCTCTACCATCAGGTTCAAGAGCGGCTGCCCGAGGCCCGTGAGGCGCTCGCCGCCGCCGAGGCTGCGCTCGCGCGAGCCGGGTTGCCGCCGGCCGAGCGCGACAACGCCGAGGCCCGGATCCTCGCCGCGCTCGGGGCCGTGGCGGCGCGTCAGGGTCGGGTCGACGAGGCGCTCGCGCTCGCCGACCGCGTGGCCAAGCTCGCCCCTGGGCATCCCTACCCGCACCTGCTTCGCGGCCGCGCGCTGGCTCAGGTCTGGCGGTGGGCGCAGGCCGTGCCGCACCTCGAGCGGGCGCTGGCGGCCAGCCCGGGATCTCCGAAGCTGGCGGCCGAGCTTGCGACGGCGTGCGGGAGCGCGGGCCTGCACCGTCGCGCGCTCGAGGTCGCCTCGGCGGCGCTGGCTCTGCGGCCGCGCGATGCAGCGTTGCTGCGCACGCAGGGGTTGGCGCTGCAGGCGTTGGGGGATCCGCGGGCACAGGCGGCGATGGACGCGTACTTTGTCCATCGCGAGCCCGATGATCAGCCGCACCTGGCGGCCAAGTGCGGCGAGCGGGATCCTGCCTGCGCGCGCGAGCGCATACCCGTGCACGTGCACGAGTGATCGCCCGGTCGCAGCACCCAAGGGCTCAGCCAGCCGGATCGAAGCCGACGTCGCAGCCATAGCGAACGTCGAGCTGCGCGGCCATGTCAGCCTGGACCAGCGCGCAGACCTCCGGGCACAGCTGCACGGTGTCGTTGGCGATATAGAACGCCTCGGGCTCGCACGCGGCCAGATCCACGACCTGGTGAAACGCGATCGGCGGGGGCTGGCCCCCGGGATAGTAGTCGATCTCGATCGTGTCCGGGTCGATCTCACCCATGTCGGGCACGGGGATCGGGAACGCGCAGGCGACCGGCGTGGTCGCAACGACGTCCTCGGCGATCTCCTGAAACAGGACATTGAAGCTGTCGGTCTCGGACAGCGGGAATCGCCATCCACCGGTGGTGATCGCGACTTGCTGAAGCGAGCCACCCTGACCCTGAATTGGATCGTCGAACAACCACGGCTGATCCGCGGGTGTGTTGGCGGGCATCTGCACGATCAGGTGAAACACATACTGACGATCGCCGGGGGTCCCGAACGCCGAGGGCATCAGACCGAGCAATTGCGCGTCGAAGCTGGTGCCGTCGTCGGTGTTGCCCGAGGCGCTGGTGCCGTCGGTCATGCCCAGAAACACCTTGCGGGCCTCGGGGCGCAGGAAGTCCTGGTAGCCGCCGGGAGCGAGGTTGTGCTTGTCGGGGGTCGCGTACCAGCCGAGGATGCTGGCGAGGAACGCCCCCGATCCGGTCTCGGCGTCGTAGTGCTTGTAGGTGGCGTTGATCGCCGGGGCGGGCGGCGGCGGGTTGCAGTCGGTGTTGGACAGCGGCGACGAGATACAGATCGGTACCTGGCTGTTGGAGTGGGCGCCCAGCACGATCAGCCGATAGTCGACGCCGCTGTCGGCGAGGATCTGGGCAAAGTCGACGTTGATGCTGGCCTCGACCGCCATGATCGCCGAGCCCATCGAGTTCGAGGTGTCGACGACCAGTAAGATGTCGACCGGGATCGAGCTGAGCTCGGGGTCGATGGTCTCGGCCGCACACTCGCCCGTGGTCGCGCTGGGCAGGTCGTGGTCCTCGGGCAAGTCGAGCTTTCCGCCGGACTCGACCCCGCTGCTCGACTCTGCGCTCGTCTCGGTCTCGGACATGCCGGACTCGAGGGTGGCGACGGCGGTGTCGCTGTCGCGTCCCTCGGGTTCGGCCGCGCACGCGCTGGCGAGCAGGCAGACACACGTGAATAGAGGCGTTCGTCGAATAGACATGGTGGGTTTCAGCTCGGGGCAGGCTCTGACCCGCTCGCACGCCTTTATATACCGGAGCGCTCGTTGGCAGCGAGGTAAGACCAGCAGTGCACGCAACAGGGCTGAGCGAGCGCGCTCAAGCTTTCCGGCGTCCACGGCCGCGGCCACGAATCGCAACGCCCAGCGCGAACAACCACAGCAGGCCAACCCCGGCCAGCTTCAGCGCCCACACGCGGTGGACGTGGGCCGGGTCGTCCGCGGGCTTGGCCAGGTAGGGCAGGGGTTGCTGCGATCCATCGGCGGAGAACACGTCGAGCAACACCAGATAGAACTGCCCGGTGTCGCGGGCCTGGACCGACGCGATGGCGGCGTCGACCAGCTCGCGCTCGACCGCGCTGGGGGACCCTGCGGACGGCGCCCACGCGACCTGAATCGCAAAGCTGTGACTGAGCGGCTCGTCGGCGACGGCCAGCTCGCGCGGCGCGAGCACGAGGATCACCTGCGCTGAGTCGCCACGCATCAGCCACCACTTGATGCGGTCGACCTCGATCTGCGGACCCAGCCAGCTCAGCTGTGCGGGGGTCTGGTCGAGCACGGGCCGCAGGAGCTCGCGCGCGGCGTCTTCGCGACCTGGCGGGATCACGCGCTCGGGTTGCTGGCCGGTGGTGCTGGCGGGGGCGGGGGCGGCCTCGACCACGCTCGGCAGCCCCGCCAGGGCGAGCGCCAGCAGCCACGGCCTACTCGCTGCCAACGTCGCGTCCCATCAGCGTGCGCACGGCCTGCGACGCGCTCAGCTCACCGCCGACCATCTTCGCGATCACGTCGGCGAGCGGCGTCTCGATCTTTCGCCGGGTGCCGAAGGTCGAGACCCGGCGCGCGACCTCGATGCCCTCGATGTTGCCGCCCGCGCGCAGCAGGGCCGCGTTGGGGGTCGCGCCCTCGGCCAGCGCCCGGCCCAGCTCGAGCTCGGGGCGATCGCTGCCGGCCACGGCCGCGAGCAGATCGCCAAAGCAGGCCAGCCCGCCAAAGGTGTCGGAGCGGGCCCCGAGCGCGGTGCCGATCCGGCTGACCTCGGCGACCCCGCGCGTGGTCACGGTCGCGATCGTGGCCGGCCCAAACCCGATCCGCTGGGCGAAGCCGATCGTGAACAGCAGCAAGCCGGTGAGCGCGGCCGCGAGCTCGACCCCGCGCAGATCGATGCTGTCGTAGATCCGCAGGGTTGGCCCGCCCAGGGCCCCGCGCACGGCCTCGGCGACCTCGGGGAATTCGCTGCCGACCACCCCGCCGCCCGGCGAGGCGTTGGTCAGCACGTCGACGCTGATCGGCCCCGCGAGCGCGCCGACGCGTCGGCACGGGGTGACCGAGCGCAGCAGGTGGCTCATGGTCCGCAGCTCGTCGTCGAGCAACCCGCGGCTGACGTGGACCAGCAGGTGGCGGCCGTCGAGGTGGTGGCCCGCGTCGCGCAGGGCCTCCTTGGCGTAGCGCGAAGGCACGGCCATGAAGATCAGCTCGGCGTCCGCGAGCTGGGCGAGGTCCGCGGTCACGCGAACATTGTCGAGCTGCAGGCCAGGGTCGCGGCGGCTGAGCAGCAACACCTGACCGGTGCGCGCCGCGGCCTTGGCCAGCGCGAGCCCAAACGGCCCGCCGCCGAGCACGGCGACAAGCGGACGCTCGCCGTCAGATCCGGGGTCGCTGGAGGTTGCGACACCGGACATCACAGCGCCCCCGCCAGCGCCGCGATCTCGATCGCGGCTCGTTCGTCGCCCTCGCCCGCGATCCGCTCGGCGAACGGCACCAGCCGGTTTTGGTAGTAGAGCAGCAGCGCAGGATCTTCGATCACGATCTGTCCGTCGGTGATGCGCGCCATGGTGCGGGTGTGGTAGCCGTCCCAGGCCTCGAGGGCCCGCTCGAGCGAGCGCTCGGCGCTGTCGGTCTCGAGGTAGGAATTGATGTGGACCTCGCCCTGGTCCTGCAGCGCGCGCAGGCGATCGAGGGTCTCGCGGTAGCTGGTCACGTACTCCGCGTGGGCCCAGGTGATCTCGCCGCGCCGACGCACGCGGCCGAACAGATCCACGCCGGGGGTCTCGCGGACGAGCTTGCGAAACAACACGTGGGCGACCAGCTGGGTGGTCATGATCACGGTCTCGCGCCGGTAGTGCTCGACCAGCTCGCGGCCGAGATCGCGGGTGTAGGCGGCGTCGCGGGCCGGGTCGAGCACGGGCTCGCCGCGGTGGGTCACGTAGCTGACCGGATCGATCACCCGCCCGTCCGGCGCGAGCGAGCGGCCCTGGGGATCGACGCGGTTGCCGAAGGGATCGATCGCCGGACCGTAGCGCAGCACACACGCGGCCCCGTAGCTGGTCAGCCGGCGGAAGAACGCGAGCCAGCGATCCAGCTGCGAGAACTCGTCGTCCTCGATGATGTAGCGGGCCTGGCCCTTCTCTTTGAGGTAGTCCTCGACCAGGCTCTCGGCCTCGAGCACCAGCGCGTAGTTGATCGTCACGGGCACGAAGAAGATCGGCCGGGGGGCCTCGCCGCGGCTCTTGGCCCGGATCGCGTTGCGTGCGTAGGCCTCGACCGCGGTCCCGGCCAGGCCGAGCTTGAGCCGACCCTCGAGCATGCCCGAGCGGCTGCGGGTCCCGCCGGGGAAGAACAGCGAGTGGTACCCGCGCTCGATCATCACGCACGAGTAGGTCTTGAGCACCTGCTTGTAGATCTGCGACTTGATGCGCCGATCGATCCGGTAGGCGCCCAGGTTGTGCATGAAGAACGAGATGATCGGGTTGGTGAACAGGTTCTTGCCTGCGCCGTACACGACCGGCGGTAGGTTCTCGCGGGCCAGGCTCTCGCCGATCGCCAGCGAGTCGAGGTTGGACGAGTGGGTCGGGACCACGACGACCGTGCCGATCTGCGAGAGCGCGTGCATCTCGTCGAGGTGCCCGGTCAAGCTGACCAGTCGCTCGGCCCCGAGCTTGCGCACGCTGGCGGCGTCGACCATGAGCTGCTTGGGGTTCATGACGCCCGCGATCAGGCCGGGGATCACCTGCTGGGCGAAGCGATACACCCGGGGGTCGAAGTTGCCGGCCACGTCGCGGGCCATGGGCTCGACGATCTGGCGCAGGGTCTCGTGCCGCTCCGTCTCGCTCATGCGCGCGAGCTTGCGGACCACCGTGCGCCAGAACCCCAGCCACTCGCGGGCCTCGTCGTCGCGCTGCTTCTCGAGCCGCTCGATCTCCCGGTGGGCGCTGTCGTTGATCAGCAGCTCGAGGCGAGCGCCAAGACACTGCGCGACGACCCGCGCCGCGACCTCGTTGACGACTGACTCGCGCTCGTCGTTGAACGAGAACACGCGGGGATCACCGGCCGAGGGGCGACCGGCGAACCACTGCGGCAGCCGGATCGGCTTGGTCAGGAGGTCGCGGATCCGCGAGCTCTTTGGTGCCGGTTGGGACATCGCGCAGAGCATACCCCGAGCGGGCGAGTTCGAAACCCAGCCGGTCGACTCCCCGCGGCGGCGGGGTTAGGCTCGTGGGATGACGCGCGGACGGTTCGTGGCTGTTGCTCTCGTGTGGTGTCTTGGGTGTGGCACCGATCCGGCCGGCGAGTCGGGCGAGACCGGCACCACCGGTGACTCGGAGTCTGGCACTGCGGAGTCTGGCACTGCGGACCCGTCCACCACCGACACGGAGACCGGGACCGACACCGAGACCGCGCAGGCGTGCATGGTCGACAATCCGATCGTCGTGCTCGACACCAGCCTTGGCACGATGGTCGTCCAGCTCGATCGCGTGCGCGCGCCGATCACCGTCGAGAACTTCATCAGCTATGTCAGCGCTGGCTTCTACGACGGCACGATCTTCCACCGGGTGATCGACGGCTTCGTGATCCAGGGCGGCGGCTACACGCCAGGCTTGGAGGTCAAGACGACCATGGGCCCGATCCCGCTCGAGCTGGATCCGGCGCTGATTCACGTCGACGGCGCGATCGCCATGGCGCGCAGGGAGGAGCCCGACACCGCCGAGTCGCAGTGGTACATCACAGACGGCGCTCAGCCTGATCTCGACGGTCTGTACGCGGTGTTCGGTGTGGTGATCGACGGGCTCGAGGTGCGCGACGCGATCGCCAGCGTCCCCGTGCACACTGTCCCGTTCATGAACGTCGAGTTCACGAACGTGCCGGTCACCGACGTGCTGGTCAACGCGGCGTACTGCGTCGAGACCTGGCCGTGAGCGGCGAGGTCGTATGAATCCGGGACCGCTGCGATTCGGTGCTCGGCGCGCTCGCGGGGCTGCGGCTGCCAGCCGAGGCAGCGGGCATGATCTTCAGTGACATCAACGGCGAGCGGTACCGCAGCGAAGAGTGGGGCTTCGTGGCCCTGCGCGCGCCCGAGGCGTTTGGTTCGTCCAGCTACGAGGCACCGGTCGACTGCTGGGGCGACGTGGGGGCGGCCAGTGGCGCGCTGTTTGGCGTGCTGTCGGTGCGCTCGTGGGCGCGCGGCTACGCGCTCGGGTCGCGAGCGCTGCTGATGACCGGCTCGACTAGCGGGTTGCGAGGGGCGATCCTGCTGGCGCAGCCGGAGTGATCGCAGCGGACGATGAGCTACGACAGGCGGCTGTGCGCCACCGTATTCGCCTTGCTCCCCAAGCGGGACTGACGGGTATGATGATGTCGATCAAGCTCGGACGCCTCGTCCCCGCCCTGTTCGTGACTGCTGCTCGGCGCCTCGACCCCAGCGCTCGCCGACCTCGAGTCGGGCACGCCCAAGGAGGACCGCCGCCGCTGAGCGTGACGCGCACCGTGGCGCAGGCGTCCGTCCGCACCCACGCCCCGGACCCACAGCGTTACGAGTAACTAAAGCTGCGAGCCGTCCTTGTGAACGGTTCGCAGCGCACTCCGTCGGACGAGTCGACACTCGCAGAATTACCGGCCTGTACTGGCGACGGGCTTCTCGGCTAACGATCGCAGTCCCTCGACGTCTGCGGCTTGACAGGCATGATCGTCCCCGCATCATGCATTGATGTTCGCGCCCCTCGAGCACAAAGCTCGCCGTGGAGACAGCACAAAACGTCAGCACAACCGCCGTCCGTGGAGCGCAAATGGCCCTTCGGTCATGGGAAGTGGACGTCTGCCAGCACCGATTCGTTCTCACGCAGAGCAGCTGTTCGGCCAGAGCTTCGCAGACGTACGCGTGATGACGAACTCGAGTACGCTCGACGGTCCGGGCACTCCCGCGGCGACGCTCGGTGCAGACATCCACCTTCGCTCGTCCGAGCTCCGCATGAGCTCGGATGAGGACCGCCACTATCTCGGTCACGAGCTCGCCCACGTCGTCCAGAACCGCTCGGCTGGCCCTGGGCTCCAAGGCATCGGGTCGACCTTCGCGCTAGAGTCCGAGGCCAATTCCGCGGCTGACAGGTTCGTCGAAGGAGCGCCGGTGTCGCGCCTGATGGCGCGGCCACGTTCCGCGCTCGAGCCCAAGTACTACCTATCTGACGAGCACAAGAAGATCGGGGATGAAGCCACCGCCAGCCAGGTCGTGACGCTCTCCTACCAGCCCCCCTACACGTTGACCTACGGCGACATCGTGGCAATGGTTGGAGACTACTTCGCATCCTTCGACGAGATGAAGCGGCTAGCCCAAACGACTCGAGGGCGAAACATGCTCAGCTTCGTTCGGGACGTCAAGGTCCACAACAAAATGACCCGCGCGCAGTATCTTCGCATCGACAAACAGGCGGTCGAGGAGGCGGAGAATGGCTTCACGAAATTGATGGCCGACAACCAAACCCATTTCCTCAACGCGACCGAAGACGACATCAATCGGTCGCGCGGAAGGAAGGTCCGAGACAGCCCGGCCAGCGGGCCACAAAACGGCGCCCAAGCCTACCGCTACTATCATGAGATAGCCCTCGAGTCCGCCTTCTTCTCGGGCGACACGAACCAAACCCTCGATCTCCAGGCGGCGATGTTCGATGACGCACACGGCCAGGAGGCCGGCGCCGGCCACTTCTTGACCGATGCATTCTCGGCCGGCTTTTATGCTGCCGAGGGCCTGATGCCAGAGGCGGTCAATCGCCATAGCCCGTTCAACTGGAAGGCCGACGACGGTGGTTCGGTCAAGCTGTCCACGATGCTCGCTACCCCTCAGTTTCAGGCGGGCTGGGCCTCGTTGGCGCTGAAGATTGTCGAGGAGGCGAGGCTGGCGCTGGACACCAAGTCCGCCATGTTCGACTCGCTCCACCAGTACACCGGCGAGACCTCGACGCTGACCGAAGCGGCCATTCGCCTCGCAGCGGATCGATTCCTCAACAAGCTCGAGTCGGAGCCGATGGGCAGCTTGCTCGACATCCTCGGGCCTGGACAGGCTAGCTTGGTCCTCGACAAGAGCGTGCTCGAGGAGGTCGATCCCTACGGATACGACCCCGACGAGTTCGACGGTCCGATCGACGACGGCGGAGGTCTGTAGGCGAAGCTCGAGGTGGCTGTCGCCCGGCGTGCGATTGACGAAGGGCTGTGCCATACTGGGCTGGTGACCGCGGCGCCACCGGGACCCGAAGGTCCGCGAGTTCGCGGACCAGCGCCCCGCGGGCGGACCGCCAAGTCAGCGCTCGAGCGATCAGATGATCGCTCCGCGGCGCGGGTCCTCCTGCTCCCCTTGCTGCTGATGCTCCCCGCGCTGTGGGTGGTCTGGATGGTGCACAATCCACCAGACATCCCCATCACGCTGCCAGATTCCGACGCGCATCTATGCGACGAGGGAGACGAGCGGGCCTGCGCGCGCAGGCGAGAATCGTGCGAGCGGGCGGCCGAGTACGGCCCCGACGTGTTTGACAAGGACACGCGCCTCCAGCTGCGAGAGCGTACACGGGCCCCGAATCTGCCTGCGGGAGCCCCAGATTGGGAAGCGTTGCGCGGCTACCTTGATGACTATCTGCACAGCTGGTCCGAGCTGCGCATGCGAGCTTGCACCGAGCGCCGCACCGAGCTCGAGCGCTGCCTCGACAGACGAGTGCGGACGCTGTCCCGCTCGCTCGAGGCCTGGAGCGATGGGGACCTCGGCTGGGCCACGACCCCGCTCGACGAGCTCGTGCCGGCGGCGACACATTGCGTCGACCGCCAGACCCCCTGACCACGCTCGCAAACCCATCTCGTCCAGTACCCCCTCGTCGTCGCGCTGCTGGTGCCGCTCGCGTGCGCACCGACATCGTCCAACGAAACGGGCGCAAAGCCGGACGCGCAGGCGAAGGAGCTCCTAGCCTAGCAGCCCGTGGTGCAATGCATCGTGTCGCCTCGCGCCGGAATTTTCGTCGAGGGCGAGGCGCCGAAACGCAGCTGTACCGGGCGTACTGCAAGTTTCGGCAACACTGCCCTCGGCGAAAAGGCCAAGCGAGGCGGCGCGAGGCATTGCACCACGGGCTGCTAGCCGGCGCGGGCGAGCAACAGCCCGCACCCGCGAACACCGACGGCATCTCGGACGAGCTCTTCGCCAAAGTTTGTGCGGCCGAGAATGTCGACGATAGCTCCACGGTGTTCCTCGCCCGCGACGCGAGCGGCACGATCCAACGCGTCGTCGTCACACCAACCCGCGACATCGCCGACATGGGCAACCTGGTGTTCGACATGGACGGTGCGTTGCTCGGTCACGACACCGGCGGCGAGTTCCCGTGGGACGACGCAAAGGCGCTCGCCGAAGAGAACGAGCGCGTCGCCGAGCTCATGGGCGGCGCGTCGATCCCCAACGACGCGACCCCCCTGGCTTGCAAGTAGAGCAGACACTTGGTGCACCCCGAGCCCTCGCTCGGGACGCGGCCCGCGACCGGGAGCGCGTGCCAGGCCGCTTGTGAGGCGTGCATACGCGACACCCCCCTCACGCGTCGAAGCGAGATGTTGCTTGCGCACGTGGATGACCAGATCGTAAGATCGTCAAGCAAGGGCGCGCATTTACAGCGTTGCCACACGCGGCGCGCGTGGAGCCGATGCGCCGTGAAACGGTCGAGGGCGGGACGAAGCGACATGCCATCCAAGCAAGTCAAAACCAAGACGGGCGTGACCTGGCTGGATGAAGAGCATGGCATCCTCCGCTTCGTCTATGCGGTCGGGGCAGAGTGCGGGCTCGAGGACGCCAAGCAGAACGTCGTGGTCCAGGTCGAACTGGCCAACGGCAAACCGATCCCCATCCTCGTCGACATCGCCGGCGCCAAGTCTGTCGACCACGCCGCGAGGGCATATTACGGCGAGAGTAAGGCGTTTGGGGCGCTGGCCCTGATCGGTGGCGCCCCAATTGCGAGCATCATCGGAAACATCTTCCTCGCGGCGTACGGTAGCCGCGACACACCGACTCGGTTCTTTCGGTCGGAGTCCGATGCAATTAAATGGCTCAAAGGATTTATCAGCTAAATGAGCGCGTCGGGGAGCGCGGACTCGAGGCTCGAGGCGATCCGAGACATTCTGCTCGAAGCGCTCTCGGAGCGGGAAAGTGAGCTCACCAGTCTACCCGACCAGGTCGCAGGCGACACGGTGGCGGAGTTGCTCGCGGTCGCGCAGCAGCTCCGCGCCACAACCCGTGCGGTCAACACCACCCGCGCGAAGGCGGAGCAACGGCTCAACGAATTGATGGAGGTCATCGTCGCCCTGGTGTCCTTCGATTATGCGCGGAAAGCCGCCATCAGTGACACCAATGATGTGTTTGACGGCATGGCCGCCGGGCTCAACATGCTCGGTGAGGAGCTGTCTGTTTCTACCGTCTCTAGGGCTCATGTCACCAACATCCTCGAGTCGATGGATGACGCGGTCTTCGTGGTGGATGCGGCCGGAGTCATCGCAACAGCGAACGGCGCCGCGGGCAAGCTCGCTGGCTGCCCGGACGAGCACCTCCTCGGGCAGCCGCTCTCGGGGATCCTGCCCGGCGTTGCCGTGGGGCAGCTGCTGGATACCGGCGGCGCGCGGGATGTCGAGCTCGTGCTGTCGAGGGGAAGCGAGGCGATCACGGCCTCGCTCTCGGCATCGGTGTTGCGCGATCGGGGCAAGACCGACGGGCTGGTGTGTGTCGTCCGAGATGTCACACAGAGCAAGCGGCTCGACGCGGAGCGCTGGCGGCTGCGTGAGGCCGTCCAACGGCAGGCCGTCCTGGTCGAGGAGCTGCCACGCCGCTCATCCCGATCACCGACGAGATCCTCGTGGTGCCGCTGATCGGGCCCATGGATGAGCATCGGGCCAGGCAGATGACCGAGGTCCTGCTCGCGGGCATCGTCGCGAGGCGCGCGAGCGTGGCGATCCTCGACATCACCGGTGTCCGCTCGATCGACCTCGAGGCGGTGATCGGGATCGCGCGCGCGATGAGGTCCGCCGCCCTGGTCGGGGCAGAGGTGCTGCTGACAGGGATCCGACCGGATGTGGTGCACTCGCTCATGAATATGGGCACCGATCTCGACCGCTTCCTCACGTTCAGCTCGCTTCAGAGCGGCATCGTCCACGCGATGAGCAGGGTCGCACGGCGACCTCGTCGGTGATCGCCCGATGATCGAGCGCCACGTGCTGTACTCTACCGACCACGCGAAGCTCGCTCGGCGATGGCTTGACCTGCGCGCCCACAGCCGTGCTCCGGCGAGCCATGTACCCAGAGCCGACCGTCTACCCGCCGTGCTTGGCCCGGTTCGCCGCGTTCGCGAGGTAGGCCTGCTCGGCGATGCTCTTGCCCATGGTCGCCGGCCGACGCCCCCGGGGGGTCGAGTGGGTCTGGGCCGCGTGGTTCTGGACCGACTGAACCGGCGTCCGCTCGGTCGCAGCCGGCTCCACGGCGGTCACCTTCGCCGATCGCGCACGCCGCCAACGCTCGAGAAACTTCACCCTTTATTCGTAGCGCAGACCGTCACAGTTGTCTCTTGCTACCTTCGTGTTCGCGCTGACGTCGGCGGCTCTTTTCGGACCGGGCCCGGTGCTCTACTGTAGCGATGTGACCCGCCGAACCATCGTGTGCCTGGTGCTGACGACCGTCGGCTGCACACCGCCACCCGAGCCAGACGGTCCCTACGAGGGCAGCTGCCCGATCCTGATCGAGTGCACAGCGCAGCGCAGCAACGATCCAGTCCTCGAGGCCAGCAACTTGGCCGCGTACGGCGAGGACGGCTCGTGCTGGAACTCGGGGCACTACCACTGGCAGGCGTGCCGCGACTCGTGCGTGGCGGCCATCGACTCGCTCAACGAAGCGTCGCTCGCGATTGGGCTGTCCAGCTGCGGCACGTGTGAGCGCAACAGCGACTGCGCGGGGTTTGAAGCGGCGAGCTGCGTAGATGGCTACTGCGCGCGCAAGCGACTCGGCGACATCGGTGACGACGACAGCGGGGACGCGGCCGAGACCGACACCGATACGGAGACCGGTGGCAGCGGTGACGACTGCCTGTCCGACGACACGCCCGACGTCGTGCTCGACACCAGCCTCGGGGTCATGCGTCTGGGGCTCGACAGCGTCGCTGCACCCGAGGCCACGCAGGTGTTCCTGCAGCATGTGTCCGCCGACTACTACGACAACTCGATCATCCACCGCGTCGTCGAGGGGGTGTTGATTCAGGGCGGCAGCTACGGGCCAGGCCCGACGCTGCTGAGCTCCGAGATCGCGCCGGTCGAGCTGCTCACGCCATCCACGCTGGCCCACGAACCAGGCGTGATCGCGCTGCTGCCCAGCGCTGACGGCACGCGCGTCGGTCCGCAGTTCTACATGACCGTCGGTCCAACCTCACCGTCGGCGATGGCGTCGGGGGTCGTGTTTGGCGCGCTGATCGATGCGGACGGGACCGAGGTCCTCGACGCGATATCGAGCGTACCCGTGACCACGGTCGCGTGGTCCGGCTTTCAGCTCACGAACATCCCCGAGCAGGACGTCGTGGTCTACGAGGCCTACTGCGTCGCGCAATGACCGTGACGACAGCGGTGGCGCTCGCATGGGGCGCTTGGACGCGGCGCGACATCCGTGCTGCTTCGATGTAGATTCAGACATCTTCCCCGTCTCCGATGCGGAAAGCCAAGGCACCCAAGTTCAAAGCACCCATCGTGATCATCGGAGGTGGTGTCGCTGGGCTCGCGCTCGCCTCCGGCCTGATCCAGCGAGGTGTCGAGGTCAAGATCCTCGATCGCGGCTGGCTCCCGTGGCAGATGGGCATGGGCTTCATCGTGCTGCGCACCGGTCTCGACGCGCTCCACGAGCTGTTTCCACGGGTGCGCTGGGGCGACGTCGGTGCACCAGTGCTGCGCGCGAAGATCATGGACAGCAGCTCCGAGCTGCTCAGCGACACCACGCTCGACGCCTACGCGATCGGTCGCGGCACGCTGCTCAACACCATGCTCGATCAGCTGCCCCCGGGGACCTTGATCGACCACGCGGGCGTGTCCGAATTTCTACGTGGGGCCGACGGTCGGGTCCGCGCGGTCATCTGTGACGACGGCCGGGTCATCCCCTGCTCGATGGTGATCGGCGCCGACGGGCTGCGCTCGGCGACCCGCGAGTTCCTGTATCCCGACGTGCAGCTCGAGGACGTCCGGGTCCGCGAGGTCGTCAGCATCTTCGACGCGCCGCACGTGGCCGAGATCCTCGGCACGACCTTCATCAAGCACTACGATCCCGACGGCGGGTTCGGGGTTGGCATGCTCAACGTCGGCGGCGGTCAGGTCGTGTGGTTCGTGCAGCACGACGCCGATCGCTACGACTGGGCCGGGCTCAGCCCGGGCATGCTGCGCTGGGCGATCTGGGAGAAGGTCTCGCGCTGGCCCGCGCCGATCCCCGCGCTGTGGGCGATGACCAAGTTCACCAAGTCGCACCTGTGGTTCACCCGCGACCTGTACCCCGACTTCGACTACGTCCAGAACAACATCGTGCTGATCGGCGACGCCGCGCACCCGGTGTTGAGCTTCACCAGCCACGGTGCGACCGGAGCGCTCGAGGACGCGGTGTTGCTCGCCCCGCTGCTCGCGGACGCCAAGGACGACGAAGAGCGGGCCAGCTCGGCCGCCGCGTTCGGCATGGTCCGCCGCGACATGTTCGAGCGGATCGTAGTCGAGGGCCGGGAGATCCTCGAGCGCTTCTTGCTGCCGCTGCACAAGCAGCCAAAGGGCGTGATGCTGCCGCTCGTGAAGTAGTAGAGTCGGGTAATGAGTGGACCCGACCCTCGCTTCGCTGATGACGCCGTCAACCTCGAGGTCCTGCGCGAGCGGTCCTTCAACCTGCGCTGGGCCACGCTGCCCGCCGACGTGATCCCGCTGACCGCGGCCGACATCGACTTTCCGGTCGCCCAGGAGATCCGCGAGGCGGTCAAGGCCTGGATCGATCGTGGCTACTTTTCGTATGGACCGGCCGAGGGGCTGCCGGAGTTTCGAGCCGCGGCCGCGACCATGCTGCGGACCCGCAAGGGCCTCGCCAGCGCCAGCGCGGCGCAGGTGCTGGCGACCAACTCGGCAGCCGCGGCGCTGGAGACCGCGGCGCGGTTCATGCTCGCGCCAGGCGACGAGGCGATCATCTCCGATCCCGTCGACTTCCTGTTTCAGCGCTCCGTTCAGGAGGCTGGCGGCACGGCGGTTCGCTGGGCCTGCGACCCGGCCACGGGGGCGGTGGACTTCGAGCAGCTGGCCCGGCTGATCACCCCCCGGACCCGCATGATCGGTCTGTGCAATCCGCTCAACCCCGTCGGCAAGGTCTGGACCACGCCCGAGCTCGAGCAGCTCGCGACGATCGCCGAGCAGCACGACCTGTGGATCCTCAGCGACGAGATCTGGAGCGACATCGTGTACGGCGACGCCCGGCATGTGTCGATCGCCAGCGATCACTTTGGCGTCGGAGGGCGCACGGTCACCGTGACTGGGCTGTCCAAGACCTTCGGGCTCGCGGGCCTGCGGATCGGCCTGCTCCACGCCAGCGACGAGGCGGTCGTAGAGGGCTTGCTGGAGGCGTCTGGGGCCCGATCCACGGCCAACGGCGCCGCGACGATCTCGCAGGCGGCCGCTGTCGCCGCGTGGGAGCAGGGCTGGGACTGGGCCGAGGGGTTCTTGCATCATCTCCACGCCCAGCGTGAATTCGCCGTGCGGCGGCTCCGCGAGATCCCGGGTGTCGAGCTGCGCGCGCCGGACGGTTGCTATGTGTTGTTCCCGTCGATCCGGCAGACCGGGCGCAGCTCGGAGTGGATCGCCGAGCACCTGCTCGAGCACCACCGCGTCGCCGTGGTTCCGGGCGCAGCGCGGTGGTTTGGGCCTGGTGCAGAAGGCCACATCCGGATCAGCTTTGCCACGTCGCGAGCGGTGCTCGAAGAGGGTTTGTCGCGGGTGGCCGCGGGCCTGCAAGCGCTCGCCTGACCACCGGTTTGTCGGGCGGGGCTGGCCCACAATTTGTTGGACGGGGCGCCTGGTGTAGGCAATGCTCGGAAGCGGTGGAGCTACTCGGGGGCGAAGTCAGGGACGCAGACGGATACGTGCTCGTCCGCAACGCGTCGGTGCCCGATGAGCGCCGCGCCCGACAGATCCTCGCCACCGTCGACGAAGCGCTGCGCAAGAGCGGGCACCGAGCCGTGCTGTTCGACACCCGCGAGATGGAGGCGCCGACGGAGTCCGTCAACGCGATCCTGCGCTGGTGGGTCGACGCGGGGCGGCTCCACGACAAGGTCGCCCTGCTGGTCAAGTCGGACCTCAAGCGGATCGCCAGCAACATGCGGGCGCTGTCGGTCGGCGTGAAGATGCGATCGTTTCACGAGCTCGAAGAGGCCGAGCTGTGGCTGCGCAGGCCGGTGCCCCGGGCCCGCCCGGCCACGGGTGTCGACGCCGGGCCCACCCCCGGCCCCACGCCTAGCCCGTTCAAGGGCAGGCTCAACTCCAGGGGTCGCGAGACCGGCACGACGGCTGCCACGGATGCGGGCAGGGAAGCCACCACGAAGACGGGCGAGTCGGGCGCCGCGAGCCGCTGGCGGTCACCGTTGTTGCGGGGCATTGCCTCTGGAAGCAACTCTGGAAACAACTCTGGAAACAACTCTGGAAACAACTCTGGAAACAAGGGCTGAACCGATCTCAGGCGTCACGGCACAGCCGGTCGACCCGCTTGAGCATCGTCGGCAGCCGAAACCGGCCATGCATGCGGCGTAGATCCTCCGCCGCCACGGCCGGCTCGACCCCGAGCGCCGTCACGTACAGCGGTCGCTTGCCCTCGCCGCGCACGACCTCGATCGCGGCCTCGTTCCCGCGAAACGGGCTCTTCGCAACCCCGACCACCGCGACGTCACCCCCGAGCGCCGCGTGCAGGTGCCCGCCGAGCCCCAGGGTGCCCGCCTCGTCCAACACCACATAACCATCGACGACCACCAGGTGGATCCGCTGGACCACCTGCTCGAGCACCGCGAGCACACACGGCAGCTCGCGCCGATAAAACTCGCCCGGGACATACACCGGCACGCTGTCGATTCGATGCACGACCTCGGCGACGGCCTCCGACGCCAGCCAGCTCTGCAGCACCACGCACGCCGCGATCGCAACCGTCGGCTCCCCGTCCGCCGCTTGCCGATAGTCGACGTCGATACACGCGATCATGTCGACCACCGCTCAATCGAGCAGCGCCAGCAGCTCCGCGCGGGTGATCGCGTGGGCCCCAGAGGCGTCCCCGACCGCGGTCTGGGCCAGCTTTCGCTTGCGCTCCTGCAAGCCCAAGATCCGCTCTTCGACGGTGTCCGTCGCGATCAAGCGGTGGACCAACACCGGCTTGTCCTGACCAATCCGGTGGGCCCGATCGGCGGCCTGATCCTCGACGGCCGGATTCCACCACGGATCGAGCAAAAACACGTTGTCCGCCGCGGTCAGGTTCAGGCCAATGCCGCCAGCCTTGAGCGACAGCAGCATCACCGGGGGGCCGCCCGGATCCTGGAACGCATCGACCACGGCCTGGCGATCCCGCGTCGATCCATCGAGCCGCCCAAACGCGATCCCGCGAGCCTGCAGCGGCGGCTCGACGAGATCCAGCAAGCTGGTCCACTGCGAGAACACCAGCGCCTTGTGACCTTCGTCGATCACCTCGTCGAGGGTCTCGAGCAGCAGCAGCAGCTTCGAGCTCGGGGCCAGCGGATCTTTGGCCTTACCCGCGCCCTTGCCCGCCTGGACCGCGCGCCCGCGCCCGCCAGGCAGCAGCGCCGGATGACAGGCGGCCTGGCGCAGCCGCAGCAGCGCCTCGAGCACCTGCAGCACGTTGGCCCCGCTCGACAGGCTCTCGACGACCTGCTCTTGGGTGGCGGCCCGGACCGCGTCGTACGTCCGCCGCTCGTCCGCGCTCAGCTCACAGCGCAGGACCACGTCGGTCCGCGGGGGCAGCTCGGTCGCAACCTCGGACTTGAGCCGACGCAGCACGAACGGCCGGATCCGCCGACGCAGGCGCCCGGCCGCGTCGTCGTCTCCGATCGAGATCGGCTTGACGTAGCGATCGCTGAACTCGCCGCGCCCGCCGAGCAGGCCCGGCTGCAAGAAGTGAAACTGACTCCACAGATCCTCGAGGTGATTCTCGACCGGGGTCCCCGTCAGCGCGACCTTGAAGCTGGCCTGTAGCTTGTAAGCCGCGCGCGCGACCTTGCTGGTTGGATTCTTGATCGCCTGGGCCTCGTCGAGCACCGCGGTGTCCCACACGCGGGCGCCGAGCAGCTCGATGTCGAGCCGCAAGATCGCGTAGGTGGTCAGGACCACGTCGGCCTCGGCGTCAAGCGTTCGGGTTGGCCCGTGGTAGACGCTCGCCCGCAGGCCAGGACGGAAGCGCTCGATCTCGGCCTTCCAGTTGTGCAGCACCGAGGTCGGCGAGACCACCAGGGTCTGGCGCCGCACGCCGTCGTGCACCCCCTTGCGGAGCACACACAGGGTCTGAATGGTCTTGCCCAGGCCCATGTCGTCGGCCAGCAGGCCGCCGAGCTCGACCTCGCGCAGAAACGACAGCCAGTCGACGCCGCGGCGCTGGTAGTCGCGCAGCTCGGCGTCGAGATCAGCGGGCAGCGGCGCGGACGGGATCCGATCGAAGTTGCCGACCAGCGCCGCGAGCCGATCAAACTCGGGCGGCGGGGCTTGATCCAGCGCCTGCGCGAGCGCGGCCAGGTCCAGGATCGCCGCTCGCTTGCCCGTGGTGTCGCGCTCGGCCGCGGTCGCCTCGCGGGCCGCGAGCAGGTCCGCGACGAGGTGGCCGTGCTTGGACATGAAGTCGGTCGGGATCCGACCAAAGCCGCCGCCGAGCAGCGGCGCGAACTCTTCACCGCCGGCCCAGGCTCGGACCACCGCGAGCCCGTCGGCGCGACGCATGCCTCGGCGCACCCGCGACAGCGCCCCGCGGAGATCGTGCGGGTGCTGATCGGTGTCGAGGCTGCCGAACTCGTCGACGTCTTCGTCGTCGAGCGCCGCGTCGCCGCCAACGGGGACCGCGTCGCCGCCAACTGGGACGAAGTACAGCTCGAACGCCCCGTCCTTGCCCAGGATCAGCTTGGGCTCGAGCGGCGCCGCCTCGAAGAAGTCTTCGTGGCCGTCGCCCGCGAGCTCGAGCTCGCTCTGCTCGAGCAGCCGGCCGAGCTCGATCGCCTCGGTCGCGCCCAGGTTCTTGCGCACGCCGGGCTCGAGCTCGAACTTCTCACGCAGCCGCGTGCGCAGCAGCTTCTCGAGTCGCAGATCACGAACCGGCAGGTCGGCGCCTCGCTGGTTGCCCTTGCGCTCGAGCAGCGTCAGACGATCACCGTCGGCCCGCGCGATCGGAGGATCGCCATACACGATCGTCGGCAGCACCTGCAGCGCGTCGCCATCGCGGGCGGTCGTCAGCTGGATCCGCGGTCGGATCTTGACGCTGCCCGGCAGCCGCGGGGTGTCGATCGTGATCGGCAGCTGCTTGCGGAGCTCGGGCAGCAGCTGCCCGACCAGCGTGGCGACGTCGGCGTTGGCGAAGATCTGGCCCTTGCGCAGGGCCTCGAACAGCTCGGGGGCGAGCCCGTGGGCACCGATCGCGTGGAGCGTGCGACCGCGACGGAGCGCGCCGTTCTCGAACAGCTCGTTGATCTCGGGATCCTGCTCGATCCGGGCCACGAACTCGCCGCTCTTGGTCTCGCTCACGCGCAGCCGCAGCCCCGACGACGGCTTGCCGAATTCGACCGGGCGACCCTCGAGCTGCACGTCGGTCACTCGCGACAGATACTCGAGCACGTCCGCCATCAGCTTGGGCGGGATCTTGGCTTTGACCGCGGGCCCAAACCGCTGCTCGAACGCGCGGTCGGACTTGTCGGCGGTGAACGGCGGCGCGCCCGGGACCTTGCCGCGCTCGAGCTTGGCGAGCGAGGCCGGCATCAGCACCTCGCTGGCCTCGCTGACCAGCACCCGCCGCAGCTTGAGCGGGCCCCGACGGCTGCGCAGCCGATAGCCGACGTGGGCGACCGGCGCTCGCTCTTCCCCGGGCAGCGACTGCCCGCGCTTGCGGGCCTCGGCCAGGGCGATCGCCGCCGCCGCGACGTGCTCGCACGCCTCGGTTCGCGCGTCACAGTCGCAGTCCCAGTCGTCGCCGGTCGGCTCGAGCGTGACGGTGTTCGCCGGCAGCCCCGGCACCGACTCGACCCGAAAATCCAGCTCGTCGCCGCGGATCCGCAGCCCGTGCACCTTGCCCGCGCGCGCCGCCTTGACCGCGCGCGACCACTGGGCGGGAGAGCAGCCGTCCCGGACGGTCTGGAGGTAATCCTCCACCAGCGACGGACATAGTCTGGCGCTGCGGCGCGGGCAAATGCGCACTCGACGCCGCCGCCCACGCTCGGGGCTCCTCGCCGGGCATCGCGGACCGTTGGCACCCCCAGATTGGCGCGATACCCGTGATCTGGCTGCGCGGGACAGACTGGCGCGTCTCCAGTAGGCTGCGGCCGTCGGCGAGTGCCCCCGAGAACCCCTCGCAGCGCGCATGAGTACGCCCGAGATCATCGTCATCGGCGGCGGCGTGTCCGGCCTGAGCTGCGCGACCGAGCTCGCCCGAGCCGGTCGCCGCGTGCAGGTGTGGACGGCCACCGCTCCCCAGCAGACCACCTCGAGCGTGGCCGCGGCGTTTTGGTACCCCTACCGCGTCGATCCGATCGAGCGCGTGGGGCCGTGGGCGGCCGTCGGCTACGAGCGCTTCGCGAGCATCGCCAACAACCTGACGCTCGGCCCGAAGGTGGGCGTCTACATGCGCGAGGCGATCGAGCTGTTCACCGAGCCCGTGCCCGATCCGCCGTGGTCGCGCTACGTCGACATGTTTCGCCACGCGACCCCCGAGGAGCTGCCCCCGGGCTACCGCCACGGGATCGTGTTCGAGGCCCCGGTGATCGAGATGCCCGTGTACCTGCCGTGGATGGTCTCGGAGCTGGACCGCTACGGAGTCGAGATCGTGATCCGCCGGGTCGACTCGCTCGCGCCTGCGCTGGACCTCGCGCCGATCGTCGTCAACACCACGGGCCTCGGCGCCCGCGAGCTCGTTGGTGATGCCCGCGTGTACCCGGTCCGCGGGCAGACGGTTCGGCTCCGTCGCGGCGCGCTCGACCGGGTGTTGATCGACGAGCACGGACCCCACGGGATCACCTACGTGATCCCGCGAGGCAGCGACGTGGTGCTCGGTGGCGTCGCCCAAGATCACGTCGAGTCGCTGGCCGAGGATCCCGAGCAGACCGTGGCGATCGTTCAGCGCTGCGCCCGGGTCGAGCCGCGACTGGTCGGCGCGGAGCAGCTCGGCGTCAGCGTGGGGTTGCGGCCGTGTCGGGACGAGGTCCGGCTCGATCACGAGGTCCACGACGGCAAGCTGATCGTCCACAACTACGGGCACGGCGGCTCGGGCGTGACCTTGTCGTGGGGCTGCGCCGAGGACGTTCGGCAGCGCGTGGCCGACCACTGCGGTTGATCCTGCTTCTCACTACTCCTCAGCAAGCAGCTGCTGCAGCGCCCACGTGTTCTGGCCATGGTTGTGCAGATGAAGCACGACCTCCGCCCCAGCCGGCGCGCTGACGGGCGACGTGAACTCCTCCGAGTAGACCTGCGCCTCCCCGGGGATCGCCACGTTGTCCTCCCACACGAGCTGACCATCGATCAAGACCGCGAGGTGAGCAGACGCCGGGGTCGGGGCGACGAGATCGAAGTGGTAGAGCCCCAGTTTCAGTGCTTGGCCAACCTCGAGCGCGACCAGGCTCGGCTGTCGCAGCCCGAGGTAGTTGCAGTTGTTGGTGTCGATCTCGAGCTTCTCGCCCTCGAGGTACCAGCCCGCGGGCCCGCAATCGACCGTGGCCGGGCGGTGATCAGCCAGAGGATCCGCGACGTCGTCGAGCGCCTCCCACAGCCTGTTGTCGACGATCGGCACGAACTCGCTACTTCCACTAGATCCGCTGTCTTCGGTCGGGCCCGCGCTCGCGCTCATGCTCATGCTCATGGAGTCCAGGCTGTCTTCGGCGACCGCGCCTTCACAGCTGACGAGCAACACGAGGCACGCGGACAGGGCCTTGGGCGCCAACACACGCCGAGCATACACGACATGCGTTTGCAGCTAGCCGCTGCGCTGATACCGTGGGCACGTACCCATGCTGCGCCTGAACCGGATCACTCTTGGCTTCGCTCTACTCTCGCTCGCACCGGGCTGCGCCGATGTCCCGAGCGCAGCCGATGGCGACAGCACCGGGACGGACACCGGGGGCGATGGCGATGGCGATGGCGACGGTGACGGGCTCGCGCAAGAGACCACGTGGCACCAGCACATCGCGCCCTTGATGATGGAGAAGTGTGGTCAATGTCACCGCCAAGATGGCATTGGTCCGTTCTCGATGGTCGATTATGAGGCGGCCGCGTCGTGGGCCCCGCTCGCGCTCGAGGCTGTCGAGTCGGGCCAGATGCCGCCGTGGGGCGCGGACGAGACCGAAGAGTGCGTTCCGCGTCACGGCTTCAAGGACGATCCCCGGCTCACCGACGACCAGCTCGCGCTGTTCAATGACTGGATCCTCGACGGCACACCGGAGGGCGACCCGGCCACCGCGGCCCCGATCCCCGAGCTGGCCTCGATCGAGCTCGCCGACGCGGACCTGCGCCTGACGATCCCCGGCGACATCGAGGTCGGCCCCGGGCCCGATAAATTTTTGTGCTTCGTGCTCGACCCCGGGTTCACCGAGACCACGTTCATCGACGCCACGCAGGTCGTGGCCGGCAACGACAAGGTCGTGCACCACGTGCTCGTGTACGTGGACGAGAGCGGCCAGGCCGAGCAACTGGCCGGCGATGACGGGCGCTACGAGTGCTTTGGCGGACCTGGGTTGGGCCAGCCCACGCTGATCAGCGCGTGGGCCCCCGGCGTCCCGCCCAGCCGGATGCCCGAGCAGGTTGCGATGAACGTCGCCGCCGGGGCCAAGATCGTCGTCAACGTTCACTACCACCCCACGGGGGCCGACGAGGTCGACAGCGGGACATCGCTGGATATCCGGTTCGCCAAGGGCGCGCCGCAGTACTTCGGGGAGCTCGCGCTGATCGGTAACTTTGGCGCGCTCGGTGGCGGCATGGGTCTGCAGCCGGGGCCAAACGACTCGGGGTCCAACCCGGAGTTTCGGATCCCCGCTGGGGCCGATGATCACACGGAGACGATGATCTTCGCGCTGCCCAACCAGGTCCCGCCGATCAAGATCTTCTCCACGGGTACCCACATGCACTACGTGGGCACTGACATGCTGATCGGCCTCGATCGGCTCGAGCCGGAAGAGGGGACCGGGATCAAGCAAGAGTGCCTGGTTCAGACCCCGCACTACAGCTTCGAGTGGCAGCGGGGCTACGCGTTCGATGCTCCGCTCGACGAAGTCCCGACCGCGAAGGCGGGCGACTACCTGTACATGCGGTGTTCTTATAACAACAGCATGTCCAACCCCTACGTCGCCGCGGCGCTGGCGGATCAGGGCCTGGACGCGCCGATCGACGTGTACCTGGGCGAAGAGACCCTCGACGAGATGTGCCTCGGGGTGTTTGGGATCGCGTACTCGATCTTCCCCTGAGCACTACCAGGCCAGCGAAGACCGGGCTCAGCGTCCGGTCTTCTTCGCGATCGAGCGCCAGACCTCGCGTGAGGTCCGCGAGAAGTTCTCGACCAGCACATAGGCCGAGGGCAAGAACACCAGCGTCATCACGGTGCTGGTCGCCAGCCCGGCCGCGATGATGATCGCAATCGAGTGATAGTAGACCCCGGCCAGGGTCGGGTGATGAAACAGCATGGGGATCAGCCCGAACACAGTGGTGAACGCCGTCATCAGCACCGGTCGCAGCCGATCCCGCCCAGCCAGGGCCAGCGCCTCGTCACGGCCCACGCCCCGCGCCCGCAATTGCGTGACCTTGTCGATTAGCATGATCCCATTGTTGACGATGATCCCGATCAGGATGAACAGCCCGATCATCGCAATGAGATCGAACGTCGTCGCGGTCGCCCACATCGCCCATGGGGCCCCAAAACAGCCCAACAGCCCGGTCGCCAGGATCGCGCCCGGCTGCAAGAAGCTCTCGAACAGCGAGGCCATGACCGCGTACACCAAGATCAGGCACAGGCCCAGGTTGATCGCGAGCTGGACCATCTCGGCCTCGTCGCGGCCCCAGCGTGTCCGCTCACCAAACGAGTAGCCCTCGGGCAGCACGAAGCCCTGCTTGGCCTGCTCGATCGCGGCGTTGTTGGCCTCCGAGTCCGCCGAGAAGAACCGCACTTTCATGCGCAGCTCGGTCTGCCGATCGACCCGCTGCACCCACCAGGGGCTGCGCGACAGCGCGATCGTCCCGAGCGTGGCCAGCGGGACCTCGCGCGCGCCCCCGGCCGTCGGCTGCGGCAGCGGAATGCGTAGATCCTCGAGATCGCTCAGATCCGGGCCCTCGTCGGCTTGCCCCGCGACCGGGTCCCGCAGCCGCCCCGTCGACAGTCGCAGCTCGACCTCGCCCTCGGGCCCGCGAATGCTGCCCAGCGGCACGCCTTGAAACGCGAGCGAGACCATCTGCGCGACGTCGCTGGCCCGCAGTCCCAACCGTCGCAGCCGATCGATGTCGAGCTGAATGTGCAGCTCCTGGTTACCCTCGTTGAACGGCCCGGTGATCGTGTCGTAACCCCCAGCTTCGGGGTCGTCTGCGCTCCCCTTGGGCAGCCGCTTGGCCAGGTGCGCGGCGAATTTCTCGGACTGCTCGAACAGCGTCGCCATGTCCTCGCCGCGCAGCACGAATTGGACCTCCCGCGGATCCCGGTCTCGCGCCCACCAGCCGTCCCGCTCGCCCACGTGATAGCGGACCCCCGGCTGCTCGGGCAGCGCGTTGGACAGGCGCTGCTTGAAGTCCGACATCTGCTGCTCGGACTCGATCTCGGTGCCCGGAAACGCGTCGCACCAGGCCCCCCAGTCACGGTAGCGGCAGGTCAGCGTGTCGATGCCGAGAGCGTCCTTGTCGTCGAGCAGGGCCTTCTCCGCGACCATGACCCGGGCCTCGACCTCCTCGACGTCGCGGCTGCCGGTCAGCTCGAGCCGGATCGGCATCGAGACCATCTTTTCGTCCATGCCCATGTCGACCTGCATGTTCTTGGCCGGGTACACGGCCGAGACACACATGGTGAGCCCGACGGCCAAGGTGAGCCGCGGGCGCTCGATCGTCCACGTCACAAACCGGGCGTAGAGCCGGGCGACCGGCTCGAGCAGGTAGTTGCGGGTGCTGCGATAGTCCGAGTCCGAGTCCGACTCTGGCGCGGCGGCTCGAAGCCCCTGGCCCAATCGCGGCAGCTTCATCGACATCAACAGCGGCACCGCGAGCTGCGAGACCAGCAAGCTGGCGACCAGCGCGGTCACGAACGTGGCTCCCAGCGGCCGCATGTACGCATACATGTTGCCGCTCCCGCCGCCGCCCACGATCATCGGCAAGAACACGATCACGCTCGACATCGTCGAGGCCACGGTCGCCAGCCCGACCTCGCGCGCGCCCTGCTTGGCCGCCTGGATCCGCGACTCACCCCGCTGCAGGTGCAGCTGGATCGACTCCACGATGACCACCGCGTTGTCGATCAGCATGCCCACGCACAGCACCAGCGCGAGCAGGACAATGCAGTTGAGCTCGCCGCCGCGCAGGAACAGCACGCCGCAGGCCGCGAGCACGCTCAGCGGGATGCACACGGCGGCCGTCACGGTCGTCCGCCACCGGTGCAGGAACCCAAACAGCACGATCACGCCGATCAGGCCGCCATAGATGCCCGTGTCACGCAGATCCCCGAGGGTGCTGAGGATCATCGTGCCTTGATCCTCGAACACCGCCACGTCGATGCCGCCGAGGCTCGGATCCCCGCGCAGGCCATCGACGACCTCGCGGACCTCCGCTGACACGTCGACCGGGCTGGCTCCGGCGTCGGCGAACACCTCGAGGTTGATCGCTGGGCGGCCGTTGAGGCGGCTGCCGCGGCGCTGCTCTTTGGGGTGCATGCCCACCCGCGCGACCTCGCCGACCCGTGCAAAGGACACGTCGGCGCTGGCCGCCTCGCTCGTCGCTTCGGTCTCGTCGAGCGTGAGCGTGTCGGGCTCGAGCTCGGCCGTCGCGGCGCCCCGCTCGACCGGCAGCGCGGCGAAGTGGTCGGCCCGCGCGGGCGCCCCGGGGCTGCGCAGGCCCGTGTCGTACCTGCGCTCGCGCAGACTGCCCAGGCTGCGACCGCGCTGGGTCTGGCGCACGGCGTCGCCGACGTCGCCCAGCGCGATCCCCTGGCTGCGCGCGGCGTCGAGATCCAGCGCGACCTCGAGCTCGTGCGGCTCGACGCCCTCGAGCTCGATCGACGCCACGCCCTCGATGCGCTCGATCGCCCGGACCACGCGGCGCTCGATCAGGTAGTACTCGCCGTCGAGCGCCTTGTCGCTGGCGATCCGCACCCGCATGATCGGCTCGTCCGCGGGCCCCTGCGAGGAGCTCAGCTCGATCGTCTGGATCGTGTCGGGCAGCGACGCGCGCGCCCGATCGATCCGCTCGCGCAGCTCGAGCTTGCGCGCGTCGATGTCGGTGCCGGCCTGAAACTCGAGGTCCATGCGCACGCCCCAGGACCCGCTCGAGACCCGGATCGTGTCGAGCTCGCGGACCCCGGCGATCGCCTCTTCGAGCGGACGGATGACCTCGCGCTCGAGCAACTCCGGCGAGGTCGTCGTCAGGTTCACGCGCACGCGCACGCGCGAGACCGACTCACCGGGCAAGAACGCGAGGGGCAGCTTGGCCATCGCAATGGTCCCGAGCAGGAACACCGCCACCAACAGCATCGCGACCGTGACGGGTCGGGCGAGCGCGAGGTCAGACAGGCTCCAGCTGCGCACGCGGGCAAGTTACCTGGGGTCTCCCGTGAGCGCCAGGCGCCCTCGGTCGCGGTCAGAATCGGAGGTCGTTCAAGGCGCGCGCCGCTTTCCAGTGGTCGGCCAGCGTCGGGTGCTCGAACGAAACGCGACCCTCGCGTTCGACCAACCAGCCCTGGTCGAGGAGCCGCGCGATCGCATGGCGAACCTGGGCCGGGGTGACGTGCTGGTCGAGCAGCGCGGCGCGAAGATCGTCGGGCGAGAGCCCCATGGGCGCGTCGGCGATCTGATCGCACGCGCGCTGCTCCAGGACGTCGAAGAAACTCGCTTGCAGCTGCTCGGTTCGCCGCCGCAGTCCGCTGGGATCGCCGCGCTCCGCGACGAGCTTGTCCAAGAGCTCGGGGACCCGTCGTGGCTCGGCCAGCGTCGGACCGACCAGCACACGATCGACGAGCAAGTGAATGAGGCGAGGAATTCCCGCGCTGGCCTGCTCGATCGCCAGCGCCAGCGCGTCGGCGCGAACCAGGCCCTGCCCAGCCAACAACCGGGCCGCGAGCGACACAGCGTCAGCCGACGAGAGCGGCGGGACGACGAGGGGATCGAAGTGGACCCACCACCACGGGTGGTCGTCTGCGATCAGGCCGAGCGGCGCCGCGACGACCCGCGTGTCGGTGGTCTCGAGCAGCCGCAGGATCGATGATTCATCGACACCATCATCGCCATACGCATCCTGCACGTGGTCGAGCAAGAACACCAGCCGCTCACCCTCCGCTCGCCCTCCGATCAGCTCGTCGACGTAGCGGTCAAAGCTCGCACCGCTGACGCGACTCATGTCGAGGCGATGCCGCCGCTCACCAGTTCGTGGCAGCTCCAGTCCGTTGAGCAAGGAAGAGACCCCACGCCCCGGCGGCGCGAACAGGCACACGCTGCGTCGCTCGAGCCTGCGTTTCACCTGCTCGATCAAGGCCGCACGACCGACGAGCTCGCTCGCGGGTGCCGGCACGCCAACCCGCAACGGCAACGCCTGCGCGCGCGGGAGGTGAGCCGGGTGAACGGGCAATGTCACCTTGAAGTAGCTGCGCGTTTCATCAAACTCGAACTGTGGCGGAGGGTTGCCCGCTCGCTGCATTGCCTGACGAATCTTCTGGAGTCCGCTGCTGCGTGCCTCTGCGAGACCGACATCTTTGAGCAATCGTCCGATGTGCCGATTCCGGGCTGGCACCCGCACGAACTCACCACGCTGGAGTTGCTCGAGCGTGAGGCCCGGCATCGGACCTGGATAGCTGATGATCATCATGCGATCCGGGTGGATGAAGATCTGGATGGGGTCGGGGCTCGCGGGGTCATAGCCACGATGGTGGACCGCGTTGACCAGCGCCTCTTCAATGGCGGGCAGCGGCCACGCTCGGTCGCGGTCGGCCTCGGCTCGATCCTCGTGCTTTCTCTCGAGCGTGGGATTGTGCGCGTTGAGCCAATTGAGCGTCTCGGTGATCAGGTACTGCGGGCGGCCGGCGATCGTGTGCCTGCGGGCCTCGTCGGCGCCCGCCTCGCGCTCCTGAACGATGTCGATCTCGGCGCCCCTGAACCGCCGCTGCGGCTCGCTGGTAAAGAACAACACAGCGGCGTTGAGCGGCGCTTCGTGGCCATTGACCCGCTGCAGCAAGTCCATGCCCCGAAGCTTGTCCTCGAGCGTGTAGGAGTCGCCGACGAGGCCGCTCCTGGCCTGCCTGAGGAAGTGCTCGACGACGTCGCTGTCGAGGTCACTCGCCGTGAGCTCGCGGCACGGTTGCGCGTCGAACGGGATCCGCACGACGACCTCGTCGAGCTGTCGACGCAGCTCGCCGACGGCCTTCTTGGTCTCGCAACCCACGCGCACCCACGCCAGCCGCGGTCCTTTTCCAAGCCGCTCTGGCGCCAAATAGGGGCGGTTGTACCCGGTGGGGCAGCGGACCACGACGACGTGGCGCCCATCGACTTCGTCGAAGTAGATCTGCGGGACGTACTCCGGGTCGATCCACCCCCTGACCTGCCCCAGGAGCTCCTTGCTCACCCGCTCGAGCGAATTGGGCGAGAGCCTCTTGGGCGGCAGGACGGCCTCTCCGCCCTCGTCCTCGACACCCAGGACGACATAGCCGCCGTCGTGATTGAGCAGGTCGTTGGCGAACGCGCAGATCGTCTTGATGATGGCCGGCTTGGTCTGCTCGTCCCAGCCAGCCTTGAACTCGAGGCGAGACGACTCGATGCGCCGCTCCTCGAGCAGGGTCTTGGCAGAGACGAACGGCGCGGGCACACGCCAAGCCTACCCGGCGGGCCCGAGGTCCACCACCGCCGTCTCCTCGCCTGGCGAGTCAGGCTTGCCCGCTCGCCACTTCGGCCTCGTCGAGTGAGCGCATGTCAAGCTCGCGCTCGCCGGACGCAGCGCCACGCTCGATCTAGAGGCTCCGTCCGTGGTCGTGAGCTGCGGTACGGGTGACGCCGACTGACTGGGCGTCGGTTGTCGTGTGTCGACGGCGCGCTACGATCGATCAATGGCGTTGCTGCTGGTTCCACTCTTCATGCCCCTCTTGTTGCTAGGGTGGATTCTGACGCCACGCGAAGAACGGGAGCTCCGACTCCTGGAGTCCCGTCGCGAACAAGCCTTCGCCCGCAGCTGGGGAGTCCTGTACGGCCGCGTGCCTCCGCTGAACTTGCGCGAAGGGACGAGCTCGCCAGAGACTCGGCAGTCCTTGTGAACGACCGTCACGCAAGCGACTCCGCGCATTGTGCGAGGAGACCCGTGTTTCAGGGCCTCACGCACCGCGCAGTAGAGTTCGCACCCGCTCAGGCCGGCGCGCACTAGACCCAAGCTCGCAACCGGGGTAACCAGCCGCACTCGAATGGATCTGTCGGGAATTCACGCAAGCGCGTGATCACGGCAGCATCCCGGGCGCACACGACCCGTGCACGCCGACGAGGTCCCCCCATGACCGCGAGCTACTTCGACGTCGACGGAACCCTGGTCAGCAGCAACCTGATGCACACGGCCGTCTGGTACATGGCCAACGACATCAACCCGCTGCGCTCGGCCAAGCAGCTCGGCCGGCTACTTCTGCGCGCGCCAAAGTTGCTGGTCGCAGAGCTGACCGATCGCCGGGCCTTCAACGAGCTGCTGTTCGAGGCGTTTCGCGGCACCACCGAGGACCGCCTGCACGTGCTCGCCGACGAGGCGTTCGAGTGGTGCATGCGGGCCAACATCTACGCGGGCGCCCGGGACATCGTGACCCGCGCCAAGGATCTCGGGCACGAGGTCGTGTTCGTGTCTGGCGCGCTCGACTTCTTGCTGGCCCGCCTCGCGACCGAGCTGGGCGCGGATCACTACGTCGGCAACCGGCTCGAGATCCACGACGGCCGCGCGACCGGGAAGCTGCTGCGCCCGGTCGTGGCTGGGCCCAACAAGTCGCGGCTGATCGCCAACCACGCCCGCGATCACGGCCACGAGCTGGCCGAGTGCTTTGGCTACTCCGACTCCTACTCCGACGTGCCGATGCTCTCGGTCGTCGGTCGTCCCGCGGTGATCAACCCCGATCCCAAGCTGTTGCGTCTGGCCCGTACCTACCAGTGGCCGATCATCGAGCTCACCTGAGACACCTTTCATGACCAGCCCGAACATCGTCTACCTCGACAAGCACAGCGCTCCGCGCGTGCAGTTTAGCGGTGACAACCTGATCGAGGTCGACCTCCCGGTCGGCACGCGCTGCATCTACCCCAAGCCGCCGCTCGAGCCGATCAAGGATCTCGACGCCGCGATCCGCTACGCGATCACCCACCCGTACGGCTGCGAGCCGCTCTACGCCAAGCTGCGTCCGGGCATGAAGGTCGTGATCGCGCTCGACGACATCTCGCTGCCGCTGCCGCCGATGCGGACCCCCGACGCGCGCGAGCGGGTGCTCACGATCGTGCTCGAGATGCTCGCCGATCACGGGGTCGAGGACATCGAGCTGATCATCGCGCTCGCCTACCACCGGCGCCTGAGCGACGCCGAGGTCGAGCGCATGGTCGGCAAGAGGATCTTCGATCGGTTCTGGCCCGACCGCCTGTACCACCACGACGCCGAGGACGCCGACGCGATGCTCGAGCTCGGGACCACGCCCGAGGGCGACGTCGTCGAGCTCAGCCGCGCGGCCGTCGAGGCCGACCTGGTGATCTACTGCAACATCAACCTGGTCCCGATGGACGGCGGCCACAAGTCGGTGGGCGTGGGCCTGTGCGGCGGCAAGACCCTGGCCGCCCACCACAACCCCTTCGTCACGCGTGAGACCGCCAGCTACATGCAGCCGGAGAAGTCCCACATGCAGGGGATCTTCGACCGCATCGGGCGGCTGGTCAACGAGAAGGTCGACATCTTCCACATCGAGACCACGCTCAACAACCGGATGTTCGACCGGAACCTGGACTTCCTGGGCAAGAACCCAGACGAGTACACGACCCGCGAGAAGCTGGCCCTGCGCGCGGTGTTGTTCGCGCTCGACAAGTGCCCAACCGGTCTCCGTGAAGAGATCTTCACCCGCTACCCGGCGCCCTACGGCGTGACCGGGGTGTTCGCTGGCGCGACCGAGCCGACCCACAAGCGCACGATCGCGAAGTGCTACGAGCAGTACTGCGTGGAAGTCGATGGCCAGGCCGACATCCAGGTCACCGGGATCCCGTACATCTCGCCCTACAACGTGCACGCGTTCTTGAACCCGCTGCTGGTCCAGGTCATGGCCCAGGGCTACCTGCACAACCTGCACCGCAACAAGCCGCTGCTCAAGCAGGGCGGCACGCTGATCATCACGCACCCGTGCAGCGATCGCTTCGATCACGATCAGCACGCCAGCTACGTGGAGTTCTTCCACAAGCTGCTGCCCCAGACCCGCGACGCGATCGAGCTGCACAAGCGGTTCGAGAAGGAGTTCTCGCGCAACCCCGCGTACATCCGCATGTACCGGACCGGCATCGCCTACCACCCCAACCACCCGTTTTACATGTGGTACTGGGGCGAGCGCGGGCGGGCGTGGCAGGGGCGGTGCATCGTCGTGGGCGCGGACAACGAGTACGTGCCGGAGATCCTTGGCTACGAGACCGCCCCGAACATGACCGAGGCGATCCGCATGGCCAAGGAGACCGCGCCTCGCGACCCGCAGATCACCAGCATCAACTTTGCACCGATCATGATGACCGACGTGCGCTGAGGCGATCATGAGCGAGCAACAAACCAACGCTGAACTCGCCCTCGCCTCGGGCGAAGCCACGGAGCGCGGTCCCCTGGACGTCGAGGCCACCCTCGCGGGCAAGAACCTGATCGTGATCGGCACGACCGGGTTCCTGGGCAAGGTCTGGCTGGCGATGCTGCTGCATCGCTACCCCAACGTCGGGACGATCTACACGGTGGTGCGCTCGCGCAAGACCGTGACCTCGGACGAGCGCTGGTGGTCCGAGATCGTGCCGTCGCCCGTGTTCGATCCGCTCCGCGAGCAGCACGGCAACCTCGACGCGTGGATCAAGACCAAGGTGGTCGCGATCGACGGCGACGTGACCCGTGATCTGCTCGGCGTCGATCCAGCGCTGGTCAGCGAGCTCGCGGCCGCCAGCGGCACCGCCAAGCAGATCCACGCGATCGTCAACGTCGCCGGCGTGGTCGACTTCAACCCGCCGCTCGACGAGGCGCTCAACGTCAACGCCTACGGTGCCCGCCACCTGATCGCGCTGGCCCGGGCGCTCGGCGACGTGCCGATCATGCACACCAGCACCTGCTTCGTGGTCGGCTGCCGCGACGGCGTGACCGAGGAGCGCAACACCCTCGAGTTCCCGTTCCCGCGCGCCGACGAGCTCGACGTCGGTCACTGGTCGGCCGAGCGCGAGATCCAAGAGTGCGGTGACCTCGTCGCGTCGACCCGACGCCGGGCCGAGGACGCGCCCCGCCAGTCGCACTTGCTCGACGAGGCCAAGCGCAACCTGCGAGACCGGCACGAGCCCCTGCGTGGGGCCGCGCTCGACGACGAGCTCGATCGGGTCAAGCGTCGCTTCGTCCGCGAGCGGCTGATCGCCGCGGGCGCCGAGCGGGCGACCTTCTGGGGCTGGCCCAACATCTACACCTACACCAAGAGCATCGGTGAGCAGGTGCTGTTGGCGTCGGGGCTGCCGCTGACGATCGTGCGGCCGTCGATCGTCGAGTCGGCCACCAGCTTCCCCAAGGTCGGCTGGTGCGAGGGCATCTCCACGTCCACGCCGATCATGTATCTGACCTATCAGGGTCAGCAGAACATCCCGGTTGGCGAGCACTGCTACTACGACGCGATCCCGGTCGACATGTGCTCGGCCGGCATGATCGGCGCGCTCGCGGCCTTGCTCGCCGAGCGCCACGAGGTCTGCTACCAGCTGTGCACGTCCGACGCGAACCCGCTCAAGACTCGCCGCGCGGGTGAGCTGATCGGCCTGGCCAAGCGCCGGTACTACAACCGCCGGACCAAGGGCAACCCGATCGTCAACATGCTGCAGGCCCACACCGAGCCTGCGATCGTCCCGATCGAGCACTACCAGCGCTGGTCCTCGCCGCAGCTGCGCAAGCGCAGCGAGCAAGTCGCGAGCTTGCTCGGCCGCTTCACCGACACCCCGAGCGCCCGCTACACCGAGCCGCTGCGCAAGCAGGCCGCGAGCCTGGCCAAGACGGCGACCAACATCGAGGCGGTGTTCGAGGCCTTCATTCCGTTCATCACGGCCAACGAGTATCGGTTCTCGGCCAAGAACACGCGGGCTCTGATGAAGAGCCTGAGCCCGGCCGACCAGGCCAAGCTGGCGTGGAACCCCGAGGACATCGACTGGCGCGAGTACTGGCTCGAGGTCCACCACAAGGGCGTCGAGGAGTTCTCGATCCCGCTGCTCGAAGACAGGCTGCGCAAAGAGACCAAGGCCCTGCGGCGCCACGACAACCTGGTCGCGATGCTGCTGGATCTGTGTGAGCGGCACGAGCACGCCCTCGCGTTTCAGCGGCTCGAGGGCGACCCGCCCCAGCTCACCCGGATCACCTACCGCGACCTCGAGCGGCGCTCGGCCGCGGTCGCCCAGCGGCTGTGGGCGGCCGGCGTGCGCAAGGGTGATCGCGTCGCGCTCAGCGGCCGCAACCACCCGTCGTGGGGCATCGTCTACTTTGGGATCCTGCGCTGCGGCGCGGCGGCGGTCCCGGTCGACAAGGACTTCGAGGCGCTGTCGCTGGCCACGGTGCTGCGCAAGTCCAAGGCCAAGGTCGCGGTGTTCGACGAGCACGTGGTCAGCCTCGCCAACCAAGACGAGCTGTGCCCGCGCTGGGATCTCTACGAGACCGCCGCGGCCACCCACCCCGACAACGATCCCGAGCCGGTCGCCCCGGACGTGGAGATCAGCGACGACGACCTCGCGAGCGTGCTCTACACCTCGGGCACCACGGGTGATCCGAAGGGGGTGATGCTCACGCACGCCAACTTCACCGCGCTGATCGCCGCGCTCGCGCCGTTGTTCCCGCTCGCGCACGACGACCGGGTGCTGTCGGTGCTGCCGCTGCATCACACCTTCGAATTCACCTGCGGCATGCTGCTGCCGCTGTCTCGCGGCGCGCGGGTCATCTACCTCGACGAGATCAACGGCGATCGCATGATCGACGGCCTCGCGCTGGGTCAGGTCACCGCGATGATCGGCGTGCCCGCGCTGTGGGAGCTGATCGAGCGGCGGATCCTCAACGAGGTCCGCGAGCGCGGCAAGCTGACCGAGAAGCTGTTCGACTTCACCCTCGACCTCAACCGCAACATCGGCAAGACGCTGGGCGTCGACCTTGGCCGGGTGCTGTTTGGGCCGATCCATCAGCAATTGGGCGGCAACCTCAAGTACCTGGTGTCGGGCGCCGCGGCGCTGCCCAAGGACGTGCACCGGACCTTTCAGGGCCTCGGGCTGCACCTCGCCGAGGGCTACGGCCTGACCGAGGCCGCGCCGGTGCTGACGCTGTCGAAGGCCTCGGCTCGCAACAAGGGCGGCAACGTCGGCAAGGCGATCCCCGGGGTCGACATCAAGATCGACAACCCCAACGACGAGGGCGTCGGCGAGGTGCTCGCGCGCGGTCCCAACGTCATGGTTGGCTACGAGAGCGACGCCGAGGCGACCCAGCAGGCGCTCGAAGACGGCTGGCTGCGCACGGGCGACCTCGGCAAGCTCGACAACAAGTCGCAGCTCAAGATCGTCGGTCGGTCCAAAGAGGTGATCCTCTCGGCCTCGGGCGAGAACGTGTACCCCGACGACGTCGAGGTCATGCTCGGGCTGCCCAAGTTCATCAAGGAGCTGTCGATCGTCGGGATCCCCGATCGCGACAAAGACGGAGCCGAGCGCGTCGCCGTGCTCGCGGTCCCCGACTACGCCAACCGCGGGCTCGATCAAGACAACGACCAGAAGGTCGATCGCGCCGACCGCCGCCGCGAGGCCGAGTTCGAGCTGCGCAAGGACATCGCCGCGCTGCCCCGCCACATGCGGCCCACGGTGATCCACTTCACCGACGTCGAGCTGCCGCGCACGGCCACCCGCAAGGTCACCCGCAAGCGCGTGCAGGAGATCCTCGAGACCCTGCGCGAGGCCTCCGAAGCGGTGGCGGCCGCCAAGGCTTCGGCGACCAACGGGGATCGGGTCGGCTTCGTGCGCAGCGCGATCGCGTCGATCGCCAAGAAGAAGCCCGAGGACCTGCTCGACAGCCATGATCTGCAAAATGATCTCGGCTTCGACTCGCTGATGGTCGTCGAGCTGACCTCGACGCTCGAGGCCGCCTCGCCGCGGCTGTCGAGCGTGGATCTGTCGGCGTTGCGCACGGTCGCGCAGCTCGAGGACGCCGCCCGGGCCGCCGAGGGTCGCAAGATCGAGCCCTCGAAGACCCGCAAGATCGAGCGCGACGACGAAGACCTGTATGTCCCGGAGTTCATCCGGGATCCGGCCAAGGCCGCGCTGACCGTCGGGCAGCTGTCGTTCTACGACCGCTTCATGCAGGTCGAGGTCAGCGGCAAGGCCAACATCCCCTACAACCGCCACACGCTGGTGGTCGCCAACCACGCCTCGCACCTCGACATGGGCCTGGCCAAGTACGCGCTCGGCAGCTACGGGCAAGAGCTGGTCGCGCTCGCCGCTGAAGATTATTTCTTCAAGAACAAGTGGATGCGGGCGTACTTCGAGAACTTCACCAACATGGCCGCGCTCGATCGGCGCTCCGGCCTGCGCAAGGCGATTGAGCAGGCCGGTGAGCACATCGAGCGCGGGCGCACGGTGTTGATCTTCCCCGAGGGCAGCCGCAGCACCGACGGCGTGATGCGGGAGTTCATGCCGCTGATCGGCCACCTGGTGCTCAACTACAAGGTCGACGTGCTGCCGCTGTGGCTCGGCGGCACCCACAAGGCGCTGCCCAAGGGCGTCAAGGTCCCGATCCCGCGTCAGCGCAAGGTCGACGTCCGGATCGGGCCGCCGCTCAACCTCGAGCAGCTCGAGCAGCGCGTCGCCGGCATGAAGCGCTCGGACGCGTACCGCGAGGTCGCGCGCCTGAGTCACAACGCCGTCGCGGCCCTGCGCGACGGGTGGCAGCTGGACCTCGAGCGGGAGGCGCTCGACGCCGCCGCCGGCCAGGCTGACGGGTCCAAGACCACGAGCAAGTCCAGCGTCGCCGCGCGACCGGGCGGCACCTCGCCGCGGCCGGGGGTCTCGGGCATCAAGGTGTTGTTCGAGCACCTCGAGGGCCGGTTCGTGCCCGGGGCGATCGACAAGCCAACCAGCTTCTACTTCTCGCTGGGCAGCGCCAGCGACGGCAAGTGGACGCTCGCGCTCAGCCCGACCGCCGCGAGCTTCAGCCCGGGTCGGCCCGAGGGCGGCAGCGCCGACTGTGTGCTCAAGACCTCCGTCGAGATCTTCGAGAAGATCGTGCGCGAGAGCTACACCCCCTCGGTCGCGGAATTCATGGCCGGCAAGGTCAAGAGCAACGACATCGCGTTGCTGCAGGTCTTTCAAAAGGCGTTCGATCTGTGACTGAAGTAGCGAGCGATACCCAAGCCATCTTGGTCACCGGGGCGACCGGGTTTCTGGGCGCCCACGTGGTCGCGGCGCTGCGCGAGCAGGGCAGGTCGGTGGTCGCGTTGGTTCGCAACCCCGACGCCGCGGGGGCCAAGCGCGTCGCCGCGCTCGGGGCCACGCTCGCAACCGGCGACGTGCTCGATGTCGACAGCATCGAGGCCGCGGCCGCCGGCTGCTCGGCGGTGCTGCACTGCGCTGGCAAGGTCTCGCGGGACGGCGCCGACGCGGTGCTCATGACCAAGGTCAACGTCGGCGGGGTCGGCAACGTGCTCGCGGCGTGCAAGCGCGCGGGCGTGAAGCGGGCCGTGATCGCCAGCACCAGCGGGACACTCGGGGTCAGCACCGACCCAGACGCGATCGCCGACGAGACCACCCCCGCGCCGCTCGAGCTGATCAACAAGTGGCCCTACTACCGCAGCAAGTACTACGGCGAGCAGGTCGCCCTCGAGCATGACGGCGCGGACTTCGAGGTCGTGATCGTCAATCCGGCCCTGTTGCTGGGGCCGGGGGATCACCAGGGCAGCTCGACCGAGGACGTTCGCCGCGCGCTCGAGCAGCGCACGCCGGTCGTGCCCGCGGGTGGGTACACCTTCGTGGACGCCCGTGACGCGGCGGAGGGCATGATCCTCGCGCTCGACAAGGGCCGCGCCGGGCAGCGTTACTTGCTGGTCTCCTGCAATTGTCCGATCCGCACATTTTACTCGCGGATCGCCCGGGTCGCCGGGCTCGACGGCAGCGTGTTCGCGCTGCCCGATCACCAGCTGGTCGAGCGGGCGACGCGATGGCTGGTCCGCCGCGCCCACGAGGTGCTCGGCGAGGACGACGCGCTGCCCGATGCGATCAGCATCGAGATGGCTCAACATTACTGGTACGTTGACTCGACCCTGGCCGAGAACGAGCTCGGCTGGCGGGCCCGCGACCCGATGATCACCCTCGCCGACACCGTCGCGGATCTGCGCGAGCGCGGGGTGGTCATGATGCGAGCCACCTGACCGGACAGCCCACCATGAACACCGCCGCGCCAACGCCCCCTCTCGAGACGGTCGCCGCCGGCAAGACCACGGCGATCATCAACCCGACGGCGAGCAGCGGTGCGGCCAAGAAGCGGTGGGACCACGTCCACGAGGCGCTCGCGGTGCACTTTCCCGGGCTCGAGGTCCGCTTCACCGAGGCCGCCGGGCACGCCACCGTGCTGTGCCGCGAGGCGCTCGAGGCTGGGGCCGACACGATCTTGTCGGTCGGTGGCGACGGGACCACCAACGAGGTCCTCTCGGGCTTCGTCGACGAGCACGGGCGCAACCGGTTCCCCGACGCGATCCTGGCGATCTTGGCCGCGGGCACCGGGGGTGACTTCCAGCGCATGTTTGGCCGTCGTCGAATGCGGCGCCAGGTCGAGCAGTTGTGCTGTGTGCAGCCGCGGACCGTGGACTACGGCGTGGCGCACTTCACAGATCCGCAAGGCCAGACCCGGGCCCGGCCATTCTTGAATGTTGCGAGCGTGGGTGTCAGCGGTGAGGTCGTCCGCCGGGTGAACAGCTCGGACGCGCAGCTCGGGCCCACGCTCAAGTACGTGCTTGGATCGCTCAGGGGCATTCGGGCCTGGCGCAACGTCCAGGTGGCCATGAAATTCGACGGCGAGGCCGAGGGCGAGCGGGTCGATCTGACGCTTGGGATCGTTGCGAACGGCCAGTATTTTGGGGCCGGGATGTGGGTCGCCCCGGGGGCGAAGATCGACGATGGGCGCTTCGACGCCGTGACCGTCACGGGGATGTCGCGGACCAAGCTGACCGCGACGCTGGCCAAGGTGTTTGGTGGGAATCACATGCGGACCAAGGGGATCTCGCATCGGCACGCGACTCGTGTGGAGTTCTCGCCGATCTCGGCGGAGGCGGATGTGCCGATCGAGATCGACGGCGAGCAGGTCGGGCGGCTGCCCGCGCAGTTCGAGCTGCGGGCGGCGGCGCTGAAGATTCGGATCAGCTGATCACTGACGCCCTTATCCTCTTCACTTCACTTTTTCTTCACCGAGAAGGTATTGTAGTAGTGCGTAGGCACTCGCGTCTTCCATGTCATCCAGAAAATCGCCGTAGTACTCCCAGTCGAGCCCGCCCAAAAGAGGATCGCCATAGTAGACCAGTGTTCGTACTAACTTGTATAAGCTCGCCGCTCGTTCTCGTGCAGTAGGCGATGACACCCAGCTGTTTCCCGCCGCCACGAAGTCATGGCTGGAGGGCCACTTCAAAAAGGCCCGACCTGGGGTCAGTTTATTGACAATATAATCAATAACATACCGCTCAAGAATAAAGCCAATGCCGAGGTCATGTTCACACCGCTGGCGGGCTTCAACGACGAGCCACCGAAGGCTGGGCCCAAAGTGGGTACACCACCAGATGGACCCGAGCGCGAGCGGATTGGCGCGAAGTTAGAGCTACGCCGAATCGGTTGGACCTGGGTCCCTCGTCTGCGTTGGCCCGACTTGATGCGCCAGATCATGCAGATCACCCGAGAACTCAACGACTGACGGCCTCGAGAGCCTGGACGAACGTCGCGTATGGCTCGGGCAAGATGCCCCACCCATGACACGACATAGTCCGTGATCCGTGTTGGTCGGTGATCGAGAGCACACCCGACGCTTTCGAGGATGCACGACTGTCACCTGGAGCCGGCGCTGGGCAACTCGAGGAGAGGTGGCGCCAGTCGAGCGAGGTGAGCGTCGACCACAATCGAGCCCAGGCCTCTTGCGAAATGGGTACGGGGGAGGACTTCTTGCCCCAGCCCTCGAATCCGGCGTACCTATCCCAGTACACGGGCCGATCGCCGTCGCAATGCGCCACGAACTCTGCGGCGCCATACTTTTCGCTGGTTTGCCAGCGAACCTCCATCCCGTCACAGTCGCCGATCTGCCCATCTCCCAGCTCACTCGGTCGGGGTACCGCCCGCTGCGAAGTCGCTACGGTCAAGGACGTCGGAAGCTCATTCGCCTCGGGCGCCTCCGAGCTGATCGCACGAGCCATCCGCGAGAACGGCGCCGGCAAGTTCGACCCTTCACAGAAGAACGTCCTGCGTAGGTCGCCGTCGACAAACTCGAACTCATGGCTCGTGCCCCGTTCGAAGGTTGACGGGTCCTCGTTGCACTCGTCGTAGAGGTCACTCCAGCGGGCGGCGTCGAGTTCGGCCCACAGCATCTCCCACGCCTCCCTCGAGACCTCAATCTGTTGTGGATTTGGTTGTGAGTGGTGCGCGCCTGCGGGTTGGACCCACCATTCGAGGATTGGAGAGTTCTCGACGCACCGCCACTCCCAGCTCGCACGCACCGAGGGCGCCGCGGAGGCCAATGCCACGGATCGCCCTTGGCACGTGACCGGGTCCGGGAGGGCATCTGTCAACTCGTCATCGGATGTCGCTACTTCGTCGAGCCCAGAATTGGCCACAGCCACGTCACCGGATGGATGCGACACTGCGACCGAGCAGGCGCCGCAGGCCGCGGTGACGGCGATCGAGACTGGCGCGATGAACGACGCGGAACTCACTGCAGTCAAGTTAGCGCAAAGGTACCATGGTGCGGGACAGCGAGACCGCAGCGGTCTTCACGCTGGCAACGAAGGCATTCCTCGCGTCCGAGCGGGGTTAGGCCGCGGAGCTGCCAGCCTTGTTCCGCGCCGTAGCAAGCGGCGAGCGGCGGCTAATCCAGCGCGAGCTTCTCAGGGGTGTGCACGCCGTCTTGCTCGCTCCGCTGGACCTCCTCGCGCGGCTGTGTGCCCTGATCCCGCCACCATGGTTCCACACATTGCGGTACCACGGCGTGCTCGCAGCTCACGCCAGAGCGCGGCCGGAGGTCGTGCCAGGCCCCGAACCCAAGCGCGCTGAGCCGACGCAGATACCGTTGTCGTTCGCGGGCGCTCCGACAGCGCACGAGGGGCTCGCCAAACAATCCGCTCGACATCCATGGGCGTGGCTGCTTTCGCGGGTGTTCGCGGTCGACACCCTGCCAGAGCTGAAGACAGCTCCAGCCTTCAATGACCTGCCCGCGATGCCGCGGTGCGATGCGCTTGGTGAAGATCGCCAACAAGCCCGACGACATCGCGCGAGTGCTCGCCGACCTTGGCCTCGGTGCCCGTCCGCCTCCGCGACCGAGGCCAGCTCCGACTGGCCAGCTCGAGCTCGAGCTCGACTTCGCCGCGTGACCGACCCGACTTGCTCGGGCCGTGATGGTCGAGCTGTGCCTCGGGCTCACGGGGCCGGCCATGTTCGGGGGCGACATCGCGCCGAACGGGCTCGAGTACGACACCTGACCCGTCCGCGATGCACCTCGCCGGCCGACAAGCACGCCGAGCGCGGGGTGGCGCGATGTTCACGCATCCCGCGACCCCACATCGGATGTCCTATCCGCTCGCGCGTTGGACGAGCTTGTCCTCCAGCGTTGGCACCCCAAGGTGCCCACCTCTGGCACGACTCGTCATGGCCATCGTGACACCCGAGGATCTCGGCGCTCGTGTCCGCGAACTCCGAGAGGGCCGCGGACTCACCCGAGAGAAGGTGGCGGAGCTGACCGGGCTCGCCACCGACACCGTTCGGCGGATCGCACTCGGGTACTACGAGATCGAGCAGCTGGCTCGGCTCGGTCACTGGACTCACGACTTCGTCTTCGGACGCACCCGCGTGTCCGCGCAGCTGTGCGACATCCTGCGGATCGACCCGGACGCCGAGCTCGACCTGCGCGCTTGCGCTCCCGGCATCCACCCGGACGACCGCGGCCGCTATGAGGATTTCGTGGCGGCCCTCATGCTCGGACATGACGCGGCGCCAATCGACGTGCGCGACGGCGACGGCGACGGCGAGGTCCGCAGGCTGCGATGCCGCGGACGAGTCTGGCGAAGCGATGACGGCCAGCCGCGAGTGGCTCGCGCGGTCGTCCTCGTCCTCGAGCTCGACGACACGTCGAACGTGGGCCGCGTCGACGCCCTCGCCCGCGCGAACGAGCTCGCTGCGGCTCGGGCCGGACCCGGTCCACAGCCGTCACGACGTCAGCCCTTGACCCCCCGCCAACTCGAGGTCCTGCGGCTCTTGGGCGGCGGACAGACGATGAAAGAGATCGGCGCCACGCTCGGCGTCAGCCCGCGCACCGTCGCGTTTCACAAGTACCGCATCATGGAGGTGCTGGGTGTCCGCACCAACGCCGAGCTGCTGCTGCACTCGCTCTCGCGCGGTCTGATCAGGCAATGACGGCCGCTGAAGGGTCCGTCGGTGGCCGCCATCGCGTTGAGCGTCGCCCGACCACGTTGCTTGCTGACGTAGCGGGTGTCGTCGACGTTGGCGGTCAGCGTGACGCTGGTGCCGGCGGTCACCGGCGAGGCCGAGACGGCCACGCTGACCGCGTCGGGCCCCGCCGGGGTCTGGTAGGTACGACGCGCGGCCTTGAACGCGTCGCGCAGGGCCGCGATGTTGTCGGGTTCGATCGTCGACTCGAACGTCGCGCAGCTCTGGAAGAACGCGTCCGTGACCATCTGCTCGGCGAAGCGGATCGCAAGCTCGGCCGGCGCGCACTCGCGGGCGTGGAGCGAGCCCATCAAGAAGAAGCGCGGCTGGGGTCCGGCGATGTTCTCGTTGGTCGCGATCATGCCCGCGATGTCGTAGCCGCTCGCGCCTCACGAGTCCCCTTGACGACGAGATCGACCAGGTCGGAGTCGTCCGTGTTCAGCGTGCTCATCGTCGTGGTGGTCCCCTCGACGGTGCGGTGGCAGACGTAGCCGTCGCTCGTGCACGCGCAGCGATGGGCGTCGCCGGGACCTCGCGAGTTGACAGCCGTCAACCCCCGACGAAAATCTCCGCCATGGAGGCCTTCACCGAGATCCTCGACCGCCACCTCCTCCAGGCGCCGGAGCTGGTGTTGGTCCTCAACCCCAACGCCGGCCGGGTTCGCAAGCGCATGGCCAGGAGCGCCACCGCCACCGCCGTGCTCAACCCCCGCCTGCACCTGACCTCGAGCCTCGACGAGCTGACCGAGCTGTTTCGAACCAAGCCCGTGGACGCGTCGCAGACTGTCTGCTTCTACGGCGGCGACGGCTCGATCGCTCGGGGCCTCAGCGCGATGCTCGCGTGCCTCGGCGAGGACGCCCCGCTGCCGACGATCCTCCCGGTCGCGGCCGGAACCATCAACGTCATGGGTGAGTACCTCGGCCTGTCCGAGCCTCCCTTCGAGACCCTCGGGCGCATGGCCGAGCGCGGCGAGCTCGTGCGCCGATCGATACCCTCGCTCAAGGTCGAGGTCGAGGGCCACGCGCCGATTTACGGGTTCATGTTCGGCTGGGGCGTGATCTACCGAGTGCTCGAGGCCTACTACGCTCGCCGGGAGCATCCCACGATCGCCGACGCGACCCTGGTCATGGCCCAGACCTTCGCCCAGAGCCTCAACCCCAACGCCATGGACACTCCCTTGTTCTCGCGCCGAGGCCTGCGCCTGTGCGTCGATGGAGAGGATCTCGGTCCATCTCAGCCGGCGCTGCACTCGCTCATCGTCGGCGTGCTCGAGCGCAGCACCATGGGCCTGCGCGCGCTCCCGCCCGAGCCGATCCGCGCGCATCGGTTTCACATTTCGGGCAACGGCATGCGGCCGGCTGTCGTGTTTCGTCACTCGCTGATGCTGCTGTTCGGCCAGGGAGACCAGCGCGAGCTCGCGGTGGAGCATCCCCTGGTCGCCCGCGCCAACATTGGCGAGCTGGGCCTGGAGTTGACCGAGGGCTACACCCTCGATGGTGAGATGATCGCCCTCGAGGGGGCGCGCGCGTGCAGGATCTCAGCCGGTCCGATCATCCCGTTCTGGGCAGCCCCCGAAGCCTAGGGCCTAGGAGCCCGTGGTGCAATGCCTCGCGCCGCCTCGCTTGGCTTTTTCGCCGAGGGCAGTGTTGCCGAAACTTGCAGTGCGGCCGGTCCACAGCCGTCACGACGTCAGCCCTCGACCCCCCGCCAACTCGAGGTCCTGCGGCTCTTGGGCGGCGGACAGACGATGAAAGAGATCGGCGCCTCGCTCGGCGTCAGCCCGCGCACCGTCGCGTTTCACGAGTACCGCATCATGGAGGTGCTGGGTGTCCGCACCAACGCCGAGCTGCTGCTGCACTCGCTCTCGCGCGGTCTGATCAGGCAATGACGGCCGCGAGGTTCGACCCCGCGACCGCCACCGCGCGCGTGATGGCTACTGCACGTCGAGGAACACCGCGCTCGGAGCCCCCCAGTTGCCGTCGGCGTCCTGGCCCTCGACCATGAGCAGATACCGACCGACCGCCCAACCGGTGGTGTCGATCGTGGCGGTCACGCCCTCCACGGTCGAGTTGAAGGTCCCGTCGGTGGCCGCCATCGCGTTGAGCGTCGCGCCCGACCACGATGCTTGGTCGACTGTGTAGCGCGCGGCCGCGATGTTCTGCGTCGCTTCGCTGCCCCAGCCGTTGCTGTCGTAGCGGGTGTCGTCGACGTTGGCGGTCAGCGTGACGCTGGTGCCGGCGGTCACCGGCGAGGCCGAGACGGCCACGCTGACCGCGTCGGGCCCCGCCGGGGTCTGGTAGGGGCGGCGCGCGGCCTTGAACGCGTCGCGCAGGGCCGCGATGTTGTCGGGCTCGATCGTCGACTCGAACGTCGCGCAGCTCTGGAAGAACGAGTCGCCGAGCTCGAACGTGAAGGCCGCGACCCCGAGCGTGCCATAGGCCCAGTCGTCAGTCGTGCCGCTCGCCGCGTACAGACAGACGGGCGTCTGACAGACCGGGTAGCCGTTGTGATAGCCGAACTTGCGCCCGAGCGTGCGCAGCTCCGCCAAGTTCGGGGCCCCGCTCGCGCTCCAGCTCCACGGGAACAGCACCAGCGGGCTATAGGAGTGCAGCGTGATCATCAAGCCGGTGGTATCGTCGGGCGCCGCGTCGGAGTCGTCGGGACCGCGCTGATCCGCGAAGATCGAGCTCATGTAGGTCTGCAGCGCCTGGGTCTCGGGCTCCGAGGCCGAGCTCTTGCGATAGGTCAGGTTGCACGAGCTGGAGCTGGAGCCCGCGCCGCCAAACTTGAACGAGTGATTGCGGTTGAGGTCGACGCCGTGTTGGCTGTACGACGTCGGCGGATACGAGCACCAGCCCTTGCTGGTGTTTCGGTTCTTGCGCTGGGTATAGCCCTGCTCGGCGATCTTGCGGCCGTCGGGGTTGGCGTGGGGCAGCACGTGCAGCTCAAAATTGTCGAGCAGCCAGGTCGCGTCGGGATCGGTCCCGTAGTCCGTGACCATCTGCTCGGCGAAGCGGATCGCGAGCTCGGCCGGCGCGTACTCGCGGGCGTGGATCGAGCCCATCAAGAAGAAGCGCGGCTTGGGCCCGGCGATGTTCTCGTTGGTCACGATCATGCCCGCGATGTCGTAGCCGCTCGCGCCGCCGGGTGTGACCTTGTTCCACGAGTCCCCCATGTCGACGAGTTCGACCAGGTCGGAGTAGTCCGTGTTCAGCGTGCTCATCGTCGTGGCGGTCTCCTCGACGGTGCGGTAGCAGGCGTAGCCGCCGATCGAGCGGAACCCGCTGATCACGTTGGCCAGCTCCTCGGTCGGTCCGTGCTGGATCTCGACCGCGAAGCCCTCGTCGAGCAACCGCTCGTAGCTCTCGGGCTCGACCAACATGGCCACATAGCCCTTCTCACGGTCGGCGTGTTCGAGCACGTCAAACTCACTGACCAGCCAATTGAGCTTCTCGTCGGTCTGGTATTCGACGTGGACCAACATCGTGACGCAGATCGGGTCGGCGGCGAGCTGGCCCGCGTCTGCGTTCTCCTCGGCGACGTCGCTCAGCTCAGCGTCGGACGGTCCCTCATCAACAGGTGTGCTATCAATAAAACTACGATCTATACACCTGGCAAAATTACTAGTCGGGGTCGAAAGTCGCGCGGGGATGGGGTGATCCCCGACCGACGTAGGGCGTGCGTGCACGAGTACGGATTTTCCAGCAGCGACCCGCGCCTCGACCCACGCCAGCGTGAAAGCATGGCCACGAACACACATCACGGCGTCGGCCGGAACGTCAGCGACCGCTCACGAAGCCGCTTCTACGGTCAGCAAAAGGACGCGAGCTACCCCCCGGGCCTACAGCCTGTTCGGTGGCGTGTGCGAGGCCGGCGAAGCCCCGCGCAGGCCTGCGCCTGGCGAGGCGCTCGCCGATGGGGCATCAGCCGCCCACGAGCACGGCCAGGGCCACGCCGACCATGGCCCCAAGAATGAAGGCGGTCGCCGTGCGCGTCCTTTGGCGTCGGGACCCACTCGCGGGAAACTCGATCTCGTACAGCTCCCGGGCGCTCATGTCCGCGAGGAGCAGGCCATCGGCGTCGTAGACCGCGGCGTACTCACGCAGCTGCCGACGGGTCGCGGTGGTCTTGGGATTGGGCGCGGATTTTCCGGTCTTGACCTCGACCACGTAGGTCCGCCACCACCGCGAGACCAACAGATCGGCCCGAACCTCGTAGTCGAGCCGCTCGCCGTCGACGAACATGTGCTGTCGCCGACGTACCTGCTCGTCGAGGATCCGAAAGCCTTGCTTTTTCAGCAGCTCCTCCGCCGCGACCTCGCCCGCGCGTGCCTGGCGAAAGCGCCGACGCATCCGAGTTCTTTGCCAGGCACGTCCGACCCACAGCGAGACCAGAGCGCCGAGCAGCAGGCCGAGGACCAGGTAGGGCACGGCCCATCATACCGACGTCGTCCGCGCCCATGCTGACTGCGATCTTTTGGCTTAGCTCTGGTGCGAGCTCAAACGAGTAGGAGGGGGAGCAAAACGGAGACTTGTGTTTGGGCGCTGGCGGGGGCTCAACCGTGTCTACAAACGCCCGAAGGTCTCGGGCTGCCTCCGCGGCGGTCGACGGGGGCGACCGATAGCCTGGGCGCGGGCGACTACACGGCCACGCCGGTGCCCCTGGCGGTCGCCAGTCGGATCTCGTGTACGCCGTTCGTCGCGGTGCTCGTCGGGCTCGACTTCGCAATGCTCGGTCGCATCGTTGCCGGGATGGATCCCCGCGACGACCCCGGTGCTCAGGTCGGCCGGGGCCTGTTCTTCGGCACCCTCGACGCCCCCATGCGAGACGCGGCGGAGGCTCTGCTTGCCCACGATCTTGCCGAGGCTGAACAGGGCCAGGGTGACGTGCGGGCGGACGCCGTTGACGTCGTGGAGAACGCGCGCGTGTTCGTGCAGCTCGAGCGAGAGATCGTCGCGGGCCTCGCGCTGCTCATCCGCAACATGGACCTAACCGCCGAAGACCCGCTGCCGGCGCTCAAAGGGCGAACGCGGCTGCGTAACCCACGACTCGCAGAGCTCGCAGTGGGCGTTGGCCGTGCCGGTCGGTAGCGGGGCGCAAAAAAGTCCGGAACGCTACAGGGCGTGCCGGCTCTACCACGCTGTCATGGACAATTCAGCCTTTCACGTACGTTGCGCGACCGCGCTCGTGTTCGTATCCGCCCTCGCGCTGAGCGTCGAGGCCCGCGCCGGCGACCCCGAACAAGAGTTCCTTAAAGACGCCTCGCTCGAGCAGCTCGACGAGGCCGGCTACCTGATCCACGGGATCGAAGACGTCGACGCCATCGCGCTGAATGCCTACTACCTGACCGACCAAAAGGTCTCGCAGCTCGAGCGGCTCGTGGACGTGCTGGCGTCCGCCGGGCTGCTCGAAGACCTGGCCGCGATCGAGCAGCTCCGAGATCTCGTCGAGATGCTCAGTCTCTACGCGATCGAGGACTTCATGCCGGCCGCCACCGGTCAAATTGACGAGTCTGGTTGGCCTTCCACGGCCTGGGAGGTCGAGGGCGCACCCGACGGAGATTTCTCGCCGACCTTCCCCAAGCCGGGCGACCTCGCAGGCAGCAATTGGACGCGCACCCACACGGACCCCGACGGTCGCGAATACTGGGAGCGCGATGGCGTCGGCGAAGACGGCAGCCTGATCCACAAGGAGATGGTCGTCGATGGCGAGCGGGTCGTGCAAACCACCTGGCAGATCACGTTTGAGAACGGCTCGGGCTACCGTTCGCACTCGGAGGTCGACGCCAACGGCGGCGAGCACATCGTCAATGAAAAGTTCGACGAGAACCACCAGCCGACCCAAAGGCAACATGTCTACATCGCCCCGGACGCCGAAGCCCCCCCGGACCCGGATGCGGATGGCTACCAGCCTGCGGACGGCTCGTCCGGCGTGTTTTGCCCGCTGTCTTTGTGGCAGTGCCGCGAGGCGGCGAAGGAGCTGAGCGAGACTGACCCCTACCGCATCATCGAGGGCTACGCGCTGTTTCAACCCGCGCCCGACGGCAAGGCCGACCCCGACGGCCCGCGCCTGACCCTCGATCCCCAAACCTTGGTCGTCAATCCCGAGGCCATTCAAAACCAGGGCAAGGAGCCGACCGCATTTCGGCTAGAGATTCCGGTCATCGTGCTTCCGCCAAAGCCGAACAGCTGACGGATACCGGTCGGGGGAGTCTAACTTGCGAGGCTCCCCCGCGCGACGCCTCCTCTCCACGTGCACCTTCTCATTGCTGCTCGTTGCTGCTCGGTCTCGTCTCGATCTCTACGACGCTGTCGAAGCGCTGCATCCTCGGCGAGGCTGTTTCAGTTCATCCCGCCGTCATCGCGAAGATTGCCCGAACTGCGTCCAGTGTATCGGCCTCGGCGGCGCTCTTGTCCTCGCGGTAGCGCTTGACCCGAGCGAACCGAAGCGCCATGCCGGCCGGGTAGTGCGGGCTAGCCTGGACGTCGTTGAAGGCTATCTCGACCACCAGCTCGGGTCGAACGTGGACCACGTGGCCCTCGCGACCGATCTCGCGGGCGAGCAACGCCTCGGTCTGCCACTTCAGTAGCTCGTCGGTGAGCCCCTTGAAGGTCTTGCCCAACATCACGAAGCTCCCCGTCTTTTCATCCCGTGCCGCCAGGTGCAGGTTGGACAGCCAGCCCTCGCGCCGTCCGCTGCCCCACTCGACACCGATGACGACGAGATCCAGCGTGTGGGCGGTCTTGAGCTTGCGCCAGCCCCTGCCGCGTTTCCCCGCCTCGTAGGGGGCGTTCAACGCCTTGGCCATCACGCCCTCGTGGCCCTCGTCGAGCGCCCTGGCCATGAAGTCGCGGGCTTCCTGGACCGTGGACACGACGATGCGTGGCACGAGCAGATCAAGCGGCGCCGTCGACTCCAGCGCGCTCCAGCGTCGCAAGCTGCTGTCGTCGATCAGGGTGTCGTCATCGATGCGCAGGCAGTCGAACAGCCGCACCGTCAGGGGTAGCGCCTGGCGCATGGAATCGACGTCGAGCCGCCGCCCGAACCGCCGCATCGTGACCTGAAAAGGGTGCGGCGATCCGTCGTCGCGCAACGCGATCGCCTCGCCGTCGAAGATCGCGGCGCGCACGGGCATCGCTAGCGCTGCCTCGACGATCTCCGGAACCGCGGGCGTCACGATGTTGAGGTTGCGGGTATAGACTTCGACGCGCTCGTTGTCCTTGTGTACCTGCACGCGCGCGCCATCGAGCTTGTACTCGAGGCTCGCATCGCCGAGCTCTGACAGTGCGGCGGAGACACTCTCCGCGGGCTGGGCCAGCATCGGCTGCACCGGACGGAACAGCTGCAGCGAGAAACGCGATAGCTCGGGGTCCCCGCCCCGCTTGGCCCCGACGGCGACACGTCCAAGGTCGCCGCTGAGCATCACCGCGCGGCGCACGAGCATCTTGTCGGTCTCCGTCGCCTCGGCGATCACCTCGACGAGGATCGCCTCGAGCGCACCTTGTCGTATTTCGCCCAGCAGCAAGCGGACGATGAACTCCTGCTCGTCCGCGGTTGCGCGGCTGAGCAACGCTCCCAGAGCGACCTCGCGCTGACTCGCCGACCCCGAGCCCGACATCGAGGCGATGTTTGACAGCGCGCCGTCCAGCTCCATGACGCTGAGGGTCGGGCTCGACGCGGCGGGGCAGGCCTCGCGCACGCGCCCCACGACGGCGTACCCGATCCCGATCTTGCCCTGCCGCGGCGCTCCGGCCAGCATGGCCACCGCGACCGGAAGCTCCTCCAGGCTCGCTTTCCGTAGGAGGTCGGCGAGCAGCGCGATCTTCTTCTTGCGCGCGCGGGTATCTCGAACGCGTCCCGACGTCTCAGAGAGATCGCGCAGCAGCACGGCTGCCAAGTCTAGCGCGGTTGCGTCGGTGACAGACTTCGCGCCCCTCATGAGGCTCGGGAACGGGTGGAGCCAGCGTGTCGACGTATCTGTACGGCGCAGCGGCGGCTGGGTCGCCGAGCTCCGCGACGACGATGTGCAGGCACTGGCCCGCGGCCTCGGCTTTCGTCACGCGCGCGACCGCATGGTCCAGATGCTGTCGTTCGCGGACGCTCCGACCGCGCTCGAGGGGCTCGCGCAGCTGATCACGGCGCCGCGTCAGCGTCACTACACTCGAAGTCTCGGCTTCGAGGCGCGGCCACCACCTCACTCGACGTCTCCCCGTCAGTCGCGAACAGCTCACTTATGGGCCGCTGCACCCCGTAGGCTGTCGATCGCTTTGGGTTCTCGAGGTTGACCTGGACCGGATTCCGCTTGACGCCTTCACCAGTGGCGATCCTGAAGATGATCTCGTAGCAGCCTCCTGGATCGACGCCGCGGGTCGCCAGGAACTCGAAGTCGCGCGCCTCGGTCTTGGGCGTCACGCCGACATCGGCCGCAGCGCCCGCCGTGTCCACCCGCGTAAACTGCCCAATTATGGTGTCCCGGCCGCACGCCTGGAACTCAGCCACGGGGTTGACCGCGATCGCCGATTTTTCTGGGGCGACGACCGTGACGCGAACGACCACACCGGTGGGGCCCAGCTCGAGCAGCTTACGCATATCCACGGCGTCGTGCTTGTCGATCACCCCTTTGGCGATATCGTTGAGCCTCGCGACTGTCTGACGGAGGGCGTCGGGCGCCCCGCCCAGCGCCGCGTCAGCGTCCGCCAAGATCTGCGCGATGAAGTCGGTGTTCGCCCCGACCGCGAACAGCGAGTCCGCGAACGCGTCCATGATCTCGGTGGTGTTGGGCGCGGCGTTTGGCGCCGAAGAAGCGCCATCTCGCCAGCGATCCAACAGCTGCTCGAGCGCGACGACGAAGGGCGTGGTCTGCGGGGCCGACTCCAGAGTACCCGGTGGCCGCAGAAACTCCATGAATACGCCGTCCTTCGGGATCGACTCGAGCAGCCGCAACAGCTGAGGCCCCTCCACCGCCAGCGCCCGAATGGCCCGACTCACATCATTGTCGTCGAGGGCCTGCTCCGCAGTATCGAGCGCGCTGTGCAACCTCCGCAAGCCGTCGACCGAGCGCGCAGCCGTGCAATACGCCGACTCGAGCTCGATGTCTGTGTAATATACGACGTCTTCATCGTAGATGACCCGCAGCAGCGGGGAGTCATCCAACTCTCGCTGAAGCGTGTAGATGGGCTCGATGCTGGTCGCCATGATCGAGCCATAGAGCGGCCGGCCCCACGCGCAGCCGCTGACCTCAGCGGCCAGGAGGACGGAGATTGCCAGGTGCCGAAGACGCATCACTCAGGCTCATCCGCCGTAGCAAGGATTGCTTCGTTGGGCTTCTTTCTGACGCCCCTGGAGCTTGTAGTAGATCTTGTAAAATTGGCCCTGGGCTTGCTTCATCTCTGTCGCTTTCTTCAGCTTCTCGAGCACAAAACACTCGGCCGCGAGGTGCTCGAGCGCAGTCTCGCCATCGACCAGCTGGCGTCGGTCGCAGTTGCACGGGTCTTTTCGCTTTGTCCAGACCTTGCGCGAGGCGGACAGGAGCGTCGGGGTCAAGCTCGCGGTCTCATCCTTGCGCTGGTAGGCCCAGGCTGCCAGCTCGATCTCGACGACGTCCTTGGGGTCTGACGTGCGAAGGACATCGTACTTGGCGTGCTGGATCCGGATGAACGCGAACTTCGTGGGATCCGAGATCAGCTGCTTCAACCCAGTGATGACCTCGTTGTTGCTGGGCGCGCGGACGAGGACATCCTCCAGGTTGGCCACGTTGTTGTAGAATACGAAATACCCGGAGTCGCCCGTGCTCAGGCACGGTGTGCACAGCTCGGCAGACACGGTTGCTGGGATGAACGCCGAGGACACCGCGAGGGCCAGCAACGTCAGTCCGTTGAGACACCGCGTCGCCCTCACTCGCCAGCGTGGATGAGCTTGCATGTTGCGTCGTCCCCCTCTCCGACATAGACCACCGATTGAGCGTTGCGCGAGTACGCAATGTTGCACTTCGCCCGCTTGTCGTTCGGGAGCTCGAGGCGCATCTCGATGGAAGATGTGTTCGGCGGGTAACTCACCACGAGGACGTGGTGGTCCTCGGTCAGGAAGTAGTCGACGCCGCTGTCGGCCGCGTTGACGCCAAAGACCTCGGCGTGCAGGATCCTGGCGGGGTCCTCGGTGTCCTGCATGTAGACCCGATAGAGTGAGAGGCGAGGGGTCGACAGGCCCTTGCTCTGCAGCAACATCACGCCAAAGAAGAACACCGCGACGCTGCCCCCGAAGCTGGCCATGAGCGCGCCTGGACTCCGCCACTTCAAGATTGCGCTACCAGACAGGAGAAACGCGGGGACCAGCGGGACGAAGAAGCTGATGAGGTTCCATGCCTGCGGCGAGAGCTCTGCGTTGGACCGCGTCGCAAACGCAAACGTCAACAGGACAATGAGAACCGACAAGACGACGCCTACCAGGGCTCGTGTGTTGTTTCTTCGCTCGGTTTCCTGCGTGGACTCGTCTGACGCACTCACCACGCGATTGTACAGGGACGGCGCGCGAACGGCTACCGGTAAGGGGGGCGGCTCGAACCCGCTGGAGAAGCCGCTGACCAGTGTTCTTGCGGTGCGTCTGTTGCGCGAACGGCCAGAGGGAGCGTGTGGATCAGCCTCGCGCCCGCTCGCCTACCTGGCGCCCGCTGATCCCGCGGCGGCTCTCTCGGTCTGTCGCGCTGAAGAAGGTCTGGGGTAAGTCTGGTGAGAGGTATCAGCGGACGCTGCGAGCGTCTCGAAAGCTCACACGCCTGCGGAACTGGAACCCGGGCGAGGTCGACCCGGAGACGCTCGACGTCGATGGGCTCGCGGACCTGCTGTCCAAGAGCGAGGCCCAGAACATCCTGGACCTGATGAGGTCCAAATACGCGACCGAGCTGCACTGCAAGGACAAAAGGCCGCCACGGCGGCGCTCGGGATCGGCGGCATCAACAAGCTCTACTACGTGATCGAGGGCAACAACCATGGGCGCCACATCGAGGAGAAATTCATCGATGTCCTCGAGGCCGCGAAGTACAAGGCACAAAGCCATATTGCCGCAGTCAAGCGGCCCTGTGGAACCTGCTGGATTCGGCTGAACAACGCTCTCGAAGCCGGCTACGCGATCGAGTTCAGCCCCTATCCAGGCAACATCTGGACGGGACAGGCCGAGAGCCTGGGGCTTCAAACCGGCGACATCCCTGCGCTCAGTCGCGGGCTCGGATCTGGCGTTGGTGCACGCGGTCGACGAACGCGACGGGCGAGCTGCTGGGATCACCCGGGATCACCCACCACTGCGATCGCAGGCTCTCGAGCAGGTTGCTGCGCTGCTCGTCGGTCATGTCGGGCAGCCGCTTGAACCAGTACACGAGCTTCTTCGAATCGAGCTGCGGCCCGCGAAGCAGGGCGGCGACGAGCTCAGGATACTGTTCACCAAGCGCCTCGGGGACCTTGGCCTTGGCGCCGGGCTCCGACAGCGGCGGGGTGAAGCGCTGCAAGACCGCCTCGAACGCCTGCAGGTCGTCGTCGCTCATCAGCGACAGCGCCGTGTACCAGTCCTCGCGCACGTCCGACTGCAGCGCCATCATGGTCAGGATCTCCAGGTAGCGCGCGCGCGAACCCTCGTGGACCACGATCACGCGCGCCGGTCGAAGCTGCTCGCAGCGGCGCTCGCAGCTGGCTTGCACGCCGCGCTCACAGGCCGCGGCGAAGCTCGCGTCGGCTTGCTCGGCCTCGCCCGCGTGGCAGTACACCGCGCCGAGAATCTCGAAGATCTCGGGCTCCGGCACCAGCTGCGCGGCCTTGCGGGCCGCTTCGATCGCAACCTCGTCGCACTCGCCAGCGCCGCCACACCGGGCCCACGCGTGCACGCTGCACGAGCGGCCGTCGTTGGCGTCGCAGCCGGCGGCCCCCAGCTCGGACAGGCGCTCGGGCGCCGGGTCGACGCACGCGAGCAGGTCACCGCGCTCACACAGCTCGCCGCGCGCCGCCTCCCCCTCGCTCGACCCCCACGCGCAGCCGTCGGGCTCGTCGTGGGTGCAGGCGAGGGCGTTGAACTCGTCGGCCTCGGCCTCGGCCCAGCTGTTGCGCGCGAACTCGAGGCACGCCGCGCCACATCCTTGCGAGCAGGCGTCGCGCAAGGTGCTGCGGTGCTGGGCGTAGCCGGCCGAGCCGTCGGACGCGAGCCGCTGTGCTCGCAGCTGCATGACGTACTCGTGGCCCGCGGATCGATCACCAGCCGCACACGCGCCGACCGGACCGGACGCGGCCCCAGACCCCGGCGCGTTGCTGCGGTCGCCGCCCTCGCTCGGGCAAGCTGTGGCCGCAAACAACACGAGGGTCAGGCGGGACCACGACGAACGATTCACGCGCACGGAATCGACTATCATGAACTTCCACAGAGGTGGTGGCATTCGACGAAGGCGGGAACTGCGGAGGGCGCGAACTCGCCCGCAGGCCGGGTAAAGCTTGCGCTCGACGAGCCACCGACGGCGATCCACATGCACCAGCATGCCGGTCTCGCCGATCATCAAAGCCCTGTGCCTGGCACTCGTTGCGCTCACCGTGCTCGCGGTTCCAGCTGTGTCGCACGCGGCGCAGATCCGCAGGGGCGACCGGGTCGAGGTCGGCGCCGACGAGATCGTGGATGACACCCTGATCGCGCTCGCCCAGGCGGTGGTGATCAAGGGGCACGTCCGTGGTGACGCTGTCGCGTTTGCGCGCTCCGTCACGGTCGAGGGCACGATTGACGGCAACCTGATGACCGCGGCCGAGCGGGTCGACATTCGCGGGACCGTCCACGGCAACGTGATCACCGCGGGCCAAGACGTCGAGGTCGGCGCCTCGATGGGCGCGCAGCTGTACGCGGCGGGGCAGCGGGTCAACGTCGGCCCGGCGGTCGATCTGCGCGGGGACGCCATGCTCACGGGCAACGAGATCGAGATCGCGGGCACGATCGGCCGAGACGTGTACGCGATGGGTGATCATGTCGACGTCAACGCAACGACCGAGCGCGACCTGGTCATCGGCGGCCCAGATCTGCGGGTTGGCGGCACGGCCTCGGTCGGCCGTGACCTGACCGCGAAGGTTGGAGAGGCCGAGGACGTGGTGGTGGACGGTGGCGCGTCCGTGCGTGGCACGACCAGCGTCCAGGTCGGGGCGCTCGCGGACGACAACCGCTATGACGATCTCAGCTTCTACGCGTGGCAGCTGCTCACGATCATCGCCGGGCTGATCTTCGGGCTCGTCGCGTTCGCCCTGTTCCCGGGGCTGTTTCGTGCGCCCCAGCGCCAGACCCAGTGGCTGCGGGTCGTGGGGATTGGGTTGCTCGCGCTGTTCGCAATCCCAGTCGGCTCGATGGTCGCCGCGGTGACCTTGGTCGGGATCCCGCTGGCGATGGTCGCGATGGCCGGGTACCTGATCGCGCTGTATATCGGCAAGCTGGTGATCGCCGCCGAGCTCGGTCGCCGAGTCTTGCGGTTTCCGGTGCTCGAGGGGCGGCGGGTGCTGTGGAGCCTGCTGCTCGGCCTGGGGCTGGTGACCGTGCTGACCGAGCTGCCCTACGTGGGCGGGCTGTTCAGCTTCATCGTCGCGGTGTTCGGGTTTGGGGCGGTGATCAATTATTTGTTGGTGGGGCAGCGCTCGCAGGCCCCAGCGTGATCCTAGCTGCGACGGCAGGTGTCAGAGCAGGCCCAGCAAGACCTCCGCGACCGCTGCCGCCCCGCGATCAGTGGTGAGCGCGTAGCGACCGCGCGGCACGCGATGGGTCACGAGCTCGGCGACGCGCGGCAGCCAGCCGTGCGCGTGGTCGGTCGCATCCGTCGCGCGGCCGCTGGGCGCGAAGTAGTGCACGGTCGCGTCCAGCGTGCGTGGCCGCCAGTCCGCCAGGGCCCGCGCGTGCGCGACAAACACCTCGACGCGCCTGACGAAGCCGTCGAGCTCGAGGGTGGCCGGGACCAGCTTGCTGGCGTGCGCCAGCCTGAACAGCAGATCGAGGCGTACGTCCGGTGGGGCGTGCTCGAGCTCGCTGCGGGCGGCGAGGTTGCGTCGATCTCCCGCGTCGAGCTGCCCGAGATCGGCGAGGAAAGCGACCAGCAGATCGAGCTCGTCTTGCCCAGCTCGCGGCGAAGGCGTGTGGCTGTCGTGCATGGCGACGAGACCCACGCCGCGATCCTGTTCGAGCTCCTGTCGGGCGATCTCGAACGCGAGCGCGCCGCCGAAGCCCCAGCCGAGCAGATCGAGCGGACCCGCGGGCTGCACCCTACGCAGAGTTCGGCGCGCCTCGGCAGCGATCTCCGCGAGCGATTGCGGACGCCACTCGCGGTCGACCAGGGATGACGCGCGCACACCCACGAGCGGCCGCGTCGTCGTGAGCCGATCGACGAGCGCGGCATAGCAGCTCGTCTCGCCGGCTTGGGGATGCAGGAGGAACAGCGGGCGACCCTGGCCGATCGCGAACGAGACCAGCGACCCGGCGGGCCGAGGTGGCGCGTCCGCGAGCAACCTCTCGAGCAACGCCGGCCGCGGGTTGGCGCTGCGGTCGATCCGAGCATGATCGATCGGCGCACACACCAGCTGTGCGTGCGCGGTCGTGATCGCGGCGTCGACCGCCTCGGCCGCCAGCGACCGATCGACGACACCAAACCCGGCCTGAATGCACCGACGCGGGAGCGGATGCAGCTGCGGGCTGTCGTGCCACGGCCCAAACGCGATCGCGGCCGCCACGGATCCGCGCGCTCGCAGGGCGGTCATGAGCGCGTGCACGAACGCGTGACCGGCCGCCTGACACCCGCGGCCCTGGGCGAGCCCAGGCACCAGCGACGCGACGGACGTACATGACAAGAACGGGACGAGCTGACCGAACACCGCGTGGAGGTTCCAGGTCCCGGCGACCTCGAGCGCCATCGACTCGCCGATGGTGCGGGGCTCGAGGGTCACGAGTCGGCCCGCGTCGTCGCCCATCGCCGCGTGCACGACCCCGCGGATCGGCGGTCGGCCAGCCGCCTCACGCTCACGACGCAGCGCGGTCAGGGCCGCGCGGTCACGGATGTCGACCCGCGCGAGCTCGACGGTCGCGCCCGCCAGCTCGAGCTCGGCGATGAACTCGAGCTCGCGATCTTTGCCCGCGAGCACCCGCACGCCGACCATGACCAGCCGCCTCGCGCCGCGCTCGACCAGCCCGCGGGCGATCTCGCGTCCAAGCCGACCGAGCCCGCCGACCACCAGGTAGGCGGCGTCGGGATCGAGCTCGACTCGACTCGTGCCCGCGAGCGTCGGCACCAGCCTCGGCGCCAGACGAGACGACCCGCGCAGCGCCAGCTCGCGCTCGTCGTCAGCCATGACCGGGCGAGTCACGAACGCCGCCGCGGCGCGGTCGGGATCGAGCTGCGGATCGAGGTCGACCAGCGCGAGGTCGAGCTCGGGGTGCTCGGCCCAGATCGCCCGCGCCAGCCCCCACGCGGGCGCCTGAAACGCTCCGGCGAGATCGAGCGCCGACCGCTCGACCGCGCAGGCGCCACAGCTGATCACCCGCAGGCGCGGCGTCGGCTGACCCTCGGCGGCGAGACCTACCAAGCTGCGCGCGCACGCGGCCAAGGTCCCGGGCCCGCGGCGCAGGAGCTCGTCGAGCTGCGCGGGCGCGAGGGCCCGCCCCTGCAGGCGCGGCTGCCCGACCACCAGCCAGACTTCGTCGTAGGCACAAGCCCGAAGCTTCGCGTCGAGCGTGGTCTCATCGTCGAGATCGGTCTCGCGCCACCCCATCACGCTCACGCTGATCCCGGCTTGCTCGCCCGCCCACTGCAGCGCGTCGGCCAGCTGCTCGTCGCCGGCCAGGATCAACGCTCGATCACGCCGCGGGGGCGCGGCGGATGAGGGCTCGATCGGGGTCCAGACAATCTCGAACAGCGCGTCGGGGGTGCGGTCCATCGCAGCACAGCGCTGGCACGATCGCGCCCGAGTTCGGCTGCCGCCGCCGATCGATTCGGCGTCTCGGCCTCCGAGCAGGAGTGGGCGCCGACCAGCGACCTTTCCTGCTCATTTGGCCCTGAACCGCGTGCCCTGACAACTCGCCGCAGGGGGTGGTGGTTGCCCGACCCAGCGCTCGGGCAACGAAGCCGCGGCACTCCAACGACTGCGCCCCGGCCGAGGTCATCCGTGACCAGGCCGGGGCGCGGGGATCGTCAGCGCGGCGTTACTGGCACTGCACCCCAATCTGGAATTCCCAGTTGTAGGACCCCGGACCCCCACACCCCGCGCCGACATGCGGCAGCGGGCTGCAGGAGTTGGCCACATAGTATTGGCTGTTTGGCACGATCGAGGTGCCGACCGGGCACGGGTCACCCCAATGGCTGATGTAGTCCTGCGTCGACCAGGTCCCGTTCAGGTAGAAGTCGAGGTTGACCTGCGCTCCGTTCTCGCAGTCGGCCTGCATCTGGGCCTGGGTGCCGGCCACCATGCACATCTTGCGAGTGCCCTCGGGCGGGACCGAGATCGGCGCGGGCGTCAGGCAGTTGGCGGGGGTGTGGCTGACGTCGTCGCTGACCACGACGCACGCACGCTCGACACCCGTGCCGTCGCGCGAGCCCGAGCCCACGGTCCGGTTGAGGCCGAAGTACCAGTTCTTCTCGTCGTGGCGCGCGGCGTCCTCGTAGTCGCAGCTGATCCCACGCGCGGGATCGGCCGCGCCGAACTGGCACTTGACGTAGTCGAGCTTGGGCCCGTGGTTGTCGCTGATCGTCATCGGCGAGCCGTTGCCCCCGTCGAAGCCGATCACGCCAAGGTGTGCGCCGGCCTTGTGATAGGTGATGGTGTGCACGATCTGGCAGCCGCCGCCGTGCGCGTTGGCGACGTTGGTGGTGTTGGCGAACACGTTGTGAAGCACGTCGACGCTCGAGAAGTAGAGCATGCTGCTGTTGTACATGTGCAGCTCGGCGTCGTGATCGGCCGTGCCCGAGTCGCCGCCCCAGCCGTTGGTCGTCGGCGAGTCGGAGATCGAGAACGCGTACAGCGTGGGGTCACAGATCTCCGCGTAGATGTCCATGCGACGGAACCCGTTGGCGTCCATGTGCACGGCGCCGGTCCACTCGCCGGGGTCGAACTCGTTGGCATCGACGATCGCCGGGTCGCAGTTGGTCGAGCCGTTGCCGACGTCGACGTCGCACTGGTAGATCGCGTTGAGGACGGTCTGTTCGGCCCCACCCGCGCCCTCCAGCCCGAGCTGCTCGAGCTCTTCATCACTCAGCTCGTTGACCGGGATCTCGAGCTCGAGCGTCTCGGTCACGGTTCCGATGAGCGCCTCGTCGTCGAGGTCGGTGTCGTGGTCATAGCTGTCGCAGGCGGTGAGGAGGGCGAAGGCGGCGAGCAGGGTGGTCGTGGTCGCTGTCGAGGTTTTCATGACAGTCCCCTCATTGCGGGCCGACATCCCTGTTCGAACGCGGCCAGGCGCATGACCGGCAGCGGGATACCTCACCAACAAATTTCGAGCTTCGCCGTCAGATCCTGGACCGGCACCACAAGGTGGAATCCCCGGGATTCACGGACACATGAGAGGCTTCGTCCCGGTCTTCGCCAACGACTTGCCGCCCGGGATGAACCAATCGATCAGACAACGCCACGACCTCACTTCAACGGCGGCGCCTCGTCGACCTTGGTGCAGGTGACCTCACCGTTGACCCCGATCGCGTTCCCCTCCTGCCCAACCGCGCCCAAGAAGTCCACGCGCCAGATCGTCTTGTCGTTCATATGCAAGAACAGCTGCAGCCGCCCATAGTCTTCGATCCCCGCCGCACACCCGCCCGCGGGCGCTCCGCTTGGCTTGCCCGCGAACACCTGGGCCTCGGCGACCGCCGCCCACTCGATCGTCTCGTGGCAGTGCCGAAACCGAGCCTCCAGCTCCTTGCGGGGGCTGATCGGGAGCGCGGAGCAGCTGTCGCGCAAGAACCCTTCAACGAGCGGGGTGAGCTGCGCGAGGCGATCAAACTCGCCAGCCTGCAGCGCGTCGAAGGCCGAGCGACCGACGTTGGCGAGCGCCTGCTTCCGCTCGCTGAGCTCGGGGTCGGGCTCGGGCGCGGGTTCGGGTTCAGGCGCGGGCTCGGGTTCAGGCGTGGGCTCGGGCGCGGGCGCAGGCGCGGGTTCGGCCCGCGGCGCCAACCCAGGCTCGACCCCAGCAACGGCCTCGTGACCGCCGTCGTGCGGCTCACCGCCGCAAGCCGCGACCGACGTGAGGCAGAGCCAGACCAGCGAGCCCGAGGCGAGGACCGATCGTGTGCGCACGAACGAGAGACTATCGGCACGGGCGGGTCGATGCACGGGGCTGTTCTACGCACGGTCCACCGCGTCGCTCTGGGCCAACCACCGACGCAGCGCAGACAGCTCCAGCAGCTCGCCGATGAACTCGCGATCCTCGCAGTCCCGGAACCGGTCGAGGTTGCTGCCGTCGTCCTGGGTGCCCGGGGGGCACTCGCCGATGATCGGGGGCCAGCTGGGCGGCGGCTGGATCGGCGTGCCATCGACGTCGCGCATGTGTCGGCGATCACTGCGAAGGTAGCGGCGATAGTCCGCGCAGCTGACCACTCGAAACCGGGGCTCGAAGCTGCGCGGCAGCAGCCCGGTCCCGCGAAAGCTGTCCTCGAGCCACTGCGCGGCGGGACGCGGGACCGGCCCGACGGCGTCGAGATCCCACGCCTCCCAGCCCGAGGGCCCCCGCGCCAGCATGACCACGTGGTAGTCCCACACGACCGGCAGCGCGGGATCGGGGCTGCTTCGCTGGCCCCACATGGCGACGCGGCGGGCGGGGTTGCTGATGATCAGCACCTTTCGATCCTGGCTGGATCCCAGGCGCTCACGCTGGTCCCCGCACAGCTGCCAGATGTTCTCTTCGCAGTAGAACGGGCAGTACGCGAGGGCGGGGTTCATGCGCTCACACCCTCGAGCAGCGGCCTCACGAACGGGATCACCACCGCCGCGACACCCTCGGGATCGTCGAGGTGCACGTGGTGCCGGCCCTGAACCTGGACAGTCTCGAGGTTGGCCACGGCGTCGACCCGCGCGCGCATGAGCTTGGCGTCGTGGGGCCAGCCTTCCGTGGCCGAGACCAACAGGACCGGGCAGCTGATCGCGTGCAAGAACGCCTGGACCTGCGCTTCGGTCAAGCGCATGCGCGAGTCCAGGCGCAAGCTGGGATCGGCCCGCCAGGTCCACCCGTCTTCACGCTGGACCAGGCCGCGCGCGAGCAGGATCCGCGCCGACTCGAGGTCCATCTTGGCGACCTCGCGCAGTCGGGCGACGGCGACGTCGGGGTGCTCGAACGAGCGCTTGGCCTTGTGACGCTTGGTCGCCTCGAGCCGCAGCGATCGCCCGAGCCGACGCGCGGCCTGGGCGGGATCGTCGGCCATGGGCCCAAGACCCTCGAGCAGCACACAGCGCTCGATCCGATCGGGCACGGCGCCAGCCACGAGCGTGGAGATCCCGGCGCCCATGGAGTGACCGAGCAGCGAGAAGCGCTCCCAGCCGAGCGCGTCGGCGGCGTGGATGACGTCGGCGACCGAGTCGATGAAGTGATAGGGCCCGCGCTTGTGCTCCGACAATCCATGCCCGGGCAGATCGAGGCAGACGATCCGCAGCGGCAGGGCCTCGCACAACAGCGGGGCCAGGCGGGTCATCGTGGCGGCGTTGTCCAGCCACCCGTGGCTGGCGAGGACCGGCCGCCCGTCGGGTGGACCCCACGCGAGCGCGGCTAGCTTTGCGATTCCAATGTCGAGCTCGAGCGCCTCTGGCACTGGCGACTCATGGCGCGAATCTGGCGATCACGCAAGCGGCCCCACCTGATTGGGGGGCAGCTGATCGAGCTCAGCAGACCGCGCCGCAGTCGAAGATCGCCGCGTCGACACACAGCGAGTCCCACAGCGTGTCGCAGCAGTACGGGTCGAGCGCGCACACGCAATTTTGGATCGAGGGGACCTGGCAGCCCGGGTAGCCGTTGTCCGTACAGCAGTCGCCCGAGCCGTTGGTGCAGCCCGCCGTGTTGAAGCCCGTGCAGCTGCCGTTGCACAGCAAGCTCCCGCCCGCGAAGCCCTGGGTCGCGCAGGTCTGGCCGCCCAGGTTGTTGCCGTCGCACACCTCGCTGCCCTCGATCACGCCGTTGCCACAGGTGGCGTCCACGCAGCCGCTGACGTCGAACGACAGGCAGTTGGGGTTGCAGCCCAGCTGCCCGCCCGCGAACCCAATGCTCGCGCAGGTCTGGCCCTGCAGCTCGGGCCCGTCACACAGCTCGCCGTCGTCGATCACCGCGTTGCCACAGGTCGCCGATGAACAGCCGCTGACGTCGAAGTCTGCGCAGTTGGGCGCGCAGCCGAGGGTGCCGCTCGCGTAGCCAAGCGACACGCAGGTCTCGCCGGCCAGGTTGCTGCCGTCACAAGCTTCGGTCGGGTCGACCAGCCCGTCGCCGCAGCTGGGCGGGTCGCCGTCGCCGTCACCGTCACCGGGGTCGGGATCGCCATCACCTGGCTCACCGTCGCCCGTGGTCTCGGGCTCGACGGTGGTGCTCGCGGTGGTGGTGAACGAGGTGTTGCCGAAGGTCGAGAACCCGCCCTCGTCCTCGCCGCCGGCCGAGCAAGATGACACCAGCCACCCCAGCGAGGCGATCAGCGCGATCCGAGCAGGCGAGCGTGACACCATGAGCGCTCACGAGTGTACCTGCACCTGGCATCGGGTGCCGACAATCTTGCGTAAACCGAGCGACTGGAGGCTCAGCCGCCCGCGGCGGCTCGGCGCGCGAAGTACAGCCCCGACCAGACCTTCAGATCGATCACCCGCCCGGCTGCCTGCTGCGCGATGAGCCAGGCCTCGACCTCGTCGAGCGGGACCAGGTGCACGGTGATGTCTTCGTGGGCATCGCCGCCGCCCGGCCCGATCTTGGTGACCCCGTGAGCGACGTAGAAGATCAGGTGCTCGTCGCTGAGCCCGGGCGAGCTGGTGCCCTGCGCGACCAGCTCGAGCCGCGTGGGGGTGTAGCCGGTCTCTTCTTCGAGCTCGCGCGCGGCGGCGAGCTCGGGCGCTTCGTGCTCGGACCCGGCGTTGTCACCGACGAGCCCGGCCGGGAGCTCGATGCACATACCCGCGACGGCGGGGCGGGGCTGCTCGACCAGGATCAGCTCATTGTCGCTGGTGACCGCGACGATCAGCGCTGCGGTCCCGCCGACGGTGCGCTGGCAGTACTCCCAGCGCCCGCGCCGAACCAGGCGCAGCCACTTGCCCGCGGCGATCAACTCTGGCTCGGGGTACTCGGGCATGGCCGCTGCAGGCTCACTCAGGATCGCCGCGCTGTCGATCAATTTTCCACCCGCGGCGGCGATCGCTTGCATCGCGCGCTCGTCGTCGCCGGGCTGCAGGTTCACGGCCCGGGTCGCGTCGCGGATCAACGTGGTCTCGAGCCCGAGCTCGAGCGCGTCGAGGGCGGTGAACTTCACGCAGTAGTCGAGCGCCAACCCGCACACCGCGACCGAGCCGACCCCGCGCTCGGCGAGCCACTGCGCGAGCCCAGTCGGCTTGCGGTGACCGTTGTCGAAGAACCCGCTGTAGCTGTCGATCTGGCTGTCGGTGCCCTTGCGAAACACCGCGTCGAGCTTGGCCCCAGGCGGCAGCGCGCGCAGCTCGGGGACCAGCTCGGCGCCGTCGCTGGCTTGCACGCAGTGGACCGGCCACAGGACCTGCTGCAGCCCGTCTAGATCGATCACCTCGCCCGGCGAGCGGCCCGGGTGGTTGGCCGCGAAGCTGCCGTGATCCGGCGGGTGCCAATCTTGGGTAGCGACGACGATCTCGAACCGCGACATCAGCTCGATCACCGTGGGAATGATCTCGTCGCCACCCGAGACCCCGAGCGGGCCGCCCGGCAAGAAGTCGGGCTGCAGGTCGACGATGATCAGCGCTCGTTTGGGTTTCGTGCTCATGCTCAGATCTCGAAGGAGAAGCCCTGCTTGACCAGCTTGCGATAGCGCCGGTCGTCGAATTTGTAGAGCCGCGCCGCCCGGTGAGCGACGTCTTTTTGGACCTCGTCGAGCTCGACGAGCAGCTCCATGCCCAGGATCTTCTTGCGAAAATTACGCTTGTCCAGCGGGCGATCGAGGATCACCTCGTACATCCGCTGAAGCTGCGTGAGCGTGAACTTGCGCGGCAGCAGCTCGAACCCCAGCGGCTGGTAGCGGACCTTGCCGCGCAGGCGCTCGAGCGCGACGTCGAAGATCTGCGCGTGGTCGAACGCGAGCTCGGGCAGATCACTGATCGCAAACCATGCCGCGTCGGCGGCGTCGGTGGCCGCGCGGACCTTGTGATCGGACAGCTTGACCAGCGCGTAGTGGGCGACGGTGATCACGCGCTCGCGCGGGTCACGATCGATCGCGTCAAACGTGAACAGCTGCTCGAGGAACACCTTGCTCAGCCCGGTCTCTTCTTCGAGCTCGCGGCGGGCGGCGGCCTCGAGGGTCTCGTCGAGGCGCACGAACCCGCCCGGCAGCGCCCAGCGGTTGGCGAAGGGCTCGATCCCGCGGCGGATCAGCAAGACCTCGAGCTCGCCCTCGTCGAGGCCAAAGACCACGCAGTCGACGGTCAGCGCGGGGCGGGGGTACTCGTAGGCGTAGGCCACGGTCAGCTTCTATCAGGTCTGTCAGGTCGGGCCAGGGGCCTGGCCGGCGGCGGGTTTGTCTGCCTGGGCGATCAGCTCGCGCTTGAGCGCGGCGACCTGAGGCTCGAGGGCGACGGGGTAGCTGGTGTGACCCTCGAGCAGGCGCAGGCTGGGCGGCAAGCGTTCGAGCTGCGCCTGCGCGTAGGCGCGGATCTGCGTGGCGCTGGGTAGCTCGGTCACGCGCTTGCCCGCGCGCAGCACCGGGACCAGCAGATCTTCGGCGGTGATGTCGTCGCCCGCGGGCAGGTTCAGCGGCGTGTCGCTGCGCGGATCGATGTCGCTGGCCGGGGCGCCCGCGGCGGGTGGCCCGAACTCCTCGTCGTAGACCACGTCGACCAGCGCGACCCCACCGCGGCTGAGCCTGCGGACCTGCAAGATGCCGGGGATCGAGGTCTTGATCGGCGTGTCCGACAGCTTGACCATGCGCCGCCACGGTTGCTCCGCGCGCGCGCGCAGGGCCGAGAGCTTGTACACGCCGCCGAGCGCCGGTTGATCGTAGGCGGTCGCCAGGCGGGTGCCGACGCCCCACACGTCGATCCGGGCGCCGGCCTGCTGCAGCGCGGTGATCCGGTATTCGTCGAGGTCGCTGCTCGCGACCACCGAGGCGTCGGGAAACCCGGCGGCGTCGAGCTTCTCGGGGGCGGCCTTGCTGAGCGCGGCCAGGTCGCCCGAGTCGAGCCGGATCCCGACCATCTCGAAGCCCCGGTCGCGCAGCTTCACGGCCTCGGCGATCGCCCGATCGACCCCGCGCAGGGTGTCGTAGGTGTCGACCAGGAACACGCAGTTGTTGGGCATGACCTTGGCGTAGCCAGCGAAGGCCTCGGTCTCTTCGGCGAAGGACATGACCCACGAGTGCGCGTGGGTGCCCTTGATCGGGATCTCGTAGCGCATCCCGGCGGCGACGTTGGAGGTCGCGGCGCAGCCACCGATGTACGCGGCGCGGCTGGCCGAGAGCCCGCCGTCGAGCCCCTGGGCCCGGCGCAGGCCGAACTCGAGCACCGTGCCCCCGCGCGCGGCGGTGACGATCCGCGCGGCCTTGGTCGCGATCAGCGTCTGGAAATTCACGATCGTCAGCAGCGCGGTCTCGAGCAGCTGGGCCTGGCCAAGTGGACCGCGCACGCGCAGCAGGGGCTCGTGAGCGAAGCAGGCGGTGCCCTCGGGCATCGCGTCGAGATCCACGCTGGGCCGCAGCAGCCCGAGCCACTCCAAGAAGCCCGGATCGAACAGCCGCTTGCCGTCGTTGCCGGTCAAGCGCGAGAGGTAGGTCAGCTGCGGCTCCGAGTAGCCAAAGTCCTCGATCAGCTCGACGGCCTGCTGCAGCCCACACGCGAGCGAGAACCCGGCCTTGAACGGGTGCTTGCGAAACCCGAGGTGAAAGACCGACTCCTCTTCGGTGCGCCCGAGCGCCCAGTGACCCTGGGCCATCGTCAACTGGTAGAGGTCGGTCTGGAGGCCGGTCGGGCTGAGGCTGGTCATGTCGTCAATCACGCAAGCGAGCGGTCACCGCCATCGTGGCCGGGCTGGCAGAAAACGGCAAGCGCGGGCGCCTGCGCGCGTGGATCGGGGAAATACTGGACACCGGGCCAGGCCAGGCGTGCTGCCCTGCGAAAAACCTTATCCTCCCGCGCCATGGGCCGCTCGCGGCATCTCTTCCTCCTGTTCTTCCTCTCCGGCATCAGCGGCCTCGTCTACGAGTCGCTGTGGTCGCGCTATCTCAAGCTGTTCGTCGGCAGCGCGGCGACGGCCCAGGTGTTGGTGCTCGCGCTGTTCATGGGCGGCATGTCGCTCGGCTCGCTGCTGGCCGGGCGCTACAGCGCGCGCATCGACAAGCCCGTGCTCGCCTACGGTCTGATCGAGGGACTGATCGGTCTCTACGCGCTGGCGTTCCCCTACCTCTACGACGGGGTCACGCGGTTTTGCTACGACGTCGTGTTTCCGGCGGTCGGCGGCGGCGGGGTCTCGGTCGCCAAGTGGAGCGCGGCGGCGATGTTGATCGCGCCCTCGTGTGTGCTGCTGGGCATGACCTTCCCGCTGATGAGCGTGGGGATCCTGCGACGTGATCGCGCGCGCTCGGGCGAGATCCTCAGCTTCCTGTACTTCTCGAACAGCTTCGGCGCCTCGCTGGGGGCGCTGCTCTCGGGCTTCTTGCTGGTGCCGATGCTGGGGTTACCGGGCACGCTGGCGGCCGCGGCGGGGCTCAACCTGGTGATCGGGGCGATCTGTCTGCGCGAGCGGGGCCGCGACGCCGATCCGCCGCTCGCCGCTGGTGCTGGTGACGGCGACCACGACCATGAGCCCGCAGCCACGTCCAAGCCTGCGCCCGCCAGCGCGGGGCGGGGGCCGTCGCTGCTCACCTTGATGCTGCTGATCGCCCTGGGCACCGGGCTGAGCTCGTTCATGTACGAGATCGCCTGGATCCGGATGCTCTCGATGGTGCTCGGCTCGGCCTCGCACTCGTTCGAGGTCATGCTGTCGGTATTCGTGCTCGGGCTCGCGCTGGGTGGCCTGTGGGTCCGCAAGCGCATGGACAAGTTCAAGCGGCCCGAGCTCACGCTGGGGCTCGTGCAGCTGATCATGGGCGCGGCCGCGGTCGCGACGATCCCGCTGTACCGCCTGGGCGTGCTCGCGATCGGCGGGGTCTACTGGGTCAGCGTCAACTACCTCGACGGCGAGCGCACGATCGAGCTGTGGTACCTGTTCAACGCGGTCCGCTACCTGGTGTGCCTGGTGATCATGCTGCCCGCGACCTTCTGCGCGGGCATGACCTTGCCGCTGGTCACCCATGTGCTGCTGCGCCGCGGTCGGCCCGAGTCTGCGGTCGGCAAGGTCTACGGCGTCAACACGCTCGGGGCGATCATCGGGGCGACCAGCGCGGGGATCCTGCTGCTGCCGCTGGTCGGCATCAAGGCGGTGATCGTGATGGGCGCGCTGATCGACATGTGCCTGGGGGTGTGGCTGGTCGTGCGCGAGCAGTCGCTGCGTCCGAGCCCCACGGTCCGCAAGCTGGTGACCTCCACGACCCTGGCGACCGTCGCCGTCGCCGTGATCGGGTTTGGCGTGCTCGACATCGATCCGCGCACGCTCGCGTCGGGGGTGTTTCGGCGCGGGACGGTCAAGATGCACGACGACTACATCGTCGCGCTGCACGAGGACGGCCGCACGGCCACGGTCACCGTCACCGAAGACAGCGCGCGCGAGGGCTACCACACGCTGTTCACCAATGGGAAGCCGGACGCGTCGATCTACACGGTCCGCTGGCCCGAGGGCCGCGATCCCAGTGAAGGCCCGATGCTGGCCGGCGATGAGCCCACGCAGCTGTTGTTGGCGATCATCCCGCTGCTGAGCAAGCCCGACGCGCGGCTGGCCGCGACGATCGGCATGGGCTCGGGGGTCACCTCGCACACGCTGCTGGCCTCGCCCACGCTCGAGCGGCTCGACACCGTCGAGATCGAGCCGTTCATGGCCGAGGGCGCCAAGCTGTTTCACCCGGTCAACCGCCGGACCTTCGAAGATCCGCGCAGCAACATCATCTTCGACGACGCCAAGGCCTACTTCGCGGCCGCCGAGGCCGAGTACGATCTCGTGGTCTCGGAGCCCTCGAACCCGTGGGTCGCCGGGGTCTCGAGCTTGTTCACGATCGAATTCTACGCCGAGATCAAGCGCTACCTGGCCGACGACGGGCTGTTCGGTCAGTGGGTGCACGGGTACGAGCTCTCGGACCCGCTGATGCTCTCGGTGCTCGCCGCCGTGGACCAGAGCTTCGCGGACTATCGGGTGTATCGGGTCGGCGGGCGCGACTGGTTGATCCTGGCTTCCCAGCAGCCGGACGGGGTCGGCGAGCTCGACCCCGACGCGCTCGCGTGGCCGGATCTGCGTGACGACGCCGCGCTGCTCGGGATCCAGGCGCTCAGCCAGATCCAGTCGCTGCAGGTCGCCAACGCGGCGCTGCTGCGCCCATACTTGCGGGGGCTGCAGCCCAACACCGACGCGCGACCGCTGCTCGACAACGGCGCGGAGCAAGCTCGGTTCTTCAAGCGATCGGCCGAGGCGCTGCTCGAGCTGCGCGCCTACCCGCTGCCGCTGCTCGAGGTGCTTGGTGGGGTCGATCGGCCGCCGTACCTGGCCCGGATCCCGGATCGTCGCGTCGACGAGCACGTGCTCCACGAGTCCGAGCGCGCGCTGTTCCTGATGCGGCTGTGGGAGCTCGACAACCGCGAGCCCTACCCGGGGACCAGCACGCTGCACAGCTACTACACCCAGCGCGACAACCTGGCGGCCAAGCCCGGAGATCCGGCTCACGCCAAGGCCTGGTTCGAGGGGGTCTACGGGGTGTTTCATGCGACCGCGCCCTGGATCGCGCTGGATGACACGGGGTTTTGGGCCGAGGTGCTCGAGACGGCGCGGTCCGAGGCGGTCACGCCCGAAGTTCGGCGTGGGGTCGAGATCTTGGATCTGGTCGAGCGGCGCGATGGGGCCAGGCTGTGGGCGGCCGTCGAGGCTGAGCTCGCCCACGGCGACAGCGTGCTGCATCCGCGGATCCTGGCGATGGCCGGGGCCCTGGGCTTGGTGCTGGAGAACGCGTCCGGCGAGCGGCGGCGGGCGTTCGCCGACACGTATATGCGCCCGCACCTGGTCGAGCCGGCGGCGGTCAGCGAGGACACGGCCTACGCGATGGTCGTGGCGTGGATGAGTCAGTGAGGCTCAGGTAGTGGCCCGAGCGGCCCAGCAGCCTCACCCGATCGAAACACAAAACTCTACGGGCCCGGCGTCATTGTTGTCCTCGATGCATTCATTGAGCGCGCCGACGCCCATGCCGTTGTCATCGACGCTCGCGTTGATGAAGTAGGGCGCGCTGTCATTCGGCGTGGGCACGGTGAGCTGAACGGTCTGACATGCCCCGGCCACGATCGCGGCGGCGGTCGAGACTGTCCCTAGCACGCCGGCGTCTTGCTCGGAGAAGGTCACCTTCACGCCCGGTCCGACGCCGAGGCAGCCCTGGTTACACACGCGCACGCGCATGGTCATCATGTCGTTCACGCACGCGCCGACCTGGACGAGATCCTCGAGCACGAGGTCGGGCGCGCAGTTCTCGACGGCACCCTGCGCGTTGCGACGGTAGGAATTCTCGGGTTTCTCGACCGGGACCTGCCAGTTGTTCTCTTCGACGATCGGGATGCCGCCCTTCGCGTCGACGTTGGTCACGTGATAGGTGTGCTGGTTCCAGATCGGGGAGGTCCCGACCCAGTTGTCGAGCCGATCCTCGAACACCTCGACGCCGGCGTCACCGATCGCGCCTTGGTTCGACTCGTTGTTGGTCGTGACGATGATCTCGGCCTTGAAGTCGCCGTCGACGTCGGCGATGACCGGGTACTCGGCCCGAGTCCGCGACGAGTTGATGTCGATGAACAGGATCTCGGCGTCGGTCATGTCGCCGTCGCAGTTGGGGCCGGGGATCATCAGGTCGCAGTCGGGCTCCGTGCCTGGGTAGATCCGCAAGTACCACTCGTCGCCGTACACGACCTCGGAGCGGCCGTCCCCGTCGAAGTCGAACACCGACGAGCCGGTCCGCTGGGACGAGCCGTCCTTGGTGTCGGCCTGCCACAGCTGCGTGAGCTGGTCGACGCCGTCGAACTGCACGACGACGTAGTTGTTGCCGCCCGCCGTACCGATGTCGGGGAACCCGTCGCCGTCGAAGTCGGCGATGTTCGGTGGACCGCCGGCGCCGCCGCCCGCGATCGGGATCGAGGCCAACAACGTGCCGCTTGGTCCGTCGAGCACGTCGATGGTGGCGGTGCGCACGACCACGACCTCGGGCACCCCGTCGAGCTGGAAATCCGCGATGCCGCAGTACCCGTCTGCGCCGTTCTTCCACAGGACCGAGCCGTCGAAGTCGACACCGACGGTGCCCGTGAATGTGTACGCCGTCCCGCCCGCGACGACCTCGGGTCGGAGATCCCCGTCGACGTCGGCGACGCAGCTCAGCTTGCCGACGCTGCCGCTGTTGCCGTTGTGGTCGCTGCCCTCCCACAGCAGCGCGCCGTTCGAGTCGAACACCGCGCGGCCGTAGACGATCTCGGCGTGACCTTGCAGGTCCATGTTGGCCAGCGAAGGCGAGCCCGACTTGCCCGAGCCGCTGTAGCTGTCGGACTTCCACAGCAAGTTGCCTTGCGCGTCGAGGGCGTAGAGCCAGGCCCCCTCGCCGGGGTTGATGATCTCAGGCGAGCCGTCGCCGTCGAGATCGCCGATCGCCGGGGTCGCGCCCGAGTCCGACTCGTGGTCGGGGTCGGAGAAGGTCCACAGCTTCTCGCCGGTGTCGCCGTGGATCGCACGCAGCACCCCGTTCGCGGTGTAGCTGCTGTTCTGGTAGGTGTTGAACACGATCTCGGGGATGCAGTCGCCATCGAGATCGCCGACCGCCGGGGTTGAGACCGCCTGGTAGAAGGTTGGTAGATCGTCCTGTGCAGGGGCGATGTGTGGCCAGGTCACCGCGCACGAGCCGTTGTCGCAGATCTCTTCTTTTTGGCAGTCGGCGTCGACATCACACATGCGAGCCTGCCGGCTGCCCCAGGTGAAGCGCGGGATTGGATCAAACACGCCGGGTTCCGGCTGATACGTGCAGCCGTTGTCGGCGAGATTGGGGACGCACAGGCCGAGGTCGGGATCACAGATTTCGGTTGGACCGCAGCCGGTGTCCGTGTCCGTCGCGCACACGCCGACCTGGCAGGGATCGCCGGGCACGATGCAGCCGCCGCCGTAGCACAGCTGCCCCTCCTCACAGCACATCGCTGGATCGCCACCACAGGGCTCGTCGTCGCCGCAGTCGAGCTTGCACGTGCCGCTGTTCAGGTCGCAGGACTCCTGCTCCCCGCAGCACTCGTCACCACATGGATCCGCGCAGTCGCCATCACCGTCGCCGGGGTCGCCGTCGCCGTCGCCGTCGCCGTGGTCGCCGTCACCACTGTCGGCGGTCTCGGCCGTATCGCTGGTCGAGATTCCCTGTTCCGAGGCCTCGTCGGTCGCGCGGGTATCATCACCACACGCGAGCGGGAGTCCTGTGACGAGGCAGATCGAGAGGTACCGAGCGGGCGAAGCCATTGGGGTGATGGTAGTCGATCTTGCCCGGCCGCGGGATCCAGCCTCCGCCAACCAATTCAGCGGTGGGCCTCGGACCACCAGACGATCTCGACGGTGCTAGCCTGGCGCTCATGTACTGTCCGGTATGCCAGTGCGCCATGTCGCGAGGACGGCTCGAGCAGCGAACGCGGGCCGCGGTCCGTGTGTTGACCGGCGACCATGGTCTCGGCGCTCAGGTCTACTTTGTGGACGGGCAGACCGGCGAGGCCACGCCCGCGCTGCTCGGGCGCGTCGTCCATCGCTGTGGATCTTGCGAGACCGTGCTCGTGCGGGGTGAACGGGGCGAGGACGCCATGGACTGCTTCGAATGTGGGACCAGGATCGGCGCCGACGTGGACGCTTGCCCAAGCTGCGGCTGGACTTGGTGACCGCCTGCATGGATCCGGTCTCGCCGGGCGTCTGAGCCATCCACAGGCGATTTCCTGCTGACGGGTCACGGCGGGCAAGTCAGCTGCACGCAGCCGAGCTCACTGGCCTCGTCCGACCCGTCTTCGCAGTCTTCGCTGAAGTTGCACACAAAGCTGGCTGGGATTCGCTCACCGTTGGCGCAGGTGAAGGTCGTGGTCGTGGGGCAGTCGGTCTCGTCCGAGCCGTCATCGCAGTCGAGCTCTTGATTGCACCGATACGCAGGCGGCAGCGACTCGCCGTCGTCGCAGACGAAGGCGGGCGGGCAGTCGGCCTCATCAGAGCCGTCCATGCAGTCGTTGTAGCCGTCGCACACATACTTGGGCGGGAACAGCTGGCCGCCGCACGCGTGGCCCTGCGGCTGCAAGCACTGCATGTAACAAGCGTCGACCAGGCCCTGGCCGCCGCCACACACCAGGCGCGCGAGCGCCTCGCAGTCGCTAGCTGCGACGCACTGCGCGGCGCAGGTCTCGTAGGGGTCTCGTGGGGTCCCCAATCCGCCGAGCTGCCCCTCGGTGATCAGCTCGCAGGCGAACAGGGCTTCGGTCACCGTGAGCGCGTCGGGCTCACTATTGGGAGCGCACGAGGCCACGGACAGCAGGGTGATCTGGCTCAGGATCAGCGCGATCCTCAACGGCCACGGGGTGCGGGCAGCGGTCATGATCGGGGCTCTCGGGGCTCTCGGGGCTCTCGGGGCTCTCGGGGCCCTCGGGAGCGTGGGGGCCGGTGAGGCCTAGCCACGATACCACGCAGGTCTGCACGGGCGAGCAACCCAGCAGCTCCAGCCGTGTAAGCTCGGTTGCGTTCGATCCGCCCGAGCAGGCGCGAGACCACGCGGCCGGTTGCCCAACACAGCGAGAGCATCAGCCACATGAAGCTGCTTGCGATACACGCGTAGTGGATCGATGGGAGGAGATCGCTGCCGCTCAGCTGCATCGCGGTCGTCGCCACGCTGCACGCGATGCAGAGCCCGCCCACGATCAACCACAGTCGCAGCGCGGTGCCACCACCCTGGCTCGGCGGACGGCGGTGAGCCCAGCACGCGCGCACGAAGATCACCGCCGAGCCGAGCACGGGCAGCAGCGTGAGCTCGAGCGTGACGAGTGACTCGATGTCGCGCCATTGCAGCCGCGTTCCCGCTTCTTCGAGCAAGCGCACGTCGATCGTCGCGAGCGCGAGCGGAATCCCCACGAAGATCACCGCCGCCGCGGGGAACAGCAGCAGCGCGACGAGGCTTTGCACGATCAAGGTCGCGGTCGTCTGACTAAACCGCTGGACCAGGTCGGCGGCGTCTTCCACGATCTCCTTTGCCTCGTCCACCTGAGCCCGAAACGGACCCTTGCGTGGGCTGTGGACGATCTGCGCGGTGTTGAGCGCGGGGTCGACGGGGGGCGGTTTTGGCTGCGTGCTCACGCGTGGCGGCGGGGCGCTCACGGGCGTGGCGGACCTGGGATCGACGAAGGCCTGCAGCGAGGCGATGATCTCGATCGCGCTCGACGGCCGCGCGCGCCGGTCCTTCTCGAGCATCCGGTAGATCAGCTGCTCGAGCACCGGGGGCAGCCCCTCGCGGGCGTGGTCCGGCAACGTCGGCGTCGCGTGGTTGCACAGCTTGTCGAACAGCAGCCGCGGCGACGAGGCGGCGAACGGGGGCCGGCCGGCGAGCATCTCCCACATGATCAGCCCGAGCGCGAACAGATCCGCGCGAGCGTCGATGTGCTCGGCGTCGATCTGCTCGGGGCTCATGTACTGCATCGTCCCGACTGGTTGGGTCGTGGAGCCGGCCAGGGTCTGGATGACCTTTGCGATCCCGAAGTCCATGACCTTCACCCGCCCGTCGGCGAGGCACATGATGTTCTCGGGCTTGAGATCGCGGTGGATGACCGGGGGATGGTGCGAGTGCGCTGCGCTCAACGCCCTGGCGATCTGCTGGGCGTAGCCAACGGCCTCGCGCCATGGTATCGCGACGCGGTTGTCGAGCATCTGGCGGAGGGTCCAGCCCTCGAGCTGCTCGAGGACCATGACTGGCTGCTCTTCGATCTCGGTGCAGAGCGGTGCCCCTGCCCGAAGGTCCTGTACATGCTTGTTTGTGCAGGTGAGCGTCAGCTCACCTGCACAAACAAGCATGTACAGGACCTTCGGGCAGGGGCACCTTTTTGGCTAGCTGATTAGGCTGGGATCGTACTGCTGTGGGGGTGTAAACCCCAAGATCGCCAGCGACGTCGCCGCCAGATTCGACAGCCCCGGCCGCTCGGGCAGCGTCAACACCGGCCCCCCGTCAGCCTCGCGCGGATCAAAGATCACCAGCGGCACCGGATTCAGACTGTGGCTGGTCCGCACCTGTCGGGCCTGCCCCGCGCCGTCAAACATCTGATCCGCGTTCCCATGGTCCGCGGTCACGATCAGCACCCCCCCCAGCACCTTGGTCGCACGCACCAGCCGCGCCAGGCACAGATCCACAGCCTCGACCGCGAGCATGGTCGCGCGCAGATCCCCCGTATGCCCAACCATGTCTCCATTCGCATAGTTCAGCCGAGCAAGGTCAAACTTCGGCCCCGGCGCGCGCAGCTGCTCGAGCAGCGCATCGGTGACCTCGGCCGCCTTCATCCACGGCCGCTCCGCGAGCGGGTCGATGTCCGATCGCACCTCCACATAGCGCTCGAGCGCCGGGTCGAACGGCTCGCTCCGGTTGCCGTTCCAAAAGTACGTGACGTGCCCAAACTTGTGAGTCTCGGCGATCGCCAGCTGCCGCTTCCCGGCCCGGGCGAGCAGCTCGCCCATGGTGTTGTCGATCTCCGGCGGCGCGACGAGAAACCGGCTTGGCAAGCCAAGATCGCCGTCATACTGCATCATCCCCGCATACCGAACCTCCGGCCGAGGGCTGCGATCAAACGGCTCGAATTCCTCTTGCTCGAACGCCCGGGTGATCTCGAGCGCCCGGTCACCGCGGAAGTTCGTAAACACCACCGAGGCCCCGTCGCGGATCGGACCCAGCGGCTCGCCTGCGCCCTGCTGATCCGCGATCACAAAGCTCGGCAATGACTGGTCATCGAGCTCGGGGTGCTCTTCATAAAGCGTCTTCACAGCCTCGCTGGCGCTGGCGAACTTCCGGCCGCGCCCCCGCACGTGCACGTTCCAGCCGCGCTCGACCATGGCCCAGTCGGACTCGTAGCGATCCATGGTCAAATACATGCGCCCGCCGCCGCTGGCGATCGCATAGTCGAACCCCTGCGTGCGGAGCTGGCCAAGCACCGCCTCGAGCCGCTCGATAAACCCCAACGCCGAGCGCCCGGGCACGTCGCGACCATCAGTCAAGACATGCACACGCGCCTTCGCGACCCCGTCTCGGGCCGCGCGCCGCAGCATCGCCAACAGGTGATCAATGTGCGAGTGCACATTACCGTCGCTGAGCAAACCGATGAAGTGCAGCGGCTCGCCCGAAGCCCGCACGCCCTCGATCAGCCACCGCCACACCTCGCCCTCGAACAGCGCGCCCGAGCCGATCGACTGCTCGACCAGCGCGGCCCCCTGCTCGAACACCCGCCCGGCCCCGATCGCGTTGTGGCCGACCTCGCTGTTGCCCATGTCGCCGTCGCTGGGCATCCCGACCGCGGTGCCGTGAGCGGCGAGCGACGTCGACGAGGGCAAGCTGCGAAGCCAGTCGAGCGTGGGCGTGTAGGCTTGCGCGACGGCGTCACCTTCGTCGCCGCGACCGATGCCGACGCCGTCCATGACCACGAAGATCAGCGGGCCGTCCGGGGCGACGCGGTGCGGATGGGGGCGCAGTGTGAGGCTCACTCCCGCATGCTAGCAGCCCGCCTACATGAAGTTGCGCGTGTGCAGGCTGCTGAGCCGCTCGGCCTCTTCGGCGTCAAACCCGAGTCGGGCCAGCCGCGTCCGGCGTCCGCGATCCATGTCTTGACGCAGCGCGACCACGGCGTCGAAGCCCCGGGCGATCGCTCCCGGCTCCCAGCTGCCCGCGGCCAGCAAAACCAGCGCGTCGAACACCTCCTCGTTCAGCCCCGCGGTGTGCTGCAGCGCGGCAAACCGCTGCTCGACGGCGTTGGCCATCCGCGCGCGCAGCCCTGGCTCGCGCTCGGCGTGGTGCTGCAGATGCGACAGCCCAAAGGCGACGTGCCGGGCCTCGTCTTGCGCGGCCAAGGTGGTGATCTGCCGGGTGATCGGATCGGGGCCATGCTCGGCCAGAAACCACAGCAGGCTCAGGAAGCTGCCCTCGCCCAGCACGCTGAGCAAGAACGACGCGAGCGCAAAGTCGGGCTCTTCGAGCAAGGTCCGCAGCGAGGTCTGGCCGCCCACCGTCGACAGCCCGGGCGCCGGCCGCTTGAGCAGCGCGCGGCGAGTGAACACCTCGATGTGGCGGGCCTCGTCTGCGGCCTGGACCGCGAGGATCTGCAGGATCTCGCGGAAGTGGGGGTGGATCCGGGCCAAGAACCGAGCGGGGACGATCAGCGCGGCCACCTCGTTCTCGATCAGGTAGGTCATCACCTGAACCACGGCGGTCTCCACGGCGTCGGGCAGCTCGAACGGAGCCCCCCAGTCGATCGCGGTCTCGGGATCCCACTGGGCGGCGGCGGCCCGGGCGTAGAGCCGGGCCGCGTCGTCGGTCCAGATCTGGTCGCGGGTGGCGAGCGGAAACTCGAGCGGAGCGAGCCCCGCCTCGACCCGAGCGCCGCGGGCGGCCAACCCCCAGCTCGCCGACGCGCGCTCACTCGGCCGCGCGGCGTCGCCAGCCGCCACCGCGCCCGACCAGCGCTGATCCTCGAGGCTGGTGCGAATTACGATCGGGGGCGGCCCAGGCTCGAAGCCGTGCCCGCGACCTCGCGCCCACGCGCGCAGGTGGACGCCGAGCGCCGGATCGGCGCCCTCAACCTGCACGCGCCCGCCAACATCGACCTCGGCCAGAGCCCGGCGCACCAACAGGTGCCCCCCGCGATCGAGGCCGAGCCCGCCGAGGTCGAGCGTCTTCAAGGGCGCCGACTCACCGTGTCGAGCCAGCTGTCGATCGTGCCGAACCGGGTGATCGCGTCGTCGAGCAGCGCGTAGCCGCTGGTCCGGCCGGGCAGCCACCGCTTGAGCCCCTCGAGCTCGAGCAAGGGGCGGACCCGTGGATCCTCGAACGACTGACCCAGCAGCAGGCTGACGAAGCGCTCGAGCAGCGCGGCGTCGATCCCATCGAGCACGGTGAAGTTGCAGTGATCGTAGGTCGGGGTCTGGCCGACGATCACCGTGCTCCCCGCTGGCAGGGTTCCGTCGGCGCTGAACGCCAGGTGGTTGGCGTCGATCATCGCGGCCGCGTCGACCCGAGCTTCGATCAAGTCACGCGCCGCGTGTCGCTCACCGCCGACGTGATCGCCGTGCATGCCGACCGCGATCTCGTGCTTCACGACCTCGAAGTCCCGGCCGGGCTCGAGGCCGTGGCTGGCCAGCCACCCAAGCGGGATCAGCGTGGCCTGGGGCGAGTCCGACGCCCCAACCGCGATCGTCTTGCCGCGCAGATCCTCGAGCTTGGCGATCCCGGCCCCGGCCCGCGCGACCACGACCGAGGTCAGATCGCAGTCGCTGTCACGCATCACAACCGCGCGAGCTCGACGACCCAGGCGCGCCCCGAGCCGCTCCGCCTCGAGCCACGCGAGCGGGCTGTTCCACGCCACATTGCAGACCCCGTCAAAGTGGGCCTGAACCTGGCGCTCGTAGTTGGAGAACAGCACATAGTCGAAGTCCAGGCCCTGGTCCGCGAACCACGCCTTGAACCCCTCCCAGATCGTCACGACTTTGGGGTCGTAGGCGACCGCGCCCAGCACGATTTGAGTTGTCATGAGAACAGCTCCTGTCCGCAGATCGCCTTGCCAATGAAGTCGTAGAGCACGTCGGTGGTGGGCGCCATCACCGAGGCCGCCTGCGCGTCGCGGAACCGCCGCTCGACGCCCACTTCCTTGCGGTAGGCCGCGCCACCACACACGCGCATGCCGAGCGCGGCCACGCTCATGGCGGCCTCGGCTGCGGCGGCCTTGACCTCCAAGACCCGGAGCATCGTGTCTTCGCGGCCGCCCTCGATCGCGGCGATCGTGTCCTCCCACAGGGTGCGGGTCTTGTCGGTCTCGATCCGCATGCGGGCCAGATAGGCGCGGATCGTGGGCAGATCCGCGAGCGCGCTGTCGAGGTGTTCGAACCGGTTGCCAGCGCAGTGGGCGATCGCGGCGGCGGTGATCGCCTCCATCAGGCCCAGCGAGCCCGCTGCGTTGCACAGCTGGAAGATCGGCAGCACGGTGCCCATCATCACGTCGAAACCCTGTCCGTCGTCACCCAGGCGAGCCGAGGCCGGGACCCGGACACCGCTCGCCCGAACCGGCGCGCTGTCGTTGCCGCGCAGCCCGAGCCCCTCGAACGGACCCTTGATCGCGAGGCCCGTGACGTCGCGGGGCACCAGCCAGAGCGTGATGGTGCCGTCGGCAGCGACGCTCTGGCTCGACCACACATAGGCCGTGGCGTGGCTGGCCGAGGTGATCCAGCTCTTGTTGGCGTCGAGCACGACGTCGTCGCCGTCGGCCGTGGCGGTCGAGAGCGGCGCCCAAAAGTGGCTGCGAGAGCCCGCTTCGGAGAACGCCAGCGTCGACAGGTGCTCGCCAGCGGCGACCGCTCGGCGCGTGTCCATGTCGCCAAACCGCTCGATCACCGCGGCGCCGCAGTAGTGCATGCACACGACCATGGCCGAGCTGCCACACGAGCGGGCGAGGCGTTCGACCACCCGGGCCGCGTCGCCCCAGGTGTGGCCCATGCCGCCCACTTCGGTGGCGCTGATCAGGCCGAGCAGCCCCTGCTGGCGGAGCGCGTCGATCGTGGCAGTAGGGAAAGCGGCGGTCGCATCGACGACCGAAGCCTGGGGACCGATCACTTCGGTGATCGCGTGGTCGAGGGTCTCGAGTAGTTTGTCTGGCATGGAGTCTTCTGCGGCGGCGCGCCGCCCGGAAGACTCAGGCCTGCGCACCCAGTGAGGGGTTGAGCCCGGGAACTCCGGGCGCGTGGGGGGTTCAGCGAGTGAACAAGCGCATCTCGTCCTCGAAGAGTCCGGGGATCGTGCCCGCGTCAGTGCGCCATGGCAAGCACGGAGCCGGCCGAATAGGGGTCATGAGCTGGTAGATTGTGGTCGTGACGGAGGACGAGAGCCTCGCCCGGTTTGGGCTGCACCCCCGGGCCGAACACCTCGCCGAGATCCGCGAGCTGCTCGCGGTCGAGACAGCAAAGGAGCGCGCCAGTCAGGGCCAGGGCGACACGGAGCTGATGCGAATCTGTTGCGTGCAGCTGTTCTTTGCCGGGACCTTGGCGGACGCGCCGCTGATCTGGTCGGCAAAATCGGCGAGCATGGACGCGAACGGTGCGATCGACGTCCAGATGCTGTGCGGCCAGGGCCTGGCTGCGACCAAGGCATACTTGCGCGAGCACACCAGCGAGGCCGCCGCAGCGGCGCTCTCGCGGATCCTCGATGGCGAGCGCTGGGACGAGTTCGAGCAGTTCAGCGTCGAGGGCGAGCGAGCCCGCCACGCTGCCTGGTACGACATCGAACTCGACGCCTGACACGTGCGGTCGGATCACGCGGCCGTTCGGTTGGCCCGCGCCATGATCCGCAAGATGTCGACGCCCACGCCGACGTGCCACCCCCACGGATGGATGACCCGCGCGTCGAGTGTTGGCGCCTGCGTGCCCACGGTCTCGACGGCGACTAGCACGCTGGCGCCCCCGGTCACGCAGGCGATGTCCCACGCAGTGCACAGCGCGAGCGAGCCGCCAGCCACGAACGCGTACTCGTCCTTGCGGATCACCGCTGCACGATCCGCGGCGAACACCTTGGCGTTGCTGTAAAAGCCCAGCCCGATCATTGCTGCGGGCTCGATCGAGAACCACTCGGGGTGCGCTCGCACCAGCAGGACATCGCTGACCATGATCTGCTGCTGCTGCGCCTTGCTGGCGTCGAGCTCGACGCTGTCGGGGAGCGAGCGACGGTTGGTGCCCGCGTAGCTGTAGAGCAGCCCGATCCCGCCCGCGACCCGGCGGGACTTGGACACCCACGGATAGACCGCCACGTGCAGACGCAGGAACAGGCCGTGATGGTCGAGGCCGTCTGCGTTGCCGAGGTTGGTCTGGGCATAGCCAGCTTCGGCTCGTGCCGAGAACTCGTGACGCGGGCCGTCGTCGTCGTCGTCCTCGAGCTCGGGGGGCGGCAGGCCGTGGACGTTGGAGTCGGTGGTGATCGACTCCACGCTGCCAAACCCGCCAGGTGCTGGCTCGGGCGCTGGCGCTGGCGCTGACTCTGGCGCCGGGCTCAGCGCGAGCAGGGCCACGCTGTGGACGAGGGCGAGGGCGATCACGTGCGCGAAGTCTACGACGGGAGCGACAGTGACGGTCGTGCATCGCAACGTCGCGGGTTGCCATATCTGCACGCCGAGGGCGTGGCTCTATTCATGTAAGTGATTGATTTTATTGTTCATTTGCGTCGACTGGGAGTGGCCCGAAACTCGTATGAGCTGGATGCATGAAGAGGCTGCTGCCCGTCGCGTTTCTCGTGAGTCTCCTGCTGATGGTCCTGACTCTACTCAGCGGGATCTGACTCAACCTGGCTCCCGTCGAGAGCAGCGCCAGCGTGCCGTGAACATTTGATGCGCAGCCACATCGACGCCCGCGAGTCGAGACCTCGCCCGGTGGGCGCCTCCACGGTATGGAAACGACCCTGAAACTTCCGCGGGATCGAAGTGCCACAACCCGCATGTAGTTCCGGGTTTTGTTGTCGCTTCGCCTTCCGCGGGTAGAGGGGGCGAGTCGCCGCCCGTCATTCGATATCTGATGAATCGACGTGGTATCGCCTGAATGCGGTAGCGTGAGCGATTGTTGATTACCCCAACTGCTGGCGCCAATCGGGCTGAACGAAAACCCGATGTGCGTCTCGGTGTCAACAAGCATTGCCCAATGTAATGCAGTCCCCCCTGGTTTGAGGGCTGCGAAACGCCAGGCGCGGTGCCGGCTCATCGACGTCTTGCCGCGCTGCGCCCACCGTCTACCTTCGGATCATGAACGGGCATAAACCCCTGAGCGGCACCCTCGTGATCCTGTCCATTCTCAGTCTCGGCCCGTCCTCGGAGGCGCGCGCAGGGGAGGGGAGGCTGGTTCCCGGTGACAACGGGCCGACGACCGGCAGCATGACCGTTCATATTGCCTATCCTCCAACTCAGGCGAACCTCGACCTGATTGCAGACAAACTGAGGCACGCGTCTCGCATGTTCTGCGACGCGACTGATGGTGCGATTCAGATGAATGAGTTCACGCTCGAGCGCAACGGCTTCTCGGCGGCTCGCGCGGACATTCTGTGGCAGCCTGCGTCGCTGTTCACTCGGTTCACGGTGACCGGCTCTGGGCCGTTTGGGCACCCGAGCAAGCACCTTTACGCGACCGATAGCATCCAGTTCCGGGTGATCGCTCATGAGTTTGGTCATCTGGTGACAGGACTGAGGGATCAGTACGATGAGCAACGCCGGTTTGGGGCGGGGTGTGGGATCGGCGTGGCGATCGATGAGGCGGACTGGGACGAGTTTAATCATTCGATCATGCAGCGGTACGACGCCAAGTGTGTGGACGACACAGATCCGCTCATGCCCAAACTTCAGTTCGGCGGTCCGATCAACTGCCAACTCGCTGGGAAGCAGAAGAATTCATGTACGTTTCCGTACCGGTGCTACGAGTTTTCCGCAGAAGCCTCGGAGCTGAACACCCCCCTGGTGTTCGATCGAACCCGCGGAGATGGCCTCGGCTACCAAGGCCCGCGCAGCGGCACCTCGCTGCTGCTCGACGTGTGGCTGGGTCAGGACGTCGATCCCGACGTTTGGGTCGAGGCGAACCGCACGATCGAGTACATTGACTTGGAAGGCACATCGCATGAGGTCACGATCGAGGCTTACCGCCGCCCGCTGGCCAGCGACTGGGACCTGCGCGCGTTCATGGAGGGGGCCGAGCTGACCTGGGGGGTCAACTATGCACCCACGACGCCAGCGCTGACGCTGACCTTCGGCGCCACCCCGGGTTGCGGCAATAGCATGGGGAACTATACACCCGGTCAGACCAGCGCCAACTACTGGGTCGAAGCCGTCAACGGTGAGGATGTGTTCGTCGTCGACCTGATCATCCCAGGCTATGCGATAGGGCAGCAAGAGGACGTGCGGATTGACGTGTCGACGACGGATCTATGTGAGCGACGAACGGCCAACTCGGTCGTCGACGTCAGGCCGAACACCTTCGATTGGCAGTTCGACGGCCGCGGCCGCGGGGCGTACTTTGGCGCGCTCGGACCAGGTGCCCCGCTGACCACGGCGGTCTATCAGCAGCTCGGCGTCTGCCCCGCCAAAGACGTGGATGAGCGCTGGAATCGTTCCACGCAGCGCTGGGAAACCAGCGATCAGTACAGGTATGTCCAGGCGTTGATCGCTCAGGAAGGCTTCGTCGACGGTGACCTCGAGTACGAGATCCTTCAGGGCACACCCAGCGAGGTTGGCGGGTCGGACTGGGAGTTGATGGAGTACAACCTCGCGCACCGGTGGCCCAACAAGTACCCATGGTTCGCCCCTGTCGACCTCTCGTGGCTGAGTCCCGTCGATCACGACAACAAGTCCCAGTCGGCGACCCCGACCGTTGACAACCGCGCGGAGTGCAGCTCGTATCCGATCGAGGTCAACACAGACAAGATCTCGGCTGACGACACGATCGCGATCTTGCTCGATCGTTCAGGCTCCATGGGCAACAAGTGGAAGGTCGGAGGCAAGACGCAGCGCCGAATCGACTGGGCGCGGGCTGGCGTTGCCGGCTTCGCAGACGCCGCCGTGGACGAGGGGATTGACGTCGTCGTCATGGAGTTCGCTGAGCAGCACGATATCCTGGTACCGCTCAGTACGGTCGAGACCGGGCAGCCGGTCGGGACACCAGGGGTCGTCCGCCCGTGGGAGATCATCGAGGCCGTGAAGGGCATCGATCCGCTGGGAATGACGGCCATTCATGACGCGGTCGATGCGGCGTTTCAGACACTTCCGGCAGGGGCGAACAGCGCCGTGTTCATGTTGACCGATGGTGAGGACAACTCGAGCACCATCTCGCTGAAGGACGTCTCCGACACGTCGAAGGCTCTCGATATCCCAGTCTACATCTCCCCGATCGGCGACTTCAACGGTTCTACGCTGCAAGACCTCGCCAGTCAGTCGGGCGGCGAACTGTTCGCTCAGATCCCGCCCGACGAGATCCCCGCTACGTTCTTCTGGATGCGCGCCAAGATGCGGGGCGAGCAGCTGTCCCTCGACGCGCGGAGCGTGCTGTCGGACGGCGACCCCAAGCTCCCCGGGACGGTGAGCTATGACATCAACGTCGAGCCGTCGGCGAAACGCATGGTCTTGCTGCTCACGCCAGACAGGGACAGTCAGCCCACGTGGGACTTGGACTTTAGCCTCACGGGGCCCAACAACGAGCTAATTCAGCCGTCTGACGCGAGCTTCGTGACCGATGACCCTGACGGCTACTATTTCTTGCTTCGCGTACCCGCGCCAGCGCCCGGCACCTGGACGCTCGAGCTGGCGGCGCCCGTCTCGGAGACCCCCAAGGTCGTGCCCGAAGCTCAGCTCGCCCTCGCTCATATCGAGCATGATGGCCCGCGCTGTTTCGCGTCGACGTCGCTCGACAAGATCACGTCGCAGAGTGACGCCATCGAGATCATCGCCGAGGCCGCCTGGGATGGCTTGATCGGCGATGGGGTGACCTTCACCGCGTCGGTGCGGCGGCCTGACGGGAGCGTCATCGCCGTCCCCATGGTCAACGGTGAAGACGGCCTGGGGTACGGGAGCTTCGATGACTACAACATGGACGGCGGGTACAGGGTCACGGTGACCTGCGATGTGGCGCGTACGGCCACGTATGCGCTTGGTGACGGCAATGATCCCAATGACCACACGCTCGAGTTCGTCCCGGCGGGGTTTGACCGGATCGTGTGGACGCACTTCATGTTCGAGGACGGGCTGATGCCAACGCAGCCGCGTGACCACGACTGTGACGACGATGGGATCCTGAACGCGGACGAGAGCGAGGTCGCTGATGGCGATGGCGACGGATGGCCCGATATCTGCGACTCGGACTCCGACGGCGATGACTTGCCCGATCGACTCGACGGGCCGTTCGAGGACACGGACGGCGACGGCCAGATCGACAAGCACGACCGTGACTCGGATGACGACGGCGAGATCGACGGCGCGGACTACGACCCCGACGATCCGACCGCCTATCGACGGTACGGCGTGGGGGACCTCAACGGAGATGGGCTGAAGGATCTCGTGTGGGGAGAGCCGAGTCATTTTTTGGAAGGTGGCCGGATCCAGGTCAAGTACACCGGACAAGCTGCGGTCGAGGAGTGGACAGAGGACACCGTCGGGATCATTGGAAGCCTCAAATCTCATGATCAGTTCGGCGCGGCGGTCGTCGTCGGGGACTTCGACGGTGACGGCTATGACGACGTCGCAGTCGGTGTCCCCGGCCACGATACCGCCACCACCACCGACTCGGGGGCCGTGCACGTGATCTATGGCTCGCCGAATGGGCTCACCGCCGTCGCCGATCAACTCTGGACCAGCGACAGCACCGACATCAAGGGCGACTCCGAGATCAACGACCGCTTTGGTGCACGGCTCGCGGTGGGTGACTTCAACTGTGATGGGTACGCGGATCTGGTGATCGGCGCGCCAGATGAAGCGATTGGGAGCCGCGTCGAGGCGGGCGCAGTACATGTTTTGTACGGGTCCAGCGGCGGCGTGTCGGCGGTGAATGACGTTTGGTTGCAGGGTGACTCTGGTGCCAGCGGGACCTGTGAGGCCGGGGCCCGGTTTGGAGACACGCTGGTCATCGGGGACTTCGACAATGACGCGTGCGACGACCTCGTGATTGGTGCGCCGTTCGAAGACTGGGAGGCGGTCACGGATGCTGGCAACGCCTACGCGATCTACGGTGGTCAAGCAGGGCTCGACAGTGGTGATTGGACGGTTGTCCGCAGCAACCTCCAGGGCACGATCGACGCCAGCGAGAGGTTTGCGACTCGGCTGTGGGTCGAGGACCGCAACGATGACGGATTTGACGACCTCACGATCATGTCCCCAGGAGACCCGTGCGGTGCTGGCAACAAGGGATTCAATTACATCTATGGTGGCGGCACTGGGCTCAGTCCGCTAAATAACGTCTGGACCTGCCGGGAGCTCAACGAATGAAGCGCCCAACCAGTCAACGCCGATCGCTCGGCGTCATGATCCTCGCGGTGCTCGGTGTGTGCGTGGCGCTGAAGGTCGGACCTTCGGCAGGAGAGCGCGTGGGTGATGCACAGGGCGCGGATAGCTTCACGCGCACTCGAGCCTCAGGTGTCACCGTCAACCTCGGGCGGGTCCCGGCGCGCCCGGTGGATCCCGCGTCAGGGGGTTACGAGGGCAAAGACAGCGGCTCGTGGGACGACCTCGCGCCCCACGAGCGGGCCGCGCAGACCGACGCGAAAGCCGTCGCCATGCTCGCCGAGATCGACGCGACGGCCGCCGACGGCGCACGCCGGGCGCGGCGAGAGGATGCAATGATGATTTTGTCAGCGGCGCGCTCGGACTATTTTGATAGTGACGAAGGATGCAGCCGCTATCTCGAACTCGAACTAGCGATTGAAGGTGGACAATGAACGTGCGTTGGTGGCTGTTGCTGGGGTTGGCGGGGCAGGTGATGGCCTGCCGTCCGAATGGTTCGTCGAACGACGGCAGTGCTGGCGGTGACGATGCTGACGGCGACGGCGACGGCGACGGCGACGGCGACGCCGACGGCGACGGCGACGGCGACGGCGACGGCGACGGCGACGGCGACGGCGACGGAGACGGCGACGGCGACGCCGACCAGCCCGCGTTTTGCGATCTGTCTCAGTTCGCTGAGGTCGGGGTGCAGTGGCTCGAAACAACCGGCAGCACGGTCGAGGGCGCAGCGTCCATCGTGTGGAAACTCGAGCTAACCCCCAGCGCGCTCTACCTCGCCGGACTCGAGGATGCAGGCAGCCTCTCGTGGCCGGGCTTCCTCGAAGCCCGCGCGCTCGATGGCACCGTGCGTTGGACCAAGCAGGTCGAGAAGTTCACCCGGTCACACCTCGCGTGGGACGGCGAGTATCTCTACGCAGCCTTGAACAAGGACGTCCGGCGATTTACCCCCGATGGCGTCGTCGATGACTGGGTCATCGAGCTCGACACCATTCGCGGGCTCGACATCGCCGATGGGGTCGTCGGTATGGTGGGCACCTTCGTGGCGCAGCAGGGCGATCCGATGTTTGAGGACGCATTCACTGCCGGCTACGAGACGACAAAGCCGCCGAACCCGGTCTGGGGTGAGATCATCGGTCTGCCGGAGCAAGACGAGACAGGTGAGATCATTGTAGGAGGTGTACTGGGTGGCTGGGTTGCCGCCGGGGGCACGGACTCTCCGACCGGAGATCGGGTCTGGCTCCGGGGACTGGGGGGAGCTCAAATCGATGTGGTCTTGCCGTTCGAGACATTCCCTATCCTCAAGGGTTTGTTTGGTCACGCGGACACGGTCATTCTGGCAGGATGGAGGTCGGAGCCCGACGTGCGACCGTGGTTGGCGTCAGTCTCGAGCAGCGGTGAAGTGCTGTGGGAGCGGGATCACTGGGTATGTGGTGAGAATGTCACGAGTGCACTGACCGCTGTGGCGGCCGCGGGCGACCGGCTGCGGGCGATCGTCACCGTTCGAACCGGGGCAAAGGAGCACATGCCGATCATCGCTGACTTTGGGTTCGACGGCGAGCCACTGGGAACCGTGGCGCTGGCGATCGACGCCAATCATCTGACGGTTCCCACCTTGGCCGTGAGCGAGGTCGACACCTACATCGGCGGGCTCATCGTCTCGCCCGACGGAGTCCCCTCGCGCTTCGTCGCCCTGCTCGACGACCTCGAAGGTGAACAATGACGCCGAGCGCGACCGACCAACACCAGCCCAAGCACGCTCCAGAACGCGAGCCCAAACCCAGGTGCCCCGCGACTCGAGCAGCTGCAGCCCCCCCCGCCGTCGCCCGCGTCGCTCGCCCCGGGCCCCGTCGAGCTCGCCGAGTCCGCGCCCGGATCCCCACTCTCCGACCCACCCTCGGTCCCAGTCCCAGTGTCAGACCCGCCGTCGTCGCAGGGGTTGCCGACAAAGCCGCCACCATCGTCACACCCGGTCTCGCCAACATCGTCGACCACCGCAATATAGTGACGACTATACGCCGTCCACTCCCGCCCGATCGGATCGACGATCTCCAGCCGAATCATCACAGAATTTGAAGCAGCCGCGAGCGGCGGCGCGAACGGCAGATCAAAGCTGCCGCGCTCGGCCGGAATGTCCGCGCTGAACACCTCCCAATTAGGCTCACCATTAATATTACCATTGGACCACGAGAAACTCATGGTCGAGCCGGCCATCGCGTCAACGCAACCAGTGATGCTGGCTTGCTCGTTGATCGACACGGTCTGCTCAAAAAAGGTCAAGGCCGCCGCGGGCGGGCTCGCGGCCGGATCGGGATCGTCGACGATCTTGAACACCCCCGGGTGCGGGCTCCACAGGTTGAACCACGGCTCATAAGTGTAGCCTTCGACCGACCAGGTCCCCGGCGCCAGCATGCTCGTGTCCCACAACACCGGCTGCGCGGCGGCGGCGAAGGTGATCGGTCGGCGCTCGTCGTCGTCGGTGATCCGCACCCAGCAGTCCGCCCAGTCCGGCGCGTTCTCCAGCACCTCGAGTTCGAGATCGACGACGCCTGGATCGCCCAGCCCCTTGGCCCCGGCGGCGATGACCTCGGCCTCGGTGATCCAGCCCGGGAGGATGTCCTCGAGGTGGCGATCTCGACAAAACCCAAAGAACTGATGCGTGCGGCTGTCGACGACCTCGTCGGGGGTGACGTCGACGTCCTCGAGCGGGATGGCGTAGCTGAGCGCGTGGATGGGGTCCTGGCTGCGATCGACGATCGTCATGCACGGCGCGTTGGACCAGTCGACCGGCGTGCGTGGGTGCGCGCCGTTGCCCGCGTGGGCGACAGCTGGAAGCATGACGACGAGCCCGAAGCCGAGCGCACGCAATCGAACCATCGCGGTCACTCGTCCATGCCCTCCAGCGTGACGTCGCCGGCCGGGGGGGCGCCCCGACGGTGATCGCTCCAGGCCAGCTTGGCGCCGCAGCGCAGCATCATTGCACCTTCGTAGGGGTTGAACAGCTGCCCGCTGCGCTGGACCCAGTACGCGCCCTCGTTGGTGAACGCCATCGGGCAGTGGACCAGCAGCAGGCCCGCGCGCTGATCGGGGTGGGCGGCGAGCCAGGCGATCATGCCCTCGCTCAGCTTGCGAAAGGCCAGGCGCGCGGTCGAGATGTTGGCGCCGCCAATGCGCCCGGCGGCGGCGAGCATCTCGGCGACCCCGGGCTCGTCGCCGTGGCCTTCGCTGGCGATGACGAGCTGGGCCCCGAGCTGCGCGACGCCGTCGAGCTGATCCTCCGCGAGGATCTCACCGATCCCCAGATACGGCGTGAGCATGGTGCCATCGGGGGCCTGCTCGGCGGGCTTCGAGCGACACCCGAGCGACGAGGCGCTGGCGATGGCGATGCTGGCGATGCTGCCGCGCAGCCACGCACGACGAGCGACCGCGCTGACGTAGGCTCGACTCACCTCTCGCGGATACCACAGCCGCGCGCCCGTGGGGTAGAGTCGCGGCCCGCGAATGCCGATCTACACGCTGTTGCTGACCGCGCTGCTGATCCAGGCGCCACCCGAGCCCGCGCCCGACCCCTCGTCCAGCCCGGCCCCCGCCGAGCCGACCACGCTGCCCGATGTCGAGGACGCGGCGAGTGAAGATCCCGGCTTCTTCGCGAGCGAGGTCGAATCAGGTCAGTCCAGCGCGCCCCCGATGCCGGAGATCGAGCAATTGCCGTCGCGCGATCCCGACTCGGCGCCGGGCGTGGAAGCGGACGCGTCAGCCAGCGATCCCGGGCCCGCGGGCAAGCGTCCGGTGATCGTGTTCGACCCTGCGCGCGAGCCGGCGGGCAGCGAGGGCGGCAGCTTCTTCGATCCAGGCAAGCTCGGCGAGACCGGGCCCGGCGGCGGCGGCATCGTTCAGCTGCGCGGGTTCGTCGGCGCGTCGTTCATCACGACCGAGCGCACCAACCTTCGCCAGCTGACCGACGCGGGCAACTTCGAGCGGGTCGCGCCGCTGCCGTTCTTTGGCGCAGGCACGGCGACGCTCTACGTGGGCGCGGCGATCTGGGCCGACGCGATCTACGCTCGGATCTCGCTCGAGTACCTGGCGATCCCGCGTGTCACCTCGGGCACCGAAGACATCCTCGCGCCGGCCAACCGGCAGCTGCTCGTCGAGTCCGCGGCGCTCGAGATCAACCCGTTCTTCTGGGCAGAGCGAGCGCCTCGGTGGTTTCGTGAGGGGTTCAAGGTCACCGCGGGCGTGTTCATCGTGCCGTTCGGGATCGAGGACGAGGAGCACGCCGCCCCCGTCAACTGGTTCACGACGCGGGCCCGCTCGATGACCAACGGCCGGGTGTACCCTGGCACGTGGAGCGACATCGGAGCCGTCCTGAAATTTCGCCCGAGCTTTCGCGAACACCGACCGATCCGCCCGCTCGAGATCGACATCGGCCTGGTCAACGGTGATCCGTGCACCCAGACCCGCTGGACCGACTCGCTCTACAACCCCACCGGGCTGGTCGCCCCGTGTGAGCGAGTCCGGCGCCCTGAGGAGCTGCCCGACGGAGTCGGGGCCGGTGGTGGTGGCGCCGATCCCCGAGCCGATCTCGGGTTCCTGGGCGTCGGACCCGACAACAATCAGAACAAGTCACTGATCGCGCGGCTGAGCGTGTTCCCGCTGGCCGATCTCCAGCTCGGCGGCTCGCTCGCGTGGGGCAGGCACCCGCGCCTGCTCGACTTCGACGAGCGCGCCGCGGGCCGGACCACGATCGACGTGCCCCAGGCCGCGAGCTGGCGCGCTGGCGCTCACCTGGCGCTCGACTTGGACCGCATGGTCTCGAGTGCCTACCCCCTACCGATGCTGCGCGGCGAGTTCATCGTTGGATCCGACGCGGCCCCCGAGCCGCGCGAGGGGCAGCCACAAACCCTCGCAGATCGCTGGGTAATGGGCGGTTACGCTCAGATCGCCCAGCCGCTGTATCGCCGCAAGCGGAGCAACCTGCCAGGCTTGATGCTGCAGTATCGCATCGACTGGGCCGACCCAGACTCGGCCGTTCCAGGGCGGGTCGCGGGCGTGCCACTGGTGTCCAATCACGCGGACGCGTACGTTTATGACGAGACCCAGCTCGGCCACAGCTTCGGCCTGCGCTGGCTGGTCGTCCCGCGCTTCACGATCAAGGCAGACTACACCTTGATCCGCGAGGACGGTGGCCGCGCCAACCAGCTCTACAACGATCGCTTCGTGTTCCAGCTGGTCGGCGATTTCTAGGCCCGATCCAGAGAGTACAATCTACGCGCCTATGGGGGTATCGCTCACCGGCTACCGAACGACACGGTTGTTGCGATCCTCCGAGCACGCGAGGGTCTACGAGGCCGTGCGGGAGGCCGACGGCGTCGTCGTGATCGCCAAGGTCTTCGATCTCGGCACCAGCGACGTCGAGCCCCGCGTCGAGCATGAGTTCGAGCTGATCAAGGCCCTGGATGTCGAGGGCGTGGTCAAGGCGCTGGGGTTTCAGCAGGTCGGCGAACACCTGGTGCTGCTGCTCGAGCGGTTCCGCGGCCAGGATCTCGCCGCGCTCACCCAGCGCAAACCCCTGGACCTCGAGCGGTTCTTCTCGATCGCAATCCAGATCTCCGAGGTGCTCGGCAGGGTCCACGCGCGACGCATCATCCACCGCGACATCAAGCCGGCCAACATCCTGGTCGACGGCGAGACGGGGCGGGTGTGCCTGTCCGACTTCGGGATCTCGACGCTGCTCGACGCCGAGCGCCGCCGCATCTACGACCCCGAGGTGCTGACGGGCACGCTGCCGTACATATCGCCCGAGCAGACCGGGCGAACCGGGCGCAGCGTCGACTCGCGCAGTGATCTCTACTCGCTCGGCGTGACCTTCTACGAGCTGCTGACGGGTCGCCGTCCCTTCGAGTTTTCCGCGCCCCTGGATCTGCTGCACGCGCACCTGGCCCGCAGCCCCGATTCGCCCGACTCGCTGCGCCCCGAGCTGCCGGCCGGGCTGTCGCGGCTGGTCATGAAGCTGCTCGCCAAGGCGCCAGAGCACCGCTATCAGAGCGCGGTCGGACTCGCGGTCGATCTACGCAAGCTGCGTGAGCTGGTCGAGATCGGCCAGGACGGTCGCGGGTTGATCCTGGGGCGCGGTGACTTCTCGCGCACGCTGCAGCTGCCGCACCAGCTCTACGGGCGCATGCAAGAGCGCCACGAGCTGGTCGACGAGCTCGAGCGGGTCATGCGAACCCAGACCGGACGCGTGTTGCTGCTCGAGGGCCCGCCGGGCGTCGGCAAGTCTTCGCTGCTCGCGGACTTCGAGGGTCCGGTCGCCGGGTTCGGCGGGTACCTGGCGCGGGGCAAGTTCGACGGCTTCCGCGAGCTGCCCTACTCGGGCTTTGTCGACGCGTTCGGGACCTTGACCGAGCAGCTGTTGACCGAGAGCGAGGAGCGATTGGGGCACTGGCGCGCCCGCTTGACCGAGGCGCTGGGCGGGGTCGGGCGGATCATGTGCGAGCTGGTTCCCACGCTCGAGCTGGTGATAGGCCCGCAGCCGCCGGTCCCCGAGCTCGAGCCCCACGAGGCCCGCAACCGCCTGCACCTGGCCGTCGGTCGGTTCTTGTCGGCGTTCTACGACAGCGAGCGACCGCTGGTCTTGGTCCTCGACGATCTGCACTGGGCGGATCGCAGCAGCCTCGCGCTGCTGCAGGCGCTGGTCAACGGCGGTCGGCGTGGCGCGCTGTTGATCCTCGGCAGCTTCAGCGATCGAGACGTCCGCGCAGATCATCCGCTACGCGGGTTGATCGACGCGCTGCTCGAGCACCGCCGCGTTCGGCTCGTGCGGCTGCGCCCGCTGAAGCTCGAGGCGATCGACACCCTGCTCGCCGACACCCTGGCCCGGCCCGTGGCCGAGGTCCATCAGCTCGCGCAGATCGTCGGCCGCAAGACCGACAACAACCCGCTCTTCATCGAGCAGTTCCTGGGCCACCTCGCCCAGCAGGAGCTGCTGCGTCCAGGCGCCGACGGCTGGATCTGGGACGAAGCCGCGATCGAGGCCGCGGACATCCCCGATGACGTGCTCGACGTCATGGCCGCCAAGCTCGAGCGGCTGTCAGCGCGCGCGCGCTCGCTGCTGGCCCGAGCGGCCTGCGTTGGCACGCGCTTCGACCTGGCCGCGCTCGAGGTCGTCACGGGCAAACCCCGCGCCGAGCAGGCCGCGCTGCTTCACGAGCTGGTCGACACGGGCCTGCTCGCGGTCGTGGGTGGCGAGTACCGGTTCGTCCACGACCGCATCCAGGACGCCGCGCACAATTATTTGCCAGGGGCCGAGCGGCGAAAGCTGCACTGGCGGCTGGGTCGGGCCGCGGTCGAGCGTGCGGGGGAGGTGTCTGATGAGCACCTGTTCGAGGTCGTCGATCAGCTCGACGCGGGGATCCCCAGCGAGGGCGACGCGGAGGCGCTCGACGAGCTCGATGCCGCCGCGTGCCTCGAGCTCGCCACGCTCAATCTCCGGGCGGGTAACCGCGCGCTCGATGCCGCGTCGTACGACGCCGCGCTGCGCTACTTCGACATCGGCATCGAGTTCTCCGTGGAGCACCGGGGCCCAGTCGCGGCGCAGGGCCCGGGTGCGCCGCACTATGACCTGGTCGTGGGGCTGGCGTTTGGGCGCGCGCAAGCCCTGGCGCTGGCGCGACGCAACGCGGAGGCTCGCGACGCGTTCGCCGAGCTGCTGGGGTGGCGCCTGGACATTGCGAACTACGGGCGCGTCGCGGCCCGACGGATTCGCTTGCTGAGCCTGGCCGAGCGCCCAGACGAGGCGGTCGAGCTCGGGCTCGAGGCGCTCGCCCGCTGTGGCCACGAGCTCCCGCGCAAGCCCGGCAAGCTGCGCATTAGCGTCACCTTGGTCCGGGCGTGGCTGTCGATGCGCCGACGCACGCTCCCCGAGCTGATGGCCCTGCCCGAGTGCGAAGACCCCCGCGCCAGCGCGGCCCAGGAGATCGCGCTGGCGAGCACGAGCGCCGCCCATGCGGTCGACCCGGGCCTGTCGACGCTGCTGACGAGCCTCCAGGTTCGCCTGTTCCTGCGCGCCGGGTTCCACCCCAGCTGCCCGCAGGCGCTCGCGCAGCTGGCGATCAGCGTGGGCTCGGGGCTGCGGCAGGTCAAAGACGCGAAGCGGCTGTGCGAGCAGGGCCTGGCCCTGACCCAGCGGCTGTCGTCGTCGTCCGGTGTCGCGCCGACCGAGGCCGCCGCGCACCTGTTCATGGGCCACCTCGGGCGCCCGTTCACGGGCCTGATCGCGGCGCTCGACGACGCCTACGGGCGCGCGCTCGAGGCCGGTGAGTTCGAGAGCGCGGGGTTCATGGGCGCGCTGGGCCTGTCGATGCACTTCGAGGTCGGCACGCACCTGCGCGTGCTCGAGCGCCTGAGCGGGCGGCTCGAGCACGACATCGGGCGCTGGGGCTCCCACGACATGGTCCTGGTCACGTGGATGGTGCGTGGCCTCGCGGTCGCGCTGGCCGGCAGCGAGTCCGAGCATGGGCGCCAGCCAGCGGGCGCCGACGCGAGCGACGTGCACATGGCCCTCGACCCTCAGGTCATCGCGCGTCGCGGGGGCAGCCGGGTCTCGGTCTACGCGGCGACGATCAACCAGGCGCTGTGTAGCGTGCTGCTCGGCGACTCGCGGGCGGCCATGGAGCTCGCGCTCGAGGTCATCGACGACGTCGAGGAGGTCATGCTCGCCAACTGGATGGTGCCCCGCGTCGCGCTGATCTGTGTGGTCGCGACCGCCAGCGAGATCGAGACGCGTGGGTCCGTCCCGCCCGAGGTCCACGCGGGCATGATCAAGGGCATGCGGATCATCAAACGCTGGGTCCGCCACGCCCCAGACAACTACGCCCACTACGATGATCTGGTGAAGGGGCTGTACGCCTCGCTGCAGGGGCGACCCAACCAGGCCATGCGCCTGCTCGAGCGCGCGCGTGTGCACGCGGGCGCGCAGGGGTGTCGGTGGGTCGAGGGTCTCGCGGCCGAGCGGCTCGGCGACGTGGCAGCGCGAGAGGGCCTGCTGGCGTTCGCCGCTGGAGCCCGGTCGCGCGCGTGGGAGGCCTACGATGTCTGGGGCGCCGGGGCCAAGCTCGCGCAGCTGTGCGTGGCGTATCCCGAGCAGTTCGAGGACCCCGCGAGCGCCAGCGGGACCCACGACGTTCCGCGAGCTCGCCAGCGCCCGATCACGCGCCCTCGCAACATGCACCCGCGCAACGGGCAGCCGCGTAACATCCTGCAGCCGCGTAACATCCTGCAGCCGCGTAACATCCTGCACCCGCGTAACGGGGCCACCAGCGCCGAGTCGCTCGACTTCGAGAGCGTGCTGCAAGCGGTCAGCGCGATGACGGAGGATCTTCGGCTCGACGAGGTCGTGGGCCGGGTGCTCGACGCGGCGATCACCAACGTCGGCGCCGACCGGGGCCTGCTGCTGCTCGAGCGCGACGGCGTGCTCGGGATCGTCGCCGAAGCCAGCGTCGACCACGAGCTGGTGATCTTCGCCGCGCCGCCGCCCGCGAGCGAGGCCGCGCAGCTGTGCCCGACCACGCTGATCAACTTCGTCACGCGCACCGAGCAGGCCCTGGTGATCGGTGACGCTCGCACGGATCCGCGGTTCTCGGGCGATCCCTACGTGGTTCGCACGGGCGTGCAGTCGCTGCTCGGGATGCCGATCTTCAAGGGCAAGCGCCAGCTCGGCGCGCTGGTGCTCGAGAACCGACTCAGCGCGTCGTGCTTCACCCCCGAGCGGCTCGAGGGTCTGAGCCTGATCGCGGGCCAAGCCGCGACCGCGCTCGACAACGCCCGGCTCTACACGGCGCTGCGCCGCAGCGAGGCCCGCTGGCGCTCGCTCGTCGACGGGGCCCCCGACGCGATCGCGCTGCTCAACGAGCGCGGCGAGGTCGAGTTTGTCAATCGCAGCAACCTGTCGGTCGCGGGCGGGGGCGCGCAGCTGTTCGAGCTGTTCTTGAGCTCGGCCGCGGGCGCCCAGTGGCGCGAGGCCGTGGCCCAGGTGTTGCGCGATGGTGTCGAGCGCGAGCTCGAGATCGAGGTCGAGTACGAACAGTCACGCCGGCGCTGGTACGTCGCCCGGCTCGCGCCGATCGAGGTCGACTCGCCGAGCGCCGTCGGGTCGGGCGAAGGCTCCGGTGCCGGGTGGAGCGAGGGACTGGGCGGGGAGCTGGGTGTGGGGACCCGTCGCGCGGTCGCGGTCGCAACCGACGTCACCGAGCGCAAGCAAGCCGAGCTCGAGCGGCACGCGCTCGAGGACCAGCTGCGTCAGCAACAGCGGCTCGAGTCGATCGGAACCCTGGCCAGCGGCGTCGCCCACGAGATCAACAACCCCGTGCAGGGCATCCTCAACTACGCCGAGCTCATCACCGAGAACCTCGACAACTACAATTTGGTGTGCGAGTTCGCCGGGGAGATCACCAACGAGTCCAATCGCGTGGCCTCGATCGTCCGCAACCTGCTGCAGTTCTCGCGGCAGGAGCGAGAGGCTCGGATGGAGGACACCGACATCTGCAAGCTGATCGAGGCCACGCTGTCGCTGGTGCGGGCGGTGATCCGCAAGGACCACATCCAGATCAAGCTCGACATCCCCGACGATCTGCCGCTGGTCCACTGCCGGCTGCAGCAGATCCAGCAGATCATCATGAACCTGGTCGCCAACGCCCGCGACGCCCTCAACGAGGTCTACCGCGGGTTTGACGAGCGCAAGACGATCACGATCAGCGCCCGCGTGCGCGAGCCAAAGCCGGGTGAGCAGCAGCGCTGGGTTCGGATCATCGTCGAGGACCAGGGCACGGGAATCCCCCCCGACGTGCTGCCGCGCGTGTTTGATCCGTTCTTCACCAGCAAGGGCCGCGACCAGGGCACCGGTCTGGGTCTGTCGGTCTCACACGGGATCGCCAACGAGCACGGCGGCGATCTCACGGTCGAGACCAAGCTTGGCGAGTGGACCCGCTTCAACTTGGATCTTCCCTGCGTGTAGTGGAGTATCAACGCGATGACGTCAGCACCTCTCAGCTCGGACCAGGCCTCTGACTCGCTCGCGCAGCCCTATCAGCTCTACTACTGGCCGTTCTTGCCCGGGCGCGGTGAGTTTGTTCGGCTCGTGCTCGAGCAGGCGGGGGTGGCCTATGACGACGTCGCCCGCCGCTCCAAACAAGACGGGGGTGGCCCGTCGGCGGTGGTCGAGCAGCTGCGCGTCGCGGGGCCTGGGCTGCGCGTGCTCGCGCCACCCGTGCTGGTCCATGGTGAGGTCCGACTCGCACAGATGCCCAACATCTGCGCGTATTTGGGCGAGCGCCACGGCCTCGCGCCGGTCGAGCCGGCCGGGCGCGCCGAGGCCATGCAGCTGCAGCTCACGATCACCGACCTGGTCGCCGAGGCCCACGACACGCACCACCCCGTCGCCAAGGGGGCGTACTACGAGGATCAGAAGCCAGAGGCGCTGCGCTACGCTCGGGGGTTCGTCGATCAGCGCATTGGCAAGTTCCTGCGCTACTTCGAGGCGGTGCTGCAGGCCAACGCGGGCGGCGGCGGGCGCTGCCTGATCGGTGACGCGCTCAGCTACGTCGACCTGTCCATGAACCAGCTGCTGCGCGGGCTGGACTATGCGTTTCCGCGGGCGTTCGCCAGCGTGACCGCGACCACCCCGGGGCTGCTGGCGCTGCGCGATCACGTCGACGCGCTGCCCAACATCGCGGCCTACCGCGCGTCGACTCGCTGCCTGCCGTTCAACGAGAGCGGCATCTTTCGTCGCTACCCGGAGCTCGATCTCGAGCCCGCGACGACCGGGTGAATGTCGTCAAGACCGCGAAATCAAGACATTGGGGCGACATTCGGCGTCGCGCCTAAATGGACAGCGCTCGCCGGGTTCGCGCGCGAGCGCGAGCGGAGCGAACACCTCTTCGACCAGCCGTTGCAAGCTCGCGCGCTGGTCCCCAAGCCGGCCGCTGTCGAGCCCGACGACCATCGCCGCGAGCACGATCGGGAACATCATCGCGGTTCCCAGCAACAGCCCCGTGGTCCAAAACTGCAGGGGAATGATCAACAGCGCGATGCTGGCCACGCTCAGGTACGCGGCGCGCGTGAGCGGGTGCAGCCGAAAGCGCAGCGTCAGCTCGCTGCCGCCGCCCTTGCGGTGGGTGATCCGACCATCGAGCACCGCGTAGGCGCCCGGCTCCCAGACCCCCGGCTCCGACGCACGACCGGCGAGCACGAAGCCCTGCTCAGCTCGCTCGAGCACGAAGCGCGTGCTCGCACCCCGCACGGCGCCGAGGGTCGATAGCCGGGCCTCGGCCACGCGGGGGTCGGCGAGCAGCTCGGCGATCACGCGCTCGGGGGCGAGCGGCAGCTCGAAGCGCAGCGGCTGCCGAGCCCGGGCCTGAGCTCGTGCGAGCGGGCGTCCCATCGAGATCAAGATATCAGCGGAACGCGCCGCCTCAACGGGTAGATTTTTCCGCGCTATTCGGCCGCTTGCGGCACCTGCGGAACATGCTCGATGAACGAATGCTCGGGGTCGACGATCACGAGCACATGCGGGGCGCGCCTGGGCGCGTCGATGTCGACGTCGAGCTCTCCCGCCTCACGATCGTCATCGCCGCCGAGATAGGCGCTGTCGAGCCGCTCGGGATCCACGTGCATGGCTGCGATGTACACGGGCGCGGGCTCGGCGTCTGGATCGGCCTCGGGCAGCAGCTCTGGCGGAACCCGGTGCATCCCAAACGAGTCCTGATCGACGAGCAACGCGCGCAGCGGCACCCAGGTCGAGCCGCCAGCCTTGGCCTCCAGGGTGTCCTGGACAGCCAGCGCCGCCCGCTCGACCCAGTCTCGATCGAACCGGTGCGGTTGCGCCGTCGTGAACACCACGACCGCCCGCCCGACCCGCTTACCCGGCCGCTGCAGCCACGCCTCACTGCGCAGGACCACGGCGACGACCAGCGGACCCGACTCGAGCGCCTGCTTGCGGCGCGCGCCCGAGCGAGACTGGCTGACGGTGCCCCACACGAAGCCGGCGATCCACAGCCCCACGCCCACGTAGGTCCACGTGAACGAGATCGTCTCCATCGCGCCGAGGATCACCGCGACGACCAGCGAGACCGCGCCGACGCCCGACACCAGGTCACCGAGGCACCCGCGATCTCCCCGGGCGATCCGGCTCAGCTGCTCGTCGTCGAGGGAGCGGGGCGTCGCCTCGAAGCGATCGCGGACGCGGGCGAGGGTGCTGGACACGACCGGACCCTAAACTACTGCCACGCGATCGTCACGCACCACTGCAGCAGCGTGCCGTCGTCGCCCGCGACGTTGTCGGTGATCGCCAGCGTCCACGGCCCGGCCATGTTCTGGCCGTCGAACACGGTCAGCGGGTTGACTGGATCATAGCTGGGCGGGCTGAAGATCGCCGGGTTCACGGCGCAGGCGACCTCGGCGTTGCCCGCCCCCTCGTCATCGAAGGTCGCGTCGATGTTGTCGTTGGCGCAGCCGTAGGTGCTGCCCGGCACCCCGGGCCGATCCAGCATCATCGGGGTGCTGCCGCCGTGGTTCAGCGTGAAGTGAACGTCGCCGACCCAGGTGTGCAGGATGTCGGTGTACAGGTTGACGTCGGTGATCGTCCCATTGTCAGGCACGTTGATCATGGACATCACCGTGGCATTGCTGAGGATCCCCAGGTTGGGGCTGGTGCACAGCGTGAACGGGTTGCTGACCTGAACGCAGCCGCTGGTGTCGAGCCCGCAGCTGTTGGTGCAGCCGAGCTGCCCGCCACCGGGGAAGCCCTGCGAGATGCAGGTCTCCCCGCCGAGGTTGTTGGTGTCGCACTGCTCGCCGGGGTCGATGTTCCCGTCGCCACATTCGTAGCAGCCGCTGACATTATAATTACAGTTGTTGGGGCTGTTGCAGGCCAGCGACCCACCGTCAAAGCCCAGGCCCACGCAGCTTTGGTTGTCGAGCTGGGCGGCCGTGCAATTCTGGCCCTGGTTGCCACAATCGCACTGGTCCATGCCGTTGACCTGGCCGTCGCCGCAGAAGTTGTTGGCGCACATGCTGGTGTCGAGCACGCAGCTCAAGGTGCACTGAAGATTGCCGCCGCCGGGGAACCCCTGCGTCACGCAGGTCTCGCCGCCGAGGTTGTTGAAGTCGCACTCTTCGGCGCCCTCGATCATCCCGTCGCCACAATCGGTGCAGGCCGAGTCGTCAAAGCCGCTACAGTCGTCATTGCAGCTGAGCGCGCCGCCGTCGAAGCCCTGCGAGATGCAGGTCTCTCCGCCGAGGTTGCCAGGATCGCAGACCTCGGCCCCGGAGATCACGCTGTCGCCACACAGCGCGCAATTGTCGGTGCTGATCGTGCAGTCGTCCTCGCAGACCAGCGAGCCGGACGCGAAGGGATCACCCGACATCGAGCTGTAGTCGGAGCACATCGCGTCGTCGAAGTCGGCCCCGTCGCACTCTTCTTGACCCTGCTGGACCGCGTCGCCGCACGCGTAGCAGCTGTCGGTGTTGAAGGTGCAGCCCTGCGTGCAGTCGAGCAGGCCGTCGTCAAAGCCCAGGCTCACGCAGGTCTGACCGTCGAGCTCGGCCTTCTCAAGCAGCTCGCCGGCCGGCTCGCACTGCTCGGGCGCGGTCACGACCCCGTCGCCGCAGCCACTGCAATCCGCGAAGTCATACATGCACGCCTGCGTGCAGCCCAGCGGCTCGTCGGGGCTGCCGAGCCCAAGATCCGCGCAGGTCGAGCTCATGCCAAGGTCGTCGCCGTCGCACTCCTCGGCCTCCTCGGCCACGCCGTTGCCGCATGCATTGCAATTGCTGGTGTCAAAGCTGCAATCGTCGTTGCAAGCCAACCCGCCGCCGCCAAAGCCCTGGGTCATGCAGGTCTGGCCGCCGAGGTCGCCCGCGTCACAGTCCTCGCCCAGCTCGACCTGCCCGTTGCCGCATGCACCGGGGTCGCCGTCGCCGTCACCCGGGTCGCCGTCGCCGTCACCCGGGTCGCCGTCGCCGTCACCGTCGCCGTCGCCGTCGCCCGGGTCCCCATCCCCGGTGGTGTCGTTGCCCTGATCTCCAAATGTGGGATCGAGCGTGTCGGCGCTGGGGTCCCCGCCGCTGGCACACGCGGCCACAGCGAGACAGCTCAATGCGAGCACACGGGTATCAAGACGCAGCATCAGCCCATACTACGGGCTGGGATCCAATCACGACAGTGGTTTGTGGCCGCCGGTCGACTTTGGACCGTCTGGCGGGTAATTCGGGCGCATCTGGGGGAGAGCGGACCAAGCCGGATGCAGCGGAGACCCGAATGGGACGCGGTCACACAGGCGGGGTCGCCCCGGCGGCCGCGAGCCTGGCCTCGACCTGCTCGAACAGCGCCTTGGCCTGCTTGGCGACCTGCGGTGCGGCCCGCTCGGCCCAGGCGTACACCAGCGGCTCGCGGCCAAACGGCACGGCCAGCCGCGGGCGCGTCGCCAAGATGAACACCAGGCGGTTGGCGACGAAGCTGGGCTCCGTGTAGCGCTCGGGGACCGGCGCCGCGGCCAGGCGGGTGACCATCTGCCGCCAGCGCGAGGCGCCTTGCTCCGGGTCGAGGCCCTGAAATCGTAGCAGCATGCCGACGTGGCCGGCCTCTTCGATCGCGGCCCGGTAGCCCGACGTGACCCCACCTTGCTCGACGAGGTGACCGTCGAGCAGCAGCTCGACGCCGACGTGACCGATCGCCATGGCCGGGCCGCTGTCGAGACCCTGCTGCTCGAGCTCTTCGCGGGCCTGCTCCATCATGTCGATGAACATGGGCGCGCCGTGGAACGCGTCGTCGCAGGTGTGATGAAACGCGACGCCGCGCTCGAGCGGGGTGTCGCCGGTCACCGACTCCAGCCGCAGCCCAGCCATGGACACGAAGTCGGGCGTCATCGAGCCGAGGATCCAGCGGGGATCTTCGGACCGGCGCGCGGCGACTACAGCGTGTGAAAAGAAATTCAAGTGCTTGGCTCCGTGCGCTGTTCGTTGGTGGTGGTCGGGTTGTTTCCGGTTGCTGGCTCCGCGGACGCCAGATCGAGCGTCCAGCCGCTGGTGTCGCCACGCAGCCGGGCGAGCGCCCCGAGCGGGAGATCGAGCTGGTCGAGCTCGGCGAACGGCACGCCGAGCAGGTCGGCCGCGATCGCCTTGATCACGCCTTTGTGCACGACCGTCAGGATCCGCGTGGCGCCAGCCGAGAACCGGGCGCGGATGCTGGGGCCGACCCCAGCCTGGACCCGAGCGACGAACGCCTGCCGAGCCTCGCCGGCCGGAAACCGAAACGCGGGACCCTCGCTGGCCCAGCGCGCGTGGCCTTCGGGATCCCGCTCGCGGACGTCGTCCCAGGTCCAACCCTCCCAGGTGCCGAAGTCGATCTCACGGAAGCCCTCGACCACCTCGATGTCGATCTGGGGGTGCTCGATCGCCGCCAGCATGACCTGCGCGGATCGGTGCGCCCGCGCGAGCGGACTGGTGAACACCGCGTCGAAGCGGTGATCGAGCAGGCGCCGGGCCGTCGCGCGGACTTGCTGCTCACCTTCTGGGGCGAGCGCGACGTCGGTTGCCCCGTACAGTCGGATCGAAGACTGGCCGACGGTCTCCCCGTGGCGAACGAGCGTGAGCTCCATGGTCATCTATACACCATTTTGCCTGCGGAACACCGCGCCGTAGCACTCGATGCAGGACATATGCATGTGCTCTACACGGTATCCAACTCGTGAATGAATGTGACGAGCCAATCGACTGGCAGCTCAACGGCGCGGTGAAGTGCTGCTGCGAGCAGGAGTAGGCCCGAGACCTCACGAGGCTCCGACCAGCCGACGATCCCACACCACGAACACCAGCGTGGCGACGCTGACCAGCCCGGCCGCCAATCCAAACGTCGCCGGATACCCAGCGACGTGGGCCGCGACCCCAAAGCTCGGGCCGCCCAGCAGCACGCCCAGATCGAACATCGCGGTGAACAGCGCGATCGCGCTGCCGCGCTCGTCCGGCTGCGCGCGGGTGACCACCAGCGCGGAGATGATCGGAAACGCGAACCCATGCCCGATCCCGCACAGCACCGCCGCGCCGATCAGGTGCACGTGCGAGCTCGCCAGCGCGACCAGGGCCAGCCCGCCCGCACCCGCCAGCAGCGAGGGGATGAGCACGCGGATCAGCCCAAATCGCTCGGGCACCCAGCCGAAGAACACGCGCAGCAGCACGGCCGACACCGCGTAGGTCGAGAAGAACATGCCCATCGTCCCGAGCTGCGGGGCCTCGAGCAGGTAGGTCTTCAGGAACACGAAGTACGCCGCCAGCCCCATCGCAAAGGTTGCGCCCACGAACCACAGCGGTCGCAGCTCGGGCGCGAGCAAGGCCGCAAAGAAGCTGCGCGAGGGCCCGCCGCGACGGGTCTCCGGCAGCGGCAGGGTCAGCAGCAGCCCCGCCAGCGCGCAGGCCCCGGTGACCATGAACAGGGTCCGATAGTCCCCGTCGACGATCACCCAGTCACCGAGCAGCCCGCCGACCGCCATCGGGATCATGCCCGAGACCCCAAACAGCGCGATACCCTGGGCGCGGCGATCGGCCGGCACCAGGTCGACGGCCACGGTGAACAGCACCGAGAACATCGCCGCCTGCGCGAGGCCATGGACGATGCGCACGCCGACGACGGCGGCCCACCCCGCTTCGGGGACGGTGTCGACGAGCAGGTACAGCGCCGGGGACGCGACGTGCAGTAGCCCGCCGACGACCAGCATCAGCTTGCGTCCGCGGGTGTCCATGACCCGACCGACCACCGGACGGGCGAGGATCGCCGCGATCGCCATGACCGCGACCAGCACCCCAATCATCACCTCTCCGGCGCCGCGCTGCTCGAGCCAGCCCGGCCAATGCACATAGGCGTGGAAGCCCGTGCTGTGCATGAAATTGGCGATCCATGCGAGCACGAAGGCCCGACTCCACAGCGGCTCGCGACCTTCCGTGGTCGCCGCGTCCGACATCTGCATCCGCGCCTACTGTAACCCGTCTCGCTTGAGGCGCGAACGCAACAACAGCGAGACCTTGAACGTGATCAGCGCGATCACGCCACCCGCGACCATCGGCGCGCCAGGGTCGACATGCTGAAACAGAGGACCGCCGACCATCGGTCCCGTGACCCGCGCGAGCGAGGACGCCGACTCTTTCACGCCCATGTTCCAGCCCTGCTCCTCGCGGCTCGAGATCCGCGAGACCAGCGAGCTCGTGGTCGCGCTCGTGAACCCGTTGCCGCCCGCGAGCAACAGGCCGCCGACCGCGTAGAACCCCAGCGCGGCCACGCTCGTGGCCCCTTCGGCGTCGACCAGCGAGAACCCCAGCCACCGCGAGAAGTGGTCGACGCCACCGAGCAGGATCAGCGCGGCCGCGACCATGATCAAGCCGATCGAGAGGGTCCCGCCCTCGCCAAATCGCGTGACCGCGCGGCCGACGACCAGGCCCTGAAACACGACCATGTTCACGCCAATGTAGGTCATGAATAGCCCAGTCTCGCCATAGCCCCAGCCGAACACCTGCTCGCCGAACAGCGCCATTGTCGACTCCATCGCGGAGAACGACAGGTAGAAACAAAACACGATGGCGACGAGCCACGCCATGTGCGTGCCGCGGACGCTGCGGACCGCGCGGGACAGACCCTCGGCGCTCAGCAGCTTGGCCCGAACCTGCAGGTTGGTCTGGCTGGTCGCGGGCACATGATCGCCGCTGTCCTTGACGTCGCGAAAGTGGGTCTCGGGCAGCCACAGCGCCGCCATGATCAAGTTGACCAGTGACAGCGCCGCCGACACGAAGAACGGGAGCTCGGTGAACACCTGCCCGAGCAGCCCGCCGATCCCGGGACCAAACACGAAGCCCATGCCCATCGCCGCGCCCATCCGGCCCATGTACTTGGCGCGCTGATCCGGCGGGATCAGATCCGCGACGTAGGCGTGGGCCGTCGACATGTTGGCCTTGGACGAGCCCGCGACGATCCGGGCGAGGAACACCAGCCACAGCGCGTGGGCGAACCCCAGGACCAGCGCAGCGACGGCTGAGCCGGCGATCGACACCAACATCACGGGGCGTCGACCGTAGCGATCGCTGATGCCCCCGAGCACCGGTGACATCACGAACTGCGCGGCCGAGAACGCGGTCGACAGCAGCGCGACCATGGTCGCGCTCGCGTGCATCGACTCTGCATAGAAGGGCAGGATCGGCAGGATGATCCCGAACCCCATGAGGTCCAAGAACAGCGTGAACGCGACGGTTGCCAGCGCGCGTCGCTTGGCCCGTTCGTTCTTGAGCGGGTGATCGTCGGGGAGCTCGTCGAACGTGGGCACGATGGTCGGCTGGTGTGGCCCCGCTCGAAGGCGCGGGTACGCGAGCGATCGCGTGAGAGGTGGGAGTGTAGACGCTCGACTCCCGCGGGGACACGCCGCGTCAGACCGCGGCATTGGCGCGAGGCGCCAGCGCCATGGCTCGGCGCTACCATCTGGGCATGGCGATGCCGTCGTTTCTGATCGATCAGCTCAGCCGACCGAAGGGCAGGTTCGCGCCGATCACCGCGATGTTACTCAACGGTGTCAACGCGCGTACCATCCTCGGCGGCATCTCGGCTCTGGATCTGCGCCCCGGTCAGCGCGTGGTCGAGGTCGGGTTTGGTGGCGGACTGTCGATCCCGCTGTTGCTGCGGGCGGTCACCAAGCTCGGCCACGTGTTCGCGCTCGAGACCTCGGACGAGATGCTGGCCCGGGCCAAGCGGCGCTTCATCGTGCCCCGGCTGCAAGGTCGGCTGCGGGTCGAGAAGGCCTACGTCGAGTCGCTGCCGCTCGGCGACGCCAGCTACGACGCGGTCATGAGCCTCAACACGATCCCGTTTTGGACCGACGTCGACGACGCCATGCGCGAGCTGGCCCGGGTCTTGGTCCCCGGCGGGCGTTTGGTGGTGGGGATCGCCGACCCCGACGAGCTCACGCGCGCGGGCTTCGCTGCCCAGGGACATCGGATCGTCGTGCCCGAGAAGCTCGGCGAGCTGCTGCCTCGCTACGGTCTGGAGATGCTCGAGATCCGCCGTACCGCCCACGAGACCGCCCTATTGGTCGCGCGCCGGCTCGACGAGGGCTGGGGCGATGAGTTGTGACGCGCGCCACAAAGCGTTGGTACGATGGGAAAGATGGCGCGTCTGATCCCCTGCCCGAGCTGCGGTCGCCACGTGCGGACCGGTGACCGTGACTGTCCATTTTGTGGTCGCGCTGCGCTGATCAGCGGCGCGCCTGCCCGACTCTCACTGGTGCTGTTCGGTCTGTGTCTCACGGCCTGCAACAGCCCGACGACGCCGGCCGAGGTCGCGCCCGCGAAGGCCGAGCCCGCGAAGGCCGAGCCCGAGGTCGTCGAGCCGCAGCCGGAGGCGCCGATCACTGGTGCGGAGGAGACCACAGACGCGGAGGAGCCGACGGACGGGGAAGAGACGACAGGCGCAGAGGAGACGACGGGCGCGGAGGAGACCACGGGCACCGACGAGGGCGCCTCGACAGACGAGCCGCCGACAATCCAGCCGCCGCCGGCCAAGCCCAAGTACGGCGCGCCGCGCCCTCAGAAAAAGTACGGCGCCCCGCCGGCGCCCTAGCAAGCTAGACCTGCCGCTCATGTCCCGCAGCTCGCTTCCGATCGCAGGCGCGTCACCGCGTGCGCGCGTCCGCCTGCCGCTCGCGCCGAGCGTGCGCAGCTGCGACGCCGTGCGGCCCGAGTACGCCGTCTGGGAGATCACCTTGCGCTGCGACCTCGCCTGTCGGCACTGTGGCAGCCGGGCCGGTCGGGCGCGCCCCGACGAGCTCGACACCGAGGAGGCCCTGGATCTCGTCACTCAGATGGCGGCCCTCGGCGTCGAAGAGGCCACGATCATCGGTGGTGAGGCGTACCTGCGCGACGACTGGCACCTGATCGCGGCGGCCCTCGTCCACGCGGGGATCCGCTGCACGATGACGACCGGTGGGCGCGGGCTCACGGCCGAGCGGGTCGAGCTGGCCAAGCGCGCCGGGATCGAGAGCGTGTCGGTCTCGATCGACGGGCTCGCCGAGGCGCACGATCATCAGCGCGCGCTGACCGGCAGCCACGACGCGGCCCTGCGCGCGCTCGATCACCTGCGCGCCGCCGGGATCCCGCGCTCGGTCAACACCCAGCTCAACGGCTACAACTTGCGTGAGATCGAGCCGCTGCTCGAGCAGCTCACGACCCGCGAGATCCACAGCTGGCAGGTCCAGATCACGGTCGCCATGGGCCGCGCCGCCGACCACCCCGAGCTGTTGTTGCAGCCCTGGCAGATGCTCGAGCTGATGCCGCTCGTCGCCCGGCTCGCGCATCGCTGCGAGCAGCTGGGGATCCGCCTGTGGCCGGGCAGCAACATCGGCTACTTCGGCCCCTACGAGCAGCTGCTGCGCTGGGATCACCAAGATCTCCACCAGACCGGCTGTGAAGCTGGTACGCGCACGCTCGGGATCGAGGCCAACGGCGACATCAAGGGCTGCCCATCGCTGCCGAGCAACGAGTACGTCGGCGGCAACGTGCGTGAGCACTCGCTGCGCGAGATCTGGGAGCGGGCCGACGCGCTGCGCTTCAACCGTGAGCGCCAGGTCGACGAGCTGTGGGGCCGCTGCGCGACTTGCTACTACGCGCGAGACTGCAAGGCCGGCTGCACGTGGACGGGGCACGTCTTGTTTGGCCGCCGCGGCAATAACCCCTACTGCCACCACCGCGCGCTCGAGCTGCTGCGCGAGGGTCGACGCGAGCGGCTGGAGCTGCACACGCCGGCGCCGGGCGAGCCGTTTGACCACGCGGTGTATCGGCTGATCGAAGAGCCGTGGCCGCCCGAGCTGCTCGCTCGCGCGCGGGAGGTCGCCGAGCGTGGCGTTGGCTGGATTAGCTGAGCCGGCGGGGGAGTAGAACCAAGAGATGCGCGCTGACTCCGGTCGCCTGCTCGCCGCGATTCGGGGCACTTCTGGGGCGGGTCCGGGGCAGCGACGGCGGTGCGCAACATGGGGTAGCGCTCGAACTCCGGTACGACTCGACGACTTGTGCGTGAGCCCGGTTCGTGACGCGAGGCTGAGGCCTGTTACATGGCCGTGACCAATGCCCTGCGTCTGATCGGGTAGCTTGGCGGTCGTCCGCTCGAGCGGACTCCCCCGACCATGCCGTTACGTTCCACGCTCTTCGCCATGGCCCTTTGCCTGTTGCCCCTCTGCGTCGGCTCGTGCGCCTGCGCTGCAGCGGAGCCCGAGAAACACGACGTCCGCTCGTCACAGCCCGACGTCGCCTCGACGGCTCAGGTGGTTCCGAGCGAGCTCTCGCAGTACCCTGGTGCCCCGTACGAGGATCACAAAGGCCGCCTGTGGTTCACGACCGTGCTGTCGGGGCTCGTGATGTACGATGGCGAGGCGTTTGTCCGCTTCACGCCGGAGGATGGCCTCGGCGGCGACTCGGTTCGATCGATCGCGGAGGACGACGAGGGCGTGCTGTGGTTCGGCACGACCGGCGGCGTGTCCAGGTACGACGGTGAATCCTTCATCACGCTCACGGACTATGGGGACACGCCGGTTACGCACACCTTCACCAGCGACGGGGACCATCGCGACGTGTGGGATGTGCTCTTGGACCGAAGCGGCGCCCTGTGGATCAGCACCGTGGCCGGTGTGTTCCGCCATGACGGTACGCGCTTCGTCGCGTTCCCGCTGCCGGTCGTGGGTTCGAAGTCGGCCTCCGAGTTCGCCCCAAAGATGGTCTACGACATCTACGAAGACCGGGATGGCGCGCTGTGGTTCGGCACGGACGGCGCCGGCGTGGTGAAGGACGACGGGACGACCATGACCGTCTACACCAAGGCGCATGACGGGCTGTCCAGCGATCGTGTCTGCACGATCATGCAAGACCGCCGAGGTGATTTCTGGTTCGGTACGTCGGATGGCGGTGTGAGCCGCTACGACGGCAGCACCTTCACCACGCACCTGCGAAGCGCCACCTTCTCGAAGCACACGGGCTGGGGCCGATACATGGCGATTCATGAGGATCAGGCGGGCAACGTCTGGTTTGGCGTGTCAGCTGCGGGGGGCGGCGTCTATCGCTACGACGGCGAGTCGTTCCGGTACTTCTCCGGCAAGGATGGTCTGAGCGACGGCGGGATCCCGAGCATCAGCGAGGATCGCAGCGGCAACCTGTGGTTCGGCACCACCTCCGGCGTCTTTCGTCTCGACGGCGAGCGCTTTGTCCCCCTAGAAGCGGCGCTGATGGGGCTGCCCTGAGATCACCATGATTCGCGAGCGCGATCGGTCGTCAGTAGCAGCTGTGGTCCGCTTCGAAGCGCGCGTAGTAGTTGTTCCCCCAGTTGCTGTCCCACGCGCCGTTGGCCTCGGCCGCGACGTAGATGTCCCACGCGTTGCGATCCCCCCACGCATCAAACGCCCAAAAGAACATGTGCTCTTCGAGGCTCGAAGGAGCTTGGCAGACCCAGCCGCCGCTCGAGTCGTACTGCGGCTCGAAGCCATCGCACGCCGAGGGATTGCCGGAGTAGTTGGTCGCACACCACACGCAGTTGCGCGGCCCCGAGTCGAGGAAGATGTAGGCGTCGTCATTGACCCCCGCGCTCGCGCCGATGAACGCGTCGTGGCCGTTGAGCGAGATGTAGATATTGATGTCCTCGTCCGCGTAGAGATCCCGTAGATAGCCGTCGTAGGCCACGGTCAGCTGCGCGTGGTCCTTCATGTCGACCGTGTCGAGGATCAGCTCGAACGGCCCGGCGTAGGCGTACTCGTCGGGTCCGCACACGTCGTAGTCGGGCGGATAATTCGACGCCGACGCGCGCAGTGGCGCGAGCAAGGTGACGGTCATGAGCAGGGCCGGAAGGGTGAACTTGGCGACATTCATGTCAGCACAAATGCACGCCGAGCCGGCCGCCGTCAATCAAAAGTGAAGCGCTCGCCCACAACGCCTGCTCGCGGCCTGGGTCATCTTAGCTGTGAGAGCCAGGTGGCGCGACCGCTGGTGTTCTCGGACGATCCGATCAATACCCTCGAGCTGGCGCATGCGTCGCGCGGCGGGCACGGCCGCCCTTTCGTGGGGTATCGGCCTTCACCAATGAGGGTTTTGCTTCGCGCTGGAAGTTCGAGGGCATCGAACGTGAGGCCGATTCATGACCTGGCCGGAGTTCCTCAGCGCAGCAGAGCTGCGGGCGGCGCTCGATGTGAACGACGCGGCGAAGTTGGGCTCGCTCTCGCCGCCGCTAGATTTTCCGCACGCCGTGCCCCCCCACGGACGCAGGAAAATCCACTCAGAGCCCGAACACACCCTGGTAGTGTCGGCGAGCAGATGCGCTACCGGTCGACCAAGACGTTCACCAATCTGCCGTGCGCCCATCGCCTGCACTCGCACCCGGGCCACTGCCGGTTCGTCCACGGCTACTCGCGCAGCTTCAAGTTCTACTTTGAAGCTTCCGAGCTAGACGAGCACAACTTCGTGGTCGACTTCGCGGCCCTCAAAGACGTGAGGCAGTGGCTCGAGCACATGTACGATCACACCCTGCTGATCGGCGAGCACGACCCCGAGCTGGCGTTCTTTCGTGAGATGGAGGCCCGCAAGCTGTGTGACCTCCGCGTGGTCCCCTCGGTGACGATGGAGGGCACGGCCGCGCTGGTGTTCGAGCACGTCGACGCGCTGATCAGGGACAAGACGAACGGCCGAGCCTGGGTCGCCAAGGTCGAGGTCCACGAGAACGACAAGAACTCGGCGGAGCTCGAGCGGATCGACGATCGCGCTCAGTGATCGCGTAGCTTGGAGATGACCTGGCTCTGGATGCCCACGCCGAGCGGCCCGTGCCGGTCGCTGAGCTGGGTCTGACACATGCCAAAGCCCAGCGGCGTCGACCAGGTCCGCGCGTGCATGCCCAGCCACTCGCCGGCGCCGCCCGTTGGCAGCCTGTGCAAGTGCACGCTGAGATCCGGGTTCACGAAGCTCCACGCAGAGGTGTCGAGGGCGGTCCCGACCCCGTGGCCCGCGTCGGCGCAGATCATGATCCGCTGCAGCGGCGTGGTCTCCTCGCCCTCGATCAAGTCACAGCGCGGTCGGATCCACGCGGCCATGTTGCCGGTGCCAAACTCGCCGTCGGCGAGGCGCACTTCCATCGCGGTGTGATAGCCGACGGCGTGGTGAAAGAACGGGAACTCGAAGGCTCGACACTGATCGGGTGGTCGCAGCGCCGCGTCGCCGTGCGCGAACGTGGGGACCGCCAGCTCCTGCACGCGGATCCGGACCGCCACACCGACGGCCAGCTGCTGATCCCCAGACACCAGCGCGGCCGCGATCCGGTGCACGCTGCGACCCTCCGCGAGGACCTCGGTGACGACCTCGAGCGGGGCGCTGATCGGGATCGGCCGCAGCAGCTCGAAGGTCATGCGGGTCACGAACATCTCACCCGCGCGGGCGCCCTCTCGCTCGACGGCGCGGGCCAGCAACGCGGTGGGTGGCCCGCCGTGCTGATGATCGTTACTCCACGGACCGCGCGTGAACTCGGTGGCAAAAAAACGCTCTTGCCCTGGCGCGCCCAGCACCCGTTGATAGAAGAATTCTTTTTCGCTCATCGCTGTCCCAAGAGAGCTTGCGCGCCAGTGTATGGTTTAGCGCGATGACGCACCCGATCAACCTGTTCGATCCTGCCGTCCGCCGTGATCCCTACCCGACGTACGCAGCGCTGCGCGACGCGCCGGTCCAGCAGGTCGGGCCGATCGGTGCGTGGGCGGTCACCCGGTACGCCGACGTGCAGTATGTCCTGCGTCACCCCGAGCTGTTCACGTCGACCGCCTTCGAGGCGATCCTGCGCCCAGCGTGGTTGCCGCACAGCCCGGTCGCGGACTCGATCCTGGCCAAGGACGGCCCCGAGCACAGCAAGCTCCGCGCGCTCGTCACCAAGGCGTTCACGCCCAAGAGCATCGCGGCGCTCGGGCCCCGCGTCACTCAGCTGGCGACCGAATTCGCCGAGGCCATGCGTGGGCGCGAGCGGCTCGACTTCATCAGTGCGTTCGCCACCCCGTTCCCTGCGAGCGTCATCGCCGAGATCTTGGGGCTCGATCCAGCGCTGCATCAGCGGTTCGAGACCTGGTCGGATCACATCACTTCCATCACCCCGCTCGAGCCACCGCAGGCGTTCGCCGACGCGATCCGCTCGACCATCGCCGAGATGGAGCGCTATCTCTGCGACGTGATCGCTGCTCGCCGTGCGGACCCGCAGGACGACATTGTCACGACGCTGCTCCACGCCGAGATCGACGGCGACACCCTGAGCGACGCCGACATCCTCGGCATGATGTTCATCCTGCTGCCGGCCGGGTTTGAGACCACCCGGCACCTGCTGGCCAACGCCATGCTCGCCTTCATCGAGCGGCCCAGCGACTACGCGGCGCTGCGCAGCGACCCCTCGTTGATCCCGGGCTTCATCGAGGAGCTGCTGCGTCACGACACCTCGGTGCAGTCGGTCGTGCGCGTCACCACGCGCGCCGTGGAGATCGGCGGGACCAGGATCGAGGCCGGGGCCATGGTGATGATGTTGATCGGCGCGTCCGGGCGGGATCCGAGCGAGTTCGAGGATCCCGAGCGCTTTGATCTGCGCCGCGAGGGGACCACCTCGCTCGCGTTCGGCCACGGGGTTCACTTTTGCCTTGGTGCCGCGCTGGCTCGGCTCGAGGCGCGGGTGGGGATCGAGGCGTTGATCGCCCGCTTTGCTGGGTTTGAGCTGGATGCGACCGAGCTTCAGTGGAACCTGTCGCCGACGGTGCGGGGCCCCGTGAGGCTGCCGATCCGCGCGACGGGTCTACTCGGTTCCACCAGCGCCCCGGACTGAGTCACCGTCGCAGGCGGTCTCGCTCGCCTCGCGCAGCGCAGCATTCTCGGCGGGGATCCGCAGCCCCAACAGCAGCGCCGCGTTGAGCACCGTACACACGGCAGCGGTGATCCACGCGTTCGAGATCAACGGCACGCACACCAGCTCCATCGCAACCGCGAGATAGTTCGGGTGCGACAAGAATCGGTACGGCCCGCGCTCGACCAGCGGCTGCTCGTCCATCACGACGATCTTGGTGTTCCAGCGCTTACCGAGGCTGGCGATCGCCCAGTAACGCAGCGCCTCCGCCAGCCCAAACCCAACGAGGAACACCCACCAGTACTCCGCGCGCTCGGGCCCGCGCAGCCACGCCTCCGTTGGCCAGGCCAGCAGCCACGCCGTGTGGAGCACGAAGAACATCCAGTAGTGCGGCTCGTCCACCAGCCGCCCACCATTCTCCAGCGCCCACTCGAGGTTGCGCTTGGCCAGGCGCAGCTCTGAGATCCGCTGACCGCCGATCCCGGCCAGCAACACGCCAAGAAAGATCAATGTTGGGCTCACCATCGAAATAGCACCCCCTCTGCGCAAAAGCCTGGGCCCAGACCTAGCAGCAGGCCGGGCTGGTTGGACCTGGTCTGAGGATCCGCCAAGAACCGCTCGAACACGAACAGCACGGTCGGGCTCGACATGTTGCCGTGCTCGCGCAGCACCGCACGAGCGTGGCGCAGGCGGTCGGGCTCGAGCCCGAGCGCTTGATCATAAGCGTCGAGCACCTTGCGTCCGCCCGGATGAAACACCAGGTGCTTCAGCTGCTCGGCGCCCAGCCCAATCACACCCGCCGCGTCGGCGACCAGCTGCGGGCCGTGCTGAATCACGAGGCCGGGGATCGTCGGCGAGAAGCGCACGCGCAGGCCCTCGTCGGCCAGATCCCAGCCCATGATGTCTTCGCTGTCATCGAGCAGCCGCGAGTAGCCGCCGAGCAGCTCGGGGCCACAGGCGGGGTTTTGTGGGTCCCACCAGGGCTCGGGCGCGACCACGACGGCCGCGGCCCCGTCACCGAACAGCGCGACGGCGATCAAGTTGGCGCTGCGTCGATCACCGTGCATGAAGGTCAGGCTGCACAGCTCGCAGGCGATCACCAGCACCGGCTTGCCCAGGCCCATCGCCAGGGTCCGCGCCCGCGCCAGCCCAGCGCTGCCGCCCGCGCAACCCAGGCCCCACAACGGCACGCGCGCGACGTCCCGCGCTAGCCCGAGCTCCTGGACCAGGCGCGCGTCGAGGCTGGGCGTGGACAGGCCCGTGCTGCTCGCGAACACGATCGCGCCGACTTCGGTTGGGTCCAGTCCCGCGCGCTGCAACGCCAGCTCCCCGGCCCGCCGGGCCAGCGGCACCGCTTGCTCGATGTACGCGGCGTTCTTGTCGGGGAAGCTGTGCAGCTGCTGGTACCAATCGTGGGGCCGCGCGAGCTGGCGGGTCTCGACGCCAGCGTTGTCGTAGGCGCCGAGGAAGCGATCGATCACGGCCCCGTCACGACCCATGAAGTAGTCGTCGAAGAAGCTCCTGGCGAAGGCTTTGGCCTGGGCCTGGGTGATCACGTGCGCTGGCGAGGCGCTGGCGACCGCCAACACGCCAGTCCGCCCGCGGCTGAGCATCAAGGCGCGTCCTCGATTGCGATGTCGGGCTCGGGGGTGTGGCAGCTGTCGCGAAACACATACTGCGACAGCCGCTTGCGATGGCTGGAGGTCCAGTCAATGTTCGGTCGCTTGGCGTCCTCGGGCAGGTAGCCAAGCCGGTATAGCGCGATGAGCTCGAGATCGTCGGGGACCGCGAGCAGCTCGCTGAGTTGTTGCCAGGCGTCGGGAAACTCCATGGGTGTCGAGATGAACTGAATGCCCATCCCGATATCGAGGGTCGTCAGCCAGATGTTCTCGATCGCCATCCCCAGCCCGAGCAGGCTGTAGAACCCCGACAGCTCGCCCTTGACGTACTCTTCTTTGCTCAGCATCGCGGCCAGCATCAGCGGGCTACCGGCGACGAGCTTGCGGTTGTCGTTACCTAGGGTCTTGGGCACGCCGAGCCGGTTCATGAGCTTTTGCCCAGTTTCGCTGAACACATGCTTGACGAACGGACGCAGCGGACCCGGGAGCTTGTCGATGAAAATTCCGTCGGCGCGCGCTCGCATCTCAGCTTGAGAAAAGCGGAAGTATCGGCGGTAGCGAGTGAAGAATTTTCCGCCGGCCATCAAGCCCTCCATTGTCTCTCCGGCGATCTCCGAGATGCGCTCGCGCGTGTCGTCGTCGGTGATCAGCACAAACCGCCAGGGCTGCGAATTGAAGTGGCTGGGCGCTCGCGAGGCGGCCTCCATCAGGCGGTGCTGATGTTCGAGGCTGACTGGGTCAGGCCGGAACGCGCCGTTGGTGGTCGAGCGACGCAAAATGGCTTCACGTAGTTCCATAAAGATTCAGAGCAGGTAGGCGCCGAGGTAGCCGAGCGCCCCGGCCGTTGCGACCGCCGGGTGCGCGGCGCCGCCGGGCTTGGTCAGAGGCATGATCGCTAGGGCGAGGATCGTGATCGGGAGCGCGGGGTGGAAGGCGAGCACGGTCGCCGCGATCGCAGCGGTGAACACGACGCCGTAGAGCCAGTGGTGGACCGCGCCGAACTTGGCGTGAAACATCTGGGCGCTCACACCAACCGCGAGGTTGCACGCGTAGAGGGCGGCCCCGAGGTGCAGGGTCCACGCGAAGGTCCAGGGAAGGTTCACGGGGCGCGGCAGTGTACACGCGGCGCGCAGACGCTGCATGATCAGGGTCACGCGTCGAGGCCCGCGAGCTCGCCAGCGTCTGGCCTGCGTCTAAAGTGCTACCGTCGGCGAGGATGCGGGGCTCCGGGAAGTTCGCTGCCAGTCGACGCCAGCCCAAGCCGAGGCGCGCGCGAGTGAGTCGAGGACCTGGGCTGCTGACCCTGCTGGTGCTGGTGGTTGGCGCGAGCTCGTGCGTGGGCCAGCTCGAGCCACCGCCACCGCGCACCGCCGAGCAGTTCACCCACGGTCGCGCGCTGGCCGATCTCGACGGGCTCACCGAGCTGCGCGAGGTCGCCGACGCAGCGCCCGAGCAGCTCGAGCACCAGTGGCGAGCGGGGATGGCTCACCTGCGCGCGAGCCTGCAGGGCCACGTGGATCAGCGCGAGCACGCCGAGCGCTACCTCGAGCGCGCGTGGTTGCTCGATCCTCGAGCCGAGCAGGTCCCGGCGGCGCGGGTGCTCGCGCGCTTCTTGAACATGCGCAGCTCGGTGCTGGACGTCAGCAAGCTCGACCTGCAGATCCAGCTGTATGACGCGCTGCTCGAGCACACCGACGATCAGCACGCCGACGCGTTCGCGTTCACGAGCTTCGCGGCCGCCGCTCGGGCGCTCGAGCACTACGCCGAGGGCGACAGCTTGGCGGCGCTGCGCGAGCTCAGGGCGCTCGAGCGGGCCATGCGAGCGCGGGCGAGCACCCACCCCGACGACATCGACGCGAGCGCGATGGCGGGCAACTTCGAGCTGACCTTCGCGGGGGTGATCCCGACCGGCGTCGAGCAGCGGCTGGTGCGGGGCATCGACTACCTCGAGGTTCAGCAAGATCACTGGCACCAGCTCAGCCCCCGCGCTCGCAGCACTGGCGTGGCGCCCAACGTCCGCAGCGTGTTCGCGCTGTTCTTGGCGGAGGGCCTGCTCGCGCATGGTGACGTCGAGGCGGCGGCCGGTCGCTACGCGCAGATCCTCGCGCTCGATGATCAGGCCGACACGACCCCGCGTCGGCAGATCGTCGCGCTCGCGCAGCACCGACTGGCCAACCTCGAGACCTACGCGGGTGCGCGCGAGCTGCTGCCGCCGTGGCCCGCGGGGGTGACCGGCTGCGTCGCGTGTCACTCGCGCGAGGCGACGCTGCCGATCGACGATCTGCACCTCGCGCCAGGTGTGGTGCTGCGATGAATCGGGCGCTCGTGCTCGCGGGCGCCCTGGTGCTGCTCGGCTGCCAGGGCAAGGTTCGCGGGCACCCCTCCGAGGATCCCAAGCGCCCGGATCAACACACCCGCCGCGACCTCGATCTGAGCGGCGAGCAAGAGGCGTTCCTGGCCGAGCTCGCGGCCACGGCCGACGCGCAGCCGAACAATTTCGACGCGCTCGCGCGCTCCGGCCTCGCGCACATGGACTTCACGCTGGCTGGGGTGCTGCGGCTGCGCGACCGGGCCGAGCAGGATCTCGAGGCCGCGTTCGCGCTCAACCCCAACGACCCGCTGCTCAATCGCTCGCTCGGGCGCTTCTACAACCTGCGCGCGGTCGCGGGCGACGACTCCAAGGCGCAGATGCAGGTCCGGGTCTACGCGGCGCTGCTCGGCGACGCGGATCCGGCGACCATGGATGACGCGAGCTTCGTCGCCTACAGCTTCTTCATGCTCGGGCGAATCCTCAGCGAGAAGACCAACGGCAACAAGCTGGCGGCGCTGCGCAAGGTCGGGCAGCTCGAGGCGGAGCTAGCTGCGCGGGTCCAGGCGCAGCCCGACAACATCGAGCTGCGGGCGCTGGCCGGCAACTTCGCGTTCTTCTTTGCCGGCAATATTCCGCTCGACCGTCAGCGCCGGGTCGCGGACGCGGTCGCCTACTTCGAGGTGTTGCGGGCGCGGTGGGCCGACCTGCGCGCGGGCGCCAAAGACCCAACGCACTGCCCCAACACCTGGGAGAACTTCATGTTCGAGCTCGCCGAGGGCTACATGGTGCTCGAGCGGGGGGCCGACGCGCGAGTGATCTACGCGGAGCTGGCGGTGATCCGCGAGCCGCGGACACGCGCGAAAGAGCTGATCGCCCACGTCGCCGCCGAGCGGCTGCGCAATTTCGACGCGTACGTGGGCGAGATGCGCCTGATGCCGCCGTGGCCGAGCGACGTGAGCAACTGCGTGGTGTGCCACGCGTGGTCGAGCGACGTCGGCTTGGGCTCGCTGTATTCGGTCGAGGATGTGCGCTTGTCGGACGTCCCCTCGCAGGCCCAGTACAAGCCGATCCTGGGCTCACTCGCGCCGGGCCGCGCTGGCGGCGAGATCGCGGGACGCCAGCGCTTGCCGGACGCTGTGGCCGGCCTGATCGAGCGTGAGTGTAGCCCGTGTCACTTCGAGGCCGGCGAGGTCGCGGAGCTGCTGGACCTGTCAGACGCCGACGCGATCGAGCGCAGCGCGGCGCTGATCGAAGCGCGGGTCAGCGCGGGCGAGATGCCGCCGGATCGCGGGTTGAGTGGAGACGATCGCGCAGTGATTCGTGCGTGGGCGACCGGCCTCATGAACGACTGATCGGGCCACTGATCGGGCCATTGAGATGTCACGCAATTCGTGCGTCGGCATCGCGGCCACGCGCGACCTGAGTAGGATGAGAGCATGAATCGAGTGCTGGTTCCCTACGACTTCTCACAGCACGCGCGACGGGCCTGCGCGCTGGCGATGCAGGGTTTTCCGTTTGGCCTGGACGCGCAGATCGAGATGCTGCATGTGGTCGATACCGACCTATACGCAAACGTGCTCGCGCAAAAGCAGGTTCCAGGAAACGACGCGATCGACAGCTACCTCGCGGACGAGCTGACTCGGATCCGCGCCGAGCTGGCGGTCGCGCGTGGCAGGCACTCGGCGTCGCGGCGCCTGCTCGAGCCCAAGCGTTTGATCGTCCGGGGCCGCCCCCACTCGGTCATCGACGCGCAGCTGCGTGAACCGGATGTGGTCGGCGCGCTGATGGGCGGCCAGGGTCACGGCGGGGCGACCGAGCGGCTGCTCGGGCGCACGGCGCAGCGGGTGATTCGTCACGCCGACGTGCCGCTGCTCGTGGTCAAGAACCCGCACTCGCTGGCCCCGCCCACGCGGCTGCTCGCCGCGGTCGACTGGAGTCAGAACAGCATGCGCGCGCTGTTGGTCGCCGCCCGGCTGCGCGAGGAGCAAGACGGCCTGCTCTCGGTCTTGCACGTGATCGACTCGCCCTACGTGCCGTATGTGCGGGCCTTCGCGCACGAGCGCGAGGCCACCGAGGCGCTGGATCTCCTCGGTGACCAGCAGCTCGAGCGACTCGTGGGCTTCGTCGAGCGCGTGCTCGCCGAGCACGGAGGCAAGCCCGACGCGCTGACCGAGGCTGTGCTGTTTGGTGATCCCGCCAGCACGATCGCCTCGCAGGCGGCGACCTTGCTCGCCGAGGTGATCGTGGTTGGTGTCCACGGCTCGTCCAACCTCTCGCGCTATCTGCTTGGGTCGACGGCGGAGAAGCTGGTCACCGCGGCCGCGGCCGACATCCTGGTCGTGCCCTGAGCGCCCGGATCACCGCCTTGAAGCGCGGCGTTGTTCACGACTGTCGCTCGGGATATACCCGCGCCCGGATCGATGACGTGGCTGCTCGAGCTGTTGTGGAACACCGATGACCAGCGCCCGCGCGCGCTGTGGCGGCTGGTGCTGCACACGATCACGTTGATTGCGATCGCCTGGACGCTGAGCGCGGTGACCCGCGGCCTCGGCTTCGTCGGGCCCGGTGGGCTCTCGGGGGGTGGCGCGGTGCTCACGGCGATCTCGGTCGGGCTCGGGACCTGGCTATCCGGGCGCCTGTTGGATCGGCGCGAGCTCAGCGAATTTGGCCTGCGTCCAAGCCGGATCTGGCTCGCGGATCTGTGCGCGGGCCTGGGCATCGGCGCGGCGCTGATGGGCGGGATCTTCGTCGTCGAGCTGCGCGCCGGGTGGTTGACGATCGAGGGCTACTACGTCGGCGCCGGGCCGGGGCAGTCGTTTGCGGTCGCGCTGATCGATCCGCTGGTGACCTTCGTGGCCGTGGCTTTCTACGAGGAGCTGTTCAGCCGCGGCTATCACCTGCGCAACCTCGCCGAGGGTCTGTGCTTCGCCGACCGAAAATTCATGGGGCCTGGCACGGCGCTGCTGCTGGCCACGCTGCTGTCCGCCAGCGTGTTTGGCCTGATGCACGCTGGCAACGCCAACGCCAGCGTGATCTCCACGATCAACGTGGGCCTGGCGGGGTGCATGCTCGCGCTGGGACTGCTGTGGACAGGGGAGCTCGCGCTGCCGATCGGCCTGCACCTGAGCTGGAATTTCTTCCAGGGCAACGTGTTCGGTTTTCCGGTCAGCGGCAACGCCATGGGACCGCGCGTGTTTGACGTATCACAGGCCGGACACCCGCTGGTGACCGGCGGCGCGTTTGGCCCAGAGGCCGGGCTGATCGGGATTGTGGCGATGCTGGCGGGGGCGGGGATGCTGGCGCTGTGGGTTCGCGTCACGCGTGGCGAGCTCCGGCTGTGGCGGGAGCTCGCGCTGGGCTCGTCGGTCGAAGATCAGCAGGTTGGGTCAAAGGTCAAACAGTCGGCGTGATCCGCATGCACGCCGACGCGGATCGCCTCCGCGGTGCACTCGTAGTCCACGTTGTGGCGGCACGTCCTCATCGTGCACGCGCCGACGCCAGCTTGGACCTGGGTGGATGTGACGCGACAGTTGCTGGGGAAGAAGGTGTCGCAAGCGGCGTGGGCCCCATCGCCGACGCTGATCGCCCGCGCGTGGCAACCCCCGGCCGCGTTATAGGCACATCGTTGGGCATCGCAGGCTGAGACGATCGGCAATTCGAGTGCGACTTTCATGACCTTTCGTATATGTGTTCAGCGAGTGCCACTCGCAACCGAACTGCTAGCGTCGGCATCGTCTGCAGCGCGTGGGTGCGCGCAGCGAAGCTTCCGCGGCGTCGCTGTGGTCTGGACAGCGACGAGCTTAACCCACGAACCAGCTCCGAGCGGCAGCTGGCAATCGGGACACATGCCAGCGAGTCGTGAGTCGTGCCCGGCCGTGGCCGCGAGTTCTCAGGTGATTCGCGTTGTGTGTCTCATCCGCGTGCGGCATGCTCGGCGCGGGTGGATGAATCTCCGTCAGGGCAGGGCTCAGCGACGGCACCGGGCCCGCAACCGCCGAGCGTCGACGCGACCTTCGCGGATCTTCGCGCACCCAGTCGCGAGCCCGAGCCGCTGGTCCGCGGCGCGAGCGTGGGCCGCTACGTGCTGCTGGATCAGCTCGGCGCCGGGGCGATGGGCGTGGTCTACAGCGCCTACGATCCCGAGCTAGATCGCAAGCTCGCGCTCAAGCTGCTGCACCCCGGCTCGAGCACGCGCGAGGCCAAGGCGACCCGCAACCGGCTGCGTCGCGAGGCTCAGGCGCTCGCCCGCCTGACCCACCCCAACGTCGTGGCGGTCCATGACGTGGGCACCCACGCCGGGCGTGTGTTCGTGGCCATGGAGTTCGTGGCCGGCAAGACGCTGCGCCAGTGGGTGCGCGTCGATCCGCTCGAGCCGCAGCGCGTCAGCGCCGTGATCGAGGTGTTCACCGCAGCCGGCCGCGGGCTCGCGGCTGCCCATCGCGCGGGCCTCGTCCACCGCGACTTCAAGCCCGAGAACGTGTTGATCGGCGACGACGGTTTGGTTCGGGTCGTCGACTTTGGGCTGGCGCGGCGCTCGTCCGACGAGGAGGTCGGCGATGACAGCCTCGACATCTCGGGCACGCACTCGATGGACGGCGAGAGCTACGAGGGCATCGGCAGCGTGGCCACGCGCTCGCTCGACATCTCGCTGACCGGCACGGGGCGGGTCATGGGCACGCCCGCGTACATGTCCCCGGAGCAGCACGTCGGCGAGGTCGCGACGGTGCGCAGCGATCAGTTCGCGTTTTGTGTCGCGCTGTGGGAGGCGCTGTACGGGGCGCGCCCGTTCCCCGGTCGAGATCTGCCTTCGCTGTCGCTGGCTGTGACCTCCGGGCAGATCAGCGAGCCACCCAGCGACGGCCCCAATGCCCACCACCGGGTTCCGGCCCACGTCCACCGGGCGTTGCTGCGGGGGCTCAGCGGCGATCCCGACCTGCGCTTCAGCAAGATCGATGATCTGCTGGTCGCGCTGAACCACGATCCGAGGCGGCGGCGTCGAAAGATCGCGCGGATCGTCGGCATCAACTTGCTCGGCGCCGCTGGGGTGTTCGCGGCGGGCATGTGGGTGGCGGACTCGTTCGGTGAGCCCGAAGCGGCGCCGGTCGTGTGCGAGCCCGTGGATCTCGTGTCGGGGATCTGGGGTCCACAGCAGCACGGTCTAGTCGCGGAACGGTTCGCGCAGATCGACGCGCCGTTTGCCGAGCACTCGGCCCGCGAGGTCGAGCGCCGCCTCGACGCCTACACCGCCCAGTGGGTCTCGGCCTGGGGGGAGACTTGCGAGACCGAGCGCAGCTTGGGACCGAGCAGCGTGCTCGAGCTTCAGCGCGAGTGTCTCGAGCTGCGCCGCCGCGAGCTCGAGGCGTTTAGCGCGGCGTTGATCGGCACGAGCACCGAAGAATTCCGTCAGCGGGCCGAGCACGCCGTGGCCGCAGCCGAGAGCCTGCCGCCGATCTCGACCTGTCGCGATCCCTCGCGCTTGCGCGCCGATCCCCACGTCAACCCAGAGCAGCGCGAGCGAGTCGCCAGCTTGCAGACGCGCTTGAGCGAGGCGCGGACGCTGGGTCGCCTCGGCGATCGGCCCAAGGGTCTGGCGCGCGCCCGCGAGGTCGTGGCAGCGGCCCGCGAACTCGACAGCCAGCGCATGCTGATCCGCGCGCTGTTGGTGGTGGGCGAGCTCGAGCAGCAGGCCAACGAGCACGACGCCGCCGCCGAAGACCTGCGCCAGGCCTACGCGATCGCCGAGCAGCAGGGCGAAGACTGGCTCCGGGCCGAGGCCGCGACGCACCTGGTTGGGGTGCTTGGGTTTGATCTCCAGCGACCGGGTGAGGCCGCGGTGTGGGAGCAGGTCTCGGGCTCGGTGCTCGAGCGCGTGGGCGAGCCTCGCGATCTCCGCGGCGATTGGTACTACGAGGTCGGGACGGCTCGGATGCGCCAGACCGAGCTCGAGGCGGCGGAGGAGGCCCTCAACCGCGCGCTCGAGCTGTACGAGGCGGTCCATGGTCATGACTCACGGGAGATCGAGCGGGTGCTGCAGCGGCTGGGGGCGGTCGCCCGCGAGCGCGGCGACTACGAGCGCGCGGTCAGCTATCACACCCGGCTGCTGACCCGACGCGAGGCCGCCTACGGGCCTGACCACCCCGACGTCGCCGCGGTGCACGGCAGCTTGGGCAACGACTTCTACTTTCGCGGCGACTACCGCGAGGCGCGGAGCCACTACGAGCAGGCGCTGCGGATCATTGGCGAGTGCTACGGCGAAGACAGCCCGGCCTACACGCCCAAGCTCAGCAACTACGCCGCCGTGCTCGAGCGGCTGGGCGAACTCGACGAAGCCGAGGCGATTCAGCGCAAGCTGCTCGCCAGCAACATCGCCCGGTTCGGCGAGCGCGACGTTCGGGTCACGACGTCGCTGGAGAACCTGGGCTTGGTGCTGATCTCGGCCGGGCAGTTCGAGGACGCCGCCCAGCTGTTTCGCCGGTCACTGTCGATCCGCGTCGAGCACCATGGTGATCAGCACGTCGCGACCGCGACCACCAAGCTCAACCTTGGCTACGTGCTGTACCACCAGGGCGAGTATGGGCCGGCTCGCAAGCTGTATGAGCAGACCCTGGTGACGTGGGTTGCGAAGCTTGGGGATGATCACCCGGACCTCGCGCTGGTGTATGGGAACACCGGGGATCTGGACCTGGAAGAGGGACAGCTCGCGGACGCCAAGCGGAACTTCCAGCGCGCGTTCGATCTGATCGCCGCGGCGCTCGGGGATGACGCGGCTGACCTTGGCTATAATTTGACGGGGCTGGCCAGGGTGGCGCTGGGCGAAGGGGCGTTCGATGAGGCGATCGAGCTGTGCGAGCGGGCGCTCCACGTGCGCCATGGGACGTGGTTGCCGCCGGGGGACCTGGGGCTGACGCAGCTGACCTTGTCTCGGGCGCTGGTTGGGCGGGGTGGGGCGGAGGACCGGTCGCGGGCGCGGGACTTGGCGTTGCTTGCTCGCGAGGATTTTCGCCGGGGGCGGGATGAGAGGCGGTTGGGCGAGGTTTTGGCCTGGATCACCCAACTCGAGTAGTGCCCCCTGCCCGAAGGTCCTGTACCTGCTTGTTTGAACAGGGTGCCCCTGCCCGAAGGTCTTGTACCTGCTTGTTTGGCCAGTGACCTGCCCGAAGGTCCTGTACCTGCTTTTCCAGTGACCTGCCCGAAGGTCCTGTACCTGCTTTTCTGATCAGGTTCGCGTCTTGGAGAGCGTGCCCTGCCCGAAGGTCCTGTACCTGCCTATTTGATCAGCTCCGCCGCTTCTTCTTGGCAACGGGCTTCTTCTTGGCGGCGGGCTTCTTCTTGGCGGCGGGCTTCTTCTTGGCGGCGGGCTTCTTCTTGGCGGCGGGCTTCTTCTTGGCGGCGGGCTTCTTCTTGGCGGCGGGCTTCTTCTTGGCAGCCGTCGACTTCTTGGCAGCCGTCGACTTCTTGGCGGCCGTCTTCTTGGCGGCGGTCTTCGTCTTTTTGGCGGCCGTCGTCCTCTTGGCGGCGGTCTTCGTCTTGGCGGCGGCCGTCGTCTTCGCGGCGGCCGCCGTCTTCTTCTTGGCGGCGGCGGTCTTCGTCTTGGCGGCGGTCTTCGTCTTGGCGGCCGTCGCCTTCGTCTTGGCGGCGACCGTCGTCTTCTTGGCGGCCGTCTTCTTACCGGCCGGCTTCTCCACCGCCTCCACCGCCTTCACCGCGACGACCGCCTCCGCGGCAACCCCCGTAACAGCCCCCCGCAGCGGCAACACCAGCGACGGCTCGACCTCCCGCTCCGGCGACCACCGCACGCTCCGCACTCGCTTCGCCTTCCCGCGCGGCAGCTCGAACACCAAGAAGTACGAGTGATTCTTCCGCGCGTGCACCTGCCGCAGCAGCCGGCTCACCCCCGGCGCGTTGTTCCGCACCAGCACGAACAGGTCCTTGCAGTAGAACCCCATGTCCTCGTACGCGGTGACGATCTCCACGTGTGTCAGCCGCTGCTTGTTCGCGCTGACCTCGTCCTGGCACTTGACGATCAAGCACCCCCCAACCCGCAGCACCCGGCGAGCCTCGAGCCCGGCGCGCAAGTACAGATCGGTGACGGCGTCATGCCACTTCGGCCCGCCCTCGCCAGCGTCGTAGGTGTTGCCGTCCGCGTACGCGTCGCGGAACGCCGAGTGAGTCCCGGTCCCTGCCCGGTGGGTCTGCGCGCGCCGGAAGAAGCCCTCCATGTAGGGCGGATCCAGGACGACGCAGTCCAGGCTGTCGTCCTCGTAGGGCAGCTCGCGGCAGTCGATCGCGTCGCGGTAGCGCACGAAGATATCCCGCTCGAGCACGGCGAGCTCGAGGTCCGAGGCCAGCAGCTGGTAGGTGCCCGCGGGTATCCGCTTCCAAAACACACCCTTGCCGAAGGTCACGTCGGCGACTTTGCTGCCAGGCGAGACGTGCAGCTCCATCAGCCTCGCGAACAGTTCGGAGTTGTCGCCAACATGGGCGGAGTTGACGAGATCAGAGGTCGACTCGCCGCCCTGGACGCGCTTGGGATCGGACACCCGTCGGAAACTACCCGAAAGCGCCCCGCGGAGCGACTCTCAGGCCGCCCCTTTGGTGCGCGCGCGCGCTTGTCTATAGTCGGCGGGCCAAGCAACGCGCGTCCGCCACCGAACGCCACCGGGCCAACCCACAGGCGATGCGACTCAAAGCGAGTCGCGATGCGGAGCGCACAAAACCAGCCCGTCTGGTGGCAGGACGGGCCCAGCACCATCCGGAACTGTTCGTGACCAGCGCAAACCCCTTCGACTCTCGTTCGTCCTTCGAGCTCTCTGGCGGTGGCCAGGGTGTCGTGTTTCGTCTCCAGGCTCTCGAGGAGCAGGGGCTGACCAAGCTCGCCAAGCTGCCATTTTCCATCCGCGTGCTGCTCGAGGCAGCGCTGCGCAACCACGACGGGTTCCTGGTGACCGACGCCGACGTCAAGACGATCGCCGGCTGGCAGCCCACCGCCGAGCGCGTCGAGATCCCGTTCATTCCGGCCCGGGTGATCCTCCAAGACTTCACGGGCGTGCCCGCGGTCGTCGACATCGCGGCGTGTCGCAACGCGATGGTCGAGCTCGGCGGTGACGCGAGCAAGGTCAACCCCGCGGTCAACGTCGATCTGGTCATCGATCACTCGGTCCAGGTCGACGTCGACGGGCGCAGCACCGACGCGCTGCTGCGCAACCTCGACATCGAGTACAAGCGCAACGCCGAGCGCTACGAGTTCCTCAAGTGGGGCCAGCGCAACCTCGACAACTTCCGCGCGGTCCCGCCTGGGCGTGGCATCGTCCACCAGGTCAACCTCGAGTGGATCGCACAGGTCGCCTTCAATCGGGGCGATGTCTACTACCCCGACAGCCTGGTCGGGACCGACAGCCACACCACGATGATCAACGGTCTCGGCGTGCTCGGCTGGGGTGTGGGCGGGATCGAGGCCGAGGCGGTGATGCTCGGACAGCCGGTCTACATGCTCGCGCCCGACGTGATCGGCTGCAAGCTGACCGGCAACCTGCGCCCCGGGGTCACGGCCACGGACATGACCCTTCGGATCGTGGAGATGTTGCGCGAGAAGGGCGTGGTCGAGAAATTCGTCGAGTTCTACGGTGACGGTCTCGACGGGCTGACGCTCTCCGACCGGGCCACGATCGCCAACATGGCGCCGGAGTATGGCGCGACCTGTGGGTTCTTCCCCGTCGACGCTCAGACCCTGGCCTACCTGCGGCTCTCGGGTCGCTCGGTCGAGCACGTCGCCAACGTCGAGACCTACTACCGCGCGCAGGGGCTGTTCCGCACGGCGCAGACGCCCGACCCCGACTACACCGACACGCTCGAGCTGGATCTCGCCAATGTCGAGCCGGCGCTGGCGGGGCCCAAGCGGCCGCAGGATCGCGTTGATCTGTCGGCGATGAAGACCCACTTCCGCGAGAGCCTCACCGCCAAGCTGGGGATCCACGGTCACGGCGTGCCCGCCGACAAGACCAACCTCGAGATCCCCGTGATCGGCAAGGACTTCTCGCTCAGCCACGGCGACGTCGTGATCGCGGCGATCACCTCGTGCACCAACACGTCAAACCCGGCGGTCATGCTGGCCGCCGGTCTGCTCGCGCGCAACGCCGTGGCCCGTGGCCTCGCGACCAAGCCGTGGGTCAAGCCGTCGCTCGCGCCCGGCTCTCGGGTGGTCACCGAGTATTACGACAAGGCGGGCCTGAGCGACGACCTCGCCAAGCTGGGCTTCAACACGGTCGGCTACGGCTGCACCACCTGCATCGGCAACTCGGGCCCGCTGCCCACGGAGATCGACGCGGCGATCAACGAGGGCAAGCTGGTCGTGGGTTCGGTGCTCTCGGGCAACCGCAACTTCGAAGGTCGCGTGCACAACAACGTCAAGGCCAGCTACCTGGCCAGTCCGCCGCTGGTGGTCGCCTACGCGATCGCGGGCACCCTGGACATCAACTTCGATGAGGATCCGATCGGCAAGGACAGCGCGGGTCAAGACGTGATGCTCGCCGAGGTGTGGCCCACCGACGAGGAGCTTCAGGCGGTCATGACTGCGTCGATCGATCCCGCCATGTTCCAGGCCAAGTACGCCGACGTCACCGAAGAGCCGCGCTGGGATGCGATCGAAGTGGCTGATAGCGCGCTGTATCCGTGGCGTGACGACTCCACCTATATTCAGCAGCCACCATTCTTTCAGGGCATGACGCCGACGTCGCCGCCGATCACGGGGATCACGGGGGCTCGGGTGTTGCTCAAGCTTGGTGACTCGGTGACCACGGATCACATCAGCCCGGCTGGTTCGTTCCCCGCCGATGGGCCTGCGGGTCGGTATCTGATCTCGAAGGGCGTGCCCAAGGCTGGCTTCAATAGCTTCGGCAGCCGGCGTGGTAATCATGAGGTCATGATGCGGGGGACGTTTGCGAATGTTCGCATTCGCAATCAGATCGCGCCTGGCACCGAGGGTGGCTATACGACCTATTGGCCCAGCGGTAAGGTCGAGTTCGTGTACGACGCGGCGATGAAGTACGTCGAGGCTGGGACGCCGCTGGTCGTGCTTGGTGGCACGCAGTACGGCACTGGCTCGAGCCGTGACTGGGCGGCCAAGGGGACGTTGCTGCTTGGCGTCAAGGCGGTGATTACCAAGAGCTTCGAGCGGATTCACCGGAGCAACCTGGTGGGGATGGGCGTGCTGCCGCTGTGCTTCGTGGACGGTGAAGGCGCGGATGAGCTCGGGCTCGATGGCAGTGAGACGTTTGACATCCCGATCGGGGATGATGTCTCCCCGCTGCAGAGTCTGGATGTGACCGCGACCAAGGCGGATGGCAGTAAAATCGTGTTTAGGACGACTGTGCGCCTCGATACGCCTGTGGATATTGATTACTACCGCAATGGCGGGATCCTCCACACGGTGCTGCGCAACCTGGCGAAGGGCTGAGACCGTCCGAGTGTGTGGCTCGAGAGGGCGCCTGGTGAGGGCGCCCTCTGCCGCTGGTTGCGCCGTACGGTTTTCTGAGAGATCAGCCGAAACCAACAATTTTTCGACGAAATTAGAAAATCAGATATTTTTCGTAGGGTTTTGACGAAAAATCGACGAAGCGACGCGGGCTACGCGCGACTCTTGGCCAAGCACGGGTTCGATCCGGACGTGCTGTGGCGACGCTCGGCGATCCGCGATGACACCCGCCCAAGGGAGCAGCACTTCGAAGCCCATCAGCTCGTCGAGACCTTTCCCATCAGCTACCACCCGGGCGACAGCGACTTCGATCACCTGGTCTTCGCGCTCAAGTACGATCGCGGCGCTCGAGGCCGTGATCCAAGAAGTCATGCTCCCCACGCGCGTGCGGGATCGCTAGCTCAAAACCAACCCTCGAGCCGAGCCAGCGTCCGAGCCTGCGCATCCATCCGCGCCTCCAAATTTGCCTGCGGATCCCCAGTAAACCAGACATCAAACCCATGCTCAGCGTCAGAATACACCTCAATCTCAAACATATCCTCAGTCACCCCATTCTGATCAGCGATCACGTCAACCTGCGGATCCCGAAGCTCCTCACAAGTGTAAACCAACTTGTCCTTCTCCGCATGCGGCACCCAAACCGGCACATAAGGATAGTAATACTCACCAACCTCGGACTCCGCCAGCCGATTGGCCAGCTCCCCCTGCAGCCCACACCCAGGATAATACGCGACCCCACCCACAAAGGTCGGGATCTCCCCAGCCAGCGTCCGCAGCCGCGGATCGTCCATATCGCCAAGATCCTGGTGAAGCATCATCAGCGTAGTCGACGCCCCATTCGAGAACCCAAGCACGGCCAGGCGCGAGCAGTCGACGCGCGGATCATCGCACAACCACTGCGCCGCCGCGGCGCCGTCGAAGGTGCGCACGACCAACCGCTCATGCTCGTCGAGCTTGCGCGGCACCGTCCGCTTTTCTTCCCAGTCACAGAACCCGCGCGAGTAGAAGCTCGCCGGCATGACCACAGCGTAGCCACGCGCGTTGAGCAGCTCGGCCCAGATCCGAAACTGATCCTGAAGCGTCTCAGTGCAGGTCTCGCCGCCAAGAAACAGCCCGCCAGAGCCATGCATGACGACCACCCCCGGCCAACCACCTGACGGCGGCTCGCCCTCGGGCACGGCCACGCGCGCGATCACGGCCTGATCGAGCCCATTGCACAGGGCGACCTCATCATCGTTGCGCGGCTCGAGCTGCCCACACGGGACCGCGCCGTCGCCTGGCGGACCGCAAGCAGCGGCCAGCAACAGCATCATCGGCAGCGTCAGCGCGGCGACTCGGTCGAACATCGGTCCGATTGTCGACGGTCGCCGGCGCGTGCACAAGTCCGGACATCGACGGTGGGCCCTCCCAGACTCGGCGCTCTGCACACACACGAGCCGGAATAGAGCTAGTTGGGGGTCACGAGCCTCACTAAGGCGGGGGTACGCACACGCCGACCGTCTCGTAACCCGGTGGCGTCATCTCGGGCTCGTCGAAGAAGACCACGCACTCGGTCTGCGGATTGCTACACACGAACCCCTGATCCTCGAGGTCGCAAAACTCCGTGCAGCAGCTGTCGCTCTGGCAACCAGGCACGAACTCGGCGGCGGCACACACGTTGCCGCTCGCGCACGAGTTGACGGTGTCGCACCCATCACCAGGCGCCCCGGTTCCGTCGAGCTCGCACAAGAACTCGAACGGGTCCAGAAACCACTGACAGGCCTGCCCGTCCACGCAGTCTTGCATGATCGGGTGGCAGCTCGCGAGACACAGGCTGAACGTGCCATCGTAGGCGATCAGGCACGAGCTCCCGGACCCACACAGCGGATCGTCAGGGGTGGCCTCGCAAAAACTCGTGCACGTGCCGACCTCCATGCCCTCCATCTGTTGAACGTGGAAGCAGAAGCTGGTGGAGTCGCAGTCGTCGGTGGACTCGACCTTGCCGCCGTAGACGCACGACTCACCCGGGGCCTGGCTACCGGTGATGGGCACACACTTGTTGCTGTCGAACTCGCCTCCGGTGCTGGCATAGGGGACGCACTTCTCACCCTCGGGGCAGTCCTGCGCGAACGGGTCGCAGTCGCTGATCCACCAGTCGTCGTCCGGTGCGCAGGCGTAGAAGCTCAGGCTCACGTCGCTGCTCTGGTCGTTCGTGTCGCCGTCGCCGTCGCCCATCGTCGAGGTCTCGGAGTCGGACTCGGGGCTCGTGTCCGACACGGTGTCCGAGCTGCCGCCGTTGGTCGTCGTCGTGCTGCCCTCGTCGCTCATGCTCGGGTTGCGGGCGCAGGCGCTGGTGCCGAGCAGCGTGGCGGCGATCAGCGCGAAGCCGGCGATGCCCGAGCGCAACGGCGAGCCGATCGCGTGCAGTGTGGTGCCACAAAACGGGCAGGCCGCGGCATCCTCGAGGACGTGTCGATTGCAGCTCGAGCAGGGATACATAACCGGTCCAGGTGACCACGAGAGCCAGTACCAGGTCAATTCGCCGCCAGATCGAGCGGAGCGGCTACTATCTGGGCGGTCGCAGACCCAGGCACGATGAACGAGCTCAAGATCGGCTTCATTGGAACCCACGGCGTCGGCAAGACGACGCTGTGCTACGGGCTGGCGTCACGGCTCAAGGCCCGTGACGTGGTGCTCGATATCGTACATGAGGTCGCGCGACGCTGTCCGCTGCCGATCAACGAGCGCACCTCCGTGGCCGCGCAGTCGTGGATCTTGCACACCCAGATCTCCGACGAGCTGGTCGCGGCGGCACGCCACCCGGTGGTGATCTGTGATCGCAGCGTGCTCGACAACTACGTGTACCTGCTGCTGTCCGGCGGCCGCCAAGCTGGGCTCGACGCGATGGTGGCGTGGTGGCTGGGGACCTACGACCGGCTGATCTACGTGCCGATCGTCGAGGCTCCCCACGCCGACGGGATGCGCTCGACCGACCTCGCGTTTCAGCGGGCGGTCGACGAGCGGCTGCTGCGAGAGCTCGACGAGCGCTACGTGGGCGCCCTGCGGCTGCAGCCGTCGGAGCGCGAGCGGTGGCTCGACATCGTCGAGGACGAGATCCGCGAGCGCCTGCAGACTCGCCAGCTAAAGCTGCTGTGAGTCCGGGGATGCGAGCTCCGCCGCGAGCTCACATTCGGTCAGGCGCCGGGATGCCGACCAGCGACAAGCCCCAGCTCAGCGCCTCGCGGGTCGCCTGCACCAACAACAAGCGGGCCTGCACGACCTCGGGGTCGTCCTGGTGGATCACGTTGCACTCCTGCTGAAACCGGTTGTAGGCCTTGGCGACGGCGTACAGCTGGCTGCACAGGATCGACGGCCGGAGGCTCTGGGCAGCCTGGGCGATCGAGCCGGGCAGGGCGATCAACGCCTGCATGAGCCCGCGCTCGGCGACCTCGGTCAAGGTCCCGGCCTGGGTCGCTCGCTCGCCGCTGCGCACGGCGCCGTCGAGGGTCATGCCGCGGTTTTGGGCCTTGACCAGCAGCGAGGCCGTGCGCGCGCAGACATACTGCAAGGTCGCGCCGCCGTCCCCACCCTGCACATCGCTCCACTTGGCCAGGTCGAACACGATCTTCTGGTTGTTGTCGCGCGCGAGCATGCCGTACTTGATCGCGCCGAGTGAGACCTGGTGCAGGGCGGTGTCGATCTGCTCGCGTGTCCACTCGTCGGTGAACTTGTGAAAATAGTTGGCCTCGAGTGACGCGCCCAGCTGCTCGCGCAGGGCCCGAAACAGGATCACGTTGCCCTTGCGGCTGGACATCGCGCCGTCCGGCAGCTCGACCATCTCGTAGCCGACGTGCTCGCACAGCTCCGCCTGATCGAAGCCCATCTTCTTCAGGGTCAAGAACACCTGCTTGAAGTGGTCGCTCTGGCGGGCGTCGACCACGTAGATCGAGCGGTCGATCCCAAACTCCTCGAACTTCATGCGCGCGAGCGCGAGATCCTTGGTCGCGTACAGCCCCGTGCCGTCGCTCTTGCGCAGCATGAAGAACGGCATGTGTTCGATCTCGGGGTTCTCGATCCCGACCGCGCCGCGGCTCTCCACAAACACGCCCTTGGCGAGGAACTCGTCGACCAGCTTCAGGCCGGGCTCGTCGACCTCGCTCTCGTAGAACACCCGGTCGAACTCGACGCCGCACCAGGCGTAGATCTGCTCGAACTCGTCGAGCGACCACTGCCGGGTGCGCATCCACAGGTCGTGGTAGGCCGGGTCGCGGGCTTCGATGCCGCGCAGGATCTCGCTCATGCGCTCGCGCGCGGCCGTGTACTGGGCCGCCGCGGCCTCGTCGCCGGCCTTGCCAGCCTCGTCCCAGTCTTCGAGCTGGATCGCGGCCTGCGAGTACACCTGGCCCAGCCACTCGCCGCGCGCCTGTGTGGGCGGGTCTCCGCTGACCAGCGCCTCGAGCCCCCACAGGCACTTGGCCACGTGGGTCCCGACGTCACCGAGGTAGTTGGCGGCGACGACCTCGCTGCCGGTCGCTCGCAGCAGCCGCACCAGGCAGTCGCCCAGGCACAGGTTGCGCATGTGCCCGACGTGAAACCCCTTGTGGGTGTTGGGCTGCGAGTACTCGATCATGACCTTCTGGTTCGAGCTCGGGCCCGAGCTCGGGAACGCGGGTCGCTGGCCATTCGCCCAGGGCGCCAACAGGTGACGCGCGGCCTCGTGCGCGTGCAGATCCAGGTTGAGGTAGGGCCCGGCCGGGGTCGCGGTTGCGATGAGCGGGTTGTCGCCGAGCGCCGCGATGGCGGCCGCGAGCTCGGCCGCGATCTTCGGCGGCGCGCTGCGCAGCGCCTTGGCCAGCCGAAAGCAGGGGAACGCGAAGTGGCCGAGCTCGGGCTTGGGCGGCGGCGTGAGCAGAGCCGCGACCGCGTCGACGTCGAGGCCGGCGGCCTCCGGGATCAGCGGCGCGAGCAGCTTGGCGACTTCCTGGGCGAGGGCGTCTGGACGCATGGGGCGGGAGTATAGGCGCGGGCCAGGGGCTCCTGTAGGTGCGGGCGCCACAACCGACCAAAAACCCCACCCGCGCCTGTCGTCGTTCGGTTTTGGCTCCGGGGGCCGCGTGCTATACATGGGCACCGTGCCCGGAGCGACTGGAATGATCATCGTGTTCGCCCTCATGTGGGCGGGGATCATCTACATGGCGTACCGCCTGTACCCGTGGCTGTACCGGCTGGACCGCAAGAACCGCGAGGGCGAGGCGCCCTACGACCACGGGCTGTGACGGCCGGCGGGCGCGGAGCTGGTTCGACTAACGTAGGGAGACGCGACGGGGCGGCGCTGGTGACGGATGCGCGGTCAGGACGACCGTCGGGGCCCGCCGCCGCGTCGGCGAAGACGGCCCGAGCGGCACCGAACTCGGCCGCGGCCTGCCACGGCAAACTATGCACGTACCGCTTGGTCCATGATGTACGCTTTGCAGCCGTCCCGGTCCCGGTATCTGCTCAACCCGCGCCCCGAAGATGGTAGCTTGTCGCGATAGCCGATGATTGCCAACGATATCCAGCTGACATTGTCGAGTGAGTATAGCTACCGCAGGGAGTGGTTTGGCGGCATCCTGTTCAGCCATCGCTCCAAGCAAGCCCGGTTCTACAATCACGCCGCCGCGCTCTCAATAGAAGCCCTGGTGAGCCCGGGCGGGCAGCCATCACCGATCTTTCGACCGGATCCACGATTCATCGAGCGACTCCACGATCAGCAGATTGCCGTGCCGCGGTCGGTTGGCGCCAATCCCGGTCGGGCGTTCTTTCGCGATATCCATGACTTCGAGCCCGATCGTCTGCACACCCCGCTGGGGGTCGAACTCGAGCTCACGCTCAAGTGTATGCGGCGGTGTAGTTATTGTGCCTACGACGCCAGGCCAGACGTCGCGGTCCACGGTGAGCTGTCCCAAAGGTCATATCAATCGGTGTTCGCCAAGCTCGCCGACGCAGGCGTGTGTCAGCTTCGCGTTACCGGTGGTGACCCGCTGACCCGCGCCGACTGCCTCGATATTCTGCGTGACGCCGACGCCTACCCGTTTGGCCTGGCGATCGCCTCGGACCTGACGACCTTCTCGAGCGAGATTGCGCGCGGGCTGTCGGAGCTCCACAATCTCACCGCGCTGCACACCACCTTGGACGGGCCGAACCCCGCGATCGCTGACCAGCTGAGGGGCAAGGGCAACTTCAGGCAGGTCACCGCCGCGCTCGAGGCCCTGACCGCGTATGGGATCCCGGTGACCGTCGGCACGATCGTCGGCAAGCACAACGTCGCGCACATCTATGACACCGCCAAGCTCCTGAGCAGGTGGCCGGTCTCGTGGTGCATCTCACCGCTGTACGCGGCCGGCCGAGCCCGGAGCGCGACCTCTCTGGTACCTGACGACGACGACATGGCGCGCGCCTACGAGCAGTTCGCCCAGGCGATCGCAGACGGCCTCGTCCGCCCGGCCGACCCGGCGTGGAGGCCGATCGTTGGCCCGCGGTCCGTCGTCGCGCGGGCGCGGCTGTGGGAGTCGTTGCCGTGGTTGGTGCGGTCTCCAGACCGAACGTTGCGGATCGATCCGACCGGGCGCTGCTACACGTCGATTCACCTCAAGGAGGTCTTGAGCGACGACGTCTATGTCGGGAACATCGTCAAGGACGACCTCACGCAGCTGTGGAACGGTGCGCCGCTGCTCGAGGCGTTGCGCCAGCGACGTCACCGCAGCGCCTACTTTGGCGATGTGTTCGACATTCGCCGGATTGGGAAGACCGAGACCAACGTCGAACGAAGGCTCGAGCGAACGCTCGAACGGACTGGGCGCAACTGGGCGCTGATCCGGGACTCCGCGCGGCTCGATCAACCCGCGGTGTCGCTCGACCCACCAACGGAGATCTCTCTCGCCATGCTCCGGGGCCTGCGCACGGATGACGAGACCGTCGTCCACGCGGAGCACGACGTCCAAGCGGTCACGCCTGGCGTCCGCGCGCATCAACACCCAGCGCCATGGCTGACCGGCGACGTCCCGTTTTCGGGCGCTGAGCTCACCAGTCGACAAGATCCGCCGCTGGCGTCCCGATCACATACGCATGCCGAGCCGCAGCGAACGCCTTGAATTGGGCCGCTGCGCCGTCGATGTCGCAGCTCGGCGAGCTCGCTGCCGCATTCGCTTCTTCGATGTCATAGGCCGCCACGATCTCATCGACGATCGCCGCGACCTCATCGGGGTGCAGCGTGAGCCCCGCGTGCATCTTCATGCGGTCGATGTACTCGTCCTCGTACGCCCGCAAGAATGAGTCCTTCACGCGATTCCACCAGCCGCTGCGGTTGGCGTCGATACCACCGGCCACGTCTTGGCCGTTGCGGCCGCCGAAGATCGACGCTTGCGGACCCGAGCCCGTCCCTGCCGCCCACGGTCCGAAGTTTTGATCGAGGTCCCAGGCGACCATCGACCAGCGGGCGTCGCTTCGTCGCTGATACAGAAAGTAGTTCTGGAAGTAGTCATCAAACGGGATGCTCCAGTTCATGATGACGATGTGGTCGAGCATGGCCTCGACGTCAAAGTGCTCCTCGAGGTACAGCTGCGTGGCGAGCACGTCGATCGACCCGTCAAACGGATCGCGGTAGCTGTCGAGCTCCTCGAGCATGGCAATCAGCTGGGCGTGGTTGTCCCAGGTGTGCGTCTTGCGGTCGTAGGTGGCGGCGTAGCGCGTGTTGATGTCATGTCCGCACGACTCCGCGAGCGGGCGTCCGTCACCCCAGCCAAACGGCCCGGCGTCGGCGTTGAGCCCGACCGACTTGAACAGGTGGCCGACCGGCTCGACGTTCAGCGGATCGGCGGCCATGGCCTCGTGGTACGCCTCCATCATCTCTTCGCCTGGCCGCTCGATCTCCAGCATGTATCGAAAGTACCCGCCGTTGATGTGCAGCCGCGCGAAGCTGGTCACGGAGGCCGGGAGCGACATTCGGCGGAACAGCTCGAAGCCCACGGCCGAGCTCAGCCCTGGGCAGCCCTGCGTCAGCTTGTTCAGCGCCAGGACCTTGCGACCCTCGAACCGGTCATAGCGCGGAAACGCGATCCGGTAGCTCAACCCCCGCAGAGGCGACGGCGCGCTCGGGCCTGCGTGGGGCCAATTGTCCACGTCGGGGCCGTTGAAGCGATTCCACCGACTACCCTGATAGCGAACCTGGACATCGTGGACCTGGCCCTCATACACGAACACGCCGGGCACCCGATCGTTCCAGGTTGGCGACGCCTCGCACCCTTGCTCGCGGCCGGCCTCGATGTTGGTCCACATCTGCGCCCACTGATCGCTGGCCAAGAACAGCTGATACACGCGCGCGTCCGAGTCGACCACGGGGCTCACGAAGTAGGCGTGATAGTCGTTCGGGTCGCTGGGCCGCGGGGACACCAGCTCGACCCCGGCGCCGCGATCTGCGAACACGCGGTAGCGCACGATGCTGTTCGCGGCCTGGCCAGGGAGCTCGACCGCGACGGTGCGCCCGACAAACTCGGCGTCGGATACGGCCAGCGACGCGACGGGCTCGCCCGCGACCTCGACGTCGTCCACGAAGTAGTCGACGCGAACATCGCTGAGCGCGCCGAACTCACTGAATTCCAGGTCCAGGGTGACGGCTTCGCCCTCGCGGATCAGGGGATCTGGAGACGCGGTAGATGTGTCCTTGCGGATCAGGATCGGCAGGGGCTCGGCGCGCAGACCCGCGAACGCGCGACCCGGCGACGGATCATCGAGCTCGGACGCGGTCCAGTTGCCGACCTCGTCGCCCGACACGGACAGGCTCACGCGCTCGAGCGAGACCCCGCGGTAGCGGTGATCCTCGAGCGGCAACAGCTCGGGGGCCAGCCAGCTCTCGCCTGCACCGAGCGCGTCGGCGGCGATCGGCCAGGGGAACCCGTCGTCGTATCCCATGGTGTCCGCGATCGTGTCGTCGTCCCGGCGCAGGATCAGGAACTCGTCGCCGTTCTCGAGCTCACCTTGGTACGGGCCGACCACCTGTGACGGATCGAGCGCGTAGGAGCCGATCGCCAGCAACGCGGCAGGATCCCTGGCGATCACCAGGTAGCCGCCCGCGTCGATGCTGGTCCCGGGGGCAAAGCTGAAGTCGACCCCACCGTCGAGCCGCCAGCCACCGAGCTCCACCGACTCCGCGCCGGGATTGTGGATCTCGACAAACTCGTGACGATCGACGAAGGCCTGCTCGAGGACCGGGTGATACATGACCTCGGAGAACTGCATCGCGGCCGGCGAAGGCTCGGTGCCCCCGTCGGTCGAGCTGGTCGAGGTATCGTCGGTGCCGGTCTCGCTCTCGCTGCCCGTCCCGTCGGTGTCGGCGACCCCGGGTTCGTCCGCGCAGCCAGTCGTGAAGCCCACTGCGGGGACCAGGCAGGCGGCCGTGATGGCTGCGCGCAACCAGTGGGTACGTAGTACGTCAGGGTCACGCATGAAGGCGCAATTCTATCACCATCCCGGCGCCCCCGGTCAGGGCACGAAGTCACACACGAACGCGGCCGGGTCGAGCGGGGCGACCATGGAGACCTCGAACACGGGGTCGAGCAGGTCCCCGTTCCACGCGGTGTTCAGCGAGGCGGCGACGTCGATGTCGCCATCACAGCTGCCGTCGTCATCGACGTCGATGTAGGCGAGCAACAGCGGACCGAAGACATCGAAGATCTGGACCGGCTCGGCCCACGCAAAGCTGAACGCGCCGTCGACGACCGTCGCCTCGCCTGCGAACTGCGGGTCGACGTCGGGGTCGCCCCACACCCGGATCGGCATGCCCTCGTGCGCGTCGAAGCCGGCGCCGTCGATCCGAATCGAGATCGGGGAGCCGGGAGGGTGCAGCTCGGCGAGCATGCAGCCCTCGACGGACTGGAAGCACAGGGGGTTGGTGGCGGCGCAGGCAGCAAAGGCCTGGCCGACGGCCGGGTCCCAACCGAGCGACTCGTCCTCGCAGTAGGTCAGGCACGCGTCCTCGGTCAGGCAGCTGTCGGCTGAGAGCACCGCGCACGACTGCTCACAGAAGCTCTCCGGGAGCGGCTCACCGGTGTCGGTGTCACCAGTATCCGGTCCGTCGGTGTCGCCAGTGTCCCCCGTGTCGGTGTCCGTGTCCCCCGTGTCGGCGTCGCCCGTGTCGGTGGCCGTGGCCGTGGTCTCCTCGGTGCCGGAGTCGAGCTCGTCGAGCTCGTCGATGCCCGCTCGGTCCACACAGGCGGCGAAAACGAGGCCAAACAGGGCGACACAGACCAAGGAACGCTCGTGGGCAGGCATGAGGACAAGCTAGCCGCGGCCCGAGACGAAGTGAAACTGTATTATGCGTGCAATATAATATGGCTCAGGCATACAGTCAGGTTCGCGAGTGATTGGGGCCACTCGCACCCGACGTGGGGTCGGCTCCGTTGACGTGCATGGACGCTCGGGGGCGGGTTCGCCCCTGCTCAAAGCCGCATTTTAACCGATCAGGGCGCGAGTTCCCATGGGATCTCGCGAGGTGTCGCTCTAGAATGCCGCGTCGTAACAACCCACGGAGTTCAGATCGAATGAGTAGTACAGAACCCAAGTCGCGAGAAGACATCGAAAAAGCGTTCTCTTCTCTGCTTCGCGCCCACCGCCAGCTGGCGGGCAACATCGAGACCCGGGCGGAGGCGGCCGAGCGCGGTCGTGATCGCGAAGTCGTCGAGCAAGCCTCCGGCTACACCGTCGACAATATCGTCAAGGGCCTCGCCGAGCTTCAGCTCGAGTTCTCGAAGGCGCTCGAGGACCTCTCGGATCGGATGGAGAGCGAGTCCGGCAAGGTCGGGCAGGTGCAGCGGGCGATCGAGATCGAGCGTCGGCGCGTCGCCGAGCTCGAGAACTTGACGATCGCCGCCGAGGCCCTGGCGCTGCTCGAGCGAGAGCACGCGCAGAAGCTCGCCGAGCTGCAGGCCCGAAGCGCCGAGCAGCTGACCGAGCTCGACGCCGAGATCGCCCAGACCCGCGAGCGCTGGGCCAGCGAGGCGGCGACGCGTGAGAGCGAGCTCGCCGAGCTCACCGCGCGCCGCGACGCTGACCGCAAGCGCGCCGACGAGGCCCACGGCTACGAGCTGGCGCGGCAGGACAAGCTCACCGCCAACGACAACGCGCAGGCCAGGCGCGACCTCGAGCGCGAGCTCGCCGAGCAGACCGCGACCAAGGAGAAGGACTGGGGCGCCCGCGAGGCCACGCTCGACCTGCGCGCCGACGACATCGCGGCGCTGCGGACCAAGGTCGCCGGCCGAGACGAGGCGCTGGCCAAGGCCGAGACCCAGGCCCGGGACCAGGCGATCGCCGCGGTCAACCGCGACGCCAAGCACGAAGCCGAGCTCGCGGCCCGCGACGCAGCGGCCGACATCGAGGTGTTCGAGCTGAAGATCAAGACGCTCGAGACTCGCATCGGTGATCAGAGCGGGCAGCTGCAGGAGCTGTCGACACGCCTGAGCGCCGCGCTCAGTCAGGCCCAGAAGCTCGCAAGCGAAGCGCTCAAGAACTCGCGTGAGGTGACCCGTGACTAGCCCGATCAAGGACCTCAACAGCCGCGACACCAAGGCCACGATCCTCGCCGCTTACAAGGAGCTGGCCAAGGCCTACAAGGCGCTCGAGAAGGGTGGGAAGCCGGCGGCGGCGACGCCCGCACCCACGAGCACCGCGCTGGTCAAGGCCAGCGACGCGCCGCTGCCGATCGGCGGCAGTCTCGGCGCGCAGCTGTCGGGGATTGGCTCGCGGATCGGTGAGCACACCAACAGCTTGCAGCGGCGCCTGACGGCGGAGGCCACGACCCTGCTGGGGCTTCAGGCCCAGGTCAACGCGCTCAGCAGTCAGCTGCAGCGACTCTACGAGGTCGACGCGGCCGAGGGCGCGCTCGCCAAGTTGATCGAGAGCTATGACCAGCGGGCCGCCGCCGCCAAGGACGAGCTGTCCAGCAACACCGAGGCCGCCAAGAAAGCGCTGAACGAGAAGCGCGAGCAGTGGGCCAAGCAAAAGGCCGCGCACGAGCAACAGGTCGCCGAGCAGGCCGCCGAGCAGGACCAGGTCCGCGCCCGCGAGGCCGAGGGCTACGAGTACGACCTCGACCAGCGCCGCAGGCAAGAGCAGGACGAGCGCGCGCAGGCGGCCAAGGCGTTCACGGCCGAGCTCAGCAACCAGCGCGAGGCTGCGCAAGCCGGGTGGGCCGCCCGTGAGAAGGCGGTCGCCGAGCGCGAGGCCGAGCTGCACACGCTCGAGGAGGAGGCCGCCGGTCTCGACGCCGCGCTGGCCGAGGCGCGCAAGCGCGGCGAGTCGGTCGGTCTGGGCATCGCCCGGCGCGACACCAAGTCCGCGGCGGAGCTGACCAAGAAAGACACCGACGGCAAGCGGCGGGTCTACGAGCTGCGCATCGCCAGCCTCGAGGAGACGCTGGGCAAGCAGGCCGGGCAGATCGAGGCGCTGTCGAACCAGCTCGACACCGCGCTCGGCCAGGCCCAAGACCTGGCGGTCAAGGCGATAGAGGGCGCGTCGAACTCGACCTCGTTCGAGGCGATCCGCGAGATCGCGATGGAGCAGGCCAAGAACTCGAGCAAGGGCAAGTAGTCGCGTGATCAGCGAGGGCCGCTCGGCCCTCGCTGATCCAGAGATCCTCCCGCGCGCGCGCGGGCGGATCAGTTCGCGCTTTGTGTGGCGCTGTTCGAGGGGCTCTACGGCCGGTGATCGCAGGCGAGCTCGAGCCGCCGCCCAAGGGCTCGTCGGTTCCGAGCTGGCTGCGGGCGGTCGTGCGTCACTCGAGCGCCGGGGACCCCGAGCTGGCTCAGGCCAGCTTCGAGCACGCGCTGCCGACCTACGCGACGATCGAGGCCCCGCCAGCGATGGTCGCCGATCCGGAGCTCGGGCTCGCAGAGATCCTGCTGCAGGTCCCGGGGCGCGAGGCCGGCGGGGAGCGGCTATTCGCCAGCGCCTACGCGCGCGCGCTCGCGGCGGGTGAGACGGGAGCGCCGCTGTTGGCGAAGATCCGCGACAAAGCCAGCGAGCTCGGGATCACGCTGTAGCGCGCCGATCAGTCTGACGTCGCGTCCCAGGCCACGCGCGCGAGCGTCTCGGCAGCGCTGAACTTGCCCTTGTCGTCGCGGCTGATCGTCGCGGCCGCGACCGCCGGATCGTGGGTGAAGAACGCCCACCCGCCCTCGGCGACCACGCGCTCGAGCATGGCCTGCTTCTCTTCGATGAGCAGCTCGGGGTAGCGGTCGTAGCCCATGGTGATCGGCAGGTGGACCCACGGCACCCCGGGGATGAGGTCCCCCATGAAGGTCACCGGCCCGCGCGGGCCTTCGACGCGAGTCAGCATCAGGCCGGGCGTGTGGCCTTGCGAGAACGAGAACGAGAACGCCGGCCCGAGCGTGGCGCTGCGCTCGGTGCCAACGAGCTCGAGTCGACCGGTGCCCTGCAACAGCTCGCACAGCCCGGGGATGAAGCTGGCACGGTCGCGCGGGTGCGGGTGTTGGGCCCGGTCCCATGCCTCGCTACCGACCACGTAGGCGGCGTTCGGAAACGCCAGCTCGAGCTTGCCCTCAGTCTGTGCCCACGCGCGCAGCAGCCCGCCCGCGTGATCGAAGTGCAGATGCGAGAGCACGACCACGTCGACCTGCTCGGGCGTGACGCCGAGCTCGGCGAGCGAGGCCAGCAGCACGTGCTCCGACTCCTGGACCCCGTAGCGCTCGCGCAGCTTGGGCTCGAAGAACGCCCCGATCCCGGTCTCGAGCAGGATCGTGCGATCTCCGTCGCGCACCAGCAGCGAGCGGCACGCGAGATCGATCCGGTGCTTCTCGTCGGCGGGCGCCCAGCGCTCCCACAGGACCCGCGGGCAATTGCCAAACATCGAGCCGCCATCGAGCTTTTGGGTGTTGCCTTCGACCGAGTGCAGCTGCATGGCGCCGGCATACCACGGCCTTGCCGTCGCGTCGGCCGCCGCATAATCTCCGGCCAGCCCGGTGACGAGCATGAACGACAAAGCAGCAATTCGCGTAGGTATTCTGATGGGCAGCGAGTCGGACTGGCCGACGGTCCAACACACGGCGCTGACCCTCGACGAACTCGGCGTTGGCAACGAGGCACGGGTGCTCTCGGCACACCGCAGTCCGGACGCCGCGGGTGAGTACGCGCAGACGGCGGCCGAGCGGGGCCTGCAGGTGATCATCTGCGCGGCGGGTGGGGCCGCCCATCTCGCCGGCGTGATCTCGGCGCACACCCACCTGCCCGTGCTGGGAATCCCCATGAAGGGCTGGTCGACCGACGGGCTCGACGCGCTGTTGTCGACGGCGCAGATGCCCGCGGGGATCCCGGTTGGGACCCTGGCGATCGGCAAGGCGGGAGCCAAGAACGCGGCGCTGTTGGCCGTTGCGATCATGAGCTTGTCCGACCCCGAGCTGCGCGACCGCTATCTGGCGTTTCGCAAGGCCCAGACCGAGCGGGTGTTGGCGACCGAGCTGCCGCCGGCCGGCACCGCCTGATCCGGATCTCGTGCTGGACTCGCCATGACCCCCGTCTTTATCCTCGCGATCATCTTTGGTTCGATCACGCTGTGGCGCATGATGGCCATGACGCACAAGGAGCGCATGGCGAAGATCGGCACGGGCAACGCCGCTGGCGACCCCAAGATGCTCGCGGCCGCCAGCGACCGAGACGCCTACGTCAAGGAGCTCGAGGGCCGGGTACAGCACCTCGAGACGATCGTGTGCAGCGTCGACTTCGAGCTCAACGCCAAGCTCAACCGGCTGGCGTCTCATCAGCTGCAGCTCGGTGACGCCGCGACCAAGGCGATCCACGGGGTCATCTCGGGGGCCGGGGCTGGTGGTAGCTCAGCTGCGGCAACGCGGGTCGCTCCGGCCAAGCCGCTGTTCTCGCTCGAGCCCGGCCAGCGAATTGGTGATCGCTTCGTGATCGAGCGCAGCCTCGGTCATGGGGGCATGGGCGCGGTGTACCTGGCCAACGACGAGCGGCTGACCGAGAAGGTCGCGCTCAAGATCATGCACGGCATGGCGCTGCTCGATCCAAGCGCCAGCGATCGCCTGCGTCGGGAGGCCAGCGCGGCCCGACGGATCACGCACCCGAACGTGGTCAAGATCCATGACGTCGGCGATGACCAGGGCCACCTGTTCCTGTCGATGGAGTTCGTCGAGGGCCAGTCGCTCGCGCAGCTGATCAGCCGCCACTCGGTGCTGCCGCTCGAGCGCGTGCGCGGCTATATCTCGGAGATCTGCGAGGGCCTCGCGGCTGCTCACGCGCAGGGCGTGATCCACCGGGATCTCAAGCCAGCCAACGTGATCGTGACTCCGGATCAGCGCGTGAAGATCATCGACTTTGGGCTCGCGCGGGTCGCCGATCTCGAGGGCATGACCGCGACCGGGATGCTGCTGGGCACGCCCGAGTACATGGCGCCCGAGCAGATCAAGGGCGGCAACCTGGACGGGCGCACGGATCTGTACGCGCTCGGGGCCCTGACCTATCACGCGATCACGGGGCGCCCGCCGTTTACCGGGGACACGCCGATCGGGGTCAGCCTCGCGCAGGCGACCGAGCAGCCGATCCCACCGAGCGCGCTGCGGCCCGGGTTGGACGCGGCGTGGGATGGGTTCGTGCTGCGGGCGCTGAACAAGGCGAAGGAAGATCGCTTCGAGACCGCGCAGGCCATGCGCGAAGCGCTGCCGCGCTAGATCGAGTAGCTACATCCGGTCCAGCACGAGGGCGGGAATCTCTGCGTAGCGCGGGAATGCATGGGTTTTGAGCTTGCTGTAGATCAGCTCGCCATCGAGGGTGATCTCGAAGGCGCCGCGATCGCCTTTGATGAGCTCCGCCTCGATCTCACTACCAAACTTCGCCTCGAGCTCGGCCACCAGACCGGTGGCTTGCGGGAGGTAGTTTCAGCGTACGCAGTAGAGGATCTGGATCTTCATGGCGCAGGCACAGTAGCACCGAACGTGCGCTCCGCCGAGTCGCTACCCGCCTACGACTCCGCGGCGGTCGACGCGGCCGCCGACCCTGCTACTCGCCGACGGTGGTGTAGTAGTACTGCTCGCCGTCGTAGACATCCGGCGTCTCCTGCCGCCCGATCTTCACAATATCGCCAAGCGCCGCGCGCAGCTGCGTGGCCTGAACCGACGAGATGTAGTTGTTGGCGAGGTTCAGCGACTTGAGGTGCTTGAAGCGCGGCGCATTGTCAATGATCGCCTGAACCCCGGCGCCGCGCATCGTGCCCATTGATAGATCGACGCTCTGCACCTGCGCGAGCAGCTTGGACGTTGCGAGCGCGACGGCGATCTCGTCTTGCATCTCCGAGTTCTGCAGTCCGAGGTGCCTGAGCTTGGGCAGCGTGGTGGTGGAGAACAGCGGGCGCAGGGCCTCGATGTTGGTGGTGCCACCGTAGTCGGTTCGGCCAAACCAGATCTCCATGTGGGCGAGCTCGGGCAGCTTGGCCTTGGCCAGGCTCACGACCGCGGCCTCGGGGAGGCCGCCGGACTCGATCTCGAGCCGCGCGAGCGTGGGGTGCTCGAGCGCGCCGAGGTCGAACCCAACCCCGCGCAGCCGCAGGGTTCGGAGGTTCGGGGCCTTGGCATACAGCCCGCTGATGTCCCCGTGGCTGACCCACGAGATCTCTTGCTGCTCGGCGTGAAAGTCCCCGATGAACACGGTCTCGAGGCGCGGGTGGACGATGCCCTTGGCGATCGCTCGATGGGCATCCACCAGGCCCCCGCCTTCCCAGTCGGTGAGCCCGACGGTGAGCTGCTCGATGTACTCACTGGCCGGCGAGGCCATGATCGCCGCGAGCACCTCTCCCGCGTCGGGTCCGTCGAAGTCGTACTCGGGCGAGCCGACGTTGGCCCGCTTGATGTAGCCGAACTCCCAGGTCAGGCGGGCGACCTTCTCGAACCCGTCCTCGGTCATGAGGTCCTGCAGGGCCGCACCAAAGAAGTGGGTGGCGTGCTCGCGCTCGAGCTCCTTGAGCGCCTTGGCGAGCTTGCGCCGCTCGGGCGACTTGGACCCGGTGGCCGCGTGGGCGATCGACAGGGCGATCCGCTGACCCCAGGGATCGCCGGCTGCCTGCAGCTTGTCGGCGAGCACGGCGAAGTCGTGCTCGGGCTCGGCGGCGTCTTGCTTGGCCGGGCTCGCGGGCGCCGATCCGACCTCGGCGTAGCCCTTGCGGACCTTCTCTTGGATCTTCTTCTCGGCCGCGGCCGCGGCCTTGTCTGCGCTGGCGAAGCTCTTGGTCTGGGTCTGACCGTCGGTGCCGACCTTGCCGTAGCGGGCCGTGAAGCTCACGCCATCGACCTCGATCTCCCAGAACTTGTATGAGCGACTGTCTTTGAATTCGAAGCGGCGCACGCCTGTACTCTGGGCCAGTCGGTCGGGCCCGGTCAAGCACGTTGTGACCTCCACGAACGGCTTGGCAGCTCGCCGACGGTTGTCGCTTCGCTCGTCGGGGTTGGCTGTGCGCGGGCGCATGTGTGGCCCCCCGTAAGGAGGCTCGTCGCCGTCAGCCGTGAGCTGACCTGAGGCACACATCACGAGTTTCAGATCGCCACATGGCGCCCTCCGGCGTTCACACTACTCTGCGGATCATGATGAACTCCATCAGCCATCGGGCGCCCCTGGTCCTGGTCGTGTTGCTCAGCGGATGTGGCACAAACTGCGACGGCCGGGAGTTGAGCGACAATGGCCAGTATTGGGTCCAGCCCAGTCTGTACGACCTCCTGGGCCACGAGAGCCGCCGGGTTCTGGTCGGTACCGAGTTCTATGTGGAGATCGCAGATCTTGCGGTCGAGGGCGAGATTGATGGCGATCAAGGGGGCATCGAGTGCGTGGGTCGGGCCGGCAGCGGCGTCCTCGACGAATACGAGCCGTCCTACTTTCGCGTGACCGCGGCCGGAGAGGGCGCCGTCGAGCTGCTCAGCCCTCGATCGCGTGCCCGGCCAACACCGACGTCCTCGCCGAGCTTGGGCCCGATCGCTATGCGATCATTGGCGTTGACGCGCAGGACGTCACCGCCCGCTGGGTCCCCGAAGCTGGCGCGAGGATCGCGGTCGATTGGGTCGAACCCGGGCCGGAGGGCGCATTTCCAGATCACTTCGACGCCCCGCTCGACGAGCTGTTGGTCACGAGCGGTCAGCCCTTCACCGCCGCTCCGGTGTTGCTGCAGCCGGCGCTCGGCGAGCGCGTCGAGGTGCGCTACTCGGTCGCGCAGGTGATCGCGGATCCCGAATTCGCTGCGGTAGCGATGGCGGATCCAGACGCGGAGACACCGGTCGTCCCGTCAGGCTTGGACGTCGAGCCAACGCTCGAGATTGCCGGGCACGAAATGCAGATGCCGCGGGTGCGGGCCGTCGGTGTCGAGCAGATCACCGAACTCGAGCTGGTGGCCACGTATGCCCGCGAGGACGCCGGTCCGCGCGAGTGGGGGACGCCGCGGCACGTCGTCGCGGTCGCGCGCGATGCAGCAGGGCATCGGGTGGTCGGGCCACCGGTAGAGTGGACGCTGACGCAGGGCAACCTGGCGCTGACGGCTTTCGGCGAGCGGCTCGCGCTCGAGGACATCTGCAGCGACTCGCCCAAGGTCGCGCGCAGCGACAGCGCGACCATCGAGGCACGGATCGGCGAGGTGGTCAGCAGCGTCGAGCTCGAGTGGACGGCGCTGCCGGACGATCGACGTCGGCGCGAGGACCCCAACTGCGAACAAGTGGGCTGCAGCTGCTCGAGCGGCGGGGACGGGGGCGCGCCCGAGTCGGTGTTCGCCGTGTTCGCGCTGCTCGGCTTTGCGGGTTGGGAGCGTCGATCTCGGCGGCGTTGAGACGCCGAGGTTCGAGCTCAGTCAGGGACACACGACCCCCAATGTCGTCACGTGGGCCTACTGCCCCAAGCGGGCGCTCACGTGCATGCGTAGCGAGTTCCACGGGCTCGCCCCGTGTAGGTCGCCTCGCCGCTCTCAATCAAGCGATTGAGCGCCCGACGTACCTGCGGCTTGTTGCCGCCAACGTGCTCTTGGACCTCGCGCGCCGGGACAAACTCGCCCCCGCGGCTGCGCAAATACTGGAGCACCCGAGCATCGTAGCGAGCCCGTCCAGAGTCGGAGCGTGTGTCTGGACCGTTGGTCGAGCTCTTCCATTCGTCGCGGAGCATCGCAACGGTCCGCTCTTCGTCGTCGCCATCGACAACCCAGTAGCTGGACGGGTTGATGCGCTGCGAGTGCTCTCGTGTCGTCAGCTCACGAAACCCTCGCTCCTCGAGCATCTGCAGGACACGAAGGGTCTCCTCCTTGAGTGGAACCGAGACTCCGTCGACGATCACGCGAAGTCGGGAGATTTCATTGTCGTAGTCGGGCGTGCGCCGAATGTCTTGATCAAACTCCTCGGCGACGGGGTCCCAAAACACCAAATCGGGCCGCTCTGCAAAGCTGCTCATGGTCTCGGCGAGCTCCTTGAAACCGACGTTTCGCCGCCCCCGAGCCGGCGAAGCCTCGACGTCTTTGCTGCTCTCGGCCTCGACGGAGGTCGATGACGTCACGCTCAGCGCGGTCCTGAGGATCTCGAACTCCTGGGGTGAGTAGACGCCATCGCCGTTGAGGTCGACGGCTTGCAGCGCGACGAGGGCGAGCCTCTGCATGCGCTTGTGCATGCCCGTATCAGTGGCCGCGGTGAACCGGCGAAGATCTGTGGCGAGCGCCTGGATCTCGCCGGTTCCATATTCATCATCGTCGTCATCGTCCACGTGTCGCTGCAATCGTCGCAGGCGATCACCGAGCCGTGTGGCGACATGCTCGAACGCGTCGGACTCGTCGCTCTGTCCGAGCAGCCCGTAGATCCCAGGATCGCCCAGTGTCACGAGGACACGAAACGGAACATCCTGCTTGGCGAGCAATGAGTACATCTGCGGTAGCGAGACCTGCATGCACGCGAACACCAGGGTGACGAGGCGCTCGGCGTCGGCGACGTCATCTCGCCCAATTCGCATGAGGTGCGAGAATAGCGAGTGAATGTTGAGGGCGCGCTTGAGACTTCGTGGGTTGTTGCCAACCGACAGCTGGATCAGCTCGGTCGCGGACTTCTCGAAGAACGCGCTGGCCGCTGGCGACAGCTCTCCGTAGACCCGCTCAAAGTGGCTCTGCAGAAACACGTGCGTGGTGTAGCGCTCGACCGGCATCCGGTACGGGACCTGGATGATCTTGTCGAAAAAATTTTTGCCCTCACTCTCCCGGAACTCACCGGTGTCGTAGCCTTTGCGCTGACGAAGGCCGCGGATCACCACATCATAGTCAATGGCGAGCACGAACACGCAGCCCTCGACATCAATGAGATTTTTGACGGCCTCGAGTAACTCGACGGCCTTGCTCGGCGCGAGGCGATCGAGGTCATCAATGTAGATGACGACTCGTTCTACGCTTCCTTTCTCGCGACCTTGCAGGAGAATGTCGCTGATGACCTCGGCGAAGTCCGCCTTCATCTGTTCGAACAGTCCGGCGTCGTCGACCTCGCCACGGCCTTCGAGCGCGTCGACCAGGCTCTGGCCCTGCAAGGTGAATCCGCCTTTGCGCAGCTCGGAGGCTTGGACGACGGCGCGAATGAAGCGGCTGGCGTTGTGCCAGACCTTCTTCGACGCCTTGCCCTGGAGCTTGATCTTTTGCATCAAGTTGACCAGCATCGAGCTGGCCAGCTGCTCCTCGTTGCCAAACTGCGCATATTGCCAGGTGTTGAACCAGACATTGAGCGCCTTGCCGTTCCCGAGCTTGGCGCGCACGAGGTTCATGAGCGATGTCTTGCCGGAGCCCCAGTCCCCTTGAATGCCGATCGTCATGGGCATACTGCACATTTCGATGAATCCAGCCAGCGCCGCCGCGTGCTGATCGAGGCCGAGCAGGTCTCGGTTGTCGATGGCCTCGCCGCGGAGAGGATCGATGGGGAGGTCAGGAAAGCCGGTCTTCGACACTGTCGCCATTTCCCGGGATGTTGCCAGGCTTGGTCGACCTCCCCTATGCTGCAAGTCTGCGCAGGGGGCGAGCGCGATTCCGAACTCGACCGGCCAGGTTCTGGCCGCGCAGAATATGGAGAGTCCCTTTGGCTGCGTGAGATGCGCCTGGGGTGCCCCTACGCGTAACTCATCCAAGCAACTCAGCCCGGCGCCTCGCAGGTGGGGAACCGCGCGCGAAACGAGGACCCGACGCCAACCTCGCTCTCGACCCAGATCTGCCCCCCGTGCCCTTCGACAATGCGCTTGACGATCGCAAGCCCGAGCCCCGTGCTCTTCTCACCGGCCGTGGCCTTGACGCTGGTGGTGCGAAACGCCTCGAACACATAGTCGAGCTCGGCGGGCGGAATACCCTGGCCACGATCACGAACCTCGACGATGACATGGTCCGAGTCGAGCTCGACGCCGACGCCGACCTCGGTCCCCGGGTGCGAGTACTTGATCGCGTTGGACAAGAGGTTGTTCATCACCTGCTCGAGCTTGCATGCGTCACCGTCGATCCAGATCGGCTGATCGGCGCGCGTGAGCTCGAACGAGATGTCTTTGTCTTTGGCGACCGTCGCATTGCTGATGACGGCGCGCGCGACGAGCTCGCCGAGCTCGAGCGGCTTACAAACGAGGTTCAGCCTGCCGGCCTCGATCGCCGAGATGTCGAGGAGGTCCGTGACCATCTCGGCCATGAATTTGGTCATGCTGGAGATCGACTCGAGGAACCTGATCTGCCGGCTAGACAGCGGATTCGGGTCGCGGTGGATCAGCTTGATGAAGCTGAGCACAGTCCCGAGCGGGTTGCGGAGGTCGTGGGCGACGAACGCCAGGATTCCATCCTTTTGGGCGTTGATCCTCGCGAGCTCGGCGTTCTTCTTGGCGAGCTCGCGCTGAACCGTGGCCATCTCATTGTTGAGCTGCGTCAGTTGCTCGAGTGAGACGGCGTCACGCCTGCGCCCTGCGCCCTGACTCAGCACCGCTCGCAGCGCGTTCGTGTGTTCGTTGTTCATCTCCATCAGCTCGGTCACGAGGTCACCGCCATCGTCGTCTGGGGCGGTCACAATTAACATCGATCGCCCATCGCGGGTCACACCCGTGACCCGGATCGCGGTGAGCTCATCGGCGATCTCTGCGGTCAGGTCCCAGTCTACGGCCGCACCCGTGGTCCGAAGCTCGTCCAACATGGCGCAGGCCTTGAGCGTGGACTCCGGGCTGAGCAACGTGATGAATGGCTGATCTCGCGCGTGGCTCAGATCCAGGAACGGGGCGTCGCGCACGACGTCACGCACGATCCCTGCCAGGTCACACACCAATATGGCGCCGATCGGGCTCACGGCGCCTCAAACAAGGTGTTGGCGATTGCCACGGCTGTGTTCGCATCGACGCTGTGGGCATCTGCGCCCAGCCGACGGTGGAGCTCGGGGTCGCGGTTGAAGCAGTATCCACCGACCATGATCGTGGTGTGTGCGGCGTCGGCATCGGTCCGCACCGCATCAATCAGCTCGCGGACGCGGCCCAGGTGAACGGTCAGGGTGGCCGAGATTGCCAGCAGCTTCGGCTGATGCTCGTTGATCGCGGCGAGCAACGCCGGGGCTGGGGTGTTCGCGCCAAAGTAGACAGTGTCCCAACCATCGAGCTCGAACAGATCGGCGACCATGCGTGCGCCGAGCTCGTGGAGCTCGCCAGATACACAGCTCACGATCATGGTGCGCCCGGACCTGGGCTCGGCGAACAGCTGCGGGTACAGCTGCGACATGATCAGCTGGGCCGCCGCGGTGCAGTAGTGCTCTTGCGCGATGCTGATCTCGTTGAGCTGCCACAGCCGCCCGAGCTCGTGCTGGGCCGGCTGGAACACGTGCATGTACATGTCTCGAATCGAGGCCCCGGCCGCGACGGCGTCGAGGATCAGCTGCGACGCACCGCGCCGTTCCCAGTCCAACAACAGACGCAGATACTCGCGCGCAAGCTGGCCATGGGGCTCACTGTCGCGGAGTAGGGTCGGGATGTCGCCGGTTGGACCCGAGAGCGCGAGCAGGGCGTCATCGACCATCGCCGCTGCCGCCTGCGTCGAGGTCTCGCGCCCGAGGATCTCGAGGAGACAGCGAAGGTTCATGTCCAGGTCGGCCACCGGTACCCCACGGCTCTCGAGCATGCTGCGCGCCCACTGGACGTAGCTCGTGAACAGCACGGGGCTGTCAGCCGCCAACGCTTGCTCGAGATAGGACAGGTGGTAGTGCGCGTCCTCCAGACAGCGTACGCGGCCCGGGGCACCGTAGCGGGCCACGAGCTGGGGTACGCGCTCGTAGTGGAGCGCCACCGTCGCTGACGCGAGTTCGGCGGCGCGCGCGTGCAGCTCACGCGACACTCGGGTCCGCTGTTGTCGTTCGGTGGTCATGGTCATCTCAGCGGCACAGCTGGTTGAACATCCGAAGTGACGTCTGCTTGGGATCGAGCTTGAGGCCCCTGGGGATCCCGGCGTGCGAGTCCCTGAAGGTGTGGCCGCGGTGCCACGTGCGGAAGCTGTCCTCGTCGGTCCACCATGTCATCAGCCAGAACTCCGCTGGCTGATCGTGGGGGATCAACACCTCCATGCGCACAAAGCCGCGGGCCTGGTCAACGAAGTGTGGACGATCGAGGAACGCGGCGCGGACCTGTTCACCCATTCCGTTTGCGACCACGAAGCGACTCATCGCAACGACCATCGTCGATTGATCTGCCTGACTCATGGCGGGCTCGGCGACATCAACTGTCGGCCGTCGAGCCTGACCGGTCTTTGTCGAGTTGCAACGAGGGCGCGAGTGCCAAGTGACTCAGGCAGGAGCGGCGGCGCCCTCGCTGAGTCCGCTTCGCCTGCTCGACGAGCCCCTCAAACCGGCTGTTTGCGGACGTTGGCCCGGGCCCCGCGGGGGTCGACCTTGGGCGTGCTCACGCGCTTGCGCAGCTTCGCGGGCTTGCTGGTGCGCTCGCGCCGACGCCCACGCATGTCACTGAGCGCCCACGGCTCGGGCCGGCGGGAGATCGACAGCAACACCCCGATCGACGCCATCGACACCAACAGGCTCGAGCCGCCGTAGCTCACGAACGGCAGCGTGATCCCCTTGGCCGGCATGACCGCCAGCACGACCGCCATGTTGATCAGCGCCTGCAGCCCAAACAGCGCAGACAGACCAATCGCGAGGTAGGTGCCGAATCGATCGTGGGCCTGCCGCGCGATCACCAGGCCACGCCAGACCAGCAGCGCGAACAGGCCGATCACCGCAAAGATCCCGATCAGCCCCAGCTCCTCGCCGATCGTTGCGAGGATGAAGTCGGTGTGGTTCTCGGGCAAAAAGCCCAGCTTCTGGCGTCCGTTGCCGAGCCCCAGGCCAAACGGGCCGCCCGAGCCAATCGCTATCAGCCCTTGCTCGACCTGGTAGTCGTCACCCGACAAGAAGCTCTCGACCCGCTCGCGGCGGTAGCCAACGTTGACGATCTGCGACCAGGCCAGCGGCGCCGCGACCATGATCGCCGCCAGCACCCAGCTCGCCCGGGTCCCGGCCACGTACAGCAAGATCAGGCTGACGCTGCCGAGCAGCACCGTGGTGCCCAGATCTTTCTCCATCAGCACCAGCGCCATGGTCCCGCAGGCCGCGATCATCGGCGGCAAGAACCCGGTCTTGAAGCTGCGGATCTGCTCACCGCGGCGGGCCAGGGTCGCGGCCAAGAACACCGCAAGCGCGATCTTGGCGATCTCCGAGGGTTGCATGTGAACCGGACCCAGGTCGATCCAGCGGCGCGCGCCGTTGATGTCCTCGGAGATGAACAACACCAGGACCAACATCCCGGCGGCGAACGCCATCAGCTGGGGGGCAAAGCGGCGGAGCAGGCGGTAGTCGACCCGGCTGACCGTCAGCATCACGCCGACCCCCAGCGCAAAGAAGATCGCCTGGCGGCGCAGGAAGTACTCCCACGAGCCGGAGGTGCGGCTGCCCAGCCACGCGCTGGAGCTGTAGACCATGACCAGGCCGACGCAGCCGAGCGCGAGGGCTGCGAAGAACAGCCACGGATCCATGGCTTGATCCGCGCCCGACCTTCGTCGCCGAGGCTCGGTCACGGGGCCCTGTTCGGGCTCGGCTGCCACGTTGACGGTCTCCGACACGGTGGCGAGCCAAGCACGGGCGGGGGGAGTTTCCAAAAAACTGGCCGGCGCTGACCCCGACTGTCGAGGCGCCGTCTGCGCCGGGGTTCTCGGTGCTGTGCGAGGGGAAGCGGACCGAGCCTGACTATATTCGTGGATTGCAGAGGTGGTGTCGCAATCATCTCGTGGATGTCGTGATATCGTCCGAGTGCGGCGTGCCGCTGACATTGGTCAAGTTGGCGAAAGAGCCAAGCGCGAGGGCACGCGCGGACGCGAAACGCCAACGCGATGATTTTCTAGCCTACGATCAGGTCTGGTGCGTGTTCGATGTGGATGAGCACCCGAATTTATGTGAAGCCGTCGACATGGCCCAGGCGAACGACATCGACATCGCCGTCGCCGTCTCTAACCCAGCTTGGTGGCGGGCTACGACAAGAAGGTCGAGTTCTCGACCTACGAGTCGGGCTACGGCGACGCTGTGCTACGTGCGTCCAGGCTTCAGCGGGCGTGCGACGCCGACAACGAACCTCGGCGGAACCCGAGCACTGGCGTCGCCGTACTGACGGAGATCATTCGCCAGTACTCGAGCGCGGGGCGGGACTCGACTCCTGATCAACCCGACGACTGACCCCGTAGCCAAGCAGACGAAGATCTCGCTGGTGTCGTCGTTTCACGCTATCGTCGCGGCCATGCAGGTGCGCTTGCCCTTACTGACCTCGATGACCGCTCTAACCCTGGCCATGAGCCTCAGCTGCAAGGGTGGCACGGGCGACGACGGAGGCGACGTCGACACGACCGGCGACACAGATCCAAGCGGGGACGGCGACGGCGACCCGAGCGGGGACGGCGACGGCGATCCAAGCGGGGACGGCGACGGAGATCCAGCCGGGGACGGAGACGGCGATCCCAGCGGGGACGGGGACGGAGACGGCGACCCCGGCGACTGCGCAGGCTACTTTCCGGCCGGCGCCGTGTGGTGCGAGGACGTCACGAACGCGGCGACCACCGCCGACTCCGACACGGTGACCGCCTGGCTCGAGCAAGCCGGGTGGGGCAACAACGACACCTTCCAGATCGACTTCTCGATCGAGGTGCTCGAGGCCGACGCCAACACGCCGCGCATGAGCTTCGAGGCGACGGGGGCCTTCTACACGCCGGACTGCGACTGGGTCGACGTACCGGTGCCGGCCGTTGGCGCGATCGAGGGGGAGTCCGGCTACGAGTGCACGAGCGACGGCGACTGTCACCTGATCGTGGCCGCGCGCGACGAGGACCTGCTCTACGAGATGTGGCGCGCCAACATCGTCGACGGCACGTTCTACGGCGGCTGCCTGGCGGTCTGGGACATGACGAAGATCTACGACGACGAGGGTCGCGGACAGGGCTGCACCAGCGCCGACGCGGCTGGGTTTCCGATCGCGCCGCTGCTGTTCACCGCCGACGAAGTTGCGAGCGGATCGATCGATCATGCGATCCGCTTCATCCTGCCCAACGCCAACATTCGCGATCTCATCTACTCGCCGCCCGCGACCCACAGCACCAACGCGACCTCCGGTCCGGCTCAGGCGCCGCCCTATGGGGTGCACCTGCGGCTGCGGGCTGACTATCCGCTCGACAACCTGCCCAACGAGGCCGCGCGGGTGGTCGCGCGGGCGCTGCAAAAGTACGGGATGTTCCTGGCCGACGGCGGCCAGATCGCGCTGACCGGGCAGAGCGATCGCTACTCCACCAACAAGTGGGACGGGCTGTTGGCGCCGCAGGACCTCGTGGCGCTGCGTCCGATCGACTTCGACGTGATCGACCACGGGCCGCTGCTCGACTGGGGGCAGCAAGAGTGCACCCGAACGCCGCTCGGGACCCCGCCGTGAGTCGGCAGGTTGCGTCGCAGGTCTGTTTCATGGTCAGGTCCGAAAACGGCCAGACGGCGCTGGCCGAACGCGCTACACCGACCTCGTGAAGCTCGACGGCAGCCACTGCTATCGTGCCTTGAAGGCCCGGGACGCCCGGTTTGACGGGTTGTTCTTCGTCGGCGTCGAGTCCACTGGCATCTACTGTCGACCGATCTGTCCGGCGCGCACGCCCGCCGAGCGGCGCTGTACATTCTTCGATCACGCGGCGGCGGCCGAGCGCGCCGGGTTTCGGGCGTGCCTGCGCTGTCGACCGGAGCTGGCGCCGGGCCGGGCTCGCGTCGACGCGCTGTCGCGGCTGGTGCGGGACGCGAGCGGGCGCATCGAGGCTGGCTATCTCGACGAGCACAGCGTGGACGACCTGGCGCTGGCGCTCGGGGTCTCGGCCCGGCACTTGCGGCGCGCGATCGAAGCCGAGCTGGGGGTCTCGCCGATCGAGCTGGCGCGCACGCGTCGGCTGGCGGTGGCCAAGCGGCTGCTGCATGACAGCGAGCTGTCGTGCGCCGAGATCGCGTTCGCGGCCGGGTTCTCGAGCGTGCGCCGGTTCAACGCGTGCGTGCGCGAGCGGTTTGGGGTGCCGCCGTCGGCGCTGCGTCGGAGGCGTCCTGGGTCCTCGGCTGCTCGGGTGGGCTTGGGAGCTGAAGGCAGCCTGACGCTGCGGCTCGACTATCGACCGCCGCTCGACTGGCGCGCGCTGCTGGAATTCTTGGCCGGGCGCGCGATCCCGGGGGTCGAGCAGGTCGAGGACGGGTGCTATCGGCGGACCGTGGCCGCGATCCCGGGTGACCCCGCGACCGCGGGCTGGCTGCAGCTGCGCCACGATCCCCAGCCAGACCGCCCGCGGCTGCACGCGACGCTGTCGCTGTCGCTGGCCAAGCGACCGCTGCAGATCGTCGCGGCCCTGCGCGCGCTGTTTGATCTCGACGCCCAGCCACAGGTGATTCACGAGGTGCTCGGCCGCGATCGCAAGCTCGCGCAGCTGCTCGCCCGGCACCCGGGTCTGCGGGTCCCCGGCGCGTTCGATCGGTTCGAGATCGCGGTCCGGGCCGTGCTCGGTCAGCAGGTCAGCGTCGCGGCTGCGACCACGCTGGCGGGGCGGCTCGCGCAACGATTTGGCACGCCGCTCGAGGGTGCGCCCGCGGGGCTCGATCGCGTGTTCCCGGACGCGGCCACGCTCGCGCAGGTCGAGCTCGGGCAGCTCCGCGAGATCGGTCTGACGGGTGCGCGGGCGGCCACGCTCTCGGCGCTCGCCCGGGCCCTCGTACACGGACAGCTCGCGCTCGACGGCGACCCCGAGCGAGCGCAGGCGCAGCTGCTGGCGCTGCCCGGGATCGGGCCCTGGACCACGCAGTACATCGCAATGCGAGCGCTGCGATGGCCCGACGCGCTGCCAGCGGGCGACCTGGTGTTGCGTCGAGCGCTCGGCGTGACCACCAGCCGCGCGTGCGAGCAGGCGGCGCAGACCTGGCGACCGTGGCGAGCCTACGCGGTCATGCAACTGTGGAAACACGAAGCGGAGCGAGCATGAGTGAACTTCAACAACGTCTGATCACCACGCCGATCGCCCAGCTGCGACTCGTCGCCTCACCGCGCGCGCTCGTGGGCGTGTACTTCCCGGATCACCGCGCCGCGTCACCACCCAGCTACCCCGAAGCCGGCGCCCACGCGATCTTGGATCTCGCGATCGCCGAGCTGAACGAGTACTTCGCCGGGACGAGGCGCTCGTTCACGATCCCGCTGGAGCCGCGCGGGACCGAGTTTCAGCGGTTGGTCTGGGCGGCCCTCACCGAGATCGAGTTCGCGGGCACGCGCAGCTACGGCCAGCTCGCGGCGGCGATCGGTCGACCTCGCGCGGTGCGTGCGGTCGGGGCCGCGAACGCCCGCAATCCGCTGTCGTTGGTCGTGCCCTGCCATCGCGTGATTGGCAACGACGGCGCGCTGACGGGCTACGCGGGCGGACTCGAGCGCAAGCGTTGGCTGCTCGCGCACGAGCTAGCGCACCGACCTGATGCCATGTTTCAGCTTGGATCAGGCTTCTGACCCGGGCCGCACCCATCGCGGGTGCGGCCGAGTCGTGAACGCAGACGCTCAGTCGGCGTGGAAAATTTTCCGCTCCCAGCCGTTGTTGCCGTTCAAGGTGGTGCTGCCGCACCGATAGCCGCTGGTGATCGTGTCATTGCCGGTGTGCCAGCACATGCGGAACTGCGGGTTGGAGTTCTCGACGTCGCAGGAGTTGCGGTTGACGGCGTTGCCGCCCTGCGCGAAGCCCATTGACCAGCTGTTGCTGTAGTACCAGGCCACCCCGTTGGCCTGGTGGGTGGTGTTGGCCCCGTTGCCGGTGTTGAACAACACGTCCGCGCGATCTGCCATTGCGAGCACGGTGTAGTTCTGTGAGCCGACTTGGCGGCAGGCCTGGAGCAGCTTGGAGCCGGTACAGTTCTGGGCAAGGATGGTGTTGGTCAGGCTGGGAGATACATTCCCGTACAGGCCGGACCAGCACTCGGTCCAGCCCTGGAGGGTCCCCGGCGCGACGTTGGTCTGCACGCCCATCGCCCAGTAGAGGTTGCTGGTGCAGTCGTTCGCGCACGAGTCGTTGTTGTTGTTGTTGCCGTCGTCGCAGTCTTCGACGCCGTCCTGGACGAAGCCGTCGCCGCAGACCGCGGCGGAACAGGTGATGCAGTCGTCGGTGTCGACCCCGTTGGCGTCATCGCACTCCTCGAGCAGGGCGTGGACGAAGCCGTCGCCGCAGATCGCCGCGGAGCACTCGATGCAGTCGTCGGTGTCGACCATGTTGGCGTCGTCGCACTCTTCGTTGCCGGCCCAGATGTAGCCATCGCCACACGTCGCCGCCTCGCACGCGGCGCAGTCGTCGGTGTTGTCGTTGTTGCCGTCGTCGCAGACCTCGTCGCCCTGCAGCATGCCGTCGCCACAGGTGCCGGACATGCACATGCTGGTGCAGCCGTCGTCGTCGACGTCGTTGCCGTCGTCGCACATCTCGACGCCCTCTTGCACGATGCCGTCGCCACACACGGCGTTGTTGCAGGCGTTGGTGCAGTCGTCGGTGTTGGTGGGGTTGCCGTCGTCGCACTCCTCGTCGCCCTCGACCAGGCCGTCGCCGCAGAACGCCGAGTCGCCGTCGCCGTCGCCGCTGGGATCTGGATCCCCGTCCCCGTCGCCCGGATCTCCGTCGCCGTCGCCGGTGGTGTCACTCATGTCGCCATCGCCATCGCCCGCCGCCGTCGTGAGCGTGACGAAGGTGGTGGAGTCGGAGTCGGAGCCATCGGAGCAGCCGACGGCGCAGACGAGAGAAGAGAAAAGCAAAGCCGGGACGACGGATCGTGTCATGGGCCGAGTATGCAAAATTTTGGGGCGTGGGTACCCCGCCCCAGCGCCGGGTATGCGTTATCCGTGGCGATTTCACACAGCGATCGCGAAGATGGCCCCACCCGTGGGCGCGGCCATCTTCGTCAGGAACCGGCGGTCAGTTGGCCTGGAAAATCTTCCGCACAGGCCGCTCCAGCGCTCGGTCCAGCCGGTCAGGGTCTGGGGGCACGTCGGTCTGCACGCCCATGGCTCAGTGGAGTGTGGACGTGCAGTCACTCGCGCACGCGTCGTCGTCGACGTCGTTGCCGTCGTCGCACTCTCGACGCCAGCGTCAGGTACCTGTACTGTAGGTAATCAGGCAGCTATGGTGGTGGCAATCGAAATTGCGCGTAGCAGCTATTGCTGACTCGCGGCCACGACGCGAGCCACGGGTTGTACTGTGCTCATGTTGGCGCTGCAGGCCAACTGGATCTAGAGCGTGATACCGAGAGCATACCGCCGTAGCACTTTGCTGCACTCGGGGTCCTCGGTGAATGATGCGCGCGCTGGATCGGTGATCGCGAACGGCGACAGCTCGGCGATGCACGCGACGAGATCCCCGAGCTCGAGGCCGTCGAGGATCTCGAGCTCGCGCGGCGCGACGCCAAACAAGCGCAAGAACAGCAGCGATCCGTGCGCGGTATTGATCTTGCCGAGCAGCGGATCGGGCAGGCAGATCAGCCCAGTCAGCGCGCAGTCTTGGGGGCCATCGCTGTCGGGCGCGACCAACGACGCGCCCAGGTCGATCGCGTGACCCGAGTCGAAGCTGGCGCCGGTCGAGAGCACGTGACGACCAATGCTCTGCAGCAGCCGGAGCGGCCACGCGGGCGGACGTTCACCGCTGGAGACACTGGCCGCGGCCGGCAGGCGCATGCTCAGCTCGAACCCAAAGCCCGACACGCTCGGGTCGCTCGAGGTCTTGTCGAACAGCTCGCTGAGCCCGTAGGTCACGTAGAGCCAGCCCGCCGGAGCGCTCGTGGCCCACACCGTCACGGCGGGCAGCGGGTTTTGGGTCTCGAGCTCGTAGGCGGTGCGGCTGGTGAACTGGTGGGGGATCTGTCCGCCGAAGTGCGCGCCGACCCAGCGGTCGATCGCGTCCCATCCTGGTGCTGGGATCTTGGCGTCGTCGTCTTGTGCTTCGCTCATCCCTTGCGCTCGAACTCTTGCATGAACTCGCACAGCGCGGTCACGCCAGCAAGCGGGAACGCGTTGTAGATCGAGGCGCGGCAGCCACCGGCGCTGCGGTGGCCCTGCAGCCCAGAGAACCCGGCCGCCGTCGCTTCTTTGACGAAGCGCTTGGTCAGGGCGTCCTCTTGGCCGCTCGGCGCGCCGCCGAGCCGCCAGACCACGTTCATGCGCGAGCGCGAGCCGGACTTGGCCAGCGGCGTGTACAGCGACGAGCTGTCGAGCAGGGTGTAGAGCGCGTCGGCCTTGGCCTGGTTTCGCGTGGCCATGCCCGCGACCCCACCGTTGTCTCGGACCCACTCGAGCATGAGCTTGAGCACCAGCGCGCCAAAGGTGTTGGGGGTGTTGTAGAGCCCGCCTTTGTCGGCGTGGGTCTTGTAGCGAAGGATCATCGGCACGCCGGCCTGGGGTGGCTGGGCCGCGACCCACTCACGCTGATACCAGACCAGGGTCACGCCCGAGGGGCCCAGGTTTTTTTGCGCGCCCGCGTAGCCGAAGGTCGCGCGCTCGAGGCCCATGGGGCGGCTGCCGATGTTGCTGCTGGCGTCGACGATCACCGGGGTGTCGACCTCCGGGAGCGACTCCCACTCGGTGCCGAAGATCGTGTTGTTGCTGGTCACGTGCAGGTAGCACGCCTGCTCGGGCAAGCTCGCTGGCAGCGCGGGGATGTGGTCGTAGCTGCTGCTCTTCGAGCTGGCGACCACGGCGGTCTCGTGCCCGCGGGTCTCGGCGACGACCTTGCTCTCTTTGATCGCGTTGGCCGACCACGAGCCGGTGTCGACGTAGCAGGCCGTGCGCCCGGCGGCGGCGAAGTTGAGCGGGATCATGCCGAACTGCAGCGAGGCGCCACCTTGGAGCAGCAAGACCTCGCAGCTGTCGGGGATCCCCAGGACCTCGTGGACCAGCGCGATCGCACCCGTGTGGATGGCGTCGAAATCTTTGCTGCGGTGCGAGATTTCCAGGAGCGACAGGCCGATGCCCTCGCCGTCACGCGCGTGGGCGTTGCTGCGAAGCTCGAGCACCGACGAGGCCGCGCGCTCGAACACCTCAGGCGGGAGGATCGCGGGTCCAGCAGAGAAATTGAAGATCTGGGACGCTGCCATGCGCCCAAGGTACCTGGGCCGTGTCCCTAGATCGAGACCCGCTCGGGTGGTAGATTCTCCCGCCGTGTCGCACCGCACCAGCTTCCCCCCAGTCAAGGAACTCGTCCCCGGCGAAGGCCCGCTGATGGCCACGTTCCAAACCACCCTGGGCAATTTCACCGTGAAGCTGCTCGAGGACCTCGCGCCAAACACGGTGTCGAGCTTCGTCGGCCTCGCCACGGGGATGGGCGAGTGGGTCGACCCGGTGTCCGGTGCGCCGGGGACCGGGCGCTACTACGACGGCGTGATCTTTCATCGGGTCATCGCGGGCTTCATGTTGCAGGGCGGTGACCGGACCGGCACCGGGCGCGGTGGGCCTGGCTATACGTTTGACGATGAGTGCAACCCGCAGGCCAGGCACGTCAAGGCGGGGATCTTGTCGATGGCCAACGCCGGGACCCGGGGTGGGCGCGGGTCGAACGGGAGTCAGTTCTTCGTGACCCTGGGACCGACGCCGCACCTGGATGGGAAGCACACCGTGTTTGGAGAGGTGGTGGTGGGGCTGGATGTGGTCGAGGCGATCGGGGCGACTCGGACGGCTGCGGGGGATCGGCCGATCTCGGATGTTCGGATTGAGACGGTTGACGTCCGCCGCGGGTAGGGCGGAGGGCAGACCGGACTCCGAGTCTTCGAGCTGATCCTCAGATCAGCTCGGGGATCAGCTTGGGATCTAGCTTTGGCCACGGTCGCGCAGCGTTCGCCGCTGCGAGGGTGTGGGGGTTGCGTGCGCGAGGCTCAGAACGCCCGAACGCAGTCCTCCTGAACCCCAGTCTCAACCGCCCGAGGCCCACGAGCCGCCCGCACGATCCCAAGCGCCGCATCCACCCCGACCCCCCGACTCCGCAACCAAGCCGCCGCCACCATCCCAGATCGCCCAAGCCCCCCCACGCAGTGCACCAACAC
>NZ_PVNL01000146.1 GCF_002994635.1 Enhygromyxa salina | reverse complement strand
GTCGCGGGCGGCGGGGGGACCTCGGCGGCGCCGTTCGTCGGGCGCGTGGCCGAGCTCGAGCTGCTCGGCGCCGCGTTCGATCGCGTGCGCGAGCGCGTGGCGCCCGTGAGCGTCCACGTGCAGGGGCACAGCGGCCAGGGCAAGTCCGCGCTGATCAGCCAGTTCCTGACCTCGCTGCGCCGCGACGGCGACGTGGTGCTGCTGCGTGGCCGCTGCCTCGAGCGCGAGTCGGTCCCGTACAAGGGCGTGGACGCGGTCGTCGACGCGCTCTCGATCTACCTGCGCCGGCTCGAGGCGATCGAGGCGGCGCGCCTGCAGCCGCGCCATGTCGCGCCGCTGTTGCAGCTGTTTCCGGTGCTCGGCGACGCGTGGCCCGACGGCGCGCGGGTCATGGACGTCGATCCGGGTGAGCTGCGTCGACGCGGTCTCGCCGGGCTCCGCGAGGTCCTGGCCCGGGTCGGCGAGCGCCACCCGCTGGTTGTCCACGTCGATGATTTTCAGTGGGCGGACGTCGACAGCGCGCGCTTGATCACCGAGCTGATGCGCCCGCCCGATCCGCCGCCGATGCTGCTGATCATCAGCTTTCGGGCCGAGGTCGACGAGCGCGAGGCCCTGCAGCTGCTGACCGCGGCCGAGGCCGTGAGTGGCAGGGACGTGCGCGCGCTCGATATCGGCCCGCTGTCCGGCGACGAGGCTCGGCAGCTCGCGGACGCGTTGATGCGCGAGCGCGACCCCGAGCGACCCGACAGCGGCGCGGCCGAGGCCTTCGCTCGCCGGGCCCAGGGCAACCCGTTTTATATCGGGCAGATGGTCCAGATGGTGATGGGCGACGACGCCCACACCAGCAGCACCGACGCCTCGCTCGATCGTCTCGTCGCGCGGCGGATCGTGGCGCTCGATCGGATCCAGCGCAGGATCCTGGCCACGGTCGCCGTCGCGGCTGGACCGACGCCGCTCGCGGTCGTGCTCCGGGCCTGCGGCGCAGATGGGTCCGACGACGACGGGCTGGCGACCTACCCCGAGGGCGAGCTCGAGACCCGGCCGCGCTCGTCGGCCTCGCCGGTCGTGCCCGGTCGCGAGCCGGCAGCGATCGCGCTGGCGATCGCTGCGTTGGTCGACGCCAACTTGCTGCTGCGTCACGCGGCACACGACGAGCCTGGCCCGGCTGGATCTCAAGACGGCGCCACCTTGCTGGAGGCCGCCCACGATCGGATCCGCTTCGTCGCGGTTGGCGAGCTGTCACCCGCGGAGTTGCGCGCGACTCACCTGGCGCTCGGCGAGGCGTTCGAGGCCCTCGGCGGCGGCGAGTCCGAGGCGCTCGCCGAGCACTTCGCGGTCGGTGGCGACGAGGCGAGGGCCCTCGACTACACCCAGCGAGCAGCCGCCGACGCGGCCGCGGCCCTGGCGTTCGAGCGCTCGGCCCAGCTGTATCGGCGCGCGCTCACGCTGGTCCCCGGTGATCAACACGAGCGTCGGCGCGGGCTCGAGCTCGCGCTCGCCGAGCAGCTCGTCGATCTTGGCCGCGGGGCCGAGGGCGCCGCGATGTTGCTTGGCCTGGCCCCGGGCGCCGACACGCCGCAGGCGTCGCGCGAGCTCGAGCGTCGGGCGGCGAGCGAGCTGGTCAAGGCTGGCTACCTCGACGAGGGCATGGACACGATCACGCCGGTGCTGCGCGCCGTCGGCATCTGGCACCCCCGCGGCACGCTCATGGCGATCGTGGGCACGCTGTGGAACCGGCTGCTGCTGGGCATTCGTGGCTATCGGTTCGAGCCACGCCAACAGTCCGAGGTCCCGCCGCAGCTGCTCGAGCGGATCGACACGCTGCTGGCCACCAAGACCGGGCTCTCGCACCACGAGGCGATCTTCGCCGGCTATCAGCAGTCCCGCGCGATCCGTCTGGCGCTGCGCGCTGGCGAGGCCCGCCGGTTGATCCGGTGTCTCGTTCACGACGCGGCGATCCACGTGGCGATCGGCCGCAAGCAAAAGGGGCGCGCGCTGATGGCCGTCGCCCGGGAGCTGGTCCAGGGCGTGAGCGAGCCCGAGTATCACCGCGTGATCGAGTACGTCACCGCCAATCACCTCGATCACTCGGGGGACTGGCTCGGGGCCGCGGCCGAGTTCGAACAGCTGCAAGAGCGGCTCGACGAGAGCCCCAACTCCGGCTGGATTCGCGGCGCCAGCACGGTCCAGTGGATGTACGTCAGCAAGCTGCTCGGTCGCTATGAACTGCTGCGCGCGCAGCTGCCCGAGCGCGTGGCCACGGCTCGCGATCTGGGCAATCGCCACGAGCACATCTCGCTCAGCGCGCTGCTGGCCCACACGACCGCGATCTATGTCGGAGCGGGTCCCGAGTCCGAGTTCGAGCGCTGTCGGCGTTCGCTCGCGGAGCTGCGCGAGCAGTGGCAGCCGCGACAGATCACCTTCCAGCACATCATCATGGCCATGGCCGAGGTCGAGATCGCGTTGCTCGCGGGCGATCCTGGCGAGGCCGTCGAGGCCGCCGAGCGCGTGCTGGGGAACACCCGCGCGCGGATCGTCGCCACGATGATGCCGAGCCACGTCGATTTCTATGAGCTCCGCGGGCGAAGCCGGGTGCGGGCGGCCCTCGAGGGGATCGACACCCAGCGCTCGCTCGGGCTGGTCCGCCACGATCTCGCGCGGCTGCGTCGCGGCCACAAGCCGCAGGTCGCCGCGCAGGCGATCGCGCTCGAGGCCGCGCTGCACAGCTGTCTGGGCGATCAGTCCGCGGCCGAGGCCGCGTGGCGAAGCGCCGCCGCCAGCTTCGAGACACTGGCGATGGCCGCCCATCTCGCCTCGGTCCGCGCGCGCCTGGCTGCGCTCGGTGATCACCAGGCCGGGGAGCTCGCCCGCGGGTACTTCGAGGCCCAAGGGATCACCGCGCCCGCGCGCCTCGTCGACACCCTGGCTCCAGGCCGGGCCCCGTGACTCGGCCTACATGAACGCGTGCTCGGCGTGGTCGCTGTGGTCACCGCGGTCGCGCAGCTTGGCGGAGAGGCGGACGACAGTCGACTGGCTGAGACCGGTCCGCTTCGCCAGCATCCGCGTGGTCCAGCGCGGCGTGCCGATCGGCGGCGGCGACTGGCGCAGACGCAGGAGCTCGGACACCTTGCCCTTCGAGATCGTTGGCGGCGCTCCCGGGCGCGGGCGATCCCAAAGCGCGTTGACTCCACCTTCGTCAAACCGCGCGCGCCACTTGCTGATGGTCCGCCGCGAGGTGTTGAGGAGCGCCGCGCTCTGGGCCCCAGTCGCGCCGGCCGCCCAGCTGAGGATGATGTGCGCGCGCACGCGTACGGCCTCGTCCGGGGTCTCGTGCGAGGCCAAGCGCATCAGCTCCATGCGTTGTTCAGGAGTCAGGTTGACGCTTCGCTTGGTTCGGGTCGTTGGCATCGGTCGGTAGGCGGCCGGTGACGCGCCGCATTGCTGGTGGTGCCCAAATCCGCCCGATCCATTTTGAAAATTTGCCCGAAGTTCAAAAAAGTTCTGCCGACTGGCCAAAAGGACGCGAGGGCGTGGGTCCTGGCGGGCGTGTCGGCGGCTGGTTCGCGCTTGGGCCGCGGCCGCAGGCTGGCCCCTCGCGGAGATCCCGGGCAACCTCCGTCTACATGTCGCGCGAGAATCTGATCGCCATCGTGTTGTGCTCGTGTGTCGTGGGGTTCGGCTGCAACGCCAAGCCACCCGCGGCCGAGGGCACGCCCACGCCCAGCAAGTCGCCGCCCGCGTCCCACGGCGACGCCGGAGCGGCCGGCCCCGCCGCGCATGGGTCCAACGCTGATCCCCACGCCGATCCCCACGCCGGCCTCGCGCAAGATCCCCACGCCGGGCTACCGCCGGCCACACCACCGGGACCCCCGCGCGACGTGACCCCGAACGGTGAGACCCGCGAGGAGCTCGTCGATGGCCTGAAGCTGATGGTGCCCAGCGAGTGGGAGCGCGGCGCGGGGTCGAGCATGATGCGCAAGGCCGAGTTCACGCTCCCGGGCCCGGGCGGCGACGCGACCCTGGTCGTCTACCGGTTCCAGGGCGGGGCCGGGTCGACCCAGCAGAACATTGACCGGTGGAAACAGCAGATCGTGCCGGCCGAGGGGGCCGAGGCCGAGACCGCCCAGGTCGACTCGAATGGGCTCAAGGTCGGGAGCATCGACGTCCGTGGCGCCTACGCTGGCCAGTCGATGCCCGGCGCGCCGCCGCAGCCGCCGATCGCCGACGCGCGGCTGCTGGCGGCCGCGATCGAGGGCGTCGGCGACCCCTGGTATCTCAAGTTGGTCGGCCCGGCGGCGACGATCGACGTGTGGGGGGCGGCTTGGACCCAGCTCCTGACCGAGCTCGCCCCGGCAGCCTGAGCAGGCCGAGGCCCGCGAGCGGGCACCCCCAGGCGGACCCACGCCACGCCTGCGCAGCGCGGACTCGCGCATTCGCCTCGACTGTTGTTAACTCGTAGGCGTGTCGGCATCGCAAGCCTCGCTCGTGTTCGCGACTGCGCTGCTGTGCATCGGCTGTCCGCGCGAGACCGTCGCGCCGATCGAAGCTGACCCCGCCGAGCCCAAGCTCGGCCGCGAGCTGGTGCGCGAGCCGGGAGATCCCCGCGTGGATCCCTCGCGGTGCACGGGCGACGGCCTGGATCTGCTCGCGCTCGTCGGCGCGGGCCCGTGCACGATCGCCGCGAGCGAAGCCGCGCCGTTCCCTGATCCGGAGCTGCTCGTGGTCGAGGCCCCGCGCAAGCTCGAGGTTCAGGCCGGCCAGCGGCTCGAGTTCGAGCTGCTGCTGCGCAACCTGAGCAAGCAGGATCTCGTCGTCGATCTGGCGTTTCACAGCTTTCTGCCGCTGGCGGCCGAGCGGACCCAGCGGGTCGGCCAGGGGCCGGGCCCCGACGACGCCTGCACGCTGCAGGCGATCTCGACCGAGCCGCCACCCGAGCGGGTGACCTTGCCGCCCAAGGGCGAGCTGGCGATCCCGTGTGACTGGTACGCCAACACGCGGCTGGTCGATCCCAACAGCTACGTGGGCAGCGAGTGCCCCGACTTTCCGCCGCTGCCCGCCGGGCACTACCGCAGCGTGTTCACGATCAGCGGGGGCGCTGGCACGGCGCGGACCATGGACGTCGAGATTCAGGTCCGGTGAGCTGTTTTCAGCTCGGGTCAGGCTTCTGACCCGCTTGCAGGCGCCATTCGTAGACTGGTTCACCTTGGGCAGCGGGCTGTTTTCAGCTCGGGCGAGGCTCCTCGCCCGAGCTGAGAAGAGCCGCGGCGACGCCTGGTGACGACCGCGAGCAGGACCAAGCTGCCGAGCGCGTGAACGGGCACGCCGTCGCCTTCGCTCGCGCACTGACAGTCACCGCCTTCATCGTCGGGCGGCGCGGCGCCTGTGTCGGTCGTGGTCGCGCCGGCACCCGAGTCGCCGTCGCCTGGGTCGCCGTCGCCGTCGCCGCTGGGCTCGGTCAGGGTGATCACCGCGCTCGCCGTCGAGCTGTTGCCGAAGTAGTCGATCGCCTCGAGCTCGAGCAGGTGCTCGCCGGTCTCCGCGATCAGGATCGAGTCGAAGCGATACGGCGGGACCTCGTCCACGGCGGCCTGACCGAGCGCGTCGACCCACGCCGCGCCATCGACCGACAGCCGGACCTGCGCAACGCCGACCCCTGCGTCGCTGGCCTCGGCGAGCACCGTGAACACGAGGCCGGTGCCCGCGAACGAGTCGCCGCTTGCAGGCTCGATGAACCCGACGCTCGGCGGCTGCGTGTCGGCGAGCTCGGTCCACGGTGTTCCGCAGCGATCGGACGGACCCGAGCGCGCGCTCGGACAGCCGTCCGCCCACTCGGCGCCCGGCTCGGTCGCGATGTAGAACCCCTCGCACCCGGGCGTGGGCGCCCAGCTGCCGTCACCTGCGTGACACGGCGTGATGTCGATGCCGCTGCGATCTTCGATCCACTCGATCACCACGGGCGCCGGGACATACTGGACCGAGGCCCCGTCGCCGCCGCCGCCCGAGACCACGCCGAGTAGCCGCCAGCTGCCGTCGTCGAGCTGCACGAACGCCGGGCCGCCCGAGTCACCCGCGTCCGCGCCCGTACCCATGCCGCCGATCCCGACGGTGCTCACGTACCCGACGATCGACGTGGTGGCCTCGTGCTTGATCCCGACCTGCTCGGGCCCGTCACTGGTGGTGTCGCCGAACCCGACGATCGTCACGGGCGTGCCGACCTCGATCAGCGCCTCGTCGCAGCCGAACAGCGGCGGCGTGATCGCTATGTCGCCGACCGGCTCGGCGAGCTCGCAGTAGGCAAAGTCCATCGAGCTGACCGCGAACAGCTCCGAGTGGCGTTCGCAGCGGAGCGTCGCGACCTCGCGGGCCGGGGCGCCGACGTCCTCACCGAACAACACGGCGGAGTGGAAGGTGCCGCAGTGGGCCGCGTAGACGACCACGCGCGGGTGGACCAGCGTGCCCGTGCACAGCCCGCCGGTCTGCAGGGCGACCACGCTGGGCCACGCGCAGACCAAGCTGGGCTCGCCGCCGACGATCTCGGGCGGCTCGGGCGTCAGCGCGTCGGGCGGGGCAGCCGCGGCGACACCCCACGGCAGCGCAGCCAGCGTCAGTCCTGCGAACATCCTGCCGCGCACACCCAGAGTGTGCCCTACACTGGCGGCGAGCGCCCCATGTCTGCATCCAGCGAGACCAGCGAGCACCTCCACGTCGACTTCGACGCGGGCATCTGCACCATCAGCTTTCGACGGCCCAAGAAGAAGAACGCGTTCAGCGTGGCCATGTATGCGGCGATGGTCGCGGGCTTCGAGCAGGCCCGCGGGCGCGGCGACGTCCGGGTGATCTTGCTGCGCGGCAGCGAGGGGGTGTTCACCGCGGGCAACGACCTTCAGGACTTCATGCAGGCGCCGCCGACCGGGCCCGACAGCCCGGTCGCGCAATTCCTCGAGCACCTCGTGGCCTGCGAAAAGCCGATCGTCGCGGCGGTCGAGGGGCCCGCGATCGGGATCGGCGTGACCATGCTGCTGCACTGCGACCTCGTGTATGCGGGTGAGAGCGCCCGCTTCCACATGCCCTTCGTCAACCTCGCGCTGTGTCCCGAGGCCGGCTCGAGCTACCTGCTGCCCCGGCTGATGGGCTACCAGCGCGCCGCCGAGCTGCTGCTGCTCGGTGAGCCGTTCTCGGCCCAGCTGGCCTACGACTACGGCCTGGTCAACCAGGTCCTGGCCGACGCCGCGGTGCTCGACCGCGCGCACTCGATCGCCGTGACCCTGAGCAAGAAGCCGCCGGCCGCCCTGCGCAACTCCAAGCGGCTGATGCGGGACGGCTACCGGGCCGCGGTCACCCAGGCGATGCACACCGAGTTCGAGGCGTTCGGTGCCGGGCTGGTCTCACCGGAGGCGGCCGAGGCGTTCCAGGCGTTCTTCGCCAAGCGCGAGCCCGACTTCTCCAAGTTTCAGTGAGTCGGGGCGCGCATGAGCTCCGAGACTCCCAAAGATCAGTGGGGCGAGCGGCTGCCGCGTCGACTCGGGGCCTTTAGCGCGATCGCGGTGCTAGTCGGCTCGACGATCGGCAGCGGGATCTTCCGGTCGCCAGCGGTCGTCGCCCAGGACATCGACACCCTCGCGCCCTTCGTGCTCGCGTGGGTGTTGGGCGGGCTCGTGGCCCTGGCGGGCGCGCTGACCTTCGCCGAGCTCGGCGGCATGTTCCCCCGCACGGGCGGGATCTACGTGTACGTCCGCGAGGCGTTCGGCGAGCTCCCGGCGTTCTTGTTTGGCTGGGCGGAGCTGGTGATCCTGCGGCCCGCCGCCTACGGGGCGATCGCCGTGACCTCGGCCGAGTACACCTGGCGGGTGCTCGGCCACGACGCAGGGCGTGCGCTGTGGGTCGTGATCCCACCGGGCACCGAGCCCGACAGCGGCCTGGTGATCAGCCTGGCGCAGGGTCTGGCCGCGCTGTTCATCATCGTCGTCGGCATCGTCAATTTTCGCGGGATCCGGCTCGGCGCGATCATCCAAAATGTGTCGACGGCGCTCAAGGTCGCCGCGATCTTGGGCCTCGTCGGGTTGGGCCTCGCGCTGGTCCCCGACGCGCTGCCCCCGATCACCGAGCTGCCGACGCGCCCCGACCGCGCGCCCGAGCCGGGCACGCTGGGCGCGTTTGGGCTGGCGATGGTCGCCGTGCTGTGGGCCTACGACGGCTGGTCGGACGTCGGCTTCGTCGGCGGCGAGATCAAGGATCCCGCGCGCAACATCCCCCGCGCCTTCATTGGCGGGACCGCGCTGGTGGTCGGGCTGTACCTGTTGATCGACATGGTCTACCTGCGCGTGGTGCCCCTCGATCAGATGCCCGGGCGCCCGCTGATCGCGGCTGACGTGGCCGAGGCGCTGATCGGCCCGATCGGCGCGGTGCTCGTGGCCGGGGCCGTGGCGATCAGCACCTTCGGCACGCTCAACGGCTCGATGATGACCGGACCGCGGGTGTTCTTTGCGATGGCCGAGGACGATCTGTTCTTTCGCAGCCTGGCCCGCGTCCACCCCAAGCACGGCACCCCCGGCGGAGCGATCTTGCTGTCGATCGTCCTGGGTGTCGTGTTCGTGTCGTTTCAGGGCTTCGCCGAGCTGGCGGACCAGTTCGTGATCGGGATCTGGCCGTTCTACGCGCTCTCGGTCGCCGCCGTACTGGTGCTGCGTCGGCGGCAGCCGGAGCTGGAGCGGCCGTATCGAACGTGGGGGTACCCGTGGGTGCCGCTCGCGTTCTTGCTGGCTGCCATGTACCTGCTGGGGAATTATGCCATTCGGGAGACGGGCAAGTTCGCCCTGGACATCGGGATTGTGCTGTCTGGGGTCCCCGTGTTCTGGCTGTGGAGGCGTCGACGCGCGAAGAAGGGCCATGCTCGCTGAACCGATATCCAGCGAGCATGGCCCACGTAGCCTGTATGTCTAAGCCAAGTTCAAGGGTCGCGGAGGTGTTTTCAGCTCGGGCGAGGCTCCTCGCCCGCTTGCAGGCGCCAGTCGTAGACAGGTTCACCTTGGGCAGCGAGGTGTTCTCAGCTCGGGCGAGGCTCCTCGCCCGCTTGCAGGCGCCAGTCGTAGACAGGTTCACCTTGGCCAGCGAGCTGTTTTCAGCTCGGGCGAGGCTCCTCGCCCGCTTGCAGGCGCCAGTCGTAGACAGGTTCACCTTGGGCAGCGAAGTTCAGTTGGGATCACACTCGAACTGCGCTTTTTCTTGCTCCTCGCACGCGTGGCCCGGCTTGCTCTCGAGGTACTCGTTGTACTCATCACAGGTGAGCTGAGCCTGGCAGGCCGAGAGCGCGAGGGACTTGTCGAGACAGTCACCCTCGAGCTCTTTGTAGCCCTCCATGCACAGATCCACGCACTCGGGGAACTCGAACACGCAGGCGGAGAACACCTCACACGAGCCCACACAGGCCTTTCGAATCGCGACGGCGAGGTCGCCATCACCGTCGCCATCACCGTCCCCGTCGCCCGCGTCGCCGTCGCCGTCGCCCGCGTCGCCGTCGCCGTCGCCGTCGCCCGAGTCGCCGTCCCCGTCCCCGTCCCCCATATCCCCGTCACCCGTATCCCCGTCACCCGTATCCCCGTCACCCGTGTCCCCGTCCCCCGAATCGTCCGTGTCCTCGGCCTCGTCGGTGTCCTGCGGAGCTTCACCACCGGGCCGGTCGTCGGTGCAGGCGACCGCGAAGGTCGAGAACGCGAGGGTGAGGGCAATGCGGGCTGAGATAGTCTGATAGATCGTCATTGTAGTTTGTTCCAGTTGAGCGAAGGTGCAGATTGAAGTGTTGAGATTGCGGCCGCGTCGGTCCGCGTCTCGACCGAGTGCGGGCGAGACGGTTGTGTAATTCGCCGGCTCAGGCCGGGCGACAAGGGGACCCGCAAGCGACTTTTCTCGCAGCGATCTGACGCGTTGTGATCTGCAACGATCGCTCTCTAGATTCCATCAGAGATGATCAACGGTACGCAGTTCGCAGTACGCAAGTGGCAAGTCGGTCGCGCGGCTGGGTCCTGCCACGCGCCGCCGTCAGCCCACGAACAGGCAGCCGCAGGCCATCTTGTCGCCGTCCGTTGGCGCGAAGTCGGAGCAGCTGGTTTCGTAGGCGTCGCACACCCAGGTGTGCCCGTTCGTGCAGATCGTCAGCATGCTGTCGGGCTGCCCGACCGCGCCGCCGCCCATGATCGGCGCGTCGCCAACCAGGCCGGGCCCTGCGATTAACGAGCCGTCTGCTGCGATGATCGCCGCGGTCAGGTTGGTCGTGGAGTTGATCAGGAAGTTCTCACTGCCGGCGATCTCGGCGATGCCGTCAAATCCGGGCATGCCGATGTCCAACATGTCCACGCGGAATTGCTCGACCTGCCCGCTGCGATCCAGGACCACCAGCTCATCGGTGCCGTGGCTCGCAATGTAGAGGTTGGACATGGGGTCGATCGCCAGCCCGGCGCAGATCGACATGCCGTGGGCCATGCCGAGGGGGATGACCGCCTGCGCCGTGAACGTGTCGGGGTCGACCTCGACCAAGTCGCAGTCCTGGTTGATGAGTAGGGCGAGATCGCCAGCCAGATCGTAGGCGCCACCGTCGAGCCTCGGCAGCGCCTCCGCGGGGGCTTGGATCTGATCGACGATGTTGCCGTCGATGTCGAGCACGCGGCCCTCGCCGAAGAACGAGAACACGACCACGCGATCACGCGTGCTGTCGTAGAAGCCAGCCTGCAGCGTGTCGATGCCGAGGTCGATCGTCTTGACGAAGCTGAACCCGGTCGTGTCGGGGATCCGCTCGGGATCACAGCCGCCGCCGGGTTGATCGCCGGGATCGAGGTGATCGAACTTGATCGGGTCGTCGGTGTCGTTGGTGTCGTTGGTGTCGTCGGTGTCGTCGGTGTCGCTGGTGGTCTCGCTCGTGCTGGTCGTGTCTTCGACGGTGGTGACACCGGAGCTCGCGCTCGCGTCTGCGCTGGTGAAGCTGGTCGCGCCGTTGTCATCGCGCGGGGCGGCGCTGCTGCACGCGAGCGAGAGGGCCGCGGAAGCGAGAGCTGGCGAGAACGGTGAAGTCGAGCGCATGCCGAGACACTACAGGTTTTTGGCGCGGAGCGGCTCGAAACCTACGCCAAGTCGCGCGGAAACTGCGGGTGCGCGCGTGACCTGTGTGACGGGTCGACGCAGGTATACCTCGTTCGGCTCGGTCTCGCGCTGAACTCTCCCTGGGACCTCCGGGAACACTTCGTCGACGAGATGCACCGCGACGTTCGCCATCCGCCTGCCCGCGCACGACGGACAAAACCCTCGCTTCTTGCGCGAGGACGCCACGACCAGGGATTCTCCACACAGCCGGCAAGTAGAGTGGGAAGTCCGTGCTCGAGCAGGCGCGAAAACATCCCGGGCCTCCACGCTAGTCGGAAATCGAGTCGAAGAGATCGGCTTCGCACATCAGCGAAGCTGACGCTCGTGCTTGGATTCGAGTAGTGTCGAGCGGTGGTGATCGAGGGTGTAGCGCTCGAACTCAAAGCTGATCTCGTCCCCTGCCTTCACCATGACTTGATCGACACTGTGGTTTGCGGGCGTGCCGTTAATGTTGAACTGACAGTAATGGAAGGGGGAGGCAGTCTCTCCCCCTCTTGAGATGAAGGAGTCGTAGGTCTCATTGATCATGTTAACGAGATAGCCCAACTCGGGCCCGTAGTACTGTAGGCAGAATGTGAAGTGCTCGTTGGGGGCCGGCTCGATGTGTTGCTGGGTGAGTTCCAATGCCTGGAGGGCCTCTGTAAGCACCCCTTCGAGTGTCGGTGTGCAGATGGTCCAGCGGCTGGCACCCAACGTGTTCGTGAGCTCGAATGACCACGAGACCCTGTTGGTCTGGAGGTCGGCTGATGGGAGATGGACAGATCTCGAACAAGATGTAGTGCTCGCCTACGAACCCGGCTTGGGCGTGGCCAACAGCGCCGACTCGTTTCGCATCGGCGTGGCGCTGTACCTGGTCGTCGGCCACGCCAACGGGTTTGTCACGATTTGGTCTGGGACGTCGAGCGGGGCCAAGTTCGCGCGGATCGCTACGGTGAATCTGCGTTCCGCGAATCCTCTCAACCCGTGGGGATTGCACAACGTTCGCGGCGTCGCCTGGCTTTGCACGAGCGGCAGCCACGGCTACGTGGTCACTGGCTCCGAGAACGGCAACCTGCTGGCGTTGGAGACGTGGGGTAGATAAATGACGGCGATGTCAATCTCCGGGGCCTCGCACTGTTGCTCGCGGATCCGATCCTCCTCCTCGAGTTCGAGATTGGCGACAAAGGGGAGCACGCCGACGATCGGGATCGACGTGTACGCGGCGGTGAAGTCGATCGCAGGCTGAAGCACGGCGCGGTCGCCCCTGAACTTGTTGAGGATGAAGCCGGCGATGAGATCTATGTCGGCCGGCGTGGTGTGCTTCATGACCTCGAGCGAGCCGAGGATGTCGGCGAACGCGCCGCCGAGGTCGAGGTCGACGACGACGAAGACCTTGGCACCGAGTTCGTGAGCGAGGCCCATGTTGACGACATCGATCTCGCGCAAGTTGGGCTCGGCGCAGCTGCCAGCGCCTTCGGCGACGATGACGTCGTAGTGCCGTTGAAGATAGGCGATCGACTCGCGGATCGCCGCGAGCTTGAGCTCCTGAAGTTCGCTCGTCTGGCCGCACAAGAAGTAGTCTCGCGCGCTGACATCCATGTGCGGCTTTCCGTGGACGATTAGCTGTGCGACGTCGTCGAGCTTCGGCTTGAGCAGCAAGGGGTTCATGTGCAGGGTCGGCTCTTGCCGAGCGGCGCGCGCTTGCATGGCTGTCGCACGTGCGATCTCGCCGCCGTCATCGGTGACGTAGACGTTTAGCGCCATGTTCTGCGACTTGAAGGGGGCGACTCGGAACCCGCGGTTGGACAGCAAGCGACAGAGCCCAGCCACGAGCGTGGTCTTACCGGCGTTCGAGCTGGTCGCCTGGATCATAATTGGCTGCACCGCTGTGCAGTTAGCACGTGATCGTCGTGGATGGGAGAGCGAGCAATCGGCGCTCGAGGCGCTGTGCTCGACTTCCAGGACCGCGCTCTAGCCGCCACGCCGCTCGAGCACGGTCTGGGCCGCCGGGGTAACTCTCCTCGGGGATCGTGCGGGACTTTCTTGGGCTCCTGAGCTCGGCCTGCAAGCACGCGTTACAGGAGGCCCGCGAAGCCGTGTCCATGAGTGACCTCGAGCTCGCCATCAAGGCGCAACGGCTGGAGATGGGTTACCTCGATCAGGGCGACGTCAACACGCTCCGCCGCGTGCTCGACAAGGGCATCGTCCCGAGCACCGAGAGCGCCGACACGCTGTTGTTCGAGAACTTCATCGCTTGCTACCCGAACGGGCATGTGTGGTTTCGACCGCACGAGCTGATCGTCGACTTCGTCCAGGCCCACTCGGCGCAGGCATGAGCACCGAGGCAGCAGGGGTCCTCCTCCTGAGCGCCGAACAGCTCGGCGAGCGACTTCGGCAAGAGCTCAGCGTCACCGACTGGCGGGCGGTGATCGGGTCTCGAGCTCGACGCCGAGCGGGTTGTGTCGGAGCTGGGCCTCGATGACGAACAGGTGCTTCGCTGGATCGTGCGTCGTGGCGCGAGCGGACGTGAGCAGCTGCGTGAGATCAACCGGGCGCGGGATCAGCTGCTCAAAGACAAGCGGTTGGTCTGGCTGCGCGCGGGCTCGGCGAGCGACGTTCGATTTTTGCGCTGGCATGCGCCGGATCTGACCGCGTCGCTGGATGTGTTCGCGGAGCTGCGTGCCGTCGCCGCTGCAACGCCGAGCTGGGCGACCGTGCGGACGCAGCTGTGTGCGTTGATGCAGGAGCGGCACGCGATGCTGGACTTCACCGGGCTGCTGCCGGCCAACGTCGAGCAAACGCAGTTGCCGTTGGCCCAGCTGTATCAGCCGAGGATTGCACCGTTTTCGAGGTCTCGAGCGAGATCATCAGCGATGGTCCGTCGGCGCCGCCTCCGTTGAGGACTAGGCGTCGTCTCAAGCGAGATCACTGGACGGGGAGTTGAGTTTGAGATCACCGGACACGGGGCAGCCACGTTGGCGGGTGTGGATGGTGGTCACTCGTTCCCCTGCGCGAACATGAAGGTCCAGGGCCTTCGGGCATTCTAGACTGCCAACTCGGCAAAACTGATGGTTTCGTCTGCCTCGTGTTCTTCCAAGTACGCCCGTAAAGCGCCATAGTCGCAGGTCTCAGGGACGCTGACCGCGAGCATCCTCAAAGCCCGAAACTCGGCAAACTCGCAGTAGCAGCCTCGATCACGAAGATTATCAAAAATTGACTGCTCGAGTTCTTTAACCAGGAAGATAATCGAGATGGACTTTGCCGAAGAAGGCTCCAAGACGTGGGAAAAGGCGAACTTGTTTTCGCTGTCAAGGATCCGGTCGGCCGCGATGCGGTCGCCAAGAGCGACCTCAGTGACGAAGAAGGGCGTGTTGTCGAGAATGAAGCTGCCGTCCTCGCGAGGGATGGCATGAAGGCTTTCCGAGCCGATTGGCGGAAACCCGTCTTCGTTCGGCTCCAGCTCGAACTCAATCTTCGCCGTTCGGTTCATGCTCATTCGATTGTAGCACCTTTCGCTCGGTTGCACTTCGCGCAAATGGTCTCGAGGTTTCGCATGTCGTCCACGGTTGCCCCATCTCCTCCCCTCGACCTGGGATAGATGTGGTCCCCCTGAGCTTCCGCAGGGTTGACTTTGCTTCCCTTGACCCGGCGTGTCGGCTCAGTCATCTCTGTGCCGCACTTAGGGCAAATACCGTCGCTTTGCGCACGGGAGTTCCTGTTGGCAGCAGCAGTGTGACGCTTGCCCGCGCGCCTTCCGTTGGCGGCGCCCTTCTTGCCTTCCTTCTTCAGCGTCCCCGCGACCAGCGGCAGCGCCTCTTCGCCCCCGCGCCGCGAGACGACCTTGACGCCGCCCTCGATCAACGCGCCCACCGCCTCGGCGTCGCCGCCGATCATGAACAGCGTGATCTCGATCGAGATCACGACGTAGGTCGGCGGATCCTGCATGACCTGCGAAACCCGGTCGGCGGTCTCGGCGGACACGTTCAGCCGCCGCCGCTCCTGCGACGGCCCATCGGATGGCAGCATGCTGTCGGTGAAGCCCTCGAGCGGGTGCGGCGTGGTCACGCCCGCGCCAGGCGTCAGCGACTTCACGCCGTCGAGCATGAAGCCCGCGATCAGCCCGGAGATCGACGGCCCACCGCTCGGCGGGAGCGCGTCGCCGCGCGGCGGTTTGCCGCCAGCGCCTGGGCCCTGCTCGCCAGCCGCTTGGCTCGCCTTCGGCCGCCGGGTTGCATCTCGCGCGGTTTGGGTGGGCCTTGCGTGGTTGTACCGCGGCCCTCCATGCCTTTCGCGTCGCGCTCCGGAGGTTTTGCTTGGTCAGAGTCGGCGTCCCCCGCGGGCCTCTCCGTCGGCTCAAACCCGCTCGGATCCGTCAGCGAGAGCGGCTGGTTGAGCACGTACGCGTAGCGGTTCCACCCCTGCGTGCTGTTCGGCGCGACCACGAAGGGATCCGCGCTCGCCATCCGCCCCAGCTGCGGGTCGTACATGCGCCCGCCCATGTTGAGCAGCCCGCCGTCTTCTTGCGCTTCGTGCCCGGTGTACCCGAGGTTGACGGCGCCGAGCTGCGCGAACTCGTTGGGTAAGCTCCAGTTCGGCGTCCATCTCGCCCTCTTTGATCCAAGATAGGCGAAGCCGAGAAGACTCCTCCACTACTTGCGTGGCGATCACACGATAACGTCGATGATGTTGTTGCAAGATTCCGGCTCTTCGGGAAGGGCCATGCTTGCTCATTCGCGTTTGACCAGAGAGAGTTCGTGCAAGACCAGGCGAACCTCATCCGATGGGTCTACTACGGCCGACCTGACGGCGTAGTCCCCTGCACTCAGCGTGAGCACTAAACACTCGCCCCGTATGTCGACTCCCGGTTCAGCCGCATCGAAGAGCACACATTGCCCCGGAACTGGCACCGATAGCCCGGTCTCTGTCCAGCAAATTTTGCAATTTGTGTTGCTGAGAAATGCGTCGATTGAGGCTTCACTATCAGAGTAAACCCAACGGATGAGGATCCCCCCATCGTCGGTTGAGTGCCAGGCTGTCGGGAACGGCTCATCCCCGAGGATGAGCGCACTCGCGTCGCCGACGTCAATGACGCCGACGTAGTCCACGACAGCACAGGCGCGCTCGTAGTCGCTCGGTCCTTGCGCTGGGTCGGCGTCCACGCCTCGCCACCGACTGAGATCTCGCTCTGCCATCAAGATGAGTGGCCCTCCGCCAGATTCAACCCATTGCATGTCTGCAGCTATCCCTTCGCGTGTCGTAGTTGGCCGCCTTGTCGTCGACTACACGAAAGGCAGTGAGGATACAACCGTTGCGGGTTGCCTCGTGGGTTTATCGCGCTGGGTGGTTGATGATCTGGGACGAAGTCTCCCGATTTTGTCCCAGGTTCCTTTGAACCACAAGTATGGCAACCACTTTTGTTGCCCAGTTCATTGACCGCGTCCCTTTCGGCCCGGGAGAAGTCTCGTCGGGGGCCACGCGCTGTCACTGATTCCTTGGCATGGGGTCCGGGACGCAGCGTACTTCCTTTGCCGGACGACGCGCCCTTCTTGCCCTTCCGCTTGAGAGTCCCCGCGACCAGCGGCAGCGCCTCCTTACCACTCCGCCGCGCGACGACGTTGACGCCGCCCTCGATCAGCGCCCCCACCGCCTCGGCGTCGCCGCCGATCATGAACAGCGTGATCTCGATCGAGATCACGACGTAGGTCGGCGGATCCTGCATGACCTGCGACGCCCGGTCGGCGGTCTCGGCGGACACGTTCAGCCGCCGCCGCTCCTGCGAAGGCCCCTCGTTCGGCAGCATGCTGTCGGTGAAGCCCTCGAGCGGGTGCGGCGTGGTCACGCCCGCGCCAGGCGTCAGCGACTTCACGCCGTCGAGCATGAAGCCCGCGATCAGCCCGGAGATCGACGGCCCACCGCTCG
>NZ_PVNL01000145.1 GCF_002994635.1 Enhygromyxa salina | reverse complement strand
GGTTGGGGGCGCCGGGTTGGGGGCCTCGCGCTGCGGCTGGGCTGCCGCGGGTTCGTTGCAGGCAGACAGCATGCTGAGCACGAGTCCGCAGTGCAGGAGGAGACGGAGGCCAGGCGCGAGGTGGGGATTGGGTGGAGCCACGCTTGGGTAGAGTACTGGATCTTTGCGATCGACCGCGCGTCGCTCATCAGGGGTCAGGCGCTGTGGTACGGCGCCGATCTGGGAGCGCTGCGGCGACGGTTGTTGCCTGTGGCACTGGGGTCGCGTAGGCTCGCCGCCATGTCGATCTCCACACGTGCCGCGGTGTTCGCTCTGGTGTTCTTGCCGATCGGAGCATCCGTTTCGGGCTGTGACGAGGGCGCTGAGTCGTATGAGGAGTTCACCCAGCTGCGGCCCCACAAGGCGCCGTGTCCGATGTGCAAGGTCAAGATGGGGAAGGGTTATCTGAGCCTCGCGACCGACTACAACCCGGCCGAGGTCACCAACGTCAGCATCGAGCTCAGCAACGCCACCGCGACAGAGTTCATCGACTATGGGACGACGATCACCGTGCCCAACGTTCCCAGCGAGGTGGTCCACCCTGACAGCGAGCTGTGCACGGTCGGCAGCACTGGCCAGCCGCCCACGAGCGCGTACGTGGAGTTCGAGATCACCGACGCCACCGCGACATACACGGTCGGCAACTACATCCCGATCGACGAGACGTGCTCTGGTTCCTAGCCAGGAATGGCTCAGACGCACCTGGGAGCCCGTGCTCGATCGGCGCGGTGTTCCAGCACCAGACCGACCACGGACTGGTCCAGGAGCGTTGGACTCCACCAGTGCTTCATGCTGATCGGCTCGCCTGCTAAGCTGGCTCGGTGCTTCACTCACCAGCTCGGGGATCGTCGCGCGCATGAACGCATGGTTGTTGGCGTTCGGCTTCACGCAGCTGATCGAGGTGCCGATCTACATCCGCGCCCTGCTCGAGCGTCTGCCCAACCGCGAGCCAGTGTGCCAGCGCTGGCCGGTCGCCCTGGCGATCGCGTTTGGGGCCAGCGCGATCACTCATCCGATCGTGTGGTTCGTGATGCCAAAGCTGGTCCCCGGCTCGTGGCTGGCGATGGTGATCGTCGCTGAGCTGTTTGCGATCACGGCCGAGGCCGCGTGGCTGCGCGCGTTTGGCCTGCGCAGGAGCTTGGCTTGGGCGGCGTTCGCTAACGCGGCGAGCGTGGTCATCGGGCTGTTGTTGCGTCAGGCATTCGGGTGGCCGTGAACCGCTGCCGAGCTTGTTTGCTGTGGGGGGCGTTGTTGGTGGCGTCGTCGCTCACGCTGCTGGCCGGGTGCAGGTCCGCAACCAGCAACGAGGCGACCACGGAGCAGACGAAGACTCAGCCACGCGAACCGCCGCCCGTGCTGCCGGACGCGGCGGAGCTCACGGTGGCGGTGCGGGGCTGCAGGCTCCTCGTTGGACCCGAGGGGCGTCGCTGCCGGATGGCCGGTGACGAGACCTTGAGCCTGTGGTTGTCTGAGCAGGCCGAAACGCCGTTCGAGCTGCGACTCGCGGGCGAGGCTGTCACGCCCCGCGTGTTCGTCGAGCCGGAGGGCCTGCTCTTGCAGTTCGAGGTGGCGGATCCGGCGGGTTTACTGGAGCTTGTCGTGAGTTCGCCAGACGCAGTCCCGAACACCACCCGGGCCCGCTGGTCCATGCAGCTGGCCCCGCGCTCGAGCGACTACGACGAGCTAGAGAAAAACGTCGACGCGCTGTATGCAGCCGGTGACCCCGAGGGCGCACGCGCCCTGTTCGCGGCTGGTGTGACCAAGCTCGACGCCGACGAGGCGGCGCTCGCCGGCTGCATCGCGGCCCCACTGGCGCTTGGTAGCGGTGAGCTACCCGCGGTGATCGAGCAACTGCGCGCGGGGCCAGCCGTGGGCTGCCTCGGCCACGCGTATGTGATCTCGAGCTGGGTGCAGCTCTACGAGGAGCACGACATCAACGCGGCGCAGCGAACCATCGACGCGGCCAAACAAGTGGGCGCGCAGGAGCTCAGGGTTGCTGTTCATCTTCAGTATCACCAGGCTGATCTTGACCTGATCGTCGGTCGGCTCGACCAAGCTTACGACGGCTTCGAGCGGGTTTCGCGTTTCGCGAAGTTGATCGACGACCGGCGGATGGTCGGCGCGGCGCAGTTGATGAAGGCCACCACCTTGACGCGGCTGGGTCGTTTCGCCGAGGCCGAGGCACTCGTCGAGTCGCTCGTCGAGTCGCTCGAGGCAGCCCTCGACGGGGCCCAAGACAACGATCAGGTCGTCGTCGACATCCGCCACGGGATCTCGTGGTTGGCGTTGCTACGCCGTGAAGACGACCCGCAGATTACGGATCCGACAGCGACACTCGAGCAGCTCATCGAGGTATACGCCGCCCGCGGTGACGACCAGAGCGTTGCTCGTGCGCGCTTGAACATCGCGCTTGCGGCCGTGCAGTCGCAAGATTTCGAGCGGGCCAAAGCCGTGCTCGCTAGCGTTGATCGATCTGTGCTCGCGCCTTTCGAGTTGGTGTGGCTCGAGCTGATCGCAGCCCGGAGCGCGCTTGGCCGCGAGCGACCGGCTGCGGCCGCTGGGCACTTGGAGCGCGCCGAGGCCTTGGCCGACCTAGCCGAGGATCCTGAGCTCGTGTGGCTGGTCACCAGCGCAGTCGCCCAGCTCGCCTATAGCGAGGGCCGCAAGCAAGCCGCGCTCGAGGCCCACGCTCGCGGAGCGCAGCTGGCCGATGAGCTCGCGCTGTCGGTTCCTGGCTCGGCTGGGCGCAGCATGTTGGTGACCGCACACAGCCGAGCTGACGCGGAGCACGTCTCCCTGCTGCTCGAACTCGACCAACCCGAGCAGGCGTTGTGCGTGGCCGCGAGCGCTCGCGCTAGGCACCTGCGGGCGCTGTGGGCTCGGCTGCGGCCGCCGTTGAGCGGCGCAGCTCTCACTCAGTACCAGGACCTACTGGGTCGCTTCGAGAAGCGACAAGCAACGATCAACGCCGCGCTCGAGCAGGCGTGGGCGCTGTCGACAACTGAGCTCGCGGCGCTGCGGCAGCGACTTCGCTCCGAGAGCGAGCAGGGCGATGTGCTGCTTGCGCAGGCGACCGCGCTGGTCGAGCGCGACGCCCCTAGCTGGAGCTGCGAGCGGATCTTGCCGCGAACGCCTGAGCGGGCGCTGCTGACGATGCTGCCCAATCCGACGCGGACAGGCTGGTGGTTCATGTTCGCCCGCGCCGACCAACGTCCGACCGTAGTCGCGCTGACGGCCGAAGGTGACGCGAGCGAACTCGCGGGGCGTGCCCTCGAACAGCTCGAGTCGCAGCTGCGCGGGGTCGAGACCCTCGTCGTGATACCGGTCGCCGAATTTGTCAGCGTGGACTTCCAGCGTCTGCTGCTGGCGCGGCCGACTCACCCCGAGCTGTCCGTACGCTACTCGCTGGGGCTCGGCGAGCTTCCGGCCACTGGCGCCGCGGCTTCGCGGGAGGCCGCCGTGGTCGCGGGCGCGACCAACCTCGACGCCGTCACCCGCGAGGTAGCGACGGTCGCCCAGCAGCTGCAGTCGCATGGCTGGACCGTCTCGCCCACGTGGTCGCCTAGCGCGGCCCAACAGCCGATGTTGCTACACTACAGCGGTCATGGTCATCACGCCGGGCTGGCGGGGTGGCGCAGCTTTATTGAGGTGCCCGAGGCCGGGCGCGTGACCGCAGCCCACATCGTCGCGGCCCAGCGAGCGCCGCGACTGGTGGTGCTGGGGGCTTGCAGCGCCGGCTCTTCCGACGGCGAAATCATCGATGGCGGCATGAACCTCGCTGCGGCGTTTTTGCTGGCTGGCGCGGAGCTGGTGGTGGCGCCGAGTGGTCCCGTCGACGACGACATCGCACTCTCGCTCGCCGATCGCCTGTACCGCCAGCTAACCACGCCCGATCCCGACATATTGGTGCGCGCGCTAACGACCCAGCAGCGCGCGGAGCTGGCTCGCGCCACGATAGAAGCAACTCAACCGGGCGAACCAGGCCTGCGCAGCATCTTGCGCTGGCGAGCCTGGGTACCTTGAGCCAGATAGCTGCCGACCCTACTGCACGTCGATCTGGTTGCCGGCCACCACAGTGACAGTTCCGTCGCGGAACTCCATCTGGATGTAGCCCGCGACCGGAGGTTGGCCACCGCTGGTACCAGTCGTGCCAACTGTGCCAGTCGTGCCAGTCGTGCCAGTCGTGCCAGGGTTGACGGACAAGAGCTCGGGATCCTTGAGCTCCTGCACTTGCGTCGAGCTCAGGGTGGGCAGATTCGCGGCGTCGTAATAGAGCACTTCCGATGCGCCGGTCGCATCGTAGAGCTGAATGGACATGTTCTGCAGCGACATCCCGTCGTAGGTGGTCTCCAGCGAGAGATACACGTTGTCGCTCTTGATCTTGCACATCGGACACGGGGCCTTGTGCGGCTGCGGAACCACCCACAGCGGCGTCGTAGCAGCGGCGCTCCCCTGCGGTCGCTTCATGTACTTCGGCCGATTGTCACACCCACTACAAGTCCTCGCCGTCCAGGTTGGACCCGACGCCTGCCCGACCTGCGCCGACCCCAGCGCGGTGTCGAACCCCTGACGCCACGCCCCCACATCCACGACCGGTGCCTGAGACGAGTTCGCGCAGGTCTGAAACAGCGACAGCGCGCAGTTCGTGAGCGCCGCGTTCTGGTCCCCACTCCAGGCCTGACACGCATGCTGCAAGGCCCGGCACGCGGTCACCTGGCGCTGCCGAGGGGGCGCGATCTGGCTGTTGCTCGGCAGCGCGAGGTCGGCGTTCCTCCCCGTCGCAATCCCGCTGCCATACAGCGCACCCATGATCTCATCGGCGCCACGGTCGGGGTAGTTGGACCACACCAGCGTGGCGATCGCCGACACGACCACGGTCGAGACCGAGCTCCCGGTGATCGGCCCATACTGACGCTTGCCATCCGCGAACCCAGCGAAGCCGACAGCGGCGAGCTGGGCGTTGGAGCCCTCGCGGAAGTCGGCGAGGTTGCCCCCGCTCCAAGACAACGGCGTCGCGGCGTGCAAGAACGGATACGGCGCCTGCCCGAGCACGGGGTTCTGCACGCCGAGCCCGTTGCACGCCGCCGCGTCGAGCCCAGGCTCACCGGCCCACGCGCCGGGGCTGACAGCTTCGCTCATACACGTACCCTGCGGACGGTTGCCGCTCGCGGCCACCACCAGCGCGCCGCTGCATCGCGCGGCGCCGATCGTGTCGCGCACGGCTTGAACCGCGGGCGACGGGTTGGCGAACTCCCCGGGCGTCGGCTCCCAGCCGACCGAGAGGTTTACCACCAGCTTGGTGTCGACGCCGTTGATGACGTCGAGCGCCCGCATGACCCCTTCGGCGAGGTCGCTCTGGTAGCCGTAGTAGCCGCCGTTCGCGAGGTCGGGTCCGGTCCGGGTCTGCGGGAGCCCCAGCTGAGTCTCGACCAAGCGCCTGCAGCTGGGCTGACCGAGTCCGACCGCGCAGCCCGAGGCCAGCTTGGCAGCGATCGCCGCGAGCGTGGGGCCGTGGTCGGCCTGCCCGCTGAGTGTCTGCGTCGGCGCGGTGTCGACGATCTCGAGCCGCACCGGGTACCCCACGGCCAGCCCAGAAGTGTCGACGGGCTCGGTGCCCTCGGCGAAGGCCCGCTCGTAGTGCGGGCCGAGATCACGGGCCAGAGGGCTCTGCGGGAACACACGACAGTCCGGGCCGAGCTTGCCGGGTAGCGCGTCGAGCAGCGCGCGATCGGGCGAGCCTTCACCCGGAGCGCTGCCGGCCTCGATCCACACGTAGCGACAATAGTGGCCCAGCGGGGAGCCCTTCGTCGCCGCCAGGGTGGCGGAGCCCTTGAACATCGGCTCGACCTTCCAGTACTTGTCTTTGGGCGGCGCACCTTTGTAGGGCGACGGGCACCCCTTGGACTTGCCAAAGTAGCCGACGACCCGCCCCTTGGGGCACAGCTGACCCTGGGGGGCCTTCGTCGCGCCCGCGGGCGGACAGCCCTTGCCGGAGGCTCCCACGAGGCTCGGGGCCGCCGCGGCGTTGATCGCCGCGGGGTCGGCGATCCCGTCGGCCTTGGTGCTGCCTGCCTGCGGCGCGGTCGGCTTGTCGCAGGCGCCCAGGCCCACAGTGAAGATCGAGATCAGGAGTGTCTTGGCGAGTTCGTGGGTCATGTGTTTGGTCCTCCGCACCCGAACCATTGTTAGGCTGAGCTGAGATCTGACGCGGCTCCGAGCACATCGCGCAGCGCCGCGCCTGCTCAAACACGCGCGCCGTGCCCGAGCGACCTGGGCGGGCCAGGATAGAGCACTTTTGCCGGTCGCCGAACTGCTGGCAGTCGGGCCGTGGGTACCGGACGCCAGAGAGCGGGGGGAACGCAGACGGCGTCCCGTGACAGTAGGGTTCGACTTCGAGTCGGGTCTGCGTGGAACCTCGCCAGCTGATCGCGGTCGGTGGGCGCATGTCGAGTTCCCCGCTTGGGTTCAACCCGCGCGCTGCCCTGAGCATCGCCCTGACCGCCGCCGCCCTCTCGTCACTCCCGCGTGACGCCGAGGCCGGCGGCGACGACGTTTATGGCACCCGCGGCGCGGAGCTGCTGGTCGAGCGCGGGCACGAGATCGAGCTGACCATGGATCGCGGCTACGCGAGCCTGCAGGTCCGACGAACGGTGCACAACGGGATCGATCGCCACGAGGAGGCGATGTTTTGGATCAACGTGCCCGAGACCTCGGTTGCGACCGGGCTGCGCACGCTCGGCGAGCTGCACGGCAAACCGCACTGGTTCTCGGGGGATCTGCTCGAGGCCGAGGCCGCCGCGGCGCGCTACGAAGAGCTGACGGGGATCGGCGGCTACTACCCGAAAGACCCCGCGCTGCTGTCTTGGCGCGACCAGACCTTCCTGGCCCTGCAGGTGTTTCCGGTCGCGCCCCACACGGAAAAGACGATCGAGTACACGCTGAGCATGCCCGCGACCTGGGCCGATGGTCGCTGGCACGTGTGGCTGCCCGCGCTCGGCTCCGACCTGCTCGCCGCGGACCTGCAGCTCACGCCAGCGCAGCAGCTCGATCAGCTGTTCGTCAACGGTGAGGTGGTGGCGCGCGGGCACACGCTCACCCTCGATCACGACATCGAGATCGAGCTCGCGCCCCGCGACCCTGCCCCGGTCTCGCTCGAGCTGGCGTCGGTCGAGACCGGCGCGCAGCACCTGGCCGCGTGGCGGCTGACCCTCGCGCCCCAGATCTCGCAGGTGCCCAAGCACGCGCAGGTCGTGATCGCGCTGGATCTCTCGCGCTCGCTCGACCCGAGCGACGTGCAGGCCCAGCGTGTGGCCGCGCAGACCTACCTCGAGCACTTCGCGGATCCGGCCCTCGCAACCCAGGTCGCGCTGCTGGGCTTCGATCGCGAGGTCCACTCGCTCTCGCCGGGCTTCGTCACCGCCGCGCGTGCGATCGAGCTGCTGGACGCCGCGACGCTGACCCAGCGAAACGGCAGCGAGGTCGGGCTCGCGCTGGCCAAGGCCGCCGAGCTGCTCAGCGAGTCCAAGCGAGGGCCCCGGCGGATCGTGTTGATGACCGACTTCGAGACCGCGTCGCGGGTCGCCCCCGAACACTATGCGGCGACCGTGCACCACAGCGACGCGATCCTGCACCTGACCGACGTCTCCGATGGCGGCCCGTGGCTCGAGCGCGACGACCAGCACCCCTGGTCGGCGCTCGCCGCCGGCTCTCGCGGCGTGGTCTGGTCGGCCTCGATCCCGAGCTCGTGGGCGGACGCCGACGAGCAGGCCGTCGCCCGCGACGTATTCGAAGAATGGGCGCGACCGGTTCGCATCGACAACCTGCGCGTCCGCGTCGACGGGCTCTCGCTCGACGACGACTACTACTGGGACAGCTTCGAGCCGACCCTGGACGAGGGTCAGGGCCTCGAGGATCTGCTGCTCTCGGCCACGCCCGGGCGCGAGCTCAGCGTCGAGGGCGTGACCTGGAACATCCCCGTCCACCACACCGCCAAGCCCAGCCGCGAGACCGGCGACCGCTGGTCGGCGCTGGTGTTTGGCTCGCAGGTGCTGTGGTCGCTGACCGAGCCCGAGATGATGCAGCTCGCGATGCGCGGCAAGGCGGTCTCACCAGTCACCAGCTACCTGGCGATCGAGCCCGGCGTGCGGCCCTCGACCGAGGGGCTCGAGCGCGAGGGTGCGGGGGCGTTCGGGATCGGCAACGTCGGCCTGTGGGGCTCGGGCAGCGGCAGTGGTGGTGGCTTCGCGGGCGGCGGGCCGAGCTTTGACAAGCGAGCCTGGCTCGAGGGTGAGCTGCGCGACGGGTGGACACGCTGCGGCGGCGACGGGCTCGGGGCCGAGCTCGTGCTCGAGACTCGCTCGGTCGAGATCCTCGACGTCGTGCTGACGACCGCGAGCACGAGCACCCCGCTTCGCACCTGCATGGAACAGGTCACGTGGAGCCTCGCTCTGGACCCACACTTCGTCGCAACCGAGACCTGGCGGGTGCAGCTGCCCTGATCTCGGCCGGACGCTCAACGGCGCCCGCCCGCCGAGCCGCGCGGGTATACTCCCGGCGATGTCCCGACCACGCGTCCCCGCTCGCCTTTTCGCCCTCGTGGCGTTCCTCGCCCTCGCCACCGGCTCCGCGACGGCCTTCGCCGACATCGCCAGCCCCGAGCCCGCGCCCCAACCCGAGCCCGCGCCCGAGCC
>NZ_PVNL01000144.1 GCF_002994635.1 Enhygromyxa salina | reverse complement strand
GGGGCCGACGGCGCTGGGGCGGCCGGCATCGGGGGCGCAAACCCGGCCGTAGCAGCCGGTGGACCCGAGGGCCCGCCGCCGCCGTAGGCTGCGGCCTGCATGGCCCCAAACCCGAGCGTGTCGGTGGTCGTGAGCGCGCTGCCTTGCAGGGCCGTGTCGAACAGCGCGTTGTCGGCTTCGACGTCGGGCGGCAGCAGATCAAAGCGATCTTTGACGTCGCGCGAGCCAGGCTCGCGCTCGCCCTGCACGCGGCCCGCCAGCAACAGGCGCTCGAGCGTGTTGAGCCGACCGTAGGCCCACGGCTCGAGGTAGCCGCGCAGATCGTTGCCGAGCAGGTAGTGATCCAAGAAGGTCTTGTCGCGCTTGTTGGCCAGGTACGGCGCGATCACCCGCCCGCAGAACGCCGGGTCCTTGCGCGCCAAGAACAGGTTGAGCTCGTGGCAGGCGTACTTGCTGTAGTTCTCGCGTTGCTGCTCGGGCGTGAGCGAGGGCCAGCGGGTCACGAACTCGAACTCGCGCAGGTGGCTGTCGTTGGTCAAGGTCAGCAGCAGGGCGTGGGCCTTGGCGACGCTGTCGATTAGCTCGAGCTTGGCGGTGCGAATGTCGTCGAGCACCAGCTGCGCGCCGGCGCCCAGGCTGCTGCGTCGCTTGCGTTTGACGAAGTGCTCGGTCGGCGCGAGCGCGTCGAGCAGCCGCAGGTCGCGGGGCGCGAGCGCGGTCTCGGGCAGCAGCAGCTGCCGTGAGGCGAGCGCGACCGCGTTGACGACGACGATCTGGATCAGGTGATGCCCGGCCAGCGCCGCGCGATCGATCACGACGACGCCGTCGTCATCGAGCTCGAGGTTCAGCGCCACGTGGGCGGGGGTCGGCAGGAAGTCGAGGTTGTTGGCGGGCGCGCTCGCGATCGCGCTGGCCTCCATGGGCTCCGGCGCGGCGTCCGACTCTGCGAACGCGTCGCTCGACTTGCTCTCGTAGCGCTCGCCAGCCCTGGCGTCTTGGGTGCCCGTCGAGGTCGTCCGAACCGCCCACGGGTTGAGCAGCAGGCCCGGGCGCTCGAGCATGTTGCCCGCGAACACCTTGGCGCGGCCGCGCTCGAGGATGTAGCGGTACTCGTCGCCGATGTCCCGACCCGAGAGATACAGGCAGCGGCTGCGCCCGATCTGCGTGACGATCGGCTGCGGGAGTCGGAGCCGATCCAGGGCCGCGTCGGCCGACTTGGGCGCGACGAACCGGCTGGCGAACACGTGGACCCTGGTGTCGGCGTCGGCTCCGGCCACGCGCACGCGGATCTGGTCACTGGCGAGCTCGACGTTGGCCACGCGCAGCGGGTCGGCCGTGCGCAGCTGCAGCTGTCGCTTGGCTGACAGCGCCCACCCCCGCGCGGTCGCCTGACCTCCCACGCGCAGCTGCACGCGACGGTGGTCGTGGCCGAGCACCAGCTCGTAGTCGCCGGGCTCGAGCCCGGGCACCCGGAGCGTGCCGTCATCGGCGAGCGAGACCGCGTCGATGTGGTCGCGCAGGTAGCCCGTCCCGCGGCGCTCGAGCAGCGAGACCACCGGGCGGTCGAGGTCCGGCGGTCGCGGCAGCACGAGCTCTTGGCCCGCCGCGATGTGCAACGTTGCGGGAACCGTGTCTGCCGCTCGCGGCAAGCTCCACGATGCGGTCGCCTGGCCGCCGAGCGTGGCCTGCAGGTCGCGGATCTGCGCGAGCTTGCCAAGCTCGACGCGCCCGCGCGCGTCGGTCTGCAGGGCGACCTGCATGCGCGCACGAAAGTCCACGTGCGCGACGCTGACGTTGACTTGAAGATCCGGCCGCGGCTCACCCGACTTGCCGAGCGCGTACAGGACATGCCCGTCCGCGGTCGCGGCCAGGTGCAGGGCGACGATCTCGGCGCCCAGGTCGATCTGGTTGATCGTCATCGAGCTGGCGTCGGACAGCTCGATCTCGCGCTGCTCGGTCACGCTGCGGACCTTGGCGGTGACGCTGAACGCGAGCTGGTGGAGGTCGTCCGGCACCTTGAACGCGTGCACGGCCTCGGCCCCGCGGTTGAGCTCGAGCGCCACGCTGACGCTCGACTTGGTGCCGTGGCGATCCGTCGAGCTGATCGTGAGCTTGGGGGACTGGATCAGGCCAGGCGAGACCGGCAGGCCGTTGAGCGTGAGCGTGGCCCGCACGACCACGTCGGCGTGCGCCCCCGCGATCAGCTGCTCGCGCTCGACGTGGATCCCCGCCGTGAACTCATAGTGCTCGGCGCGCGGACGGAAGCTGGTGATCGTGGTCGCGTTGGCGTGGCGAAGCAGGATCTTGGTCGCGGAGCCGCCCGCGCCATAGGGGATGCGGATGTCACCGTTGGCGTCGGCCTCGTACTCGCGGCCGCCAAACCACGCGCTGGCCGTTGGGACCAGCTGATCATCTTCGTCGAGGATCGTGAGCACGTGTCCGGCCGCGCTGAGCCGCTCGACGTAGCGCAGGCCACCCTTGCGCAGCAGCGCGCGGCTGCTCTTGCCCCCGCCGATCAGCTCGATGACGTAGGTGCCCGGCCGCGTGAGCGACGGAAAGCTCAGCGTGCGGGCGACCCGGCGCAGCGGCGGCTCCTGGTACTCGAACACGCGCTCGTCGTTGGCGACCAGCCCGTCGAGATCCACCCCCGTATCGACCGCGCGACCGTGGGCCTGAAAGTACGCCAGGGTGTTGATCTCGAACACCTTCACGACCAGCGCGGGCACGTTCTTGACCCACGCGTGGAGCTCGACCGGCGCGCTCGCGGCCACGTAGCGCGGGTTGTCGGGGCGCAGCTCGATGTCGACTCGCCGCTCGAGCGCCCCGTAGTAAGTGGGATCATCGAGCATCGAGTACCAGCGCTCCTGGTCGCCCGTACCCGCGAGGATCTTGGTCTGCGCGAACAGCCGCCGCAGGAACTCGCTGTCCAGGTAGGGGCGGTAGGCGTCGTAGTGGTTGAGCTTGGGATCCGCGAAGATCTGCGCGAGGTAGTCTGCGACCAGCGGCGTGTCGTCGCGGACCACCGACAGCCCGGTGCTGGACTCGTAGTCGTGGCCGAATTGCGCGAGCGCGTATTGATGCGCCGTCCGGTACGCGCTGGCCACGTACGAGGCCTGGCGAGGCAGCTCGATGTAGTCGTCGAAGCGCGCGCGATCGTAGACGCCGTGGCGGCGGTCAAAGTCGAGGCGGTGGTAGAGCACGTGCAGCTTGAGGCTGTTGAACGCGGCCGGCAGCGGCGTCACGAACCTGACCAGCGCGTCGAGGTGCGCGCGCATGAGCTCGGGATCCGCGTCGAGATCGACGTCGGGCGCGGGCCGCAGCCGCGACAGTCGGGTCTCGACGAACCGACGATCCTCGTGCAGCGAAGGCCGGGCGGCCGCGAGCGCGTCGAGCTGCGCGAGCGTCATCAGCGTGTGCACGGCGAGGCTCCCAAACCCGCTCGAGTGCGGGTCAGCGAGCTCGCGCAGCACGTGGGCGACGAGCTTGGGGTAGTCGGGTCGCTGCATGCGTTGCAGCAGCGCGCGCAGCTGCGTGAGCGACAGCGAGTCCGACTGCGCCAGCCACTCGAACGCCCGATCGTTGAACCCGTCGAGGTTGTTGTGATGGCGAACGGCGTCGCGCTCGAACGCCTCGCGACTGATCCACGCGGGGTCGAGGCGCGTCGGCAGGGCCCGGTGGGCGTCCTCGATCTCGCGTTGGTGGTCGAAGGTCAGGTTCAGGCGTCGACGGATGTGCTCGAGCGACGCGGCCGGATCGATGGGGAAGCCGAGCAGCGCCTCGCGGTCTCGGATCTCACGGGCGCGGGCGGTCTCGCCGTGGCGCTTGACCCACGCGTCGAGCAGCTTGGCGACCGCCGCCCGGGCGCCGTCGTGGGCTTGATGCTGCAGCGCGAGGCAGTGATGAAAATAGTAGTCCTCGGTGCCGGGGATCAGCTGGGTGAGGGCGTGGCTGCGGTCATCCGCGAGCGCGAGTGCTTCGAGTTGCTCGATATCCATGGGCGTCCGCGTGGGCGCAAAGTCTACTGGATCGCGCCGTGCCTGATCACAAAACCCCGGGCTCCCGTCGGGTGAGCGCTCGCGGTGACGCAAGCGGCACAATGTTAGTGTGGCCCGGCAGCGACGGCGGCCCCGGGCGGCGAAGCTTTTCGACTATGCTTGGTCACGCTGGGTCCACCGCCCCCGCCCAGGAGACTGCATGACCTTCGTCGTCACCTCGAACTGCCGCGGCTGCCGGTTCACCGACTGCGTCACGGTCTGTCCCGTCGACTGCTTCCACGGCGACGACGAGATGCTCTACATCGATCCCGACGAGTGCATAGATTGCGCCGCGTGCGTGGCCGAGTGCCCGGTCGAGGCGATCTACGCTGACCTCGAGCTCCCGAACTCGGAGTCGAAGTGGCTAGCGGTCAACGCCGAGCGGGCGCCGTCGCTGCCTGTCGTGTGCGAGCGAGCCGAGCCGCTCCCCGGCGCGCAAGATCGCAAGACCAAGCTGGGATTTTAGCGCGCGCCGATCGTTTCTGAGCGGGCACGAGTCGAGTAGGGTGCGAGCGTGAGCACCGACCTGAGCGATCGTGAGTTCGACATCGTCTGCTGGGGCGCGACCGGGTTCACCGGCGGGCTGGTCGTCGAGTACCTGCTCGAGCACCACGGCCTCAAAGGCCTGCGGCTGGCCCTCGCCGGGCGCGATCGCAACAAGCTCGAGGCCCTGCGTGATCGCTTGACCGCGATCGACGTCGCTGCTGCCGAGCTGCCCCTGCTGGTCGGCGACAGCCACGACCGCGCCTCGCTCGACGCGATCGCCCGCCGCACCAAGGTGGTTTGCACGACCGTCGGCCCCTACGCCAAGTATGGTGAGCAGCTCGTGGCGGCCTGCGCGACGCTCGGGACCCACTATTGTGATCTGACGGGCGAGGTCCAGTTCATCCGCCGGATGATCGACCGCCACGATGAGGCCGCGCGCGCGAGCGGGGCACGGATCGTCAATTGTTGCGGCTTCGACTCGATCCCCTCCGACATTGGGACCTACATGCTCCACCGCGCGTTCGAGCAGCGGGGTGGTCAGGTCCAGCGGGTCCGCATGTTCGTGGGCGAGACCAAGGGCGGCGCGAGCGGGGGCACGATCGCCTCGGGCCTCTACATCGCCGACGAGGCCAAGCGCGATCGTTCGGTGCTCCGGACCTTGGTCGAACCCTATTCGCTGTATCCCGCGGGCGAGCCTCCCGGTCGCGACAAGCGCGACCAGGCTGGCGTTCGCAAAGACGACGACCTCGGCATGTGGACAGCGCCGTTCGTGATGGCGGCCGTCAACGCCAAGGTCGTTCGCCGCAGCAACGCGCTGCTCGACTTCGCCTATGGCCGCGACTTTCGCTACGAGGAGTCGACGAGCACGGGCCCGGGCCTCAAGGGCCTGCTCGGCGCCGCAGCGGTCACCGCCGTGATGTCGGCTGCGATCCCGGCGCTGAGCTTTGGGCCCACGCGCAAGCTCCTGGAGAAGAAGCTGCCCAAGCCCGGCGAGGGCCCCAGCCGCGAAGCCAGGGAGCAGGGCTTCTTCGTCGCGCGGTTGATCGCAGACGGCGTGGATGCCAGCGGAGATCTCATGCAGCTGCGCGGACGGGTCGAGGGGGTCAACGATCCCGGCTACGGCGAGACCGCCAAGATGCTCGGCGAGTCGGCGCTGGCGCTGGCGTTTGATCCGCTGAGCTCCCCAGGTGGCGTGCGGACCCCGGCTTCGACCATGGGCGACGCGCTGCTCGAGCGACTGCGGGCGGCGGGGATGACCTTTCGGGTCGAGGACCGTGCTTAGTGGGGCTCGACGTTCGGCTACTACCCCAGCGAAAGCTCAGTCCAACCCGCCGCCGCGCCGATGTAGAGGCGCGGGCCCACGACCAGGATGACGCGCGTGTGGCTGATCGCCATGGCTGGCTCAGCCGCGTCGAACGGCGCCGCGAGACCGTCGCCGATCCGGGCCGCCTCGCGGCCTTGCAACGACCACAGGCCCGCGGCGCTGGCGAGCATGGTGACGCCTTCCGTGTGCACCATCGCGTAGGGCTCGTATCCGACGTCGAGCACGAACACCCCGCGGCCGGCTGGGTCGACGGCGCACAGACCTTCTGGCTGGCCCTCGTCGCAGGTCTGGAACCCGTAGCTCCAGCCTTCGGTGGCGGCGACGCGGCTGTGGCCGTCGTCGTGGGGCCAGGGCAGCACCGACCACGCGCGCTCGGTCACGTGTCCTCGCCAGCGCATCTGGTAGCCGCCCCCGCAGCCCGCCTCTTCTCCGTCCATGAGCGTCAGTGAGCCATCGGGGCCGATCGCCAGGTCGTCGAACTCGCTCAGGTTCATGGGCCGGCGACGCACGGTCCAGTCGCGCCCGGTCGGGCTCACGATCATGACCGCGTGCTCGTCGAGGCCGAGCTCATCGGGGTCATCGAGCGGCTCATGTTCTGGCGGTGGCGGCGTCCCCTCGGGCAGGTGGCCGAGCACGACGATCTGACCTGCGCCCGCGTGGATGCTGCTCGCGTGCTCGACCGGGAGCGGCGTGGCCGGCTCGATGCCGTCGTGGTCGTTGACCTTGGCGAGCGCGTTGGTGGACATGAGCAGCCACAGGGTGCCCTTGGCATCCATGACCATGTCTTTGATGTGGGCCGTGTCGTCGTCGCGGCTCAGCTCTCGCGCTGCGCTGTCCTGGCCGACCCACAGCCGCCGCCCGTCGCTGACGGCGAAGCGCGTGTGGGCCGGGTGGCCCGCCGCGAACCGGACCGCGCCCTGACCCTCGGCGGCAGGCTCCGCGATCGGGGCGGTGATCTCGGGCTCGGGTGGCGGCGCCTCGACCTGGGCGCGATCGGGTCGCACGCGGTAGTCGAGCGTGGGGAGCTCGTCGACGTTGCTGTGCGGGAGCGACTCCGCGGCGGGCGGCGGGGCCGTGCAGCCGGCGATCGTCAGGGGCCCGGCGAGACCGAGCGCGAGCGCGAGACGAGCGAAGAAAGAGCGCATGGGGATCAGACGGCGGGCGAGGGGCCGCCGATTCCCTCGAGTGTAGCAAGCGCCCGCGCCCGCTTGGCCCCGCGCGCTCCGGCGCCGCCGGAGGTCAGCCCACAGGGTTGGGGTTGATGACCCCCGTCCCGGTCCCGCCCAGGTACGCGTAGCTGTCCCACTGATCGTAGCCCACGATGATGATCGAGAACTTGTTCTGATCACCATCGAACACGTGGATCCCGTCGGTGACGGGGACCCGCGCGACCTCGAACCCGCTGTCGGCCACGGGGATGAACAGCGCGTCGCTGATCGGCGCGCCATCGAGGGTGATCGTCGCGCCCGTTGGCCGCGCGAGCACGGCCACGTCGTTGTTCCAGGTCCCGGGGACCAGCACGACGTAGCGCGGCAGGAACTGCTCGATCGGGCTGAGCTGGACCATGGCTGGATCGCCGGTCCCGGCCCCAGCGTTCTCCGATCCGGTCATGTAGTTGAGCACGGCGATCGGCTTGTCGGCCTCGATCTCGAAGTCCCCGGGGGTCTGGGCGTTGCCGCCGACATAGAACTCCACGGTCTGGCCGGCCTGCAGCACGAAATTGTTGTTGGGGATCCCGGTGATCGCTGGATCGGTGGTCAGCGTGATCGTGGTGGCGTCCTCCGAGGCGTAGATCTGCCACAGCGAGGTGTCGCTGGCGCTGCGCGGCGGCACCCGTGAAGCGATGAAGTGCTGGCCCCACAGCCGCACGCCCGAGAGCTGCTCTTCGAGGTGATCGCACGCATACACGTTGGTCGGAATGAAGGTGCACTCGTTGCCCGAGAACACCGCGACCGGGTGATCAGGATCTGAGGTCACCCGCGTCCCCGTGAGCCCCATGTTCATGGTCTTGGTCATGACCTCGGCGATGTCGCCCTCGTTGAGGTTGACCACGAACGGCACGCCAGCGGGGCTGGGTGGGATGTTGGGCCCGGCCAGGGTGATCGCGCTGGGGGTGATCGTGACCTGCGTGCCGTCGTGGGCGGCGACGACGGTCAGGTACGCGCCCTGCACGGAGCCGTCGTTGGTGACCTTCCACCCGACCACATGGTTGATGCTGTCCCAGGTCGGGACCGGGTACAGCATCGAGGCGTCGGACAGGTACGAGCTCGCGCCGTCGATCGGGTTGAACTGGTAGGCGATGATCGGCACGTCCGAGCTGACCCGGTACGCGCCGCCGACCTTGACGCCGCTGTCGTCTTGGCTGAAGGCCGGCAGGTTGAAGGTGTACAGATCGAGGGGCGCGACCGCGGCTGGCCCGGCGATCGTGTTCCACACGCCCCCTTGCTTCTGCTCGACCTGGACCGTGGCCATCTGGGCGACCTGCACGTTGGACACCGCGATCGCGAACTGCTGGTTCTCGACCTGGTCGTGCGAGTCGAGATCGACGCCGTAGAACAGGCAGCCCACCGTGCTCTCGCCGGCCTCGGCCTGCACGCAGGTCTCGGGGATCACCGGGGCCATCGGGCTCTCCGAGTCGGGGATCTGGCCGAGGTCGAGCTTGAGGCCGCCATCGTCCGCGTCGCCGTCCCCGGTGTCGCCGTCGCCGTCGCCGTCGCCGTCGCCCGTGGTCTCGAGCGTGCTGTTGGTGTCGACCCCGTCGCCCGAGCTCGTGATCGTGAAGATGCCGCCGCTGCCGGCGTCGCCCCGTTGTTCGGGGCCACCACCGCAGCCTGACAGCATCAACAGCGCGCACGGAAGGGCAAGGTCACGGCAGTCCATGGGGGCACTCTACCCCCTGACATTCGGTGGCGGCTAGCAATCTGCGCCACCGAACGCCCTGCCGGACTTGCCGCAGCTCACTTGGGCGGGACGACGACGGTCTGGATGATGCCCGTGAGGCAGCCGATCGCGTCGGAGAAATCCGTGTCGCAGATCGACTCGATGCAGCACCGGATCTTGTCGCCGTCGTTGAGCGCCTCGCAGACCTCTTTGACGCGCACGGGTGGGATCGCCTGGCCGGTGAACCCGCCCATGCCGTCTTCGCCCGTGCACCCGGGGCCGACGCCGAACTCGAACTCTTTCTTCGCGGCGTTGCTGTTGTCACCGGGCAGGATGTCGCCGGCTGGGTATGCGCCGTCGATCCACTGGCGGTACTCGAGGTCCAGGACGCCGCCAGCCGTGGGCTGGAAGGGTGGGTTCGGGTTGTGCGCGGTGACCTCCGGGACGCCGAGGATCCCGAGCATGATCACCTCTTTGTTTTGATCGTCGATGACCTGGTTTTGCAGGTAGTTGAGGTACCGGGTCAGCGGGTGGAGCACGCCCTTGTCGGCCGAGATGCACTCGGAGTACACGCCGTTGCCGTCCGGGGCCCCGCAGTCGACGCCCGCGTTCCAGCACACCGCCGAGGTCGCCTGGGTCTTGGTCCCCGTGTCCGGGTTGACCTCCCAGTAGGTGTTCATGTTGGCGTCGGTGAAGAACGAGTAGCCGTCGGGCGAGCGCACCGAGCAGTCGGCCTCGTCCGTGATGATCGCGATCGCCAGGATCGCGCCATCACGCAAGAACGGCTTGGCGCCCTGGTTCCACGAGGCGCCGGTGTAGACCGCCTGCAGCATGGCCTCGAGCGGTGCTTCGTAGCCGCAGCCGACGATGCCCTGCGGGCCAATGCAGCTGAGCGCCCCGCGGACGTCGTCGCCGGGGATGTTGGTGATCGAGCCCATCGGCCCCGAGAACTCGATGAAGGCGCCGTTCGAGGGCTCGATCGGGATTGGGCAGTCGCAGGCCTCGGGGAACGAGGGCGGGTTGCTGCCGAGCCCCGTGAAGTACTCGAGTCGCTCGCTGCACGCCGTCGCCTGCGGCGAGCCGACGGCCGGCTCGTAGCCCGGGATCTGGAATTGTGTGCACTGCGGGTGCCCGACGTCGGTCGTGGTGACCATGATGTGGACGTCGGGGTTGAGCAGCTCGCCGTCCTCACCCTCGAGCATCTGCAGCTTGTCGATGAGCAGCGGGAAGTTGGCCGACAGGTTGACCTGCTCCTCACCCATCGTGCCCGAGTTGTCGATCACGAACAGCAAGTCGACCTGGTTGCAGGTGCCGTCGCCCGACGAGCAGCCGCCACCGCCACCGGAGTCGGTGTCCTCGAGGTCGAGGCAGCCACCGGGCGGGCAGCCCGTGGAGTCGGCGGTGGTGTTGTCGTCGCCGTCGCCGTCGCCCGTCGTCTCGAGGGTCGCGGTGAAGCTGGTCACGCTCGACGTGGTCTCGTCGTCGTTGCCGGGGTCGTCCTTGCAGCTGACGGTGAGCCCAAGCAGCCCGGTGAGACCAGACAGCAAACACAGATTAAAGGTCGTCCTGCGCATGATTCTCATCGTCGGCCATGAGCCGACGCCGGGGCCAGCTTACGCCGGTTCTACGAGAAATTGGAGAATCTGGAGAATAGCGTCAGACGCTCGCTCACGTGGGCCTGGGCGGGCGCTGTGGGGGTCGTGTCCAGGGGATCGCGCGAACGCATGAGGGGGACCGCGCATGCGATCCCCCTCGGGTGCGAGCCGTGAGCGGGCTCAGTGGTGGTGGTGGTCGCTCACGGGCACACGCACGCGGGCGCGCCGACGAGCTCACGGCTGACCTCGGTGCCGACGAAGTTCCAGCGGGTCGTGGAGTTGCCGTCCATCTGGACGACCGTCGGCGGCATCGTGAAGCTCGAGAAGTCGTTGGTGAAGGTGAAGGTGTCGATCGGGTGGTCCGTGACCTCGTCGACTTCCTCGGGGACGCCGTTCATGAACCCGCCGAGGCCACAGAGTTGGCCTTCGCAGAGGATCGTGCCCTGGCTGTGGTGACCCTGGATCGCGGGCGGCTCCCAGAACACGGAGTCACCGTTGATGTCGCCGCTGGTGACCCCGCACGCCACGGGGCCGGCGTCGTTGATGAGGTCGGTGGTCACCGTCACGGTTCCGTCGACGACGAAGTTCATGACCATGTCGTACTCGTTGATGAACGCCTTGCCACCGGGTTGTCCGTCGACGTCCTGGAAGTGCAGCACGAAGCTCCCCGGGCCCACGTGGTCGTCTTCGTCGTAGGGTTCCTGCAACACATTGTTCTGATTGCCGGCGTTCAACGGCGTGTCGCTGATCTCGAACTCGCTGCCGACGAGGTCGTAGGTGATCTCCCAGACCTGGCAGCTGACGGGGTCGCCATCGCCATCGCCATCACCATCACCATCACCGTCGCCGGTTGGGTCGCCGTCGCCGTCGCCGGGGTCGCCGTCGCCATCACCGGGGTCGCCATCGCCAGAGGGATCGCCGTCGCCGTCACCGGTTGGGTCGCCGTCCCCATCGCCGGTTGGGTCGCCGTCGCCGTCCCCAGCGGTCTCGGTCGCGTCGGCCGTGCCCGAGTCGGCAGAAGAGTCACCGCATGCCACGAGTCCGAAGCAGGTGAGGGACAGACCAAGGAGTAGGGGGGTCGCGTAGCGCATGGCCGATCTTAGAGTCGGCGAAATTTGCGCGATCATGATCGAGATCACACTGGGTGAAGCCGCGGGCCAGGGCGCGACTGCGGCCGATATAGCGGTGCGAACCAGCCCGCGCACCCGTGGAGGCTCGCGCTCGGTCGGGTTGGCCGGCGCTGCTATCGTGGCTTCGTGGACGGACCCATCAGTAAGGTACGGCTTCCGATCGCGGCGACTGGCAACAGCTCGGCGGCCCGCGTGCTCGATGATTGGTACGTGGTGGCCACGTCGGGCGAGCTCGACGCGCGTGGGAGCAAGCCGCTCGCGGTCAAGCTGTATGGGATGCCGATCGCGGTGTTCCGCGACGCGAAGGGCGAGCTCGGGGCGCTGCTCGATCGCTGCCCGCATCGCAACGTGCCGCTGTCTGACGGGACGGTCGAAGGCCCGCTGCTGCGCTGCAGCTACCATGGCTGGGCGTTCGACACCGCGGGTGTGTGCCGCGAGATTCCGACCTCGTGCGGTGAGGTCGAGGGCAAGGCGCGCGTGGTGCCACGGTTTGCGGCGCGGGAGCAGGATGGGGTCGTGTGGGTCTACGCCACGCCCGACGTTGAACCGGTCCGTGAGCCGTACGTGTTTCGCTGGGTTCGCGACCAGCGCTATCAGTCGGGGCGCGAGACCTTCGAAGTGGAGGGCACGATCCACGCTGTCGCCGAGAACGCGTTGGATGTGCCGCACACGGCGTTCTTGCACAGCGGGCTGTTTCGCAAGGCTGGCGGTGGCAACCGTATCGAGGTTGTGGTTCGGCGCTGGCACGATCGGGCGGAGGCTGAGTATATTGGGGAGCCGCGTCCGCCCGATCGTGCCAGCGCCGAACCACAACCTCGATACGGTTGCCACCGCCAGCCTTGCGA
>NZ_PVNL01000143.1 GCF_002994635.1 Enhygromyxa salina | reverse complement strand
GGGATGGGGATGGGGAGACCACGGAGGAGGGATACGGGGACGGGGACGAGGACGTTGTTTGTCCAGAGAGTTGCGAAGACGACGAGTTCTTCGTAGGACCCGCAGGCTGTGTGCCGTACGACCGGATACTCAACGTCAGCGCAAGTGATGGAGACTACAAGTATCTCTCAGACGCGGTTGGTGCCGCGGCCGAGGGTGAGACGACCTTAATCATGGTGGCGTCATCGGCCGCGGGTGGCCACGTCATCGTCGACAGCAAAGACGTCATCATCGCGGGCACCGAGTCAGGGCAAAAGTTCGAGTGGACCACGGTCCTCGCTGCTCCTCACCTGACTGTTCAAGGGGGCGTCCGCGTCTACGTCTCCAATGTGAGAGTATCCCGTACGGAACCAAATGGTCAATTGGCTCGCCCGGCCGTCCTCGCGGAATCCAACAGCCGGGTCTACTTTGACAAGAGTATTGTTGTCGGGCTGAACGGGGTTGGAATCCTCGCAGACCAGGACGCAGTCGTCAGGTTGTGGAGTACATCGGTCCTTGGTCAAAATGCGGGGCTCGAGACGTCCGGAAGCGCGAAGATCGAGGGGGCGTTCCTGTCCGTTGGCGCGACGGAGGGGCCTGCGCGGAAGTGCACGGACGACAAAAAGGTGAATCTACACAACTCTATCATTTTCTCAGATAGCGGCGAGTCTGATGGCTGCGATAGCGATAATAGCTCTAATGTTTGGGACATGAATGAGGGCCTGCCGAGTTCACCAGCGTGGTTCGCCGACTTCTATGCTGGTGATCTACATGTCGGCGAAGTCAACATGACACATCATCAGCCGGATGAGTTTTTCGACCGCCTGATCGACGGCCCCCTGTGCGACATGGACGGAGACGTGATCCCAGAGACAGACGCCTACCCGGGAGCGGATCAACCCCAATAGAGCCGTCGCTGCATACCCTGCCTCGAGCTCGTCCTCCACAATAGAACAACCCGTGCTCATCCAACTGCTCACTCTCACTGTCTTGCTGCTCGGTCCCGCCGAGCCGCTGAGCCCTCCCACGCGCGACGCGGGAGGCTCGCCGCCACATCTTGGGGCGCTGGGCATCACGGGCGGCACGATGCTTGCCGCCAGCGTGGGGCTGCTAGTAGCGGGCAGCGTCCACCTCGTAGATACACGCATCGACCTGCGACTCACCTACGCGGTCGGTCACGCGCGTGCCTCCGGGCGGGCGATGGTCGGGCTTGGCATCGTCGGTGTCGGCGCGGGGATCACCGCGCTGGCGTGTGGCATCGCGCTCCGACGAGGTTCGCGACGTGGGGTGGCCATTGTCCCGAACATTACGCCCACCGGTGGCGGAATTTGGCTCACAGGTAGGTTCTGATGATGCGCAGTCGCCTCGGTAGATTCGCGGTCGTGCTCGCCATGACGCTTGGTTTCGGTCTCGGTGTCAACTCGTGCGCAGACTTGGGGCGGAATGTCGAGCACTGCTGGTGGGCCGAGGGCGACGCGACCTGCAGGGACCACTTCGGCGACGAGCGGCCTTTTTGCGCATGGAGCGAGGCTCCTTGTGGGGTGGTCACGGAGTATGGGTGTGTAGCCTATCGGCCTGCAAGGGACGAGTGCTACAGCCCCTGTGGTGCGGGTGTGACAGCCGCTCAGAACTCCTGTTGGGAGGAGACCACGGGAGCGGAGGAGGAGGGGGATGGGGACGGCGATGGAGACGGGGATGGCGATGGTGAGGATGACGGCGACGGCGACGGCGACGGCGATGGCGACGAGTACCTCGTCTGCCCAGAGAACTGCCAAGAAGACGAGTATTTCGTGGGGCCCGCAGGCTGCGTTCCGTACGACCGCAAACTCACCGTGAATACAAGTGGCGGAGACTATTCCAACCTTGCGAGCGCCGTTCTTGCCGCGGCCGAGGGCGAGACCACGCTAATCATGGTGGCGTCTTCGACCGGCGATGACTACGTCGTCGTCGAGAACAAGGATGTTGTTATTGCGGGTAGCCAGCCAGGGCAAGTGTTCGAGTGGACGACGGCTTTACCCGTTTCTCCTCTGTCTGTCCGGGGAACCGCACGCGTCTATCTCTCCAATGTCACAGTCAAGTTTGCGGCACACGAGGGCTTTTCTCGGCCGACTGTCTCCGCGCGAGCCAGCGCTCGGCTTTACATTGACAAGAGCGTGATCATCGGGCTTGAAAATGTTGGCATCCTCGCAGAGCAGAACGCAATCGTGAGGTTGTGGAGTACATCGATCCTTGGTGCGGGGGCGGGGCTCGAGGTGGCCGGGGACGCGAAGATCGAGGGTGCATTCTTGTCCGTTGGTGCGACTGGGGGTCCTGCTCGGAAATGCGCGGTTGGCGAGAGGGCGAATCTGTATAAATCCATCATATTCTCAGAAAACGGCACACCGGATACCTGCGACAGCAGCAGCTCCGATGTCTGGGATATGAACGAAGATCCTCCGCATCCACTATGGTGGTTCGCCGACTCACCATCAGGCGACCTCCACGTCGGTGAGATCAGTATGATTTATTTTCAACCACACACCTTCTACGACCGCCTGATCGACGGCCCCCTCTGCGACATGGACGGAGATCCAATCCCAGACACAGACGCCTACCCGGGAGCGGATCAACCCCACTAACCTCCACCAACCACGACCACCTCAACACCACACGACAATGATGCTACCGCCATTCCTCACATCCACCCTCCTGTTCGTCCTC
>NZ_PVNL01000142.1 GCF_002994635.1 Enhygromyxa salina | reverse complement strand
CCGTACCCCCATCCGCCAAACACTCAACCGACCCCTGATACCCCTCATAAACCCCCTCAATCGCCCCCAAGTTGTCCACCACAACCTGCGGCGGCCCCATCTCCGGCACCTTCTCGATCCGCAGCGCATACGGCATCCCCTCCCACCCCGGATAACTCCCTCCCTCAGGCACACAAACAGGCATCTCCTCGCCCTCGACCTGAACCCGAAACAACGAGTCCCCCCCACACAGCACCTGCTCGGTCGTCGTGATCACCGTACTCCCAACATCCGGCAGATCCGCGTTCGCATGAAACGTCGGATCCAGCGTCATCTCACCCGGCGAGATCGTAGTATTGAGCCGAGTGAGCTTCGGCCAAGTATCCAGCAGATCAACCGCATGCAGCCCCGGCTCGATAATCCGCTCGAGCACCGCAGCCGAGAACGCAAGATCATCCCACGCCATCATGTCAATCTGGTCAGCATAGTCAGCAATATTATTCCAAAAGACAGTCGCAGCCACCCCGTCCGGCGGCGGAATGAACTCGAGCAGCAGCGCGCGGATCAACGGGTGAATATTCAGCCCCTGATCCGCAATGATGTCAATCGCAGCAATCGGATCGACCCCCACAAACGCCGTCTCATCCCAGCTCGGCCGATAAACATTCAACGTCTCAACAACCTCACTAGCCCCAGCATACTCCGTAACAAACCCGCGCCCCCCAGCCTCATCCACCGCCATGCTCAACAACTCGGTATAAGCACCCCCCGACCCCTGCGGCCAGTCATAAGCCAGCGGGTTGAGCACCACGTGATCATAGTTGCTGGGCGCCCACCGAGCTTGCCCCAAGAAGTACGCGCGGATCCCCATGTCCTCCTTCGCGGCGATCCGCGTGAGCCGGATCGGCACGCACGGCTCGGTGCCCTGAAACTTGAACGACAGCGGGTGAATATCCTCGACCTCAGCCCCGGCGGCCAACTTGACGGCCGCGAACAAGAACCCGTCATCCAGATACTCCTGCAGGATAGGACTGGCAGCGGGATCCTGCGCGTAGTTGTTCGCGTCGAGAAAATCGATCACCTCCTGCGCGGTGCCACCTTGCAACACCACGACCTCGAACGCGCCGACGACCGCCTCGAACACCACGTCGGGCCCGGGGTCGCCGCCAGCGTCAAACTTGGGTGAGAACCCACCACTATCACCCTCGTCGCCACCCCACGGGTCGTCCTCCTCACAGTCGTAGGTGGTCTGAACCTGCCAGCTGGGCGCGAGCGCGTTGCTCATCGCGGTGAACAGCGGCGCCGAGCCCACCGCGACCTCGGGGATCGCCTGGATCGGCAGCACCCACGCGAAGCGCTCGGCCTCCCCGGTGTACTCGATGCGGACTTGGACCTCGATCGTCGAGCCGTCCATGATGAACAAGATGTCCTCGCCGCGCTGGTCGACGGGCATCGGGTTCGGCAGGTTGTCGCAGAAGGTCCCGCCGCAAGCGTCGGCGCTGCGTGGGGCCCCGAGCAGACCCGCGGCGATCATCAGGGGGGGCAGGGCGAGCAGCGAGGTGAAGCGAGTTGGCGAGGTCATGGGCAGTCTCGGGCTAGCTGAGCGGCCATGATACCGACAACGCCGCGCAAATAGCCATCGAGCCGGCTCGATCACCCACAGTTCATCCCCCCGGAAAAACGCAGTGACCGAGCCGGCCCGAAGCTAACCCCGCTCTCCGAACCAGCGCTGCCGGCGAACCAAGCCGAGCCCGAGCAACCCGAGCGCGAGTCCCCATGGTCCGGGATCACGACCGCGGTCAGGGCCGCCGCTGTTGCAGGCACAGCCGACCGCGGGGGCGTCGGCGGTCGACCCTGGATCGCCAGTGGTGCCCGAGTCGCCGCCGTCGCTGGTGCCGGGGTCGCCGCCGTCCTCGCCGCCTGGACCCCCGGCGCAGTTCTGTTCAGTCTGATGGAGGGTCCAGTCGGCCACGATCTGCTCGGTAAAATTCTCGAGCACCTGCGGCGGCCCCATCGACGGGATCTGCTGGATGAAGCGCACGGGGTGCTGACTGAGCAGCTCCGGCCAACCCTGCGGATCCTCGGGCAGGCAGACCGGCAGCGGATTCACGCCCCAGGGGACCAGGTAGCGCGAGCCGACCTCCCCGCACAGATCCAGGCCCTCGGCGGTCTTTTCATTGGAGACATCGGGCAGATCAGGGGCCGGCATGAACACCGGATCGATCGTCATCTCCTCGGGCGAGATCGTGGTGACCATGCGCGTCAGGTACGGCCAGGTGTCGAGCAGCTCGACCGCGTGCAGGCCTGGCGTGATGATCCGCTCCGAGAGCGCGGCCGCGAACGCGTCGGCGTCCCACGCGGCCTGATCGATGAGATCGGCGTACGCCTCGATGTTGTTCCAATAATCCAGCGGGTCGACCCCGTCGGGCGGTGGGATGTACTGCATCAACAACGGCTGGATCAGCGGGTGGAAGTTGAGGATCTGAAGCTGGATGAGCTCGAGCGCCGTGATTGGATCGACGCCAATGAACGCCGTCTCGTCCCAGCTAAATTCAAAGATCGCGTTCTGGTTGACGGAGTCGGAGTCGCCCGCGTAGTCGGTGGCGAACGCGTGGCCGCCCGCAAGATCGACGGCCAGCGCGAGCTGCTCGGTGTAGAGCGCGCGGCTGTTGCTGAGCCCGCCGGTCTGACTCCACGGGAACGCCAGCGGGTTGAGCTCGACGTGCAGGTAGTTCTGCGGGGCCCAGCGCTGCTTGTTCAAGAAGTACACGCGCACGCCCATGTCGGGCTCGGCGGCGATCCGGGTCAGTCGCAGCGGCACGCAGGGCTCGTCGCCCAGCATCCGAAACACCAGCGGGTGGATGTCTTCGACCTCGGCGGCGGCGGTCAGCTTGACCGCGGCGAACAAGAACCCCTCGTCGAGATACTCCTGCAAGATCGGCGCGGCCTCGAGATCCTGCTCGTAGCCGTTTTGCTGCAAGAACTGCATGACCCCGGCGACGCTCCCGCCTTGCAGGACCACGACCTCGAACGCGCCGACGGTCTCCTCGAGCACCAGGTCGGGCTCGCTCGCAGACACGATGTCGCTCTCGGGCACGAAGCCGCCGCCGCCCCAGTCGCTGGGATCCTCGTCGGGGCACGCGTACTCGAGGTTGGTCAGCCAGCGCGGGGCCGTGGCGACGCCGAGCTGCGTGAACAGCAAGTCCGAGCCCACGCTGATCTCGGGCAGGGCCTGCAGCGGGACCAGCCAGGCGAAGTGCTCAGCCTCACCCGTGTATTGGATGCGCACGTGAACCTCGATCTCGGCCCCGTCCTGCACGAACAACACGTCTTCGCCCCGCTGATCCACGGGCATCGGGAGGCCGCCGTTGTTGTCACAAAACGTGCCCCCACACGCGTGCGCTTGGATCGGCATGAACGCGAGGGCCGGAGCGGCCAACAGCAGGGGGGCGAGCGAGCGAAGCGTGAAGGTCATGGTGGTCTCCTGTGTGGCTTGTCCTACATCAATGAGCTGCAAAAATGAGAGGCAGCGGGCAACTTTTCGACCAAAACTGTTATTGCTAACCCAAACTTGCACGGATCCGGGACGTGCGCAAGCGCAAAGTGTTGGCGAAACAGGAAAGTCGAGGGTTGGGTCGAAGCCGGCGACCTCGCGCAGCGACCGGGTGGGTTCGGGACAGTGACGCTGCTTCGTGCTACCTGGCACCGCGAACCCCGTCATGACCGTGCCTCACCGCCCATCCGCCCGCCGTCGGACCGTCGCGCTCGCTCGCTCGCTGCTGGGGCTCTCGCTGCTGAGCGTGCCCGCGTGCAACGGGGCGATGGGAGGTGCCCCCGGTATGGATGGCGGCAAAGATGGCGGGCAGGAGGAGCAAGAGGAGCGGCCCACCCCCGTGCTGCTCGTGACCGTGGAGCTCGGCACGATTCAAGGTCAGATCCGCGCGGCGTCGACGATCGAGGCCGAGCTGCAGGTCACCGTGCACGCGGAGTCGACGGGCCGCATCACCGCCCTCGAGCTCGAGGAAGGCGACGAGATCAAGGCCGGGCAGCAGCTGGCCCGGATCAGGCGTGACGCGCAGTCGCTGGGGTTCGAGCGCGCGGAGACTAGCCTCGCCGACGCGCAGCGTGAGCTCGACCGGGTCGAGAAGCTGCTGAAGCAGGGCATCGCCAGCCAGAGCGAGTACGACCAGGCCAAGTCGAGCGTCGAGCTGGCCAAGCTCGACAAACGCGACCGCCGCCGCGATCTATCCAACACCGTCGTCAACGCGCCGTTCAGCGGGATCTTGACCCGGCGGTTCGTCGACGAGGGCGCGTTCGTGAGCAACGGCGCGCAGATCTTCGAGATCACCGACTTCACGACCCTGGTCGCGCGCGTGTACGTGCCCGAGCGCGAGCTCGACCGGATCGCCGTCGGGCAGCCCGCGGAGATCGTCGGCAAGGCGGCGAAGAACCGGCAGGGCACGGGCGAGGTCCGCCGGATCGCGCCCGTCGTCGACGCGACCACGGGCACGGTCAAGGTCACGATCGGGCTGCCCGACACGCTGGTCGGGGGCACGACCGGGTTCTTGCCGGGCATGTACGCCGAGGTCACGCTGACCACGGAGGTCCACGAGAACGTGCCGCTGGTGCCCACGCCAGCGCTGGTCCACGATGAAGAGCAGACCTTCGTGTTCATCGCCGACGGCGACCGGGCCAAGAAGGTGCTGCTCGAGACCGGCTTGAGCGACGACGAATTCGTCGAGGTGACCAAGGGGCTCGAGGCCGGGGCCCGGATCATCGTCGCGGGTCAGTCGGGCCTCAAGGATGGCGCGCTGCTGCTCGAGGTCGACGCCAAGGGCAAGCCGATCGGAGGTGACGCCAATCCCGCGGTCGAGGGTGACGTCGAGCAGCCGTCCACGCTGCGCAAGGCCACCAAAGAAGGCGTCGCAAAAGCCGGCTAGACCTCCGGGCAGGGCTCGCCATGGCTGACGATCGGGACACACGCAAAGACCAGGCCGTTCGCGAGGCGCAAGCCAGCGTGTCGGGCTGGCGGGCTCGGCTGCGCTCGATGGACCGGCTGCGGTTCACGGTCACCCGACCGGTCGCGGTCTTGATGGTGTTCTTCGCCGTCATCGTGTTCGGGCTGTTCTCGGCGCGGATGCTGCCGGTCAACCTGATGCCGGACATCAGCTACCCGAAGCTGACGGTCCGCACCGAGTACGAGGGCGCGGCCCCGGCCGAGGTCGAGAACGACGTCGCGCGCCCGCTCGAGGAGGTCTTGGGGGTCGTCACCGGGGTCACGCGGATCTCCAGTGTGTCGCGGGCCGGCTACGCCGACGTGGTCTTGGAGTTCACCTGGGACACGTCGATGTCCGAGGCCAACCAGGACGTGCTCGAGAAGCTCGACCTGATCAAGCCGAACCTGCCCGATGAGATCAAGACCCCGCTGATCCTCCGCTACGACCCCAGCCTCGACCCGGTGCTGGTCCTGAGCTTGGTCGGTGAGGGGGAGGCGTACGAGGGCCTCGCCGGGCTCAAGTCGCTGCGTCGGGTGGCCGACCGCGAGGTCCGGCGGCTGCTCGAGCCGGTCGATGGCGTGGCCTCGGTCAAGGTCCGCGGCGGCCTCGAAGAAGAGATCCACGTCGACCTCGACGAGGACGCGCTGCGCCGGACCGGGATCTCGAGTCAAGACGTGATCACGCGGCTCGAGTCCGAGAACATCAACCTCGCGGGCGGCAGCATGCGAGAGGGCCGGACCCGCTACCTGATCCGGACCGTCAACGAATTCGACGAGCTCGACGACATCCGCGAGCTCGTGGTCGCCAGCCGCGATGGCCGCGACGTGCTGCTGCGCCACATCGCCGAGGTCGACTACGGGCACAAAGATCGCGAGGTCATCACCCGGATCGACGGCCGCGAGGCCGTGATGATCGAGGTCTACAAGGAGGCCGACGCCAACATCGTCGACATGGCCCAGCGGGTCCGCGAGCGGATCGAGACCCGCGTCGGTCCCAAGCTGCAAGGGGAGTACGGCGTGGGTCTGGGCGTGGTCTCGGATCGCTCGCTGTTCATCGAGTCGAGCATCGATGAGGTCCGCAACACCGCGTTCTTGGGCGGCCTCTTCGCGGTCATCGTGCTGTTCTTGTTCCTCCGCGAGGGGCGGGCCACGGTGATCGTGGCGCTGTCGATCCCGATCTCGATCCTGGTCACCTTCGCGCCGCTCAAGCTGGCCGGGGTCAGCCTCAACATCATGTCGCTGGGCGGCATGGCGCTCGGGGTTGGGATGTTGGTCGACAACTCGATCGTCGTGCTCGAGTCGATCCACCGCTGTCGTGAAGAGGGCGATCCGCTGTTCCGGGCCACGCTGCGCGGGGTCTCGGAGGTCGCGTCGGCGGTGATCGCCTCGACGCTGACCTCGATCGCGGTGTTCTTCCCGATGGTGTTCGTCGAGGGCGTGGCCGGCCAGATGTTCGGGGATCTGGGCCTGACGGTCGTGTTCTCGCTGCTCGCCTCGCTGGCGGTCGCGCTGTTCTTCATCCCGATGCTCGCGTCACGGCAGATCGCCGCGTACGACGACGCGCGCAGCCTCGGCGCCCAGCTGCGCCTGCGCTGGACCCGATGGACCAGCATCATCGAGGTCCGCGAGACGATCGCCGGGTTTCGCTGGTGGATGGTGTTGCTGCTGCCCTACTACCTGCTGCGCCTGGTCCTGCACCTGGCGCTCGAGATCGTCGCCAAGCTGGTCTCGACGATCTTTGGCGTGGTCGCCACGACCGCCGTCCACGTGGTTCGCGCGGTCCTCTGGGTGCTGAGCTGGGTGGTCAAGCCGGTCCTGTGGGCCTTTGACCATGTGATCAACGCGCTCACCAAGATCTATGGCTCCGTGATCCGCTGGTCGCTGCGCCACGCGATCATCGTGGTCACGCTCGCGCTCGCGGGGTTCGCCGTGATGCTGCTCGGGGCCGGGCGCCTCGACTCCGAGCTGATCCCCGAGGTCCACCAGGGCGAGTTCACCGTCGAGCTCGTGTTCCCGGTCGGGACGCCGCTGGACGAGACCAACGCGATGGTCGAGCCGATCGAGCAGGCCCTGGCCGAGCGCGTGCCCCATCTTCGCGCCTCGGTCACCACGATCGGCAGCGAGCGAGACAGCGACGACGCCGGCGAGCGTGGCGAGCACACCGCGAAGATCGCCATCTCGCTGCTCGCGGGGGGCGGGCAGCAGCAGGCCGCCGCCACGCGTCAGCTGCCGGGCCCGGACGCCGAGTCCGGGGGACCCGAAGCGCCTGGAGCCGACACTGGCGCAGAACCAGAAGCGACGCCCAGCGGCGACGCGTCGATTCAGCAAGGCTCCCCGGAACAGGCCGAGGCCGAGGCGCTCGAGGTCGTCCGCGAGGTCGTCCGCGACGTGCCCGACCTCCACACCAACATCGCGCGGCCGGTGCTGTTCTCGTTCAAGACCCCGGTCGAGGTGGAGATCCGCGGGCATGATCTCGCCGAGCTCGCCGAGGCGACCGAGCTGGTCCGGGCCCGACTCGAGGGCATCGACGGCCTGCGCGACGTCAAGGGCTCGATCCAGCCCGGCAACCCCGAGGTCCAGATCTTCTATGATCGCGACGCGCTCGCCCGCCTGAACCTCGACATCCGGGCGGTCGCCGAGCTGGTCCGCGCCAAGGTTCAGGGCCAAGAGGCGACCAAGTTCAACCGACTCGATCGCAAGGTCCCGATCCGCGTGCGCGCCAGCGGCATGGACGAGGCCAGCGTCGAGGAGCTGCGCAACCTGGCCGTCAACCCGCCGGGCGCGGCGGCGATGGCCCGGATCGAGATGGGTGACCTGAGCGCCCAGACCCCGCCGATCCCGCTGTCGGCCGTCGCCGAGATCAAGGTCGGGCGCGGGCCCAACGAGATCCGCCGGATTGGCCAGCAGCGCGTCGGCCTGGTCACCGCCAACATCGAGGGGGTCGGGCTCGGCAGCGTCGCCGATCAGATCCACGCGGCGCTCGACGAGATCACGCTCCCGCCCGGAGTCACGACCGCGGTCACCGGCCAGAGCGAGGAGTGGGACACCTCGAGCAATTCGCTGTACCTCGCGCTGGGGCTGTCGGTGTTCCTGGTCTACGTGATCATGGCCTCGCAGTTCGAGAGCCTGATCTACCCGCTGATCATCCTGGTCTCGATCCCGCTCGCGTTCGTGGGGGTGGTCGTGGTGCTGTTGGCGATCGACATGCCGATCTCGGTGATCGCGTTCCTGGGCGCGATCATGCTGGCCGGGATCGTGGTCAACAACGCGATCGTGCTGGTCGACTACATCAACCAGCTCAAGGCTCGCGGTCACGAGACCGCGAAGGCGATCGAGCTGGCTGGCACGATCCGGCTGCGGCCGATCCTGATGACCACGCTGACGACCGTGCTGGGGCTGCTGCCGATGGCGCTGGGGCTGGGCGACGGGGCCGAGATCCGCCAGCCGATGGCGGTGACCGTGATCGCGGGCCTGAGCTTCTCGACCTTGCTGACGCTGATCGTGATCCCAACCCTGTACCAGCTGGTCGATCGCCTGACCGGCAGCGGCGACGGGCTGACCGCGGGCGAGCGGCTCGACGCCGAGATCGCCTCGGTCGACCACACGCTGCTGGTCTCGGAGGCCGTCGAGCTGGCGTCGCGCGGCAAGCCCTCGGTGGCACCCCCGAGCGATCCACCCGATCCACCCGATCCACCCGATCCACCCGATCCACCCGCGACAGACCCAACGGGAGCGTGACATGGCCGGACATCACCTGCGCGAGAACCCTGTCGTCCGTACCGCGCTGAGCCGTCCGATCACCATGTTGATGGTGTTCGCCAGCGTGCTGGTGCTGGGCGTGATCGCGGTGATCAACATCCCGCTCGAGCTGATCCCCAGCGGCGCGGCGGCGCCGTTCTTGTCGGTCGAGATCCCCTACGGCAACGCGACCGCGCAGGACGTCGAGGACAAGATCACGCGCCCGCTCGAGGCTGAGCTGGCGACCACGCCCAAGCTCGACCAGATCAGCGCGACCTCGAGCTCGAATCGGGCGCGGGTGAACATGCAGTTCGACCAGGACGCCGACATGGACATCGCCTATCGCGAGGTCCGCGATCGCGTCGCCCGGGTCCGCGGTGATCTGCCCGACGACGTCAAGCAGATCTATATCCAGAAGCACTCGGCCGAGAACATCCCGGTCGCGTTCTACGGCGTGTCGTGGCCCGAGGGCCTGGACAACCCGCGCGACCTCATTGATCGCGGGCTGTTGCGTCGGCTCGAGCGCATCGAGGGCGTGGGTCTGGTCAACGCGTGGGGCCAGGCCGATCGTGAGATTCGCATCGAGATCGACCGCGAGCTGGCCGAGGCCGCCAACCTCAACATCTTCGAGATCGCGCAGACGCTGTCGTCCTCGCACTTCAACCTCGCCAGCGGCTCGCTCGTGGAGCGCGACGGCAAGTACCTGCTGCGCTCGATGGCCGAGTATCGGTCGCTCGAGGAGCTCGAGAACGTGGTGGTCGGAGCCAATGATCTGCGCCTCGACGACGTCGCGGAGGTGCTCTACGACTTCCCCAACCAGGAAAAATTCAGCCGCTACAACGGCCGCGAGTCCCTGGTGATCTTCGTCATCAAGGAGTCGCAGGCCAACACCGTCGAGGTGTCCGAGCGGGTCAAGGCCGAGGTCGCGGAGGCCATGAAGGATCCCACGATGGCGCCCTTCGAGGTCCTGCCGATCTTCATCCAGGGCAACACGATCGTCACGGGCCTGCAGCAGGTCGTGGAGTCGGGCATGCAAGGCGGGATCCTGGCGCTGTTCGTGCTGCTGTTCTTCTTGCGGCGGCTGCGGCTGACGGTGGTGATCGCGCTGGCGATCCCGCTGTCGATGTTCATGTCGCTGCCGTTCATGTACTTCTCCGATCAGACCATCAACTTGGTCTCGCTGATCGGCCTGATGATCTGCATTGGGTTGGTGGTCGATAACTCGGTGGTGGTCGCGGAGAACATCGCGCGCTACCGCGGGCGCGGGGTCTCGCGCTTCGCCGCCGCGCTGCACGGCACCAGCGAGGTCGCGCTGCCGATCACGCTGGCCACGGCCACGACCATGGCCGTGTTCCTGCCGGCCGCGCTGCTGAGCTCGGGCTCTACCCAATTCTTCATGGTCCGCATGGTCACGCCCGTGTGCGTGTCGCTGCTGGCCAGCTTGTTCGTCGCGCTCGTGCTGATCCCGATGGCCGCCGCGTTCTTGCTCGATCGAGATCTGATCGAGTCGGCCGAGCCTGGAACGCTGCGCTGGCGGCTGATGACGATCGACCGGTGGTGGAAGACCAAGCTGACCTGGCTGTACGAGCAGACCTTCGGCCGGCTCAGCCTGCTGTACGGCAAGCTGCTGCGCCTGAGCTTGCGACGGCGCATGGACGTGGTGCTGATCGGGCTGCTGGCCATGGCCTCGCTGGCGATCCCGGCCAACCCCGAGACCGGGGTCAGCCGCGCGGGCGATCAAAACATGGGCGGCCGTCAGGTCTCGGTCCACTACACGATGCCCCAGGACGTGACCCTCGAAGAGGCCGACGCGTTCTTCCGCGAGCTCGAGGTGTGGTTCGCCGACAACCGCGAGGGGTGGAATGTCGGCGGCGAGTTCGTGCAGGTCGAGCCCGGCTTCGCGAGCGTGGAGTTCTTCTTCGATCCCCCGCGCGAGGGCGATCCGCCCTACCGAGAGACCGGCAAGCAGATCTTCGAACAGATGCCCGAGCCGCCGGGCTGGAACAAGCGCTCGAACTTCGCCGAGTCCGACGGCGGGGCCAGCAACTCGTTCCCGGTGTTCATCTACGGCGCCGACCACCGCTCGGTCCAGGACGTCAAGACCGCCCTGGCCGAGGAGCTCGACAAGCTCGACGGCGTGATCTCGGTGCTGGGTTCGTCGCGTGATGACAGCCAGCGCGACGAGCTTGCGATCTCGCTGGACCCGGTGATGGCCGAGCGGCTCGGGGTCTCGGCCGGCATGGTCGGCAACACGATCGCCTACGCCCTGCGTGGCAGCCCGCTGCCACGCTTTCACGGCGAGGATCGTGAGATTGACGTCTGGATCCGCTACGAAGAGGCCGATCGCGAAGAGCTCGACGATCTGCTCGAATTCAAGGTCCCGACCAACGCCGGGACCGCGGTCCCGATCCGCACGGTGACGCAAAAACACGTTCAGAAGGGCGAGACCGTGCTGGTCCGCAACAACAAGCGGGTCGCGGCGCTGATCGAGCTCGAGCTCGAGCCCGAGGATCGGCAACAGACGGTCGCCCTCGTCCAGGCCTACTTGAACGCCTACGAGCTGCCGCCCGGGGTGTCCTTCGACAGCGATCAAGAGGCGCGCAGCATCGGCGACGGGACCACGGATCTGATCATGGCGATGATCCTCGCGTCCGTGTTCATCTTCTTGATCATGGGCTTTTTGTTCGAGAGCTTCGTGCTGCCGCTCTCGGTGCTGCCCGCGATCCCGCTCAGCTTCGTGGGCGTGTGGTGGTTCCTGTACCTGACCGACAGCGATCTCGATCCGCTCGCCGGGATCGGCTTGTTGTTGCTGCTCGGCGTGGTGGTCAACAACGCGATCGTGCTCGTCGACTTCATCAACGGCGCGCGCGAGCAGGGGCTGGACCGAACCGAGGCGATCGTCGAGGCCGGGATCCAGCGGTTTCGGCCGATCTTCATGACCGCGCTGACGACCGTGGGCGGGATGCTGCCGCTCGCGTTCGCCGACGCGCCAGCCGAGGGGATCCCGTACGGTCCGTTCGGCAAGACCCTGGTCGGGGGCATGACCACCGCGACGATCCTGACCCTGGTGGTCGTGCCGGTCAGCTACACGGCGTTCGATGATCTGCGCGAGCTGGTCCAGCGGTGGTTCGCGCGGGTGTTCGGCAGCGGCGGCCCAGCCGGCGAGTAGTGGGCGGTCGTTCGCACACACGCGGGCGATTTCGCTACTAAGCGTGCATCAAAGGTCGCTGCGCATCACTCGATTTTCACCAATGAAGTCGAGCTGCGCGCCGTCCCTCGATTTTCCGGGACGCGGCGCCAAATACAGATTGATCTTCCGTGAGCGGTCTGCGCAGACTGACACGCAATGTCAAAGGTAGCTATCACTGGGGTTTCGTTGAGCTTGGGCCTCGTCGTCGCAGGTTCTGGCTGCGTCGCCGAAGACGACGGCTCAAACCCGTTCGGCGATGGGCTCGGCACCTACACCTATGGGACCGACGGCGGCGACGGTGACGGTGACGGTGACGGTGACGGCAATGGAGATGGTGACGGCGACACCGATCCGACCGGCGACGGCGACCCCAGCACGGGCGATGGCGATCCGGGCACGGGTGACGGTGACGGCGACCCAACCACCGGCGATGGCGACGCCGATCCATGCGACGGCGAGAGCCCGTACATGGGCGGGTGGGACATCGGGTGCTGCCAAGACCAAGTCGTGCCTGGCGGCTGGCAACCCGGCCAGATCGGGCCTGGCACCGTGATCCCAGACTGGACCTTCAATGATCAGTTTGGTGACGCGGTCCGCCTGTACGACTTTTGCCACGAAGCCATCTATTTCGAATATGTAGCCCTGTGGTGTGGCTCTTGCCAAGCCAAGGCACCCGCGGTCGCAGGCCTGTTCAACATGTACGATACCCAAGGGTTGATGACGCTCAGCTACATGAGCGAGAATGGTTCGGGTGGTCCGGCGGCGCAGGCCGACGTGGTCGCGTGGGCCAACCAGTACGGCCAGAACGGCCTGGTCGTATATAGCGGCCACCAGGACGTCTGGTACCCATTCGGCGTCAACCAGGGCGGCAACAGCTGGTCGATCGCGCTGCCCGGCACGATGCTGCTCGAGCCCGGCATGAAGGTCAACAAGATGGGCGTGCCGTCCAACGCCGAGATCCAAGCCGCGCTCCCGTAGCCCCGGTCCGGGTCGACTTGCTGCGCAAATAAATCGCCGGCGAAACCCGGCGAGGGAGATAGATACAAACCCGCGACCGCCACCCACCATCTCGGCCGTCGCGGGGAGCAGCACTGAATGTCCAGAACAATCCGGCTGGCGATCTTCCTGTCTATCGTCGCAGTGATGATCTCACAGGTTGTCTTGGTGCCGACGGCTCAGGCTGCCAACGACGCCGTGCTTACCGGGGTCATCCGCGACCCCGACACAGGCGAGGGGATCGAGGGCGCGATCGTCATCATCACCGGCGAGAAGCTGCAGGGCGCGCGGACGATGACGACCGACGAGACGGGGTTTTATCGGATCCCCAACCTCCCGCCCGGCATCTACGACATCACGATCAAGTACCTCGCTGCCAAAGACAAGCGGCGCAAGAACATTCAGCTGCGCGCGGGCACCACCACGCGTCTCGACTTCACGCTGCGCCTGATCGAAGAGGAGACCGTGCTGGTGGTGACCTCACCGCCGGTCGACACCGCCTCGAGCTCGACGGGCTTGGCGCTCGACCGCGAGATGATGCGACGCGTGCCGATCGCCCAGCCAACCGGGAAGGGCGGGGCCAATCGCTCGTTCGAGTCCGTGGCCGAGGCCACGCCTGGGGCCACGTCGGACATGTATGGCACCTCGGTCGCGGGCACGAGCTCGCCCGAGAACAAATACTATGTCGATGGCCTCTCGGTGAATGACCCCGGTTTTGGACTAAATGGTACAGCGCTGACCATCGAATTTCTCGAGGAGGTTCGGGTCGAGGCCGGCGGCTACATGCCCGAGTTTGGTCGGGCCACGGGCGGCATCGTCAACGCGGTGACCAAGACCGGATCCAACGAATTTCATGGTGGTGTGTGGGTCTTCTATACGCCCGGACGGCTCGAGGGCTACCGCAAGCCACCGGTGCGTGAAGGCGTGACGGTGCAGGCCGAGCGACAGCTGCTGTGGCTAGGGGACGCTGGCTTTGACCTGGGCGGTCGGATCATTCGGGACAAGCTGTGGTTCTATGGCGGCGTCAGCGTCTCGCACACCACCTACGACATCGAAACCACCTGGAACCGCGTGATCGTCGATCAGGACACCGGTGAGATCCAGACCGACCCAGAGACGGGCTTCAACCTGACCGAGCGAATCCCTGGCACCGAGGTCCACCGCAAAGCCCAGGGCACGACGGTGCAGGCGCTCGGCAAGCTCACCTATACGCCGGCACCGAACCACACCCTCGAATTGCTCGGGATCTATGCGCCCGCGTTCTCGGGTGGCAACGGGACCTACGGACTGGACGCGAGCACGGGCAGCCCCGAGGTCGCGTCGGTGCTCGGCACCTATGGCACCTTGGCCCATCGCTACAAAGATGACGCGGCGGACGTGCAGCTCGAGTGGAACGTGCTCGCCGACGACAACCGCTGGGACATCACGACGATCCTTGGCTGGCACCATCAGGTCAACCAGAGCCAGCCCGTCGACGGCAGCGCGCTTGGCTCGGACACCGGACTCGCGGGCACGCCGGCCGTGGTCTACCGCCAGAGCAGCCCCGAGTATCACTCGGTCACCGACTTCATGCGGCTGCCCCCGGACGCTCCGGATGGCGCCTGCGATCCATGGGTGGATCCGACCGACACGAGCCAGCGCACGGTCACCTGCCCCGCGACGGTGTTTCGCGTGGGCGGTCCCGGGTTTCTCTACGATCGCCGCCTCAACCGCCTGCAGTTCCGCTCGACCGCGGCCCGCTTGCTGACCGGCGCCGGTCACCACCTCATCAAGTTCGGCATCGACTTCGAGTACATGCAGTACGACAGCGAGCGCGGCTACTCGGGGACCACGATGTACCGCGAGAGCCCCAACGGCGCGTACTTCGTCGACTATCGGCGCTATGGCTATTTGACCGGGCCCGACCAGGCCACGGTCTTGCCCACGCTGCAGTGGACCGTGTTCTCGACCACGATCGGCGGCTTCGTGCAGGACAGCTGGTCGATCATGGACAAGGTCACGCTCAACGCTGGCCTGCGCTACGACGCCCAGCAGCTGTTTGGTGGCGATGGGCTGCTGTCGCTGACGCTGCCCAACCAGGTCTCGCCGCGGCTGGGCGTCATCTGGGATCCCACGCAGATCGGCAAGGCCAAGATCTTCGCCAACTATGCGCGCTTTTATCAGAGCGTGCCGCTCAATCTGGCCGATCGTGCGGGCTCGGGCGAGCCCAGCGTGCGTCGGCTATATGACGCCTCAATCTGCGATCCTGCCGATCCCGAGAGTGAGGCCACCGCGTGTCAGTCGGACGCGAGCCGGCTCCCAGCCGGCGGACCCGCCGATCCCGATCGCTACTGGAGCGCGTTTGGGGCCGGCAAGACCGCCGTCGATCCCGACCTGAAGCCGCAGTCGAGCGATGAGATCGTCGCTGGCGGCGAGTACGAGATCATCCCCGGCGGCAAGCTGGGGATCAACTACACGCACCGCTGGCTCAGTCGCGTGATCGAGGACATGAGTCGGGACGAGGCCACGACCTACTTCATCGGTAACCCCGGCTATGGGATCGCCAATGACTTCCCCAAGGGCCGACGGGTGTATGACGCGGTCATCCTCTACTTTGACAAGCGCTTTGCGACCAACTGGATGCTCTCGGGCAGCTACACCCTGGCGTGGCTGCGGGGCAACATCGCGGGCTTGTTTCGGCCCGAGACCGGTCAGCTCGACCCCAACATCAACTCTGACTTTGACCTGATCTCGCTGCTGGCCAATCGCTATGGCCCGCTGCCCGGCGATCGTCGGCACTCGCTCAAGCTGTTCGCGGCGGGTGAGATCCCGCTGGGCAATGGCAACACGGTGATGCTCGGCGGCGCGTTCCGGGCGACGTCGGGCGGCCCGACCAACGTGCTGGGCTCGCACGAGCTCTACGGCAGCGGCGAGGCGTTCTTGGTCGATCGTGGCGGCGGTGAGCGGCTGCCCTGGGTGTTCCGCCTCGACACCAACATTGGCTACCGCAAGTACTTTACCGAGGATCTGACCATGGATCTGACCATGGATGTGTTCAACGTGATCAACTTCCAGTCCGTGACCGGGATCGATCAGAACTATACATTCTCGGATGTGGTCCCGATCCCCGGCGGCAGCCTGGAGGATCTCGAGCGCCACACCGACGTCACCGGCGCGCCGATCGACCGAAACCCGAACTTTGGCAATCCGGTCGCGTACCAGTCGCCGCGGCTGTTTCGCTTTGGTGTGCGGATGAACTTTTGATCGGAGTGACAAAGATGACGACTCAGTCCTCGATATCCTCGACACGTTGTCTGGCCTCGGCGTTGCTGGTGATCGCGGGTGCGGCCGCGCTCACGACCAGCTGCACGCAGCCGGTGATCAACTGCACCAGCGCCCACGGTTACTTTGCGGCCGAGTATGTGCTGACGCAGGGAGATCCAGACTCGCCGTGCGGACAGCTCGTGGGCGACGTCCTCGGCATGCAGACATACTCGCAAGAGGGGGGTAAGTACGGCACGCCGGACTACCAGAACGCCAAGGTGGCGATTCGCCCGCAGTCGCTCGGGGAGCTGATCGCCGACGCCGCGCAGCGCGATGCCATTGATATCGATGATAAATTTTACGACGCGAACGCGATCGGGGATTTTGGCGCCGGCTTCCCCAACGCCGACGACTTCTGCCTGGTGGACGAACTCGAGCGCGCCCAGGTCTCGCTGCCCGAGCTCGAGGCCGCGCCGGATGACCCCAACACCCCCGACGAAGACGAGAGCCTGCCGGCCCAGCCGGCCACGGAGATCACCTACGAATGGAGCGATGCACGCTTTGTGGTCTCGGCCGACGCTCAGGGGACCCAGTTCGAGGCCGACCTCGAGTACACCCGAGACGGCTGCTCGGCCTCGTATCACGTCGTGGGGGTCTACCCGGCCGTGCCCTGCGAGAGCGACGCCGAGTGCGACGACGACAAGAACGGCATCAACCCCGACTTCGCGCTGCGGTGCAACGTCGAGCTTGGGCTGTGTGTGTTGGACGCCGCGCTGCCGGCCTACGAGTGAACTGACGGATATCCAAGGAGCGAGCAGATGCGAACGACGACGATCGAGCAAGCGGGCGAGTGGGGGATCGCGCTGACGGTGGCGGTGGCGCTGGTCCTCGCGCCGGTCACGGTGAGCGCAGCCACGCCGCCGAGTGGCGATGAGGTGGAGCTCGGCGACGCGCCGGAGCCAGCCGACGCCGAGCAATCTGTCGTGGCGGAGCCAGCGGGCGAGCCGCCCGAGCCCGAGGTCGACAGCGCCGAGCCAGTCGAGGAGTCAGTCGCCGAGCCGGAGACCGAGCCAGAGATCGGGTCAGAGATCGGGCCGACGATCGTGCTGGCACCCGACCCGGGCCCAGACCTCGAGACCATGCGCAAGGTCGGGATCGGGCTGCTGGCCGGGGGTGGGGTGGTTGCGACGACCGGCCTGGGCTTGACGATCACGTTCACGGTCCTCGGCGACCGGTTGCAAGAGTCGGCAGACCAGCCAGCGATCGAGCGGATCGAGCAGCGTGACGCCATGGCCCGAGTCGGTGGCGTACTGTTGGCCTCGGGTCTCGCGTTCGTGGCCGTCGGCGGGGTCGTCCTGTCCACCGCGATCAGGCGTGGGGCTCGGTCACGAACCGAGGCGCGCGTTCGCGTGGCGCCAGCGCTCGGTGGCCTGGTGATCTCGGGACGGTTCTAGATCTAGGACCAGTGTTCGGCGGCGCTTGTCGGCGCCGCTCGTGCTAGGGTCCGCGCGATGGACCCGCGTGGCACCTGCGTGCTCCTCGTTCCGGCGATGCTCCTCGCCTGGTGTCAGCCGCTGTCCGCACACGCGCGCACCCAGCCCGAGGGTGAGGTGAGTCCGTCGGCCGAGCCGGCCCACGAGGATGACCCCGCGCTCGACGAAGCCCAGCGGCTGTTCAGCGAGGGCGCCCTCATGTTCGAGACGGCTGACTACGCCGGGGCGATCGAGCGGTGGACGGCGGCCTATGGGCTGGTGCCGAGCGTGCCCGAGTACTCGGTGATCAAGGCCAAGCTGATCGCCAACCTCTCGGCGGCGCACGAGCGCGCGTACGCGGTCGACGAGCGAGTGGAGCACCTCAACCAGGCGAAGATCCTGCTCGAGAGCTACCGCGCGAGCATCGACACGATCTACACCGAGGAAGAGGCGGACGAGCGCGATCGGGAGCTGGCGTGGGTCGTCGAGCGCCTGACCAAGATCGACGCCGAGCTGCAGGCGGTCGCCGAGCGCGAGGCCGCGGCGCGACAGACCGATCCCGAGCCCAGGTCGGAGTCGGAGTCGTCACGCGCGCCGGGTCGCGGTCTGGTCATCGGGGGCGGCGTGCTGACCGGCCTGGGCGTCGCCGGGCTCGGCGTGATGGCGGGTGGCATGGTACTGGGCAGCCAGAACAACGACGTCACCGATCTCCCGACCAATGATCTCGACGCGCGCGGGGCCAGGTTCGCGCAAGGCCGGCTCGGCAACGCGTTGGCGATCGCCGGAGGGGTCGGTGGCGGCCTGTTGCTCGCCGCTGGCGTCGGACTGCTCGTGGTCGGGCTGAACAAGAACCGAGCCGCGGCCACACCCGGAGTCGCGCTCGTGCCCAGCTTCGATCGAACCCAAGCCGGGTTAGCGCTGGTCGGTCGGTTTTAGCGCCGCGCTCACTTGCGCGAGATCATCACGTTGTCGATGAACCAACCGCGGCCGGTCTGATCGACCGGACAGTTGCCGCAGTCCCAGCCCACGCGGAACCCGACCGCGATCGAGCTGCCCGCGTACGCGCTCAGGTCAAAGGTCTCGGTCAGGTAGTCGGTGTCCAGCGTGAACGCTTGCTGGCCGTCGAGCGGGTTGGGGTTCATGTCGCACAGCCCGTCGCCGACCACCGGGGGCGTGTAGCCGTCTTCGGGGGTGATCACCTCGTAGGGGCCGCCGTCGACCGAGACCTCCACCACCGCACCCTCGTAGGAGGGCGCGAGGCCGCAGTCGCTGAACTTGCGCGCGTGATCAAAGCGCAGCTCGATCCCCTCGCCCACGAACGGCGCGAGGTCGAGCGTCGGGGTGATCAGCCGAACATCGCCAGACGTCGTCGCTGGCAGGCCGCTGTCCCAAGACCGCCTGCCCAGCGCGTTGCGGCCGGTGACCGACCAGTTGTCGGCCACGACCGGGCCACCGCTGACCAACTCGTGGGTCCACGCGACCGAGGGCGTGTCGACCTCCATGTCGTCCCACAGCAGCGGCAGCGTGCAGTTGTCCAGGCACAGCGGATCGTCGTCGTCGCACTGCTCGCCGACGGTCTCGTTGAGGTTGCCGTCGCCACACGCGGGCGCGGTGCAGTCGTCGTCGCAGCTGGCCGACTCGCCGCCGTCGTCACACGCCTCGCCGGGATCCACGACCGCGTTGCCGCAGCCGGTCTCGGGCATGCAGGTCGGGCTGCAGCCGTCGCCGGGGTTGGTGTTGCCGTCGTCGCAGATCTCGGTTGGACCCTGGACCCCGTCGCCGCAGGTCTCGGGCGTGCAGTCGGGCCGGCAGGCGGCGTCTTCGGCGTTTCGATCGGCGTCGTCACAGCCCTCACCGGGATCGAGGTAGCCGTTGCCACACAGGGCGTCGCTGGGCTCGCCTCCGCAATACCCGGCGACGCACTCGAGCCCGACGCCGCAGTGTTGTTGCGTCTCGCAGGGTAGACCGAGCGAGCCCTCGCCGCTCCAACAGCCGACGACCATGGCCATCACGCCGGCCAGGGCGATGAAGCAGCTGGAGCGAAACATGACGTGTGGCGACGCTGGGTGCATATCGGACGCGCCGACCCTATCAGCTTTTCAGCAGCCGAGTTAGCCCGTAGGATCGTTGGCGACCATGCAGCGTGTTCGGTACTCGGGTCTGGGAATTCGCTGTGCGAGGCACGATCGGCTGGCATGGTTGCTGGTCGTGGGCGTCGTGCTGCTGGACGGGTGCCGCTGCAACGACGAGCCCCCGTTGGTCACGTTCGAGACTGGCAGCGAGAGCACCGACGACACGACCGAGTCCGGCCCGAACATGGACCTGCCGGAGACCGAGTCGGGCGAGACCGAGACCGAGACTGAGACTGATACCGAGACCGGTGAGACCGGCGTGGACTCGGGCTGCGGCGACGGTGTCGTCGCGCCAGGGGAGCTGTGCTTCGAGCGGATCAACGTGGCCGTGGGTCAGTCGTCTGGCGCGATCGCGGTCGGCGACACCAACGGTGATGGGATCCTCGATGTCGTCGTTGGGCAGCTCGATCGCGCGATCGTGCTGCTCGGCGTCGGGGACGGCGGCTTCTCGCGGCCGGTCGTGCTCGCCAGCGGCGGCGGGGTCTTGGGTGTCGCCGTCGGCGATCTCGACAACGACCAACACGCCGACGTGATCGCTAGCGTGGCGGAGCAAGATCAGGTCCTCGTGTTCCTCAGCCAGGGCGACGGCAGCTTCGCGGCGGGGCAGGGCTACATGACTGGCGCCGCGCCGCGCGGTCTGGCGCTCGCGGATCTCGGTGGAACCTCGGCCCTGGACCTGGTCGTCGCCAACGAGAACAGCGGCGACCTGAGCGTGCTGGTGGGCGACGGCGCGGGCTCGTTTGGGATCGCAACCAACTACCCCGCGGGCAGCGTGCCGCTGGCGGTCGCCGTCGCCGACTTCAACGGCGATGAGCTGGGCGACCTGGTCCTCGCCGACGTCGGCAGCGACGCCGCGGTGGTCCTGCTGCAAGATGGCGGCGGGTTTCCGCTGCCGGTCGCTCACGGGGTCGGCAGCCAGCCGCGCGCGGTCGCGGTCGCCGATCTCGACGGCGACGACGCGCTCGATCTGGTGGTCCCCAACCAGGGCAGCGACGATCTCAGCGTGCTGTTTGGCGACGGCCTGGGCGAGCTCGTCGACGAGCACGTGCTGTTGGTCGGCGACACCCCGCGCGACGTCGCGCTCGGCGACTTCGACGGCGACGGCATCCTCGACATCGCCGTCGCCAACCGCGGTGAGGACCGGCTCGGGATCTTGATCGGTGACGGCGCGGGCGGATTCGCCAAGCAGGTCAACTACGGCGTCATCGCTGGCCCGATCGCGCTGGCGGCCGGGGACGTCAACGGCGATGGAGTCGACGACGTGCTCGTCGCCAGCTCCGGCGGCGGCGGCGGCGTGACGTTGTTGGTGTCTAGTCATTAGCGGGAGTGCTCACCATGAACAAGCTGCGTCCAACCTACCCCCAGATCGCCACGCGTCACCCCCTCTCGCTGTTCGTCGTGCTGGCGCTCACCAGCTCGACCGCGTGCTCCGGCGCCGACTTCAGCGGGGCAGGCGAGGGCTTCACTGGTGAAGAGACCAGCGGTTCGGTCGATGGCGCCGACGCTGACACCGACGACACGGACCCCGACGGTGACGGTGACGGTGATCCTGGTGACGGCGACGCTGACTCCGGCGACGACACGTGCGAGCTCTGGTGTGGCGAGGATGGCTCGTGCGTGGAGATCGGCGGCGAGCACTACTGCGAGTGCCCCGAGGGGACCGACTGGAACCGCGACTACTGTGGGGACTGTCTGGTCATCGACGCCAACAGCCACGATCTCGGGCTCGAGATCGTCAGCTTCGAGGGTCAGTTCTTGCTCGCTGGCGCGATGCCGCCCAAGCAGGAGTACGACGACGCCAACATCTGGCTCGAGAACCCGCGCACGGGCGACCGCGTGTGGGTTGGCAACACCCATGATCTGCAGTTCGCCGTGCGCGTGACCCCGGGCATCTACGACGTCATCTACGAGGTCGAGACCGCGGGCGACCTGATGCCGCAAAATCCCCGGGCCCGGCTCGGGCAGGTCGCGCTGTTCGACCAGCTGGAGATCAGCGACATCGACATTCCGGTCGTCGCGCAAGCTGGCGCGATCACGCTCGACGGGGCGCCGCCTCCGGTCATGGAGTACGACGACGCCACTATCCGGTTTCGGGATCACGAGACCCAAAACGAGGTCCTCGCCGGCAACACCCACGATGGCATGTACAGCGTGCGGCTGGTCCCGGGCGCGTACGACATCATCTACCGGGTCGAGACCCCCGGCCCGATCACCCCTCGCAACGACGGGGCGCAGCTCACCACCGCGAACCTGGTCAGCAACGGGCTGCTGGACATCGACATTCCGAGCACGCCCATGCAGGGCCAGTTCATGATCAACGACGCGCCCGCGCCCGCCAGCGAGTACGACGACGCGAACATCGTGCTCGAGTCGGACACCGCCGGGACCGTGGCGCTCGGTAACACCCACGACGGCAGCTACGACATCAACGTGATCCCCGCCAGCTACCGGCTGATCTACAAGCACGAGACCGGCCCCAACGTGCCGCAGAACGAGCGCGCCCAGTTTGGATCGATCGACGCGCCCGACCCCAACGTGACCGCGATCAACATCCCCATGGTCGAGCTCTCGGGCGCGCTGACGATCAACGGCGGCGCCCCGCCGGCCAACCAGTTCGACGACGGCGTGGTCTACCTGCGCGGCGTCGACTCTGACGATGAGGTCCTGCTCGGCAACACCCACGACGGGGCCTACCTGGCCAACCTGATCCCCGGCAGCTACGACGCCTTCTACGCCCTGGAGACCTCGGGCGGCACGGTCCCCAACAACAAGGCCGCGCGGGTGCTCGCGGGGGCGTCGATCATGGCCACCGACAGCTTGGACCTCAACGTCGACGCCGTTGTGATCTCGGGCAGCTTCACCTTCGCTGGCGCCCCGCCGCCCGCCTCCGACTATGAGGACGGGCGCATCTACCTGCGCAGCACCACGACCGACGACTCGGTGCTGCTCGGCAGCACCCACGACGGCAGCTACTCGGCGGTCGTCGTGCCTGGCGAGTACCAGGTCTTCTACGTGCAAGAGGCCGGCGGCGAGGTGCCCGGCAATCAAAACGCGCTGCTCGAGACCGTGTCGATCGGCCTGGGCATGGCCTTTGATGTCGATGTTCCGATCGTCAGCCTCAGCGGCGCGATCGTGCTCGAGGGCGGCGAGGCCCCGAACAGCCCCAGCGATGGCGGGCAGCTGTACCTGCGCGCCCCCGGCGGAGACTCGGTGCTGCTCGGCGACTCGTTCTCGGTATATACGGCCAACCTGGTCGCGGGGACCTATGGGGTCTACTACCGGTCCGAGGCGAGCGTGACCATGCCGGAGAACGAGAACGGGCGCTTCGCCTGCGTTACGATCGAGTGATGGTTGCGGCCTCGGGCGATCGGGGGGAGCCGGCGGGCGTCAATGACCCGACCGGCGCAGCACGTCGGCAAGGTCGGCACGCACCGGCATGGGAAGGGTCGCCGACACCGACGCCCGCCCGGTGTTGCCCACTGGGTACCAGCCGGTCAACGAGCCGGGACCGGCCACGAGCAGGCGCACGACCTGGCCGACCACCTCGCGACGATCGCAACGACGAAGACCGACCCTCAACATGGCAGCGTGAACCCGGATGTGCCACACGGCCCATGGCTGGCTGAGCACATGCGCGTCCTCCAGCAACACCCACGTCTGTGCGTGATCGCCTGCGCGCTCGGCCGAGCGCGCCTTCACGAGGTGAGATCGCAGCAGGTCGCGCAGTTCGGGCGTCGGCCGGCCCATCACGACCGTACCCAGCCATCGCCGCGGAACATCGACTGCTTCAATGTGACCTCGTGGCGAGGCAGGTTCTGATCCGAGACGTGCGGTCCCCCTTCACAACCGCCACCGTACAACTCAGCGGGGATCTCGGCCATGCCCGCGAGATCTTCGGGCTCGTCGGTGGTGGTGGTCCGGGCGCAGGCAGCAACCCCCAACACGCAGACCGCGGCGTACCCGAGTGGCGGTGAGCTTGTGCTGATCATGGGCGCGCGTCCGCGCGACTTCACGTACAATGGCTCGGTGCTGATCTCGGAGAAATGGAGCGGCGGCGACACAGCGGGGACGGTGTCGTGGGGGCTCGACGCCGGCGGGCGGATCATCAGCCAGAGTATCAACGCAGGCTCGACAGTGGGCATCGGGTACGACCAGGATGATTGGGCAGGGGGGCACTAGCCCCGTGCGTTCCACCTCCCGGGTTGTGGTCGTGCTCGCCGCGCTCGTGGCGTGCACGAACGAACGAGGATACAACGACGCGGTGCCTGGTGAGTGTGGGCGGGTCGAAGTGGCGGGAAATACCATCCTGCTCTACGGAGTCGAGGTGCTCGACTGTGACCGTTTCCATGAAGCTGTCGCCGATGAGCTACGCAAAGGAACTGTGACCGTGGGTTCGGGCGACTGCTTCCTCACGGGTGAAGGCACACATGTACATTTTACCGCGGGCGGTTGCTCCACGCTCGAGGATCAGGGGGGTGTGGACTGGATAGTGCCAGGTGCCATCAGCGACGACGCCATGGTACCGAGACGAAACGACCACGGGGAGATCACGGCGAACCTGTTCGTCACGAATGGTTGGCATCGGAGCAATATGCAGGAGCGGCTGATCCTCGGGGGGGTAGCGCGGGCCTCTTGCACCGTTAGCGTAGATGGTGACACGTGTCGTCGCCTTCTCTATTGTGACGGGATCCGGATTGAACGGTATCCCGGGTAGATAGAGAGTCACTCTTTGCCCGTGCTGGCGCCTGATGCATGTTGGCGCTCGGTCGGCACAGTCCGTGCACGAAATGGCATCGGCGCGATGGTACGCCAGCAGATGCCTTCGCGTTCTCCACGCTGCGCGTCGAAGTCCTTGGCGAAGCTCACTGACGTCAAGCGCTGATCGGGACGCTGCCAAGCAGTTCGCCCAGCGACATCGCCTCCAGCGCGGCAGCCTGAGCGACCGTCTGTTCAACGAGACACGCGATGAGAACTCGACGCAAAGCCTCGGGCTCTGGCGATGTGTCGAGCATGCGCAACTCGACCGTCGCGGCGGGCACGACGCGAAATAGTCGTTGAAGGACTCCGGGCGGCCCAGGCTCTCGCAACACGAACTTGATCAAGCGCCCGTCCGCGTCCCATCCGTGGTCGCCATACCCTCCGTTTGACACATCGATCGTCTCGACACGAGAGATCGCGTGGGCCGCATCGCGGAAGGCTCTGACGTCCGATGCCCCACTGGACCCCACAAAGATCAGTGGCCCGCGGATCGGGAACGACACGAGCTCCAGACGAAGCATCCTGAAGCACTCGATCTTCACGGAGACACGCCGGCCCAGAGCGTCGGTGACTTCGGCCTCCTCCTCCGGGTCGTCGCTGTCGAACCATTCGAGGTTTTGGGTCAGCTCAAGCTCAGTGTCCAGGGTCCAATGGTTACCATCGGAGAAGTGAACATGAATCGGAAAGAGGGGCAGCCGATCACTCATGAGTCCCACCGGAGCCGGCAGTTTACCCACTCCCGTTGTCAGCGCCAGTGCTTCTTCAATTCGCTCTCAGATTCGTCGGGCCCATCACAGCCGCTCGCCCTAGAGCGCCGATCAGTTTGGAGTCGCGTCGTCAGGTGCGTCTGGGGCCGTTCCTGCCTAGGAGCGAGGCCGAAGCTGTATCCGGCATACTGCGAGCGCCGAGCGACAACGGCAGGAGCGGCCCCAGATGTGCATGGCGTCGTGAATTCAAACTGATTGGTGCTCTAGCAGCCGAACACGAGGACATCTGGCAGCAGCTCGGGGTGGGTGAACCGCAGGAGCGTGTAGGCGATCCCGGCGTTCCCCTGAAAGAAACCGGGGTTGTCGACCTGCAGCTCTTCCCCGTGGAACAGGCCGTAGCGGCCTTGCTGTCGGGCTCGCTCCACCAACCAGCGGGCCCGGGTCAGCACCGCCCGCTCCAGCGCGATGTCCCCTTGGTGGCGTGCGGCCGTGAACAGGAACGACAAGCGCCCGAGATTTCCGCAGCACACCTGGTCCAGTGCGGTGACGGGATGCGCTCGCGTGGTCTCGATGGCGGCCTCCAGGTCAGCACGACCCGCCGCATGATCATGGCTCTCGAGCGCAGCCAGGCGGCTCGAGCCGATCCCGGGCGCGCCGTGACACCAGCTGACTCGAAAATGATCCGCGTCAGCGATTGAGAAGGAGTCGCGCAGCACCGGCCAGTTGCCGCTCGCCCGGTCGAACACGGACGCCTCGTAGGCCACCCCCCGCTCGGCGGCCTCCCGGAGCGACTCGTCCCCGCCCAGCTCGTGCAGCCGCATCAGCGCGTGGGAGATCCCAGCGGCACCATGCGAGAAACCTGTCGCGGGCACATGGCACCCGACCTGGTTCCAGCCGCCGCCGTCCCGCTCCTGTTTGGCGACAATGGACTCGCCACAAAACTGAGCCAGCTCGAGGTAGCGGGAGTCGCCGAACGCATCAAACGCCGACAGCGCGCCAAGCAAGAACCCGGCGGCGCCCGCGATAATGTCGGTTTCCTGCTTGGACCGGACCAGGCCCCGCACATCCAGATTCATCACCTGCCCGGCCAGATGCCGCATCCGTGCGTGTTCCATCGGCCGCAGGTCCGCGATCCGCGACAGCGCATAGAGGATCCCACCAAGCCCGTTTCCGCCGCCGATGCCGAGCTTCTCGGCCCAGTCGTCGCGGCTGTACTCGCCGACTTTTCCCTCGATGGGCAACAGCGCAGAACGCCAGAGATCGCCGTAATCGTCGGTCTGCTTGACGGCGTCGAGGCTAGCGAGAAACAGGGCAATCCCACAGCAGCCGGCGTACAGCGATGGGCCCGTGAGGTTCAGCTCCACGGTCCCAAATGACGGCGAGTATGAGAAGTCCAACCAATGTGGCGTGCCGTTCTCATCACGGATGCAGGTGCGGGCGAGATCATTGGCGATTCGCTCCGCTTCCTCCAAGGCCAGGGCGGGATCGAGGGGCGAGGCTTGCGGATCGAGATGACCCTCGCTCGCCGACTCCTCGACCGGGCCAAACGCCTGGACCCGGCGGGCCGCATAAGACGCCCGGATGAGCTGGTCCTGGAACTCGAGGTCCTCCGGCGACAGCGTCTTCAGTCGCTCGAGGAGCCCGTCGAATGCGGTCTCGACGAAGAAATTCTCGATCTGCTGGGTTCGGGAGCACAAGCTGGTGCCGTTTGCGGCGCAGTAGAAATAGGGCACGTCCAGCTGCTCGAGCTCACGAATCTCGTCGCGGAACACCGCCCAGTCCCGGGGTTTGTCTGGCGCGGTGAGGAAGGCCTGGACCAGCTGCTCGTGATTCAGGCTCCACTCCCGCCCGTCGCGCTGCAGCGCCGGGTCGAAGCCCGCGCGGATCTGGCCTTGGTACACGTGGGTTGGGCGGTACACAAATCGAACCCGCTTGCCCTGGAACTCACGGAGCGGCGATTGTGTCGACAACAACTCTGCCCGCCGCGCCATCAAGAACCGATAGGTGGTCCGAAAGCCCGACCGAAGCTCGTCGAGAAATTGAATGAAGTCCGCCGGCCCAGCGGACGAGAACGGCACATTCTGGAGTCGGCTCTGAGGCGCACTCCCGTACAGGGGGCGCATGCCGTCGCTGTTGATCGCCGTCCACAGGAGCACCTGAACATCGGCCGCCGACTCCGAGGCGCTGCCGAGTGCGCTGATGTCCGCGACGCTCCCGAGCTCCGGGGCAAAGCGCCACTGGGGTATCACATTGGTCCGAATGACAGACTCACGAAACCGTCGTTCGGCGACGTTGTTACCCAGGCTCGCGTCTTCGTAGTCGTCTCGGATATCGTGGCGAGGCGACAGGAGGGTCTCGCCGTCCACGACGTGGGGATCTTCGCCCGAAGCGATCACGTTCTCGAAGTGGCAATCCGTGGCGCCCAACAGATACAGAACACACAGCAGGCCGCCAGCACGCTCGTAGAAGACGGAGAACTCCCGGTCCGAGTCACACGGTGCATGCGGGACGTGCTGAACCCAGCCGTAGCCCGCCCCTTCGAGGATGCTCAGGGCTTTCAGGCCAAGGCCGAGCCCCTGCGCCTCACACCAGCGCAGGAAGGCGTGATAAGCGACTGACACGCCAAGGTCTCGCGGTTTGTACACAACGCGAAACCCGTTGTCGAAGGTCAGGATACTGACCTGGCGTCCACCGTTGTGCGCGTCGGAGAGGCCCGTCGCAATCGATACGAGTGACTGAAACGGCTGGGTCGCGGCGGCCTGATCGGTTGCGAACGCCTGCAGATCAGCCCAGTCGTTGCCCAGGCGGACCAGGAATTCCGCGGTGGTCTCCACCCACTGACAAATCCGCGTTGCCCACATTCGACCCACGACGGGGAACTTGGTCAGCAGCGTGTGAAATCGATCGTCTAGTTGCTGTTGGACAAAGCGGTCATAGTACTCGGTTTGGGCGTCAGCGGCACCCGGGACCATCGCCGAGAGGATCGTCAGCCCGAGTGGCGCATCGTTGATGAACAAGACCCACAGACTTCGGGCCGACATCTCGCTCAGGTCGAGCAACAATCGGCGCTCGAGGTCGCGAATGGCCGACGCCGCGACCCTTGGGTCGAGCTCGGCGCCGAGCTGACGACAGAGCCGGGCGCGCGCGATGCTCACGAGCGGACCCAAGACATGCTCGAAGGGAACCGGAGCCTCGTCCGCTGGCGCTTGGTCGGCCAAAGAGCCCGCCGCGGGGCTGGACCCGAGCTCTCGCAGGATCTCGAGCAGGGCTCGCGCCCAGCTCGGGAGGTCGGGTGACGGGAGCTCCGCGTACACCGCTGCTGCATCGCTGAGTTCGAGATCGTCCCAGTGCAGCCGTCGCGCGAACAGCTCAGGATTCCCGCGACTGGAGAGCGCCTCCTGCCACGCTTGGAGGCCCTCGGCCCCGGCGAACGTGTCTGCTCGTGGGACGTCGATCGAACCGCCGCGAACCTGCGTGAGCCGCTCGTGGATAGTTCGAGCGCGCTCTACAATGTCATGTACGAGCTTGGAATCAGGCTTTGAGGGCATGAGTCTGTCAGCAGAGCGGGCAGCCGATGCGCACCCCTGTCGGACAGCTGTAGCACGAAATCACCGTAGCCGAGTCGCAGTAGGTGTTGGTCGCGGTCTTCTTGAATCGAGCGGCGCGCGCGTCGAGAATTTCCTGCTCGACGGTCGTGCGGGCCCGGACGTAGAGCTCGAAGTCCACGCCATTTTGCTCGAAGAACGCCCTCCAGGAGGTGTCCTTCCTGCTCAGGATGTACTCGACCATCTCTTTGACCTCGATCGCGTACTTGCCCTGGGCCGCGAGACCCACGACCTCCTCCAGCGTGTTGCACTTCATGAAGCTACGCTGCAGGTCCGGGCTCTTTCGGACCGCTTGCGTGAAGGAATCGATCGCGTTCTCTGCTTTCAGACTCATGTCAACGACCACCACTACCATCGGGGGGCGACTCAGCGCAACCCGCGTGCGGGTTGGGGGTCGTGATCGACGCGATATTCACGCTCGCAAGCTGCGAAGAGGAGCCACGGCGCGTGTGAGGCGTTGTTGAGGGACTTGATGAGATCTGGCGGCTCGAGTTGCGTTGCGTGAGGGCCAACGAGCAAACGAGCGCTGGCTGGCGCCAGCGCTCGCATTTTGCGAGAGTCTGCCGACAACCGGCTCGATCTCGTGGAGACGCTCACGGGCAGGCGAGCGTGAGGTCCTGGCGCTTGACGATCACCTTGAGCTTCGGTGGTGGGGTGGTGACGCCAAACGTCCACAGGGTCGACGCCGCAGTCTCGGTCGTCGCGTACTCGGGCGGCGTGATCGTGAGCAGCCAAGCTTCGCCGGTATCCGCGGCATAGCAGGTCCCGATCGATGTCGGTGTGCCCGAGAAGGCAGAGCCGTAGATCGGCTCGACCTTCCAGCGATTCGGCGAAGCCGTGATGGTGAAGTTGCTGGTCGGGAAATTGCCGCCGGCGTCCTTCGAGTAGATGACCTTGACGAAGGCGACGTCATGAGGGCCGGCCGTATCCGTGTAGGTACACTCGTGATTGTTGACGAGCGTGAGGCTCAGCGACGACCCTGATGCGCAGACATCAGCAGGATCACCAGGGTCTTTGGGCGCGTACCAGATTTGGTATATGAGTGGCATGGGTTGGGCTTTCTATTCGCGTGTGTTGCTGGTGAGGGTAGATAAGGGTTTAGGGCAGTTCGGAACGTGCTTGGAGAGATACTTTCGAAGCCGCGGCGCAACACCGGCTGTCTTCCAGTTAGCGAACGCTGACACTGGTGTATACGGCTGTCCCCCACAGTGGTTCCGCGGGCACCAGGCCGGTGTCGCGCATTGGCCGAAGGCCGAGCGGGCACCTGTAACGTGACTGCCACCGTTGACGACACCAATGATGTCGCCTCCGTTGGCGTCCAGCAGCGCCGCGCCGGAGTTCCCGTTCGCTGCGTCGAACTCGGCCTCGCCAGGACGTGCGCTCAACTGGACGGAAATGTGCTTGAGCGGAAGCCCGAGCGGGTGCGCGTACATGGCCACCTCGCCCTCTGGCTCGTCCGCCGGGGCCAGCGGGGCGACTGTGCGGACGACCGATTGTTCGAGCTGCACGACGACCCAATCTGGTGGGACGTCGCCCGGGGCAAGATCACCGGCCGAGACACACTCGGCCCGGACCCAGTGATCTGGGGAGACCTCAATTTTCTCTCCAGGCGACTTAGGCCCAGCGAGATCGGAGTGGATTGTGCGACCGAAGACGAAGTAGGTTTGACTCAGATCCTTGTTGTCGCCGGTCAGACAATGCGCGGCAGTCAGGACCTGATTGGGAGCGATCAAGGTCGCCGTGCAGCCAGTGACTCGTGCTTCATTGGCGAAGGGGGCGAGCATCGTGTTCGGGCATGGTGGTTTGTCGTACGCTTGGTAGAGTGGCTTGCCGCTGTGGAGCATGAGCGTCTTGCCGTCGTCGCCCAGGTGATGAATGGAACCAAATGTGGACACCATGAAGGCGGTCGAGTTGACGGCCGGCAAATCAGTGTTGGCTGGGTTCGCCATAGTCGACGCTTCGTAGTCTACGGTGGGGTCCGTTGCCAATTCCGGCGCTAGGCTGTTTGCTTTCTGGCCGCAGCCGCTGACGAGTATGAGAGCGGATGTAAGAGTCATGATGTGGAACGAGTGTTGATGCTTCATTGTTGATCCTGGCTGTCGAGCAATGCCTCGACGTGCTTCGATAGATCAGGTGGCAAGCTATCAATATGTTTAGCAGCAAGCGCGAGCGCTGCGTCGAGCGCTTCGCTCGCGGGCGAGCGCTGGGCGAGCGTCAGCGCTCTGATCGCGTGGAGCTCCGCCTGAAACCCCGGATCGAACGCATCTTCAGGCAGCAGCTCGTCCAGCGCCTCGAGCCTCGCCCACGCCGCGTCCGCGTCACCTCGCGCGAGGTCGACCTCGGCCAGCCCCAGCGCCACGCATTGTTGCGTGGCGGGGTCGGCCGAGGCGCCCGCAAATTCAAAGGCTGCCCGAGCTTCCATGCATCGCTCGAGTCGGCACAACAACCATCCGCGCTCGAGCTCGAGGTCCGCGCGGATCTCCGCGGGCATCTGCGAAGGCGGATCCGTCAGCAGCGCCTCGTCCACCGCCAGCGCGGCCGCGTAGTCGTGCTTGACCATGTAGGCCCTGGCGAGCAAGCGGGAGCCGTTGAAGTGGCGATCGTCCTCGATCGGAAAGCCGGCGTGCTCGAGCGGGATCATGCGCGTGGCGATCGTCAGGCTCTGCTCGGGATCGTCGCGGCCCAGCGCGACCTGGGCGAGCAGCGCGAGGGTCGGCAGCAGCTGGGGAGCGTCATCGCCGAACGCACGGGTCTGGATGTCGAGCGCCCGGTCCAGGTGCACCTGCGCCTGGTCGAGGTCGTCGAGCTCGAAGTGGAGCAGCCCGAGGTTGTGCTCGATCTTGGCGACGCTCGGATGGTCGGCCCCGAGTCGGGCAGCCTGCCGCTCGGCGAGCGACCGATAGCGAGCGAGGGCGCCGGGGTGATCACCGCGATCAGCCAGCAGGTTGGCGAGCGAGAGCTCGAGCTGCTCGACGCGGCGGTGCGCCGGGTCGAGCAAGCGGGCGCGCTCGAGCGCGCGCTCGAGCTCGATCTGGGCGCGCTCGAGCTCCCCGGCGGCGACGGCCAGCTCGGAGCTCGCGTCGAGCAGCGCGACCTCCAACACCGCGGGCGAGCCCAGGCGCGCGAAGCTGGCCTGGGCCTGGGCGTACCACAGCTTCGCGGCGTCGAGATTGTCGAGCTCTTCGGCGTACAGATCGACCAGGCGCCGCCGGGCCAGGAACACCTGCAGGTCGTCGCCGGCGGACTCGGCCGCGAGCGCGGTCTCGATGCTGGCCGCCACAGCGCTGTGTGCGTCGCCACGCTCGCTGGCGATCACCGACTGCAGCTCGAGCACCTCGGCGAGGATCCGGGGATAGTTCACGGCTTGCGCACGCTCGAGCAAGCGCGAGCTCTGCGACACGGCCGTCGTGAAGTCGCCACCCGCCACCCGCAAGCCGAGCTTGTCGAGCTCGAGCTCGAGCTGCCGAATCTCGTCGACGTGTTCGCCAGGAGGAGGCGCCGCCAGCAGCCTCGAGCCGTCGCCGCACGCTCGTGGATCACCTAATTCAGCGATTTGATCGTCGATGTTGACGAGCGTCCGCGGGTCCGCCGACAACACGAACTGGACGAGACTATCGATTCGCTGCAGGTGCCGGTCGAGGCAAGCGTGGGCGAGCTGCAGATCGCCAGATTCATCGTTGACGAGCGAGCCCTTGCACACACGCTCACGCACGTCGAGCCAGGCTTCGCGTTGCTCGGCGAACGCGAGCTCGAGTTGATTGCTGACGGCCTTGGTCCACGCCGGGCCCCCAGCGTCGAGGTGGGCATTCACCAGATCCCGGCGCTCGTCGTTCCACACGGCGTCGAACTCCCGGCCTATCTCGCTGCAATCGGCCCGGCTGGGGCTCATGGCCTGTGCCAAGCCGAATCCGCCGAGTAGCCCAGCCGCGAGCAGCACGACGCCAGCGCGACGCCGGATGCGACGGGTGCGGTCGAGGGTCGCGATCAGGCCGGCCATGCTTGGCCAGCGCTGCGCCGGATCTTCGGCGAGGCCACGCTCGAGCGCGCGCCGCAGCCACAGCGGTCGCACCCGAAGCAGCTCACCAGTGGTGGGTTGTTGGCCGCTCAGCGCCTCGCAGAGGGCTACACAGAACGCGAATTGATCGCTGCGCTCGTCGGCGGGCCGCTCCGCAAATAGCTCCGGGGCGATGTAGCCCGGCGTCCCGACGACCCGGGTGCTCGACGTGGGCGAGCCGGAGGTCGTCGCATGGTCCGTGGTCGTCGGCGCGCCCTCGATCGCCGTACACGCGAGGCCGAAGTCGACGACGCGCACGCGACCGTTGGACCCGACCAGCACGTTGCTGGGCTTGAAGTCACGATGAATGATGCCCGCCTCGTGGGCTGCGACGAGGCCGTGACCGGCGGCCACAAACACCTGCAGCAGCTTGTTCAGCGATGGCCGGGTCTGGCGACGCCAGTGACTGAGCGTCTGGCCCTCGACAAACTCCATCGCAATATAGACGTCACCCTCGTGGGCGCCGACTTCATGCACTTGAACGATGTTGGGGTGCGAGAGCTTGGCGAGCGCCCGCGCCACGCTGATCAAGCGCTCGTGGCCTCCGCCGGCCATGGATGATCGTTTGACCAGCTTGATCGCGACGACCCTGTCGAGCTTGGAGTCTCGGGCCGCGTAGACGACCCCCATCCCGCCCGAGCCAACCCGACGCAGGACCTGGTAGTGGGCGATCGACTGGGCAGGGCTGGCCTCGTCGAACAGGCGCTCGGCGATGCGCGAGCGCATCGCGCGACTGGCGTGCGACTCGGTCGGCGCCGGCAGGTCGAACGACGGCGTGCTATCGGGGTCGATGTCGATGCCCATGGGCCTCGTGTTCGGTTCCGGTCGCACGCAAGAGCAGTGCGTAGCCGGGTTCGATCCGTCCCTTTTTATCATGCGTCGGTGGTAGAGTGTTGCGATGGTGAGCGACGACGAGCTACTCGCGGCCTGGCGAGCGGGCGACCGACGAGCGGGGAGCACGCTGTTTGGTCGCCACTACGAGACGGTCCGCAGGTTCTTCGTCAACAAAGTGGACACCGATCTCGAAGACATAATTCAGCGCACCTTCGAGGCGTGTGCACAGGGGCAGGAGAGATTTGAGGGGCGCTCGAGCTTCTTGGCCTATTTGCGCGGTATCGCGCGGCATTTGTTGTTGCAGCATTGGGAGAGTCGCCGACATCGGGACCGCGACGTCCCGGTCGATGAGCTGTCACTCGCCGACCTCGGGGCCGGGGCGTCATCGGTGCTGGCCCGCAACCGGGCGGAAAAGCGGCTCCTCGACGCGCTTCGACAGATCCGGCTCAAGGACCAGGAGCTGCTCGAGCTCTACTATTGGGAGGGCCTCAGCGGACCTGCGCTCGCGGAGGTGCTGGCGATCCCCGAGGATACAGTGCGAAGTCGACTGCGCAGGGCCAAGCTCGCGCTCAAGAAGGAGTACCTGCGACTCGAGCGGTTCGCGGGGGTGCCGGAGAGCTCGGATCAGGATCTCGAGGGCTGGGCTCGAAGTTTGCGAGAGCGGCTCAACGTGGTCGAGCCGGCTGGGTAGATGGGTAAAAACGCTCATGAAGTTATCGCAACGTTGCCTGCTCAGTTTCGTGAAGCGTCTCCTTACCTGAGCTTGCCGAACATCTTCCGTCGCGAGAGCGCTTGAAATCCCGGGATGGGCGCGAGCGCGATGGAAGCCATCGCATGTCAATTCGAGCAAGCAGGCGGCGACTGAGGACGCTACAACCTGGGCATGCGCCACGCCGCTTGCTCTCCCCTCGTCGCGACCTGCCTCGTCGCCGGGCTCATGTTCGCCTGCAAAGCAAGCGAGCCCAAGCCCGCGCCAGCCGGCGAGACGCCGCGCACGGCCACTCCTGCTCCTGCTCCTGCTCCTGCGCCGGTCGCCGCGTCGCAGGACCGGGCCTACATCAACGTCGCGGGTGTCGGCGTGTTTGTCATCGACGCCGAGGGCTGGCGGCTGCACTACCCGTCGCCCGACCGGATCCAGCACATGGCCGACATCGAGGGCAAGCTGCACCTGCTGTCGTCATCCGGGGTCCACCGGCTCGAGGAGGACGGCGCGCCGACCACCGTCGTGCGCTTCGACGAAGACGCCGGGTTCATCCCCTGGCGCATGGCCGGCAATCACACCAACGATCTCTGGGTGCTCGACGTGGGCCACCAGATCGGGCGCTGGGCAGGCACCTGGGAGGTCACGCCGGTCCCCGCAGCCTGGGGCGAGGGGCCGATGGGCAGCGGCATCGCGGTCGACGAACACGGTGCACCGTGGATTGTGTGGAATCAGATCCAGCGCATGGTCGACGGCGAGTGGACAACCGTCGACGTGCCCGTGAACCACATGCCCAGCCCCCCCGAGCTCGTGGCTCGGGCAGCGCAGCGAACGATGATGTTGCTGGCCAAGTGTGATACCGAGTCGTGCGAGTTGGTTCGCTACAGCGGCGATCACCAGACCCACTACTCGCTGCCACTCGACGAGTGCTTCGAGCTCGCCTGGCTGAGCGTCAGCCCCAACGCCAAGCTCGCGGCCGTCGGCAGCTGGTGTGGGCTCGTGCGGCTGACCCTCGACGCGCCCCACGGCGCGCCCCAACGACTCATGCGAAAGACCGGCAAGTGGACGGGGGTCGCGCCGCGCAGCGTGGCGATCGACGACAGCGGCCGGCTCTGGGTCGGGACCGCGGAGGGCCTCACGATCATCGACGCCGACAACCGCATCACGGAGCTCCCGATCGCCCGGCTCCACGACATGTCTGGGCCGTCTGTGGACATACTCGTCCAGGGCGAAGGGCCGCCGCCGCCCAAGCTGGGGCACGAGCGACGCGGCGGCATCTCGGGGACTCTGTTCGTCGAGGGGCCTGTCCACGGCATCGAGGTCGAGGTCTGCAGCGCGTTGCCGGGCCCAAACTACGAGCCAGGGAGCCCACGCTCGCTGTGCGACGGGGTCGAGCCAAGCTGGTCGGCGACGACAAACGAGGCCGGACGGTTCGAGATCACTGATCTGCCCCTCGCGGCGTACACCATCTCCGCACAGATCGGCGACCGCTGGACCCAGGCGGTGCCCGGTGCCACGAACATGCGCGCCGACACGGTCACCGATCTCGGCGAGCTGCTCGTCCATCGCACTCGTGCCTCGCCGCAGTGAGTTTGCTGAGCACTTTGGGCATCACCTCGTCGACGAGGTGAGCCGCGATGTCCGACATCCGCCGGCCGAGGCACGACGGGCAAATCCTCGGCGCTTGCAGGAAAAGGCCACCACGATCGAGTGACCGCAGCGACTACACGCGAGGTGAGCGACGCCGTGCTCGAGAATGCCACAACGCACTTACCCCTTGCTCGGTACCGCGAGTTGGTAGGGAATGTATCGCCCGACGACTCGATGTCTCGGGTCGAGCCACATTCTCACGAATTGTTCGCAGAGTCTCGCGGGGCGCTCGCTGACCCGTTCCGTCACTGCGGATTGAGCTGGGCGCAGCCCGCGAGATCGGCGGTGCCGCTGTTGGTCGGGATCGGATCCGCGTACAGCAGACTCTCGTTGAGCGTGGGCGGGGCGGCGAGGTCGAGGATGAAGATGTCGTCCTCACCGCGAATGTCCATGGCCACGATCTGATCCGCCTCGCCCACGAACACGATGCCGGCCGCGTAGATATCGTCGGGCCCCTCGACCGAGGAGATGACGGTCGCCGTGGCGGGGTTGACCTCGAGGTAGCGGCTGAGGGGTTCGGGCGGCGGCGGACCGGGCTCGTTGGCCGAGATGAACATGGCCCCGTCGAACCGAAAGGCCACGTCGCTGACGTGGATCGACCACACGGTGACGGGCTCGCCCTCCTCGGTGAGGACGGTGGGTCCGTCGATGATCTCACCCGAATTGGGGTTGATCTGCGCGATGCTGACCTGCGTGGTCTGGTTCAGCTCGTAGGTGTCGAACACCGTGACCCACAGCGCGCCATTGTCGTTCATGGCCGCCCCCATGACCCAGACGCCGAGGTTCGGTCCGATCGGCGTCAGCTCGCCCGTGGCGGCGTCGACCGACACGAGGTGGCTGCCCGCTTCGAGATCCTCGGTGTTCCCCGCGAACCCGAACAGGGCGTTGACCGGGTCGGTGTACATCGCGTCGAGGTGGCGCGGCTGGCCATCGATGGTGGTCTCTGGACTGAGCGCGATGTAGTTCCCGTCAACCGACAGCGTCGCCAGTCGGCAGGTGTTGGCGATGGGGCTCGGCTGGCCGAAGGGCGCGCCCGGGGACGCGCACTGGACCGCGTGAAATCCAGGGATGCAGGACTCGCCCTGCTCGAGGCACAGGAAGCCGCACTCGACCACACAGTTCGAGGCGCAGCCATCGTCGGATTGACCGTTCCCGTCATCGCAGGTCTCGCCTGGATCGATCAGGCTGTTACCGCACAGCTCGTCGCCGTCGCCGTCGCCGTCGCCGTCGCCGTCACCGTCGCCGTCGCCGTCGCCGTCACCGTCACCGTCACCGTCACCGTCACCGTCACCGTCACCGTCACCGTCGCCGGGATCGCCGTCGCCGTCGCCGTCGCCGGGATCGCCGTCGCCATCACCCACGGTCGTGCTCTCGGTTCCCGTGTCTGTGCCCATGGTTCCTGCTTCCGCAGTGGAGGAAGAACTGCCGCCGTCGTCGCCACAGGCGGCGAGCAGGTAGAGAGCCAACACGGGAGCGGTGCCAAGGGAGAGTGAGTTGCGCTGCATCGAAGCCATCCTGTCGGGCCAGGTTCGCACGAAAACCCGACAGCGTATCCCCCCCGCCGCAGCCGCCCAGTCAGGCCGAGCTCGCGCCCTGCAGCAGCGCACGCAGCTCGTCGAGATCGAGCTTCTTCGCGCTGTCGAGACCAGCTAGCAGGTCGTCAGCCAGATCACGCTTGCGCCCATGCAGCTCCAGGATCTGCTCCTCGATCGTGCCCGCGGTCACCAGCCGGTACACGGTGACGGGTCGCTGCTGCCCGATCCGATGGGCGCGACCGGTCGCCTGATCCTCGACGGCCGGGTTCCACCAAGGGTCGAGGTGGATCACATAGTCGGCCCCCGTCAGGTTGATCCCGACCCCGCCGGCCTTGAGGCTCATGACAAACACGTCGGCCTCGCCAGCCTGAAACGCTTCGACGACCTTGGTGCGCTGCGCCGCGGGCGTGGAGCCATCGAAGCCCAAGTACTGGATCCCCTCGTTGTCGAGGCGCTCGTGGATCGCGGCCATGCTGCCCAGGAATTGGGTGAACACCAGCGCGCGGTGGCCTTCGTCGCGCAGGTCGATCAAGCGCCGGATCAGCGCCTCGATCTTGGCCCCCGGCGGACCGTGCTCGGGGTCGACGAGGCGCGGATCGACGGCGGCCTGTCGCAGCTTGGTGATCAACGCGAGGATCCGCAGACGCGACTTGCCGCCCTTGGCCCCGCTGGCGGTGATCCCCTTGGTCTGCTCGATCGCGTCGCGTCGCAGCGCCTCGTAGTAGGCCTTCTCCGCTGGCCCGGGGCTGACCCGGATCGTCACCTCGGTCCGCTCGGGCAGCTCGTCCAGGACCTGCGACTTGGTCCGTCGCAGCATGAACGGCCGGACCATCGCGCGCAGCTGCCGAGCGCGCTCGCGCTGACCTTGGCTGATCGGCCTGGTAAAGCGCTGCTCGAACCGCTTCTCACTCGCGAGCAACCCGGGAACGGTCGCCCGAAACACGCTCCACAGCTCGCCGAGGTGGTTCTCGATCGGGGTGCCCGTGAGCGCGAGGCGAAATTCGCTGGTCAGGGCGTGGGCCGCCTTGGCCCGCTGCGAGCTCGAGTTCTTGAGCGCGTGGGCCTCGTCGAACACGACGGTGCCAAACCTCAGCTCGGCCAGGGCCGCGGCCTCGCTGACCAGCAGCCCGTAGCTGCACAGCAGCAGGTCACCGCCGCGCAGCGTGGCCACCAGCGCGGCCCGATCATCGGCGCTGGCGAGCAGGTGGCAGCGCATCCGCGGGGCGAAGCGCTCGGCCTCGCTCAGCCAGTTGCCGACGACCGAGGTCGGCGCGACGACCAGGGCGGGGCCGCGCTTGCTGCGTTGGCACAGCAGCGCCAGCGCCTGGATGGTCTTGCCGAGGCCCATGTCGTCGGCGAGGACGGCCCCGAGCCCGGCCTCGGCCAGGCGCGCCATCCACTTGAAGCCTTCGCTCTGGTAGTCGCGCAGCGTGGCTTGAAACCCGCGCGGCAGCCGGGGGGTCTTGCCGGCGATCTTGTTGAGGCTGTCGAGCCGTGCGCGGGCTTGCTCGTCGGCCCGAAGCGCGTCTGGGTCGGCGATGATCTGCTCGATCAGTGGCAGCGTGACCGGGTGGACCTCGAGCGACGACGACTTCTTCTCGAGCGTGCCCAGGTTCTCGAGCGCGTCGATGCGCTTGCGAAGATCGCTGGTCAGCGCCAAGAATTGGTCGTCACCGATCGCCACGAAGCGCCCGCTGCCGCGGCGGCTGTCGATCAGCTGCTTGAACCCGAGCACTCGGCTCTCGTCCACGCTCAGCTCGAGGTCGACGCGCAGCCAGTCTTGCTTGGACTCGACCGCGACCCGAAGATCTTTGCTGGTGAGCTCGCGGGGGATCGTCAGCTTGCGCTGCTGCGGCCAGGTCAGCGTGACCTCATCGCCGAGCGCGTGGAGCTCGATCAACACCTCGAGCGCGGTGTCGAGATCGTGGATCGACCAGCGACCGTCGTCTTCGGGCTGGCTGTCCAGGCACGGGCAGGCGGCGAGCATGGCCTCGAACCGCCGGTTCTCCTCGGCCGGGTCGCGGGTGCACGCGAGCATCTTTTGGTGGACCCGGCTGACGAGCTTGACGGGTCCGTCGCCGGGCGCGAAGTGGGGGCCGTCGGGCCCGAGCGGCGTGACCTGGGCAGCGGCCACGAAGGTCTTGCCGTTCCACTGCAGCTGCATGACCACGCGTGGATCGGGATCGACGCTGTGTCCCGTGAGGCTGTCCTCACCCTCGATCACGAGCTCGGTGCTGGTCGCGAGTCCGGCGAGGCTGTCGAGCAGCCGCGCGCGCCCGGCGTTTGGGATCTTCAGCTGACCGGTCGCGGCGAACAGCGCGTAGATCCGCTCGAGCTCGGGCTTCTTCGCGTAGAGCTCCACGTGCTCCGGGGTGACCTCGACAATCGTGAATTCGTGAATCGCGAGGCTGGCCGGGGACAGCTCGAGGATCGTGGTGCCGGCCTCGGTCCGGGTGCGAATGGTCGGCTGACCTCGGGTGACCCGCAGCGGAACGCCGCTGGTTCGCCGCACCCGGGGGTGATCGATCAAGGCCTGCAGCGTCTCCCAGTTGTGGGCGAGCGCGGACTCGGAATAGTGGCCACGCCAGCCCGACTCGCGCACGGTCGCGAGCACGCGGCGGTCGGCGTCGGTCAAGTAGTCGTGATCGCCAGACATCAGCTTGGCCACCGACAGCGCCTGGCCCTTGCTGGTCCGCGCGCTGGTGATCAGGCGGGCCTTGATGTCGACCGCGTGCTGGCCGAGCGCGACCTCCCAGACCACGTGCTTGCGAAACCCACCGTCGCTCGCGCCCGCGGACGCGTCGATCTGCGCGACCTCGAGCGAGGCCTCGAAGGTCTCGAGGATCGTCTCCCACGGCTGGCGTTGCTTGTAGCGGGCCGCGAGGCTGAGCGGCGCGGGCTGGCCTTTGTCGATCAGCGTGATCACGGCGCCGAGCTCATGGGCGACGGCCGGGTAGCCGTTTGCGTTGGCGGTGTCGCGCCAGTGGGACAGCCACGGCCGCGCGTGCGCGGCGTGCTTGGACAGCGGCAGCCCGAGCCAGTGAATGCACAGGCAGCGAACCAGCAGCTGGATCCAGCTGGTCGCCAGGGTGATCTCGATCCGCAGGCGGACGGGCAGCTTGGTCGTGGGGGTGGCGCTGCGGGTGGCCTGCTCGAACGTCGCGAGCGCGAGGTAACACGACTCGTAGCCCGCCTTCCCGCGGCTGTTGTCCGTGAGGCTGGCATGAAACGCCGCCGCCCGGGCCGGGTTCGACTCCATGGTCACGGCGCGGACGAGCGCGTGGATCAGCCCCTCGAGGTCGGGCAGCTCCTTGTGCTTGCGCTTCATGGCGGTGACGGTGGCGTCGCCGAGATCGGCCGCGCCGTCGTAGTCGCCGAGCGCGAAGCGGGTGAGCAGGTTGGCCCCTTCGGTGGTCCACTTGGGTAGCTTGCCCAGCTCGGCGACCGCGTCGGCTTGGCCGCGCAGCCCCAGCAGCCGCGCGACGTGCTGCTTGGTCGTGAGGTTGGCGCAGTCCTCGACCCACACCGGAAGCTGCCGCGGGAGCTGCGAGAGCAGGAGCGTGCTGTACTCGACGAGTCCGCCGAGGTACGCGTCGAGCACCGAGTCGGGCAGCTGCTCGATCCAGGTCTCGGGCGGCTCCGTACCCAGCGCGTCGAGCAGCACCCGCGGGAACAGATTGCGGTACTTGGTCCACTGCTCGAGCTGGACCAGGATCGCGTCGACGCGATCGGGATTGCCGAGGGTCAACATCACGCGCAGCTCGCCAATCAATCGGCCGATCTGCGTGTCCCAGTCATGCCGCATCATCGTGCGCTGCTTGCTTCCCGGCGGCGGCGAGGTCGAGACCGCGCTGAAGGTCTTCCACAGGCGTGACAGCCGGTTGTGCTCGTGCAACCAGGGCAGCACCAGGCTGGGGGCGGTCGTGGTCGGGTAGTAGACGGATCGCTTGTGCTCGGTGCTCTCCTCGACGACGCCGAGGGCAGCCAGGCGCGACGCGATCAAGGCCATCTGCGCCTCCCGAACCCGCGAGTCACGAAGCTGACAGTCGTTGACCCACTCGCCCCATTGGGTCGCCGTTTGTGGGCGGCCCACGAATGCGAGGAGCGCCAGCGCGTCGCGGTCGAAGATGTCGAGCTCGGCGAGCGGCTCGGCGGGCGAAGTCTGCGGAGCGGGCGACGCCATCGTTGGCCGGAACATAGACGATGTCGCGAGTCGGCTAAACCGGCAAATTTGCTCGCCACCGACCTGCACGACTCAGTGCTCGTGGCCAGGCATCGCGCGCAAGCTCACGGCGAGCACCTCGAACCGGTCACGGACGCCACGCACTTGGTCGACAGAGGAAACCGCAAATGGTCACGTACGATCCCAGTGTCATTCACCAACATGCCCAACGGCTCTACGATCGAGCGAAGGCCATGTTAATTCTCTACGCCGTCGGGTTTGGCCTGTTCGGTATGGCTGGCGGCGCGGCGCTCGACGCCTCAGGCCTCTGGGGAGTCGGGCTCCACCCTGCCGCGATTGGTGGGGGACTGTTTGCGGTGCTCGGCGCAGCGATCGGCCACGCTCGGGGCTTCGAGCTGCGTCTGCAGGCACAGATCGCCCTGTGCCAGATCCAGATCGAGATCAACGGGCGACCTCATGCACCTCCCGTTCACCACGGTCGCGTTTAGCCGCGGCGCGGGGTCCGGCCCGTGCGCGCAGGTCAGCCGTCGTCCGGCCACCGGGCGCGATGGAGGGCGCGGCTAAACTCGTCCAGCGCGCGTAGGTCGGCGAGCCGACGTTTGGCACCGTCGACGAGGCGCTCGGTCGTGCGTGGGCGCTCGGCCTCGAGCCGAACTCGGGCTTGGTCGAGGGTCTCGGGTACGTAGAGCTCGCGCAAGCGCGCGAGCCGACGCTGGACGGCCGCGGGAGACAGATCAGCCATCTCCCCGGGTGTACTGGTGGCGTGCGGCGACGGCGAGGCGATCGCGCGACTGCTCTGCCGACAGGGGCCTGGCCCCACGATGAGGCCACCGCGCTCGTGTGCTACATTTGGGGCTCCGCAGCTTCGGTCCGCCGCGCGCGCGACAGGTGTCAGCCTGTCGCAGGCCGTCCGGTGAGGCCTCCGCAGCTCGGAGCCCACGCCGTGCACGGCGGGAGAGGAGCACCTATCTTTTCTAAGTCACTGCCCCGGCCGAGTCGCGCCATGTTCCCCTTCGTCCGCGCTGCCGGTTGGCTGGCGCTGGTCGGCCTGGCCGGCTCGAGCCTGACCACCGCGGCAGCCAGCCGCCTGTTGGTGTCCGAGGAAGCGGTCGTCGAGGTCGCCGCCCGCCCAGCCGCCACGGCCCCCGACGAGCCCGAGCGGCCCCAGCAGGTCGTGCGCCCTCCAGCGCCGAGTGAGCGAGGGTCGAGCGAGCGAGCACCGAGCGCTGCGTACATCGTCGAGCACAACCCGTTTTGTCCCACGTGCAGGCCGGCTCCTGCGCTGCAGCCTGGCGCCCAACCACAGCTCGCGCTCACCCCGACCGAGCTCCCGCTGATCTTGCTCGCAACCATGGAGTCGGATGACCCGGCCGACTCCATGGCTTCGATCGCGGACAGCGAGAGCAGGTCCACCGGGGTATTTGGTGTCAATGAGCAGCTGCGCGCCGGGGTCGTGATCGCCGAGATTCGGCGCGGTCGCGTGCTCCTGCGCACTCACCAGGGCCTGCGGACGCTGGACCTGCCCGATCCCGAGCAGCCCAAGGCCAAGCCCAAGAAGAAGCCCAAGCCTGTGAAGCGCGGATCGAGGGAGATTCCCGGCGCCCGCGAGGCCATCAACTGCAGCGGCCACGACTGCACCGTCGATCGAAAGTTCGTCGACAAGCTCCTGGCCAACCCCGCGCAGCTGACCCGGCAGGCCAAGCTGGTCCCAGCGGTCAAGGACGGCGACATCCGTGGGTTTCGCCTCGCCCGACTCCGACGCGGCACGCTGCTGCGGCTGCTCGGCCTTCACAACGGCGACACCTTGCTCGCAGTCAATGGGATCAAGCTCGACTCGATGGATCAGGCGGTCGGGCTCTACACCAAGCTGCGCCGGGCCTCGAACTTGAACGTGACCGTCGAGCGCAAGGGCAAGGTCTTCGATACCCACATTGCGATCCGCTGACCCGCTCAATGGTCCACGTCGCAATGGCGACTGGATCTGGGCGTGAGGTGTTCGCCGCTACCGGAGAGAATGTGAGCAGGGTGTCCCAATCTGGAGTATGGCAATTGTGGTGTCGGGGGCGCCCGCTGAAACGCCCGTTCCCGAGGGTGGGGCCGAGAAGTAGCGACAAAAACAACTTGCACAGCGTTCCTCTCGTGTCTACAGTTCGCGCCCTGAACAACCTCGTAGGGGAGAAGAGTGATCTAAATGACAGAAGTCAGTATTGGTGGCATCTCGGCCACTGTTTCAAATGATAATATGGGTGGATACAGCGGTGAGCTGGATCTGATTGTCTATCAGGCCGGATCCGTCGATATTCTGCGTATCAGCTCGGCCCAAGACCCAACCATCGGAGCCCACATTCAGGGGAGCTACGTGCCGTGGGTTGGGGACCTCGATGGCGAGCTGGTGATGCTCGGGGGCCAGTACAAGAAGAGCTTCTTCGCGCAGGTCAGCCAGCAGGGCTTCGACGTGCCCCTCGAGCCGCTGGAGATCGGGATCGCCAAGATCAGCGGCCGGGTGAAGCTCGCGGGCGACACGCTGACGCTGACCGTCGATGGCAAGGTGGGCGTGCCCGTCGCGTACATGGGCGTGTCGTTGACTCCGGTGTGCAGCTACCGCGAGATCACCAGCATCGACCTCGGTGATCAGAGCCTGTCCAAGTCCTACACCGCGTCGGCCTCGATCTTTGGGATCACGGTCAGCGTCGGGCCGATCACGATCGCGGCCGACCCGTCGACGGTCGAGAGCATCGCGTCGCGGGTCTACGCGGCGCTGATCAGCGGAATTCAGGACGCGATCGAGACCTACTTGCTCGGCTGGGCCGGCGAGCTGGCCGACATGGGCACGGCCGTGGCCGGCTACGTCGCCGACTTCGGCGGGCAGATCGTCGACGCGTTCTCGGACCTGTTCGACGGGGGCGGGAGCAACGGGCCGCCGCCGCCGTTTCTGATCAACGCGTCGGCGAACGCGGCCAGCCTCGACACCCTGATGGTCCAGTGGGGGCAGGCGCTGAGCACCAGCGACGGCGACCAGAGCTTCGCCTTGCCCCAGGCCTTCGGCGGGGACGCCAAGGCGGTGCTGCTCAACATGGCCCGGCCCAACATCAAGTCGTCGCTGTCGGTCGGCGCGCGCGCAACCACCACGTTCACGATCAACCGCGACAACGCCATCGACTACCACTTGCCCTTCCACTGGCTGGCGATCGGTCCGGCCCCTGGCCACAGCGTGGCCGACAGCGGTCACGTCGATCTCGGCCAGGTCCGGATTCAGTGGGGCGGCGGCACGAGCACCAGCGATGGTGATCAGAGCTTCAACCTGCCCACGGGGTTTGGCACCGGCCCGGTCGCGGTCGTCGTCAACACCGATGAGGCCGGGATTCGCAGCGCGCTGGCGATCACCTCGGTCAACGCCGCGGCCGGGCGCTTCGAGCTCAACCGTGACAACGACGTCGACGGCAGCGTCGACTTCAGGTTCCTCGCGATTGGCCCGGCCCCTGGGCAGAGCCTCGATCAGGGGATCTTGCGCCACGAGGGGCTGATCCTCCAGTGGGGCCAGGGCACCTCGACCAGTGATGGCGAGCAGCTGTTCGAGTTTCCGACCAGCTTTGGCTCGATGAACTTCGCCGTCGTCACCTCGTTCCTGCAAGCCAACGTCAAGAGCAGCCTCTCGCTCAGCCGGGCGATCAATGAGGCTGGCTTCGTCGCCAACCGCGACGGTGCCATCGACGGCGCCGTGCCCTTCAACTGGATCGCCGTCGGCTGGTGATCGACTCGGGAGATATCTCATGACCGCGACCCGCTTTACCATTCAACTCGACGACGGCCTCTACTACAACGGCTTTCACGACGCCGCCGTCTCGGGCGGCCTCATGTTCCAGTGGGGCCAAGCCAACAGCACCAGCGACGGCAACCAGAGCTTTGACCTGCACCAGCCGTTTGCGAGCCGCTGCTACGCGCTGCTGACCACCTGCTCGCGCTCGAACGTGTGGAGCGCGATGCCCTCGACCAGCCGGGGCGCGAGCAGCTTCGTCCTCAACCGCGACGGCGCCATCGATGGTCACTATCCCTACTACTGGATCGCCATCGGTGACGCCCCCGGGCACGCAGGCGGCGATCCCGGGTCCGCGATCGTCGGTGGCGACACGACGATCCAGTGGGGGGACGCGACCAGCACCAGCGACGGGGATCAGACCTTCACGACGCCCACGGCCCTCGGCGCGGGCGTGTCGGCGGCCGTGCTCACGGTCACCGAGGCCGATATCCGCTCGGCCCTGTCGATGGTCAGTTTCGATGGCCCCGGCCGCAAGTTGAAGCTCAATCGCCACAATGACATCAATGGATCGATCGACTTCAATCATGTGAGCATCGGTGCCCGGCCCGGACGAACGGCGACGGGGATCCAGCATCTCGACGGGTTCAAGCTGCAGTGGGGCCAGGCCGTGAGCGACTCGGACCACGAGCAGCTGTTTAGTTTGCACGAGGCCTTTGCCGACATGAACTTTGCCGTGATCACGACGCTCGCCGCTGGCAACCTCCGCCAGGGGCTGTCGCTGACTCGCCCCATCAACTCGCGCAGCTTCATCGTCGATCGCGACGGATCAATCGATGGTGCGCGGGCGTTTCACTGGGTTGCGATCGGCCGCTGAGGTCGGCCGCAACGGGGGCCTCGCTGAGGTCGGCCGCAACGGCCGCGGCTGAGCCTGAGTGAGGGTCAGCCGCGGTGGGACAGCAGCGCCTCGAACGGGCCGCAGGGCACGGAGCTCCGGGCCCTGCGCTCGCCCTCGCGGTGGGCGGCGGCGAAGTCTCGGCCGGCACCCAGCGCGTCGTAGAAGCCCTCCGCGAAGGCGAGCGCGGCGCGGTCATCGATCGGGCCGTTCATGCTGATGACCGTGGGAACCTTCGAGATCGGCTGGCTCGCGTCGGCGCTCCAGCACGCGTTCAACACCACACAGCGCAGCCGACCACGCGGGGCGGCGTACTCGTCGAACAGCGCGGCGAGCTCGGCGGGCGGCACGTGCATGTGCCCGCCCTCGTCGAGCAAGATCCCGAGCGGCTCGCCGTGGCCAGCGATGTGCACGAGGTCGAAGCTGGCCTCGAGCAGCGCGCGGGATAGATCGGCGAAACACGCCGCGACCCGGACCTCGAGCTCGATGCGATCACGCTCGACGGCGCGGGCGATCGACTCGCGGATCACCCGTTGCTCGCGATCGACGGCGAGCGAGTCGAGGTCGCGGGGGTTGGCCGAGACAAACAACACGCGGAGTGGGCCGCTCGCGGGCCTACGCAGAAGCTCGGGGGGCGAGACGGGGGAGGGGCGTGACCGCACCGAGTCTGGCTCCGGCCCGAGCGACGCGAGGATGTCGAGGGCCTCGTGCTGTGTGTCGTAGCTGATCGCCGCGATTCCGGCGTCATCGAGCTTGGCCCGCGTCGCTGGCGTGAGCTGGTCACCGGCCACCAGCGCCCAGTGCCGCGGCGGCGCACCCTCGCCGAGATCACGGACGTGGGCGACGACGTCGTCGAAGATCGGATCGTCAATCATGGTGCCGACGAACAGCATGGGCTTGGCCATGACCAGCGCGCGCAGGACCCTGGCGTGGACCGGCTCGCGGTGGCGCACGCGGGCTCGTTGATCGCGGGTGAACACCCAGCTCGAGCGCTCGCTGAGCGTGCCGTTGATCTTGAGCAGCCACCCCCCGCGCTGCAGCAGCCCCATGCTCGGGCGCACGTGGGCGACCAGCCGGGCCTCGAACGCGCGCTCGAGCAGGCGATCGAGGTTGGGCGTCACGATCCCCTGCAGGCGCGGACCTAGACTGGCGAGCGCCCGGGCCAGCGGCGGAGGTTCGAGGCCGTCGTCTCGCAGCGCGCGCTCGACCACCAGGCCAAAGCGCGCGGGGGTCAGGTCGCGCTCGAGCTCGGTGAACAGGTCGGCGAGGTCCGGGGCGTCGACCAGCGCGGCCAGCTCGCGGCGTCGGCGGGCGGGGGTGGAGTCCGGCAGCGCGTCGAGCAGCGCGCGGGCCAGCTCGCGCCGTGAAGGCAGCCCGGCGGCACGCGAGAGCTCATGCCCGACGTAGACGACGAGCGGCGTTGGGTGGGCGCGGAGCTCTTGCAGATCGATGGTGCTGGACATGGTTCAACGGTTGGGCCGGCAGGTCGGCGGGAGGGTCTCGGGGTGACGCGTGGTGTTGGCCAGGCGCGCGCAGGCGAGCTCGAGCAGGGCCTCGGTGCCGATCGGCCAGGCGTGCACGCTGCCGTCGGAGCAGCCGGCGGCGAGCAGTTGATCATCGGGCGAGAACGCCAGCGCGTAGACCCGACGCCCGACGCAGCCGGACTCGAACCGCTCTTGCTCGACACCCTGGCGATCCCAGATGACGATCGTTCCTTGCGCGTCGCCGGCTGCGAGGAGCGTGGCGTCGCGGGTGATCGCCACGGACTCGACGTTGTGGCCGGACACGGGCAAGTCCAGGAGGCGACGGGGCGACTCGTCGGCGGCCCACAGCTGGGCGAGGTTGTCGTTGCCGCCGCTGACCAGCAGCTGGCCGCTGAAGTCGAAGCTCAGGCCCTTCACCGCGCCGTCGTGGCCCCTGATCGCTCGATCGCGCGTGAGAGATCGACGGCCCGCGTGGGTGACTCGGTAGCGGAACAGCTCGATCGTGCCATCGCTGCCGCCGAGCGCGAGTTGATCGCCTGCCAGCGCGATCGAGCTGACGCCGAGCTCGCTGGTGATCTCCGCCATGAGCCGGGGCGACGGCGGCGACAGGTCCCACAGCTGCCCGCCGCCACCACCACACGCGATCGCGAGCCGCTGGCTCGGACCATCGATCGCGACGATCTTCGATGGGCAACCGGTCGCGAGCACGGTGGGCGCGGGCGCAGTCTCAGTCCAGCTGATCAGCGCCCCGTTGTCCGCGACCGCCAGGCTGCGGGCCCCCTCGTCGGCGGTGCCCAGGCCGACCACCCAGCCCGAGATCGTCGTGGGTGGGATCTGATCGTCAGCGCCGATCGTCCAGGCGAGCACGGTCCCCGCCGAGCTGCCCGAGAGCACGCGACGCGGATCGCCGGACGAGAACGCGAGTGACCGGACCCCCTGAGCGTGAGGGGTCGGCGCGCGCCAGTGCTCGCGCGTGTCGATGGCCCAGTGCAGGACACCGCCGGTTTGCGTGACGGCCACGATGTCGCCGCGATGTTGCGAACCGGGGGCCACGAACAGGGTCTGGGCCCGCGGCTGGGCGCCGAGGTCGAGGCGGACAACCTCGGCCCCGGTCCGCACCGCTCGCAGGCTCGAGTGCTCATCAAAGCCGGCCGTCAGCAGCCACTGCTCGCCGGGTGAGAACTGCGGTCGGACCTGGGGGGCGACCGGCTTGGCCTCGCGCAGGGGCTCGAGGTTGGGGGTCGTGATCGCTGCGCGCTCATCGGTGCTGGTCGTGACCAGGAATCCACCGCGCGGCGAGAACGACACCGAGCTGTGCTTGGGCTCGCGGAGACTAAACGCGAGCTCGCTCAGCAGCTCACCCGAGGCCAGCGACCACAGCCGCGTGAACCGGTCGTCGGCGGTGCTCGCGACCCGCAGTCCGTCGGGGGACACGGCGATGTCGCGTAGAAAGTCGTTGACCTCGATCGTCGCGCCGACGGGGTCGCCTGTCTCTGAGTCCAAGGTCGTGATCGTGCTGCCGACTCGCGCCGAGCTCCCCACGCACAGCCGGTCACCCTGGCTGGAGAACTCGAACGTCTCGATCTTGCCCTCGGTGGGCTGCCACCACACGAGCGCTCCGTCTGCCGACTCGCGCACTTCAATGCGATATTGCCCGTGCTTGGTCGCAAGTAGCTCGCCGTCAGGCGAGAACACTGGCTGGGTCGCGTTGAAGGGTGCAGCGACGGGCTCGCCGTCGCTGTCGATCAGCCGGACCTGACCGCTCGACGCCAGGGCGACCCGCTCGCCGCCAGGCGCGACTTCGATCGCGTGGAGCCCCTGGCCGAGCGTCGTAATCGTCTGCAGCTGGTGGGTCTTCAAATTCCAGCGATCCGCGGCGCCCTCGGTGGTCCCGAACCACGCGGTCTGGCTGGTGGGGTCGACGGCCAAGCTGGTGGCGCCGTGCGAGTCGTCGAGGCGCGCGAGCTCGCCGACGATCGCCTCACAGCGCACGGCTCGACGCAGCAGCGCTCGGTCATCTGGCAGCTCGCGCGTGACCCGGTCGAGCGCCTGATGACAGCGATGCTCGTCGAGCAGGCCCTGGATCCCCGCGCGCAGGTGACTCTCCGTGTTCTTGGCTTTGGCGTGATCACGCTCGGTCCGGGTCTTCTGGGTCTCGTCGAGCGCGTCGGCGATCTCGGTCTGCTGGCGCTGCGCGACCGCGTCCGCCGCTCGCAGCTCCTCGACGCCCAGGTAGCCGACGCCAGCCAAGCTCGCCGAGAACCCGACCCACCCCGCGACGCGGATCCAGCCCGCGGATCGCATCGCTCGTTGATAGTCACGCTGCTCGGCCGCGCTCGGACCGAGCGCGCGTCCGGCCAGGAGCTCGCGCCGCTCGAGCCCGCGCGGCAAGCTCCGCCACGGCCGGCCCTGCTTGCGCCACCCGGCCGCGCGGCGACGCAGCGCCTCGTCGCGGGCGAGCTGGGCCTGATCGGCGGCGATCCACTCGCGCAACCTGTCCCACTCGCGCAGCAGCGCCTCGTGCACGAACTCGACCCGGGTCTCGTCGTTCTCACTGCGAACCACGATCAGGCGGGGCCCCGCGCCACCGCACAGCAACTGCAGCAGGCGCTCGCCGTGCTCGCCACCGCCCGCGAGGGTCACGGCCTCGAGTCGGCTCAGCGCTCGTCGGGTCAGCCGGCTGTCATCGAGGTTGACCATGCGCAGGAGCAGCGCCTTGACCCGGGCGACTTGCTCGGCGCCGAGGCTGGCGAGCAGGGCGTCGGCGCTCAGACTGAGCGCTCCCGACACGCCGCCGAGCGCCTCGTAGTCGGCGAGGCCGATCTCCCGCTCGTCGTCGGCGTGCATGTCCCACAGCTTGCGGAGCACGTGGGCAACCAGGGGCAGCGCGGCGTCGTCGGTTCGCACGACGCCGTCCGCGTCGACGCTTCGCCGCGCCAGGTGTTGCTCGGCGTCGCTGGCGATCCGCTCGACCAGCTCGCCCTCGAAGCGCACCCCGAGCTGGGCCGACGGCTCGGCGATCGCGGCGCGCAGACCAACTCTGGAGATCGGGGCCAAGGTGTGGCGCTGGGCCTGCTCGTTGAGCAGTCGCGCGAGCGCGGGCATCGTCGTGGACACGCTGGCGGTGAAGTCCGAGCGGAGCGTGGTGATCAGGTAGATCAGCTGTTGGTCGAGCAGCAGGGTCAGGCAAGCCGCGAACCGTGCACGCTCCGAAGCGCTGGCCAGGGTCACCAGCTCCTCGAGCTGATCGACGACGACCAGCAACGCCGCGCCCGGAGGCAGGTACTCGCGCACGAATTCGGTGACGCTCGACGGCGCGTCTCCGGCCTCGATCCAGTCGCAGGGAAGGCGCTCGCCGGACCGGTTGGGATCGCCCGCCAGCGCGACCACCAGCGCCTCGACCAGCGCGGGCAGAGGGCGTCGGCCCGGGTGCAGCGACGCGACCCGCCATCGGCTCGGCGTGCCTTCGGCGAATCCCCGGAGCAGCGCGGGCACCACCCCGGCATGGGCAAACGAGCTCTTGCCGACGCCGCTCGATCCGTCGATCGCCAGCCATCGTCGGTGTCGACCCTCGGGCCCGCCCAGGCGCGAGGCGGCCGCGCTGATCTCGGCGCGGCGACCATGAAACACCGACGCCAGCGAGTGATCGAACGCTTGCAGGCCGGGGTAGGGGCACACGGGGAGCTGGGCGTGCGCGCTGGTGTCTCGCTGGGGATCCGCGCCACGCAGGGCCTGCAGCAGCGACACGGGGTCCGCGAGCAGCACATGCAGGCCGCGTCGCTCGAGCAGGGCTTGGGTCTCTGATCCGCAGTGGTTCAGGACCACGAAGTGACTGGGCAGCTGCGCGTCGGCGTCGCTGCGGTCGATGGTCGCGAACACGCGCTCGGTCAGCGAGTCAGCGGGATCAAATCCGACGAACAGCACACAGTGAGCGCGGCAGGTGGCCACCAGCAGCTGCCGACGGAGCGAACGCTCGCCAAACTCCCGCTCGAGCGCCGCCCGGGTCAGCGCCCAGGTCTCGGGGAACTCGAGCGTGCCGCACAGCTTGACGATGACCTTGCGACGGCGCGCGAGGTCGGCCTGCGCCGATGAAAAGCTGGGCCAGGCGTCGGCGAAGGCGCGCTCGAGGAGCCGGTCGATGCCGGTCGTGTAGACGGCGCGAAGGTTGGGCTCCAGCCGGGCGATCACCCGGGCCAGCGGCGGCAGCGGTCGGCCGCGCTCACCCAGCTCGCGCTCGATCACCCGGGCGAACCTCGATCCACCGCGACGCTCGAGCGCCTCGAGGGCCTCGTCGACGCGGCCGTCGGCGATCCACTCGCGAATTGTTGCTGCGTCGATCGTGCGCCCGCGCTGCTCGACGTCGGTGAGCAGCGCGAGCGCCAGCTCCGAGCGGGATGGCAGCCCGGCTCCGCGCGCCAGCTCGGGGCCCACGCAAATAATCAACTCCGCGCGCTCATGCGCATCGAGCAGCTCCGGCGGGATCGTTGGCGAGGCTCGCGGGCGTGCAGGGTCGAGCTCGTGCTCCGTCATGGGTTGGCCTCATCGCGCGGCCGCGGATCGAGCTCATGGCGGAACATCACCGCGGCCCAGTCCGGCGAGAGCTCCGGCCCCGTGCGCGCCCGCGGCTGTGGGGCGTGTCCGCGGGTCCGCTTGCGAGGCCGACGGGGAACGTCGCGGGGGATCCCGGCCGCGGGCGTGGCGTTGACGAGGTGGCCCAGACAGATCGGCCGACGGCTGGCAAGCACGATCACCGTCGCGGGTCGCGAATGATCCGCGGCGACACCAGCGGGCCAGCGCAGCTCGATCCCTTGCTGGTCACGGTGCGGGTGTACGCCGAGCGTCACGCGGTCACCCGCGAGGATCTCGCGACCGTCGGGTTCAGCCGCGTCGAGCAGCGTTGGACAGCCGGCGACGTCGATCAGGATCACGGTCACGAACCAGCTGCCGGGCGTGGGGCCGGCCTGGATCGTGAAGCGCAGACGGTCGCCGACGTGCAGGCGCACGACCGCGGACCGGTCGAGTCGCTGCGGTCGTACGCCGCGGCCCAAGACGCGGTCGACCTGCAGGGAGAACGGCGGTCGGGATCCAGCCTTCGAGTGGGCGACCGCGATCAGCGTACGCGCGTGGGCCCAGGCTTCCATGCGCTCGACCGCCGAGGCCAGTCCGCTCGCGTCGGCGGGAAACAGCGCCGAGCGAGCGCCGCCGCGAACCTCGACCGCCGCGCCGCGCGACGAGAGCACGGTCAGCGACCCAGGGGGCGCCGCGTCGTCGACCGAGACCAGTCGCACGGAGCGCTCGACCGCCTCACGCAGCTCCGCGGGACCGTCGACCCCCACCAGCTCGCGCTCCGCGGCGCTCAGCAGCAGCGCGCTGACACCCGGCGGCGGGCTGAAGTCAGCACCTCCGTCGCAAGGCTCGAGCGTCGCGCGGTCGAGGTCGACGGCCGTGACTCGCATCCGCGCGCGCCACCGCGGGCGCAGGTCATCATCGAGGGTGAGGTCGGCCAGGCCCCACTCGTCTCCCACGCGCACGCCTTGCAACGCGCCCGCGCGGATCCAGCCGCCCTCACCATGTTCACGGGGCACGAAGCCGACGGACCGGGGCAGGGGTGCCTCGGCGCGGGAGAACAGCAGACGCTGGCGCGGCCCGGCCAGGCTCACCCACTGTTCTTCGCAGCCGAGCCGCCAGATCGCCTGCTCGCGGACGCGGTGCGCGACCGCGTCCCAGGTGATCCGCTCCGTCTGCAGATCGGCCTCGCGGACGACCTCCGTGAACAGCCTCGTCAAGCGACCGAGGTGGCCACCGTCGACGCGGTCCGGGAAGCTCGTCCGCAACGACGACGAGGCCGCGAGCCGGACGATGTTCGGGTGACTCGTGGGGTGCAGCAGCAGGTCGCAGCTGCCGGGCTCGGGCAGCACCGCCGCGAGGTCGCGCAGCCAGGCGGGCGCGTGGGGCAGCCTCGTGACTGGGCCCCTGACCATCCGCGCCGAGTAGCAGCAGTCCAGGATCGCGCAGACGTTGGTGCAGACGAGGTCCATGCGGGCCAGCGCGAGCGAGAGCTCGATGTCGAGGACTCCCTCGAGTCGCCACTGGGTCCCGGGTCGCACGGTCGCCAGGTACACCACCGGGCGCCCGCCAAGCGGCGGCGGCAGGTCGCCGATCTCGACGATGCCGCCGTGGCCAGCAAAGTAGAACAGCGCCGAGTCCTCGCGCTTCAGCGCCGCCTCGAGCTCGACGAGCCCCGCGAGGATGGTCGTGCGATCGGCTCGCGCACCCTCAATGCGCGATATTGTCCAACCGCCGAGGTCCTCGAGTAGCCGCTCGATCGCGTCGAGGCTGGGGCCTGGACGGAATTGCTGCTTGGGATGGTCGTCGGCGACGCCGACCAGCAACGCACGTCTCATGCAAACCACGTGACGCTGGCGGGTGATGAGATTTGGGGGATACAATCCAATAATCGTGAGGATGTTCACTCTACGGCGACCGAACTGCGCGGGCCTCAGCCGCACGTTTGAAGTGCATGGCGAAGCGAAGCAAGGCGGATGCCCGCGGCTCACCGAGCGCGGTCGTCACCAGCCGCGACCGTAAGACCAACGCCGTGAACACTGCGCCAGATCACGAGTCGGGGACCCTCGAGGCCACGGTCCCCGAGCCGATCGCCAGCCTCGATGTCGAGGTTCAGGCCATGTTCGAGCGGGTCCGGGTGCGCCTGGGCATGCGCGCGGGCGGGCCCGAGATGGTCGGTCGCTATGAGCTGCGCGACTGGATCGGTCGCGGTGGCATGGGCGAGGTCTACCGCGCGTACGACACCGAGCTCGAGCGCGAAGTGGCGCTCAAATTAATCGCGCCGCGACCGGGCAGCGATTCGCAGGTGCTGCGCCAGCGGCTGCGTCGGGAGGCCCAGCTGCTCGCCAAGCTCGACCACCCGAACGTCGTCAAGGTCTACGACTCTGGCGGCCACCAGGGCCGCGCGTACCTGGTGATGGAGTTCGTGCGGGGCGCGACGCTGCGCCAGCTGCAAGCCGTCGGCGCTCTGTCCACCCCAGAGCTTCTGACCGTGTACATCCAGGCGGGCCGCGGGCTCGTGGCTGCTCACGAGCGGGGCGTGGTCCACCGCGACTTCAAGCCCGACAACGTGTTCGTGGGCGACGACCGACACGCGCGTGTCGGTGATTTCGGCCTGGCCCACGTGCTCGGCGAGGTCGAGGCGATCGCCGGTAGCGGCGGCGGTGGCTCGACCTCGTCCAGGTTGACCCAGGCCGGCGAGCTGCTGGGCACCCTCGGCTACATGGCGCCCGAGCAACTACGTGGCGAGGGCTCCAACGCGCGGGCCGATCAATACGCGTTCTGTGCGGCGCTGTGGGAGGCGCTGACCGGGGATCGACCGTTCGCGGGTGCGAGCTCGCGCGCGCTGATCGAGGCCATGCAGACCGAGCCGCGCGGCGGCGAAGAGATCGACGGGCGCCTGCGTCGGGCGCTGCTCGTCGGACTGTCAGCGCGACCCGAGCAGCGCCACGCCAGCGTCGCCGAGCTCCTCGCTGCGATCGAGGAGCTGCTCGAGCGGCCGGCGCGTCGGCGTCGCCGGCGTCGGCGGGTCGCGGGTGGGCTCATCGTGTCGACCGGGCTGGTGGCGGTGATCTTGGGGTATCGAGCCAAATACCCCGATTGTCCGCTGGCCGACGAGGTCGCAACATTGGCTGCAAGCACGGACTGGGATGCCGTCGCGAGCCGAACCTCGCGCAGAACTGCCGATCGGCTTCAGAGCCGTCTCACCTCAATGCGGGCCGACGCCGCGCGCTCGTGCGTGATTGGCGATGAGGCTTCGCGTCAGCACGTGAACAGCCTGCTGGGCAGTCTTCGCACCTTGCTGGATGCCGCCGCCGATGAGCCGACCCCGCAATGGGCCGAGCGAGTCGCCATGTTCGAGCTCGACTTTGTCTCGAAGGCGACGGTGCCCATGTCGGATTCGGGCTACAAGCGCTTGTTGGACGAGGTCAAGCCGCTCGATGACGCGTGGCGGGTCGACGAGCTGATCGCCAAGTGCGAAGAGATCGAGCGCGTCAGCTGGGAGTCCCCGGCCGACCGCGCGGCGTTCCTCCTCATTTGTGGGCGCGCGCGCTCGGTAAAGGGCGACTGGTCGCTCGCTATGGCCAATTACAGGCAGGCACGCCTGAACGCGGAGTCGATCGCGGATCGACAGCGGCGGCTGCGGGCCAACCTCGAGGCGGCGAGGACCGTGATCATGCGCCAGCAGGAGTATGAGCGGGGTGAAGAGCTGCTCGCGCAGGCACGCGACCTGCTATCGGCGCTCAAAGTTGGTGTCTACGATCCACGCCGGGCCGAATATGATGAGATCGCCGGGGTCTTGGCCCGCGCGCAGGACCGACCCGACGAGGCCCTGACCCTGACCCGGCGGGCCGTTCGTCGTCAGCTGTTGGTCGGCACCAACAATCAGCGGGTCCCAGCCCTGACCAACCTCGCCAATCTGCGCGGGGCTCGAGCCGAGCCGGTGCGCGCGGAGCTGGCGTTTCGGCTGGCGCTCTACCTCGGCCCCAATGATCCAGAGGCTGCCTACAACCTCGCGCGCTTCCTCTCCAATGAAGACCACGATCTCGACGAGGCGCGCGCGTTGCTCGAGACGGTGCTCGCCAGCGACGAACACGACCTGCGGCTCATTGCCACGACTTGCTTGCTCGGCCTGCAGAACGAATCGGATGACCGCGCCGCGGTCGCGGGCGAGGTTGCGAAGCTGATCGCGCTCCTGCGTGACCCGCAGATCCCACGCACGCCCGAGCACGAGGTCGAGTCGTGGATGACGGTCGCGCTGACGCTCGCCTCGCTCGGCGACGATGGACCCGAGTTCCGAGCCGCGCGCGACCGCGTCCCTTTGGACTATCGCCCGCAGCTCGACGCCGCGATCGCAGCCATGATCGAAGCCCCCAAATAGTTAGTTAGCGAATCAACAACCCAACAAAGGAAATAAGACAGAATGCCCGACCCACTGTGTATCAGTGAGGAAGACCCGATCAATTTTGACGGGTCCCTCGACACCAACAGCGACCTGCAGCTGCTGCATGGCAGCGATAGCCTCGCCGACTATGACCAGACTGCCCACGCCGAGCATGAAGACCTCCACGAGTCCACGGGGATCGTTCGGGTGAAGATCGTCGACTTCACCTCCGGGGGCACGACGTGGACGCTGGACGCGACCCACGATCCCGGCAGCGGGTCGATCTCCTGGTCGCGCGGGACGGATCATGCGTACTACGACTTCGGCCCGATGACCGCGGAGCAGGAGGTCGACGTCACCGGGGTCAGCGACGCGTCGCCGCCGGTGACCAAGACTCGCCGGATCCGGATCAAGCTGTCGCCGACCGACGCGCAGCCCGATCGCCCCCGCGCCTGAGCCCGTGAGCGGAGCACCCCAGCTGAGCCCCGGGCTGAGCTGGGGTGCGCTCGCTCGCGCTCCGCGTCCAGGCCCGCAGGTGGTACGCTGGCCCGATGGACCCGGACCCCGACCAGGACCTGGAATTGTTGCAGCGGTGGCGCGACGGTGACAAACCCGCGGGCGGCGAGCTGCTCGCGCGCCACTTCAACTTGCTGCGCGTCTACTTTCTCAAGCGCGTGCCCGAGCGACCGACCGAAGATCTCATCCAGGAGGTGTTCGTCCGCATGGTCGAGGCGCTCGACCGGTTCGAGGGGCGGTGCTCGGTGCGGACCTTCCTGATCCGGATCGCGCAGAACGTGTACCGCGAGACCCTGCGCGAGCTCCACCGCCCGGACGGTCAGTTCGATCCGCTCAGCGAGTCGCTGTTTGCGATCAGCGGCCGGCGCCAGTCATCGATAGTCGCCCAGGATCAGGCCCAGCAGCTGTTGCTCGACGCGATGCAGCACATCCCCAGCGACCAGCATGACATGCTGGACCTCTACTACTTTCACGGGTTTACGCTGCGCGAGATCGCCGAGCTGCAGGAGATCCCCGAGGGCACCGCCAAGTCGCGGATCGACGCTGCGCGCCGCAGTCTGCTGCGCGAATTCATGAGCTTGCTCGGGTCCGACGCGGAGGTGTGGACCGACGACGCCCTCGACCGCGGGTTGACCCGGGTCCGCGACGTCGTGATCCGCGGCCAGCCCCGCGCGTGAGCGCGACTCGAGCTCGACCACCTGCGCGATGGGTCGCCGCCGGATCCACCATGTTACAGCTGTGTGGCATTCGCTGATCGGCTTGCGTCGCGGACCGCTGCCCCGGATTATCGCGGCGCCGCCCACCATGACGCGCTTCGCTTCAATCCACGCTCGCGCGCTCGCGGCCGTGTTCATCCTCGCTGGCTGCACGCAGACCCTGGCCTGCAACGAGGTCACGATGGTCACGTCCGAGTCGCCGATCCAGATCCAGGCCCAACCTCCGGCGCCGCCCCTGCCCAACCTCCCGGCGGTGCCCCAGCCGCCCGTGCCGCCTCGTGTGACGCTCGAGGGTGACCTGCTCGGGCTCGACGAGGCGCTGAGCTTCGACGCCGCTGGCGTGCTGTCCAGCGAGCATCAGGACATCCTGGGCGAGCTGGCGAACTGGCTCGAGGCACACCCGGAGGTGCTCGAGCTGACCGTCGAGGTGCACAGCATCGGTGAGGGGTCTCGCCGGGCCCACAAGAAGCGCAGCAACGGCCTGGCCACGCAGATCGTCGATGCCCTCGTCGCCCAGGGCGTCGCCTCCGAGCGCCTGATCGCCGCGAGCGTCGGCGCCTCCCCGGACGGGCAGCGCAGCGTCGCGCTGCGGATCAGCAAGCGCGCCGAGGCGCAGGAGTAACGCGATGATGAATCCCTGCTTCCGTCTCTCACGCGCGATCCTCGTCGTCGGGCTGTCCGCGCTGTCTGGCTGCGTCATGTGGATGCGCGACGCGGACTTCTATTCGGCCGAGCTCACGGAGCTGCTCGAGACCCACGACGAGGTGATCGAGGCCTGCTACGATCGCTACCTCGCCGAGCACGATCCCAAGGCCGCGGGCCAGGTCGTCGTGGCGTTCGATGTCACCAAGCGCACGGGCGAGCTGACCAACATCACGCTGGACGATCAGCAGAGCACCGCGCCCGAGCCGCTCGCGGCCTGCGTCACCGATCAGATCGCGCAGATGCCCCTCGATCCGCCCGATGCCAAGCCCGCGCACGCGCAGATCACCTGGGTGTTCGCGCCGGGGTCGCGCAAGCGCCCGCCAGCGGATCCGTTCAAGGCCGTCGAGTCGTCGCTGTTGACTTGCTACGAGACGCACCTGCGCGACGTCGACCGCGACGCGACCGGTGAGCTGGTCGTCGAGTACGCGTTCAACCCGGACACGGGCGCGCTCGAGCAGCTCGACGTGGTCGAGGCGGGCACGACCGCGCCCGGGCCTGTGGTCGCGTGCGCGACCGAAGCCCTGTCCTCCGCCTGGCTCGATCCCAAGCTGCTCGATCAGCGCAACACCGCGGGCCGCCGCGAGTTCACGCTGCGCTACACGCCGTGGCAGCCGCCGCCGCCCTGATCCCTAAAACCAAAGTCTTTGGCATGAGCATTACCCGACGAGAACTACTGCGCCGCGCTGGCTTGCTCGGCGTCGCATCCTTGATCCCAACCTTCAGCGCGTGCGCGGCCGATGACGTTGGCGGCGAGGCGGCGGACGACACCGGAACGGGTGGCACGGACGGCACGGGCGGGCCCGCCGATGACCTGCCGATCTACGCGTGGGAGGGCGATCCCGGCCCGGCCAGCGTGTTCACCCACGGGGTCGCCAGCGGCGATCCGCTCGCCGACTCGGTGATCTTGTGGACGCGGATCAGCCCGGACGATCCCAGCGCCGAGGTCTTCTTCGAGGCCGCCCTCGATCCCGAGTTTGGGCAGCGCGTCGCGGCCGGCTACCTCGGCACCTCCGACGAGACCCGCGACCACACGATCAAGCTGGATCTCGACGGGCTCGACCCGGCCACCACTTACTACTATCGGTTTTGGGTGCAGGGCGTGGTCTCGCCGATCGGCCGCACGCGCACGGCCCCCGACGGCGCCAGCGATCATCTGCGCTTTGTCGTGTGCTCGTGCTCGAGCCTGGCGCACGGCTACTTCCATGGCTATCGGCACATTGGCACGCGCGCCGACATCGACGCCGTGATCCACCTTGGCGACTATATCTACGAGTACGCCTCCGGTGCCTATGGCGACATTCGCGAGTACGAGCCCGCGCACGAGTGCCTGGCCCTGGCCGACTACCGCATGCGGCACGCGCAGTACAAGCGTGACGCCGACCTGCAAGCGGCCCACCGTCAGCATCCCTTCATTACTACCTGGGACGATCATGAGGTCGCCAACGACGGCTTCACCGACGGCGCCGAGAATCACACCGCCGACGAGGGCGACTGGTCCACGCGCAAGGCCGCCGGCAAGCAGGCCTACTTCGAGTGGATGCCCGTGCGCGAGGGCGAGCCCGGTCGCATCTATCGTCAGCTGTCCTACGGCGACCTGGTCGACTTGATCGTGCTCGACACTCGCCTCGAGGGCCGCGAAGAGCAGGTCACCCTCAGCGAGTCCGACAGCCTCGAGCAGATCAACGATCCCGAGCGTCAGCTGCTCGGCGCCGAGCAAGAGGCGTGGCTGCTCGAGCGGCTCTCGACCAGCACCTCACAGTGGAAGCTGCTGGCCCAGCAGATCCTGATGGGCCAGATCATCTTGCAGGCCGGCTCCGGCGGCGAGCCCAACCGGCCGTTCATCACGGATCCCTGGGACGGCTACGAGGCCGCGCGGCGGACCGTCTACGCCCACATCGCCGACAACGACATCGCCGACGTCGTGGTCCTGACTGGCGACATTCACACCTCGTGGGCCAATGAGCTGACCGCCAATCCTGCGGATCCGGCCGTGTACGATCCCGACACGGGCGAGGGGGCCGTGTCCGTGGAATTCGTGACGCCCGGGATCACCTCGCCGGGCTTGCCTGTCGACATGGCGACGATCAACCTGCTGTTGGCATCGAACCCGCACGTGAAGTGGGTCGAGCTCGAGCATCGTGGGTATATGACGATCGACGTGAACGTCGATCGGATTCACTGTGATTGGTGGCATATCGAGCAGGATCAGATCGTGCTGCCGGACCCGGTCACGCCTGTGCATGCGCAGGCGTATGTGGTCGAGACGCTGGTGTCGCGGTTGATCCTCGGCTCCGAGCCGGCGGCCGAGAAGGCCGACCCGCCCCCGCTCGCGCCATGAGCGGTCGCCGCTGCGGGCGAGACTCATGACAGAGGTTTCGGTCGGATGATCCAGATGACCCAGATAACCCCCGAGCCAACGCCCGCGGGCGCGAGCTAACCCGGTGCGGCTGCGTCCCTACCAGCTCGAGACCGTCGAGGCGGTGATCACCGCCCGCCGACGCGGCGTGCGTCGGATGTTGGTCTCGCTGCCGACCGGCTCGGGCAAGACGGTGATCTTCTCGGAGCTGATCCGCCGCGCCAAGCGTGACGTGCTGGTCCTGGCCCACCGCGACGAGCTGCTGGCGCAGGCCAAGCACAAGATCGAGGCGGCGCTGCGGCGCGCGGGCGATGACCGGCGCGTGCAGATCGAGCGAGGCGAAGCGCGGGCCAGCGCCAGCGCGCGGGTGCTCGTGGCGTCGATCCGGTCGCTCCACGAGGGTCGCATCGGCCGGGTCCTCGCCGGCCGCGAGCTCGGCCTGGTGATCTACGACGAGTGTCACCACGCGGTCGCCGACGCCAACCGGGCGGTGCTCGAGCGGATCGGCGCGTTCGAGCCGGACTGGCGCGGGACCTTGGTCGGCTTCACGGCGACGACCCGGCGCGCGGATGGCCGCGCCCTCGGTGAGGTGTTCGAGCAGATCGTCGCCGAGCGCACGCTCCAGCAGATGATCGCCGAGGGCTACCTGCGACCGCTGCGAGGGCTGCGGATCGAGACCAAGGTCTCGCTCGAGGGAGTCACAGCGGTCGGCGAAGACTTCGACGCCGACGCGCTCGAGGAGGCGGTGGACATCCAGGGCCGCAATCAGCTGGTCGCGCGCAGCATCATCGAGCTGTGCCGGGATCGCCGAACCATCGCGTTTTGTGCGGGCGTCCGCCACGCGGAGAACCTGTGCGCAGCTCTCAATCGCATGGGCGTGCGCGCGGCGATCGTCCACGGTGAGATGCCCAAGCTCGCCCGCGAGCGCACGCTGGCCGGGTTCCGCGACGGGCAGTTTCGGGTCATCACAAATGTCGGCGTGTTGACCGAGGGGTTCGATGATCCGGGCGTCAGCGCGATCGCCATGGTGCGTCCGCTGCGTTCGGAGTCGCTGTATTTGCAATGTGTGGGTCGCGGCATGCGTATCGACCCGAGCGCCAGCGATTGTCTGGTGCTCGACTTCGTGGATCTGTCCTCGCTCGAGATCATCACCACGGCCACGCTCGAGGCCGGCAAGCAGGTGGACCCGCCCGAGCGCGAGGCCGCGGGCGAGCGCCCGGCCTACCTGCCGGTCCCCGACGACGACCGCGGCGAGGCACCCGCGACCCTCGAAGAGATCACGCGACGGCTCCGCGAGTTTGACCCGCTGACGATGGTCCAGAGTGACGAGGCGGCGGCGATCTCGATCAACGCGTGGCTGTCGCTGGGGGCCCGGGGGATGATGCTGCACTACCTGGATCACCAGGGGGAGCTGCGGCACTTCGAGGTCCGTCCCGCGGCCCGCAGCGGGGTGGAGATCTGGCGCGACGATCGACGGATCACGCGCTGCAGCAGCATGTCCGCCGCGATCGAGGCCGTGGACTACGAGCTGCCCAAGCACGGCGACCCGCGCAGCGCTCGGGCCAGCGCGGCGTGGCGGCGGCACCCGATCACGGCGCCGCTGCAGCGCGCCGTGGCCGAGCTTCGGCCGCCTCGCCGGGCCGAGACGGTCGGGGACGCGATCGCCCACCTGGCGCTGGAGCTCGGCCTGCGCCCGACGGCGAAGCGAGCCGCCAAGCCTACTGCGGGTTGATGACCGAGAGCTGCAGCCCGCCCGGGTACGCGTACGAGGTCACGTTCGTGTAGCCGACCTGAATGACCCCAAACGGCTGATTGCTGGTCGCGAAGTGCCCGCCCTCGGTGACGGGGAAATCGCTGATCTCCCAGGCCCCGACGGCGTAGTAGCCATCGACCACGACGCCGTCGATCAGCACGTCGTCGCCGCCAGCCGGGCGAATGATCTGGGCATAGTGTTGGGTGTAGCCCGTGCCCGTCACGAACGCGTAGGTGGCGAGGAACTGCTCGGTCGGGACCATCTGATACATCGAGGGGTCGCCCGTGCCGGCCCCGCCGTTTTGGCCCTCGAGCAGCTGCACGGGCATGAACGGTCCATCGCCCGTGAACACGAAGCTCTGCTGGGTGCCGAACTGGTAGTACTCGCCCTTGTCGAGCTGCAGCGGGAACCCCGGCTGCGCGGGCACGGTGTTCACGCTGACGCCGTCGTCGCCGCCGTAGACCCGCCAGTAGAAGGTCTCGTTGCCGCGCTGCGGGGCGTGAGCGCCGACGTATTCCTCGCCCCAGTACTCGAGCGGGAGCATGACCTCCTCGAGGTGATCGCAGAACGTGGTCGGGTAGGCCGGGACGTTGCCGCACTCGGTGGCGCCCGCCAGCCACACGGGCTGATCCGCGGTCACGATCGTACCCGACAGATCCTGGTACTGCGCGGCCACGACCACGTTGAGCGTGTCGTAGCGCTGCAGCATCACCTGCGTGCTCTGGCCCTGTGCCAGCCCCTGAACACCACCACCTGCCGCCGTCGGGCCGCCAGCGATAAACTCCAAGAGCGTGTTGTCTTGCGTTGCGATCGCGGTGAAGTAGCTGGGGTAGTGGGTCGTGAAGGTGCCGGGGTAAGACGCGACCACATAGTTGCCGGTCAGCGCGTGCTCGGGCAGCAGCATCGACGCATCGTTGGTCGCCTGTGAGCCGATCGGCGAGTGCAGATACGCGACGATCGGGATCGTCGTCTGCACCCGGTAGACGCCGCCGGTGCGCACGGTCGTGATGCTCTCGATCTGTGCGTTCTCTAGCTCGAACGTGTGCGTGCCCTCGGGCCCAACCACGACAGGACCGCCCAGCGCCTGCTCGTTACTCTCGTTGTTGGGCACGAAGTACAGCTGCGCCGTGACGTCCTTGCTGGACGACACGTTGCCGATCACCAGCGAGTCCGGCTGGTTGGCGTGAAGGTTGTCCATGCGGTTGGCGAAGAACGAGCAGCCGACCGAGCTGGGGTTGAGCTCCGTCAGCTCGCACAGCGGAATGCAGTTGCCGTTGAAGCAGCCCTCGGTGTCCCCGCACGGGACCGGGGGGCCCCACGCGGAGCCGTCGTCGATGCAGGTCTGGGTGTTGTCGGGATCGAAGCAGCTGGTCTCGCTCGGGATGCAGAACGTGGCCTCGTCGCCGTCGCCGTCGCCGTCGCCGTCGCCGTCGCCGTCGCCGTCGCCGTCACCGTCACCGTCACCGGGGTCGCCATCGCCGTCGCCATCGCCGTCGCCATCGCCATCGCCATCGCCATCGCCATCGCCGTCGCCGTCGCCACCTCCGACGTCAGTGTCGCTGAGCTCGTCGCCGTAGCAGCCTGAGGTCAGGCACATCGAGCTCTCGCTGGTGCCGCTGGAGTTGTCCGAGCAGCCTGGAGAAAACGCGACGCAGACGAGACCGAGCAGGCTCAACTCGAGATGGGATCGAATAGGGGCATCCATGGCGGGCGCATCATCGCGAAAAATCGCGGCTGATGGGGAGACGATCGGCGCTGCTCGTCCCCGGCAGACTGTCCGCGTCCCGCCACTCGCGGATCAAATAGCGAACGAGGGCGCCGATGAACTGACCCTCGACATGGCTTGCGCGGAACGTGAGGTCGGGCTCGCCTTCGGTCGTGAACTCGGCGAGCACGACCTGTTGGCCGCTGCGCATCACGACCACGGCCTGATACGCGGTCGTCACGCCTCGCTTCGGCACATTGATCACCTGCATGCGCTCTTCGATCTTGGCGACCTCGACGCGGGGGAGGCTCAGCACCTTTGTGCGAGTGCGCATCACGAGCTGGTCGGGGACGCACAAGATCCCCGTGCTCTCCAGTCGCCGCCCGCCGAGTCTGTTCAGCAGCGCGTGAGCGCCCGCCCCGAGCAACGCAGCGCCGAGCAGCGCCGACATGAACGCCGTCTCCCCAAGCTCGAACCACAGGACGACAGCGATCGTCGCGAGTAACGCCACGCAACCGATCGCGATGGGTAGCAGCACCTGCAAGGCCGTCTCCGGTGGGTCGATCGGCAAGAACACGGCGCCATCGAGGGCGACGACCCTCCCGACGAATCCGTGTTCGCCCAGGCTCGCGTCCATCCGCGCAGGCGGTGCCTCGTCCACCTTTGCCAGCAAGGCGTGGATCTCTGGGGCGAGGGTCGTGCTTGCTCGAGAGTTCATGAGCATGCCAAGGCGCTAGCCGTTGAACAGCGCGACGCGGCCGAGCTACCCCTGCGGAATCCCACCAGACGCCAAGCTCAACCCCCACCCAGTCATGTCCGAGTACGTGTAGGGCGAATTGAGCCCCGCGTACGCCTCCCAGGTCTCGGCCTCGGTGTCGACCCGCCAAGCGCTCGTCTGCATGTCGACAAACCAAACGTAGCCGTAGAAATCGACGCTCACCCCCCGCGACGAGTTGGTCGGCAGCATGATCCACTTGCCCGGCTGCAGCGTCTCGATGTCGATCGCGCGCAAGCCCGGCGGGCTGAAGGTGCCCAGCCACATGGTCTTGTTGGCGTCCTCTTGCAGCCCGTACCCGAGCAGCCCAGGCAGCACGGTGAACTGCTCGGTCTCGGGGTCGAACATCGCGCTGCCGTCACAGAACGCGCCGATCCACGGGCGGTCGAGCGAGTCGACGGTGAACCCGTAGCTGCACACCGACTGCGGCACGTCCCAGAGCTGATAGTCGAGGTTCTCGAAATCGACCTTCACCAGCTTGCGCGGTGAGTCGTAGGTGATGAACCAGTAGTCGTTCTCGGAGTTGACCGCGCCACCGTAGCCGCCAAAGAAGCCCGGCGAGATCTCGGGGATCGGAAACTCCTCGTCAATGCTGCCATCGACGCCATCGAGCATCATGACGTGGAGGCTGCCTGGCTGACCCGAGGTCGACGCGGTGCTCCACAAGAACTGATCTTCGACCGTGCAGGTGTTGGGGTTGAGCACGCCCGAGGTCCAGGCCAGCGGGCGCTGGCTGGTGTAGGCCGGGTTGACGGCCGTGTACCAGGAGATGCAGTCGTCCTGGCCCCACGCGAGCACGTCGTTCTTGCCCGTCGAGGTCTGCAGGCCAGGCTGGCCGTTGGTCATCTCGTCGCAGTTCTCGTGCAGCGCGATGACCTTGGTGAGCCCGCCGTTACGGTTGGCGACCGCGACATCGCCCGAGAGATTGACCGAGGTCCGCGAGGGGCTGCCGTTTCCGTCGCCGCGGGTGCGGTAGCGGCCCTCCTCCAGCAGGGTCTCGGTGTTGACCTTGGAGATCGTGCTCTCGTTGGAGTTGGCGACCCAGATGTACGAGAACTCTGGATCCGCGCCGCCCATGCCCTCGCAGTTGCCAGCGCCAGCGTCGGGTAGACCGGGGAGGTCGAACTTGATGCCGCCGTCCGAGTCCGCGTCGCCGTCACCGGGATCGCCGTCGCCGTCGCCGGGATCGCCATCACCGGGATCGCCATCGCCAGCGTCGCCGTCGCCATCTCCGTTGCTGTTGCTGTTGCTGTTGCCGTCGCTGGTCTCCGCGGGCGTGGTGTTGGTCCCGGGCGTGGTGTTGCTGTCGGCGTTGAGTGAGTCCGCGTCGCCGTTGCCTCCACAGGCAATGAGCAACAGGGCACAGGTGACGGGGGCGAGCGAGCGACTGAGCATGGCGTAAACTCCTACGGGGCCAGGGCCCGCCGCAATGGTACCAGTGTTCGTTCGCAACGGTGCGGGGTTTGGCGCGGATGCGCCAACGATCTCGCGCGAGACGGCCCAGGTCGGGCTACTCTGTACCCGGGAGACGCGACCGAGGGTGCTCGAACTCACCACCAGGCTAGCGACTGTTCACCGGGCCACCAGCGCGGCCGAGCGCGACGCGATCTATCGGATGCGCTACGAGATCCGCGTAGCTCAGCGCGGCCAGGTCGAGGGGGCAGGCGTCGACCACGACAGGCAGATGGTGTTCACGGTCTACGATGAGCTGCCGCGCACCATCCACTTCTACACGAGCGGTGGATCCGCTGACGGGGCGGGCGAGCTCGATGCCGTGGCCCGAATGCGCCGGTTCAACCCGGGCGAGGTGCCCGACGAGGTCCGCGAGCGCTGGTCGCTGGACTTCGTCACCAACCTCGACAGCCTCGCGATCGCCGAGTTCTCCGAGCTGCTCGCGCGGCCCGAGGTCGCCGCGGCCCAGGAGCGGCTGTCGGTGCTCTCGCTGTTCAAGGCTGGCTTCGAGGCTTGCATGGAGCCGGGCGGCGCCGACTTGATCGTGTTCGACGCACACCCGGGGCTGATCACCCACTACGCCAAGCTGTTTGGCGCGCGCCGCTACGGCGGCGATCCGATCGAGCGCAGCGCGGGCAAGGGGGTTGGTGTGCCCATGGTGATCGCGGTCTCGGACACCGCACACCTCGAGCGGGTCGGCTCGCTGTTCACGCCGCTGTCGTGGAAGACCTTCGTGCTCGGCCGTCGCGCTCGCGCGGACATTGGCTGCTTCTCGGTGCGCTTCGTCGACGACCTGCGCGACGACGTCGACCCCGAGCAGACCTGGCCAATGATGGAGGAGCGCTTCTTTCGGCGTGGGGTCGAGCGCTGGTCGTTCTTCGAGGGCCTGCGTCAGGCGATCATCGACGAGCTGATGGCCCGCGGGACCCTGCGCGAGGTCGCCGAGGGCGAGGAGGTCGTCAGCGAGGGCGGTGAGGACGGCGAGATGTTCGTGGTGCTCGACGGCTGCCTCGAGATCCTGGCCGGTGGCAAGAGCGTGGACGTGGCCGGACGGGGCGAGCTGATCGGTGAGGTCTCGATCTCGAGCCCCGAGCGGCGGCGCACCGCGACGATCCGAGCGCTGCTCCCCTCGAGGCTGCTGACGCTCACCCACGCCGCGCTGCGGGCGTTGGCGCTGGGCGACGCAGAGGCTGGACACCAGGTGATGCTCAACCTCACGCGCTTCATCGCCGAGCGCTTCGCCGAGAAGGCGCGCGTGGTGGCCAGTCTAGACGAAGAGCTCGAGCGGCTGCGGCTCGAGCTGCACGAAGCCAACGAGCGGCTGCGCGGGCTCTGAGGATCAGGTGAAGGTCAGGTCGCGCTCGGGGCCTGGTGAACGACGATCTGGCTGAACGGCAGGTCGATCCCCGCGGCGTTGAGGCGGTCGTAGATCGCCTTGCGGGTGGCGTGCTTGGCTCCGCCAAAGTCGGCGTTGTTGGACCACACGTACACGCTGAAGTCGAGCGAGCTGGCGCCGAGGTTCACGAACACAGCGGCCGGCGCCGGGTCGGTGAGGACCAGCTCGGAGTCTCGTGCGGCCTCGAGCAGCAGCTGGGTGGCGACCTCGATGTCGGTTCCATACGCGACGCCGACGTCGATCGTGGCGCGGCGCTTGCCGAGGATCGTGTAGTTCGTGATCGGGCCACTCGTGATCGTGCCATTGGGCACGGTCACGCGCTGGTTCTCCAATGTGGTGAGCGTGGTCGCGAACAGCCCGACCTCTTCAATGGTGCCGGACTGCCCGCCGGCCTCGACGTAATCGCCGATCGTGAACGGGCGAAACACCAGCAGCATCACGCCGCTGGCGAAGTGGGCCAAGCTGCCCTGCAGCGCGAGGCCAATCGCCAGACCTGCGGTGCCAAGCAGCGCGATCAAGCTGGTGGTCTCGACCCCCACGTGGCCGAGCGCAGCGATGACCGTGGCCGCCAGGACCAAATACTGCGCCATCGAGCCCAAAAACCGGGCCAGCGCCTCGTCGAGGTGGCGCCTGCGCATGAGCCGAGTCACGCCGTTGTGGGTCCACTTGGCGACCATCCAGCCGACGACGAAGATGAGCAGCGCCGTGACCAGACCAATGATCAGCGGCATATAGGGCTGGAGGGGCTCGGGTACTGGGATCGCATCCATCGGCGCGACCATGGCACTTTTTTGCAGTGTCGCAAGTAAACCGGGTCAGCGCCCGCGCCCAAGTGCCTTGCGCGGACCACTGCTGGTGGACGACGCGACCGGCTGCGAGAGCACGATCTGACGGCCTGCGCGGCTGCCTTCGGCGTAGGCCTCGTTTCGCCGGGCGCCTCCGCGACGCACGGTCTCGAGCTTGGGATAGCGGCGGCGAAAATAGCCGTTCAGATCGGGCGCTGGCACCCAGACCAGGCCCTGCTCGGTGAACTGCTGACTTTGCGCGGCGAGCTTGGTCTCGAAGCCGCGCATGACCCCGGCGAGGAACGCCTGGCGATCACGGTTGGAGCTGCGCTCGCTGTCGCGCTTGTAGGTGGACCACAGGCGCAGGGCGGTCGCGGACAAGAACGCGTGGACGTGCTCGGCCATGACCAGGTTGGCCTCGAGCCCGCAGATCTCCAGGACCGACCCGCGCTTGCCCTCGAGCGGCCGATACACGGGGATCCACAGGCCCTCGACGAAGAAGTAGTCGAGCAGGATCCGCGCGAGCCGGCGGTCATGCTCGAGCACGCGTCCGGTCGGGCGGCCGAGGTGGCGATAGCCGTAGTGGCGCCGGGACGCGTCGACGCCCTCGGTCGCGTCGACCTCGATGTTGAACTTGAGCATCAGCCTGCGGGCGGCCGTCGCCGCGGTCTCGGCCTCGTGTTGATTGGGGCTCTGGGCCAGCGCGAGCAGCTTGCGGATCCGCGCGACCAGCCGGCTCGTGCTGTCGCTGGCGTCCGCGGGTGTGTCTGGCCCGGCGGCGTCGCCTGGATCTCCGGTCGCGCGAGCGTCGATGCCGAGTCGCTCGCAGATTCGCCGGAAGGTCGGCCCGTGGGCGGTCTCGTCGACGTTCATCCGCTCATCGATGAACTGATGGGCGACCTCGTGCTTGAGCACCTCGATGACGTGGGTCCACGGTCGCTCGAGCACCAGCGGCAGCGAGACCTCGAGGCTGCGCAGCTCACCGTGCCACTGCCCGAGTCGGGCCCGCGTGTCAGACAGGCGCAGGACCGGCTGGCGCAGCGCGTCCTTGAAATAGGTGTAGTTGATCGCGCGCCACTCGTAGGCCAATCGCTCGAGCAGCTTGACCTCGAGCTCGACGCTGAGTTGGGCGGCTTCGTGGTGGGCCCGTTCGCTCATGGGGCGGACTATCGCACGTGATCCCCCGGAGCGTGACGCGCCGCCGTGGGACCCATGATCTCCATGATCTCCATGATCTCCATGATCTCCACGTGGGCGCGGCTGCGTGCCATGGTTTGCTAGCCTTGCTAGGGCTGCAGCTTGACGAGGAAGGCGTCGTCGAGCCCTTGGGTCTCGATGACGCCGGACACTCCAAAGTCCAGCGACGTGGCGAACGAGCGCCCCGCCATGACGATGTGACCGGAGTCAGTCACGGCGATATCGAGGCCGATGTCCGTGCCGCTGCCGCCATAGCGGTTGTTGGCGATCAGGTCGCCGGCGGCGGTGAGCCGCGCGTAGAACACGTCGGGGTTCACGCCCGACGACGAGATCGGAGCGCCGCCGAAGCTGACCGACCCGAGCAGCGCGCCGCCGACGTAGATCTCGCCGCTGGGGGCCAGGGCCAGGCTCATCCAGGTGTTGAGCTCGTAGTTGTTGGTGAACTGGTCGGCGGCGTCGCCGAACCGCTTGCTCCACACGTGCTCGCCGTCTTCGTCGAGCGTCGCCAAGAAGATGTCGCGCATGCCGGCGCTGACCAGGTTCGGGCCGCCAAAGCTCATGCTGTTGGACATGAAGCCGAGCATGACGATGTCGCCGGTCTGATCGTTGACCTTCAGATCGTGGACGCCGTCCTCACCGGGCCCGCCGAAGCTGTCGCTCCACAGGACCGCGCCGAGCGGGTTGAGCTTGGCGAGGTAGATGTCGCGCCCACCCGCGCTGTCCAGGCCCCCGTCGAAGGGCAGGGAGTCCTGGAAGCGACCCGAGATGATCACGTTGTTGTCGGCGTCCGCGTCGATCCCAAACCCATAGTCGTCACCCGGCCCGCCGATCTGCAGCGAGAACATGTGGGCGCCATTGTTGCCATTGAGCTTGAGCACGAACGCGTCGCGCATGCCCGCGCTGGCGAACAGTCCGCTTCCATAGTCGACCTCACCCGTGAAGGTGCCGGTGAGCAGCACGTTGCCCTGGCTGTCGACGGCGACACGCTCCGCGCGATCGGGGTCGAGGTCGCCGTAGCTCCGGCTCCAGATGTGATCGCCGTCGCTGTCGAGCTTGGCAATCACCACGTCCGCGGCGCCCTCACCCATGAGCTCGCCGCCGCCAAAGTCGACGTGGCCGTAGATTCGACCGACGTAGATTAAGTTGTCTTGCGCATCGACGATGAGCTTTGCCGAGTATTGATTGCTGCTATCCCCAAATCGCTTGCTCCACACCGGGTTTCCATAGTGGTCGAATTTGGCGATGATGATGTCTGCCTTATCACCAGTTGCGACGAGCGGCGCTCCACCAAAGCTGACGGCGCCCTCGAAATCCCCGGTGACATAGATATCGCCGTTGGAGTCGACCGCCACGCTCGCGAAGGTCTGCGACAGGTCGTTGCCGAAGCTCTGACTCCACAGCTCGGAGCACGCGGGGGTCTCGCCGTCGCAATTCTCGTCGACCTCTTCCGTGAAGCAATTTTCGCCTTGCGGCGTGATCTCGCCCACGCAGGGGCCCCAGCTCAGGCCGTCGGCTTCACAGGTTCGCGTGCCGGTCGCACATATCCCGACATCTGCGGTGTCGGGCGGGCCTTCGTAGCAGTCTTCTTGCTCGTCGGGTTCGCACACGCAGTTTCCACACTCGCCCCTGGTGTCTTCAGTATCGGTGTCGGTGTCGGTGTCGGTGGGATCCGGCGGCAGCAGACCCGAGATCCAGTCGCGGAGACAGCTCACCTCGTCGTCGTTGAGCGTCTGTCCGCCGATCGGCATGCGCGACCCGCAGGCGGGGGACGGCCCGACCTTGAGATACAGCAGGCTGTCCTCGGGGAACGCCGGATTGGCGAGGAGCCCCGCACAGCTGGCGCCCGCCACACCCGACACCCGATTCTCCACACCCGGAGAGGTGAGATCCAAGCTCGCGGCCGTCGACTCGCCGGCGCTGTGGCAGATCGAACCCCCGCAACGATCGACGAACAGCTGGGGGATGTCGCAATCGAGCGGCTCACCGGTCTCGGTGTCGGTCTCGGTCGACGTGGTCTCACTGTCGGTCTCGACAGTGTCGCCCATGTCCGTACCGGTGTCGGAAATGGGACTGTCAGGACCGCCTGTTGTGCACCCCGCGAATCCCATCACTCCGATCGCGCCGCAAACTCCAAACAAACAGGACAGCCGAGCGGTGGCTGCTCGAAATCGAACATCGTCAATAGTCATGATCGTTCTGGGCTGCAACATGACACGAATCCTCCTGGAGTGACCACCCAATTGTGGACAACGATGTTTTCCTCCGGGCCGCTCACTCGCCGCCCACGCCCGATTAGCGGAGCGCGCGTTTGCGGGCCGTCCTGAGGTTTGGTCGGGCACACCATCCACGAGCCGCGAGCCGCGAGCCGCGAGCCACGCGAATCCGCGACGCTTCGAAACCCGACGGTCCCGCTTGCCAGCGGAGGGCGCGACGGGTACGGTGGTTGCGATCGAACACCGTACGTTGCGCCTTATCGCGCGGGTGTCGGGGCGGTCAGGCTGGCCAGGTACGCGAGGGTGTGCGTGGGTGCGCAAGACCGCGGGGTCAAACGAAGTGAGCGTGAACATGCGTGAAATACTGCCACTCCTGGTCGGACTGATCGTCTCGACCATATCCGTGGGTTGTCAGCAGCCTGCGCCAGACTCCGATGAGCAAGCCGATGGCGAGTCGACGGCGGACACGGAGAGCGAAGGCGACGGCGACGGCGACGGCGACGGTGACGAGCTGACCGAGTGCGAGGCCACCATCGAGCCGGGTCCGTCCCCGATCCGGCGGCTGACACGGGTCGAGTACAACAACACGATCTATCAGCTGCTGGGCGATACCAGCCAGCCCGCCAACGCTTTCCCGGCGGACGAGGTGGCCGGCAGCTTCGACAACCAGGCCGCCGCGTTGGTCGTCAGTCCGCTGCTCGCCGAGCAGTACGAGGTCGCCGCTGAGCAGCTCGCCCTGACTCACGCGCCCGCGCTCATGGATCAACTCCCGGCCTGTGGGGGCGGCGCGCCGGATCCCGACAGCTGCACCGCCGACGCCGAGGCCTTCATTCATGGCTTTGGCAAGCGGGCCTATCGCCGCCCGCTGACGGACGATGAGGTCGCCGTCTATGTCGACCTATTCATCGCGGGCACCGACCTGGGCGAGGCCGCCTACGATCCGCAGGTCGGGGTCGAGGTCATCCTGCAGGCGATGCTGCAATCGCCACACTTTTTGTACCGTGTGGAGTTCGGCGCGTCCGATCTCGCGGACGGGGGCGAGGACGTGGTCCCGCTGACCTCCTACGAGATCGCCTCACGCCTGTCCTACCTGCTGTGGAACACCATGCCGGACGCGTCGCTGTTCGAGGCCGCAGACGCCAACGAGCTGCAGACCGCGGACCAGATCGAGGCCCAGGCCCGGCGCATGATGGACACCCCGCGGGCCCGTGAGGCGGTCAAGAATTTCCACCGCCAGTGGCTGGGGCTCGGCCGGATCGAGCCGCAGATCGCGGCCAACGGCAAGAACCCCGACATCTACCCGGACTACAGCGACGAGCTCCTGTCGCTGTGGCGCCGCGAGACCGAGGCGTTCATCGACGACGCGGTGTTCGAGCAGGGCGCCAACGTCGAGGTGTTGTTCACGGCGAACTACACAATGATGAACAAGCCGCTCGCGGACTTCTATGGGGTCACGGGCCCGACCACCGATCAGTTCGAGCGGGTCGAGCTCGACCCCGGAAGGTACGCGGGCTTCTTGACGCACGCGGGCCTGCTCGCGCTCTACGCCAAGCCCGACCGCTCGTCGCCCATTCACCGCGGCAAGTTCGTCCGCGAGATCTTGCTGTGCCAGTCACCGCCGCCGCCGCCCGACATCGTCCCGGAGGCGCCCTCGGTCGACGAGAATCAGACCACGCGTGATCAGTTTCTTCAGCACTCGGCCGACGCCCTGTGCTCGGGCTGCCACCGGCTCATGGACCCGCTCGGGTTTGGCTTCGAGCACTTCGACGGAATTGGTCGCTACCGCGAGACCGAGTGGGGCCTGGCGATCGACGCCAGCGGCGAGCTGATCGAGACGGACAACGACGGTCCGTACAACGGGGCCGTCGAGCTCGCGGCCAAGCTGGCCGCGAGTGATCAGGTCAAGAACTGCGTGGCGACCCAGTGGTTCCAGTTCGCCTACGGTCGAACCCAGACCGCCGAAGACAGCTGCTCCGTCGAGGAGATTCAGGCAGACTTCGCGGCCGCCGACTACGACATCAAAGAGTTGATCATTGCGTTGACCCTGACCGACGCGTTCCGCTATCGCCACGTGATCGGGGCGGAGGAGAACCCATGAGCATTCGCAAGAATCATCGCCTGAGTCGTCGCCACGTGCTTCGCGGTCTCGGCGGGGCGGCCATCGCCTTGCCGCTGCTCGACGCGATGCGAAGTGACCGCGCCCACGCCGGGCCCGGAGACACGCCCAAGCGGCTGATCATCATGTACACGCCCAACGGCACGGTCCCAGCCAATTTCTGGCCGACCGGCAACGGGCCCGACTTCACGCTCTCGCCGATCCTCGCGCCGCTCGCCGATCACAAGCAGGATCTGCTGATCCTCGGCGGCCTCGACCTCATGTCCTCGCTCAAGGGGCCTGGCGACGCCCACCAAAAGGGGACGGGGAGCTGCCTCACCGGGATGCCGCTGCTCGAGGGCGACTTCGCTGGTGACGGTGGCCAGTCGGCTGGTTGGGCGGGGGGCATCTCGCTCGACCAAGAGGTCGCCAACCACGTCGGTCAGCACACGCCGTTCGCCTCGCTGGAGCTCGGGGTCGCGGTCCAAGATCCGGCCAACGTCGGCGCGCGGATCTCCTATCGCGGCGCAGGCCAGCCCCTGCCGCCGGAGAACAGCCCATACGCGGCGTATCAGCGGCTGTTCGGCGACTCGATCGCCGACCCGCTGGCGGTCGAGCGTCGGGCCGCGCGTCGCCGGGCCGTGCTCGACGCGGTCGGCGATGAGCACCGCGCCCTGCGAGACCGCCTCAGCGGCGACGATCGCGAGAAGCTGGAGAATCACCTGACCGCCGTCGAGGAGATCCGCGATCGCCTGGACGAGGGCGTGATCAGCTTTGGGGGCGAGTGCCAACCCTTGCAGCAAGGCGCGTTCATGGACCCAAACCTGGTCTCGAACATGCCGATCATGGGCAAGCTCCAGATGGATCTCATGGCCATGGCGATGGCCTGCGACATCACCCGGGTCGGCACGATCATGTGGACCCGCTCGGTCGCCAACCACGTGTTCTCGTTCGTCGATCCCAACATCACCGAGGCCCATCACTCGCTCGCCCACAAGGGTGACGAGGACGCGCCCAAGGTCGCGCAGAACACGGCGATCAACGCGTGGTACGCCGAGCAATTGGCGTATCTCATCACCCGGCTCAAGGCGATCCCGGAGGGCGACGGCACGGTGTTCGACAACACCGTGATCCTGTGGACCAACGAGCAGGCCAAGGGCAACAATCACAGTCGCTACGACATGCCCTACGTGCTCGCTGGCAGCGCGGGCGGCTACTTCGACACCGGCCGCTACCTGACGCGGCCAGAGATGCCGCAGATCCCCCACAACAAGCTGTTGGTCTCGCTGCTCCACGCCATGGACATCGACGCAGACAGCTTCGGCGACCCGGAGTTCGACGCCGGTCCGCTGTCCGGCCTGACCTGACTCGAGTTGACCTGAGACCCACGTCCTCCACCTGATCCAGAGACCCCTTCGTCATGCACACTCGTCGAGCTATCCATCATCGTTCGTGGTCGGGTCTGTCGCTGCTCGCGCCGCTGCTGGCCAGCGCGGCGCTGGGCTGCAACCAGCCGCCGCCACCGGGTTCGTCTGGCACGGTCGGAGACGATGAGACCGAGGCGGACACCGACGGCGAGACCACAGATCCGTCGACGAGCGACGGCACGGACGAGCCGGACACCAGCGACACCGAGGACACGGACGCGACCACCACCGATCCCGACGACACCGACGACACGAGCGACACCAGCGACACCGGGGAATTCGACGACACCCTGTACCCGCTCGCGGACGGCGCGACGTGGACCTACATTGCGAAGAACACCAACGGCCAGGTGCTCGGCATGGAGATCGTCAACACCACGGAGATCGACTGGGAGGGCGAGACGGCGTGGATGATCGTCGACAACATCAACGCCAAGGGTGAGTGGACCGAGAGCGTGATCGTCCGCGACGGCACGCTGTCCAGCCGTGTACACAAAGAGATCAAGTCCGACAGCGGGACCGTGATGATCGTCGACTATGATCCCGGCTTCGCCCGCGTCGACGACAGCTGGGACACGGTCGATTTCAGCGAAGAGTTCTTCTACGATCGCACCGAGTATGACGGCAACGGCCTCAACCCCAGCGTCGAGGCCCGCGCCCACATCTTCACGGTGAAGGCCGTCAACGAGAAGATCACGGTCCCCGCGGGCACCTTCGACTGCGTGCAGGTCGAGCGGGTCCGCAGCGCAGGCGGGGCCGCTGGCGAGATCGTGGTGTCGTGGTACGCGTACGGGGTCGGCAAGATTCGCGAGGAGCGCCCGGCCGACTCCCGCATCGAGGAGCTGGCCAGCGTGTCGCTCCCCGGTGGTGTGGACCTGCCCTGACCCCCGGAGCTCCCGGGGGCGGTCCAGTCAGCGCCCCAGGTCAGGGGAGTTCGCAGTAGCCCTGGCCGTTGTCGACGCCGCCGCCCTGCCAGCACAGCAGCCACTCGTGGACGAAGATGTAGCGGCCGTCCACGTATTCATGCAGCTCCGCGACCTTGTTGGTGTACAGGTTGTTGGAGTAGGGCTTGTTGACGTCCTCGAACACCGCGTCGTGGATCTGCGCGGACCAGGTGTCGATCCGTTCGTGCATCTTTTCGGGGGTGTAGCCGTCGTGGACGATCTCGTCGATGAGATCGATGTAGAGCGCGAACCATGTTGGATCGGCGACCGGGATGTCGTACCACGGCCGGCCGTGGGTGGTCGGCTTCTCCCACACGAAGGGATCGGGGTTCACCGGGTACTCACCGTCTGGCTCGTCGTTGAAGCGCTCGAACACGTTGTCCATGTCCCACGGCAGCAGCATGAATTTGCCGCCGATCGGCTCATCGTACATGTAGAAATTGAGCCCGCCGGCCCACATGCCGTCAGAGTCGGGGAGCACCGCCTCGGCGGCGAACACTCGCAGCGCCTGCTCGATGTCGAGGTAAGTGAACAGCTCCTCGAGCGTCTCGGCGTCCCGCATCGCGTCGACGCGGTCGTCGTTGGAGGTGTCCTCGTTGGTCTTGAGGACCCAATTGGCGCGCTTCCACAGATCGCCCGTGGGATCGTCGAAATTGCGCTCGAGGAACACCTCGTCGACCTTCTCGACGCTGGTGAAGATCCCGTAATACTCGCCGTTGATGTTCACCCGGGCATTGTTGGCGCACGGGGCCTTGATCCCGACGTCGCGCATGACCGCGTAGGCCAGCCGGTCGCGCAACAAGTGTCGGTTGAAGGTCGCGGCGTCGAGGGCGAGCCGCTTGATCCCGAGGAAGCGCCCGTCCGGGTCGTTGGTGTGAAACCCGATCTGGAACTGCAGCTTGTCGTCGGGGTACCAATAGGTTGGGTTGCCGCGCAGGCGGATCTCGGCGTCTTTGATGACGATGTCGCCATACCGAAACTCCTGAAGCGGGTGATAGGGCTTGGGATTCACGCCCAGATCCTCGTTCATCTGGCCCTCGAGCCACTCGGTCTCGAGCTGCGCCCAGACGACCGGATGAATGACGAGCTCGAAGGTGGGCAGTAGATCCTGAGCGTAGATCGCGTGACAGCCTTCCTCGTCGGGTGGCGGAATCTGTTCGTTGGGATCGGGCGGCACGCCCATGTCGGGCGGAGGCCCGTCGTCGGTGCCCGTGTCCGTCTCGGTGTCGGTCTCGTCGAGCGGACCGGTCTCGGTGTCGGTGTCGGTCTGGGTCGAGGTCTCGGCCGAGGTCTCGCCGTCGGTGCCGCTCTCGGCCGGATCCGTGTCGGCGCTCGAGCTGTCCGTCGAGGTTGCGTCGGCGTTGCTCGTCGAGTCGGAGACTGTCTGGTCCGAACAAGCTGCAGCCAGGCCTACGCAAAGTGCTATCAAAGTTCGAGGAATATGGTCTTGCATGTGCTCCGCGCCCGGGTCTCATGATGGTATATGAGTGGCAGTCTGGGAAGTAATATTGATCCATAGCGATACCGCGCACGCCCCTTCGATCGGTGGGTCCGGCCGACCGAGGTCGCGTGGGTGGGCGGTCCGCGCGAGACCGCTGATGTTTGGCTCTTGCGCTGACCGAGCTCGCCCCGGGGACTCGACGCGCCGCGGAATTTGGCGGTGGACGGCTCGGGTCTCCCGCGAGCGGGGCTCGGCGCGGCTAACGCTGGGGTTTGGGGCTGTGGTGACGCAGGAGGGCGCGTCGAGCAGGAAGGCTCCAGATCGCGCTACCGTTGCCAGCCATGGGCAGCCCCGCACCGGTCGATGTCGGCGACGCGCTCGACGATCTGATTAATCAGTTCTCGGATCCGATGTCGTTCTTCCGCGAGCTGATTCAAAACGCGCTCGACGCCGGCAGCGACGAGGTCGACATCGACTTCGAGTTCGAGGCGAGCGCCGCGCAGGGGGACAGGGGCGCGATGATCGTGACCGTCACCGACTACGGCGAGGGCATGGATCGGGCGATCATCGACAGCAAGCTGACCCGGCTGTTCTCGTCGGCCAAGGACGGCGACATGACCAAGATCGGCAAGTTCGGGATTGGCTTCGTGTCGGTGTTCGCGATCGAGCCCGACGCCGTGTGTGTCGATACCGCGCGGGCCGGTGAGGCGTGGCGGGTGCTGTTCGATCGCGAGCGCAAGTTCAAGCGACTGCGGCTCGACCAGGCGATCGAGGGCACGACGATCCGGATCATCAAGAACTCGACCCGCGACGACTACGACGAGTTCGTGGTCCGGGCCCGCCAGGTCGTGCGCTACTGGTGTGGCCACGCCAACGGTGAGGTCCGGTTCTGCGGCGAGCAGGTGTCCGAGCGGTTCGGGCTCGAGGCCGCCGTGGCCGTCGCCTACGAGGATGAATTCTCGCACATCCACATTGGTCACCGACCCGCGCGCGAGACCCTGCACGCGTTCTTCAACGGCGGCCTGACGCTGGTTCAGGCCGACGCGACCCACGGCTCGGCGATCCAGGAGCTGCTCGGGCTCGTGTTCAAGGTCTCGTCGCGCTACCTCGAGCACACGCTGACCCGCGACGACGTGATCAAGGACGGGCACTTCAACAAGGTGGTCTCGCGGCTGCGCGAGCTCGCCCGCGGGAAGCTGCGCGAGCGCGTGTTCGAGCTGCTCGACGCGGAGGTTCGCGCGGACCCGGGCCCAGACGTCGCAACGCTGGTCGTGCTCTACGAGGCCGCGGTCTGGCACCTCAGCGACAACGGCGGGCTGCCCCGGAGTCTGGGTAGCTGGGCCTGCGCGCGCAGCCCGAGCGGTCGGATCTGGACCTGGGCGGAGCTGCGCAAGGCGCTGGGGGAGGCCGGCCCGTTGTTCTCGAGTCGGCGCACGCCGCTGAGCGACGCGGTCGAGGCCGAGGACCGCGCGGTGATCCTGGCCTACGGCGGCGTCAACGAGGCCGATCATGACGCCCCGCGCCTCGACCAGACCGTGCTCGCGCCGCTGCTGCAAGCGTGCAAGCTGCTCAGCCCCACGACCGGCGGCGGTGCGTGGGTGGGCCAGCGCTACTTCATGCCGCTCGCGCCCGAGCTCGCCGAGCAGCGGCAGTGGGCCGGGCTCGGCAGCACGGCCCATCGGCTGCTCCACGACAGCGAGCACCGGATCGCCAAGGTGACGTTTGGCCGGTTCGCCGCGAGCGGCAGCCTGCTGGGTGGGCGCGCGGCGATCACCCAGCGCGAGTTCGGCGAGGTCACCCCCGTCGCCGAGGCCGGTGAGATCGGTCGGCGCCTGTTCTCGCGTCGACGCGTGCTGGTCGTCGACGCCGATCACCCCACCGTCCGCACGCTGCTGGGCCTGGCACAGCGCGAGCCCGAGCTCGCGGCCTACCAGCTCGTCAAGCTGTTCTTGCTGCTCGGTGGGTCGATCTCGGCCGCCGACGACTCGGACCTGGCCGACCTGTCCATGCGCTACCGGGAGACACGATGTCCAAAGCCGCTGAGCTAATCGCCGGATTGCAGACCGAGGCGCAATTCGACTCCGCCGGATCGTTCTCGCTCGATCGCGAGAAGGCCCGCGAGAAGATGCGGCAGTTTCAGCTGGCCGATCCTCACCGCTACGTGCTGCTGCTGGTCGAGGCCGCGGTGCTGCGGGGCGCGACCACGATCAGCTTCGAGATCGACAGCGACGACATGCGGATGCGCTTCGACGCGGGCCTCACCTGGGAGGACTTGCAGGAGCTCTACGCCTCGCTGTTCGTCGATCGCAGCAGCGTGGAGGTTCGGTCGCGGCGGGAGCTGGCGCTGGCCTGCAACGCGGTGATGGCCCTCAACCCCCGCTGGGTCCGGATCGAGAGCGTCACGCTCGATCAGGGCCAGCGACCGCACGCGGTCTCGGCGTTGCTGCGACCCGACGCCGAAGACGAGATCACGCAGCACGACGCGCCGCTGAGCCCACCGACTGAAGCCACGATGCCGCCGTGGACGACGATCCACGTCAAGGAGCGGTTCCGTCCGGGGTTGTTGGTTCGCTTTCTCAATGATCTGGGCGGCAAGATCCCCGAGGAGCGGCTGATCCGTGAGCGCTGCGCGTTCTCGTCGTGCGCGATCACGCTCGACGGTGTGCGCGTCAGCAGCGGGCTGCCCGACGCGCTGATCGCCGGGGCGCGATTTGAGGCGGAGCACATGCAGGGCGCAGCAGGGTTTGAGCGGAGCGGGTGGGGCAGCTCGCGCTCGGCGATGGTGTTGCTGTCCAACGGCGTGGAGATCGCGACGCACGAGCTGAGCGACAGCATCCCCGGGCTGTGGTTTTGGGTCGACTGTGCACGGTTTCGCAAGGACGTGTCCCAGGGTGATGTGGTCCGCACCGATCCAACCTATGAAGCGACGCTGAAGGCGATCGGTGCCGCCCGCGATCAGGTGCTGGGCAACCTCGTGCGGGCCTGGGCCGCGGGGGACTTCACCGAGCAGACCGTGCCCACCAGCAACGCCGTGTTCGATCTGATCCGCGACTGCTTCATCCGCTGGGGCGATCCGCAGTGGTTGGTACTCAACGAGAGCCCGCTGTCGCTGGTGGCTGGCATGCCGATCTGGCGGACCGTGGATCGGCGCTGGCTGAGCCCGCGGGCCCTCGTCGAGCGGGCCGATCCCGAGCGCGGGATCATGTATACCAACCGTGAGTTCGACGGCGTGACGCCGCAGGACTGGGGCCCGGTGGTCCACGTGCTCGGCGGCACGGCCGAGGCCGCGGGGCTGCTGCGGGTCTACCCGGAGGCCAGCTCGGTGACCGAGGCGCTCGAGCGCGAGGTCCCGTGGGAGCTCAACCGTCGTCGGTGGCGATCGCTGCCCCACGCGATCGATCTACCTCGCGGCACGCCGGGTCCGGTCGTCCGCTTCGAGCAGGGCGAGGTCCGCGGGTGCGCGTCGCTGCGCCCAGGCCAGCGCAGCTCGGTGCGGATCGTGTTAGACGGGTGTCTGCTGTGCGAGCTCGAGCTCGACCTGGGCTTCATTGGCGTGTGCGCCGTGATCACCGGGCCGTTCCAGCCGATCCGCGACTACACCCGCCCGCGCCACGACCACGCCTACGCGACCGCGCTGATGTTGCTGCTGACCCAGCTGCCTGGATTGATTCAGCTGTCGACGGTCGCGGGGGCCGGGATCGGCGGCGAGCTCGGCGACGCGGCGCGCCGCTGCGTGCTCACGGTCACCCGACCCAGGTTCGCGTTCGAGTGGCTCTCGGCGTTTGGGTTCGAGGCGGAGCTGGCCAAGCAATTGCTCGTTGCGCTCGGCGAGCCCAAGCTGACCCCCGAGTTTGGGTTGGGGAGCGAGGGCGCCGAAGCCCAGCCCAACGCGCTGGCGCGCGCGATCAGCTTCGTGACGGTCGATCAGCGCCGGGTCACGCTCGTCGACATCGACCATGATCGCCACACACGCGCGCGCCAGCCCGGCAAGGTGCTGTTCGTCGAGCGCTCGGCGCCCATCTCCGGGCTGGTCGACGAGCTCCTGATCCACGCCGACGCCGACGACCGTCGCTTGCTGATCGCAGCGTTCGGTCACGCCGCGCTCCACAACGACACCAAGGCCTACGGGAGCGAGCTGGGCCGACGCCGGTTCGAGGCCAAGCCGCAGCGGTTCGCGTCGCCACCCGCGGTGACCTGGACGACCCGGGTCGAGCAGCCCGGCGACGACACGGTCGGCAAGATCAGCGGGTTCGTGGGGATCGACGTCGTCCGGGTCCGCGACTGGGATCCGAGCGCGGCCCGGCGCGTGAAGATCGAGGTGCTCACCGATGATCGCTCGCTGTGCGTGGTCGAGGAGCGCAGCTGGCTACCGGGCGTCGAGGCGGTCTTGGCCTGGGAGCGCGCGCCGACCAACGAGAACTGGGACGCGCTCACCGGCAGCAAGCAGCCCCTGATCGACGCGGTCGAGTCCGGGCTGGTCGAGATCATCCTTGCCTGCGTGGAGGCGGCTGGGGCCCAGCGCCCAGCCGACGACACCCGGCGGCTGCTGTGGTTGGCGATGCTGTCGCCGTTTGTCAGCGTCGAGCACGTCCGCGCGTGGCGATCGCTGCGTCGGCACTACGGAGCGGATCACGCGGCCGCGGTCGCGGCTTACCTCGACGTGATGACCCTGTTTCCGGGCATCCGGCTGCCGGATCTGCGCGAGGCGATCACGATGTTGCTCGACGACGGCGCGGTCCCGACCCGTGAGGCGATCCTCTCGCTCAGTGGTCGCGCCGGTCGAGCCAACGCAACGGTGACCAACCGCGAGTTTCACCGGCAATTGCTCGAGTGCTACGCGCAGCTCGAGGCCGTGCCAATGGTGGCCCTGACCTCGGGCAAGTCCATGAGCCTGGCCCAGCTGACCGTCGAGTACGAGCGCAGCAACGAGCTCGGCTACGTCGAAGATCCCTCGCTGCGCTGGGACGGTGACGAGCGGGCGATCGTGTGCGCCGACGACATCGACCACGTCGCGCTGATCCGTCTGTTTGGCCGCGAGCGGCTGACCGAGGCGTCGGCGTGGATTCACGAGCGTCGCCACCAGCAGCGCTTCGAGTCGCGCGCGCGGCTCGAGCAGATCCGCGTGGCCGATCACGATCGCCTGGTCGGGGTCGAGATCGACCGCGACGAGTTCGTGGGTGAGCTGGCGATCCCCAGGTGGACGGCGGGCGAGGGCGGGAGCATGCGCATCACCCTCTGCCATGATCGCCGGGTCGTGGAGGAGCTGGAGATTCACGCGGGCGTGCCCGTGATCGGCATCGTCGATGATCCGCACGCGGAGCTCACCGCTGACTATGCCTCGGTCAACACCACCAGCGCGCGCATGGCCGCGCTGCGGCTGATGCTGTCCGAGGTGCTCTCGGATCAGCTGCTCCCAGCGCTCGCCCACCGCTACCCCAGCCTCGACGAGCACGCCCGGGGGTTGGCGCGCAGCTGGATCTTCGCCCACTGGCGCCGCCACAGCCCCCGGGCTGGCGATCTCCCCAATCGACTCAGCCCGGCCGGTCAGGCGTTCGCCAAGCTCGAGCTGTTCGAGGACGTCGACGGCCGCGCGCGCACGCTCGAGCAATTAACGACCCGCGCGAAGGGCCAGGGTTGCCTGTATTACGTCCACCACCACCACCATCACGCGGTCGCGCCCCGGTTTCCGGTCGTGCACGCGCACGGGCCCACGCTCGCGGCGCTCGAGCACCTGTTCGCCAAGATCGAGGACTTCAGCGGGCGCTGGCGCGACCAGGTCACCGGCGCCAAGCGGCGAGCCGCGGCCCCGGACCTGCCGTCGCTCCCGATCACGGCGCTCGAGCGGTCGCTCGCCTCGGCCGAGCTCAACCGGCATGGGCTCCAGGGAAGCTTGTGGCTGCCCGACGAGCACCCGTTCAAGCACGCGGTCGCGTTCGGCAGCGAGGCCAAGGTCGTCGAGCTTCAGCGCCCGCTCGAGCTGCTCCCGGCTCAGGGCGTCGTCACTGGAACCCTGGATGTCGACGATCGCTTCGAGACGGTCGAGCTGTCTGGGGCCCAGCGGCGCTACCTCGACGCGCGGATCATCAACCTGTACTCGACGCTGCTCAGCGACCACCAGGCTCAGCTCGCGCGGCCCGAGACCGTCGAGTTCTCGAATCCAGAGGTCGCCCGTCGTCGCGCTGTCGCGATTGAACTGCTGCGCACCGCGGTCGTGAACCTGGCCCGCGCGCGCCTGCGCGGTGACAGCTTCGACGCGATCCTGGGTAACCTCGAGCGACGGCTGAACGAGGAGCCGCTGCTGCGGCTGGCGACGGGTGCGCTGATCAGCTCGAGCGTGGCGTGCCGGGTGCGGCCGCTCGAGCTGGCCTACTTGAAGATCTGGGATCCAGATGTGCCCGGGTTCGATCCGGTGGCGCACGCCCAGGAGGCCCTGGACACGCTGGAGTCGCCGCCGTCGGTGCCCGATCCGGAGCTCACGCCCGCGATCCAGGAACCGGCAGACGACGACGACCCGCTCGAGTTCAGCCGCTCGGATCTCGAGGTCATGGCGGAGGAGCTGGGCTCGCCCGTCGCCGACCCTGTCGAGGTCACGCCGATCCCGGCGCCGCTACCGGAGCCAGAGCCAGAGCCAGATTATGTTGGCGAGCTGCTCGAGCGCGTGCGCGCGGAGCTTCGGCTGCTGCGCAGCCGCGCGCAGATCATGCTGACCGAAGGCCTGCTCGACTGCATCCACGCCGAGCCGGGCCCCGGGCGCGAGCTCGTGAAGATCGACGACCGCGTGATCTTCGACAGTGAGCACCCTCGGTTCGTGCGGGCGCTCGCCGATCCCGATCCGATCTGGGTCAGCTTTCTGGCCTCCGTGGCCTACACCGCGCTCAATCGCTGGCTCGACGAGGTCACCGACGAAGACGAGCTCGCGTTCCACGCTGGCCACGCCCGGCTGTTGATGACCGGCACGCTCGCCGAGCCGTCTGGCGACGCGCGCAGCTTCGACACCTGATCGGGCTGGCGCTACCAGCCCCGGAGCTTACGAAGGTCCCGCAGGTTCTTCTTGGTCGGCCGCCCGGCCCCGCGCTCCCGGATCCCCTCGAGCGCCTGCTCCTCGGGCGGGGGCGGAGGCGGCGTGTGATCCAGGTACAGCGTCACCGCGACCGCGGCCGGGCCCCGCCGATCCCCAAGCGCGACGATCTCCAGATTGCGCGGCCCACCGGGAGTCAAGACGTCGACGAGGTCGCCAGGCTTGACGGTCTTGCTGGCCTTGGCCGACTCACCTGCGATCTTCACATGACCAGCCGAGCACGCAGTCGAGGCAGCAGAGCGGGTCTTGAACATTCGCGCGGCCCACAGCCACTTGTCGATCCGCACCGCGGTGAGGTCGGGCATCGAGCCAAGTATCCCGCGCCGCGCGGGGCGGCACAACTCGGGCTCGGAGCGGCGATCCACGCGGCGTTCCGCGCGTCGAATCCCGCCCGGCGGACTTTGCAAGGTTGGGCCACCCCCAGAGTTGGGCTAGGATGGGATTATGGAGCTGCGCACCGGCAAGGTCGTCAAGGGAGCCATCGTCCTCAATGAAGAAGATGATGAAGAACTCGAGCTGGTCCGGAAGGGGGTCGCTGAGGCTGAGCGCGGAGAACTCGTCGACGCACGCGCGTTCCTTCGTGGGCTCCAGCGTCATTCCTGAACATGCCCACTGTCGAGTTGACCGCGCAGGCGGGCCAGCAGCTCGCACAGGCGCGCGAGTGGTGGCACGCCAATCGAGACAAGGCGCCGCATGCCGTCGATGATGAGATGCACGCGTTGGCCGGGCGCTCGAGCAATGGCCGACGGTGCGGCGAGTGCATCTGAGTCGAATCCGAGTCGAATCCGATACTATGTGTACTTCCAGGTTGTCGCCGGCGGCGAGCGTGTCCAGATCGTAGCTCTGTGGCATACGAGTCGCAGCGGAACACCCACGATCTGAGGCCGCGAGTCTGTAAGTCGCTCGCGTCGCTCAGACCCGCAGGGCGTCGACGCGCGCGCACACGGCTTCGGTCGTGGTCGCCAGGGCCGCGAGCTCGGCGAGCGGATCGTCGGGGGCGCGGGTCGCCTCCAGCCGCGAGCGCAGGGCCATCACCATGGGGGCGACGGGGGCGACCGAGGTGCCGCACCAGGCCAGGAGTCGGCCGAGCAGGGCTGCCTCGTCGCGCGGGGGTCGTTGGCCGACCAGCGCGAGCGTGTGGTGGCCGATCATCGTCAGCAGCTCCATGCCCTCGCGCAGCAGCGCGTCGAGGCGGACCTGCTCGGTTGCGAGACACCAGAGCATGCGGTTGCGCAGGCGCTGGGTGAGGGTCCGCAGGGCTCGCTCGATCTCGTGGCGCAGATCCTTGGCGGCGATCTCGAGACCCACGAACGGATCGCTGCCAGCGAGCAACAGGTGGTGGTCGCGCCAGGTTGCGATGTCGAGGGCCTGAACGTCGACCGAGCCGGCCAGCTCGGTGCGCGTGACCGTGCGGACCTGCAGGCCCGCGCGCAGCGGCTGGGCCAGACCCCGGGCCAGCTCGCGCAACCGCGCGGTGTCGAGCGTCTCGGCGACGATCAGCAGCTCGGCGTGGGTGCCACGCAGCGAGCGACCACGCTTGGCCGCGGGGCCGATCAGACACACCGCGATCAGCTGGCCTGCGAGCGCCCGCACGATCGCGGGCGTCGCCGCGTCGATCGGTTGGCGTATTTGCTCCGAGAGCCAGTCGAGGCTGGTCACCATGGCACGATAGCCGGCTCAGGGCGCGTCAGGGAAGAACTTCGCGCGAGTCTCGGCCATGGCGCGCAGGGACTTGGGTGGGGCATAGCGTGGGCCGCAGGTGCGGCTCAGCTCGTCGAGTTCGACCACGAGCGCGCGGGGATCCTGGCGATCCAAGAACCCAAACGGCCCGCCCGTGTGGGGTGCGAAGCCAATCCCAAAGATCGCTCCGACTTCACCGTCGCGGGCGTTGCGGAGGATCCCGGTCTCGAGGCAGTGGACGGCCTGGACGGCCTGGATGAGCAGCAGTCGGCGCGCGAGGTAGTCGACGCCGGTCGTCGCGGGGGCCCCAGTCGCAAGCTTCGCGAGCCCAGGCCACAGCCCGGTCCGGCGGCCGCGTTCGTACTCGTAAAACCCCGCGCCAGCCGCCCGGCCGCCGCGCGCGTGGGTCTGGACCATGGCCTCGACCAGGCGGAGCCCGTCGTTGTCCACGGCCGCGTCACCCAGGTACTTGCGGCTCTGGGCGCTGGCCTTGAGCGGCAAGGTCAGCGTGACCTCGTCGAACACCTGCAGCGGCGGGACGACCATGCCGGCCTGTCGCGCGGCCCACTCGATCAGCACCGGATCGTGGCCCTCGGCGACCAGCTGCGCGCCCTCCATGATGTACGCCGAGAACACCCGGGTGGTGTAGAACGCGTAGCCGTCGTTGACGACGATCGGCAGCTTCTCGATGCGCTGGCAGAAGCTCAGGCACCGGGCCAGGGTCTGATCGCTGGTCTTGGGACCCACGACGATCTCGAGCAGCGGCATGACTTCGACCGGCGAGAAGTAGTGCAGCCCGATGAAGCGCTCAGGGTGATCCGACGCCTCCGCCAGGTCAGCGATCGGGATCGCCGAGGTGTTGCTGGCCCAGATCCCGTTGGTGCTCAGCTGCGCCTGGGTCTCCTTGGTGACGCGGTGCTTGAGCTCGAGGTTCTCGAACACCGCTTCAATAATTAGATCGGTGCCGGCGAGCGCGGATGGATCGAGGCTGGCGGTGAGCCGCGCGCGGATCGCCTGCCGGCCGGCGTCATCGAGGTGGCGCTTGCGCTTGGCCAGCTCGGCGTCGAAGTGGGCGACGCCCTTGTCGAGCGCATCCTGACTGATGTCCTTCAGCACGACCTCGTAGCCCGCGTCCGCGCACACGAACGCCAGCCCGGCGCCCATCATGCCCGCGCCCAAGATCGCGACCTTCTCGATGCCCGCCTGCTGATCCGGCCCGAGCTCGGGCAGGCCCTCGTGCGCGAGCGCGGCCTTGCGAAAGAACCACAGGGTCCGCATCATGTCCTTGGACTGATCGCCGACGACCAGCCCGACGAAGTAGCGGGCTTCGACCTCGAGCCCGCGCTCGAACTCGAGGCTCAGCCCCTCCTGGATCGCGCTGAGCGACGCCTCGGGCGCATGGAACACGCCCGCGGTCTTCTTGCGCAGCATCGCGGACGCGGCCATGAACAGGTTGCGGGCGTCGGCCGAGCCCGGGCGCGGGCCGGGGATCCGGGCACGCTTTTGATCCCAGGGCTGCGCGGGCTTGGGGTTGGCGGCGATCCAGGTTAGCGCGGCGGCTCGCAGGGCGTCGCGGTCGGCGACCAGCTCGTCGATCAACCCGGCCTCGAGCGCCTTGTTGGCGCGAAACTCCTTGCCCTGCAGGATCGCCTCGGCGGCCGGCTGGATGCCGATCAGCCGGGGCAGCCGCTGGGTCCCGCCGCCGCCCGGGAGCACGCCGAGCTGAACCTCGGGCAGCCCAAACTTCACGCGCGGATCGTTGATCGCAATCCGCCGATGACAGGCCAGCGCGAGCTCGTAGCCGCCGCCCAGCGCCGAGCCGTTGAGCGCGGCGACGACCGGCACGCCCGCGGTCTCGAACCCGCGATACAGCTGGTGCATCTGCATGACGGCCGCGTACAGGGCCGCGGGGTCACGCATCTGATAGATCTTGTCGAGGTCGGCGCCCGCACAAAAATCTTTGTGCGCCGAGGTCAAGATGATGCCCTTTAGCCCGGCGCGGCCCTTGGCCCACGCGAGCGCGTCCTGCAGCCCGCGGCCGTAGGTATCGTTGATGATGTTGACCTTGCCGGGCATCGCCAGCGTCAAGGTTGCGACGCCGGTCTCGGGGTCGAATTCACAGCTCAGCGCGTCGTTGCGGTGTTGCTCGCTCATGTCGCTCGTCCCTTTCTTGGCGCTCACACGCGCTCGATGATCGTGGCCACGCCCATGCCGCCGCCGATGCACAAGGTCACCAGCCCGACGGACTTGTCGTGCTGCTCGAGCGCGTCGAGCAGGGTGCCGAGCAGCATGCAGCCGGTCGCGCCGAGCGGGTGCCCCAGCGCGATCGCGCCGCCGTTGACGTTGAGCTTGGCCGGGTCGATGTCGAACTCTTGCAGGTAGGCCATGGGCACGGCCGCGAACGCCTCGTTGACCTCGAACAGATCAATGTCGGTGATGCTCATGCCCGCGCGCTTCAGGATCTTGCGGGTCACCGGGATCGGGCCGTCGAGCATCAGCATCGGCTCGGAGCCAGTCGCGGCGACCGCCCGGATCTTGGCCCGTGGTTTGAGCCCGAGCGACTCGCCCTTTTGGCGGGAACCAAACAAGATCGCGGCCGCGCCGTCGACGATGCCCGAGGAGTTGCCCGCGTGGTGGACGTGGTCGATCCGCTCGACCTGCGGATAGACCGGCTTGGTCAGCGCGTCGAGCCCGAATTGCCGGCCCATCATCTCGAAGCTGGCCTTCAGCTTGGCCAGCCCAGCCAGATCCGTGCCGGGGCGCGGGTACTCGTCCTTGGCGAGCACCGTCAGGCCGTTGCGATCCGTGACCGGGACCAGCGACCGGTCGAAGTCGCCCCGCTCGATCGCCGCCGCGGCTTTTTGCTGGCTGTGCACGGCGAAGCTGTCGACGTCCTCGCGGGTGAACCCGCGCAAGGTCGCGAGCAGATCCGCGGACACGCCCTGCGGGACCGAGCCGACCTCCCACTGGGTCTGCGGATCCCAGATCGCGCCGCCGTCCGAGCCCATCGGCACCCGCGACATGCTCTCGACGCCGCTGCCGATCACCAGGTCCTCGAACCCGGCGGCGACCATGGCCGCGGCCTGGTTGCAGGCCTCGAGGCCCGAGGCGCAGAACCGGTTGAGGGTCACGCCCGAGGTCGCCAGCGGGTAGCCAGCCGTGAGCGCGGCGAACCGTGCGATGCACGAGCCTTGCTCACCGGTCTGGGTCACGCAGCCCGTGATCACGTCGTCGACCTGCGAGGTGTCGAGCTCGTTGCGATCGCGGAGCGCTCGCAGGGTGGTTGCGAGCAGGTCGACAGGACGGACGGTGTAGAGGCTGCCGCTGGACTTCCCCTTGCCACGGGGGGTTCGCACGGCGTCGAAGATCATCGCTTCGGACACGGAGGGCTCCTTGCTGCGTCATGGCTGGCAGACCGGAGCACCCGGGGGCCAGCGAGCGGAAATGCTAAGCACGCTCATCGTTTTCGGCAAGCGGACCGAGCAAACGCCCGCTGGCGCCGGGCTCGGGGCACGAGCACGCGGGGCCAGGCCGGGCGCTTGCCAGCCGAATAGGCCGGCGGCAAGCTGCGCGGCATGGCCAGCCGTGCCGACATCGCCCAGCGTCGCAGGCAAGCGGACGCCGCGCTCGAGCTGTCGCGGATCAACCGGGAGATCGAGCGTCGCGTCCAGCAGCTGCTCGAGCGCGAGAAGCTCGAGGACGTCACGCCAGCCCAGGCCAACGCGATGATGATCCTGTTCCAGGAGAAGTCGCCGATGACCGCCCGACAGCTGGCCCGCCAGATGAACCTGTCCGAGGTCACCGTCGGTCGGTTCGTGCGGGCGCTGGAGAGCGCCGGCTGGGTCCGGCGCGAGGCCGACCCGAAGGACACCCGGGCGATCCTGATCCTGCCCTCGAAGCGGGCCTATCGGGCGTTTCCGAGGTTCTTGAACGTCAGCAACGCGCTGCTCGACGTCGCGTTCGCGGGCTTCACCAAAAAAGAGGTCGAGACCCTCGGGCGGCTGGTCGAGCGGGTGCGGATGAACGTGGTCGTCGAGCCCCGAGGCTGATCAGCGCGGGTCAGGTTGCTGGCCCGCTCGCGGGCGAGGGTCGTCGGATCTGGTCGCGGACTGGCGCGCGAGCGTGGTATCAAGTGCTCATGTTGCGCTTGGGCACCCGATTGTCATTGCTCATACCTCTCGTGCTCGGCGCCTGCTCGTCCGGGGCCACCGATGAAGGCGGCTTCACCTTCGGCACGCTCACGACGACGACGACTGCGTGACCGGCTGTCTGGCCGCCAGCTGCGGCGACGGGTTCGTGCATGAGGGCGTCGAGCAGTGTGACGACGGCAACGACAACGACGCGGACGGCTGCAATTCCATGTGCATGCCGGGCAGCTGCGGCGATGGGATCATTCAGGACGGCGAGCAATGTGACGACGGCAACGCCGACACGACCGACGACTGCCCCGCCTGCGAGCTCGCGTTTTGTGGCGACGGCTACACCCAAGCTGGCGTCGAGGAGTGCGACGACGGCAACATGGACGACACCGACGCGTGCCTGCCGACCTTCTGCATTGAGGCGTCATGCGGCGACGGGTTCTTGCAGGCCGGCGTCGAGATGTGTGACGACGGCAACCTCGACGACGACGACGCGTGCCCGACCAGCTGCGAGGACTCGTACTGCGGCGACGGGTTCGAGTTTGACGGCGTCGAGGAGTGCGACGACGGCAACAACATGTCCAACGACGGGTGCTCGGCCACCTGCGAGGGCGAGTTCCTGCCGGTCTGCTCGCAGGGCGTCGACCCGGGCACCAACGCCCCGTGGGTCGTGTGCGCCGCCGATGCCGACTCCGCGTGGATCTCGGCCAACACCATGGGCCAGTACCACCCGGAGCTGATCTGCCAGAACATGGGCTACGACACCGTCGGCGCCGCGGGTGGCAACTGTGGGAACGTGTGTGGCTATTGTCAGCAGGGCACCAGCTGCATGAACCCCGGCACCATGCAATTCGACTTTGGCGCGTGGAACGGCCAGGGCAACTGCGGGGCCGACATGCTCGGGCCGCTGATCTGCCAGACCGTGCACTGGACCTGCGTCAACAACTGAGCGCGACGCTGGCGAGCTGGGTGACCAGCGGGCGCGCGCGGCCTCACGAAACATTGTCGCGAATAGTCGGGGCTGACCCGCCGCAGCCGTTATGGTTGCGCCCATGGAGCGCATCGTCATCTTCGGCAAGGGCGGGATCGGAAAGTCCACCGTCGCCTGTGGGATCTCGGCCAGCCTCGCCGCCGCCGGGAAGCGGGTCCTTCATGTCGGCTGTGATCCCAAGCACGACTCGACCGCGGCGTTGCTGCGCGGCAAGTTGATCGAGCCCGTCGTCGATCGGATCGAGAAGGTCAAGGGCGTCACGGCCGAGGACATCGTGGTCCGCTCACCGCTGGGGGTCGACTGCGTCGAGGCGGGCGGCCCAACCGCAGGGGTCGGGTGTGGCGGTCGTGGCATCACCCGGATGCTCGAGATCTTCAACGAGGCCGAGCTGCTCGACGAGAGCAAGTACGACCTCGCGCTCTACGACGTGCTCGGTGACGTGGTCTGCGGGGGCTTCGCGGCGCCGCTGCGCAAGGGGATCGGCGAGAAGGTGGTGATCGTGACCTCGGAGGAGCTCATGGCCCTGTACGCCGCCAACAACATCGCGCGCGCGGTCGTGCACTACGCCAACAACGGGATCGCGCTCGCGGGGCTGATCGTCAACCTCAAGGATCCCGAGGCCGATCGCAAGGTCGTCGAGCGCTTCGCCGAGCGGATCAACACCCGGATCCTGGCCTGGATCCCCCGCGACCCGCTGGTCCGCGAGGCCGAGTACAACCGCACGACCGTGGTCGAGGCGTATCCGCAGGCGCCGATCTCTCGGGTGTTGCGTGAGCTCGCCGAGCGCATCCACGACGAGAGCGTGGCCGATCGCCCGCTGCCGACGCCCATGAACGAGGAGGAATTCCACGTGGGCGCGCGGGCCCGGTTCCGCGCTGATCTCGAGCACGAGATGATGCAGACCGTCGCGGCCGAGCAAGCCGAGGCCGCGGCCGCGCTCGCGGGCCCGAAGATCGTCGAAGATGGCGAGGTCTCGGTGCCGCTCGCGTCGCTGACTCGCGGCGACGCGCTCGCGGCCGCGAAGGCCAAGCGCGAGGAGCAGGCCGCTCGCTACGCGGTCGAGCTGCGCGCGGGGTCCCGGGCGATCCGGCTGGGCTTGATCGGCGCGCAGGAGGCCGTACAGCGGCTGCGCGCGGCGTTCCCCGAGCACGCCAGCAAGCTCGGCGCAGAGGAGCTGACGGCGTGAGCGGTCTGTTCCCCGAGCTCGACGCGTACGAGCGGACCGCGTCCGAGCGCGACGGCAGCGGCGAGGATCCACGCTGGTCGGCCCCGACCCAGGCGCTGTTCGATCAGCTCGGCGGCGTCGCGGGCGAGCCAGGCGCAGACGCGCAGTCGAGCAGGTCGAGCAGGTCGAGCACGTCGGGCGAACCGGGCCATTCCGATCCGGGCGAGGGCGAGGGCGAGACCTCCGTCTATCACCAGGCCGACGTCCGTCTGTTTCGCCCGGGCATCGCCGCGGGCGCCGAGTCGCTCGCGCGGTTCGAGAAGGCGTTTGGTCTGGTCGGCAAGATCCGCTCGCTCAAGCGGACCGAGGGCAACAACCTCGAATTCGTCGCCGAGATCGACGACGAGGGCACGCTGCAGCGCGGGGTCCTCACGCCCCCGGGCGAGCGCGCGTGGAAGCAGGGCAAGAGCTTTGGCCTGAGCTACGGCGGCGAGCTCAACCCGGTGATCGCCAGGGCGCTGCTGCGCTTCTTGGCCCGCTATGACGGGGTCCCGCTCGCCACGATCCTCGCGCAGATCATCCCCGACGTGGAGGACGAGCACATGCTCGTCAATGACTACCCCGAGTCGGTGTTCTACGCGTTCGCGCCCTCGTCGGGCTGGCGGCGGTTCTTCGAGGGCACCGAGCTGTACCGCGGGGCCTGCGGGCAGCACCTCGGCAATGTGGCGATCATCGATCACACCGATATCGAGTGTCTGTTCAACCAGGCGCCCGAGGACGAGCGGATCCCGAGCTTCTTCAACAGCCCGCGCGTCGAGTCGACGGACCCCGTCGATGGGCCCGTCGATGGGTCGCGCGGCGAGGGTCCGCGTCGCGCCCAGCGGCTGTTCACCGACATCAGCGACATCGACGTGATCAAGGGCGCGGACGTGCTCGTGGATCAGGCGCTCGAGCTGCTCGCCGAGCTCCCCGACAGGCCGGACTCGGTCGTGATCCAGGCCGGCTGCCTGCCCGAGGTCACGGGCGACGACATCGTGGCCTCGGCGGCGCGGACCCACGACAAGCTGCGGCTGCCCGTGTTCGCGGTGGGTCAGCACAACGACGTGGTCGGCAAGAGCTTCGGCGACATGCTCGCGGTTCACCCGATCTCGCTCGATCGCGAGCTCGACCCCCTCGGCGTGGCGATCCTGGGCATGCCCGCGCTCGCCGGTCGGCGCGAGCTGCTGGGGCTGCTCGACCGCGCGGGCGTCAAGGTGCTCACCCAGCTGCTGCCCGACATGGGCGAGGACGCGCTCGAGCAGCTCGCGCGCGCCTCGGTGCTGGTCGGGTACCCCTGGGATCGCTACACCGTCACGATCGAGCGCCTCGCCGCACGCATGGCGCCGGCCCGGATCCTGAGTCTGCGCCCGCCGTTTGGGCTGGCGGGCACCCGGCAGTGGTTGTCGAGCATCGGCGCGGCCGTGGATCGCCGGGCCGAGGTCGAGGCCGAGATCGACGCGATGATGACCGGTGTCTACGGCCGCTGGCAGCTCCTGCGTGGGCGGGCCCAGCAGCTGCGGGTCGGCTTCGTGATCGAGCACGGCAACTGGCGCTCGGCGCTGTCGATCCAGCGCAGCCTCGGGGTCCCGATGCTCGAGCTGCTCAGCGAGATGGGGTTTGGCGTCGACGTGCTGGCCTACTGTGGCGAGCGCACGAGCCCGCCCGCGAGCGAGCGCTACGACAACATCCACGTCCGCTGGTACCGGACCGTCGAGGAGCTCGATGTCCAGCTCGCCGATGATCGAGTCGCCGCGTGGTACTCCGAGCTTCACTACGATCGCCGCCTGACTCGCAACGGCAAGAACACCTTCTCCATGCGGCAATTCAGCGTTGGCTTGCTCGGGGCGCTCGACTCGCTCGAGGGCATGCTGCGCGTGGCCAACATGTCGTTTTACCGCAGCTATTCACGCTACCTCGGCCAGCCCTTCCTCGAGCGTGGGGCTGCTCGAACTCCGGGAGAATCAACATGATCGACGGCACAAAAGCGGGCCTGTCCGCCGAGGATCACGACGCCGTGGTCGCGCTCGGACTCGATCCAACCCTGTACGAGCCGCACCCGCACGAGCGGTTTGGGCACCCCTACCGGTTCCCCTATCACCTCGGGCTGTACATGGCGGTCAACGCGATCCCCGGCTGCTTCGTGATCATCGATGGTCCCGACTGCATCTACCGCAAGGCCGAGTGGATCCACGGCAAGCATGACCTCAGCTCCAGCTTGCTCGACGCTTGCGGCCGGCACCGGGTGGTCTCGACGCTGCTGCACTCGGGCGAGGTCATCAAGTCCAAGGGCGAGGCCGTGGTCAAGCGCCTGCGCCGGCTCTCACAGCTGCCCGAGGCCGAGCTCGTGCTGGTCAACAGCATGCCGCACGTGCAGATCATCGGGACCCAGTACGACGCGCTGATCGCCTCGGTCGAGGACGAGGTGCCGCAGCGGATCTACGAGGTCCCGAGTCGCTCGCTCGAGAGCGACTGGATCGACGCCTACGCCGAGACGCTCAACACCCTGGCCAGGCGCCTGCCGATCTCGCCTGGCGGGCTGATCGACGACCAGGTCGCGATCATGGGCGTGCTCATGGATCGCGTGGAGGCCGATCACACCGCCAACGTCGCCGAGCTCGAGCGCCTGGTCGCCGGCCTCGGCCTCGATCCGGTCTCGACCTGGCTGAGCAACCGCCCGCTCGCGCACTTGCTGGGCGCGACCCGGGCCGCGACCTTGCTGGCGCTGCCCCACGGGGTCGCCGCCGCGCGGGCGCTGGCCAAGCGCACGGGCGCCCAGGTGGTCGAGGTCGATCAGCCGTTTGGCTTGCGAGCCAGCGCGCGCATGGTCCGGGCGCTGGCGGCCGCGACTGGCCGCGAGGCTCGAGCCGCGAGCCTGATCGACGCCGAGCTCTCGCTGGTGGTGCCGCGCTTCGAGTGGCTGGTGTCGTCGCTGCTGCTGGGTCGCAAGCTGGCCTTCTCCGGCGATCCAACCCTGTTCGATGGGCTGCTCGAGGGCGCTGGCGAGCTGGGGATGGAGGTCCTGCACCTGAGCGCGGCGGCGCGGCGGCCCGAGTTTGGCGTGGATCTGAGCGCCGCTCGCCACGGACCGGTGCCGCCGCCCCTGTTCGCGCCCACAGTCAAGACGCTCGAGCGTCACGTGCGGGGCCTGTGCAGTCGGGTGGGGCTGGATCTGGTGATCGCGGGCAGCGAGTTTCCAGCTGACGAGCCCAGCCGCGCCGACGCCCGCGCGCCCGGGCGCATGTACTTTGGGTTTCCCAACTTCTTCAAGCACGCGCTCTACGACAGCCCATTCCTGGGCTTTCGCGGGTGGGCGTGGTTCGTCCAGGAGATGGTCAACACGATCGTCAAGCGGCCACGAATGCTGCGCGCGGAGTTTCAGCCGGATCCGGACTGAAGCAATTGCGCACCTGCATGGACGCGTGCATGCAGGTCACGCAGCTGGCTTCAGGTTGGGATCAGTTGCGCTCGAGTTGGTTCAGCAGCTGGGATCGGAGGGCCTTCATGATCTCGCGGTCGTCTTCATCGAGCGAGGGCAGCTCCATGAGGTGCTCGAGCACCTCGATGGCGTCGGCGAAGCGGCCTTGTTTCTGGAGGTTGGCGAACAGGTTCCAGCGCGGACCGGGGTGCTCGGGGTCCGCGGCGATCGCCCGACGGTGGTAACCCTCGGCCTCACGCGGGCGCCCGAGCGCGCTCACGCAGCCACCGAGGTTGCTGAGCACCACGCTGCGACCAGGGGGATGGGGATCAGCGAGCAAGACGCGCTCATAGATCGAGATCGCCTCCTGGTGATGGCCGCTGTCGGCCAGCGCGACGCCGAGGTCGACCTGGGCGTCCAGCGATCCCCCGAGCGACACGACCCGGCGCATCAGCGGCAGGGCCTGCTCGGGCCGATGCACGTCGACGAGCAGCTTGGCCTTGGTGTGGAGGGCCTCCGGGTCGTCGGGGTTGGCCCGCAGCTGCAGCAGCACCGCGTTGAACGCCACCCGATGCAGGCCGCTGGCTCGCAGGGCGCGGATCTTTTCCGTGCACGGTGGGAGCCCGCAGTGCTCGCGGACCCGGGCGACGAGCAGCTGGTGATCGGCGCCGCACTCGCGACAGGGGACGCGCGGCTCGTCGCTGGCGGTGACCGCCGCCGCCCCACAGTTGAGGCAGCAGCTGGGATCGTCCGGCTCGGGGCCGACGGTGCACAGCTCGAGGGTCCGGCCGCGACAGACCGAGCAGATCCAGCCGACGCCGAACGCGAAGGGCGGGCCGTGGGGGACAGTGGTCTCGAACCGGGTCGAGGAGGCGTGACAGTGATGACAGATCGGTGGGTTCCAGGACATGGCCCGAGGGCTATCGGCCCGGCTGCGCTCGGTTTGCAGCAATCTCGTGAGTTTATTTCACGCCTCACGCGCGGCCTCGGCTGACGCCTTCCGCGTAGCCCCCGGCGATCAGGTGCGCGATCCGAACCGGCTCGGGGAGCTTGCCGTGGATCGTCAGCTCGCGGATCACCTGCGCCGCCTGATCGAGCTCGAGGCCGGCGCGCTGGACAAACAGCCCCGCGCAGGCCTCCATCGGCCCGGCCTTCTCGATCAGCGCCCACTTGCGCGCGCCGCCGGGCACCTTGTCGAGCAGGGCCTCGCGGATCACCGCCAGGCGCGGCCGCCTGCGCGCGAGCACCAACACGGGCGTAGACAGCCGCTCGCGCAGCGCGTGGATGTCCGCGACGTTGAACCCGGCGAAGGTGATGCCGCCGAGCAGCAGCACCTGCGCGTGGGCGGCGAACGGCGAGCGCTCGACCAGCTCGGCGATCGCGTGTGTGGCGTTGGCCCCGTCGCGCCGCAGCTTGCCCGTCATCACCCCATCGAGGCGGGTGCGCGTGAACACCACCCCCACGATCGCCACGTCGCCGCGGTGACGACGATCGAAGGGCGCGTCGTCGATCCCGATGGAGTTGCTCAGGCGACGGGCCACAGGGCCGATCGAACCAGCGACGGGGGCCGCGTGCAACCGGCGGATCGCCAGCGTGCGAAGATCACCGAGTGCGACCCTTCATGGCCTCTGGGGTGCTGATCACGTGAAGAGGTGAAAATTCGAGGTGAAGGCGCTAATGTTCGGTTGGATATGGATTATGTCGAGGAGCTGGCGGGTGCTGGTGTTTCGCCGGTTCGGTTTGTCCGGCGCAAGCTGCCGCTCATCGAGGAGCTCCGGCGGCTGTCGGTGTTCTTGAGCAACTACACCGCGGACGCGCAGCATCATCATCAGCGCCAGGGCGACGTGTTCTGTCGGCGCCTGGGCGCCCCGAGCGTGTACCTGTGCCACCCGCGCTTGGTCCAGCATGTGCTTCGCACCAACGTGCTCAACTACCCCAAGGGCCCCGACTACGACCTGCTGCGGCCGCTGATCGGCGACGGGATCTTGGTCAGCGAGGGCGAGGTCTGGACCCGGCAGCGACGCCTGCTGGCGCCCGAATTTCGGCTCGATCAGGTCGCCCGGTTCCTGCCCACGATCAACGCCGAGCTCGCCGTGCTGGCGGATCACTGGCGGGCCGCAGCGGCCGAGGGCCAGAGCGTGGACGTCGGCCACAGCATGCAGGGCTTCGCGCTGCGGGTGTTGGGCAACGCGATCTTCCGGTCCGACTTCGCCAACGAGGCCGCGGTGATCGGCGAGGCCCTCGAGATCTGTCTGGCCCAGGGCACCAAGCAGATGCTGAGCATGGGGTTGCTCCCGCCGTGGCTCCCGACCCCGGGAAACCGTCGCGCCCGCGCAGCGGAGCACCGCCTCAACCGCAGCGTTCGCCGCTTGATCGACGACGGCCGCGTGGCCCAGGCGCGCGGCGGGTGTCCGTTCGCCAGCGGCGGCGCCCGGGCGGGCGAGGTCGACATGCTCACGCGCATGCTCGACGCCAGGCACCCCGACACCAACCTGGGCATGAGCGATCAGCACCTGCTCGACGAGATCAAGTCGCTGATCCTCGCGGGCCACGAGACCTCGGGACTGGTGCTGAGCTGGGCCCTGTATCTGCTCGCGCGTCACCCCGAGATCGAGGCGCGGGTCCTGGCCGAGGCCGAGCGCGTGCTCGGGGGACGACCCGCGCAGCCCGAGGACGTCGAGTCGCTGGTGGTCGCCCGACAGGTAGTGCTCGAGACCATGCGACTGTACCCGCCCGTGCCGGGGGTCACCCGCCGGGCGGTGGCCGACGACGCGTTCGAGGGCATCGAGGTGCGAGCCGGGGAGAGCGTGACGATCCTGCCCTACGTGATCCATCGCCACCCGGAGTTCTGGGCGGATCCCGAGCGCTTCAATCCCGACCGATTCGCGCCCGATCGCGTCGATGCAATCGACCCCTACAGCTACCTGCCGTTTGTGCGTGGCCGTCGGGCGTGTCTGGGGGAGCACTTTGCGATGATCGAGATCATCGTCGCGCTTGCGACGATCGTCTCGCGGTTTCAGCTCACGCGCGTGGACGACGATGAGATCGGGGTTCGTCCGATCTCCACGCTGCGCTTGGCTCGGCCGCTGCTGATGCGGCCGCGCGCGCGCTAGATTCGAGGACCCCCCGCGCACGACAGACAACCCCGAACCAGTCAGCGAGTCTCGCTCGCCAAGACCGCCTCGGCGCGCGCACGCAGCTCGATCAACATCGCGGGGCTCGGTCGGTCCTCGGCGAACCGAAGTTCATCGTAATAGGCCGCGAATTCACGCAGCGCCGCGGCCTCCGGGGCACCTCGTTCCCGCAGCCGATCCGCCCACGCGCGCGCGGACTCGTGCTCGTGGCGGCCTCGCTCGCGCCGCTGCATGGCGGCGAGCAGCTTTTGGTAGATCTGGATCTCGGGGTGCGACGGGTCGGCGCGCCGTCGCCAGCTGCGGTAGCCGAACACCAGCATGATGAGGCCGAGGCCGAGCGCCGCCGCGCCGATCAGCCACGGTCCGAGCTGGCGCCAGTTGATCTGAAGGTTGCGACCCTGGCGCTCGACGCCGAGCTGCTCGAGGACCTCGATCTGGTCGCTGAGGTTGTAGTCGATGACGTAGGCCAGGTAGGCGTCGCGCAGCGCGTCGGCGACGTTGGCCAGGCGCGGGAACCAGCTGGCGTTGTCCCCGGCGGTGCGACCACCGGGCGGGGTCGGATCGAAGGTGACCCAGCCCAGGTCGTCGAAGTAGACCTCGACCCACGAGTGCGCGTCGGCCTGGCGGACCGCGTAGAAGCTTCCGAGGCTGTTGTAGTGGGCGCCGTAGAAGCCGTTGACGTTGCGCGTGGGGACGTCGACCTCGCGCAGCAGCAGCGCCATCGCGGTCGCAAAGTACTCGCAGTGGCCGGCCTTGGTGTCGAACAAGAAGCCCTCGATCGGGTCGAGCTCGCCGCTGCGGACTCGATCGGAGAGGGGCTGATCGAGGCTGTAGCTGTAGTTCTGCAGCAGGTAGCGCTGCACGGCCTCGACCTTGTCGAGCCGGGTCTTCGCGTCGGCGGTGATGCTCACGGCCAGCTCGTGAAACGCCGCCGACAGCCGGGCGCGGTCGATGTACGCCGTGAGCGGCGTGGGGACCTCGGGGTCGCCGATCGCCTGCAGCTCGCGGCGCTCGGGCTCGCCCACGCGACCGACGAACTCGTACTGGATCGGGCCAGGTTGGCGATCGAGCACGCGGACTTGGTCGTCGACGTCGAGCCCGAGCCGGTTGCGCTCTTCCAGCGGTCCGCGCGGGGCCAGCGAGAACGCCAACGGCCGGCCGGCGGCGAACAGCAGGTCGGTGCCGATGTCCTCCATGGTCACCAGGACTCGCACGGTCTGGTTGGCGCCCGCGAAGCCCGGGATCCGGCGGGGCTCGATCGTCTTGCCGGAGGTCCCGCCGAATCGGTAGGGCGCGGCGATGACCTCGCCGAGCGGCACGCCATCTTCTTGCAAGATGTAGTAGCCGAGCTTCGAGCTCAGATCTCCGTGGATGGCGTCGCGCGAGCGGCCCCAGCTGCCGGCCGCGTAGCTGTCGAAGGCGCTCCCGCGCAGGTGCCAGGTCAGCCGGGTCTGCGCTGGCTCACCGTCGAGCGGCAGCAAGTGCATGACCACGGTGGCGTCGTTCTTGATCGTGCCGAACCCGCCGAGCCGGACCGAGTCGGAGAAGCCGACGGTCTCGTTGCCGTACAGGTTGCCGCGCAGGAACACGCCCGCGCCGAACCGGGGGAACAGCATGAAGGTCAGCAGCCCCGCGGCCACGGCGATCATCGTGACCTGCAGCGCGGCCCGGTTGAGGCGCGAGAGCTCGCGGGTCGCGTAGCGATCGACCTCGAACTCGACGCGCCGGCCGAGGCGCTCACCCTCGGACAGCAGGTGGTTGACGATCAGCGCGAGCGTGGCGGTGGGCAGGTACAGGGCCAGCAACGCCGGGTAGTGCAGCTCGGCGTCGATCACCGCGGCGATCACCATGAGCACGGACCCGAGCATGAGCAGCTGCATGTGCTCGCGGGAGCGCTGTCGGTTGAACAGGCGCTGCACGATCATGAGCAAGAAGAAGTCGACGCCCGCGATCAGCAGCTCGCCGCCAAACATGAACGCCCGCGCGCCGCTGACCACGATCGCCAGCACGATGCCCAGGGTCCACAGGTTCTGCGAGGTCCTGCTCGCGACCTCGGGCAGCGGGCGGGCCATCGCCCAGCCAGCCAGCACGACGGTCAGGCCAACCGCCCACACGCTGGCGGACTGGGCCGCGCTCACGGCCACCACCGCGATCGCGGCCTGCAGCAAGCTGGCGGTGTCGCGCAGGCGGACCAGCCCGTGACGCTTGCCGCCAAACACCCGCGCGAGGTGCTCGAGCCAGGTCACGCGGCGCGCCCCTTACCCTGCGCTGGCTCGGGCCCGTCGCCAGCAGCGTCAGCCTCGAAGCCGGCGTCGAGAGGGTCGCGCTCGAGCCCGACCAACGCCAGGAACTCGAGCAGGCGGCGCTCGTGGGCCGGGCCGATCCCGGGCTCGATGGCGATCTCGTCGGCGTAGCGCAGGCCCGTCGCGACGCGGCCCTCGCGGAGCAGCGCGACCACCTGCGAGGCCACCCGCTCGATCGCCGTCTCGAAGCTGGCCTCGCCCGCGCGACCGGGGGCGAGCTCCAGGATCTGCTCGGCCTCACCGCGGGACTCGTACTCCTGCACGACCGCTCGGCCGAGCCGCGCCGTCGCGGGCCAGTGGATCCGTCGCAGCTCTTGGCCCTCGCGGTACTCCGACAGGCCAAAGAACTCACCCGCGCGATCGCGGGCGCCCTTGGCCTCGCCGACGCCCGCGCGGGCTTCCTGCAGCGGCGCGGGCTCGACCGGGTGGATGCGCGGATACACCAGCACGCGCTCGCGGCCGGGCAGGTCGCGGCGCTTGACGAACAGCCCAAACGGAAACCGGGTGGCGACGACGGCCTTGGGCAGCGAGTGGAGGCCCCGCCGCTGCATGGTCACGCTGGCGTGCAAGGTCGTGACGCCGCCGCCGGGGACCGCGACCGAGAACACGGGCTCGGTCTTGTCGGCGCTGTCGACCCGGTCGTCATCCTCGACGCTGACGGAGATCATGTCGCCGCGGGCGCTGGCGTTGCGGAGCTCGACGATCAGCGCCCCGCGGCCGCCCGCGTGCAGGGGCGAGGCGATGCGCCGCCGCACGATCGCCCGCCGGACCATGTTCTCCGACAGCATCCCGCTCGCAATGATCAGGCCGATCTGGCAGCCGAACAGGACATGCAGCAGGTTCGCGCCCGAGTTGATCGCCGCGAACCCGACCGCGAGGGTCAGCACGATGAACAGGTAGCCGGCCTTGGTGATCTCGAGGCTGCGGCCCTGGGCGGTCAACATTCGCCGCACGAACGGCAGCTTCTTCTTGGTCGGGCCGCCGTCGTTCGTGCTTCGCGTCAATGTTGGCACTCCGGCTGGCGTTCGCCCCAGCTCGCCCCACGGTTACGCCCGCGCGGATCTGCGCGGGCGTGACCTGGGGGGTCGAGTTTGCCACCGAAGTCACCCCGCGGCCATCAAATGGGGCCGGCGGGGCCGGGCGGGCGGGCGCCGGTTCGGTCAGACCCGACGGCGCCGACCGAGACCCGCGAGGCACAGCAGGCCGAAGCCCATCAGCGCCGCGCCGCCACGGGCGGGATCGTCAGTGACCGCGCACGAGAGCGAGGCCGAGGCCTCGGCCTGGAACTCGACCTCGATGTCCAGGAGATCGCGCAGCGCGTTGGCGCAGCTCTGGACGTTGCCGACGTCGACGAACTGGCCGTCGCAGAAGATCGCGCCTTCGGGCTTCTCGCACTGGACCTCGCAGCCACCCTGGAGATCCGCCTTGCACTCGACGTACAGATCGCTCTGGCAGCCGATCTGGCAGTCCATGTTGACCTGGGCCCGGCACTCGCCGCCGCAGCAACCCTGACACTGGGCCATGCAGTCGGCCTGGCCCGGCTCGATCGTGCAGCTGGCGTCGCACTCGGCCCCACAGGTGGCTTTGCACGATGCCTGGCACTCGGCCGAGTTGCTGTCGGAGGCACACGCGGCCGAGCAGTCGGCCGAGCAGTTGCCCTCGCACGAGGCCTTGCAGTCGAAGGTTCCCGGGTCGACCTCGCACTCGGCTTCGCAGCTGCCCTGGCAGCTGGCGGTGCACTCGACGTCTGCGTCGATGTTGCACTCGCCCTGGCACGAGATCGAACCCTCGGCGGCGCATGAGGCCGTGAACGCGACCGGCTCGCACTCGGCCAGGCAGCCGCCTTCGACCAGGACTTCACAGTTGGCACCAGCCTCGACGAAGATGTCACCGCAGGCGTCGAGCCGGCCAGCGTCGGCGTTGGAGGAGTAGAGGGAGATAAATGCCAGCGTGGCTGCGCTGGCGAGGAAGGACAGGGAGTTACGCATGATCATGGGCTAGGTTCCGTGGGGGCGTTCGACGCGGACGCGCGCGTATCATTGCATGCGCTGCGTCACTTGGTGGACAAGTTTTTCTTGGGCTCTAGTCGAGGCTCGCGAACCCGAAGTCCGGTCACTCGACCTCGTCGAGGTAGTCGAACAGCTTGGCGCAGTGCTCGAGGCCCGGATCCGTCGGGCTCACAGCCAGCTCGGCGGCGGCCTGCTCGAGGGTCCGCCCGGGCGTGGTCGACTCGTCGCCCAGCTCGCGCAGCGTCGTGCCCCAGGGGGTCCGCAGCTCGAGCCCGCTGTAGTAGTTGCGAAGCGTGCCGTCGGCGTAGTCGTGGTCGACGGCCTTGCACATGTCGTCGAGGTCACGCAGCTTGTCGGCCCGGTCGGGATCGTGTGGCGGGTCCGACGGGGTCGGGTCGGGCGTGGCGGGGATCGGGGCCTCGGCGAGCTTGGGCGGCGGCTGGTCGCTGGCGGTGGAGGCCGGCTCGCCGGACCGACAGGCTGCGCAGCCAATCGCGCAGCCGAGCGCGAGGACCAGGGAGATCGCAGGGCTAGGCTGGTGGCGCACGCCGAGATGCTATCGCCTGGCGCGAGGGCGGGGCGCGCCGCACCTCGCTGAGAGGGCGGGAAACACCGTAATTCGCACGAGCTTACGCACGGTCCGCAGGTGGCCTGGGGTGTGGTCGCGCGGGCATCACGGTATATCCTTCGCCCGCCTCGCATGTCCTCGCCCGCCGCAGAACCATCTCGCCTGCCCCGGCGTGATCGCAGCACAGCCAAGCTGATCTGTGAGCTGTGCCAGCAGTTCTACGGGCTCGGGTGGGTCAGCGGCACCGGCGGTGGGATCTCGATCCGCGATGAGCACGGCGTGTGGATCGCCCCCTCGGGCGTCCAAAAAGAGCGCATCGATCCCGCCGACGTGCTGCTGCTCGCCGACGGCGTGTGGGACCGCGTCGAGGTCCTCGAGCCCCCGCGCGACCCCAGCTTGCGCATCTCCGAGTGCCAGCCGCTGTTCTTCAACGCGTTTCGCGACCGCGACGCGGGGGCGGTCCTGCACAGCCACTCGCTGTGGGCCGTGCTCGCCGCCCGCCTCGCGAGCCCCGACGGCACCGCTGGCGAGTTCCGCACCAGCAACCTCGAGATGCAAAAGGGCCTGCGCGGCCACGGCTGCTTCGACCAGCTGCGGGTCCCGATCATCCCCAACACGGCCCGCGAGTCCCAGCTCACCGACTCCATGGCGGAGGCCATGCGCGCCTACCCCGACGTCGACGCCGTGATCGTCGCCGGTCACGGCATCTACGTGTGGGGCCGTGACTGGGTCCACGCCAAGACCCAGGCCGAGTGCCTGGACTACCTCATGCGCGCCGCCGTCGAGGCTCACCGCGTGGGGCTTCCGCTCACCTGAGGCTTCACCATGCAGCTCGCCTGGATCGATCCCCAAACCGACTATCCCGCGCTCGACGTCGAGCACCTGCGCAGCGTCGGCGTGACCTACGAGCGCCTGAACCTGGTCGACGACGCCTACCAGCCCAGCCTCGACGCGCTCAAGCGCGAGCGCGGCTACATCGAGCAGGACGTCATCGAGCTGCACCCGGACACCGCCAACCTCGGCGCGATCTGTGCGAAGTTCGCCGACGAGCACCTCCACACGGACGACGAGGTTCGGTTCGTGCTCGCGGGCGCGGGCATCTTCGACATCCGCGACGACGCGGACCGTTGGATGCGCGTGACCGTCGAAGCGGGCGACCTCATCGTGGTCCCCAAGGACCGCTACCACCGGTTTTACCTGACCGATAGCCAGCAGATCCGCTGCGTGCGCCTGTTCCAAGACAGCGCCGGCTGGGTCCCGCACTATCGCTGAATTCACCCAAACGAGAACACGGACACATCATGTCAGCAGCGCGTCAAGACAACACTCCCGACTACAAGGTCGCCGACATCTCGCTCGCCGAGGCCGGCCGCAAGCAGATCGCTCTCGCCGAAAAAGAGATGCCTGGGCTCATGAGCCTGCGCGAGCGCTACGGCGCCCAAAAACCCCTGGCCGGCGCACGGATCTGCGGCTGCCTGCACATGACCGTGCAGACGGCCGTGCTGATCGAGACCTTGACCGCGCTCGGAGCCGACGTGCGCTGGTCGTCGTGCAACATCTACTCGACCCAGGACGAGGCGGCCGCCGCGATCGCGGTGACCGGCGTGCCCGTGTTCGCGTGGAAGGGCGAGACCGAAGAAGAGTACTGGTGGTGCGTCGAGCAGACCCTGACCTGGCCCGACGGCAGCGGCCCCAACCTGCTGCTCGACGACGGCGGTGATCTGACGGTGCTCGTGCACCGCGACCACCCGGAGCTGGTCGGGGACATCAAGGGCGTGTCCGAAGAGACCACCACCGGCGTGCACAACCTGCACAAGATGGCCGAGAAGGGTGGCCTGAAGATGCCGGCGATCAACGTCAACGACTCGGTCACGAAGAGCAAGTTCGACAACCTCTACGGGTGCCGCGAGAGCCTCGCCGACGGGATCAAGCGCGCGACCGACATCATGGTCGCGGGCAAGACCGTGGTCGTGTGTGGCTACGGTGACGTCGGCAAGGGCAGCGTCCAGTCGATGCGGGGCTTCGGCGCCCGCGTGCTGGTCACCGAGATCGACCCGATCTGCGCGCTGCAGGCCGCGATGGAGGGCTACGAGGTCACGACCATGGAAGACGCCGCTGCGATCGGCGACATCTTCGTGACCACGACTGGCTGCTGCGACGTGATCACCATCGATCACATGCGGAAGATGAAGGACGAGGCGATCGTCTGTAACATCGGCCACTTCGACAGCGAGATTCAGGTCGCCGCGCTCGTCAATGATCCCGAGATCCAGGAGATCAACGTCAAGGCGCAGGTCGATCGCTTCATCTTCCCCGACGGCCACGCGATCATCTTGTTGGCCCGCGGCCGCCTGGTGAACCTGGGCTGCGCGACCGGGCACCCGAGCTTCGTGATGTCGAACAGCTTCACCAATCAGGTGATGGCCCAGCTCACGCTCTGGCAAGAAACCGAGAAGTACGAGGCCGGCAAGGTTTACGTGCTGCCCAAGCACCTCGACGAAGAAGTTGCCGCGCTGCACCTCGAGAAGGTCGGCGCCAAGCTCACCAAGCTCACCGACGCGCAGGCCGAATACCTCGGTTTGCCGGTCCAGGGGCCCTATAAGCCCGAGCATTACCGGTATTGAGCACTCCGGGTGAAGGTGGGCCTTCGGGCCACTTTCGCGCCACTGGGGTCATCGCAATGGTCGTTTTCGACCGGCGGTGACCCTTCTTCAATTGTTCGAGCTGGCGAGTGGTCGTTTGGCCTGTCACGCATCGACAGTTGTTGAGCTAGCATGGTGGGATGGCCAATGAATTGAGGACGCCACGCATGTGTGAGCGACCGCGTCGCGGAGGTGGGCGGTGAGCGTTATCGCGCTGGCCTTGCTCGGCCAAATTGTCATGCAGGAGCCCGCTCCGGGTCTGAGCTTTGGCGAGGGGATCCCCAGTCACGAGCAGGTCTCGCTGCTCGCAACCTTCGAAGACGTGCTCCCGCGCGCTTGCGAGCCGCCACCGTGCACCGAAGATTGTCCCGACGATGCCCCCACAATTGCGCTGTTGATCAGTGGGAACACCCGCGACTACACGCTGCATTGGGAGGTGACCGCGCCCCAGCTCGACGCGCCGCTGATCGTCGATTCGCGCTGCGACCTATGCAGTCTGGCCGAGTTCGAGGATCAGTTCGCGAGCGATCTCCATGCACTGTGTGGGCGTCTGGACGCGCTCGAGACCGCTCCTGGGCGGCTTCAGATCAGCAGCGCGCCAGCGGACGCGCGGCTGCGGATCGACGGACGCAGGCCGGGTCGTCACCACCGGACGCCGTGGGTCGGCGAGCTGCCGAGCGGCGAGCACCGGATCGAGGTCTACGCGCCCGGCTACCATCGCCAAGAACGAACAGTCCAGATTGTCAGCCGCGTCAACGAGCACCAGCACTTCGAGCTGCTCCCGGCCGCCAAGCGACGCTCGACCGCGCCGGGGTGGGCGACCATGAGCCTGGGGCTCGTCATGGGCGTGGCTGGCTCGGTGTTGATCGCCCTCGACAACAAGCCATGGATGGGCAGGTGCTCAGAACGCAACATTGACGCATACGGCAATTGCAAGTTCGTGTACGATACTCTTCCTCTCGGCATAGGCCTCGCTACGGCCGGTGGCATCGCAACAGCGACCGGCGTTGGGTTGGTGGTATGGGCCCAGCGCGGCGAACCTGGCCAATCTGAGGGGGGCTTCGCCCTGCGGGGGCGATTTTGAGTCTCCTCGAGCATTGAGGATGGAGCGACATGGCAGCGATACACCCAGGCACTCACCGAACATCGCAGCTGAGCCACACTCAGCCCGATCGGATGTCGAGCACGGCAGAGACGGCCATCAGCCCCAACGATCGCCAGCCCAAGCTCGTCCCGGGCAGTGAGATCCCCGGGACCCGGTACCAGATCGTGAGATGGCTAGGGCAGGGCGGCATGGGCATGGTGTTCGAGGTCCAGCACCTCGACATCGAGCGGCACTATGCGGCCAAGCTGCTGCACCACAGCGAGAACCCCTCGCGGACCCGACACTTTCGGCAAGAGGCGCGGACGATCAGCCACATTGGATCGCCGTGGATCGTGGAGATCTTCGATTTTCAGGAGCTGAGCGACGGCCGACTCATGTACCTGATGGAGCTGGTCAATGGCGTGAGCCTGCACGCGGACCAGGTCGCACGGTCGGGCCGAGACGGCGCGTGTCCCTGTGATCCTGCCCGGCTGATCGGGCTCGCGCGACAGGTGTGCAAGGGCCTGCAGGCCGCCCACCAGGTCGGGTTCGTGCATCGCGACATCAAGCCCGAGAACATCATGATCACCGCCGATGCCCGCGGTCGCGAGCATGTGAAGATCGTCGACTTTGGCCTGGCCGCGCTGCTCGAGGGGCCCAAAGAGTCAAACGGAGCCGGGACCCCGGCCTATATGTCGCCCGAGCAGTGCAAGGGCCAAAACACCGACGCGCGGACCGACATCTACTCGCTCGGGATCACCCTGTACGAGCTCGCCACGGGCCGGCTGCCCTTCGCCCGGACCGACGCCGCGCGCCTGCGTGATGATCACCTGTTCGAGCAGCCCGTGCCGCCCTCGGAGCTCGTCGAAGGGTTCTTGCCGGTCGGCTTCGACGCGCTGATCCTCCGCTGCATGGCCAAGCAGTCGCGCGACCGCTACGCCAGCGCGGCCGAGCTCGAGGCCGCGTTGATCGAGCTCCAGCTCTCGCTTGGCCTGCGGACGGCGTGGGATGACCTGCCCGCGCCCGAGCTCCCTGGCGACGCGACGGCGCGGCTCGAGCGAGGGCTCGCCCAGCTGCGCAGCGAAGACCGGCGCTCGCAGAACCGACGGATCGTGCTCGCCGCTGCGCTGGTCGGGCTGGTCGGGCTCGGTGGCTTGGTTGGCTGGAAGCTCCACGCGAACGCGCGCGAGGTCGTGGTCACCGAGGTCGAGCGTGAGCTCGCCGCGCTGAGCGAGCGGGCCAGCGTCGCGGCTGCCCACGCGCGCTGGATCTACCCCGCCGTCGACGAGCCCGAGGCCGACACCGCGTACCGTGTGCTGATCGAGCTCGAGCGGCTCGACGCGCGTGGTAGCGAGCGGGCGCTCGACGTCGGCGAGCAGCTGCGCGAGGAGTTCTCCAGCACCTTAGTTGGGCTCGGCGACACCTACTGGGAGCGCCCCGGCGGCCGCGGTTTTGCCCGCGAGTTCTACGCGCAGGCCCTGGTGTTCGAGCCCGATCATCCCCGCGCGGGCGAGCGCGCGAGGCTCAGCTTGATCGCGCTGGCTGGGCTGCGGGACAAGGCCGCGGCTGGCGACTTCGCGAACTACGAGCTCGTCGCGGTCGCGCCGCTCGCGAGCTTGGCGCAACCTGATCCAGAGGCGCGCTACCGTGCGTTGGAGACCTTGAGCCACGCGGGACAGCTCCCCGCTCGCTCCGCGGCCGAGGTCGACGTGTTGCTCGAGGATCTGCGCGCCGAGTCGGAGGCCGACGAGGTCGCGGACTCGGACGACGAGCCGACCCGGGTGGCCCGCGGCCCGGTCCCCGGCCCGCGGCGCGACAAGCCGATCGCAGACGCACCGCGGCGCCGATCCGACGGCGGCAGCCTCGACAGCGTCGACTCCACCCTGTCGGAGGCCAAAGAGGCCTACGGCGCTGGCCAGCTCGAGCGGGCCGCGAGCCTGTATCACCGCATGCTCGAGCTCGACGCCCACAACATCACCGCGCTCGTTGGGCTGCACCGCATCAGCTACGATCGCGGCGAGTTTCGCGACGCCCTGCGCTACGCGGAGCAGGCCTCGCGGCTGCGACCCAAGCGCGCGGAGCTGCACCTGTTCATGGGGGACGCCTGCATGAAGGTCCTCGACTATGGGCGGGCCCGGAGGCACTACCAACGGGCCGAGCAGCTCGGTGACAAGCAAGCGCGGCACCGCCTGAGCTTCCTCGCCGATCTGCTCGGTCGAGCCAAGGGCTAGGCTAGCAGCCCGCCAGCCGTATCAGCTGAGGACTCGCTGGCGACGCACGCGTTGGTCCGGGTCCGCCGGGATCACCCTCGCGGTCTGGGCGGCCACGTTGGCGCGGATGACACCGGTCATCCGCTCCTCGATCTGCTCGCGGTCCACGAACAGCTCCCAGCATGGTTGGCCGTGGGCGTCGTCATGGCTCGCCTGGGTCGACAGCGCGTGGGCCCAGCGGAACCGATCCGCCGGTCGCGGGTGGCTATCGTTGGGTGAGGGCTCGGCGTTGACGTGGGCCTCGACGAGCTCGTCGATCCGGCCGGCCTCCGCGGGCAGCTGGGCCGGGGTATAGGCATAGAGATTGGGCAGACCGTGGCGAGCCTCGAGGACCTCGTTGATCGTCGCGTTGGCGTGGAGCTCGAAGCGAAGCTGGGCCGCGATCGCGTGACGTAGCCCGCGCTCGAAGCTGGAGGCCCCGCAGCAGCGCGCCGCCCAGCGATCCGCCAGGACCTCTTGCAGCCGCGACGCGCCCTGCGAGATCCGCAAGAACACCTTGTTGAAGCCGACGAGGAACAGCCACGCCGGGTTGTACCAGTCGGCCGCGCCGATCGACGTCGCGCAGCGCCGACGGGGCGCTGAGCACCAGGGCCAGCGACACCGCGTTCTCGGGGCGCTCGGCCAGCTCGTAGGCGGCGCGGCAGTCGGTGATCGCGAGCGAGTAGAGCTCTTGCTGAGTGTAGACCGAGCAGCGGCGGCGCAGCGCGTGGTCAAACCGCGGGTGGTTGTCGAGCACCGCGGCGTAGAGCTCGGCCGCGCGATCAAAGTCTCGTTCCTCGCGAGCCGCGGTGGCCTCGATCCACAGATCGCGGACGTCGGGCTCGAGCGCGGCGAGCTCGTCCAACATCTCGACCTCGAAGGCGGCGTGCGAGTCCCGGACGATCGGTGACGGGAGCTGCGCATGAGCGCGCGGCGGCGTCAGCCAGGCGAGCGCGAACACCAGCAGCGCGAGCGCGAGTCTATCCACGGGTCGATCCACCGCGCGAGGCTATCACGCGGCGACAAGCCGGTCGCCGGTCCAGCAGCCACCGCAGCCATGGCGTTGTCGGGGCGGACGGTTATGCTCCGCGCCGTGACGATCCTCAGCGCACGCGAAGTTCGCCGTACCTACGGCATCCACGAGGTCCTGCGCGGCGCGAGCATGTCGATCGACGAGGGGGAGCGGGTCGGTCTGGTCGGCCGCAACGGCTCGGGCAAGTCCACGCTCGCGCGGATCATCGCGAGCGCCGAGGAGCCCGACGCTGGCGAGGTCGTCCGCCGTGGCGGGCTGCGGGTCGGCTATCTCTCGCAGGAGCCCGAGTTCGCGGCGGGGCTGCGGGCCGTGGACGCCGTGCTCGCGGGGCTCGAGAGCTGGCAGCAGGCCGTCGATCGCCACGACGAGGTCTCGCGGCTGCTGTCCGGCGATCCGGGCCCGCGGCTCGACGCGCTGCTGCAAGAGCAGGCCGATCTGGCCAGCAAGATCGAGCGCCTCGGCGGCTGGGATCAGCGTCACGAGGCGCTCGCGCTGCTCGGCATGGTCGGCATCACCGAGCCCGAGGCCCTGGTCGATCGGATGAGCGGCGGCGAGCGGCGGCGGGTCGCGCTCGCGCGCTTGCTGGTCACCAACCCCGACCTGGCGATCCTCGACGAGCCGACCAACCACCTGGATCTCGAGACCATCGAGTGGCTCGAGGGCTGGCTGGCGAATCGGTTCAAGGGCGCGCTGATCCTCGTGACCCACGATCGCTACCTGCTCGATCGCCTGGTCACCCGCACGATCGAGGTCGAGCAGGGCGTCATTCACGTCTACCAGGGCGGCTGGGTCCGCTACCTCGAGGCCAAGGCCGAGCGCGAGGCCCACGCGGATCGTGTCGACTCCAACCGGCGCAACTTCTTGCGGCGCGAGCTCGAGTGGCTCAGCCGCAACCCCAAGGCCCGCAGCACCAAGCAAAAGGCCCGCGTCGATCGGGTCGAGGCCGTGCGCGATCAGGTCGGGCCCAAGCGCGAGGTCGCGGCCCGGATCGAGATCAGCGGCGAGCGGCTCGGACGCACGATCCTCGACGCCGAGGGCCTGGACGTGGAGATCGGCGAGCGCCGCCTGCTCGAGCACGTCGACCTGCAGCTGAGCAAGGGCGAGCGGCTGGGTATCGTCGGGCCCAACGGGTGCGGCAAGACTACATTATTGCGGGTGTTGACCGGCGACCTCGCGCCCGCGGCCGGTGAAGTGCGGATGGGTAAGCGGACCCAGATCGCGTTCTTGCAGCAGTCCCGCGGCGGCCTCGACGACGACAAGAGCGTGTTCGACAACGTCGGCGAGGGCAGCTCGCGGGTGGTGCTGGGCGACACCGAGCTCGATCTGCGCAGCTACCTCGAGCGCTTCTTGTTCGACACCCACGCCCAGCGCCAAAAGGTGGGCACGCTGTCGGGCGGCGAGCGGGCCCGGGTCGCGCTGGCCAAGACCCTGCGGACCGGGGCCAACCTGGTGATCCTCGACGAGCCGACCAACGACCTCGACGTCATGACCCTGACGGCGCTCGAGGACGCGCTCGGTGACTACCCGGGCGCCGTGCTCGTGGTCACCCATGATCGCTGGTTCCTCGACCGGGTCGCGACCGGGTTGCTGGTGTTCGAGGACCGGGCGCTGGTCCGGCATGCGGGCGGGTGGGCCGACTACGTCGAGCGCCGCAAGCTCAGCGCGCGGGACGAGCCCGCGCCCGCGCGGGTCCAGACCCAAGCTCAGCCCGCGCCCGAGCCCGAACCAGCCCAGCGCGCGCAGCCCAAGGCCAAGCTCACCTACGCCGAGGAGCTCGAGCTCGAGGGCCTGCTCGAGCGGGTCGACGAGGCCGAGCAGCAGGTCAGCTCGCTCGAGGCCGAGCTCGCGGGCGCCGACTTTTACGAGCGGCCCGTGGCCGCGCAGCAGGCGTTCTTCCCCAAGCTCGAGGCCGCGCGGGCCGAGGCCACGCGGCTGGCCGAGCGCTGGACGGAGCTCGCGGACCGTCGCTAGCAGGAGCTGTCGGTGGCCAGCAAGGACAGCATATTGATCGCGGCGATCGTCGCGTCACAGGTGGCGCCGCCGTTCATGTTCTCGGGGGTCGCGGTCGCGCTGCCGAGCATGGGCGTCGAGCTCGAGGCCGGCGCGACCACGCTGGGCCTGGTGGCGACGGTGTTCTTGGCCGGCAGCTTGGCGTTCTTGCTGCCGATCGGCCGGCTCGCCGACGCGACCGACAAGCGCACCATCTATAAGCTCGCGCTGCTCGGGTTTGCGATCGCCACCGCGCTGATCGGGTGGGTGTCGTGGATCCCGGGGATCTTGCTGCTGCGGCTGGTCCAGGGGGTGATGTCGGCCGCGATCGCGGCCACCGGCCCGGCGCTGGTGGCCGACATCGTCCCACCCGAGCGACGCGGCAAGGCCTACGGGGCGCTGCTCGGCGCCGTGTATGCCGGGCTGACGCTGGGTCCGGTCTGCGCGGGTCTGTTGATCCGCGTCGCGAGCTGGCGGGCGGTGTTCTTCGTCGGCGCCGCGCTGCTGATGCTCGCGTACCTGCTGGTCGCGCTGACCTTGCCGTCGCGCTGGCGTCGCTCGACCCAGCCCGCTCAGCTGCCCAGCTCCGCGCTGATCGTCGCCGCCGTCTCGTGCGTGGTGGCCGGGAGCGCGACGCTCCGCAGCGGGTCGCTCGGCATCGGCCTGCTGGCGGCCGGGATCCTGCTCTCGGTCCTGTTCGTGCTGGTCCAGCGTCGGCTCGACGATCCGCTGCTCGACGTGCGCGGCCTGGCCCGCCACCCGATCATGCGCGACGCGCTGCTCGTGCAGCTGCTGGTCTACATGAGCGCGTACTGCCTGGTGTTCATGCTCAGCATCTATACCCAGGTCTCGCTGGGGCAGACGGCGCAGACCTCCGGGCTGTTGCTCGCGCTGGCCTCCCTGCTGATGGCCGCGGCTGCGCCGATCGCTGGCGCGCTGTCGGATCGAGCGCCGCCGAGGGTGATCGCCAGCGTCGGCGTCGCGGCCGTGCTCGCGTGCACGCTCATGGCCACCCAGCTGGGGCCCGAGACCAGCCTGATCTACGTGGCGGGGATCGTCGTGATGCAGGGCCTGGGCTTCGGGCTGTTCGCCTCGCCCAACATGACGATCATCATGAACAGCGCGACCGCCCGCACGCTCGGGGTCGCGTCCGCGCTCTCGGCCAAGTCACGGGCGCTGGGCATGATCCTGGGCATGTTGGTCGGCGTGGTGTTGATCTCGGCCAAGCTCGGCGACGCGCCGGTCGAGGAGCACCCGCGTGAGTTCAATGAGGTCGTGGTCATCGCGTTCGCGGTGCTCTCGGGCGTGGGCACGCTCGCGCTGTTGATCTCGTTGTTCACGGGCAGGCGCGCGCCCGCCCAACCAACTAGCTGAGCATCTACGTATCTACAGGTCAGTCACGCAGCGCGAACACGGCCTCGGTCCGATACTTGGGCCCCTGCTGCGAGCGGATGCTCGAGTACAGGCGCAGGTGCTCGACGCGAAAGCTGGCCGAGGCGTACAGCGCGTGGTTGCGGACCCACTCGTTGACCTCGCGGCTGTCGGCGTCACGACCCATGCGCGCGACGGTCACGTGCGGCGTCCACTTTCGGCGGTCGCGCTCGACGCCGCACGCGTCGATGATCCGGGCGCAGCGCTGGTGCGCCAGCTCGAGCGGCTCGACCCCGCGCGTCACCCCGATCCACGCGGTCCGGGGTTGGCCGCGGGGAGGGAACACGCCCGCGCCGCCCAGCTGCAGCTCGAACGCCGGGGTCTCGACCTGGTCGAGCGCGGCGATCAGCCGCCGCGCCTCGCCGCCGTCGAGCTCCCCCAAGAAGTGCAGCGTCAGGTGCAGCTGCTCGACAGCTTGCCAGCGGGCCCCCCGAATCCCGCCAGCCATGAGCGACAGATCAAAGTCGACGTCGTCGGGGAGGTCGAGGCCGAGGAACAGTCGAGACATGGCTTCTCCGGTGCGTCAGCGTACCACTTTGACCCGACCAGAACCGACCGAAACTAGCGCTCGACAGGTTTTGCGCCAGGCCAGAACTGCCGTTTTGGCGGCGCACAAAATGATTGCGCAGCGCGTTCGAGTTGCGGCTATGTTCCGCGCCAGCAGGGACTTTCCCCATGACCATCAAGACCATCAAGACCATCTCGACTCTCGCTCTGACCTCTGTGTTCGCGCTTGGCACGATCGCCTGTGACAAGAAGGACGACGCCAAGAAGGACGACGCGAAGAAGACCGACGCAACGAAGGACGACGCGAAGAAGACCGACGACCCCCAGCTTGAAGAGGCCGTGCAGCCCGAGACCGCGCCCGAGATCGCGCCCGAGCCCGCGCCCGCGCCCACGGGTCCGCAGCCGAGCAACGACAAGGACTTCCTCGGCCTCGATCTTCAGCCGCTCGACGATGCGTGGCAGCCCGAGTGGGACGCCGACGCCAAGGTCGCCAAGTGGAGCAACGACGAGTTCTTCAGCGGCATCATCATCCGCGTGGTTGATGACAAGCTGACCAACATGGACGAGCTCAAGGCCGCCGCGCCCATGATGATGCAGGTCGGCACCGCGATCTCTTCGGTGACCAAGGACATGCAGACGACCGACCAGGGCTGGTGGACCGTCGTCAAGTACGACGACGACAAGGGCGAGGTCTACCTCAACATCGCCGACGTCAACGGCGTCACCGTGGTCTGCTCGGCCAACCTCGGCTCGAGCATGGGCGAGGCGATCCCCGAGGAGCTCGCTCATCGCGCCTGCTCGTCCTACAAAATCAAAGAATAGTCCGGCTCGTTTCGAGCTCCACGGCCGGCCCGTCGATGGCGCATCGCGCCTCGGCGGGCCGGCTGTCTTTGGTTTTGGATTCGAGATATAGCCTCGTGATGCGCATCCGCGTCGCGTTGCTGGGGCTCGTTGTTCTCGCTGGTGGGGCGTGCGGTGCGGGCTCGCCGTCGTCGTCGGCCACGCCGCCCGAGCCACCCCACGATGGGTCGACGGGCGCGACTGGACCGCGCTCGGTTCACGACGCGGGCGCGATCGCGGCCCACGAGCACGTCGGCACCGAGCTGCCGCAAGAGCTGATCGCCGAGCTGCGTCAGCAGGGCGACGACGCCAACGGTCGGCTGCTGACCCTGGCGCCCGGCTTTGTTGCGACCGCCGCGTGCAGCGACTGCGGTGCCCCGAGCTATCTGCGCTTCGTCGCGGTTCGCTGCGTGGATCCGCATCACTGCGAGGTCCTGACCGAGCAGTGTGAGGGCAAGGTCAGCCGCGAGGCCAGCGTGTACACGATCGACTTTCGTGCGGTCGAGGGCGGCGCCGACGGTGGCACCGAGGCGTGCGCTGGTTACTCGGGCACCTTTGAGCCCGTGTGAGCTCAGGGTTGCCCCCCGGTCGCCGAAACCCTTTGACGCCTGGTGTCAGGCTGGGTAAGCACGGGGCGCTCCGGTTCGCCCGCGCTGCGGGCGTCGCAAGAGGGAATCCGGTGAGAAACCGGGACTGCCCCCGCAGCGGTGAGTGGCGACGAACCCCGCAAGATGCACTGGCTCTCGAGCTGGGAAGCAGCGGCAACTAGGAAGACCCACGAGTCCGAAGACCTGCCGGAAGCCGCCATCTCATCTCGAGGTGGTGCCTTGCAACACATCCTCGAGGGGAGGATGAACGCAATGAGCCGGTACCAAGCGATCAGCACGACAGTCGAGCGACAGGGCAGGCGGCACGAGTGCCCCTGGTCTGTCGGTGTCGCTGTGCTCGCCGGCCTTCACCCGTGGCGGCGCGCTCCCGGTCCCCTCTGCAGCCGGGCCGCGCGTCGGCGAGAGACGAACAATATTCAGATGATCATCAATACCCGTACCACTGGTTCGTTTGGCAAGCTGACCTCGCTGAGCGCGTGCCTGCTCGTTGTCCTTTCTGCTTGCGAGTCGGGAGTCGCCGATGACGGCGCCGAGACCGGCGGAGCCGAGACCGGCGAGACCGGCGAGACCGGCGAGACCGGCGAGACCGGCGAGACCGGCGAGACCGGCGAAGAGATGTCGCTCGCGCTGATCGGCAGCTACACCGATGAGTTTGGCGACATGCACACGATCACCGCCGAACAATGGCAAAACGCCGCTGGCAGCTTTGCGATCACCGAGTGGGACAACGAGCAGCAGTGGCTGATCGCCCAGAACGCGGCGGCCAACATGTACTTCCCCGATCTGTGGAGCCGCTTCGACTGGGCCTGGGACAGCGAGGACCTCTACTACTGCCAGTCGGTCTACGACGGCGAGACCGCCGAGGACGCCCTGGCCGGCAGCGCCGACCCCAATGATCTCATGATGGGCTGCGGCGGATTCGCCTGGACTAAGCTTTTTTAGCACCCCCACAGAGGGTTTCGCACTTCGCCGACTGCAGCCGCTGGCGCGTCTGGTCGCTTCGCTCCTCGCGACTAGAAGCCGGCGGGGATCTGGCCGTGGAGGCAGGTGATCGTGTTTGGCTCGCGTCGCGTCGACCACTTGGCGCTGCGTGGGTCGTCGGGGGTGCCCTCGATCAAGCCTTCTTCCGCGGACCAGCTCGGCCGTTGACCGGGACCTAGCGAGTGGAGGCCGCTCTGGTAGGGGCCGATCACGTAGGTGTGGCCGGCGGCGCGGCAATTGAAAAAGCTCGTCCAGGCGCGCGCGAACTCGTGACCCGAGTGAGCGCCAAAGGTCTCGCAGGTGCGAAACCACCACAGCGGCTGCTCGACCCTGCGCATGCGCTCGCGGATCGCCGCGAGCGCGTCGTGGTGGGGGTGGTCAGGGTCGAGCGACTCGATGTCGAGGCTCGAACGATCGATCTTGGCGCAGCCCCACTTGCCGTGACCCCAAAACTGGATCTCGCCGATCCGCTCGGACCCGCGGTGGTCCGCGAGCCAAGCCAGGGCGCTGCCCCAGTCCGAGAACCCGCGTCGGTCGTCGAGCCGACCGAGGCCCCGGTACAGCAGTCCACCGAGCTGCCATGAGTGGGTCAGCCCGGGCCAGGGCGCGCCCTCGAGCAGCTGCCCCGCGCGGCGCATGACGCGGTCCCCGACCCAGCGATCCCGCCCACTGGCCCCAGGCTTGGGAAAATCGCCCGTGCAGGTGTCGTCGTAGATCATCAAGCGCAGCGGCCGACTCATTCGCGCAAGCATAGCCCGAAGATGCCCCATTCCGATCCACCCGAGCGCGTGCTCGCGTTCATGACCGCCGCGCTCGGGTGCCCGCGGCCGGTGAGCTCGGCGCAGCTGCGGGCGCTCGATCCTCGTGGCCGGGTGTTCGCGGCCGACGTCGAGGCTGCGTCCGGCGACGCGCTGGGGATCGTGGTCAAGCGCTTCGACTCGGCCCGGCTGTTCGAGCAAGCGCGCCGCGCCCTCGCGCAGTGGTTGGGTGCCCGTGGCGAGCTCGGCGGCGCGCGGGTGCCCGTGTTGCTGGCCGCCGACGCGTCGCTGCGGACGATCATCACCACCCGCGTGGCGGGCGAGCCCGGACCCCCGGCGCTCGCTGAGGTCCACCGCGCCGCCGGCCGCTGCTTGGCAGCCCTCCATCGGCTGCCGATCGCAGACGACGATCCCATGCCGCTCGCGGACGCGCTGGCGCAGCGCCACCGGGCCTGGTCCCGCGCCTGCGCTGACGCGCTCGACCCAGGTGAGCAGCAGGTCGTTCGAGACCTGGCCCCGAGCGCGGCGCTGTTCGACGACGCCCAGCGCGTCCCCTGTCATCGCGACTTCACCCCCGACAACTGGTTGTGGGACGGCCGCACCCTCGCCCTCGTCGATTTCGAGCACGCGCGCCACGACCTGGCCTTGGTGGATCTCGCCAAGCTCGTGGCCGACAGCTGGGCGACCGATCCCGCGCTCGAGCTCGCGTTCTTCGAGGGCTATGGTCGCCCGCTGTCCGCTCGGGAGTGCACCCAGCTGCGCAGCGCGCTCATGCTCCATGGCGTCGCCAGCTTGGCCTGGGGTCTGCGGCACGGCGACCCCAGCTTTGTCGCGCTCGGTCGCCGGGTCCTGGCGCGGGCCGGGGCTTGGTCGCCGGCCGGACCCTGAGCCGTCGATCTGAAGCTTGTAGTTTTCGCGCGCGACTCCCTATCATGGTGGCGGTGTCGACTCGTCGCGCTTCGTGGCGGGCACCGGGAGAGCTTGAACATGATCCGTATCCAGCGCTTATCCGTAGTCTTGGCTCTGCTTCCCATTGCTTGCGGCGACAGCAGCAGCGGGGACGCAGAGACGAAGGGTGTGTCCGGTGGCGAGACCGCGACCGGAGACGGCGATGGCGACAGCGCCGAGGGAAACACGGCGACCATGTCTGGCGACGGCGACGGCGACGGCGATGGTGACGGCGACGGCGACGGGGACGGCGATGGCGACGGAGATCCTGGCGACGGCGATGGTGATGGAGACGGAGACGGAGACGGAGACGGCGACACCAGCGGGGACGGAGACGGCGACACCGGGGACGGAGACGGCGACACCGGGGACGGAGACGGAGACGGCGACACCAGCGGGGACGGCGATGGCGACACCCAGGACGCCTGCGACGAATTCCAGGTCACCGTCGATCCCGTCGCCCCCAACGTCATGCTGGTGCTCGACAAGTCGCGCAGCATGTTCACGAACTCCTGGGATCACGACAACAACAACGGCACCCCGCAGATCACCCGCTGGAACAGCCTGTACCAGGTCGTCTCCAACATCACGGGCAGCTTCGACACCAAGATCAATTTCGGCGCCAACCTGTTCCCGTCGGCCCAGGCCCAGAACGTGTACGGCCCGGCCGCGTGCATCACCTCGGACTTCCCCGAGGTCACGGTCTCGACCGCCAACGGCCCGACGATCCTCGCGGCCATCCCGGGGGCGAACGTGGTCAACTCTTACGGGGGCACGCCCGCGACGCTCGGCATCGAGACCGCCTACGCGCACCTGAGCAGCCTCGATCCGCAGATCCCGAGGGCGATGATCCTGGTCACCGACGGCGCCGCGAACTGCAACGAGAATGCCCAGAACAACCAGGAGCTGTTCGAGGTCTACGACAGCGCGCTGCCGACGTTGGTGGGTCAGGCGTTCGACAACGACGACATCCCCACCTACGTGGTCGGCATCGACATCGCCAACATGATCATCAACGACGGGGTCGGCGGCGATCCGAACAACATCAACCCCACCACCGTGCTCAACGCGGTCGCCCAAGAAGGTGGGACCGTCAGCTTCTTCAACTCTCAGGATCAGGCCCAGCTCGAAGCCGCGCTCACCGGGGTGATCGACAGCGTCAAGACCTGCACGATCCCGCTCGAGGAGCCGCCCTTCTTCCCCGAGTTCACCAAGGTGTTCGTCGACGGCATGGAGTGGGACATGGTCAACAACTGCAACAACGAGGACGGCTGGGTCTATACCAACCCCAACGGCCCCTACGACGCGATCGAGCTGTGTGGTGCTGCGTGTGACGCCGTGAAGATGGTTGGTGAGGCCGACGTGGAGTACCACTGCAACCCGGGCTGAGCTGCGTATCGGTAGTTTCTGTGGGCGTCCATCCATGAACGACGTGGATGGGCGCCCACCATGTGCGTTAAGCGCGTAAAGCTCCTGGGTCAATCGTAGGTAAAGGAACGAGAAAAACCGCCGTTCCTGTTGGATGCCGAGGGGGGTCCCCGTATAGACTCCGAGGGCCGATCCAGGGTGGGTCGACAAACCCAGGGGGTCCTCTTGAATTTGCGCAAGCCTCTCGCTCTGAACGCCGTCCGCTGCCTGAGCGCGCTGTCGCTCTTCGTCGCTGCACCGGGGTGCAAGGGCGACGACGATCCGATGGCGGACGATGACACCTCGGCTGGCACCGAGGGCGGTGGCGAGTCCGGTGACGAGACAGGTGGCGACGATTACACGCCTCCGCCTGGTGGAATGCGTCGCCTGCTCGACTACCAGTACATCAACACGATCGCGTACATGTTCGGGCCGCAGGCCGGCGCCGTCGCGATCCCACCCGCGGATCAGTCGCTGTACGGCTACACCGCGATCGGCAACTCGCTGATCTCGCCCAGCCTCGATCTGGTCGAGACCTACGAGGCCTCGGCGCTGCAGATCGCCGACGCTGCGATCGCCAACCCCAACACGCTCGCCGGGATCGTCCCGTGCGTGAAGGACTCGCCCGATCAAGCCTGCTACACCACCGTCGCGCAGACGCTCGGCCACCTCGCGTGGCGACGTCCGCTGACCGACGACGAGGTCGCGCGGATCGTCGAGATCGCGCTCGAGGCCCAGGTCTGGGGCGGCGGGGACTTCAACGCCGGGCTCAAGTACGAGCTGGTCCGCATCCTGCTCTCGCCCGACTTCATCTATGTGGTCGAGACCGGCGAGCAAGATCCCAGTGAGCCCGAAGAGTACTGGCTGACCGGCCCCGAGGTCGTCACCCGTCTGTCGCTGCTGCTGATCGGGCGCGCGCCCTCGCTGACGCTGCTGAAGTCGGCCGAGGCTGGCAACTACGACAGCGTCGAGTCGGTCGAGACCCTGGCCCGCGCGATGCTCAACGACGAGCGCGCGCCCGAGGCCGTGTCCGAGTTCTTCGCCGAGTACCTCGCGCTCGAGGAGATCTCCGCCAAGAACCCAGCCTCGTTCCCGCTCTACAGCGACGCCCTGGTCGACTCGATGGTCGAGGAGACCGAGCTGCTGCTGCGCGACGTGATCTGGACCCAGGACACCGACTTCCGCGACTTCATCGAGGCCGACTACACCTTCGTCGACGAGCGGCTCGCCGAGCTCTACGGTCTGCCCGCGCCCGACAACGCCTGGGATCAGGTCATGCTGCCGGCCGAGCAAGCCCGCGCCGGGTTCCTGTCCCACGCCAGCGTGCTCGCTCGCAACTCGCACTACGACGGCAACTCCACCACCCGCCGCGGCCTCTACATTCAGCAGCGGTTCTTGTGCTACGCGATCCCGCCGCCGCCGCCCGACGTCAACCCGAACCTACCCGATCCGCCCGCAAACACGCAGATGACCCTGCGTGAGCTGATGGAGACCGTGCACCTCGAGGTCGACTCGTGCGCGGTGTGTCACACCCACATGGATCCGCTCGGCTTCACGCTCGAGAACTACGATCCGCTCGGAGCCTGGCGCACCCACGAGCCCAACGGCCTCCCGGTCGATCCCGTCACCGAGTACGCCGATTTCGGACAGATCGGCAGCGCCGCCGATCTCGCCGCCAGCGTGGCCATGGACCCGCGCCTGGGCCAGTGCATTGTCAACAACATGATCCGCTTTGGTCGCGGCAGCCTCGAGAACCCGACCCGAGAGAGCGCCGAGCTGCAGGAGCTCTACGCATCGTTCGAGACCGCAAACTACCGCTTTCAAGAGCTGCTGATCGCGTTCGTGACCAGCGAGTTGTTCTTGCAGGTCGGGGAGCCCAAGTAGGAAGGACCCACGCCATGCGCAAGCACCTCAAACGTCGCACATTCCTTCGTGGAGCCCTCGGTGGCGGGATCGCCAGCATCGCCCTGCCGGCCCTCGACGCCATGATGAACCTCGAGCAGACCGCGTTCGCCGACGGCAGCTCGCAGCCGCGCCGCTACATCTCGTGGTTTAGGGGCAACGGCTTCATGCTCGATCGCTTCGAGCCCATTGGGGTCGGCCCCGACTGGCAGCTCAACGATCACATGCAGCCCCTGGCCGCGCTCAAGGACTATCTCAACGTCGTCACGGGCACCACCAACCGCGCCAAGGATCAGATCACCCACCACGAGGGCATGACGGTCTTCAGCGGCTACAGCTTCGCCGACAAGGGCCAGGGACAGGGCTTCTTCTCGAACGCTGGCGGCCCCACGCTCGACGCCGTGATCTCCGAAGTGCTCGCCGGTCAGACCCCGATCCCCGGCGTGCACCTGGGCGCCTCCAAGGCCCAGAGCCCCGCCGACGAGGGCACCACGATGCACAACCTCTCGCATCGTGGTCATCTGCAGCCCAACCCGGCCATCACCAACCCCAGCGCGGCCTGGCAGGCTCTGTTTGGCAGCTTCGTCCAGCCCAAGGACGACCGCGAGCTGCGGCTGCACATCCTCGACTCCGTCAAGGGCGAGGTCTCCACCTTGCAGTCCAAGCTGGGCACCGAAGACAACGTCCGGCTCGAGGCCCACCTCGACAGCATCGCCGCGCTCGAGGCCAAGCTCAGCGCCGCCGCCCCGGTCTGCGATCTGCCCAACGACCCGATGTTCACCAACGACGAGTCGATCAACAACGAGCAGCTGACCCTGGTCAACGAGCTCATGAGCGACCTGATCTGCTACGCGTTCAACTGTGATCTGACCCGCGTGGCCACCATGCTGTTCCTCGAGGGCGCCGCCGAGCCGACCCTGAACGAGATCGTCGGCAGCAACAGCTCGTGGCACGAGTACAGCCACAACGTCCAGAGCTGGGCGCTCGGGGCCCCGTTCGACAACGGGCAGATCTACATGATGGAGCGCTTCGCGTACTTGCTGACCAAGATGCGCGACACCATGGAGCTCGACGGCACCAACTTGCTCGACAACTCCATGGTGCTCATGAGCAGCGACGCCTCGGACGGCTCGGTCCACTCGATCCGCCGCCACCCCATGCTCGTCGCCGGCCACGGCGGCGGTCACCTCAAGTACCCCGGCGTCCACTACCAGCCCGAGGCCCTGTCGGGGAACTACAGCTACGGCAGCCACCCCGGCCCGACCAGCGGCAACACCTCCGACGTCCTGCTGGCGATCCTGCAGGGCTTCGATCGCAACGCCAGCTGGGTCGGCGAGCAGCTCAACGGTCAGGGCGAGGGCGCCGGCTCCGGCACGCCGCTGGCCGACATCATGGCCTGATCAGCAGCTCGGCCAGCCGCTGGATCGACAGCGGCGAGCAGCCCTCTGCCTTGTTGTTGACGATCATGAACGCCGGCTTGCTGCTGCTCACGATCATCTTGGCGTAGGCCTGGCGCACGCTCGGGTGCTCGTCGACGAGCTGATCGAAGGGCGCGTAGGCCTGCCGCGCGGACTCGTAGTTGTGCTGGCGCGCCAGCATCCAGCGCATCACCAACGCCGGGCGATCGCTGCCGCCGCTGACCTCCCACTGCTTGTGGACATCCGGCATGCCCGGGAGTTCGGCCACACAGTGAGTCGCGCCCACCCGCTCGAGCGCGCTGACATAGCGCGGCGTCAGTAGGTCCGCGTTGCGGATCTCGACCGCGTACTGCGGCCCCTTCGGCAGCGCCGCCAGGAAGTCGCCGAGCCGATGCGCGAAGCTCTTGGGCCCGCCCGGCACGCTCTGGGCCGGGAACTGAAACAGTAGGACCCCGCCGTGACGTCCCAGCCCCTGCATGAACGGCTCGACCACCACCTCGGTCGCGTACTTCGGCTCGAGGAACAGCTCGTTGCGCTGACCCGCGCGGCCGCGGTGCCACGAGCGCTCCGAGAACTTGACCGTCGTGCACTCCGCGTGGGCCTTGACCAGCAGCCGGAAGTCGTCCGGTAGGTCGTGGGTCAGGGCCGCGAGCTGGTCCGTGCGCATGGGCGCGTAGTACGTGCGGTCGAGCCCCACCGTGCGAAACAGCGGGTGGCGTGCGTAGGTGGCGAGACCCTGCTTGGCGATCACGCGCTGGCTGGCCGCGCGATCCCAGACCAGATCCGTCCAGCCCGCGAAGCTCCACGACGACGTGCCCATGCGCAGGTGCGGCGGCAGCTGCCGGCCCAGCTCGTGGACCTGCGCGGGCAGCTCGGCGAGCCCGAGCTTCGACCGGCCGATGCTCCCGGCCTCGCGGGCACCGAACATCTCCAGCTGGTCGGGCACGTGGGGAGGATAGCGTCTTTGCGCCGGCTTCGATCGGCGCTCAGGGCACCGGTAAAATTTCCGCGGAGGTGTGGTCGTGCACGATCTGCCAGCTGGCACCGCGTTTCTCGAGGATCACCGAGAACACGCCCGCGCCTGCTTCTGGCGTGTCGGTGAGGGCCCAGCGGCCGAGCACGATCGCCGCGTCCGCGCACTGGCCGAGCGCGCGGACGTCGAGGATCTCGAACGCCAGCGTGCCCATGGTCTCGGGTGCGTCGCCGTAGCGGGCCCGGTACTTGTCGCGGGTTTCTTCGAAGCCCTGGCGGATGCTTGCGCCCGAGGTGAAGAGTAGGGCTTCGGAGGGTTCGTAGCCGGCCAGGAAGCCGTCGAGGTCGCCCTGGTTCCACGCCGCTCGCTGGGTCTCGAGTACTGCGACGACCGCGGCCTCGTCGTACGCGCCGGGGCAGGGAGGCGGCGTGGTCGGGGTGGGGGACGGCGCGCAGGCGGGCGCGAGCAGCAGGCTGGCCGCGGTCAGGCTTGCGTGTATGATGCGGCCGCTCATGAGCAACAAGGTGCCAGAGAACACGCGGCTGCGCGCGCGCGAGCTGTTCTTCATCTTGCTTGGCGTCGCGACGGGAGCTGCGCTGGCTGTGTTGTGGTTTCGGCTCGTGCCCGAGCTGATGGCGCACAAGGGGCTGGGGGTGGACTCGCTCAGCGGGGT
>NZ_PVNL01000141.1 GCF_002994635.1 Enhygromyxa salina | reverse complement strand
AGCCGCGATCGGGCATCGAGTTCGCCGTCCCCCCGCCCGCGCCGGCTGAGCCCGAGACAACCCCGAGCCACGACCCACTCTCGGGCCCACCCGGTCGAGCTCGGGCCGTCGACGAGCTGCGTGACCCCGGTCGCGCGCCGCCGAGCGGCAACTGGCTGGTGGTCTCGGGCGCCTACGCGCTGCCCTTGGCCGCCCTGGGCGGCGGCTACTACATCTGGAAGCTGCGCAACGACACGCCGCCCGGTGTCGACATCAAGTCAGAGGTCACCTCGATTGCGATCGCGGGGGCCGGGGTCGCGGTCTACGGCATCATCGCGCTGAGCGTGGGTGGGTACCGCAACTTCCAGCTCCAGCGCTGGGCTCGGCGCCACCGGGTCGTCGCGCTGCCGCAGGGCGACGGCCTGCTGATGGGCGGGTCCTTGGCGCTGTTCTCTGCGGTCCCCTTAATCCCGCTCGGGTTGTCGCTGCTCAACAGCTCGAACGCGCTGGGCGTGACGATGCTCGCCACGACCATCGCCGCGTCGGCAATTGGCGGTCCGATCATGCTTGGGATCGGCGGCAGGCGGCTGCGGCACTACCACGACGGTGGCGGCTGGCGACGGCGCGCGCCCAGCTTTGTCGGCCGAGGAACGGGGCTGTCGATCCCCGCGATTCAGCCGTCGATCCTGCCCGCGGCCCGGGGTGTGACCGTCGGCGTGGCCGGTCAGTTTTGATGCCGCCATCCGCCAACCCCGCCGCCCGGCGCCCGGCGAGCGCGAGTCGACGAGACGTGAGCCCACGCATCCCCGGATATCGCGCACGGTCGTCCGGACGCCGATCAGGCAGGCATCTGGGCGCTGGGCAATGGCTGCGGCGGGCATATACGGCTACCCTCCGCGCTCCATGAGCCCGGACAAGCCCCAGCCCACGGAGCCCTCGCGAACTAGCCGCCTGCTCGTCGTCGCGATCGTGTTCGCCGTCGCGATTGGCTTGGACCTGTGGTCCAAGGCGTGGGCGTGGGAGCACCTCAAGGACGGTCCGCCCGTCGAGGTGATCGAGCAGTTCTTCTACCTCAAGTTCGGCTTCAACACCGGCTCCGCGTTCAGCTTCTTGCGCGACGAGTCGTGGGCCCGCTACTTCTTCATCACCGTCACGTTCCTGGCGCTCGGCTACATGGGCTGGCTGGCCTGGAAGATGCCGACCTCGCGTCTCTACGGGTTTGTCGCGGTCGGGCTGATCGCCGCGGGCGCGGCTGGCAATCTGCATGACCGCTTCGTGCGGATCATGCCCGTGTGGATGGACGGCAAGTTCGTCGAGCGCCACGGTGTCATCGACTTCTTGCAGTTCTACTACCCGTGGAAGCCAGACAGCTACTGGCCGATCTTCAACGTCGCCGACACGGCGTTGGTGTGCGGCGTGGCGTTGCTGCTGATCTTCTTGCAGTTCCATGGCGCCGAGGGCGAGCTTGCGCCCAGTAAAGACGGCGAGTCGGCGAAGGCGGAGCAGGACGCCACGGTCGCCGTCGATGAGGATGAGGACGAGGCTGAGGACGAGGACGAGGACGTGATCGAGGCTAGCGGCGACGCCGAGATCCCCGCGCCATCGCCCGCGTAGCGACTCGCAGGGGGCGGGGTCGTCCGTTCGTTGCTCACCGATATCGTTCGAGTGGCGCGTCAACGTGACCCAGGCGGGGACGTTCGCCAACACGCTCGCGCCCGATCCACGCGGTCTCGCTCGATGGCCCAGGCTGCCGCATCGCCTGAGGGCTGGTGAACCGCGCGTGCTCATCGCTCGAGCTTCGGGCCCGGGTTGGGCTCGGCGGGCTCGGGTTGCGTGGGCACGACCAACTTGCAGCTGTTGGTGTGGACCGTCCAGGTCGAGGGGCCGTGGCTGCGGTACTGGAGCAGGCACATCTGCTGGTCTCGCAGCTCGCGGACAAACACGATCTCGGGCGGACCGGCGGGGCCCGAGAGGCTGACCACCGCGACGAGCTCGCTGGGGGCCTCGAGCTCGAGCCCGGCCGGCGCCTCTGTCGGCAACAGCGCTGCCTCGGGGTTGGCGGGCTCGATGACCACGACATCGGTCGGGATGCTCGCCGGTCGACCCGGCTCGGGCGCGCGACCGATCCGTGGATCTGCGCGGGTCTCGAGCCGGATCCGCGCGGGCGCGAATTCACCGTCGCGGGCGTCGATCCGCTCGTAGCCGACGATCACCGCCTCGGCCCGCGGTCCGCCGTCGAGCGGCAAGAGCGTGGCCCAATAGGTGCATTGCGTATAGTAGAGCAGTTCGGCGAGGGCGACGCTGGGCCCCGCCCCGGGTGTGTTGATCAGCGGCGCGAGATCGGCGTTGACGAAGTCGACGGGCCCCGGGAACGCGACGAAGCTGTCGACCGCCTCGCAGGGCGCGACCGGCAGCGCGTCAGTCGTGGCGCCCGCGCGCTGGTAGGAGTCGACGATCTTGTCGACGACCTCGACCACGCCCTCGAAGCCGCGCTGTGAGGCGTCGTGACAGCTGATCTTGCGGACGCCCTCGGCCGTGGCGTAAAGCCGCTCTAGGAACGAGTCACCCATGACCACGTAGCGCAGCCGCGCTGTCTCGATCCCGCGAAGCGTCGCCTTGGTGACCTTGGCCTCGCCATCGCTCAGGCCCTCGAGTTCCTCGCGAGCGATCTTCACTGCGCTGTCGATGTCGGTCTGGATTGCAGGCAGCGCCTCGCTCAGCGAGCAGCTGTGACCCGAGGCCTGCTCCGGCGTGCCCGGGGCCACGGCCATCAGCGTGTCGCCCTCGCGGACCACGACCCAGTCGGGCGGCGCGAACAACAAGCCCGCGTCGCTGCGAATCGCCTGCCAGTCGCTCGGGATGCCTTCGGGCGGTGTGAGACCCGACTCGGCCGCCGCGCGCTCGGCCTCGCCCGCGGTCCCGAGATAGACGCAGGCACGGGCGTAGGCTGCATCGGCTGCGCGGGGCTCGGTCACGCCGCACAGGTCGGGCTTGGCGAGCTCCGGCTCGACCTCGGCTTCGCCCCCCTCGTCGCTCGCTACGGGCTGCTCCCGTGCGTCGTCGTCGTCCGCGGGCGTCGGCGCCTTGGCTTCGACCTTGGGCTTGGTCTTGGCTTCGGCGGGCGGACTGGGCTCGGTGCAGGCGAGCGCGACGCAAGCGAGCGCAACGAACGACTCGAGGGTGTGGCGAGGCAACACCGCGCCATCCTACACTCGCGCCCGCCCCGGCGACGCTTCAATGGATGCTGGAGAGCACGGCATTCCCCGGCGCGAGCGAGGGCTCGTGAGTCGCCGGCGAGCTGAGCCGTTTCGACACGCGGCGTGTCGGCTCGACACGCCGCGGGGGCCCCAGCGCCCCGTTCGAGCGCGAGCGCCTGGCACGGCGCCTGCACTTTCTTCGCTCATGACCGACGACATCTTCTCCCGAATTCGCGAGGACCACGACAAGCACCGAACCCTCGCCCGTATCATCGAGCGGACCTCCGGCGACTCGCGGGGGCGCAACGAATTGTTCCCCAAGCTCGCCGATGACGTCCGCGCCCACGCGCGCGCCGAGGAGCGGGTATTTTACTCCGAGCTGCTCGCGGCGACGCAGAGCCGCGACCTCGCGGGTCACTCCGTCAAGGAGCACCACGAGATCGAGGCGATCATCGAGGAGCTACTCGACAAGGACTACTCGAGCACGGGCTGGCTGGCTCGCTTCAAGACCCTCACCGACAAGCTGCGCCACCACATGCTCGAGGAGGAGAAGAACATCTTTCCGCTCGCGGGTCGGGTGCTGTCCGAGGCGCGCAAGCGCGAGATGGTCATCGAGTTCGACGCCGCGAAGCAGACCGAGGCACGCAAGGTCGCCTGAGTGACGCTCGCCCCTCTACGCGTGTGGCAGAGGCCGTGATCGTGGCACCAGCGCTCGTCGCCAGAGCTGAGCCTCACCGCGCCTGCGCGGCGGGGTGCAGCTGCATCACCCGCGGTGCCCAGTTTGCGAAGGACACGTTGGCGCGAAGCGTGGGCGAGATGCCGTCGATCGGCGTGGGCGAATGACCGTCATCGAGGCCCGCCGCCCGGGCGAGCCCCCTCGAGCCAGAAGGTCGGCATGACGCCCATGCCCTTGATCTCAATCTCGCCGCGCGGGCTGACCTCAAAGCGATCGCGCAGCACGTCGGCCATCTCCGATGAGATGTGGATGCGCCCGGGCTCACCGTGCGACTCCATCCGAGCCGCGGTGTTCACCGCATCGCCCCAGATGTCGTACGCAAATTTGCTCTTCCCGATCACCCCCGCGACCGCGACGCCGCGGTGCATGCCGATCCGAAGCGACAGCGCTTCGCCGGTGTTGGCGGCGTAGTCGCGGCTCGACGCCCGAATCGCGAGGGCGAGCTCCGCGAGCCGCTGCGCGTGATCTTCGAGGGCCTCGGGCACGCCGGCCGCGACCATGTACGCGTCGCCGATCGTCTTGATCTTCTCGAGACCCCGCTGCTCCACGAGATCGTCAAAGTCAGCAAAGACCTCGTCGAGCATTCGGACCAGCGCCTCGGGTGACTTCTTCTGGGCCAGCGAGGTGAACCCCACGATGTCGCAAAACAGAATTGAGACGTCGTCGAAGGAGTCGGCGACGACTTGGCCCTCGCGCAGCCGTTCGACGATCGAGGGTGGCAGGATGCTGTTGAGGAGCTTCTCGGCGCGCAGGGCCGCTCGGGCAAGATCGGCCTCCACCAGCTCTGCGCCGTGACGAAAGTAGTAGACGAAGATCCACGGGACGCAGAACGCAATGAGTAGGTTGATGAGCTGAAGAACATTGGCCACGGGCTCCGGGAAGGGGTTGGGCGGTGAAGGATCATGCAGGAAGAACAAGGCCACGAACGCGAGCACCGGTATGGACGCGAGAGCGAACCGCCGCGCTGTTGGCACCTGCGGGAGCATGAGCGGGAGCGCACCGACCAACGGGAGATACAGCTGAAAACCCGGCTCCCAGCCCGTGAAGTGCACGGCCAGGATCTGGTGGACGATCACCTCGCCGATCGCTATGAACAGACCCAGGCCGACTCGCCGCTGACGAATGAGGACCAGCACCACCACGAAGATGGCGATGCTCAGGAAGTTGAACACGACCATCGGCCAGATCGCGAAGGCCGCGAACAGCGTGAGCAGCCCGACGTGGTTGAACAGGGCGATGAGTCCAGCGGCCTGATAGGGGAGCTCCGTGCGTGGGGAGAGCTCCGGCTTCAAGAACACAGCGCGGACTTGCGGGCGTGCCACAACCGGATGGTAGTCGGAAACCGGCGGCTGAGATCGCGGCTGGCGACCTTGGCGTGGGCGAGCTCGTCGACGCCACCGCCGGCGATCGGCCGGGCGCGATCGTGTGTGTAGTTGTCGTTCACGCGCAGCGTCGCCTTGGCGTTGAGCCCGCGAGCGTGGTGCGAGACTCGGCCATGCTCATCCCGCCGATCGTCGGGCCCGCGACCCCCAGCGTCTCGATCGGCACGACCATGACCAGGCGGGAGAGGTCGGACGGCGGCTCGACGACCGGGGGAGGCAGCCGATACGCAGGCAGGGGGAGCTTGGGCGGGAGCGCGACTCCGGACTCGAACGAGGCCCCCGCGAGCGGAGCGGCGTCGATCGGCAGGTCGAGCAGCCTGGTCGATGTGCCGGTCAACCCTGCCGTCGACGCGCCACTGCAGGCCGAGGTCAGCAGCGTGGCGAGCGTGGTTGTGCGCATGATCGCGCACAGCCTCCCGTGCATCGATCGCGTCAACGCAACCACGGGTGCGCCCCTGGCTTTCAGGCGGCTCGCGCGAACGTTGGTGCGTCGAGGCGATTCGCTAGAGGCTTCGCCTGGGCTCGGCGTTGATTGCTGGTAGCAGGCGATTCCGACGACAGCCCGTGTGGCGCTGACAGCTCGCTCAGCCCAGCTCGCCGTTCTTCGCTTTTTGCAGCCACATCCGCGCCTCTTTCTCGATGATCTCGAGCGCCTTGCCACGGAACGGTCGAAACAGCAGGGGCACGTCGAGCTCGAGCTCGAGCTTCTTGGGCTTGACCGTCATTACCCCCGACAGCCGCTTGCCCAGCACCGTGAAGTTCAGCTCGACCCGCGACTCGTTGGCCCACCTGTACTCGTACTCGTACTCGGCAAATCGTTCTTTGTAGGCGACCGCGGCCTTGTCGGCGGCGAGCTTGGCGAGGGCGAAGTCGAGGTCGTGGGGGATGTCGTGTGTCACGGGGCCGACAGTCTAGGCGTCTGGATCCGTGGTCGCAAACGCCGGTGGACGGCACTGGCCCGCGCGACTGTCGAGCTCAGGGTGCGAACATGGCTGCGCTGTAGGACGGCTCAGCTAATGTTGCCGTCGTCGTCGTCCACGCTGACCTCTTCGGTCTGGTTGGCGAGCGCGTCGATGAACCCCTTCGTGTACGTGAACGCGCTCCACACCGAGAGCACCGCCGAGACATACAAGAGCAGCAGTCCGATGTCGTGGAAGCGCAGCCACCCACCCCACGGCGCGCGGTACGGGAAGTAGATCAGCACGCAGGCGATCCCGATCACCTGAAAGCTGGTCTTGGCCTTGCCCCCGGCGCCCGCGGTGATCTCGATGCCCTCGTTGATAGCGATGGTGCGCAGCCCGGAGATGTAAAATTCGCGGCCCAGCAAGACCGCGATCAGCCACGGTGGCACCCGGCCTTCGGCGCAGAGGTAGACCAGCAGCGCCATGACCATGATCTTGTCGGCCAGGGGATCGGCGAACTTGCCAAAGAAGGTCACCAGGCCCCGCCGACGCGCGAGCCAGCCATCGAGCACGTCGAGGCCGCCGGCGATCAGGAACAGCGCCATCGCGAGCACGCCCTTGAACGGATCGGTCTTGTCGACCAGCATCAAGATCGGCGGGATCATCAAGATCCGCCCGATCGTGATCATGTTGGGCAGGTTGAGGATCTCGCGCTTGAACCCCTCGAGCCGGGGCCGCCGTCGGGTTCGACCCGACTTGCGCCCGGCCCCACGCCCCGACCCCGGCACGCGCCCCGACCCGTCGTCAGTCTCGGCGCCGCTCAATCGGGCTCCCTCGTCCCACGACCCGAGCCGGCTGCGCGCGCGGGCTCGACGACCTCGACCAGGTCCGAGTCGCTCAGCTCGAGCGTGGTTTCGTGCCGGCCCGAGCCACTCGCGCGTCCGCCTGGCAACGCCACGAACACCGCGCCCTCGCCCTCACAGCGCAAGAACGGGCTGCGACGCTCGGCGGCGGGGACGACATTGCCGACCCACCCGACGAACCCGCTCGCGTGCACGCGATGCGGTCGCTCGGGCGAGACCTTGACGGCGACCAGCTCACCCGAGACCCGCAGCGCGACCATGCCCTCGCCGGCCACGCGGACCAGCGAGATGCCCCTGGTGTCACGCGAGCCCGGCAGCATGCCGACGTCCCACATCAAGGTGGCATCGAGCGCCCACAGCAGGGGCTCGACAAAGAAGCACAGGTCACGCTCGAGCCGGAGCGGATAGAAGCGCTCGTTCTCGCGAGAGATGATCAGGTAGCCCTCGCCCTCGAGCGAGGCCAGGCGCCGAAACACGTCGGGTACCGCGCGACCCTGCATCCGCCGATTGAGCGGGCGGATCTCCAGATTCTCGCTGCAGACCAGCAGCGAGTCGGTGCGGGTCATGGTCTCGCCGGTCACGTTGACGAGCAGGTGGCCATCTCGCGTGAGGGAGAGTGTGTCGGTACCGGGCTCCGGGGTCAGCAGGCGGCTGAACGCGAAGCTGGTCACGCCCGGGATGTCGGTGGTCGCCACTGGGCCAGAAGCTAACCCGCGCGCCAGTGCGTGGGCAACGCGGACGCGTCATGAAGACGCTCACCGTGCGGGGACGCCGTGGGGTGGCCGGTTGGTCATCAGTCGGGATGACGCTCGGTGTCGATTGACGACGCGCCTCGTCTGGATCTTGCTCGAGCGTGGGCATCCCCGTGACGCCTGCGGAGTATAGAATCGGGACGTGGCCGTCGACACGCTACGCATTGAGCGCATCTTGCGAAGCCTGATCGCGGCGGCAGAAGGTAACTACGAGGTCCGCGTTCCGCTCGACGATGTCGAAGACGAGTTTCTCGAGGTTGAAGTCGGCGTCAATTTTTTGCTCGAGGAGCTGGTGCTTCGTCGGACGGAGAACCAGACCCAGCATGAGGCGCTCGTCGCTCGGGGCGAGCAGCTCGCCGTCAAGTCCGCCGCGCTCGTCGCCGCCCTCTCGACCCCGATCATCACGGTCTGGCCTGGCGTCCTGGCGCTGCCGCTGATCGGCCCGATCGATAACGAGCGCGCCAGCAATATTAGCGCCACGCTGCTGGCTCGCGTGAGCTCCGAGCGGGCCACCCACGTGATCTTGGATCTCACTGGCGTCGAGAAGGTCTCGACGGCGACCTTGTCGTCGCTGTTGCGGTTGGTCCGCTCGCTGCGTCTGATCGGCACTGCTTGCCTCATCACCGGAATCAGCGCCGAAGCTGCCCGGCAGATCGTGGGTCTCGGGGTCGACCCCACCCAGTTCAAGACGCTGGGTCGAGTCTCCGACGCGCTCGCGTTGGTGCTCTCCGAGAAACAATCAAAGCGCCCCAGCGGTGCGGCCCATCCGAACTATCGCGCTGACCCGAGCTGAAGACTCTCGCTGCCATGCCATTTGTATTTTCAGACGCGACCACCCCGAGCGGAAACCCCTACCTTCGGATCGAAACCTCTGGGCACGTGACCCTCGCGGACGGGCACGCGTTCGCGGCACTGATCGCCCCTGGCGCGCCCCACCATCGGGGACTGGTGCTCTCGCAGGTCGCCAAGGGCACCGAGTACTCGCCCGACGTCCGCCGGTACTTTCCGACCCTCAACGAACACTTCGCGGCCCTCGCCGTCGTCGTGACCAGCCCGATCGTTCGCGCGGCGATCAACCTGATGTTGCGATTCACTCGCTCGGGCGACGCGGTGCTTCGCATGTTCACGAGCGAGCGCGAGGCCCTGGCCTGGCTGGAGAGCCACGGCCAGGCGCGGCGCTCAGCTTGAGCTCCGCCGCCGCGCGGGCTCACAGCTTGCGGGCGGCGTACACGACCCCAAGGCACATCTCGTCGTAGGTGCCGTCGCCCCAGCCGATCGTCTCGGGCTGCTTGGGCCGACCGTTCACCATTGGCTGGTTGGCCTCGGTGTTGTCGTACCAGCAGTCGAGCTGCATCGTGTCGCCGGCCCCAAAGCTGCGCGGCTGCTGGAACATGTAGTCGCCCTGCCAATTGAAGTCCCAGTCGTCGACCTGAAGCAGGCAGTCCTCGCCGCCCTCGCTGGGCAAGATCGAGAGCTTCGCGTGGGTCCCGATCAGGTGCATGTGCAGGGCGCTGCGCCAGATGTCGATCTCTTCGTTCGGGCCGACCCCGAGCACGCCGAGCGTGAACTGAAACAGCTCGCCGTTGCGCGGCAGCGTGGCCGAGTGATGCACGTTGGGATCACCGGCCGGGATCGTCATGGGCGCGATGCCAAACGGCCAGCGGTAGTCGGTGACCGGCACGAAGGTGCCGGGCCGCTCGACCGCGTCGGTGATCTGGAACCCAAGCGTGGTCTGATCGGGACCGAGATCCTGTCCAATCGTGCTGTAGTGAACCTGCACGATCAGCCAGGAGCCCGGCTTGACTTCGATTCCCGTGCCCTCGGGAGCCCGCCAGGCGTCCATGCCGGGCACCCAGTCGCCGAGCCAGCGCGCGGTCCAGTCGAGCTTGCCGGGCCCACCGAAGCACTCGTAGCCCGGACCGGGCTCGGCGGCGTCGAGGTCGTGATAGAACTCGGCCTCATCCTCGTCGGCGACGAAGCTGATCACGTGGTGCACCAGCTCGAGCTGATCGGGGTATACGACCTGGCCCGTCACAAACACCGGCTCGGTCAGCTCCTCGGGCCACGGCACCATGAAGCAGCGATAGTCATCGGGCGTCGCGCTGGGCGTGTAGACCTCCGGGATCGTGAGCATGAAGTCCGGCACGAACGGCTCGGGCGGCGTCGGATCCGGAGGCGCATCGGCGATGTCACCCTCGGGGTAGCCCGCGTCGATCCACGCCAGCAACAGCTCGCGGGCTTCGACGGGCAGGCTGCGATCTTCCTCGAAGCTGTTGCAGTCGGGGTTGGGCGGCCACGGGGGCATGGTCAGATCCCCGATCGAGGGCGGCAAGATCGGCGCGAGCTCCTGGACCTGCGCCCAGGTCTCCAGCGCGAACGGGCCGATGCCCCCCGCGAGGTGACACGTGACGCAGTACTGGTCGAGGATCGGCTTGGCGTCCTTCCAGTAGGTGAGCGCCGCGACCGGGTCGCCGTCGCCGTCGCCTGTTGTCGAGTCGCTGGTGGTCGAGTCGCTGGTGGTCGAGTCGCCGTCGCCGGTCGTGTCGGGGTCGGCGACTTCGTTGCCCTGACCGTCGCCGCCACACCCACTGAGCGAGACGAGCGAGAGACCCATCGCCAGGCCGCACCAAGTAGAGAGCTGCGCGATCTTGGTCAACATCTGGCAAGCCATGATGCCTGATACCAAGAAACGATGGTCACAGGCCAGTCTGGACGCGCCCCGTTCGGGCGGCTCTGACTCACAGGATGTTGCGCGCTGGCCCGCGGCGGAGCTCTCCGCCGCCGAGCTGAGCCTGCCGCTCGTACGCGTAGTAGCGCCGCAGCACGCCCTTCACGTAGGCCCGCGTCTCCACATAGGGCGGCACCCCATCGTATTTCACCACCGCCCCGGCCCCCGCGTTATACCCAGCCGCGACCAGCACCATGTCGCCGTTGAAGCGGTTGGCCAGCAGGCGCAGCAGCTTGCAGCCGCCATAGATGTTCTGACGCGGATCAAACGGCTGCGGGACCCCGAGGAACTTCGCGGTCCCCGGCATCAGCTGCATCAGGCCCATCGCCCCCGCCCGGCTCACGGCGTTGGGGTTGTAGCGGCTCTCGGTGTGGATGACCGCGCGCACGAACGACTCCGGCAGCTGATAGCGCCGCGCCGCGCCGCGGATGTACGCGTCGTAGCGATGCGCCTTCTCGCTGTCGAGCGCGAGGTTGGTCGACCCGGCGCTGCCCGGCCCGCGCGAGATCTCGGCGAGGTTGGTCCGGTTGGCCGCGATGCTCTTGTAGAGCTTCCAGTCGCCATTCTTGCCGCGCGGACGGTTGGTGATGTGGAGGACCCCGTCCTCGTCCGTGTACTTGAAATAGTTGTTGCTGTTGGGATTCGGCTTGCCCGCGTCGACGGAGGCCGGGCTCGCGAGCAGCGCAGCGACAGCCAAGCCGACGCTCACCCTCACCGCGCGCCAGCGCCGGCCAACCACCCGCGAGCGCGCAGCAGCCGGACCACCACTAGGCCTGGAGGAGCTTTCCGCGCACATCCCCGCCAGTCTAACAGCACCGCCGCCGGTCACCGAACAAACAGCGCTACTCCAGACTGGGACAAAGCGATACCCTCGCCGCGTCTGTGCGGCCACCCCCGCCCAGCGACCGGTTTCCTCCCGAGACACCTGCCCGTGTCGAACGCGCCCCACGTCCATCACACCGACACCTTGGTGCTCGGCAGCGGCCTCGCGGGCTTGTACTTCGCGCTGCAGGTCGCCGATCGCCGCACCGTCACGATCCTCACCAAGCACCGGCGAGAGTCGTCGAACACTCGGTGGGCGCAGGGTGGAATCTCTGCGGTGTTCTCGCCCGACGACAGCCTCGATGCCCACGTCGCCGACACCCTGGCGGTCGGCGCGGGGCTGTGCCGCGAGGCCATGGTCCGCCGCGCGGTCGAGCTCGGCCCGGGGATCGTGCTGGGGCTGTCCGAGCAATTTGGTGTCCAGTTCGATCGTGCGGGCAGCGACGACGGGTCGCCGTTCGAGCTCGGCCGTGAGGGCGGCCACTCCAACCGCCGCGTCGTCCACCACCGCGACATGACCGGCGCCGAGATCGAGCGCGCGCTGATCGAGGCGGTCGAGCGTCACCCCAACATCCAGATCCTCGAGCATCACGACGTCATCGATCTGCTCAGCTTCGCCAAGCTCGACGGGGGACCGCGGGATCGCGGCTGCTTTGGCTGCTATGCGCTCGACATCGTCAACGATCGGGTGCTCGCGTTCGTCTCGCCGGTGACCGTGCTCGCGACCGGCGGCGCGGGCAAGGTCTACCGCTACACCTCGAACCCCCACATCGCGACTGGCGACGGGATCGCCATGGCGTACCGGATCGGCGCCGAGGTTGGCAACCTCGAGTTCATGCAGTTCCACCCGACGATCCTGTTTCACCCCGACGCCAAGAGCTTCCTGATCTCGGAGGCGCTGCGGGGTGAAGGCGGGATCCTGCGCACGATCGGTGGCCAGGATCTGATGCAGTCCCGCCACCCGATGGGCAGCCTGGCCCCGCGCGACGTGGTCGCCCGAGAGATCGACGCCGAGCTCAAGCGCAGCGGGGCCAACAACGTGCTGCTCGACATGACGCACCTCGATCCCGACTTCGTCGTCGATCGGTTCCCCGCGATCCATGCCCGCTGCACCGCGCTGGGCATCGACATGCGCAAGGCCCCGATCCCGGTGGTCCCCGCCGCGCACTACACCTGCGGCGGCGTGGTCGTGGATCCGTGGGGGCGCACGTCGATTCCGGGGCTCATGGCGATCGGTGAGGTTGCGATGAGCGGCATGCACGGCGCCTGTCGGCTCGCCAGCAACTCGCTGCTGGAGGCCGTGGTGCTGGCCAAGGGCGCGGCCGAGGTCTGCGAGGAATTCAGCGTCGCGCCGCCGACCAAGGTCGAGGTGTGGAACGAGGGGGACGCCGCCGACTCGCACGAGGCCGTGATGGTCACCGCCAACTGGGAGGAGGTCCGCGCGCTGATGTGGAACTACGTCGGCATCGTGCGCTCGGACAAGCGCCTGGACCGCGCGCGGCGACGGCTCGAGACCCTGCACCAGGAGATCCGCGAGTACTACTGGCACTACCGGCTCACGCGCGACGTGCTCGAGCTGCGCTCGATCGCCCTCGTTGGCTACCTCATGGTCGAGAGCGCCTCGCGGCGGCGAGAGAGTCGAGGCTTGCACTACACTCTCGACTACCCGCAGACCGACCCCGACCAGGCTCGGGAGACGATCTTCACTCGCCAAGACGGACCATGAACCTGCTCATCCGCTACGCCCGCTTCGCTCGCCCGGCACACTCGCTGGGGGACCGTTCTCGATCAGGTTGGGGGTTGGTCTGCGTGGGGGTGTGCGCTGGCGTGATGATGGGTTGTGCCGCGGGGGCGAAGCGGAGTCCGGAGGGGCTGCGGGACGCGTATGCGGCTGCGCTGCGCGCGGATGATCCCGAGGCTGCGTTTGCGCTGCTTGCACCGGATGTTCAGGCTCGGACGGACCCTGCGGAATTTCGGGCGCGCTGGGATCGCAGCAAGGCGCAGCATGAGGCGGCGCTCGAGGCTCTGCAGGGGATCGATGCGGACCGGGAGACGCCTGTGTTGACGGGGACGACGACCCATGAGGGGGGGGTGCTGCTGCACTGGACGCACACCAGCGTGGGGTTTTTGGTGGTTGATGGGTTGCCGGGGATTCCGGATACGTCGACGCCGGCTGCGACGGCGCGGGCGTTGATCGCTGCGCTGCGGTCGGTGTCTGGGGTGCAGCTGGAGCGGGTGTTGGCTACGGAGTTGCTGGAGCAGCTTGGGGAGGACTGGACGGCTCGGGCGGATGCGATCGAGACTGCGCTGGAGGAGCCTGGGGCGGTTAGTTACTCGGCGGATAATGCTCGGGCGGTGCTTCGGTATCCTAGTGGGGCGATTACGTTTGAGCAGACGTCGCAGGGGTGGCGGGTTTCTGAGATTCGGTGATCAACACCGGACTTCAACACCGGACTTGGAGTCTTCGGTTCGGTGATCAACACCGGACTTGGAGTCTTCGGTTTGATCTTTTGATCAACACCGGACTTGGTGATCAACACCGGACTTGGAGATCCGGTTTCAACACCGGACTTGGAGTCTTCGGTTTGATCTTTTCAACACCGGACTTGGAGTCTTCGGTTTGATCTTTTGATCAGGAACTCAGAAACCAAGCAGAGAGTCTGCAAACGAACCACTCGCGGGCCGAGAAGCCTGCGTGGCCATTTCCCAAGCCCAGAAGCAAGCCAGCGCCGCCCGCCGAGCCAAGAACCGAGCTCACGGGCAATCACGCTCACATGCGCGAGTTCGCGCGCGGCCGATCCAT
>NZ_PVNL01000140.1 GCF_002994635.1 Enhygromyxa salina | reverse complement strand
ACAGCCTCGGCGTGACGGTCGGTGGTCAACCCTTCATGCACCTGCTCTTCGAGTTCGTGCTGATTGCGAGCACGTGGACGTGGGCCTGCGTCGCGTTCTCGGAGAGCTTCGAGGCGCTGGTCGAGGGCCTACAGCGAGCCCTGTGGACGCTCGGAGGCGTGCCACGGCAGCTGGTCCTCGACAACATGTCGGCGGCCACTCACGACCTCCAGAAGGGCCGCGGTCGCGGACTCAACAAGCGCTTCGGTGATGTGTGCGACCACTTGGGCTTCAAGAAGGTCAGGCGGATCAACGTCAAGAAGGCGCACGAGAACGGCGCGGTGGAGGTTCGTCATCGGCGAACCAAGAGCCTGATCCGACAGGCGCTGATCCTCCGCGGCAGCAAAGACTTCGAGAGCGCGGCCGAGTACGAGTGCTTCGTTCAACGAACGCTCGAGCACGACCACAACCGCCACATCGAAGACCGACTGCTCGAAGAGCGCGCGCATCTCAATCCGCTCCCGATTATGCCGGTTCCGACCTACACAGTCGAGACGCCGAAGGTCCGACGCTGGAGCACGGTCAGGGTCCGCTGCCGGATTTACTCGGTGCCGTCTCGACTGATCGGCCACCAGGTCGAGATCCGGGTGTACCCGAACACGATCGAGCTGCGCTACCGCAACGAGCTCGTCGAGGTCTTCCCGCGGCTGCGAGGAGATCTCAATCACAGGATCGACTATCGCCATGTGATCGCGTCGCTGGTGCGCAAGCCCGGAGCCTTCGCCAACTACCGCTTCCGCGAAGAGCTGTATCCGACGCTGACTTTCCGTCGGGCCTACGACGCGCTGGTGGCCGCGCACGGAGATCGTGCCGACGTCGAGTACGTCCGGATCCTGCACTTGTCGGCGAAGACCATGGAGGCCGATGTCGAGGCCGCGCTCGTGCGACTGCTCGAAGCTCGTGGTGGTCGCTTCGACTACGCCGCCGTCGAGGCGCAGGTACGACCGCGAGAGTCGGAGGTGCCGGTGATCAACATACCGAGCCCGACGCTCGAGGACTACGACGCCCTAATCGGAGGTGCCGCGTGAGCAGGCGAACCGCAAACCACGCCGAGCTGATCACCGAGCTTCTGCGCAGTTTCAAGCTGACGGCCGCGGCTGAGGAACTCGTGCCACGCTTGGTCACCGCCGGCCATGACCAAGCGCTGGCGACGATCGCCGAAGTCCTCGGTCTCGAGGAGGATGCCCGACACGAGCGTCGTGTGCAGCGGCTGCGTCGGGCCTCGAAGCTGCCCGAAGGCAAGACCTTCGAGACCTTCGACGAAAAGCGGCTCGGCCAGCCAGTGCTCCGCAAGATCCGGGAGCTCGAGAGCGGCGTCTTCCTTGACGAGGCGATCAATGTCCTCGGCTTCGGATTGCCGGGCGTCGGCAAGAGCCACCTGCTCGCGGCCCTCGGTCACGTGCTCGTGTCTCAGGGCCGCTCTGTGCTTTGGACCCCGACCTACTCGTTGGTCCAGGAGCTGCTCGCCGCCAAGCGGGATCTCGTGCTGCCGAGGAAGCTGCGCAAGCTCGACAATTTCGAGCTCGTGATCCTCGACGACATCGGCTACGTGAACCAGTCGCCCGAAGAAGCCGAGGTGCTCTTCACCCTGCTGGCCGAACGCTACGAGCGGCGGTCGACCGCGCTGACGAGCAACCTGGTCTTCAGCGAATGGGATCGGATCTTCAAGAACAAGATGGCGACTTCGGCCGCGATCGATCGCCTGGTCCACCACTCGGTGGTCCTGGAATTCGACGTGCCAAGCTACCGGACCGAGAAGGCCAAGAGCAAGAGGAAAGACTGACGATCATGGATGGGCTGCGACCAGGCTCGAACGACAACTACCCCGCGCGCGTGGTCGCCGTGGGCGAGGTGAGCAAGTCCCGCACCGGCAAGTGTAAATGTCGCTGACCGGCAAATTTAATTGACGTCGAACAGATCGCGCTCGGCCGGCTGCAGACCTGAGCGCCACGACAACGTGTGTCGGGACCGCCGAGTTCATGGCCTCGGGACGCATCGCTATGTGCTCGCGCCCGAATTCAGGCCCAAGTCGACATCGCGGGCGGCTCCGACTCGTCTTCGACGGGTTTTTCTGGTCTCCGGAAGGGCGCGGACCGCCCGCCTGCTTTAGATCGCTTGGTCTGCCTCCGATGAGGGGCAATCGCGCTTCTTTTTGGGCTAGTCCCAGTGCATCGTCGCAGAGCTGCTCACAATCGCAGAAACCGACACCATTTCGTTCCTGCCAGGCACAGTATTCGACGCACGTCAGGTTGTGAACGGCGTGCGGATCATCCGCCTCGCACTCCAAGATTTGGGTACGAGTGCAGGAGAGCGCAGCGACCGCGAGGCAGCAGACGAGCATTGCTGTCCAGTGTATTTTTGCCGACATAGGACATCAATCGCAACCGGGACTGGTCCAGCCATAGTCCACGCAGTGGCTACTCGGGTGAGCGTTCATCACTGCGACAATGGTGTCGAAGACAAAGCCCCAAATCCTCAAATGTCGGTTTTCTACGGCAGAATACTTGCTTTTGACAATCGCAACGATGTTCCTATCTCCGCCGTCAAACTTGTACACTGGACCACCACTGTGCTCCGGCTGGGCGTCATGGGCGGTAAATACGTATGAGGCCTCCGTTCGCCGGACGGGTTTCTTGTGGCCGTACAATGAGGACCTACAACTGTCGCCGACGAGCGGCGAGCCCGCACAACTTTTCCCGGGCGACGGAATTCCGAAGTTCCACGTCAGCTCTTGCGCGAGGGCGTAGTCTTCCTTGAATCCAAAACTCGGAAATTGAGCGCTGGACGCGTTATCATGAAGAATGAGAATGGCGAAGTCTTGCGTGTTTTTCTCGCTCTCATACCATTTTGGTGCGATATAGTACCAATCAATCTTCTTCACCCCGTTGGGAGCGGCCGAATTTGTCAACTCCGTTTCGTGCGCCACCCCGTCTTCGCCCGGCCACCAGTCCTTGGGAAAAAAGTGGCCCCCCTTCCACACCCCGTGCCCGACAGTCAGAAGGTGGCGAGGCCCTATCTTGGTCGCCGTGCCCGCCGTATTGTCACCATTGCTGCCAGGATCCCACCCCTCATTGGGTAGGCCACCGATTCTAACCCACGAACCCTTGATGCTGGTCATCGAATGCCCGCTGCTCGCGCTCCGGATCACTCGATTGTCCGCGCCCAGAACGCCGTCACCCCGGAACACGTCGTCTCCTGCATCATCTTCACCGTGGACGCCCTCGTCCGCGCCGCGAACACTCGGCACGACCTCGCGCACCGCACGTTCGATGAACGCCTCACGGTTAGCCCGGCGAACGGTCGTGAATGAGGCGACTGGGTCGCGCGGCCTCCATCGCCACGTTTCGCCTGCCGGGTTGATGAAGTAGCCCCAGACAGCGTTCTCTGCGAGCGAACCCAACGCCTCGAGGTTGTCCTCGCAGGTTGTATCGTCAGGACTGCCGTCAGGTAGGCCACCGAGCTCCGTTCCTATATCAGCGAAACCGACAAACTCGAGATTCTCAGAGCCGATGTCACGACCCAGGTCGACAGGCACCTCTGGCTCAATCCCACTTGCCTCATACTCCGTTCGGCGTTCCCAAGCTCTCCAGACGTGCTCTTGGACAAGCGTCTCCTCATCGCTCTCCACCTCTTGCGGCCCCATCCACGCTGGAACGGTAGGGTCAGCCGATCGCTCCAGATCGCAGGCGGTCAACCAAACACCAATAACAAGCGCGTTGGACAGGCATCGAATCTTCACTGTCCCGATATGTGCCACGCACCCACTCTCGTTGCAAAGCTCGACATCGCGCAGATGTATAACTTTACGCACGCCGTCAGCCATCGGACAGCGACAGCTCGCCGATCCCCTCGCCCAAGGGGCACAGGCAGTTGTCGAGTGTGTCGTGGAATCGCAACTCGACCGTGGCAGAGGCCGTCCAGACCGAGCCTTGAGCGTTCGCCACTTCGACCCTGACCTTGGCGTCTTCTTGAAACTCGGGCAGCGTCACGGTCAACGTGGTTGCGTTGTGTCCGACCTCCACCTCCGGGTCGTCGCACGCGACCACGGCAGAGTTCGGTCCATCGCCCGACTCGGACGAGCACATCGTCCTGAGTTGGCCGTCGACCTCGATCAGGATCTGCCATTCATCGCCCTCGAACTCACCATCTGCGAGACTAAACCCGACGATCGACCACTCCGGTGGACAGTCGCACCGATCTCCGCATCCGGGCGAAGCGGCCAGCAGCGTAGCGAGCAGGATCGGGATGAGCGTGCGGTGCACCGGGCCAGCGTAGCAGCATCACGCACCCCGGTCTCGCGCAGCGCAGCGCTGCGGCAAGCTCTTCGTGGACCGTCCTATCCCGTTGGGTCTCGCGGCAAGGCTGCAGAAGTGCAAACCCGCCCGGGGCCGTCTAAGATAGCTTGCCAGCTCCCCGCCCAGCCACCGCCCGCTTCCAACATGCACCCACCACCCCCCGCCCCGCTCCCACTCCTGGCCGGCATCGCTGCCAGCCTGGCCCTCGGCGCGTGCGGAGAGCCCGAGCCAACCTGGACGTGTGTGCTCGACCCCGAGGTCGAGGTCGACTACAGCCAGACGCTGGGCTGCCGGGCGGACTACGAGCGGCTGGCCACGCTGCCGACCAGCTCGACCAAGTCTGCGGCGATCACTGGCAAGACCGTGTTCGACAGCTTCGATGGTCAGCTCTACTTTCAAGACACCAGCAAGTACCCGATCCACTGGGACTTCGCGTTCGAGCACCTGTCGGGCAGCGGCAGCCCGATCGTGCCGCAGCTGTCGAGCTTCAACGAGACCGAGTACTACGCACCCAGTCGCCGCTTCTTGCTTGGCGCGCTCACCTACTACGCTGGCCCAGCCGTCTACACCTACGAGATCTCGCCCTACGACACGATGAGCGCGGCGCAGATCCAGGGCTCCTACGAGCAGATCGCCGCGGCCACGTGGATCGGCGAGGAGCTGTACTTTCACCCGACCTCCGAGGCGATCGAGCTCGAGGCCGAGAAGCTGCCCGACTCGGTCAAGATCATCACCACCGACGAGCTCTACGCCGGCCAGCAGTTCCAGATCCTCAACACGGGCGAGACCTACGCCAAGCTGATCTTCAGGACCGCCGCCGAGCTCGAGACCAGCTACGTCACGTTCCGCGACGTCGTGGTGCTCGACGCGGTGCCCAATGACATCTCGGTCGTCTCGGGCATCATCACCGCCGAGTTTCAGACCCCGCTGTCGCACATCAACGTGCTCAGCCAAAACCGCGGCACGCCCAACCTCGGCCTGCGCGAGGCCTACACCCACGAGACCCTGCGCCCGCTCGAGGACAAGTGGGTACGGTTCCAGGTCACGCCCGAGCGCTGGGAGATCGAAGAGGTCACCCAGGCCGAGGCCGACGCGTGGTGGGAGGCCAACCGGCCCGAGATGCTCGGGGTCCCCGCCAAGGATCTGTCGGTCACCGAGATCACCGACATTGAGGACGTCCTCGATCCCGCGCTCAGCGTCGCCGAGGCGATCGACGAAGCAATCCCCGCGTTCGGCGGCAAGGCCAGCAATTTCGCGGTGCTGCCGTTGATCGGGCCCGAGCTCAACCCGCCCAAGGCGTTTGCGATCCCCGTTTATTTCCATGATCAGTTCTTGGTCGAGAACGGGTTTGATCTACGCATTGAGCAGATGCTGGCGGACGACACATTCACCGGTGACGCCGCGACCCGCGACCAGATGCTAAAGGCCCTGCGCGACGACATGCGGGCCGCCCCGCTCAACCTCGAGTTCATGGCCGCGCTCACAACCAAGCTCGAGGCCGAGTATCCGGGCGTGCGCATGCGGTTTCGCTCGAGCACCAACGCCGAGGATCTCGACGGGTTCACGGGGGCGGGCCTGTACACGTCCGCGTCGGGCTCGCTGGGCTCGCTCGACGAGCCGATCGAAGACGCGATCCGCGAGGTCTGGGCCAGCGTCTGGTACTTCCGCGCGTTCGAGGAGCGCGAGTATCGATCGATCGAGCACACCGCCGTGGGCATGGCGTTGCTGTGTCACAACTCGTTCCCCGACGAAGAGGCCAACGGCGTGGCGCTGACCGCCAACATCTTCGATCAGACCGGCGCCGAGCCTGGCTTTTACATCAACGTGCAAGAGGGCGAGGCGTCGGTGGTCTCGCCCGCCCCGGGTGTGACCACCGACGAGCTGATCTACCACTTCACGTTTCCGGGCCAGCCGGTCGTGTTCGTCACCCACTCCAACCTCGTGCCCGCGGGCGAGAACGTGCTGACCAACGCCGAGCTCTACGCGCTGGGCACCGCGCTGGCCAAGATCCACAGCTTCTTCGCCGACGTATACGAGCCCAACGAAGACGGGTGGTACGCCATGGACGTCGAGTTCAAATTTGACGACGTCGAGACGCTCGCCGAGCCGGTCCTGTGGATCAAGCAGGCCCGACCGCACCCTGGGCTGGGGAACTGACGTGCCGCTCGACATCACCATGTGCCCCGCAGACGGCTGCCCGCTGCGCGCCGACTGCTACCGCCACCGCGGGGTTCCGGTCGGCCGCCAGAGCTGGTTCACCGCGGCACCCTACGACTCGACCTCGCAACAATGCGCGCAATTGCTGCCCTTGCCGCAGGTCAGCCAGGCCCAGATCCAAGCCCGGGCCTACGCGATCTGGCAGGCCGCTGGGCAAGTCCCCGGCCAGGCCGAGCAGCACTGGCACCAGGCCGAAGCCGAGCTGACAGCGCAGCGCTCGCGCGCCCTTCGACCGCTGCCGTGAACGGAGCAGGACATGAAGCTCAGCCCCACGCACATGAAGCGACTGTATGACCACTATACGGGTAACTGCATGTCCTGCCCGCGGTGCGATCTGTACGTGCGAATCGAGCAGGGTGAGCCCGGCGCCGCCGAGGAATATGCGGCCTACATGCGCGAGCATCATGGCAAGGCGATCAAGCTGATCGCAGGATAATGGATCGCGAGCGACGGGTGCCGATCATGACCTCGACCAACAAGCGCTTCATCAACGACAAGCACTCCCTCGTCACCGAGGCGCTCGACGGCATGGTCGCGCTCGGTGGCGGCAACGCGCTCGCGCGGCTCGACGGCTATCCCCACATCAAGGTGGTCACCCGCGCACAGCTCGACCCCAGCAAGGTCGCCGTGATCTCGGGTGGTGGCGCCGGTCACGAGCCGGCCCACGCGGGCTTCGTCGGTCGCGGGCTGCTGAGCGCGGCCGTGTGTGGCGAGGTCTTCGCGTCGCCCAGCGTCGAGGCCGTCTACGCGGGGATCATGGCCGTGACCGGCGACGCGGGCTGTGTGCTGATCGTCAAGAACTACACGGGCGACCGGCTCAACTTCGGGCTAGCGGCCGAGCGCGCGCGAGCTCAGGGCAAGCGCGTGCAGACCGTGCTGATCGCCGACGACATCGCGATTCCGGGGTCGGCCCAGCCGCGGGGCGTCGCGGGCACGCTGTTCGTGCACAAGATCGCGGGTCACCTCGCCGAGCAGGGCGCCGATCTCGACGTGGTGGCCGACGCCGCGCAGGCGGCCGCGGGCGAGATCTGGTCGCTCGGGGTCAGCCTCGAGACCTGCTCGATCCCCGGCCAGCCCGCGCCAACGCGGCTCGCCAGCGACGAGACGGAGCTCGGCCTCGGCATTCACGGCGAGCCCGGCGTCGAGACCATCCCCATCCAGCCCGTCGGCTCGATCGTCGCGCTGATCGTCGATCGCCTCGCGGCGTCGCTGCCCACCGGGGATCACCGCTACGCCGCGCTGATCAACAACCTCGGCGCCGTACCGCCGATCGAGATGTCGCTGATCGCCCACGAGATCCTTCGCTCGAAGCTCGGCCCGGCGCTCGAGCTCGTGATCGGCCCGGCGCCGCTGATGACCTCGCTCGACATGAACGGCTTCTCGCTCTCGCTGCTGCGGCTAGATGAGCTCCGCCGCGCGGCGCTCAGCAGCGCGTGCGCTCCGGCAGCGTGGCGGGCCCCGGTCGTGCCCGCCCCGGCGCTCGAGCTCCGGCCGCTGCCCGCCAAGCCGGCTCGTGACGCGGTCGCGCCGAGCTCGAACGATCGCGTGGAGCGGGGGCTCGCGGCGCTGCTTCACCGGCTGGTCGACATGCAGGCCGAGCTCGACGCGCTCGACGCAAAGATCGGCGACGGCGACACCGGGTCGACCTTCGCCACGGCCGCGCGGGCGATTCAGGCTCGCGCGGGGCAGCTGCCCTACGCCCGCCCCGACCAGCTGCTGGCTGCCCTCGGCGAGATCTTGGGCGAGGCCATGGGTGGCAGCTCGGGCGTGCTGATGTCGATCTTCTGCACGGCGGCCGGGCAGGCCTACGGTCGCGGTCTGGGCTGGGCGGCGGCCGCGAGTGAAGGCGTCGCGCGGATCCAAGACTACGGCGGCGCGCGGCTGGGTGATCGCACCATGATCGACGCGCTGGTCCCAGGCTTCGCCGCGCTGATCGCCTCCGGCGATCTCTCGCAGGCCGCCGCCGCCGCGCGCGAGGGCGCCGAGCGAACCGCCAACATGCCGCTCGCCAAGGCTGGACGGGCCGCGTACCTCTCGGCGCCGGTCCTCGCGGGCGTTCCAGATCCGGGCGCCGTGGCCGTCGCCGCCGCGTTCGAGGCGGTCCGCGACGCGCTCACAAACCCGCCCGCGTGAGCGAGTCACCGCACGGCCACGCAAACCCGGGTATACACGAGCGTGTCACACACCAGCACCCAAGTGATCCTGGTCAATCGCCCCGAGGGCGTGCCGACGCCGAGCGACTTCGAGATCCGCAGCCAGCCCGTCCCCGACCCCGATGAGGGCGAGGTCGTGGTCGCCAACGCATACATCTCGTTGGACCCCGCCATGCGCGGGTGGATGCGAGACGCTCGCTCCTATGTGCCACCGGTCGGCCTCGGCGAGGTCATGCGTGCCGGCGCCGTGGGTCGGGTGTTGGCCTCGCGCGACCCCAACTTCGTCGAGGGTGATCACGTCAGCGGCCTGCTCGGGGTCCAGTCGATCGCCTGCGTCCCCGGCAAGGGCCTGCAGAAGGTCGATCCCACCCTCGCGCCGCTCTCGGCCTATTTGGGCGTGCTGGGGATGCCAGCGGTGACCGCCTACTTTGGCTTGCTCGAGATCGGGGCGCTCGCGGCCGGCGACACGGTGTTGATCTCCGGCGCGGCTGGGGCGGTCGGATCCATGGTCGGGCAGATCGCCAAGCTGAAGGGCGCCCGCGCGGTCGGGATCGCGGGTGGACCCGACAAGTGTCGACACCTGGTCGAGGAGCTCGGGTTCGACGCCGCAATTGACTACAAGCACGACGACGTGCGCGAGCGGATCAAGGCCACCTGTCCTGATCGCGTGAATGTGTACTTTGACAACGTCGGCGGCGAGCTCCTGAATACGGCGTTGACGCAGCTGGCCATGCGCGCGCGCGTGGTCATCTGCGGGGCGATCTCGCAGTATAACTACGTCGACAAGGTCGAGGGGCCGTCGAACTATATGGCGCTGTTGGTGTCGCGCGCGCGGATGGAGGGGTTTGTGGTGTTCGACTACGCCAAGCGCTACGGCGAGGCCCTGCAGCAGCTGGGCGCGTGGCTGGCCGCCGGTGACCTGAGCTACCGCGAGACCGTGATCGAGGGTGTCGAGAACTTCGCCGACGCGTTCGCCAAGCTGTTCTCGGGTGAGAAGCTCGGCAAGCTGGTGCTGAAAGTCAGCTAGCGAGCCGGCCTGGACCGTGCACAGACGCGTTCGCGCCGCGCCGTCCCGAGCTGCCGCCACCGCCGCGAGCCGGCCGAACACATTTTTTTGCCGATCCCTGCAACACTCGCGTCGCCGGGCCGAGAACGGGAGTGATGGACCAAACCACCGCAACCAAGCCCTCCCTGACCACCCCCAGCTCGCACGCGCGAGCCACCCGATGGACCGGCGGCGTCATCCGTCCGCGCGGTCTGCGGCACCGCGGCAAGCCGATGCGAGTCGCCGCCTGGATCGATCGCTCGGGTTCGATCGTGGCCGCCGCGATCGTCGAAGGCCACGGGCCAACCGTGCTGCGAGAGCTGCTCGAGGAGCAGCTCTCACGAACCGAAGCGCCCCAGCGACCCGGCGAGGTGGTCGTGTGGCCCAGCGTTCGCGCCGCGTTTCGTGGGCTCGAGTACCCGGCGGTGATCGTCGAGCACGACTCCTTCTTGACCGTCGTGATCGAGGACCACGTCGACTTTGGAAAGATCCCAGGGGCGCTGCCCGTGCGAGTCGGGAGCGCCTGAGACAGGCGTGAGTCGTCGGCGACCCAGGGCGACCACCCCCCCGGGAATGACCAAGCACCCAGCTCGATCCAGCGGTCACCCTCATCTCGCGAGCCGGAGCCTCGACCGCAATTGCGACGCTCCTGGCGAGGGTGACCGCGATCAATTCAATCGTCCACGCGGACCCCACGCAGGCGGCGATCGGTATGCTGCACCGATGACCTTGTCAGCGCTCGCACTCGGCAATGTCCTCGATCTTCTGCACGTGGGCGTATGCGTGTGGCAGCTCGAGGTCCCGGGCGAGCGCGAGAGCCTGGTGCTGCGGGTCTGCAACCCCGCGGCGGCGCGCTTCCTCAGCGTGCGGGTCGAAGACGTGCTCGACAAGCAGATCAACGTCGGCTTCCCAGGCGCGCTCGACACTCCGCTGCCGGGCGTGTTCACCCAGGTCATTCAATCGCAGACCACGATGGCGCTGGGCGATGTCCCCTACAAAGATGAGATTGTCCCCGACGGCGTATTCTCGATCGTGGTTCGGCCGCTCGACGAATCCAGCGCGCTGGTCGAATTCACCAACGTCACAGACGAGCGCCGGGCCCAGGCCGAGAGCAAGGCCATGCTCGAGGCCGCCGAGCTCGCGCGGAGCAAGGCCCAGGCCGTCGCCAAGTCGGCCAAGGCCCTCGATGACAAGCTTCAGGTCATCGAGGCCCAAAAGCGAGACATCATCGCGCTCACGGCCCCGATCCTGGAGGTCGGCGCTGGCGTGCTCGCGCTGCCGCTGGCCGGCAACTTCGACCTTCAGCGCAGCGAGATCGTGCGCGAGAAGCTGCTCGAGGCGGTCAGCGCGACCAAGGCCCGCGAGGTCGTCATCGACGTCACGGGTCTCGGGGTCATGGACGAGCTGACCGCCAACGAGCTCGTTCGACTGACGCGATCGCTCGCGCTGCTGGGCGCGCGGGCCTATCTCACCGGGATCTCAGGGCCCAACGCCCAGGCGATGGTGAGCTCGAACGCAGAGATTCCGGCGGGCATGTGCATGCGCAACCTCGAGAGCGCGCTGCGAATCCTCCGGGATCGGCGTCGGCGAGCACGGGCCGCTCGAGGCTGAGCGCGTGGCGGTGAGGCTCCGGTGTGGATCGAGCGACGCGGTCCTCTACGCAGCCACGCGAATTGGCTAGGCTCCGCGCGATGCACCGCTTTGGTCCAACCTTGCTGATCGGCACGCTGCTCTCGTGCGCTACCCCGGCCCCGAGCGGGGCCCCCAGCACAGAGCCCGATGTCGTGCCCAGTCCAGCTGTGGAGAGCCCCGCGCTTCCGAGCCTGACGCAGGCGTGCACGGGGACACAGCTCGACCTGAAGTGGATGGCCGAGGACACGTCCCGATGCGCGAGCCCCCTCGACAGCTATCTGGAGCCGGATCCCCGCCTCCGCGAGCGCCTCGAGCCCGCCGAGCTTCAGCTCACCCCCGACGCCAGCGCCGAGATCGACTACGTGATCAGCAACCCCACGGATGAGCCGCTGACCTTCGACCTCCCAGCGCTGGCGTGCAGCGCCGATCTCCAGCTGCTGGTGCGCGACGCGGGCGGCGAGCGACTCAACCAAGACTGTGTTGCCGGCGGGTCATGCTCGATGCCCAATGCCCGCGTGACCCTCGAGCCCGGCGGTGACGCGCGGTTCCGGCTCGCAGTTCGCTCGGCGGGTCAATCCCAGTACTGGAGCGACGACGGGTCGTGTGCCCTGCACCCACCGGAGCCGCTGTCGCCGGGGACCTACGCGCTCGAGCCCGACAGCGGGTTGTTCGACTACGCGACCGACCTCCGGGGCTCGATGACCGTCGTGGCCCAGCCGTAGCCTGCCACGTCGATCTGTGGGGGTGAAGGACCATGGAGTATGCTGCGGCCGTGGCCCAGGCCCCCACGCAGTCCAGCGCCGCGAGCAGCCTCAACGTCTCTTACGTCGAGGGCCTCGATCACCTGCGTGGCTTCGCCGCGTTCATGGTCCTGTTCCACCACGGGTTTTGGGTCTCGCTGGGCATGCACTACCCGCCCGCGGTCACGTGGAACAACTGGCCCAAGACCAACAACCCGCTGTTCGCTCCGCTGATCGAGACCCACGTGTTCGTGACGGTGTTCTTCATCGTCAGCGGGTTCATCTTCACGCTCGTCGCGTTCGACAAGCAGCTGGCGTACGGCAAGTACATGCGCAACCGGGTGCTGCGGGTCATGCCCGTGTTCCTGACCGCGCTGTTCTTCGGCATGGCGCTGTTCCCCGAGCAGTTCTCGTGGGACGGGTTCCTCGCGACCGTCACGATCTTCGGTGACATGCCAGGCGCGCTGCGCCTGCACCCGGTGACCACGGCGTTTTGGACAGTGGCCGTGGAATTTCAGTTCTATCTGATCTTCCCGTTCCTGATCGCGATCATGAACGGCCAAGGCAGCAAGCCGCTGGTGTGGATGATCGCGCTCATGATCGGGCTGCGCACCGTCGGCTTCTTCCTGGGCGACAGCATCCGTGACCTACACTACTGGCACCTGATCCCCGGGCGGCTCGACGCGTTCTTGATCGGCATGCTCGGCGCGCGGCTGTACCTGCGCTGGCACAATGACCCGCGCGTAGCCAAGCTCGGGCCCAGCAACCAGTTTTGGCGCGGGGTGGTCACCGCCCTGCGCGAGCACCCGTGGGCCAGCTTCGCCGCCGGGCTGACCGTGCTGCTGGGCTGGGAGTGGTTCTTGAACCAAAGCGGCGGCTACCCCAAGCAGGCCTGGTGGAAGATCTGGGCGCCAACCTGGGAGTCGCTGGTGTGCCTGTTCGTGGTCCTGACGTACCTGGGTGTCGCGGGCAAGCTGTGGAGCCCGCTCAAGCGGGTGTTCGCGTTCTGCGGCGACATGAGCTTCTCCACCTATGTCTGCCACTTCATGATCGTCGGCTTGGTCATCGGTGATCCGCTCGAGCGCGGTCGCATGCCCGGCCTGATGCTGCCCTTTCACCAGTGGTTTCCAGGCATCCACCCGATGCTCGACGCCTCGCTCAACACCCTGCTGCTGGCGTTCCCGGCCGCGATCGCGCTGTCGCTGCTGTTCTTCAACGGCGTCGAGCGCCCGTTCATGCGGCTGCGGATCCGCTACGTGGAAGCCCGCGCGAGCGAGCCTGCGGCCAGTCCATGAGGCTCCCATGAAGGTGGGGAGGCTCCTATGAAGTTGGGCCGCGACGTCACCCCGCGGCGGCGGCGACCGCCGTCTCAGCTGGAGTATCGGCGCTACCTGACGTTCCTGCTCGCGGTCGCGGCGATCGGGATCGCGCTGCGTTGGTCGGCGGTGTCGGTCGGCCTGATGAGCGATGACTTCATGCAGCTCGGCATGCTGTCCGGCACCTACCCGGGCGAGGGCTACGCGCCGTTTGATCTGTACTCGTTCCTGCGCCGCGGCGACCTGCTGGTCGACCACGTCGAGCAGGGCACGGCGCCGTGGTGGTCGGTGCCCGAGCTGCATGGGACGGTGCTTCGGCCCCTGGCCAGCTGCCTGCTGTGGCTCGACCACGCGGTCGCGCCGGGCAAGGTCGTGCTGTGGCACGTGCACACGATGCTGTGGTTCGCGGCGTCGATCGTCGCGCTCGGGCTCGCAACCCGCAAGCTGCTGCCGGCTCCGGTCGCGATCGTGGCGGTCATGCTCTACGCCTGCGACGCGGGCATGGTCTCGCCGCTGTCATGGCTGGCCAACCGCTGCGTGCTGGTGTGCGCGACCTTTGGGTTCTTGACGGTGTGGGCCCACGCGCAGTGGCGCGACCCCGATCCCTACACCCCAAGCTGGATGCAGCGGCGCGGGGGCGTGCTCGTGGGCGTGCTGATGGCCGCGTGCATCAGCGCTGGCGAGTACGGGCTGAGCATCCTGGCGTACCTCGGCGCGTGGGAGCTGTTCGTCGGAGAGGGCCCGGCCAGGCAGCGCGCGCGCGCGCTGATCCCCGCGCTGATCCCCGTGTTCGTGTACCTGCTCGCGCACAAGCTGCTCGGCTACGGCACGTTCGGCGCCGAGGTCTACGCCGATCCCTTCCACTCCCCAACCGGCTACGCCAAGTGGGCCACCACCCGCATCCCCCAGCTGATCGCCGCCGCGTTCTGGTCGATCCCGGGCGCGACGATCCACGTATTTCGGTTCGGCCTACCCTCGCGCCTCGATCACTTGTTTGTCCCCCCCGATCCAACTCCTGACGACTATCACATGGCGCACGTGCACCTGGCGTGGTGGGGGATCGCCGCCGCGGTCGTCGTGTTGCTGCTCGCGCGTCACGCCTGGTACGCCGACGAGCGCAAGGCACTGCGGGCGCTCGGTGTCGGGGCGGTCGTCGGAATGCTGCCGATCGCGGTCGCGCCCTCGCACTCGCGCTTGCTGATCATCGCCCAGCTCGGCACCTGTGCGGTGGTCGCCGCGGCGCTCGTGGCCTGCGCGCGACTCCTGCTCGGTCGCGCTGGCCTCGCGCCCGAGAACCCAGCCGGCCCGCCACCCAAGCGCTGGCCCACGCTGGTCCGCGGCGTGCTGCTGATTCCGCTCGCGGGCTTGCTCGCGTGGGTGCACACGATCGGCGATCTGCGCTGGGGCAACGCGTACATCGAGCACCTCGACGACCTGCAGGCCGCCAATATTTTCGCGTTCACGGCCGGCGATCTGCTCTCGCAGCCGCTCGAGGGCCGCGACGTGGTGATCCTCAATGGTCCCAGCCAGTCCGTGGGGCTCTACGGCGAGTTCGTGCTCGCGAGCCAAGGGCTGCCCGTGCCCGCGACGTGGCGACCGCTGGCGCTGGGCGGCGACTTTCCGATCGTCGCCACGCGCCCCGCCGACGACACCCTCGAGCTGTTCGCGGTGCAGGGCGCGTGGATGCACACCGCGGGTGAGCTGTTCTTTCGCCGCGCCGATCAACCACTGCGGGCCGGCGACGTGCTCGAGTACCCGAGCATGCGCGTGAAGATCGTCGCCGACGACGACGGCCACCCGACCCGCCTGCAGTTCCGCTTTGATCGCTCGCTCGACGACCCCAGCTTGGTGTTCGTGGTCGCGACCAAGCACGGCTTGCAGCGCTGGGCCGTGCCAGCCGCCGGCGCACGCAACATCGTCCCCCTGCCGCGTCTCCCGGTCGCAACCTCAGCGCAGTAACACTCGCGCGCCGGTGTCGTAGGCTCGCGTGCGCAATGGGACTCCTCGTCGACGGCAAGTGGCAGACCGATTGGTATCAACCCGACAGCGACGGCCAGTTCGTGCGGACCGAGGCCACGTTTCGCCACCGGGTGCGGGCTGACCACAGCACCCCGTTCACGCCCGCCAGCGATCGCTATCACCTCTATGTCTCCTGGGCCTGTCCGTGGGCGCACCGGGTGATCCTCATGCGCGCGCTCGCGGGCCTCGACCACGCGATCGACCTGTCGGTCGTCGAGCACTTCATGAGCGATCAGGGCTGGCGCTTCAACCCCGAGATCGAGGGCGCCACCCCCGACAAGATTTTGGGCGCCGAGTACCTGCGCGACGTCTACCTCGCCGCCAACGAACGCTTCACGGGCCGCGTGACCGTGCCCGTGCTGTGGGACAAGCACACCCACACGATCGTCAACAACGAGTCGCGCGAGCTGCTGCGCATGCTCGACCACGAGTTTCGCGGCGTCGCCACCCGTGACGTCGACCTCGCGCCACCGGACCTGCTCGAGCGTGTCGATCAGGTCATCGACGCGATCTACGGTCCGATCAACAACGGCGTCTACATGGCGGGCTTCGCCACCACCCAGCAAGCCTACGACAAAGCTGTCCACCGCCTGTTCGAGGCGCTCGATCACTGGGAGGCCGTGCTCGCCACCCAGCGCTGGCTCGCCGGCGATCGCATGACCGAGGCTGATCTGTGCATGTTCACCACATTGATCCGCTTCGATCTCGTCTACAACACCCACTTCAAGTGCAATCGCAAGCGGATCATCGACTATCCCAACCTGTGGGCGTTCGTCCGCGAGATCTACCAGCTCCCCGGCGTCGCCCAGACCTGCAACTTCGAGCACATCCGCAAGCACTATTACGCCAGCCACGTCACGATCAACCCGCATGGCATCGTCCCGATCGGGCCAAACGTGGAGGCCGAGCTACAGCGCCCGCACAACCGCGATCAACCCGGCATCTCGGCCCAAACCACGATCTTCGGATAAGGGTCGCGTCGGGTTCGACTGGGGGTAAAAAAGAAAGCGAAGCGTTCCCACAGGCGGACCCGACCTCGAGCCCGAGCGAAGCGAGGGTGGCGACCCGCGCGGAGGCGCAGCCGAGCACGGGTCGCGTCGGGTTCGACTGGGGGTAAAAAGAAAGCGAAGCGTTCCCACAGGCGGACCCGACCTCGAGCCCGAGCGAAGCGAGGGTGGCGACCCGCGCGGAGGCGCAGCCGAGCACGGGTCGCGTCGGGTTCGACTGGGGGTAAAACCAGCCCTCACCTACCGCGGCGGACCATCGACCGCAGCGCCTTGATCGAGAACGGCTTCTCCAACCGGCGCACCTGGGTTCCGCTCGGCAAGCGGAGATCCTTGCGAGAAAAATCTCCGCCGGTCATGAACACCAGCTTCTCGAGGACATCGGGCCGCCGCGCCTCGATCTCCCGATACACGTCCAACCCCGAGAGCTCCGGCAGGACCATGTCGCAGAGGATGAGATCCCACTCTTCAGCGAGGATCCGCGCCAGCGCGTCACGCCCGTTGGAGACGGTCGTCACGTCGTGCTGGGCCAGGGCGTCACACACCATCTCGCGGATCAGCGGCTCGTCGTCCACCACCAGCACGCGCACCGCAGGGACCACGCGGTGCCCGTCCGACTCCTCGTGGCTGGTTCGCGCGACGACGCTGGGCACGTCCTCGAGCGCCGACCCGAGCCGCACGCGGAAGGTCGTCCCCCGATCGACCTCGCTCTCGACCACGATCTCGCCGCCCATCGAGGTCACGATGCTGTGCGAGATCGCCAGGCCAATGCCGGTACCTTGACCGACTGGCTTGGTCGTGAAGAAGGGCTCGAAGATCCGCTCGCGGACCCGCTCGGGCATGCCGCAGCCCGTGTCGGAGATCGCAATCTCGACCCGACCGTCGTCGAGATCACGGGTGTCGACCTTGACCAGGTTGTCGCGCGGTGAGCCTGACTCGATCGCCTGGCCCGCGTTGACCAACAGGTTGAGGAACACCTGGCCAAGCCGCGCCTCGCCGCCGCGGGCGTAGCCGGTGGAGCCATACTCCCGCTCGACGCGGGCGCGATGGCGGATCTGCACGTCGGCGATCTCGATCGCCGAGTCGAGCAGCGCGTGGACGTCGACGACCTGGCCGTCCTCGTCGTCGGCGCGCCCGAACCGGCCCAGGTCACGGACGATCCGCCGGACCCGCTCGGTCCCCTCTTGCGCGCGTCCGAGCAGCTCACGCACGCGCGCGCGCGAGGCCGCGACCGCGGTCGTGTCGTGGCCGGGCAGCTCACGCATGCGGACCTGCTTGTCGAACTCGTCGATCAACAGGCCCAGGTTGCCCATCACCCACGACAGCGGGTTGTTGATCTCGTGGGCGACGCCGATCGTGAGGGTCCCGACCGTGGCCAGCCGATCGGCGAGAAACATCTGGCTCTGGATCCGCCGCTGTCCGCTGACATCCCGAATGATCGTGATGACCGTCGGCGCGCCGTCGAAGCTCGCGGTGATCGACACGACCTCGCCCACGAAGGTCTCGCCGTTGGGCCGCAGCAGCTGCATGTCGCGGGGCGGTGCTGGCTCGCCGCTGCGCAGCATCTCCTCGATCCGAGCTCGGATCGACGCGACCTCGCTCGGCATCACATAGTTGTAGATCGAGCTGCCGATCACCTGGTCGGCGTTGGTCAGGCCGAGCTGCCGCACCGCGGCCGGGTTGACGTAGACGTAGCGCCCCTCGCGGTGGACGATGATCGCGTCGGGCGTCGCCTGCAGCACCGAGCGCAACGTGAGCTCCGACGCACGCAGGCGCTCGAACACGGCCCGCGGCTCCTCGCCCCCGCCCTCGATCGAGGCCCTCGCAACCTCGAGCCGCAGCTTGATCGCGGCCGCGCTCACCGGCGCAGTCACGCAGTCATTGGCGCCGACATCGAGCACCTCACGAACGCCGTCGAGCCCAGCGATCGCAATGATCCAGGTGCGTGGATGGGTGCGTCGCACGAGCTCCACGCGGGCGCCCCCTTGGCCATCGGGCTGATCACAGGCGAGGATCGCCACGTCCGCGCTCGGCGGCGGTGCGCTCGCGGCCGCCAGCTCCTCCACCTCGTGGGCGTCACGCAGCGCGCGCGCGAGCACGCTTCGACGTGCCGTGTCGGAGTCGACGATGACCACCTTCATTGTCGCGCGCGTCCCTGAACCACGTCCGCCGACGATACACCGGCGCGACCACGCTAGCCCACGCGCGAAGCCGCCCCATTCGAACGCCCAGCGCGACCCCCGAGCAACTCAGCTTCGGTTGGCCTGCCGGGTGATGCCAGCGCGTGGTCGCTCGCTCAGGGATACGTACAGATGCCGACACCAGGCTGCATCGGCACTTCCTTGCACGTTGACCCGGGCGAGCACGTGTCGTTGACCGGATCACAGATCAGCGCGCAATGATCGGGATCCATTGCGCCCTCGAGGATCAGCGCACATGCCGGGCTCGTGCCAACCGGCCCCGCCGGACAGTCGGCATCGAGGGCGCAGGGTGCCGAGCACAGGTCACCGTTGATGCCGTTGATCGAGACCGGGATGCTGGGCATGGCGCACATGTTGGGGTCCCAGGGATCCGCGCCTCCGCCGGTGGTCGTGGGGTCGCCATCGCCGTCGCCGTCGCCGTCGCCACCGCCGAGGGTGCACTCGCCCATGTTGCACTGAAGCCCTGGCTCGCACTGACCGTTGTCGCACGGGCAGCCGAACTGGCCGGGCGGGCAGTCGGGATCACCGTCGCCGCTCGGATCGCCGTCGCCGCTCGGATCGCCGTCGCCGCTCGGGTCACCGTCACCGGGGTCGCCGTCACCGTCGCCGTCGCCGCTGGGATCGCCATCGCCACTGTCGGAGCTCTCGCTCTCGTCTTCTTCACCCATGTCGGCCGAGCCATTAAAGGTCGCTTGCGTGGAGAACGACCCAAATGTCAGGCCCTCTTCGCCGCCGCCGGTCGTACAGCTCAACGATGGCAACAAGAACAAGAACGTGGTGGCACTGAGATGAATGACGCGCTTCGACATGACCAAGTTCGCTCCCTAAAGGTTGACTCCCACACACAGTACCACCTGAATCGGGAAGCGTTCGAATGATCTCATTGGACGGTTAGGGGCGCCGCGGGGATCAACGCCGCGGGGGCGCCCAGATCCAGCCGTCCTCGAGCCACAGGTCTCCCAGTTCATCAACCGCCCGGGCGAGCCGCTCGGGCTGCGCGACGTGATCATGCGGGGGATCGGATGGCGGGTCGAGCGGCGAGCTGGCGGCCGGATCGTCCGCGGCATCGAACGAATCCGGTTCCAGCAGGTCTTCGGGTCCGCTCCAGCCTTCGTGCGCCCAAAAGTAAGCCGTAAACGCAGACACCACGGCGTGGAACACGTGGACATTGCGGACGACGAGGTCCGGCCAGACCCGGTCAAACTCGAGGCCTTCGACGATCTGGCCGAGGGCCGCGAGCACGGAGGCGCGGTTCTCCCAGATCTGGGGATCCGAGCCGTGCCGGGTCCGCCGCTCTCGCCGTGGCCCCAACAACCGGATCAAGGTTGCGCGCGGGTGGACCTCGATCAGGTTCTCGTTGAGGCGCAGCCGCGGCGACAGGGCCCGGCGCAGGTACGCCGCCCGAGCCGCCAGCGGTCCCATTCCCTGACCCAGCGACTCCCGCGGCTCGAGCGTGGCCCGCTCGAGCAACAGCTCGGTCGCACGCTGGGTGTAGGGCGTGACGGCGGGCTTACCAGGATCGCTGCGGCCCTTTCGGATCACCAGATACCCACCGTGGCGGCGCATCCACGCGACGACCGGGACGGTGCACGCGTCGATCCCAGGGCAGTGCAATTGGCAGCGGACACACGGCGGCAGCGTCAGTGGCGCGTCGACGGCGGTGACCGTGTGCTCATCGACCCAACGATCGACCCAGCGCAGCAACACCTCGTCACGAAACGGCGCCTCGGCGTCGTCGCCCTCGTCGACCTCGCCGCCGCCGCGCTGGCCCCAGCGGGTCCGCGCCTCGACCAGGGTCAAGCTCGTCTCGCCCGAGCCCGAGCCCGCGAGCTCGAGTCGGGCGACGGCGGTGGTCTTGCCTCGACCGCCGCCCAGGCTCACGCCGACGAACCGGCGGAACCCTGCTCGGGCCCCGCTTGGTGGCCGCCTCGTCGACCCTGTCACGGCTGAGCTCACTCGTGGACCGAAGGCATTCGCTCGGCCAGGAACCGCAGATAGGCGATCGCGGCGGGGAGCTCCAGCGCTGGCAGCTGCTCGACCAGATCTTTGGCCTTGCTGCGCAGGGTCTCGGTTGGGCCCTCGCCGCGCCGCCCAACCGGCTTCTCGAGCGGCACGTCGGGCTCGGTCGGCTGGTCGGGGCTGCCCCACGGCGGGTTCTCGCCGAGCACGATGTCCTTGGTGCGCAGCCAGCTGTTTATGTAGATGTGCAGCAAGGTCGCGCGATAGCTAAACCAGCGATCGCGCTCGACGGGGTACGACAGCAGCACGTCCTTGAATCGCCGAAACGCGCCCTTGCCGTCGATCGCCAGGACCAGCCGGTCGCGCAGCGCCTTGTCTTCGACGGAGGCGACGAAGCGCTCCATCCACCGGTATTGCTCGCGCGAGGAGGCTGGATCGAGATGGACGAAGCCCGCCGGGTTGCGCCGGATCGCCAGCCGCTTCTCGTCGTCCTCGGGCCGACTGTCGACGATCGTCGCGACTTGGCCGGTCTCGAGGTCGAGGTAGCTGTGGGTCTCGGGGGCGTTGTGCTCGAACGCGGTCTCGAGCGCAGACCAATCAGGTTTGGATGCAGAGGGATCGACACGCATGCTTAATCTTCTTCTTCCTCGAATTGCCGAGCGGACGGACCCCGTTGGTCAGACAGGGCGGGTGCCGACTCACGGAGCCGGCGGGGGATGCTCGGTAGTTGGTCGGCCGCTGGTCAGGCGGCGGGTCGGTGCTCGCGCGGATCAGTCCGCGCCTGGCCAGCATAGATCCTGTCCAAGAGAACGGGCAAGCGGGCCCGCCCGAAACCGCGGTCCCGCGCTGGCCTACGACCCTTGGCCCGCCACCTCTGACCCGCCACCTCTGACCCGCCACCTCTGAACAGGTGGCTCTGACTACAGCAGCCGACGCAAGCTAGACAGCTCGCGGTGCAGCGCCAGGGCCGAGAGCTGCCCGCCTCGCTCGAGCTTGCGCAGCAAATGCTCGAGCTTGGCCTTGGCCTGCATCCACTCGCGGGCCTGCGCAGCTGTCGGGCCGTCGTCATCGAGCGACTCGGCGCGCGCGTGGAACCGGTCTGGATCGATGTCCCCCGCAGGGCCCGCGTCGCCCTCGGCACTGCCCGCCTGCAGCTGCTCGAGCTGCTCGTCGTGCTCGTCTAGCTCGGCCTCGGCGCGGTCGAGCTGGGCCCGGAGGCTGACGACCTCGGCCTCGAGCAGCTCGACGGGGCGGGCGCGGACGTGCTCGAGCTCGCCGCGCAAGCGATCGAGCTCCCAGCGCAGCGACTGCTCGCGGGCGAGCACCTCGTCGAGGCGCGGGCCGTCCCCGCGAGCTTGATCTCCACCCAGAACCCCAGCCCGATCCCCACTCAGGTCCCGGTTGGGCGCGCTCGAGCCCGAGGACTCCCGCGCCTCGCGGAGCGCGTCGCCCAGGTTGGCGATGCGATCCTCGGCCTGCTCGAGCTGCTCGAGCTGGGCCTGGCGCTCGATCGCGTGCATGTCACCGCGACGCTGGGCCTCCGCGAGCTGCGCGCGAAGGGCCGCGAGTTCCTCCGTCTCGGCGCGCGCGGTGCCCGGTGCCGCGACCTCGCGCGGTCCATCGGGCGCCGGGCTCGGGAGCTCGACGAAGGTCACGCCCTCGCCCGGCAAGCTCGCGCCGACGACGGCGATGAAGGCCTCGAACCGAGGGGTCGGTGTGCCGAGCGTGTTGTCGACCTCGATCCCGACCTCGGCGTCCGCTTCGCCACCACCCTCGCCGCCGCCCTCGAGCTCGAGCTCGAGGACCGGCCCAAAATCATAGAACGCGAGCATGCCCGGCCGCGTGAGCCCGTAGATGCGGCCATCGCCGAACAGCTCCTCGACCACTTCGGCCAGCTGCTCGTAGGTCTCGTCCTCGTCGTGACCGCAGGTCTGGGTCACGATCACGCTGCGGGTCGGATCGTCCTCGGCCCGCTCGCTCAGGATCTCCAGCAAGCCTTCGATCGAGCCGGGGTCGGTGTCGTCGAGGTTGAGCAGGGCGACCTGCCAGTCCTCCTCGGTCGCGAGCTCGACCGCGTCGTCGAGCCCGACGAACACGGTCCCGCTGTGTGCGCGAGCGAAGCTGGCCGCGCGCCGATCGTTGTGGAGGGCGACCCACGCACGGGCGTCACCACCGTCGCCAGGGATCAGCTCCGCCAGCAGGACCGCGAGCGGCCCCTCGACGCCCGCGTGCAGCACCCCTTCGAGTTCGCGGTCGCAGACAATCCGATTACGCCCGCGCCACAGCTGCTCGAGGAACTGATAGCGCGCGGCCCAACGACGCTCGTCGCCCATGGCGCGTGAGTCATACCCGGCCCCCCCTCGCGAGGCAATGACAGCTCGCGCCCGACCCTGAGCCCCCGTTGCTGGGGTGTGAACGCGGTGCTAAGGATGGCGACCTGCGGGCCAGGAGCCGCGCTCGCCATGCAACCCAAGCTTCGCGCCAAGATAGAGAGCATCGCCGAGCGTCACGAAGAGCTCAGCGAGATGATCTGTGATCCCGGGGTCATGGCGGACAAGCGGCGGTTCCTCGAGCTGTCGCGCGAGCACGTCGACCTGAGCGCCGTCGCCTTCGCGTTCGCGCGCCTGCTCGAGCTCGAGCAGCAGCTCGAGGAGGCCCGCGAACTGCTCGACGACCCCGACATGCGCGAGCTCGCCCAGGCCGACGTCCGCGAGCTCGAGCAGAGCGTGGCCGAGACCACCAGCGAGCTGATGCTTCGGCTGACCCCGAAGGACCCGAACGACGGCAAGAACTCCATCCTCGAGATCCGCGCGGGACCTGGCGGCGACGAGGCCGGGCTGTTCGTCGCGGATCTGTGGCGCATGTACAGCCGCTACGCCGAGCGCCACAACCTGACGATCGACCAGGTCGAGTTCTCGGAGAACTCCGCGGGCGGCTTCAAGGAGATCAGCGGCCGCGTGTGCGGCCGTGACGTCTACGCCAAGCTCAAGTACGAGCGCGGCGTGCATCGGGTCCAGCGGGTCCCGGCCACGGAGTCGCAGGGCCGGATCCACACGTCCACGGCGACCGTCGCGGTCATGCCCGAGGCCGAGGACATCGACATTCACATCGATCCCAGCGACCTCGAGTTCACGGCCATGCGATCGAGCGGCTCGGGCGGCCAGCACGTCAACACCACCGACTCGGCGGTCCGGGTGGTCCACAAGCCGACCGGCATCGCGATCCGCTGCGACCAGGAGAAGTCGCAGATCAAGAACCGTGAGCTGGCGCTGCAGCGGCTGCGCTCGAAGCTGCTCGAGATCGAGATCGAGAAGGCCGAGGCCGAGCGGTCCGCCAACCGCCGCCAGCAGATCGGCACCGGCGATCGCTCGGAGAAGATCCGCACCTACAACTACCCGCAGGATCGCGTCACCGACCACCGCGTCGGCGTGACCCGGCACAACCTCTCGGGGTTCATGGATGGCGACATCGACGACATCCTGATCAGCCTCCGACAAGACGAAGAGGCCGCGCGGATGAGCGAGATGGCCGGAGGGTAGCGTTGCCCGGGAGGTTCGGCTCGTGAAGCAGTCAGTCAACGTCGAGATCGCCGGGCAGACGCTGTCGATCCGCAGCGACGAGGGGCCCGAGTATGTGCAGGAGCTCGCCGACTATGTCGACGCCCACCTGCGCGAGCTGAGCGGGAGCCGGCGCAGCTTCTCGCTGCAGCGGGTGGCCCTGCTGGTGGCCATGCAGATCGCCGATGAGCTGTTTCGTGAGAAAGACCTGCGCCAGCGCTACCGCGCTCGCGTCGAGGCCCGGCTCGCGGGGCTCGAGGGCGCGTTCGCGGCCCACGAGGAGCTGCTGACTGCGCTCGAGGCTGGCGACCCAGACGCGTCCGACGCGTCCGAGCCGGGCTGATCCGCTCGGGTGATGCACGGTTCGCGTGCGGGGCATAGACTCCACGTCCATGCCCGCCCCCAGCGAGCAACTCAAATCCCCGGCGCTCCGGGTCCTGGTCGAGCGCGGCTTCTTCGAGGCCGCGTCCGACATCACAGCGATCGACGCCGCGATGCAGGCGGGGATGGTGACCTTTTACAACGGTTACGATCCGACCGCCGCGTCGCTCCACGCGGGCAGCCTGCTGACGATCATGGCGGCCCGGCACCTGCAGCGTCACGGCCACCGACCGCTGATGTTGCTGGGAGGCGCGACCGCCCGGGTCGGCGATCCGTCCGGCCGCAGCGAGACCCGCAAGATGCTCGATGATCAGCAGATCGCCAGCAACCTCGCGTCGCTGCAGCGGCAGTTCGCACGGTTCCTGCACTTCGACAGCGGCGCGCCCAACGACGCCCAGGTGATCGACAACAACGACTGGCTCGCAGGCCTGCGCTACATCGAGTTCATCCGCGACATCGGGCGGCACTTCACGGTCAACCGCATGATCGCGGCCAAGACCTACCGCGAGCGGCTCGAGTCCGAGCAGCCGCTGTCGTTCCTCGAGTTCAACTACCAGCTGCTGCAGGCCTACGACTTCCTGCACCTGCACCGCGAGTACGACTGCAGCCTGCAGGTCGGGGGCGCGGATCAGTGGGGCAACATGATCTCCGGCGTCGAGCTGATCCGCCGGGTCGGCGCCGAGCAAGACGACAACGACCGGCCCGACACCGCCCACTGCCTGACCTACCCGCTGCTGATCACCGCCGACGGCAGCAAGATGGGCAAGACCGCCAAGGGCGCGCTGTGGCTCGACCCCGAGCTGTGCTCGCCCTTCGACTACTACCAGTTCTGGATCAACTGCCACGACCGCGACGTCGAGATGCTGCTGCGGCTGTTCACCGAGCTCCCGCTCGAGCAGGTCGCCGAGCTCGCCAGCCACGAAGGCGCCGCGCTCAAGCAGGCCAAGGACACGCTCGCGTTCGAGACCACCAAGCTGCTGCACGGCGAAGACGAGGCCGAGCGCGCGCGCCGGGCCACGGCCCAGGCGTTTGGCAGCGGCGAAGACTGGAGCGCGCTGCCGTGCATCGAGATCAACGAGCCCGAGCTGCGGCTGCTCGATCTCGTCGTCCACGACAGCGTCGGCGGGTTCAAGTCCAAGCGAGACGCCCGCGAGCGGATCAAGTCGGGGGCCGTGAAGATCGACAGCGAGCCAGCCACGGATCCGGCCGAGCTGATCACCCCCGAGCGCTGCGGCGACGACGGGCTGCGCCTGCAGATCGGCCGCAAGAAGCGCTTCCGCGTGAAGCTGACTACGTGAGCTAACCGGGGATCGGCCCCGGCCCGATAACAATTCGGCGGTCCCTACGTACGACGCTGCAGGTGACTGTCCGAACGACCAGCTGTGCACCAGCGGGACTGCCAGGGTCGCCTGCGAGCCGGATTTGAGCGCCACCCTTGCGCGCTGCAATTGCCGACTTAGAAACCTCTGCCTGCATGGATCCTTCGATTACGTCCACTGTCGTCCGCGCGCTCCCAACTCATGAGGGGACCGGTGCGGGGCCCGGCGTCGATCTCTCGCTGCTCAAAGACGAGCTCGAGCAGGTCGCGATCGAGGCCCTCGACGCGCGGATGCGTGGCGTGAACCTCGACGCCGCCGTCCACGACCCGCGCTTCCCCCACCTGATGGAATTTCACGAGGGCCTGCGCGACGCGCTGCTCGTCGAGATCCCCCGCGAGCTGCAGCCGTGGGTGGCCGCGATCGGCGGCGAAGCGATCGAGCGCAAGCTGTCACCCACGGCCAAGCCCAAGAGCGCCCGCAAGGCCGCCGAGCTGCAAAAGCAGTCCCAGGCCGTCGCTGGCCGCCTGTCCAACCTCCACGCCGATCTGTTCGCGCGTGCCTTCGGGGCCGATCCTGCCAGCGCGGGAGACGGCCCCGAGCAATTGCAGGCCGCGCTGTCCGAGCTGTTGTTGTTCGAGTCGGTCCGCCTGCAGCTGCTCGTCACCACGTGGAGCTCGACCGACTTCGAGTCGCTCGGTGGCGACGAGCGAGCCGTCGACGAGATCGCCTGGACCGAGGTCGAAGCGATGCTGCTCGAGCCCGCGCTGACCGAAGACGACATGCGACCGCTGCCGGTCATGGTCGCCGCGAGCAACGTCGCGCTCGCGCGTGACGCCGCCGATCGGGCCGAGGCCCTGCGCCTGGTCGCCGAGGATGAGCGCGAGACCCTGCGGATGCGGGCGCGCCTGCGCGCAGCCCTGCGCGAGCTTCGCCTGGCCGAGTCGGTCCTGCTCGAGAACGCCCTGGCTGGGTTGCTGGGTGAGGATCGGGTCGAGCTCATGGATCTGCAGGCCAGCCGCCCGGTCGCCCTCGACGGGCTGAGCCGCCAGGCCATGGATCAGCGGGTCTCGCGTGGTCGCCGAGCGCTGACCCAGGGCCCCGAGAGCTGGCCTAGCCGCCGCCGGCCCGCGCTGTTCGATCTGCTCCGCCACAGCGGTCGCGGCGAAGAAGCCTGACCACCCGCACGCGGGTCGTGTACCGTCGCACAGTGACGGCGGGTGCCCGCAGAGCGGTCGTGTTGGCAGCGATGCTCAGTGTCGCGCCGCTGCGAGCCGCGTCGGCGGTGCCACCACCCAGGCTCGATGGGCCGCCCAGCGGACCGATCGAAGGTCCACTCGAGAGCCCACGGCCGGCGCCCGAGCCCGCTGCTGCTGACGACCCCCTGCCACCCCCACCGGAG
>NZ_PVNL01000139.1 GCF_002994635.1 Enhygromyxa salina | reverse complement strand
CCCTACCAGCCGCGCGCGCGCCCGCCCCCGCGCCCAGCCGCCCCGCGCCAGCGCAGCGCGTCGCCGACCGCGAAGATCAGACCATTCCCTTTCGTGGCATGCGTCGACGGATCGCCGAGGGCCTGGTCCGCTCGTACACGACGGCGGTCCACTACACCTACGTCGAACAGATCGACGTCACCCGCCTCGTCGAGCTGCGCAACCAGGCCAAGGCGGCCGCCCAGCAACAGGGCGTCTCGCTCAGCTATCTGCCGTTCATCATCAAGGCGGTCTGCCACGCGCTCAAGCGGTTCCCGATCGTCAACGCCGAGCTCGATGAGGCGAATGGTCGGATCATCCTCAAGCAGCGCTATCACGTCGGAGTCGCCGCCGCGACGCCGCAGGGCCTCATGGTCCCGGTGATCCACGACGCCGACACGCTCAGCTTGCTCGACATCGCCCGCGAGGTCGCGCGATTGGGCGAGGGCGCCAAGGCCGGGTCGCTCAGCCGCGACGAGCTGAGCGGATCGACCTTCTCGGTCACCAGCCTCGGCTCGATCGGTGGGGTGCTCGCCACGCCGATCCTCAACTACCCCGAGGTCGGGATCCTGGGCGTCCACGCAATTCGCAAGGTCCCCGTCGTCACCGACGACGATCAGATCGGGATCGGGCACATCATGAACCTGTCCGTCTCGTTCGACCATCGCGTCGTCGACGGGTTCGAGGGGGCCAGCTTCCTGCAAGAAGTTCGGCGCTTTCTCGAAGATCCCACGCTCCTGCTGCTCGCGGGAATCTAGCCGGCTGGCTTCTCCGGGCACCTCCGGGTGCTTCACGACCCATCGAGTCTCCCCATGCCAACAATCAAGAAACAGGCACTCGTCATCGGCGCCGGCACTGGCGGCTATCCTTGCGCGATCCGGCTCGGCCAGCTCGGCGTCGACGCCATGCTCGTCGAGAAGGCTGAACCTGGCGGCGTGTGCCTCAACTGGGGGTGCATCCCCAGCAAGGCCCTGATCTCGGCGACCAAGCTGGCCCACAAGGCCCAGCACGCCGAGCACATGGGTCTGAGCTTTGGCGCGCCCACCACCGACATGCCCAAGATGCAGGTCTGGAAGGCGGGCATCGTCAGCAAGCTGACCGGTGGCGTCAAACAGCTGGTCAAGGGCTCGGGCACCCAATACGTGACCGCGACCGCCGAGATCCTCGGGCCGGGGCGGGTCAAGCTCAGCTACCCCGACGGCAAGCCCGACGACATCGTCGAGTGCGAGCACCTGGTGATTGCGACCGGCAGCGTGCCGATCGAGATCCCTGGGTTTAGCGTCGATCAGGACAAGGTTCGCGACAGCACGGGCGCGCTCGAGCTCGACTTTGTCCCCGAGCACATGGTCTGCATCGGCGGCGGGATCATTGGCCTGGAGCTCGGTCAGACCTTTCAGCGACTCGGCACCAAGCTGACCGTGCTCGAGGGCCTCGACCGGATCTTGAGCGTCTGTGACAAAGACCTGGCCCAGGTCGTCGCCCGCCAGATCAAGCAAGATGGCGGCGAGATCGTCACCAACGCGATGGCCAAGGGCTTTAGCGAGCGTGACGGCAAGCTGTGGGTCCGCGCCGAGGTCGGTGGTGAGAGCAAAGAGTTCCCCGCCGATGTCGTGCTGGTGGCCGTTGGCCGCCGCCCCGTGGCCAAGGGCTTTGGCCTCGACAAGCTCGGCGTCGAGCTCGACGAGCGGGGCTTCATCAAGGTCGACGCCCGCCAGCAGACCAACGTCGCAAAGGTCTATGCGGTCGGCGACGTGTGCGGACAGCCGATGCTGGCCCACAAGGCCAGCCACGAGGGTGAGGTCGTGGCCGAGGTCATCGCCGGCAAAAACACCGTCAACGACGCCCGGACGATCCCCAACGTCGTATTTACCGAGCCGGAGATCGCCTCGGCGGGGCTCGGTGAGGCCGAGGCCAAGCAGGCCGGTCACACCATCGAGATCGGCAAGTTCCCGTTTTCGATCAGCGGTCGGGCCATGGCGATCGACGAGACCAACGGGTTCGTGAAGGTCATCATCGACAAGTCGGACAATCGGGTTCTGGGCATTCACGTCGTCGGCCCGGAAGCCAGCGACCTGATCAGCGAGGCGGCCCTGGCGATCGAGATGGGCGCCTTCGCAGAGGACATTGCTCTGACCGTTCACCCACATCCAACCCTTGGTGAGGCGGTGATGGAAGCGGCCAAGCACGCGCTGGGCGAGGCCATCCACGTCGGAAACCGTCGGCGCTAGGGATCCGCTGTTCGCGCGCGGCGCCGCTCTGTGCGGCGCCGCGTCTCGTTTAAGAACGACGTTCAGGATTGTGGGGTCGTCGGCGCCGTGACACATCTGAGCATGGCGTGAGTGGCTGCTGCTCGGAGGTTCAGTGTAGCGGGTGACAGAGATCGACCGTGTGCCATTAGCATGGATCGCGGGGGTGATCGCGGCTGACCACGATCGAACGGTCTGGATCCAACTATGCCCAAACGACGGTCAATTCGCCCGAATTCGAGATCGCGGGGCATATCTGTGACTCGAATACCACGTTGGCCAACGCCGCAAAGCAGGCCCGGATGGATCCCCTTCGAATCGCATTCTGGGCGTGGCCACAAAGCAACCCACATGCTCATGAATCGAGTTACGGATCGAGCGCACATAATCCCGTGAAAAAAACTGACATGGCCCCCTGTCATTTCGAGATCTTTCGTGCATAAATGCCGCCATGGCCAATCTCTCCAGCGCCTTTCAGGATGCCCTCGCTGACCAGTCCAAAGCTGCACTGGTTGCGATCATCGCTAAGAACCCCGGAACTACGGTCAGGGATCTGAAGCAACTCGTCAGTGACAACCCCATGCTCGGCTCGATCACCCTTGGTGGTCTGCTCGGTGTTGGCGGCGTCGCGCGGGGCCGCGGCGGTCGACCCAAGGGTTCCGGTTCCAACGTTGCTGCTGCCGCAGCTGCTGCCCCCGGTGCAGCGGCTGCTGGCGCTGCCCCACGCAAGGCCGGCAAGCCCGGTCCGCGCAAGGGTGCTGCCCACAAGCGCAATGTTCGTACCGAGACCGGTCGCGAGGCACTCGACAAAGAGGTCCTCGAGGCGCTTACCGCGCACGGTGGTGAGGCGGTCGCGGCGACCCAGCTGCGTCAGTCACTCAACGCCGATCCGACCCAACTCCGTACTTCCCTCAATCGCCTGATCGAGCGCGGCCTGGTGACCTTCACCGGCAAGGCTCGCGGCACCCGTTACTCGCTGTCCTAGCGCAGCGCGAGCGGCCCAGGTCAGCTCAGCTCAGCTCTTCACGTTTGTACAAACCCCGGGTGGCTTCGCCGCTCGGGGCTTTGGTGCGTCCAGGCTCCAACGCTCCGGCTCAGGCCTCGAACGCCCACGGACCGGCCGGGCCAGCTTTGCGCTGGCGCAGGCGCTCGAGGGTCGCCAAGAACCGTGACCGGGGCCAGTCGACCGCCCCAAACCGCTGCAGGTGATCCGTGTGGACCTGGCAATCGATCAGCTCGAAGCCCCAGCGCCCGAGCTGCTCGACCAGCTGCACGAACGCAACCTTGGAGGCGTCGGGCGCCAGCGCGAACATCGACTCGCCACAAAACACGCTGCCGACGACGACGCCATAGATCCCGCCGACCAGCCGCTCGCCGTCCCAGGCTTCGACGCTGTGTGCGTGACCCAGGGCCGACAGCTGCTCGTACGACGCCATCATCTCCGAGGTGATCCAGGTGCCGTCTTGATCGTGGCGAGGGACCTCGGCGCAGCGGCGTATCACCTGATCAAAGGCGGTGTCGAAGCTCAGCCGATAGCGCTGACGACGAAGGCTCTTTCGCAAGCTGCGATTGACTCGCAGCGCGCCGGGCTCGAGCACGAAGCGGGGATCCGGGGAGTGCCAGAGGATCGGCAGGCCCTCGCTGTACCAGGGGAAGATGCCGCGACTGTAGGCGTCGAGCAGGCGCGTGGGCCGCAAATCACCCCCGATTGCGACGAGCCCCCGGGCGTCGGACTGCTCGGGATCGGGCAGTGGTTGGTCTCCGCGAATCAGGCGAACAGGCACGGCGGTCACTCTGGCAGCAGGCGCGAAAGGGGAGAGTCGGGTCGCCGCTGGCGAGCCCAGGCCGCGAGCGCGAGCACGGGCCGCTCGACCGCGAACAAGGGCGCAAACGCGACCCCGGACAGGGGATACGCAAACACAATCCACATGATCGCCACGACCCCCAGGTGAAAGCACCAGATGCCAATCGACCACACCCACGCGAGCCGCCGGCCGAACAGCGCGAGCGGGGCGCCCAGCTCAAGCGCGACGCTGACCCAGGACAGCGGGATGAACACCGAGGGAAATGCACACAGGGCCGCGCCAAGCGGGGAGTGGGTGCTGCCGAGCTCCTGCTTGCGCAGATTGTCCCAGCCGACGTGACTGAGCAATACATCGCCATCGAGCCAGGCCCAGCCGGCGGTGCGGAGCTTGGCCACGCCCGCGAGCACATACGCGAGCGCGGTGACCGTTGCCATCAGCTTGGGACCCCATCCGTAACGAGCATCCGGCTCCAGCGCGAGCGCGCGCTGGTCACTGGGGCGCGCGCGCGCGTCGAGAGACCACGCATCGCTTGCGGGGAGCATCACGACAATCAAGGTGTGGACGACCAGCAGATTCTCGGTGTGGAAGATCATCCCCCACGAGTTGCGGTAGCTCGCGACCCACAGCAGCCCGAGCGCGTAGACCGGGCCCAGCACGCGAAACCGCCAGCCCAGCAGCGCCGCGACCCCGAGGAGCACGGTGACCAGCCAGATCCCCGCGCCCAGCCCGAACGAGACGGGCGCGTCGAGCAACGAGACGACCCCGGTTGGCGCGAATTGCTCGGGCGCGAAGCGCAGGTTGGCGAGCAACAGCGGCGCAAAGCCGACCAGCCAGATCAGCCCATAGCCAATGATCAACACGCGCAAGACCGCGAGGCGGAGCGCGGGCGCCGGGCAGAACCACCAGCGATCGAGCTGATCCAGCAACCGACTCATGCGCCGTCCTCGGGGATCTCGCACCCCGCCCGCCGACGCAGCTTTAGCGGGATCTTGCCGTCGGCCTCGACGAAGTAGGTGCGGGGATCAAAGCGGCGGCTCTGGACCTCGAGGCGCACGATCTGCGCAAACTCGGGATCGTCTGCGACGCGCGCGGCGACCTGCTCACAGAGCAGCTTTGGCCGGCGTCGCCGGACCGCGATCCGGATCGTCTCGGCTGCCTGCATGACCTCGACGTTGGCGACCAGGCGCGGGGGAATTGCGCGTTCGTTGTCCTGGGCGTCGAATCCGACGATCACGTGGATCCACGCCTGCTTGCGCACGGTCGAGAACATTGGATAGGTCGAGAGCGGGAACGAGTCGCGCGGGGGGTCACGCAGGGCCGGGGCGACCACCGCGGCCACGACCAGCGCACACAACAGCAGCGCAGGGGCGCGGCGCAGCGATCCGCGAGCGGGCTTGATCTCGGCCTCGCTCACTCTTCGCCCGGGGCCAGCGCTGGCAGCTGATCGTAGATCCAATCGCCGCCGTGCCCGAGCGCGGACCAGGCGTGCTGGGTGTAGTCGATGCGGATCTCGGGCGCGCTCATGGACTCAGAGAACCCGCCGACCACCGTGCGGTGGGGCGTGCAGGCGAAGCAATTGTCCTTGTTCCATTGCTGGCGCAGCAGGAACTCGATGACGTCACGCATTTGCTCGATGTCGGCCTCGACGTCTTCCCCGCGCGCGCGCTTGAGCGCGATCGCGGCCGCCATGCCCTCGCCAAACCCGGCGGCCGGGGTGTTGACCGGCGTGAGGATGTTGCCGAACGAGTAGCCGCCGTAGAACTCGCGGGCCACGTCGGCGCTCTCGTCGAGCACCAGGCGCGCCTTGTAGGTCATGTAGTCGATGCAGTAGCGCTCGTACGCGTCATTGCGGTGGTGATCGAGTGAGGCCCGGGCCGCGAGGCAGTGCCAGTTCTCTTCGAGCCAAAAAAAATCGCGGACGAAGGTCGCCCAGTAGGGCCCGGTGTAGAACGCCATCGCGCGCTCGACCGCTTCGTTGAGGACCTCGGCGCTGGGTAGGCCGGCGGCTGCGGCGGCGTCGGGTTGCTCGAGCGCGAGCTTCTCGGCCAGGCTCAGCGCAAAGATCGCCTGGCCGCCCGCGTACATCGGCTCGGGACCGTCGATGACGTGACCCCCGGCGAGGTCGTAGAGCGGATAGAAGCTCCCGTCTTCGCGCTGCATCGCGAGCAGGAATCGGGTCATGCCAGCAAAGGTGCGATCGTGCTTGTCGCCGACGTGCTCGCGGCAGCTAGCGAACGCGATCGCCGGCAGCGCGGTCGAGCCCAGATCCGCCTGCTCGGCCCGGCGCCGCTTGGTCAGCGGGATCAGCTCGCCGGTCGGCCGCGCGTGCCTGGCCATGAACTTCAGCGACAGCCCGCCCACGCGCCGGGTCCGGCGAGCGTCGTTGCCGAGCTCGCACATCACCAAGGTGGTGCCGGCCTGGCGGGGCAGGTTCCAGTTGTTGAGCTCCTGCGCGCCCGTGAACGGATCGAGGGTGTAGCGGAACCGACCGTCCTTCAGCTGGGCCTTGGCGATGTGCATGTCGGCGGCGACGCGGGCCTGATCGAGGCTGCGCTGGCTGAGCCGAACCTCGCGCTTGTGCATGCGCACCAGCGAGGTGAACAGGCCGTTGCGCGTGACCATGTAGCTGAGGGTCTCGATCCGCGTGAGGCCGTCGATCAGCTGCCAGGACTCGACGTCGGCCGGCCGCGGGGTCGCCTTGCCGGCTTCGATCAGCCGCTCGAGCCGCGCGGGCCTGCGCTGCTCTCGGTCAAAGCGGAGCACGTCCTCGGGCACCTCGAAGCCCAGCGCGGCGCGCAGCTCGACGGCCGACACCCCCACGCGAAAGTCGGGCACGAACGGCAGCGGCTCGTTGGCCGTGAACTGGTCGAGCGCCACGAGCTGCCACGGCATCAGGCAGTGGTGCTCGTCGCACACCCCGTCCAAGCCTGGGCGCAGCGAGAACATGTCGAGGGCCGGGACCCGCGAGCGCAGCGGCGCGACCCCGCTGATCACGTCGATCTTCACGGGCGCGCGCAGGGCCTCGGACGCGATCAGGCTGACGATCTCCGCGACGATCTGGTCGGGGGCGGCGCGGAGGCAGCGGGTCACGGGCTCGACGGCGGCGACCTCGTCAGGCCGCGCGGACGGCTTCTCACTGAGGACCATGTAGGTCACGACCGCGACCGACTCGTCGGACGCGGGATCGGGGACGCAGGCGATCGGCGCGACCGTGTACAGCGACGGCACCCGCAGCTTCGCGTGGCGGTAGCCGCCCTCGACCTTCTCGATCGGGCCTTCGGTCGGGACCTCGGGCAGCACCCCCCAGTGCTCGATCCGGCCCGACATCTCGGCGAACAGCAGGGCCTCGACCACGCTGTTTTGGACGCCAGGGTCGTGGCGGTCGACCAGCTCGAACTCACCGGGCAGCGGCACCAGCTCGGCGTGGGCGTCCTCTGCCTGACCCAGCGCGCCCAGGGTCCACACGCACAGCAGCACGGTCGTGGCCGCGGCCGCGCCACCGTTGTAGGCGCGCCGCCAGGTGGCCGCGAGGCCCCACGCCGAGATCGGCAGGCTCAGCAGCGCGACCAGCCCGATCACCGCCAGCAACCCCGCGCCGATCCCCTCGCCCAGCGAGCCGTACAGCCCCGCGAGGTAGCTCGCCGCCGAGGTCAGCTCCCACGCCAGCCAGCCCAGCACGATCAGCCCAAACGCCGAGCTCACCCGCCAGATCGGGGCCAGCGCCCGCAGCCTCGCGCCAGCCGCCACGGCTGTCAGCGCGTGCCCCAGCGCGAGCAAGTAGCAGACGATCGTGAAGCTCGACCACTCGCTCCAGGCCAGCTTCGCGCCAGCCCAGGCGAAGATCAGCGCATGCAACCCGGCGACCAGGACCAGCGACCAGCGCGGCAGCGGGCGCGCGGGTGGGTCGGCCGGTTGGGGATTTGCCTCGGCTTGGCCCGTCGACATCGCCGCGAGGATACGGGTTTTTTTAGACCCCCACATCGGTCGGGGTGTTCGCCGACTGCAGCCGCTGGCGGGTCTGGTCGCTCTGCTCCTCGGGGCTGTTTGTGTGCGGTGGCATGTGTGGCCCCCTGGGAGGGGGCTCGGTGCGTGCCCGACCTACGTCGGGGGTGTTTGCCGACTGCAGCCGCTGGCGCGTCTGGTCGCTCCTCGGGGGTGCCGGCGTCCAGGCTTTGCGGGTGTGTGTTGGCCTGTTAGCTTTGGTGTGGTGAACGAGGGAGCTGGCGGTGACGCGGACGAAGACCGCTCGGGCCCTGCGGTGCGAGCCAGCTACCTGCGCGCGCTGTTGTTCGCTTGCGATGAGTTCGGTCCGCCGGCCATGGAGATCCGCAGGCAGCTCGGTGACACCCATCAGACCAGCATCGAGTGCGCCGGCCCGCTCGTGTGGTTGCCGATCGAGGCCGACCTCGCGCTGCAGCGCGCGCTCGACACGGTGCTGGGGGCCGAGCGCACCCGCGCGTTCGTGCTCGCCAACCTGCGCGAGTTCATGGTCGCGTCGATCCTACAAAATGTCGTGCAGACCGCCGTCGGCCTGTTCGGGCTCGACCCCGGGTCGTTCGCGCGCTTGCTGCCGCGCGCGTGGGGCTTGCTGTACCGCGACTGCGGCAAGTGGAGCGTGAGTCGCAGCCTCGATCCCGATCGCGCGCGCGCCCGCGAGTGGCGCGAGGTTCAGATGTGCCTGTCGAGGCTGCCGCACGCGTGCGCGACCGAAGACGCGTGGCTGGCCGCGGTCGCAACTGTCCAGCACGCGCTGCTGATCCTGTGCGGTCGCGCCCAAGACGAGGGCGACGGCGAGGTCGAGCTGCTCGAGCGGATGCTCGACGAACCGTCGCAGGTCGTGTTTCGCCTGGCGTGGAAGAACCGGTAATCTGGTCCCCGTGGTCCAGTCTGTCAAAGTCCCGAGCCGCTCGAACCACCTCACAAAGGGGTCCTAGCCATGTGCAGGATCTTCGGGTTTCGCTCGGTGATGCAGAGCCAGGTCCATCGCAGCCTGGTCAGCGCCGACAATGCGCTCATGCAGCAGAGCGAGCACAACCCCGACGGCTGGGGGGTGGCCTACTACGTGGGCGGGGCCCCGCACGTGGTCAAGAGCGTGGCCACGGCGGTGTCCGACGAGATGTTTCGCCACGTGTCGGGGGTCGTGACCTCCGAGACCGTGGTCGCGCACGTCCGCAAGGCGACCCAGGGCCAGCTCACGGTGTTCGACACCCACCCGTTTCAGTACGGCAGCTGGGTCATGGTTCACAACGGCAACATCGCCAACTTCGCGGCGATCCGCGACGAGATGCTCGATCGCGTGCCGCCGGTGTTGCGTCGCTTCATCCTGGGTCACACCGACAGCGAGGCGCTGTTTTATCTGATGCTCGGCAAGATGGCCGAGCGGTGTGACCTCGAGCGTCGCGGCTATCCGCTCGAAGAGCTGGCGGCGGCCGCCCGCGAGGCGATCGACCTGGTCAGCGAGCTCGCGGGTGAGCTGTGTGAAGACGACAGCGCCGATCCGCTGACCAACAATTTTTTGACCTTCGTGATCACCAACGGCCAGACCATGCTCGCCCACCAGGGCGGCAAGATCCTGCACTGCTCGACCCACAAGAAGCACTGCCCCGAGCGCGACACCTGCCCGTATTGGGCCGACGAGTGCGAGCGCAAGGTCGAGGACGGCTTCGTCAGCCACCTGGTGTTCTCGAGCGAGCCGCTGCTCGGCGACAACGTGTGGGAGCCGATGCGGCTGGGCGAGATGATCGGCGTGGACTGGCGCATGCAGATGCAGCGGTTTCCCAGCCCCAGCTCCGGTGGGCGGGCTTCGCTGTCGGTCGTCTGACTACCAGTCCGCCCTAAAAGTCCGCCCTACCAGTCCGGTAGCGGCCCCTGTCCTGCGCGCAGGACCTCGATGTCGCCGGACTCGTCGAAGCGCAGCACCGTCGAGGGCTCGGGCCAGATGTGGCCCGCGTCGATCATCAAGGCGATCTCCCGCGAGTAGCGACTCTCGAGCTCCTGTGGATCCTCGAGCTCGGGCGCGTCCTCGCCCGGGGTCACCGATCCAGTCAGCAGCGGCTCACCTAGGTGCTCGACCAACATCGTGCTGACCTTGTGATCCGGCAGCCGCATGCCGACCTCCTGGGCCCGGTTCTTCATGGCCCGCGGCACGTCCGAGGTGGCCTTGAGCACGATCGTGTAGGGCCCCGGCAGCAGTCGGCGAACCACGCGAAAGGCCGTGTTGCTCATGACCCCGTAGCGGCCCATGTCGTTGAGGTTCTCGACCAGCATCGTCAGGGGTTTTTGATGCTTGGCGTGGATGCCCTTGAGCTGGCGCAGCTCGGCGATCCCCTTGCTGCTCGACAGCGCGCAGCCGAACGCGTAGCCGGTGTCCGTTGGATAGATGATGACCTCACCGCGGCGCAGCGCGTCGACGGCTGGGATCAGCTTGCGCGGATCAGGTCGGTCGGGGTCGATGCGCAGGCGCGCGAAGGTGTGCTGACGGGCGGCGGACATGCGGAACGGATCCCAAACTGGTTGGGCGGACCATCGGGCGGGCTTGGGGGGCCTGTCAATCTTGGCGCAGGCGATGCGCGAGCCGTGTTGTCGCCCACGAGACCAGCGCGAGCGCCAATAATAGAGCGAAGGGATCGTAGGGCACCCGGAGGCGCGGAGTGCCGAAGAACACGGCCGAGATCACCAGGATTGACAGCAACTGCAGCGCGCACACGCCCAGACAGGCCTGGCGCTCGTGTTGGGCGGACGGTCGGGCCGGCCTCGCCAGGCCCCAGCCGAGCAGCGCGAAGATCATTCCGGCCACGCACAGCGGGGCGAGCAGGGCCGCGAGATCACGACCGCGGACCGCCAGCGGCAACAGCTCCGGCGCCCACCTGTCCGAGCTCTCGGGCCACGGCCGGGCCACGACCCACAGCAGCGCCGTGTTGGTGATCGCGTAGCGCAGCTGCCCGGCGATGCCCGTCGCGGCGTAGCAGCGCTGGCGGATCTCGCGATGGACCGCGGCGTCGCCGATATAGCCGACCAGATCGATGCTCTCGCCGCCCAGCGCCGGGCGCAGCGCGAGCGGGTGGTCGGGTCCCTCGCGCCCCAGCGCCCGAAACCCTGGCAGGCTGATCCGCCGATCAGCGACAGGGCTGCCGGTCTGTCGCGCTGACTCGAGCGCGGCCTGGCTCGGATACGAGCGCGTGACGATGTTGTGGCAGCGCCCGGCCGTGAGGTTCATGCTGCCGTTCTCGGCCATCGCCCCGAACGAGCCGGTGTACACGCGAACTCGCACCACCGAGATCGCCAGCGCGAGCGCGAGCGGCAGCGAGAACAGCAACGCCGCGCGCCCGTCGACCCGCCGCGACCACGTGCCGCGGATCCCGTGCGCGTCATGGTGGCGGCGATCGAGCAGCCACACCGCCCCGAGCATCAGCAAGAACACCGCCGACTGCGGCCGCAGGACGAACGCCAGCGCAGCCCAGATCCCGGCCCCGAGCGCCCCGCGACCGTCCTGGATCAGCCGCACGATCGCCAGCGTCATCGCCAGCAGCACGCAGGTGTACGGCGTCTCGCTGATGAAGAACCCGGTGTGCGAGAGCAGCGGGATCCACACGAGCAGCACCAGGCCCAGCCCCGCCGCCAGCCACCGAGTGTTGCGCGAACTCGGCTTGCCCGCGCCACCGAGCGTCCGCAGGCCCAGCTGGTAGCCGAGCACCACCGTCGCCGCCGAGCACCCGGCCCAGACCAGACCGGCGAACTCGAGCGCAGACTCGCCGGGACCCATGAGCAGCATCGGGATCGCCAACAGCGCATGCGTGCCCCAGGCCTGCCACACCATCTCGCGCATGCCCGCGTGGACCTCGAAGCTGGCGACCAGCCGCGCCCGGTGGACGTAGTGGGCCATGTCGCTGAACACGTGGTCGCGCGGGGGGTGGACCCACACCACCCACACCAGCCGGCTGATCACGGCAGCTGCGAGCAGCGACCAGAACACCCAATCGCGGGAGGTCCCCGCGGGCGACTGCGAATCTGGCGCGTCCACGAGCGGCCATGATATGCTGCCGCCGGTCCGCGGAGATTGTTCTACATGCTCGAGCCCAAGAATTATCGTCCACGCCCGGGGAGTTTGCGCGGCATCGTGCGAACCGTCGGGCTCAGCGTGCCCGCGCTGGCGCTGCTGACCACGATCGGCTGCAGCCGCGACGAGCTCGCGCCCGACTGCTTCGAGATCGACCCCGACACTGGCATCTGTCTGGTCCCGGATCCGGGCGGCACCGCCGTGGGGATCGACTGCGAGATGTTCCCAGACGGCGCGGTCGGAGCCGAGTACAGCTTCACGCCGCCAGTCGGCGGCGGCAGCGGCAACTACAGCAACTGGATGGCCAGCAACCTGCCGCCGGGCCTGAGCATCGACCCGAACACCGGTGAGATCACGGGCGTCCCCGAAGAGCCCGGCAATTTCGAGTACCAAGACATCACGATCACCGTGTTCGACGAGGGCAAGGGCCAGTCGTTCGACGCCAGCTGCGGTCCGCTGCTGGTCAACGAGCGGCTCAACGCCAACATGGTGCGCACCGAGCCGCTGCACTGCATCCCGCACACGGCCTCCAAGGCGGAGATGATCGAGTTCCTCGGTGGCGGTGACGAGTCCGACATCAGCTGCAGCGCGCTCAACATCAGCGACCTGCCGTGTCCGCTCGGCGACGGCAACGGCCGCCCGCCGCCCGGCATCAGCTTCAACGAGTCGAGCTGCACGCACTCGGGCGACATCACGGGCAACCGCCGCGGGACCTGGGTGTGGATGGTCGAGATCGTGCAGAGCGGGCTCAAGACCCGCGTGCCGTTCTGCGCCAGCAACGACGTCACCACCTTCCACGACATCACGGTCACCGCCAACAACGTCGACGAGTCCGACCTCAAGCCGGGCTTGCTCGAGTTCGATCCCAGCATGCCGCTGGGCTTCGGCAACGGCAGCTACGAGTGGAAGATCGACGATCCGGCCTGCGTCAACGACCCCTCGCTGTGCAGCAGCTTTGGGTTCCGGTTCAACGTGACCTGCTCGCCCTTCGACGAGCCGTTCGTGCTCAACGGCATGCTCAGCATGACCGGCATGGCCCACGGCCTGACCGCGACCGGCCCCACGCCCAGCGCCGGCTTCGCGACTCGGCCGTTCGTCGCCTCGTTCGAGATGAGCTACTGCACCTCCAACGACGGGGCCGTCTGCGACACTGACGACCCCAACTTCGACCAGAACGCGCAGACCCAGTACCACTTCGACGTGGTCGGGTACCCCGTGCTCGGCAACCCATGACCCCGACGGGCTGATCCCTCTCCAGTGAACACCCAGAGGAGCACAGCCTCCAGCGTGCGCGAGCAAAAGCTGGCGCGCGTGATCGACCGGGAGGTCGCGCCGATCTGGCACGATCGGTTCGCGCGTCTGCTGATGCGCGAGCTGCCCAGCGCCCCGGAGACCTTCGCGCTCGACATCCACAGCGGCGCGGGCCACACCACCGCCGAGCTGCTGCAGCGCCTCGACGAGAGCTCGCGGATCGTCGCGCTCGGCCGTGACCCGTGGCTGATGCAGGTGTCCAAGACCCGCGTGCGGCCCGAGTGGAAGCGCCGCGTCTACTTCAAGTCCGGTGACATCGACGACGTCACCGACATGAACGACGACACCTACGATCTCGCGATCGCCAACCTGGTGCTGGGCGAGCAGGTCGTCGAGTGGCTGCCCGCGCTCGCCGAGCTGGTCCGAGTGACCAAGCCGGGCGGGCAGGTGCTGGCCACGCTCCCGCTCGCGGGCACCTGGCGCGAGGTCGAGGACATGTTCGAGGAGGTCCTGCGCGACGAGGACATGCGGCGCGAGGTCGCGACCTTGCAGATGCTGCGACGCCGCCGACCCTCGCCCTCGCAGCTGGTCGCGGGGCTCGAGAGCATTGGCTTGACCGAGCGAGACGTCGTCGTCGAGCACGAGCACTTCGAGCTGCTGTTCCGCAGCGGTCGCGAGTTCCTGTTCGCGCCGGTCATCGAGCACGGGCCGCTGCGCCTGTGGAAGGCGATCATCGGCCGGGCCGAGAAGCCGCAGGCGCTGTTTTGGCGGTTCAAAGAGGCGATCGACACCTACTACGCTGGCCACGTGCTGGCCGTGAACGTCGTCGCCGGGCTGGTCCGCGTGCGCGTGCCAGGCGGCCCCGCAGACGAGTTCTCGACCAGCTACTGGCGCCGTTACCCGACCCTGGCCAAGCTCTGGGGCGGCCTGGGCGGCGAGGCCGAGGCCGACGCGTCCGCCGAGGACGACTTCGAGTTCGACCTCGACATCGATCTCGACGAGGCCGAGGCCGCGATCGATGCCCTGACTGACGACGCGGGTGAGGACTCGGTCGACGCCGGTGACAGCGCCGCGCTCGCTGCATCCCTCAACGAGGTCGGGTTCGCGGACGCGGGCGCAGGCTTCTCGGCGATCGAGCTCAGCGGCGTCAACGAGCTGCCCGCGATCGAGGACGTCGCGCTCAGCGGTGACAGCGACGACATGTTCGCCGGTCTGCTCGAGGAGCTCGACGCCGAAGAGGCCGCCGCCGCCGAGATCGCGGCTGCCGACGCCGAAGTCGAGGCCGCCGTGCAGCCCCGCAAGCACCAGGCCTCCGGCCGGGCCGCGACGCTGGGCGGCGTCGAGCACTCTCCGCTGCCGGGCCGGCTCCCGCGCAAGCCCGGCGAGAGCGGCGTCGCGCCGATCCCCGCCGCCAAGGGCTCGGGTCCAGTTCCGGCGGCGCCATCGGTGGCCAAGCCGTCAGGCACCGGTCGGGTGCCGCTCGCGAGCCGGCTACCCGGGCGCAACCCCGGCGACAGCGGGACCGGTCCAATCCCGGGCAAGCTGCCGCCCGCGCCCAAGCTCGGCGACAAGCTGCCACCGCGCCAGCCCGGCGGTAGCCTCGCGAGCCGGCTGCCCCGCCGGACCGGCTCCGGGTCCACGCCGCTGCCGCCGATCCCAGCGCCGCCAGCCGCCTCGGCAGCCGCCCCGCCGGGCACTCGGTCCGACGTCGCGGCGCCCGGCGAGTCGCGCCGCACACCCACGGACACCAAGGCGCTGCTGGCCAGGCTCGGCAAGCGCGGCGACACCCAGTCCGGGGTCAAGCCGATCCCGCGCCCACCGGTTGGACCCCCGCCAGCAACCGCGACGCCGCCGGCCGTGTCGACAACACCGCAGCCCCGCGTGACCCAGCCCGGCGAGGACGACCCGTTTGCGAGCATGGAAGACGAGGTCGAGGACGAGTTCGAGGAGCTCGACGAGATTGAGAGCTCGCTGATCGCGGGCGAGCTCGATGAAGACGACGACTTCGCCGACAGCTTCGGAAACATCTCGCCGGATCCCGCCGCGGGCCGCTCGGGCTCACGGCCGATCCCGCCGCCGCCTCCTGGCCGGAAAAAGAAGTGATGCGGCCCGCGAGCTTGGTCGGCGCCGCGCTGCTCGTCGTGGTCGGTGCGTGCTCGCGCGACGCCGACCCGGCGGCTCGCACCAATGCCGCCGACAAGCCCGCCGTAGCTGGGGAAGTCGCCGCCGAAGATCAGGCCCAACAATCGGCCAAGACCGCAGCCGAGGCCGCGTCCTTGATCCGCGAAGACGGCACGATCTTCGCCGAGACCGAGCTCATGGGCACGCGGGTCTCGATCAACTTGTGGGTTGGCCCTGGCGGCGACGCGCTCGCGGCCAGCGAGGCCATGACCGACGCGATCCACGAGATGGCCAGGATCGAGGACATCGCCTCGGAGTGGCGGGCGACCAGCGATCTGACCCGCGTCAACGAGGCCGGCGGCGCCCCGGTCACCGTCGCCCCCGAGTTGATCGAGATCCTCGCCCGGGCGGCCGCCGTCTCGGCCCAGACCGAGGGCCTGTTCGACGTCAGCTTCTACAGCGTCGGCCAGCTGTGGCGGTTCGAGCCGGGGGCCGAGCCGCCCAGCAAGGATCGGATCGCCGAGCGTCTCCCGAGCGTCGACTGGCGATCGATCGAGCTCGACCCGAACGCCGGCACCGTGCGGCTCGGTAAGCCGGGCATGAAGGTTGGGCTGGGAGCGATCGCCAAGGGCTACGCGGTCGACCGTGCCTCGGCCGTGTTGCTAGCGCGTGGGTTCGCCAACCATATCGTCGAGGCAGGCGGCGACACCCAGGTCAGCGGCCAAAAGGGTGACAAGCCCTGGCGCGTCGGTGTTCAGGATCCCAGGCAAGTCGCGGGTCGCATTGGCCACATCAGCGCCAAAGACGAGGCCGTCGTCACCTCGGGCAACTATGCCCGCTTCTTCGAGTGGGAGGGCGTGCACTACACCCACATCCTCGACCCGCGCACGGGCTGGCCGATCCCCACGGATCGCAGCCCCAAGAGCGTGACCCTGGTCGCCAGCAACGCGACCGACGCAGACGCCTATTGTACGGCCGTCAGCGTGATGGAGCCGGCCCAGGGGCTCGCGTTCGTCGAGGCCCACGCTGGGCTGGAGGCTGTGATCATTGGGCCTGATGATGCGCTGTATGTGTCGGCTGGGTTGAAGGATCGCTTCGTCGACGAGCGTGAGTGATCGAGTAGCTGTGGAGTGATCTTGTCTGATACGAACATGTCCAAATTCACTCCGCCGTCGCCCTTGGACCAGCCGGAGCTGTTCTTTGCGTTGGTTGGACCCACCGGGACGGATCTCGACAGGGTCACGGATGCGCTCGACGCCGAGCTGGGAATCGTGGACTACGAGCTCCGCGAGCCGATACGACTCAGCCGGCTGATCGCAGGGCTGCCAGGCCACGAGCACCTACACGACTTCAGCGGTACGGAGGATGAACGAATCGAGGCCTACATGGACGCTGGCGACGAGGTCCGCGAGACGTTTGGTCATGCGGGGGCGTTGGCAGCGCTGGCCGTTGCCGAGATCCGACGGATCCGAGGCGGCGATGAGGCCCAACCCGCGACCGCATTCTTGTTCCGGTCGCTAAAACATCCGAAGGAGGTTGAGCTCTTGCGAGACGTCTATGGGACCTCTCTGGTTGTGATTGCGGTCTACGAAGTGGAGGAGAAGCGTGAGCGGCACTTGAGCCGACCAGGAAGGGCGGGGCACTCCAGGTTTTGGACAGAGCGTCCGCAAGGCGTTTCCGCTCGCCGACTTTTTCCTCGATGCCGGTGTTAATTTGCGCAACCAGATCGAGCGCCTGATCCGGCTTCTCTTTGGCCACCCACAGATGAGTCCGACGCGGGACGAGTACGCCATGTTCTCGGCACAGGCGGTCGCGTTGCGCTCCGCTGACATGTCGCGGCAGGTCGGCGCCGTGATTGTTGACGGTGAAGGTGAAGTCTTAGCCTGTGGGTGCAACGAAGTCCCCAAACCCCGCGGTGGCGTGTACTGGGAAGGCGACGTCTCGGACGGACGCGACTTCAGGCGCGGCTCGGATCCAAATGCGATCTTTGGTCGCGAGATCCTTCGAGAGCTATTTGACGTGCTTCACGGTGAAGGATGGCTTGCAGAAGAGAAGACCCAACTTGGCACGGCGGCGCTCGTTGAGCAGGCGCAGAGCACGAAGTTGTTCAACGATGCTCGGATCGGCAACCTCATCGAGTTCGGTCGGGTCGTCCATGCGGAGATGAACGCTCTCGTCTACGCGGCTCGCCGGGGGATCCAGGTCGACCAGCGTCAGCTCTACTGCACGACCTTCCCCTGCCACGTTTGCGCGCGACACATCATCGGCGCGGGGATCGCCGCGGTCGTGTACATCGAGCCATACCCGAAGAGTCTCGCGGTTGATCTCTATCCAGAAGCCATCACGCTGGGAGGAAGCGACGAGCGCAAGCTCGCCTTCCGCGCATTCACCGGTGTGGCCCCGCGGCGGTACCTCGACTTCTTCAGTTTTGGCCGACGCAAGGATGGCCGGGGATACGCGGTGGAGTGGATCCCCGGGGGGGCGAGCCCACGTGCGCGTGCGCTCGGAAATCCTCACCTGTTGGCGGAGCAACTGCTCTGCGATACCCTCGACCAGGTCCTGCAGTAAGGGTTACCCAATGCCAGAGAAGACTCCACGCGAACTCCTTCGAGAGACGCTCGATCGTAACGCCGAACAGGTCAAGGCGTTGCCAGCGTGGCTGCGCGCGTCGATCTCGACACAGAACATCTTCAAGGTCGCACCTGCAGGCACGCGACGAGAAGACGACCGCGACGCAGCGCAGGCCGAGCGAACCCGCGGGTGATGGCAGGGCCGCTGGGCCCCACGCGCTCATCTGGCTACACGTTGAAGCGGAAGTGCATCACGTCGCCGTCGCGGACCACATACTCTTTGCCCTCGACCCGCATCTTCCCAACGGCCTTGACCGCCGCGTCGGACTTGAGCTCGACCAGCGTCTCCCAGTCCACGACCTCGGCGCGAATGAACCCCCGCTCGAAGTCGGTGTGAATCACCCCCGCGGCCTGGGGCGCCTTGGTCCCGCGCTTGATCGTCCACGCGCGGCACTCTTTCTCGCCGGCGGTGAAGTAGGTGATCAGGTCCAGCAGCGAGTAGGCGGTGCGGATCAGCTTGTTGAGCCCCGGCTCCTCCAACCCGATCTCGGCCAGGAACTCCTTGCGCTCGTCCGGCTCGAGCGCGGCGATCTCCGCCTCGTTGTTGGCCGAGATGACCACGACCTCGGCGCCGCTCGGCGTGACGTGATCGACCAGACGCTTCACGAGCGGATCGTCGAGCCCGGCCGCGAGCTGATCCTCGCCGACGTTGGCCACATAGAAGACCGGCTTGGCGGTGAGTAGATCCAGCTCGGCGAGCACGGCCGCCTCGTCGGGGGTGAGCTCGAGCTCGCGCGCGGCCTTGCCTTCGTTGAGCTCGGCGATCACCCGCGGGCACAGCTCGAACGCCAGCTTCTCTTGCTTGTCGCCGCTCTTGCTCTGCTTGCGAGCCCGCTCGAGCCGGCGCTCGAGCGACTGCAGATCCCGCAAGATCAGCTCGGTGTCGATCGTCTCGACGTCGTCGATCGGATTGACCTTGTTGGCGACGTGCTGAATGTTGTCGTCTTCGAAGCAGCGGACCACGTGGGCGATCGCGTCGACGCTGCGGATGTGGGCCAGGAACTGGTTGCCCAGCCCTTCACCCTTGCTCGCGCCCGCGACCAGACCCGCGATGTCGACGAACTCGACAGTGGTCGGGACGGTGCTCTTCGGCGTGATCACCCGGATCAGCGCGTCGAGGCGAGGATCGGGGACCAGCACGATCCCGTGGTTGGGCTCGATCGTGCAGAACGCATAGTTGGCTGCCTCCGCGCCCGCGTCGGACAGCGCGTTGAACAGCGTGGACTTGCCGACGTTGGGGAGGCCGACGATGCCTACAGAGAGCGCCATGGTGGGGCCGGAGGTAGCACGGGCGCGAACCTTTTTACAGCGGTAGCGGTAGCTCTACCGCGGGCGTTCGCGGACGGTCGAGTCTTCGATCCTGACCGCCTTGGTGGCGAGCGCGTCCGCCTCTTCGTTGCCGTCTTGCCCGGCGTGGCCGCGCACCTTGAGCAGCTCGAGCTTGGGGAACTCGGGCAGCCTGGCCTTGATCTTGTCGATCAGCGGGACGTTCTTCTTGGCCTTCCAGCCGCCGATCAGCACCCCGAGCGACCAGCCGCTGTCGGTATAGAGGTGGATCGTCCGCTCGCGCTCGTCCTCGTGGAGCTCCTCGATCGCGCGGAGGATCGCGCGCAGCTCGGCGACGTTGTTGGTCGCCTCGCCGATGTACTCGCTGATCTCGCTGATCTTGTCGGGCCGCACGATGTGCACGCCGATCCCCGCCGGGCCGGGGTTGCCGGAGCACGCGCCGTCGGTGTGGATCACGATCGTCTGCTCGTCGGCGGCGACCGCCGGCTGTTCGCGGAGCTTGGTCGAAGGGGTGGTGGCCTGTCCGCCGAACGCCTCATCCGAGAGGATCTCGCCCGTGCCCTCGCCGGCCTCCTCGAAGTTCTCCCGCTGGGTGCGGTACGACTTGATCGCCCCCTGCTTGTAGCGAAACTCCACGAGCCCGCGCCGCACGATCGGCTTGCCGGTCTCCAGCACCCGAACCCAGACTGACTCACCGCGATATTCGAAGGCCTTCCAGGGCATGAGCGCGGGGATGGTAGCCGGGCAGGCTCGATCCTGCACATCGCGTCTCCAAACCGTCCGCGCTAACTTCGCGCCGCCGCAGAACGGCCTAGAGAAGCGAGCGGTGCTCTGTTCGGCGAGCCGCGCGAGCCGCCGATCAGCCGAGTGAGAATCTTTCGTGCGCGAGCGGGTGCACACCGGCTTGACCGCGAGAGTTGCGCCCGCGTATAAGCCGACGACCATGAAGCGTATCTGGACGACGTCGCTGGCTGTCTCCCTGTTGGTTCTTCCCGCCTGCAAGGGGGGAGCGAGCGCCGACGCAGTCAAGCTCATCCCCGACGAGGCTGAATTCATCGTTGGGTTGAACCCCAAGACCATCACCGGCTCGGACCTCTACAAGGAGTTCTCCTCGGAGTTCGAGAAGGAAGATGACTTCAAGGAGGCCATGAAGGCCTTCGAGGACTGCGGGCTCAAGCCCACCGAGTTCGACGCGGTCGTGATCGGTGCCAGCCAGACCGAGGACTTCGTCGCGGTCATCGTCGGTGACGGGATCGGCGAGGACGACAACGCCTCGTGCGTCATCAAGAACATCCAGAAGATGAGCGGCGAGGAAGAGGCCGCCGAGGTCAGCAAAGAGGACGGCAAGAAGGTCATCCAGTTCACTGACGGCCGGGCCTACCTGGTCAACAAGAACATGATGGCCCTGTCCACGACCGCGTGGGAGGACAAGGTCGGCGAGCTGATCGACGGCAAGGGCACCCCCGCGATCGAGAACGGCAAGAAGGACCTCTACGGCAAGGTCGACGCCAAGGCCGCCGTGTGGTTCATCGCCGACGTCCCCGCCGAACTCGCTGGCATGGCCGCGATGGCCGCTCCCGAGGCGACCGCCGTCAAGACCGTCGCGGGCAGCGTGGATCTGAGCAAGGGCGTCGCGCTCGACTTCATCGCCGGCTTCGGCGACGAGGCCAAGGCCAAGGCGACCGCCGACAAGATCCAGGAGATGTTCGACGGCCTCAAGGGCCAGGCTCCCCCGGAGCTCGCGGGCGTGGTCGAGAGCGTGAAGATCGAGGCGTCCGGCCCCGACGTCAAGGTTGGCGTCTCGGCCAGCATGGACGACATCAAGGCCGGCAAAGACAAGATGCCGCTCTAGTCTCTCGAGCCACTGGCTCGCGCTCAAAAAGGGACCGGTGACGGTCCCTTTTTGCGTGCTAGCGTCCCGACAAATGTCCGGCCAACGACCGTCCACCATGCCCAGGCGACTGTATGTGAGGCTCGCGCTGGGTCTGGCGGTGGCTGTTGGCTCGGGCTGCGGGCGCGAGGCCGAGTCGGACGCCGTCGCGGTCGCCCCGGCACAGCCAGCACGCGAGGCCTTCCCGCAGCCGATCGAGCTGATCCCCAACGAGGCCAGCGTCATCGCGGGGCTCACCCCCACCGTGTTCGCAAGCTCGCAGCTCGCCAGCCAGTTCGCCGCCGAGCTGGCCGCCGAGCCCCAGTTTCAGCAGGCCAAGCAGGCGCTCGACGGCTGCGGCCTCGAGCTACGCAGCTTCGAGAGCGTGGTGATCGGCACGCACGCCGACGAATTCGTGGTCGCGCTGACCGGCTCGGGGTTCGGCGAGGACGCGCGGGCGCTCTGCATGATCGAGGCGGCGCAGCGGCTGGTCGGGGCTGCACCCAGCGCGGAGATCAGCGTCGACGACAGCAAGAAGATCATCGACTTCCCCGACGGTCGGGTGTTCTTGGTCAACGCGAACCTGCTCGTGCTCGCCACGGCCGGGTGGCAGGGGCAGGTCGGCGAGCTTATCGACGGAGAGGGCGAAGCCAAGCCGGCGGCCAAGCACGCCAAGCGCGAGCTGCTGACCACCGTCGACACCCACGCCGCTGCGTGGCTCGCCGCCGATCTCCCGCCGCAAGTTGCGATGCTCTTCAATTTCGTGGGCGTGCCCGAGGCCGCCGCGGCCATCAACTTGACCGGCGCCGTCGAGCTCGGCGAGCGCGCGCGGGTCGAGCTCACGGCTGGCTTCGAGACCGACGCCGCAGCTCAGACCGCCGCGGCGGGGCTTCACGGCCTGCTGAGCAAGGACGCCGCCGCGGAGCTCCCCGCCGCGCTCGCGGGCGTGCTCGGGCGCGTGAACGTGGGCAACGTCGGCGACCGCGTGCGGGTCGGCCTCGAGCTTCAGGCTGGTGACTTCGCCGCGCTCGCGGCCGCGGCCCACGCGACGCCAGCACCCTGAGCGCCCGCCCCAAAAGTCACGCCCAGCGCCTGGACGCGCCCCGGTTCCTGAGTTTCAATGCCGGCCCCCTCCTCCCGCCAGCTGCTGTTGGCGGTGCCCAACGGGAAGAGAACCATGGCCAAGCAAACACCCCTCCAGATCCTCAACGAGAAGTACGGCTCCAAGAAGGAGCTCGCCAAGCAGCTGTCCGACGTGCTCGAGCCGCTCGAGGACGAGTCCAAGGACGAGCTGGCCGAGCGCCTGACGCTGGTCTCCAACGCCAAGTTGCTGCACCTCAAGGCGCTGTCCGACAAGGTCGCCGCCCACGGTGGGCGCGAGGGCCTGGTCCAGAAGGTCGCCGCGGCCGAGAACAAGACCGCCGACAAGGACTACGTGCAGGCGCTGACCAGCAAGCGCACGCTTGGGTGGCTGCTCGACCGCGTGGAGTCGCAAGAGCGACGCGCTCGCAAGGCCGCCAAGGCCGCGAAGTCCGCTTAGCAACTCCTCGCCACCCCAAAGGCCGGTGCTTCGATCGTTCGGCGGTCGAGGGGCCGGCCTTTGCCGTAGGTGAGAGCGGGCCTACCAAAAATCCAGAATTCCAGTGGGGCTGGAAATCCCAGCTAGAAATTCCAGGTTGGCTGTTGGTCGGGCCGCTCGATTCTGCCCTCATTATCAGCATATTTCGTATGTAAAACTACTAAATAATGCGTATAGTACGGCCTTGGAATCACGTTGAACGCCGATTTCAACCAGCTAATGGTCCAATGGAGCTCGATCTGAGGGGGCCGAGCGCCTAACCTCAAAAATCCAGTGACATGAAAATTTTCCATCAAATAGGTTGACCTCCAGATTCAGTATCTGTAAAACAGAAGCACGTCAGGCATCACCTCCACCCACAAGCCGTGAGGGAGGCGCCAGCCGCTAAACCGCCAAGAAAGGCAAGACCATGCGCTTTATCACTAAGATTGTTCGCCGCCTCGACCTCATCGGATTTGCCGAGCCACCCAAGGCCCGCGTTCGCGGCAAGTCACCGCGCGCCCGGCTTCGGGCCGAGGCGCTGAGCTTCTTGGCCTGACCAGCCGAGCGAGCATGGGTCTGGCTCACGGATGAGCCGAACAACCGCAGAACCAGGGGCCGAGTCGTTCAGCTCGACGCGAGCCTGTCACGCCAGCTCGCGGCGCAGGTGCTTGTGGGCGAGCTCGACCTTCTCGGCTGCGTTGACGAGCGCCCGTTGGGCCCGCTCCCACGCCTCCGCGTTGATCTTGCGGATCAGCTCTTCGCCGCTCACTTCCTCGGTGTCGGGCTGAAGCCCGGCCACGAATTCGACTCGCGCTTGGCCGCTGTCGCCCGGCTTGGTCGCAGACATCGGCAGCAGCTCGGCGAGCCGTGTCCTCGCCGCACGCAGCTCATCGTATGCCTCGTCGAGTGTGCTGAGGATGCCTTCGATCTCTGCTTGTGCCGTCATGAAACCGCGCCCCGGGGTGTGGCCCCCAGAGTGCCACGATGTTTGGGCGCGTGCATGTGTTGGATGCGTGGGTTGTCAGCCGGCCCGCCGGCCGAACTTCTGAGCGGCGCTGACACTCACGCCCCGTGGCGTGAGGGCGGCGTGGGCTCAGCCGCCGACTTCGAGCGCCACGGTCGTGAGGTTGCCCCGCACGTCCCGCGCGCGCGCGACCACGCGGTGCAGCCCGGGCCCGAGCGCGCTCGGCAGCACCAGCTCGAACTGCTCGGCGCTCGAGGCCGTGGAAGAGATCGTTGATGTTGGCCATGCTGGTGGGGCGGCATTGCCAGCACCGTGCCGATCTTCGACGCTGGTGGAGCCGAACCATCCCCCGCGGTGCCCGACCCCGTGAAAAATGCTTCGACCGCGTGCCGGTGCTCCGAGGATCGCTTCATCGACGCGACGACGCTCGGGGCAGGGGGATCCAGACACCTACGACGCCGCCAGCTCTGGCTCTGGCGCCGGACCCTGCTCGACTCCAACGCCGCCGACGCCCGGGTCGAGCGCGCGAACGCGACGTTTCGCTGGACCGGGAGCTGGCTGACGATCTTCGTTTCTGTCGATCCGATCGGCGCCTTCACCATGACCCGCGCGCAGCTCAAAGAGCTCGAGGATTTGGTGGATTGCGTGCGCCAGGTCGGCCGCGACGTCCACGTGCTCGCGCAGATTTGATTGCAATCGTATGGGTGCTACTCGAAGTCCAGCCACCACCGCGCTGGGGTGATCCGTGGATCTCGGTCCGAGCCGCGTAGGCGCAGGGCCTCTTGGATCAGCTGGCGCACGAGCTTGGGCGTGACCGGGGCGATGTGGTGGGGCCGCAGCTCCCGGCGCAGCTCGCCGACGTGGAGGTGGACGCCGTCCCAGGTCGCGAGGAGGCTCTTGTCTTCGGCGATGATGCGAACCACCGCTGGCCGCGGCGCGAAGTACATGTCGTCGGCCGTGATCTGCCCCGGCCCGCGCCCGCTCGCGCGGTAGTCCCAATGGTAGGCCTGACCCTCGACCTCGATCCGCCTTCGGCCCTTGGTTCGAATTCCCACGGCTGAAATCTAGCAGTCTTCCTACCGCGCGGAGCGAGACCCATGGGAGACAAAACGGGTGCGTTTGGATATCGTGCCGACCCGTCGTCGTGATCTCATGTTGCTGACACAAAAAACTCTGCCCAAGACGCTATACTGGTCGGCGCCCCTCGACCTCGACTCCGACTTCACGCCCGAGGACCCGCTGGCGTTCGACTACCTCGGACAACAGGTCGGCCTGTGGCTGTTCGAAGGGTTCACGACCCGTACGAGCCGGGCACAGAACTACGCCGTCGTCATTTACGGGCTGCATCTCGCCGAGCTCGCTTGTCAGCGGTATGACATCCCGAGCGACGACGTCTCGCGCACCAAGCTGTTCGAGCGCTGGGAACGGTTCTGGGCACTGGCCACGCTCGAGTCTCATGGTCGGTCGCTGGGGCGAGGTCACGCGGACGGGATGCGAGGCATACGTGGGGCCACGCGAGCGTGGTTCGACGGAGCCAGGCCGTTGCGGCTCGACTATAGCCTGATCTCTCGTCAGAGCGAGCTGGGGAGCCTTGGTGCCTACCTGTCGTCGCTGCGGACATACAAGCTCGTGGTCCCTGGCACGCTGCGACCATCGCTGGCAGCCAGGACGATCATCGACGCGTTCTGGGACGAACCCGACCAAAATCAGGCCGTGGGCCAGTACCAGGAGTACGCGCTCCGAGCCCTCGACCCCAAGCGGCTCACGATCGAGCGCAAGCACGGAAGAATCTCGCTCGCCAAGGTCGGGAAGATGTCGCGCTTGTCGTCGCTGACCGAGCGCGGCCGAAAGGCTCAGCAGGATCGGCTATGGCAAGCCTTGTTCCTCAACGCCCGCGACGGCACGACCTTGTCGCTCGCCCACCAGCTGATCGCCGCTCGACGGGACGGCGTGGACGCGTCCGCCGAGCTGCTCGAAGGGATGTTGGAGGGCCGTTGGGGCCCGCTCGATCCCCCGTTGCGAGACTTGGTCCAGACCGCGATCGCGTTTGGCCGCTTCGCTCAGCTCGTGCTCGATCGCTTCGCCAGCGCCTATGCGTTCATCAACGACCACAACTGGGTCGCCGACTTCGCGGCCACGGCCAGCGCCGCGTTTCCAGCCGCACAAATGGACGAGCTGCGTGCTGCGTGTCGCGAGGTCCTCGATGCCCCGGCTTCGGCCCGCTTTCGCCGACTCGTGTTCCACGGGCCTCCCATGATGCAGCTCGTCGTGGAGCTCTCGGTTGCCGATAGCTCGACGGCCCTCGATCGACTGCTCGCGTTTCACCGGGCCGTGCAGCAGTCTCGGCGCGGTGGAGGGTCGTGGATCCGTCGGCAGGACGACAAGCTCATCTTGCAGGCCACCAACTACACGGGCTATCGCACGAGGGCCCAGTTTCCGGAGTTCAAGCTTGGTGTCGTCCAGCGGCTGCTCCACGATCTCGGGAGGCTCTCGTGAAGGTCGCCGTCGGCAAGGTGCTCGACCGTCTCGCTGCCGAGGAGATGTGCTTCGGGGCCCTGTTTCTCACCTACGCGTTCGACCCGTCGTTCTTCGAAAACCACGTCCTGCGCGCGGTCCTCCGGCTCAGCTCAGACCCCGTCGAGCAGCCGACGCGCTACCACGACGAGGCGCTCGCCAGCTTGCAAGTCACGCCGATCGCCGTGATCGCGGACGCCGGCGTGCGCCAGGGTGGACGCCGCCTGGCCTACGACCTCCTCGACGTGTCGGCCCGAGTCTTTCACTCGAAGCTGGCGATCTTGCTCTACGAGGGCTTCGCTCGGGTCCATGTCGGATCGGGCAACCTGACCTCGGCTGGCTATGGGAGCAACGCGGAGCTGTTCCTCACCCTCGACCTTCGCTACGACATCCAGTCGGAGGCGCAGACGCTGCACGAGCTGGTCGGGTGCATCGAGCGGGCTTCAGCGTTTGCGCGGCGACGAGGCACGCAACTTCACTTGTTCATGGAGGAGTTCGAGCGCCGCCTGCCAGGGCGGACGGGAGACGTGGACAGCTCGGTCGCGTGCCTCGACTCGACCCTGGATAGCTGCATCCTCGACCAGGCGCTCGCGCTGTTGCCTGCAGACGCCGTCATCGAGCGAGTCGGGATCATGGCGCCGTTCTTCGAGCGTGATGATCGAGCCGCCGCCGAGTCGCTCGACTCCGTGTTTGGCCGTCTGTACCAGCTCGCCGGTCCGAGCGCGCACCTCGATGTCGGCGTGCTCTGGGAGAACCCGGCGGTCCGGCCCCAGTCACACACCACACGCATCGCCGACGGTCTCGGCCGCTTGTGGGGGTGGCTCGGCAAAGACGAGGCTGGGAACGAGGCCGTGACCTACCTGGTCCCGACCAAGGTCGCGCGGACCCGACTCCACGGCCTCGATGCGCACGCCGAACGTCAGTCGTGGCCATTGAAGGGTATCGAGGCCGCGCTCGCCAAACAGACCCTCTGGCCGTTGGAGCAGCCCCGCGCCTACGCACCGCCCGCGGCCCTCGAATCCGCCCGCGCCGCCTTCGAGTCCATGCAGGTGTGGCTGCACCCCACGACCCAGTTGGTCGATGGGCGGCTGGTCTATCGCCCGCTCCACGCCAAGCTGCTCGTGCTCGCGTACGAGACCGCGGGCCGCAGCGAGACCCTGGTCGTCGTGGGCTCGGCCAACGCATCGCGCAAGGCGTTGTTGCTGACCACGGCGCAGACTGGCAACGTCGAGCTGTGCTTCGCGCAAAAGGTCGAGGGGTCGCTCGCGCTCGACGACATCGCCCCTGATCTCGTCGCGTGCCCACACCTCGCGGTGTCGGTGCACGAGCGCGAGTTCCCCGACCTGGGCCCCAACTACGCGCTGGCGGTGCTCGACGCGGTGTATGACGCCGCCGCTCGAACGCTGGTCGTCGAGTGGACCCAAGCGGTCGTGCTGCCTGCGTGGTCACTCACCTACCGCGACGCCATCGTCGCCAGCGGGGTCGGGGCCCCCACGCAGGCCACGGTCATCAACGAGTTCGACCTCCACCGATCCAGCGCCGAGCTCACGCTGATCGTCGGCGACTTCGCATGCGCGATCCCGATCTTGGTCAGCGACCTCGTCGCGCTCCCGGTTGGTCCCGGCGAAGGATTGTTGGGCCTCTACGAGCTCTTGCTGCTGTTGGGCCGACGCTTGGGACGCGAACGCCTCGAGCATCTGACGCAACAGCGTCTCGTGGCTGGCTCGGACTCCGACGCCCCGCTCGACGAGTTGTTTGGGCTCGGCTTCGGTCCCACCGACGTGTTCAAGGCGTGGTGGAGCGTGGCGGCCGAACTCGCTCATCCCGAGACCTCGGTTGCCGCCTTTCGGCTCGGTATCGACGGCTCGTTGGGGCTGCGCGCGGTCTGGAAGCGCATGCTCGAGGCGGCCGCCACGGAGGCGTTCTCGCGCGACACGATCTGGTTCTACGGGGCCGAGCTGCTGCGGGAGCTCTCGACCGTTCACTTGCCCGACGACGACGCCAGCGACAAGAAGAGGGGCTACCTCGACGGCTTTGTCGAGCAGCTTCAGTCCGACCTCGACACGCTGGTATCGGACTCGCCGCCTCGGGCCTGGCTCGCGCAGGTTCGCTCGTTCTACGGAGTGCAATCATGACTGACACGGCGACCCTAGATTGGCTTCGGTGTTTCTTGCAGCTGGGCGCTCGGCGAGCGCAGGACGGGATCCCGTCTCGGGATGTGCGTCGGCAGGAGGACACTGTCCTTCGCGCCCTGCATACGCTCGAAGATCGCCCGGGCGTCATCTTGGCTGACGAGGTCGGGATGGGGAAGACCTTCGAGGCGCTCGGCCTCGCCGCGGCCGTCCGACATCGCAAGCCCAAGGCGCGGATCGTCGTCGTCACGCCCGGGCCCGACCTCAACACGAAGTGGGTCGAAGAATTTGCGCGCTTCAAGCAGATGTACGACTTCGGGGGGGAGGTGCAGTCGGCGACCAGCCTCTCGGGGTTCATCCGTCTGGTTCGTGAACACCCGATCGTCGTCTCTCCGGTGACCATGTTCCAGGGGGGCAAGGGCGGAGGCGCACAGACCTACCTGCTGTCTTTGTTCTTTCACTGGAAGGGTCTCCACGGCAGGACCGCGAACGCGATCATGGCCAGGTTCAGGGAGGGGAAGCACGAGCGCGTCGACGTCACGCACGAGCGCTTCCTCGGACATTTCGGTCTCGGAGATCTCGAGCGACACTTGCGGTCGGCATTCCATCGAGGGAAGAAGGGTGAGGGTGAAGGCAGCAAAGGCTGGGCTGGACTCGATGACATCTATGAAGCCGAAGGTCTGGCTGGCTTCGAACGACCCTACGCCGTCCGCAACGCCCTGTATCGAGCGCGCTTCATCCTCGCCGGCCGCCTACTCCCCGCCATCGACCTGCTGATCGTCGACGAGGCCCACAAGCTAAAGAACTCGGGCTCTTTGCGCTCTCAGGGCATGAGAACCATCTTCCACAACGGCTTTCACAAGGCCGTGTTCCTGACCGCGACGCCCTTCCAGCTCGACATCGGCGAGCTCCGCGAGGTCTTCGGCCTGTTTAGCTTGGCCAAGTCAGCACCGAGGGGCCTGCTCGACGAGATCGACGCCCTGTTGTCCAAAGTCCGCGAGTACCAACACGCCTACGACGCGTTTCAAACCACCTGGACCAACCTCGAACCATTCGTCGCGGCCGAGTTCTCGCGCGACTACGACGCTGACCCGGAGCGCTACGCACCCGAGGATGAGAGCCTTCAGATCGTGCTGGCGCAGGTGAAGAACCTCCGACGACTGAAGAACGACGTCATCGAACCCGGGTTTCGCAAGTGGATGATCCGCAGTCTGCGCGAGGACAAGCGCCAGTACCGGGACCACCAGCCCAAGACCCTCGACGCCAAGGGTGACTCGGTCTTGCCCTTCCTGATCTACGAGCGCCTGACCGCCGAGATGTTTCGACGTCACCGCCCCACGCACAAGGCCGCCGTCGAGATCAACATGGTGTCCTCCTATGCGGCCGCGTCGGGTGGCGCGATCATGACGACTGAAGGCACCCCCCTGCCGCCGCAGGCCGAGGTCTACCGCGAGCTGCTCAAAAGCGTGCTTGGTCACATCGACGCCAGCGCAGAGAGCCACCCCAAGCTCGAATTCGGGATCGCTGACGCGTTGACGGCTGCCGAAGGCGGAGAGAAGACCCTCATCTTCTGCTCGCGTGTCGCCACCCTCGAGCAGCTGCGACGCGAGATTCGAGCCGCTTGGGATCAGCGGATGCTCGCTCGCTGGCAGCGGGTCTATCCCGGCGCGACCGCCGACGAGATCTTTGACCGCAAGGGTGAAGGCGAAGACCCCAGCCGAGTCCGTGGCAAGCACACCCGACTTCAGCAACGGTTTCACCGAGCTCAGGATTCGCTATACCTGGCGCTGCGCGAGCGATACCTTCGCACCGTCGTACCGATCTCCGGCTGGGCCCTGGTCAACGTTGGGCCGATCGCGGAGGAGGCGAATCGGCTCCTGCGGTCGGTGACCGTCGCAAGCTCCGCTGCGAGCGACATCAGCTACCAGGTCGCCAAGCGATGTGTCGAGCAGGCTGCGGTTCGCTTGTGGGAACACGCCGGTCGGCCGGTCGCAGCGGCCGCAAACCCGGAAGCGATCCACGCCATCTTGCGCGCCGACTTCCTGACCCTCGGGCTCGATCTCGAGAAAGACGAATTTGAGAATGACTCGGTAGGCGATCAGCGCCCCACTTGGACCGTCAGTGAATCGATTGCCCGCCTGGTGATCGGAGAGCACGGAAATCTCTGGGAGTCGGTGACCGGGCTCTTGGATCGGCTGGCGCTGAAGCTGCGGGTCCGCGTCGTCGAGCAGCTGAGCCGGTACCTCACCTATCGACAGGTCCCGTTCGTGCCGGAGTTCCTCCACGCGGCCATTGACCATGGTCTCTCCGTCGACCCTGTCCACTCCGCCCCGAGCTTGGCGTTCCTCGATCAGTATTGGACGCTGCCCGAAGGCCGGCATTGGCTCGAGCTCGTGCGGAGCTTCCTCGAGTACTTCATCGATCGGGACGATCGGCAGCAGGCGATGATCCTCGAGGGACCGATCCGGTCGGGCAGCTTTGTCCGACACACCAAGAGCCCCGAGGGGCGCGATCGCCTGCGCGAGGCCTTCAACACCCCGCTGTTTCCAATGGTCCTGGTCGCGAACGAAGTCATGCAAGAGGGCCTCGACCTCCATCGACATTGTCGTCGCGTGGTCCACCATGACCTCGTCTGGAACCCGGCGCAGATTGAGCAACGAATCGGCCGGATCGACCGACTCGGATCCAAGCTCGTTCGCGTCCGTAGCGAGACGCCGGACGCGAAGCTCGATGTACTCTACCCGGTGATCAGGGGGACCATCGACGAACGCATGTTCCGCACGGTGAAGCTACGCGAGAAGTGGCTCGAGTTCTTGCTCGGCGCCCAACCTCAGTTCAACGAGTACGAACTTCACGATGTCGAGCCTCCGGAGCTGCCGTCGCGGTTGGCGGAGTCGCTCGCGATTGATCTCGGGCCCGGGCCTCGTACGTTGACGGCCGCATCATGACCAACGACCCCACCCTCGAAGCGGCCGAAGCGAGCTTGGCTGCGACCTCGAGCTCCCACCGCCCATTCTTCGTCCCGGTCACACGTGCGCTGAGCCAGCTCGGCGGCCGTGCTCGCAAGCAGAGGGTCGTGATCAGGATCCGAGAGCTCTTGGCGGGAGAGCTCACCGAGGGGCAGCTCGACTACCTCGAGTCAAAGAACCGATTCGGTTGGGCTCGACACGACCTCAAGCACGCAGGCCTCATCGTCGGCGAGTACGGCTGGTGGGAGCTCACCGAGCTCGGCCGTGCCCACGCCCGTGCTCACGAGAGCGATCCACTCTCCGTCGACCTCGCCATCCCCGAGGCCACCGAGCCAATCGCGCGCAAGGTCCAGACCGACACCGTCGAGGTCACGGCATTCAAAGCCTATGAGGTCCCCATACTCGAAGCGCTGGCCCTCAACCTCACCGATCGCGGGGAGATCCTCGAGCGCGTCGAGCGACACCTCGGCGACCGACTCCGACCGGGCGACCTTCGTCTCATGCCTGGCGGTGTCCGGGTGTTCGAGTTCCGAGCCGCCTGGGCGCTCTCGAACCTCGGGAAGCGAGGGCTCGCCGAGAACCCCCAGACCGGCCAGTGGAAGATCACTCCTGCCGGGCGCCTGCACCTCGAGCAAGAGCGCGACGGCTGGGATCCCAACGGGTTTGCGCCCGCCAGCGCCAAGGTGCGGGCCGACGGGAGTGGAGGCGCCCCCGTGTGGCCGCCACCGACCGCCAATGCCCCCGCCCATCGGGTGCTCGACACCTGGCAACGCCTCCGGCCCAAGCTCGGCAAGCCCATCCACGACGCCCTGACCCTCCGTCTCGCCCCTCAGCTCGGCGCGTCCCCGGACCTCGCCCCGCCCCGCAACCTGATCTTCTACGGCCCACCCGGCACCGGCAAGACCCACGTCGCCAAGCAGGTCGCTCGCGCGCTCACAGGCGAGGACGCGGCCGACGAGGACGGACGGTTTCGCCTGGTCCAGTTCCACCCCAGCTACGCCTACGAGGACTTCATCCAGGGCCTGCGTCCAGACATCAAGCAGACCACGCTGCGCTACGAGCAGACCAAGGGGCCGTTCGTGCAGATCGCCGAGGCGGCGGGCGAGGACCCCGACAATTTTTACGTGCTGGTGATCGACGAGATCAACCGTGGTGACCCAGCGCGGATCTTTGGCGAGCTGCTCTACGCGCTCGAGTACCGTGGTGAGTCCGTGACCCTCGCGCTCGGGGGCAAGCTGGTCGTTCCGCCCAACCTCGTGGTGATCGGCACGATGAACTCGGTCGATCGCAGCGTGGCGTTGGTCGACTACGCACTGCGTCGTCGGTTCGGGTTCGTCCGCGTCGACCCCAACCCAGAGGTCGTTGGGGCGGCCCGTGTGCCCGGGCTGATCGCCGAAGTGGGTCCGGGCATCCTCGATGCGTTCAACCAGTGGATCGCCAAGCGTCTCGACCGGGACCATCAGATCGGCCACAGCTACTTCCTGTCCCCAGCGCTGGTCGAGGACGGCGACCCGTTCGGGCAGCTATGGGCGATGGACATCCGGCCGCTGCTCGAGGAGTACTTCTTCGGTGACGAGCAGGCCTTGGCCGAGGCCGACGGAATCTGGCGGGCGATCGTCTCGCGCGAGCTCTCCGACCGCCAGACCCTCCAAGACGAGGATGACGAGCTCGAGGAGGGCCAGGTGGCGGAGCCTTGATGGTTCGGGTCGTCTACGAGAACGAGCCCTTCGCTGCGTCGCCAGAGCATGCCAGTCACCTCGGGCGACTGCTGGGTGGGAACTTTGGGGTCAGCGCCGATGGCATGCGAATCGTGCGGGTCGCAGGCTCGCTGCGCATGCCGGATGGATCGACCCTGTGCATACGCTCGCGCAAGGCTCCGCTCGCGTGTCTGCTAACTTGGGCCGCCTATGCCTACCCGGAGCTGTCGGCTCTGCGGCACGTGAGTCGCAGCGACCACGGCGGTGAACAGGGCGACGTCGCGGCCGCGCTCGCGCGGGTGTTCTGCGACGAGCTGAGTCGCGCGATCCAGGCGACGGGGCTGCTCCGCCACTATCGCCGGCAAGAGCAGGTCTCGTCGGTCGTACGCGGTCGTATCGACTTCGCCCGGATGTCTCGGATGGGCGCGAACCTGGCCCAAGTCCCCTGCATCGTGTTCTCGAGGCTCCCGAACACGCCTTTGAACGGGCTGCTCGCGGCCGCGCTGGCGTCGATCCAACGAGTGTCCGTCATGCGCGCCGCCGCAGGGCCGGCCCTCGGTCCCCTGACCGCGCTGTTCGCCGAGGTCCAGCCCCGCGTCGAACCTGCGCTGGTCAGCGGCAAGCTGCCCTTGACCCGACTCGAGCGTCCGTTCGAGCCGAGCGTCGCCCTGGCCCTGTTGCTGGCTCACGCCCACGGCCTGACAGAGGGCACGGGCGTCCGCGGGCTCTCGTTTCTGATCAACCTCGCCAACTTGTTCGAGCGCTCGGTCGCCCGCGCGCTCACCCGGTCATTGCCCGGCGCGCGCGCGAAGGTTCAGCTCCCGTACCGACGCGGCCCGGTGGACGCCTCGGTCCACGGGGGCAGCATGGAGATCGACGTATTGCTCGAGCGCTGCGACGGTGACCGCCCCGTGATCGTCGACGCCAAGTACAAGACCACCCCCGCGTCGGCGAACCTCCAACAGACGCTGACCTACTGCTGGATGACCGGCGCGCGACAGGCCGTGCTGGTGTTCCCCAAGGGGATGCTGAGCGACCTCCGGCCGTTCCGATACCGCAACGTCGACGGCTCGCGGATCACGGTCCACTTGGTCGAGCTAGCGACCGATTCGGACACCCTTCAGGGCTGGGAGGAGGCGGGCGAGCGACTGGTGGCACGTGTACAGGCGACCACCGAACGATGATCTCATGGCCGTGGTGAACACCACGGGCGGACGTCACGAGGCCAAGCTAGTGTCGTACTCCGCAGGCGGCACGAACCCCAGCGGCGTCAGCGAGGGCGCGGCCAGGTTCGAGCGCTCAGCCGCCGACTTCGAGCGCCACGGTCGTGAGGTTGCCCCGCACGTCTCGCGCGCGCACGACCACGCGGTGCAGCCCGGGCCCAAGCTCGCTCGGCAGGACCAGCTCGAACTGCTCAGTGCTCGAGTCATACAGCCCATCGCTCGCCGAGGCCGACCGAAACGCCCCACCGTCGATCGAGAACGCCACGTCGCGCACGTAGCTCCCCTGGTCCTTGGCGACCCCGGTGATCCGCCCCGCGTTGGCGCGCACGTTCTCCAGCGTCGGCCGACGTCGGTCGATCACGAACGGCTCGGAGATCAACGAGTCCCGCGCCGCCGCGCCAGCGCCGTTGCTGGGCTCGTCGCTGGCGATCACCTGGACCTCATAGATCCCGTCAGCCAGGGTATCGAGGTCGAGCTTGATCTCCTTCTTGGTGAGCGGCCCGTCCTTGTTGAGCCTGACCCAGGCGTCATCCCCGGTCCCGGTGCGCCGGATCGCAACCTCGTACAGCAGGTCGTCATCATCGCGGGCCTCGGCGTCCCACTCGATCGTGATCGTGGGATCGGGCTCTTCGTCGCTGCTGCTGCTCACGCTCGGCATCTTGACGTCGATCTCCTCCACCAGCGGCGCGAGGTTCTCGGGCGCGTAAAAGGCAGTGATCGAGCTGAGCTCGGCGCTGTCGTCCCCAAGCGCGACCTCGACCTGCAGGTAGCGACGCTGCGGCAGATCCGTGGACCCACGCAGCTCACCGTTCTCGCTGGCCAGCTTGACGGGCTTCCAGGCGCTCCAGCGATCATCGACCTCCTCGGTCGGCCCCGAGCGCACGCGCAGCTCGAGCTTGCCCTTGCCCTCGAGCGCGAAGCTGCCGTAGCGGGCGGGGTGATCGGCGTCGAGCACCTCGGACACCCAGCGCGGCTTGGTCTTGGCGTTGGCGGCCTTGGGCGAGAGCAGGTACACGGCCGCGCCGTCGCTGGCGGTTGCGAGGATGTCGCCGCTGTCGGTCCGGCACATGCTGGTCGCCTGGCGCTCCTCGAGATCCGCGACGATCGAGACGTCTCGGCGCCCGCGGGCCCGATAGATCCTGCCGCCCTCGGAGCTGGCCGCGAGCACGGTGCCGCTGTCGTCGAGCGCGATCAGATCAATGAAGTACTGCGAGCCCTTGGCGAACCACTTGTCCCACGCCGCGTCCTGGGCACGCAGCACGTCGCGCTTGCTGCCCAGGTCCACGGCCCACAGCTCGGCGTCGGCGTCGGCGCGGGACCGGGCGGTGTTGTTGTCCTCGGGCTTCTCGCCGGTCAGGCTCGAGCGGTTGAGCTGCTTGGTCAGGGCCACGCGGCTCGACACGCTGCGATCCTCGAACTTGTTGACGGCGGCGATCACCGTGGAGCCGGACAGCGCGAGCGCGCGGATCTCATCGCCCTTGAACTCGTGGAGCAGCACGCCCTCGAGCGCGGCGTCCAGCTTGTACAGCCGCGACTTGGGCGAGGTCCCAACTAGGATCTCGTCGCCGACGGCGAGCACCGACAAGATGTCTTTCTCGGGCACGTCGAGCACGACCTTCGGGTCCTTGCCGTCGGTGCCGACCGACCACAGCTCGCCCTTGGGACCGGTCGCAACCAGCAGCTTGCCCTTGTGGGGGACGATCGCCCAGATCTGCTCGACGTCCTTGAGCTCGGCGAAGTCGCTGACCTCGCCGTTCTTGTCGACCCGCAGCAGCTTGGAACCAGGGAGCACGGCGACGACGAGATCCTGGCTGGGCAGCCGGGCGATCGCGCTGACGACCACGCCCTCGAGCTCGACGAGCTGCTTGACGGCCGGGGTCCCGCCGCGCAGGTCAACCTGCTGGATCGTGGCGTTGTCTGCGGTCCCGACCCAGGCTTGCTTGCCGTCGGTCACGCAGGTGAACGCGGAGCTGAGCTCGAGATCGGCGCGCTCGCTGGCGTAGCCCCGGGTGACCCGGCCGCTGGTCTCGATCGCGGCGCCGACGACCTCACCGTCGTCGAACTCGTCGAACTCGTCGAGCTTGTGGGTCTTGGTGCCGCCGGCCTGTGCTGAGCCAGCAGCGAGGATCAGCGAGGCGCACAACAAACTACGAGGGAACCACTTGGATTTGGTCATCGGGAGCTCAGTCGATCGCCTTGGCGGGCCGCACGTCGATCTCCAGGCTGGCCTCGCCCCGGATGATCGAGTTGGTTCGGATCACCCGCCGCGCGGCCTGCTTGAAGTGGACAGCCTTGCGGTTGCTGCCACCCGGGCTGAGGGTCTGCAGCACGCTCTCGGGCAGCTCTTGAACCAGGCCATGCTCGGTCGCGAGGCCCTCGCCGGGGCGATAGATCGTGCCGATGATGCTGCGCGCCGGGTAGCTCGCGGCCAGGTTGTCGAGCAGGTCGTCGAGGTTGCCGGGCAGCGGGGCGTAGGGCGTGATCCACTCGCCGCCGCCGAGCTCGAGCACGACCCGCTCCCCGCCGGCGTCGGCGGGGATCCGCACGCTGACGGTCTGGGTTCGCGTGGGCCCGCGCGGGGGCTTGAGGTCGACGAGGATCTCGAGCAGGTCGCCCGCGCGGACCACCTCATTGGTGATGCGGATCCGATCGATGGTCTCGACCTCGGCGCCGTAGTGCACGACCGCGCTCTGCTTGACCGACTTGATGCTGGCGAGCTCGAACGGGTTGTCGAGCGCGGCCATCATGATCAGCAGCGCGCGGCTGCGGGCCGCGAGCCCGCGCACGATCCCGCGCGGGTAGTAGGTCTCTTCGTCGAGCACGAGCGTGCGCGGACCCTGCGAGGTCTCGAGCAGGATCTCGTGCCGGGTCTCGAGCACGACCTCGACCGCGTCGCTGCCGGCCTCCTCGATCGCGTCGAGCATCAAGGTGGTGACCAGCGGCGGCGTGAGCACCTCGGAGTCGGCGACGGCGCTGTGGTAGCTGCGGGTCTTGAACTCGGGATCGGGGCCGGTCACGCTGGTCGTGACCGGGATCATCGGGGTGTGGATGTCCGTCCGCAGCGAGATCGCCGGCTGGCGATCCTGGATCATGGTGCCCTGGATGTCGCGCGGGCTCGACAGCTTGACCGAGCGCTCGACGCTGGCGAGGATCGTGTGCACGTGGCCGTTGGCGATCGGGTACTTGGACGGCCCCTCGCCGTACATGGGGTGGCCGAACGCGAGTAATTTTTCTTGCTGGGCGCCGCCGACCCACGTGACCGTGCCGTTGGGCGCGGCGCCGTTGTCCCCGGCGATCAGCACGACCGAGACCGAGTCGCCCGGGGTCCACTTGTGGCGGGTACCGGCGCTGGCTTCTTGTCCCGAAGACGGCGCCGAGCGCATGGAGCCGCCGCCGAGCACCGGGACCAGGCCGGTCGCGTCGGCCAAGAATTGCGCAGCGTGCGGGCTGAGCCCGGCGACCGACATCGGCGCGCCGATCGGCGCAAGACCGCCCGAGGGCATGCCGTTGGGCCCCGGGATCTGCTCGGGGACCTGGCGCGCGGGCAGCTGATCGGTCCCGAGCGCGAGCATTTGATCGGCCCACGCCGCGGTCCCGGTCCGGCCGCTCGCGCGCGCGGTCTTGGGGAACACCTCGGGCCGATAGGGTAGATCCGCGACCTCGAGCATGTTCTCGATCGGGGTCATGCCGCCGAGCGGGTCCTTGCCGAACCGGTAGCCGTAGGCGAGCGCGCCCGCGAGCTTGTCTTGAATGTAGATCGGGCTGCCGGACATGCCGCCGACGATCCCGGTGTGAACCAGGCGTGGATCCGGCGAGCGAAACAGGACGGCGTCTTGCCCGGTGACGTAGTCGCGGACCACGTCGACGACCTCGATCTCGAACTTGTCGGGGACCTCGCCCTCGAACACCGTCAGCGCGTAGCCCTTCATGCCGGGCTTGATGTCGTCGATCGGGATGATGTTCGCGTCTTTGCTGCGCTTGCCGGGCCGGGCGCTCTCGGTGCCCGAGCCGTCACCCGCGATCGCGTCGCCAGCCAGCCAAAAGCCCCCGTAGAGGGTTGCCAAGGCCGCGACTGGCGCGAGCACGGGCCGCAGCAGGCGGCGGAGATTCGAGGTGCGATCAGGACTTGTTGCCATGCTGGTCCAGGGCCCGTCGCATGGTCGCGACAAGGTCTTCCTGCGGCGTGTAGAAGTAGCGGAACCTGCTCGGCCGGTTGGGGTTTTGCAGGCCCTGATCGACGTTGCCGTTGGCGTCGAGGAACATCACCCGGGGGATGTACTGGCCGTCTGGCCCATACAGCGTGGCCTCGGGGTTGTCGTCTTGGTTGACGTGAACCATGACGAAGCGCTCGGACAGCTGCTCGAGCTTGGCGTCGGCGTTGAAGGTGCGCTTGAGCTTCTGGCAGTTCCCGCACCAGTCGGTGTGGACGACCATCATGACCGGCATGCCCGAGCTCTTGGCTTCTTTGAGGCCCTCTTCGAATCCACGCCAGGCGATGTTGTCGTTCCAGCCGTCGGCGGGGATCGTGGCCTGTCGCTTGGCGCTGGTCGGCGCGTCGGCCTTGGCGTGGGTGCTGTCGGCGTCGGCCTCGCGCTCGGGCGGCTCGATGCAGCCGCCGACGAGCAAGGGCACCACGGTCAGCAAGCTCATGGCCACCGCGAACAGGGGCCTGCGTGGCGGCTGTGTCCGGGTTCGCAAGGTGCGGGAGCGTAGCATTTTTAGACCCCCACAGAGAGCTTGGCACTTCGCCGACTGCAGCCGCTGGCGCGTCTGGTCGCTTCGCTCCTCGGGGCTAGCTGTGCGCATGGGTATGTGTGGCCCCCTATGAGGGGGCTCGGAACCTTGTTTGCCGGCGTCCATGGGCCGCGCAGCGCGCGCGAACCTTTGGCTAGATTTTTGCGTAGCGGAAAATGTGCTCAGAGCCCCCTCCCAGGGGGCCACACATGCGCCTGCGAGCAAACGGTCCCGAGGAGCGAAGCGACCAGACGCGCCAGCGGCTGCAGTCGGCGAAGGGCAAGCTCTCTGTGGGGGTCATTTACAGCGGGTCAGGGCAGCTCGAACAGCAAAGACATGTCCACGCTTGGGGCGGAGTGGGTGATCGCGCCGACGCTGACCAGGTCGAGGCCGATCGTGGCCAGGGTCGGCAGCCGCGCGAGGGTGATCCCGCCGCTGACCTCGAGCAGCACGCGATCATTTTGTTGGCGGGCGATTTCGACGGCCTCGCGCAGGGTCTGGTCGTCCATGTTGTCGAGCAACAAGACGTCGGCGCCTGCGCTGATCGCCTGGCGGACCTCGGCCAGGGTCTCGACCTCACACTCGACGCGGACGGCGTGTGAGGCGTGCTCGCGGGCGGCCCGAACCGCGGCGTCGACCGAGCCGGCGCAGCGGATGTGGTTTTCTTTGATCAACAGCCCGGCGCCAAGGTCGTTGCGGTGGTTGTGGCCGCCGCCCATGCGCACGGCGTAGCGGTCGAGCGCGCGCAGGCCCGGCATGGTCTTGCGGGTGTCGACGACCCGCAGGGTGGGCCCGGCGGCCTCGACGTAGGCGTGGGTGAGGGTCGCGACCGCGCAGGCGCGGCCGAGCAAGTTCAGGGCGGTGCGCTCGCCAGCCAGCAGCGAGCGGGCGAGCCCGGCGAGGCGGACCAGCTCGGTGCCCGGCTTCACGCGATCGCCCTCGCCGACACACAGCTCGACCGTGACCGCGGGGTCGACCTGCTCGAAGGTCCGCACGACCACGGGCCCGGCGCAGAAGCTGAGCGCTTGCTTGGCGATGATCCGGCCATTGGCCGGCGCCAGCGCCGGGACCGTCAGCCGCGAGGTCATGTCGCCCGACGCGAGATCTTCGTGGAGCGCGGCCGCGATGATCCGATCGATGTCGCCGAGCTCGGCGAGCTCACCCCGACCGCTCACGCCTGTCCCCCGACAGTCTTGGGCGCCGAAGGCTTGCTGGCGGCGCCACCTGGCGGCACCGCTTGCGTGGGGTCCACCCCTTGCGGATGCCACTGCTCCCAGGCCATGCCGCGCCGCTGCGCCCAGGCCTTGAGCCGCGGGTCGGGGTTGGTGATCTTGGGGTGCCCGACCCGGTCGAGCATCGGCCGGTCGGAGTAGCTGTCGGTGTAGAAGTACGAGCGATCCAGATCGATGCCGTGCTGCTCGGCGAACGTGAGACCGGCCCGGAGCTTGCCCGGCCCAAAGCAGCTGGGCGGGTAGTAGTTGCCCGTCAGCTTGCCTTCCTCCATTTCGAGCTGGGTGCACACGAGGTGTGGGATGCCCAGGATCTCTTGCAGCGGCTCGACCGAGAAGAAGGTACCCGAGGTCAGCAGCACCAACACGTGGCCCTGGGCCCGGTGCCACTCGACGCGCTCGCGCCCCTCCACGCAGATCCACGGCTCGACGTCGCTGTGAAACCAGGCTTCGATCTCGGCGCGGAGCTCTGCGACGGACTGCCCGGCGTAGTCGGCGAGCACCTTCTTGGTGACGTCTTCGTAGTCGAGCACGCTCAGCCGGTACTTGGCCAGCCACCAGACCGAGCGCAGCGTCGCGGCGACCGAGATCTTGCCATTGCGCCACAAGTACTCGACCCACTTGCGCGCCGAGTTGCAGGCAAGCAGCGTGTGATCGACGTCGAAGAAGGCCGCGACCTGACTGGGAGTGGGGTCCGCGTCCATGTTCGAGTTCACGACAGCGCTCACCGTGGCGCGAAGGTACTCGCGAGCAGCACATCCATCAACAGGTTGGAGGCCACGTGGAACAGCGCCGGGGCCCACAGACTGTCGCTTCGCCGCCACAGCCACGCGAACACCAGCGAGGGAAAGAAGGTCGCGAGGCGGGCGGTGCTCGGCGAGGCGACCAGGTGGCCAAGAGCAAACAGCACGCTCGAAATGATCGCGGCCCAGCCAAACGGGACCCCGAACAGCTTGCGCGTGGGCGGCCAGCGTTGCTCCAGCGCGCTCATCAGGTAGCCGCGATGAAACACTTCTTCGGGCAGCGCGATCGCGAACAGCCCCACCGCCACGGCCTGCACGAACCCCAGCCCGTAGTACTCGACCCACGCGATCGGCACGTAGAAGCCCCGCGGCCAGAACCCGCCGGGGTGGGCGCGGCACTGTCGGCCCAAGAACCGCGCGAGGCTGCCGTCGGCGGGGGTCAGGCGCTCGACCGCGAGCACGGGTGAGAGCAGCGAGAGATCGCCCTGGCAGACCTGCCAATAAAAGCCCCAGGTCAGCAGCGCGAACAGGGGAAAGATCGCCAGCGCAGCGTACAGGGCCCAGCGCCAGCCGCTGCGCCGCCACGGCGGGATCGGGACGTCCGGGCCGACCTGCCAGCGCTTGGCCAGCTCGGGCTGGTTGCGCAGCATGAAGCCGGGCAGAAAGTAGAACCCCGCGATCAGCACGACGCCGAGCGACTCGGCGATCAGCGGCGGCGCCGGGATCTGTCGGACCAGCGCGTAGCCGCCGTAGAGCCCGACGGTCGCGAGCAGCGCCTTGCGGGCGAGTGTCCGCGCCTGCTCGGGAGACACCTCGACTGGCTGGGCCGGCTCGCTCACCTGTGTGCGGTCTACGTGAAGCGGCCGCCCAGGGAAAGGGTCGCCGCGCTCACGATTGATCTCATGGACAGTCGAGCGGCGCCCGCCCTCAGAGCACGTGCGCGAGCCGGGCGACTCGCCGCCGCAAGCTCTCGAGGTTCTCGTTGAGCAGGTCGATCTGATCCAGCACGTCGACGTCCGTGGCCAACGCGTGGACGTCGGCGCGCACCAGGTGGTCGGCCTCGAGCATCTCGAGGGTGGAGATCAGGTAGCGCTCGATTCGCTCCATCGACAGCGCCGTCTCGCGCAGGTCGTCGTCGATGAACATCATCAGGTTCTCGACGTGGCGGATCTTGGCCAGCTCGGGGTTGGGCGCGTAGGGCTGGCTAGCCCGATCCATCAGACGATCGCGCGAACGCGCGCGCCGACCGCTACCGCGTCGGTTCGCCTCGGTGTCCTCGGTGTGCGGAGCGTGGGCGGCGGAACTGGTGACGTGGACCATGCCCAGACCCGTTGCATGGGTCGCCCGGCCTCAGCAAATTTTCGACGGTTCAGCGCGGTGGCGCTGGCGTGGGTCCGCGCCCCCAACCGTTCGGGTGGCCGCGCTCGCGCACGGTGTTTGCAGGCGCTGACCGGTGCGTCGTGGGGCGTGGGGGCGGCGACCCGCGGACGCATCCAACGACGCCGCCAGACCGACGTGGCGCTCGCCGACTTGCGATTTTCGAGATTGTGGGGATGCTTGCCCTGGGCGTCGCGTCGGCGCTCGTTCACCGATGGCGGCGATCCCAGAGCAGATCATCGAGCGGATCCGCGAGCAGACTGACATCGCGGATGTCGTCGGCGGACACGTCGGGCTCAAGCGCTCCGGCAAGCAATTCAAGGGCCTGTGCCCGTTTCACGACGAGAAGAGCCCAAGCTTCTACGTCGACCCGGTCCGGCGCAGCTTCAAGTGCTTTGGCTGCGGCGCGTGGGGGGACGTGTTCGACTTCATCCAGAAGGTCGAGGGCATCGGGTTCTTGGCGGCGGTTCGAACCCTGGGCGCGCGGGTCGGCGTGGCGATGCCGGATCAGAGCACGGGCGACGTGCGGCGGGCCGAGCAGCGCGAGCGCGAGCGCGAGGACGCCTATCAGGTCAATGCCTGCGCCGCCGAGCTGTTCCGCCGGGTCCTGACCGACGAGCCGGTCGGCGAGGCCGGGCGCGCGTACCAGCAGCAGCGCGGGATCGATGCCCAGACCAGCGAGAGCTTCCGCGTCGGCTACGCCCCGGCGCCCGAGGAGGGCGGCTGGGACACGCTGGCGCGAGAGCTGCAATCCAAGCAACTGTCGCTCGATGTCGCCGAGCAGCTCGGCCTGGTCGCGCGCAGCCAGCGGAGCGGCAGCTACTACGATCGATTTCGGGGTCGCCTGATGTTCCCGATCCTCGCGCCAGGCGGAAGGGTGCTCGGGTTCTCGGGTCGGGTCCTGCCCGCGTTCGCCGAGACCGACGACGGACAAAAGGCACCCAAGTACATCAACTCGCCAGAGTCGCTGCTCTACAAAAAGTCGAAAACGTTGTTCGGTCTGCACGCCGCCGGATCGAACATGCGTGAGCGCGAGCGCGGGATCCTCGTGGAGGGCCAGATCGACGTGGTCGCCATGCACCAGCGCGGCTACATCGAGACCGTCGCGGCGTTGGGCACCGCCCTGACCAAGCAGCAATGCGAGCTGCTGGCCCGGTTCACCGACACGATCGTGCTGTGCTTCGACGGTGACCGGGCCGGGGCCAAGGCCGCCTACGCTGCGCTCCCGCTGTTGCTCGAGATCGGCATGGATGTCCGTATTGCGGCGCTCGAACCGGGGGAGGACCCCGACAGCACCTCGGCCGAGTTGCTCGACAACCTGCTCGCTCGTCCCCGCCCGGCCATCTTGTGGTTCGTCGACCGCATGATCGCCAAGGGGGCGCTGCGATCAGTCGAGGCCAAAGAAAAAGCGCTCGATGCGCTGTTGCCGCTATTACGACATGTGCGCCGGCAATCGGCCCGAGAGACCTACGCCGACCTCGCGGCGGACATGCTCAACGTACCTGTCGCGAAGATCAGGGGGTCGATCGAGAATGGCCAGAGGTCGCATTTTTTGGCGGATATGCAACACTCCGCGGCCATGCGCCCGGTCAAGCCTTTGCCGAGCGGACAGGCGAGCGTCACCGCGTTGTTGGTCGATCGCCCGGAGCTCGCGCGCGTGGCCGAGCGCGAGGGAGTCTTGAATCACGTCACCGATGACCGCCTCGGTCCGATCGTTCGCCGGACCATCGAGGCCGCCAAGAACGGCGAGCCTCGCCCGAGCGCAGGCGAGCTGCTCGAGCTCGTCGATCCCAGCCAGCGCCACGCGCTGCACCTGTTGTTCACCCCGGATCGCCGCAGCCCGAGCTTCTCCGACGAAGAAGATCCCAAGGCCGCGCTGCAGGCCGCGCTCGCCCTGTGTGAGCGCGAAGTGTTGTTCGCCACCCGCCACCGGCTCGAGCAACAAATTTCCCAGACCATGGCCCGCGGCGATCAAGACCGCGCCCGCGAGCTACTCGCCGAACTTTACGAGATCAAGGGCAAGCTCGAGCCCCCGTCTCGTTCCCGCCCCAACTGACTTGAGCCCGCAAGAGGTCCAGCATCGCATGTCCGGCAAGAACCGCCCCGTAGACGTCGAGAAGATCAAGAAGGCCGTTGTCGCCTTTGGCAAGAAGAAGGGTCATGTCACCGTCGATGAGCTGCGAGAGCTGCTCCCCCCGGATGTCGTGAACCACGAGAATCTTGGCGAGTGGCGCAAGCAGCTCGAGGCCGCCGGCGTCAACATCGTCGACGCCGAGCCGGCGACCAAGAAGACCAAGGCCCGGGCGCGTCGCCGCGACAAAGAAGAGTCCGAGACCGCGCGCACCAACGACCCGGTTCGCATGTACCTGCGCAAGATGGGCTCGGTCTCGCTGCTGACCCGCGAGGGTGAGGTCGAGATCGCCAAGCGGATCGAGCAGGGCGAGATGCAGGTCCTCTCGATCGTGCTGCGCAGCCCGGTCGCGGTGCCCTACGTGCAAGAGATGTTCGACCAGATCAAGCGCGGGCAGCTGCGGATCAAAGACGTCGTGCAGATCGCCACCCCCAACGACGGGCCCAACCAAAAAGAGGACACGCCGATCAACCAGGAGGCTGCGTTCGAGAACATGACCAAGCAGCTCGAGAAGATCCGGCGCCACCAAAAGGACGTCGAGAAGCTGCGCACGGCCGCCGCCGAGGCGGTGGAGAAGCCAGCCAAGGAGCGGGGTAAGACCGTCGAGCAGCAGATCGACGACCACCACGCCGGGATCGCCGACGACATCCGCGAGATGTTCCTGGCCCGCCGACCGATCGACGGCATGGTCGAGGAGCTCAACTCGATCGTCGACCGCCTGCAGAAGTCCACGGCCGATCTCGCGATGTGTGAGAAGCGGGCCGGCATGGAGCTGACCGAGCTCCGCGGTCTGTTTGGCAGCGCGCGCCTGAGCGAAGAAGAAGAGTTCAAGCTGTGCCGTCGGCTCGGCCTGCACCCGTCCGAGCTCCACGAGATCGAGGCGCGGATGAAGATCGCCGACAAGCGGATCAAGCAGGTCGTCGAGGAGACCGGCATCACCTCGTCCGAGCTGTTCGAGCTGCACACCGAGCTGACCACCGCGCGCCGCCAGGCCGACAAGGCCAAGGCGGAGCTGGTCGAGGCCAACCTCCGACTCGTTGTCTCGATCGCCAAGAAGTACACCAACCGCGGCTTGCAGTTCCTGGACCTGATCCAGGAGGGCAACATCGGCCTCATGAAGGCCGTCGACAAGTTCGAGTACAAGCGCGGCTACAAATTCTCGACCTACGCGACCTGGTGGATCCGGCAGGCGATCACCCGGGCGATCGCCGATCAGGCCCGGACGATCCGGATCCCCGTCCACATGATCGAGACCATCAACAAGCTGATCCGGACCAGCCGCAGCCTGGTCCAGGAGCTCGGCCGCGAGCCGACCCCGGAAGAGATCGCCGAGAAGATGGAGCTGCCGCTCGACAAGGTCCGCAAGGTCTTGAAGATCGCCAAGGAGCCGATCTCGCTCGAGACCCCGATCGGCGAGGAAGAAGACTCGCACCTCGGTGACTTCATCGAGGACAAGAACGCCGTCAGTCCGTCCGAGGTGGTGATCAACATCAACCTCGCCGACCAGACCCGCCGCGTGCTCGCGACCTTGACCCCGCGCGAGGAGAAGGTCCTGCGCATGCGGTTTGGGATCGGCGAGACCTCCGACCACACCCTCGAGGAGGTCGGACAGGACTTCTCGGTCACCCGCGAGCGAATTCGCCAGATCGAGGCCAAGGCGCTGCGCAAGCTCCGGCATCCCAGCCGCAGCAAGCGCCTCAAGGCGTTCGTCGAGAGCACCTGAGCTGTTTGGCGTGATCGGGAGTGATCGGAGTGATCGTGAGTGATCGTGAGTGATCGGGAGTGATCGGGAGTGATCGGGAGTGATCGGATCAGGGTCGTCGGGGTACCAGGGGAAGGAACCTCCCTTCGGTAAGACCCATGCGACGCCATAATTTGAACTCCCTCTTCCTTTCACTGCCCATTTTCGCGCTTCTGGCCCTGCCGGGGTGTGGTGACGACGGCTTCTCGGACGACGGCGCTGCGTCGGGTCTGGGCGATGGTGAGACCAGCGGCCAGACCGGTGGCGAGGGCAACGAGGGTGACGGCGACGGCGACGGCGACTCCGGCAGCGACAGCGGTGATGGCGATCCCGGCGGCGATGGTGACGGGGACAACGGCGACGGCGACGGCGACGCTGACACCGGCGACGGCGACGGCGACGGCGACGGCGACGAGAGCGAGAGTGAGAGCGAGAGCGAGACCGGCGATCCGCTGTGCAACGACGTCGACGACGTGATCTTGTACCTGTCGCCGGACGACTCGAACTCGATGAGCTCGCCCGTGCAGGTGCGCGAGCGCGTGCTGACGGACGGCTCGGGCTCGCTGTCCGGCGTGCCCGTGCGCGTGTGGGAGTTCATGAACTACTACGGGTTCGACTACCCGGCGGCCGAGGACGGCGAGCTCGCGCTGTTCGCCAACATGCAGCCGCTCGAGGGGGAGCCCTCGACCTGGCAGCTGCAGCTCGCGGTCACCAGCGAGGTCATGACCCCGGCCGAGCGCCCGCCGATGAACCTGGTGTTGGCGCTCGACACCTCCGGCTCGATGAACGGCGAGCCCATGAACCTGCTCAAGGAGACCTGCCGGGCGATCGCGGCCAACCTCGCCTTTGGTGACACCGTCTCGATCGTCGAGTGGGACACCGAGAACGTCTGGACCCTGGCCGGCTACCCGGTGACCGGGCCCAACGACGCGGTCCTGTCCGAGAAGATCGAGGAGCTCGCCGCGGGCGGCGGCACGGATCTAAACGGCGGCTTGGTCTCGGGCTACGAGCTCGCCCAGCAGACCTACGACATCAACATGCTCAACCGGATCGTGTTGATCTCCGACGGTGGCGCCAACGCGGGCGTGACCGACATCGACCTGATCGCCGAGAACGCCGCGTTTGGCGGGTCCGACGGGATCTACATGGTCGGCGTCGGCGTCGCCAAGGACTCGAACTACAACGACAAGCTCATGAACGACGTGACCGACGCAGGCAAGGGCGCCTCGGTCTTCGTCCCCAACGACGCCGAGGCGTGGTCGGTGTTCGGCGACAACTTCGAGAACACCATGGCGATCGCCGGCCGCAACGTCCAGGTCGAGCTGACCATGCCGCCCGGCTTCGAGATCGTGAAGTTCTCCGGTGAGGAGTTCTCGAGCGATCCCAAGGAGGTCGAGCCCCAGCACCTCGCCCCCAACGACGCGATGGTGTTCCATCAGCAGATCGAGACCTGCGCCCCCGAGCTCGTCGACGACGAAGCCGAGATCACCGTGGTCGCCACCTGGGAAGACCCCTGGACCTTCGAGTCCAAGCAGATCATGCAGTCGTGGACCTTTGGTGACCTGGCCGGCATGGATCAGGGCCTGCTGCTCAAGGGCGCCGCCGTCCTGGCCTACGCAGAGTCGCTCAAGGCCTACCAAAAGGCCCAGAACGACGCCCAAAAGACCGCGGCGCTGTCCGCCGCCTTTGCAGCGATCAGCCCGGCCCAGGCAGCGCGTCCCAACGACGACGACTTGCTCGAGATCGCGATGATCCTGGCCCAGCTCAACCCCTAGAGCTCAGCAACGGTGGCTGCACCGAGCACACAACTCCCGTTCGGCGGGGGTTGTGTGTTTTCGTTTGTTTGAGACCCCCTCACCAGGCGTCGATCGAGCCGAGGTTGGTCACCTCGGTGAACCCGCTCGCGAGCAGCGCCGCCTTGGCGACCTCCGCCCGGCCGCCGCGGCGACAGAACACCACGATCGGCTTGCTCTTGTCCCCGCCCTGGGCATCTAGCACCTCGGCGATGCGCGCAGGCAGCTCGGTGTGGGGGATCAGCAGCGAGCCGTCGAGGTGGCGCTCGGCGTACTCCGCCTCGGTGCGCACGTCGAGCAGCAGCGCGCCGTCCTCGACGAGCTTGTGGGCGAGCTTGGAGTCTCCATCGGGCAGGGGCATGGGCGGGACGATAACCCAAGATGATCCAAACGTGCCGCTGGGGATACATCCAAACCGTACCCCGAACGCGACCTTGCCATGAAACGTATCGAGCTTCCCTGTGCCCTCGCTCTCGTGACCCTGACCGTCAGCCTCGCCGGCTGCGGTGACGACGGCTCCTCGTTCGGCGACGAGGGCTACTACACGTCGGGCGATGGGGGCGAGAGCGGCGGCGGGCAGGACGGCGGCGCCGAGGGAGGCGACGAACCCGTGATCCCCGACGAGGAGGGTCCCACAGAGGAGACCGAGACCGAGACCGACACTGGCGAGCCGCTGTGCAACGACGTCGACGACGTGATCTTGTACCTCTCGCCCGACGACTCGAACTCGATGAGCTCCCCGGTGCAGGTGCGCGAGCGAGTCCTGGTCGATGGGCTCGGGCTCGGGCCCGTGGCGATCCGGCCGTGGGAGTTCATGAACTACTACTCGTTCGACTATGCCCCCGCCGACGACGGCAGCCTGGCGCTGAGCGCTGAGCTGCGCATGCTCGAAGGGTTCCCGGAGGACGCGCCGCACTACCAACTGCAGCTCGGGGTCACCAGCGAGGAGATGACCGACGCCGAGCGGCCGCCGATGAACATCACGCTGGTGCTCGACACCTCGGGGTCGATGTCGGGCGAGCCGATCGAGCTGCTCGAGCACAGCTGCCGGGCGATCGCGGCCAGCCTGCGCGAGGGCGACAAGGTCTCGATGGTCGAGTGGGACACCCAAAACTCGTGGACGCTGGCCGGCTACGCGGTCACCGGGCCCAATGATCCGCAGCTGCTCGACAAGATCGAGGCGCTCACCGCTGGCGGTGGGACCGATCTCCACGGCGGGCTGACCTCGGGCTACGAGCTGGCCCAGCAGACCTGGGACATCAACGCGCTCAATCGCCTGGTGTTGATCTCGGACGGTGGCGCCAACGCGGGCGTGACGGACATCGAGCTGATCGCCGAGAGCGCCAACTACGGGGGCTCGGACGGGATCTACCTGGTCGGCGCGGGGGTCGATCTGGTCGGCACCTACAACGACGATCTGATGGACGTGGTCACCGACGCGGGCAAGGGCGCCTCGGTGTTCATCACCAACGAGGCTGAGGCCTGGGACACCTTCAACACCAACTTCATCAGCACGATGGGGCTGGCGGCGCGCAACGTTCAGGTCGAGCTGAGCTTGCCGCCTGGGTTCGAGATCGTGAAATTCTCTGGGGAGGAGCTGTCGTCGGATCCCAAGGAGGTCGAGCCGCAGCACCTCGCGCCGAATGACTCGATGGTGTTCTTGCAGGAGCTGGTGACCTGCGCGCCGGAGCTGATCGACGAGGCCGCACAGATCACGGTGACCGCCACCTGGGAGGACGTGAGCAGCTTCGAGAGCATGGAGGTGTCGCAGAGCTACAGCTTCGCGCAGCTGCTCGACAGCGACGCGAGTCGGATGGCGAAGGGCGCGGCGATCATCGCGTATGTGGACGCATTGATTGCGATCAAGTCGGGCACACTCACGGAAGCAGGCGTCGCGATTGACGCGGCGTATGCAGCGATCGCGGCGGCGCAGGCGGTATTGCCGGGAGACGCGGATCTCGACGAGATCAAGCAGATCCTGGACGCGCTGTAGCGGCGAGGGGCTCGCCAAGCGGCGAGTCTGCGTGTCACAGGGTTTGCGAGCGCAAATTAGTAGAGGCGATCGGTGCTCTAGGGTGTGCTATTCGGCTGACGTGCAAGCTTCAGCGTCAGCTTCATGGATCGTCGTCTTCGCCTTGCTCGGAACCGCGTGCGCCGAGCCGCCCGACAACGGCGACACGGCGGGCAGCCTGGACACCGCGGCGCCCGAGACCGAGTCGGAGTCGGGAACCCAGACCGAGACGGGGACCGAGACCGAGACCGAGACCGAGACCGAGACGGGCGACGGTGATGGGGACGGCGATGGAGATGGCGATGGAGATGGCGATGGAGACGGCGAAGCCCAGTGCTGGGACGCGCCCGACAAGTGCTTGAAGTACCTGACATGCTTCGGAGCGATCGACCCCGAGCAGCTCGAGTCCGCCGAAGCCATGTACGGCGAAGGGGGATCATGCTGGTGCGACAGCACCGAAGAAGAAGCGCAGGCCTGCTACTCGGCGTGTGTGCACGGCCTGACTGACGCCGTGAAAGACCACCCGACCGCGAACGAGTGTCAGGACAGCTACTGCACCATCGACGAGCTCGACCCGACGCTACCTTACGGGCCGGTCGTCGACGGGCAGTGTCCCGCGCACGGTAACTCGCCGCAGCTGGCGTTGATCGAGCCGTTTGGGCTGGCGGGCAGCGTGTGCGCGCCGAAGTGCTCGGGCCTGGCCAACTACTGCCCGGAGCACCCGCAGACCTCGGCGGCCGGGACCTGCTACCTCACCGTGGGGGACACCAACTACTGCGTGAACCGCTGTTGGGTGGACTCGACGTTGATCGGCGGGACCCAATGCCAATGTGGGGCCCGCTGCCAGCCGCACGGGTCGCCCGACGGCGAGGGCAACATGCGGGGGATCTGCACCTTCGAGTAGAAGCTCGCGATTGCGCGGAAGCCCCGCACGGAGCACACTCACTCCAATGGATACAGATTTCGATCCGAGCGTCGCGCCCCCGTGGCTGGTCCGCGTTCGTGAGACAGTCTACCTGGCCGCAAGGCGGTGGTGGCTCGTCGTCCCCGGCGTCATCCTGCTCGGACGGGCCTGCGGATTGATGTGGGGCGGGGCTTGCCTGCTCGGGCTGTTCGCGTTGGCCGCGATCCTCGTGAGCCCCTTCGCGTTGGGCGTGCTCATCGCGTTCGTGAGCCGGGCCAGGCAAGCCTAGAGATTTTGAGCAGCCGCTCAGTCGATCGGGTTGGCGGCCAGCCAGCGCTCGACCTGCTCGCGCTCGCCGCGAAAGTCTTCGCCGGCCTCGAGGTAGTCGGCCCGGGCCTCGGTTGCGAGCGCGTGGGCCTCGAGCGTGGCCTGCTTGCGATCGCCGTCGGCAGCCGCGAGCTGCACGGCCCGCGCGAGCGCAAACAACGACTCGGCGATCACGTCGGGCGAGCGCTCTTGTTGCTTGCTGGGATCCGCGGCCGAACGCAGCAGCGCGAGCGCGGCCTCACTCTCGCCAAGCTCGGTCAGCACCCGACCCAGGGCCGTGATCGTCAGCAGCACCGAGGGGTGATCCTCGTCCATGTGCTTGCGCTTGATCTCGAGTGAGCGCTCGAGGTCTCGGCGGGCGTCGAGGTAGTTGCCCAGCCAGCGCTGGGCCTCGGCCAGGTTGTGAAGGTTGACGGCGACCGAGGGGTGCTCGCCGTCGGAGTTGGCCTCGCGGATCTTCACGGCCTTGCGGTAGTGCTCGACGGCCTCTTCGAAGTACGGCCGGGCCCGCGCGGGGTCGTCCCAATTGATGTGGCGGCCCTGCTCGAGCAGGCTGTTGCCGAGGTTGTTCTGCGAGGCCGCGGTGTAGGGGTGATCCGAGCCGAGCTGGGCCTCGAAGATCGCCAACGCCTGGCGGGCCATCTGCTCGCTGAGCTCGTGCTCGCCCTGGGCCAGCAGCGCGTTGGAGATGTTGGTCAGCGAGATCGCAACCTCCGGGTGATCGGCGCCGAGCTGCGCCTCTCGGATCGCGAGCGCGCGGCGGTGGTACTCGCCCGCGCGCTCGTTCTCGCCGCGGGCCAGGGCCAGCGAGGCGTAGTGCAAGAAGAAGTCGGCCTCGAGCAGCGGGGCGTCGCCGAGCCGGGCCAGGGCCGCGCGGGCGTCGTCGGCGAGCGCCTCGCCGCCCTCGAGGTCGTGCTCGAGGAACGAGACCCGCATCAGCTGGGTCAGCGCCTCGACCCGGGTCGCGTCGTCGCCCGCGACGTCGGCCCGGCGCAGGGCCTCGCGCAGGCTCTGCTTGGCCTCGGGGGTCTTGCGCCGCTTGGACTGCAGGTCGCCGAGCAACAACAGCGCCCGCGCTTCGCCGTGCGGGGTGCCGATCGTCTGCGCGAGCGCGAGCGCCTGCTGGGCGATGTCGAGGCCCTCGTTGTACTTGCCGAGCGCCTTGCGGCCGTTGGCGCTGGCGAGCAGGCGCTCGAGCTCGTCGAGCCGCACGTCGTCGACGTCGGAGATCAGCGAGCGCTCGTCGGCGCAGCTCTGGATCTGCGCGAGGCTGCTGGCCGCGACCACGGCTCGGCTGAGCACGTCGGCGTCGACGTCGACGAGCAGCTTGGTCAGCTGCTCGAGCTCGGTGAGGCGCTGCCCCAGGCACACCATCTTGCGTCCGAACAGCTCGGGGCTCTCTTCTTGGCGCACGACCGAGGCCTCGCAGACCTCGCGGTGCATGATCACCCACTCGTCGGCGTAGGCGTCGAGGTGGCGCGAGGTCCCGAGCCAGGCGTTGTCGGCGTAGGGCGCGTTGGTGGCTGAGAACGAGGCGTGGACACGCTCGCGGATCTCGTCGTCCCACACGCCCACCAGCTCGCGCTCGCCTCCTTCGCAGGGGCTCGGGGCTGGATCTCGGGTCAGCGCCCAGCCGGTCCCGCCGATCGCCAGGGTCGTGAGCAGCCCGCCCGCGACCACCCACCACCGACGCTTGCGCGGGTCGCCCGAGAGCGCGATCAGCAGCGAGTTCATGTCGGGCCAGCGCTGGTCGGGATCGACGGCCATGCCCCGCTCGATCGCCCTGCGCAGCCACTGGGGGACCGGGTGTTGGCTGTGCTCGGGCTCCTCGATCCGGCCGTCGAGCACCTTGATCGCGAGCTGGCGCAGGCCGTTGGCCCGAAACGGCCGCTGACCGTGGAGCTTCTCCCACAGCGCCACGCAGAACGCGAACTGATCGCTGCGGGCGTCGGCTCGGTTGCCGACGTGCTGCTCGGGCGACATGTAAGCCGGCGTCCCCAGGATCGCGCCGGTCCGGGTCAGGGGTTGGCGCAAGGTCGAGTCGTGCGACTCGAGCAGCTCTTGGCTCTGATCGAGGGTCGACTCGCCGCCGAGCTCTTGTTCTTCGAGCCCCCGCGCGAGGCCAAAGTCGAGCACGCGGACCCGGCCGTCGTCACCGACCAGGGCGTTGTCGGGCTTGAAGTCGCGGTGCACCAGGCCAGCGGCGTGGGCAGCCGCGAGCCCGCGACCGGCCTCGCTGAACTTCTCGACGATCAGCTGCACGACCCCCGGCTGGTCCTCGGGCTCCCAGTCGCGCAGGGTGACGCCCTCGATGAACTCCATGGCCACGAACACCTGGCTGCGGAACGTGCCGATCTCGTAGACGTGGACGACGTTGGGGTGCGAGAGCTTGGCGAGCGCCTGCGCCTCGCGCTTGAGCCGGGTGAGGTGGGCGCCCTCTTCGTCGACGCCGCGCAGCAGCTTGATCGCGATCTTGCGGTCGAGCTCGGTGTCGTAGGCCGCATACACGACACCCATGCCGCCCGCGCCGAGCCGCTTGAGCACCGTGAACTTGCCGATCTTGACCGGCTCGGCGGCGGTGCCAAACAGGCGGGACGCGACGGCGTTGCGCAGGTGCTCGGCGTCGAGCGCCGCGACCCGGACCGGGGCCGCGCGCCCGGCTTCAGCGAGCGCATGATCCCCGTCGCTGTCGCTCTGCGTGCGCTCGAGCGACGGGCGTAGCTCATGGCTGGACTCGCCGTCGTTGGTCACCTGGGACAAGTGTAGATCCCCTGTGCGAGGGCTTGGGGTGATCAGAGGGCGGTGATCGTCACGGTCGCGGCGCCTGGATCCATGGACGAGTCGACGATCACGTAGACGACCTCGTCGGTGAGCATGGGGTAGACGATGTCTTGACCCTCGGGCTGGCAGTCGAGCTCTTCGAGCGGCAGGCAGGTCGGGCCCGCGAGGTAGATGACGCCCTCGAACTCGGCGTTGCTGAGCGAGAACGAGAAGCTCGCGTCGGATGGGGCCGTGAAGCTGAACAGCGCGTCGGGTCCAGGCGCGCCACACGAGGCCTCGAACGAGGACATCACGTTGGCGAGGGCGACGTCGTTGTCGCCCTCGACGAGGGGCTCGGCTTGGAGCTCGGCGCAGGGGATGTCGCCGTCGCCGTCGCCGTCGCCGTCGCCGTCGCCGTCGCCGTCGCCGTCGCCGGTCTCGTCGTCGCCGTCGCCGTCGCCGGTGGCATCACCGTCGCCGTCGCCGGGATCACCGTCTCCGTCGCCACCAGGGTCGCCGTCGCCGTCGCCGTCGCCGTCGCCCGTATTCCCCTCGCCTGTGCCGCCGTCGCCGCCGGACTCGCCTTCGTCGACGAAGTCGATCTCTTCGGGCTCAATCTTGTCGAAGAGGCACCCTGGCAGCGCCAGCGCGCCGCCGAGGATCAAGCCCGAGAGTCCAAATTTTGCTGAGTTGGTCATGTCATGTCCCTGCAAGATCAAAGTAGTAAATATTAGACAGGCGTAATCTCGAGGCTGCCGGTTCCGCCGACCGTGAACGAGTCGATCAAGATGTAGACGACCTCGCCGGCCGTCACGTCGAGCTCGAGGATCTGTGGCGCGGGCTCGCAGTCGAGTGGTTCGCACAGCGCGTTCATGAAGTACACGGCGCCCTCGAAGGTGGCGTTGCTGAGGGTGACCTGGATCGTGCCGGTCGCGGCGGCGGTGTAGACGAACATGGCCTCCGGCCCGGCTCCGTCGCACTCGCCCTGCAGCAGCGACATGCCGTCGGGGACGTCGATTGGGTTCGCGCCGTCGAACACTTCTGTCGTGGTGAGGGCGTCGCAAGGGGTGTCGCCGTCGCCGTCGCCGTCACCGCTGTCGGTGTCGCCATCGCCATCGCCATCGCCGCTCGGATCACCGTCGCCGTCGCCACCGGTGTCGTTGGCCCCCTCGGTCCCGGCTTCATCGCCGGTCGCCTCAGCTCCGGTGAGCCCACCGGTGCCGCTCTCATCGGCGATGTCGATCTCCTCGGGCTCGATCTTCGCAAACCCACAGCCGGTCACGGGCAGCCACAGTAGGACGCTAAATCCCGCGATCCCCGCGAGGGTTCGGCGTGAAGAAGGGCACGTGAGGGGCCGGGAAAAAATGCTCATGGTAAGTCGCTCGTGGACCGGAGGGGGTGTGGGTGTGCCCCGGGGCCCCGTCCGTAGCTAGTAGGTGTCCGAGGTAGATGTACCACGAGCGTTGCGGATCGATCGTCCTCCGGCAACTGTCCTCTAGGCCAAAGCCCAGCGCTGGGCGGGAAGATTCCGCACTGCTAGGATCGCGCTCGCATGGCGCAGGTACCCGCGGCCAAGTCGGACATCGACCTGCTCGAGAGCTGGCGGGATGGAGACGCGCGGGCTGGCAACGAGCTGTTCAACCGCCACTTCGACTGCATCTGTCGGTTCTTCGCCAACAAGGCGCCCAACGAGGTCGACGATCTCATCCAAAGAACCTTCCTCGCGTGCGTGGAAGGCCGCGACCGGTTCCGTGGCGACGCCAGCTTTCGCGGCTACCTGTTCGGCGTGGCGCGCAACGTGCTCCGCCGCTACTACCGTGACAAGCGCTACCACGACGCGCGCTTCGATCCGCTGGTGGTCTCCGTTCACGACCTCGGGCCTGGCCCCAGCTTGTTGGTCGCCGACAAGCGCGAGCAAGAGCTCTTGTTGCAGGCGCTGCGCCGGCTGCCGATGGATCACCAGATCACGCTCGAGCTCTACTACTGGGAGAACATGTCGGGCTCGGAGCTCGCGCAGGTGCTCGAGGTGCCCGAGGGGACCGTGCGTGGTCGCATCCGCCGCGCCAAGCAGCTGCTCGAGGCCGCGCTCTCGGAGCTCGCCGAGTCTCCCCAGCAGCTCGAGAGCACGATCGCCAACCTCGAGGGCTGGGCCGACTCGCTGCGGCAAAAGCTCCTGGTCAAGCGCGCGACCAGCTCGTAGCAATTACACGCTGTAGCCAATCTCGCGGAGCATGGCCGCGACGGTTGGCACGTCGAGCTGCTCGGCGATGTCGCTGGAGAACTGGTAGCCCGGCTCGACGGGCTTGCCCTCGCGCTTGGGCCCGCCCCACCACGGAAAGCTGGGGGTGATCACGAAGTGGCGGTCGTACTCGAGCACGTTGCGCGACTCGTCGGTGGTGATCATCAGCTCGTGGATCTTCTCGCCGGGGCGGATCCCGATCACCTGCTTGGCGGCGGTGGGCGCGACCGCGTCGGCCAGCGTTGCGACGGTGCAGGCGGGGATCTTGGGCACGAAGACCTCGCCGCCCCGGCCGTCTTGGAGGGTCAGCATGACGAGGTCGATCGCCTGGTCCATGCGGATCCAAAATCGCGTCATCGTGGGGTCGGTCAGGGTCAGCGTGCCGGTCTCGCGCTGCTGCAAGAACACCGGGAGCACGCTGCCCTTCGAGCCGACCACGTTCCCATAGCGGACCAGCTTGAACTTGGGGCCGTCGCTGCCGCTGTAGGAGTTGGCGGCGACCAGCAGCTTCTCCATGCACAGCTTGGTCGCGCCGTACAGGTTGACCGGGCTCGCGGCCTTGTCGGTCGACAGGCCGATCACGGTCTCGACGTCGCGCTCGAGCGCCGCGTCGATCAGGTTGGCCGCGCCGTCGACGTTGGTGCGGATCGCCTCGATCGGGTTGTACTCGGCCAGCGGCACGTGCTTCATCGCCGCCGCGTGGACCACGATGTCGACGCCCCGCAGCGCCCGCAGCAGACGTGAACGATCGCGGATGTCACCCACGAAGTAGCGCAGGCGCGGATCATCGAGCTCGCGCTGCATCACGTAGTGCTTCTGCTCGTCGCGCGAGAACACGATCACTTTGGCCGGCGCATGTTGCGCTAGCACCCGCGTGACGAAGGCGCGACCGAACGAGCCCGTGCCGCCGGTGACGAGGATGACCTTGCCGGAGAGATCCGGCGGCGTGTCCATGAGGGGGGGCCAGAGCGAGGCCATTGCGGAGCATCCTCAGAGCCACACCCGGCCGTGTCAACTCAGCAGGCGCGGCTGGACCCAGTGGCTGGCTTGACACCCCCAGCACCGCCGGGCAAACGAGCGCTGTCGCCTCAATTGGCGCTCGTGACACCCACCATGTTCGCCGAGAACCGCCACTACGGACACGCGCACCTGCTGCTGTCCTACTGCGGGCTGTCGCCGCACATGCCGATCCCCGTGCGTCTGCAGCATGGTTGGCAACCTGGGATCGGCATGCGGCCCCAGGACATGGCCCAGCCGGGGCCGAAGATCGTGTGGTCGAGCCGCAACCTGGCGCGGGCGCGCGAGGCTGGGCATCGCGGGGCGGTCGCGATTGGTGCGCCGTGGCTGTACATGCCGACCACGCCCGACCCCGGGCCGGATCATCCGCGCAGCGTGCTGATCGTGCCGTTCCACGGGTGGGAGAAGCAGGCCCTGGCCGGGACCATGGACGCCTACGCACAGGCGCTGGTGCGGCTCGAGGCGTCCGGCTTCGGGCCGATCACCGTCTGCCTATACTGGTTCGAGTACGAGCAGCCGGCGCTGCGCGAGGTGTTCGAGCGCCAGGGCTTCGCGACCACGACCATGGGCCCCCGCGGTGACAACCCGGCGTTTCTTCGGCGCCAGCGCGAGCTGATCCAGCGCCACGCCTTCGTCAGCTCGAACCGGGTGAGCACGGCCAGCTTCTATGCGCTCGAGGCTGGGCGGCCGTTCTTCTTGTACGGGCCGCTGGCCGGGCTGAGCGCGACCGAGGACGCGAGCGGCGAGCAATTTGATCGGTGGCAGCGTGATGAATTTCCCACGCTCACGCATGCGGCCGCCGACGCGGGCTGTGACGTCGAATTGGGCGGCTACGAACTGGGCGCCGAGCACAAGCGCACGCCCGAGCAGCTGCGTGAGATCTTGTTGCTTGGCACCGAGCACCGGGTCGCGCGGGTCAAGGTTGGGGTGCGCCGACGTGCGCACGACCTGGGTGTGGCGCTGGGTCTGGGTCGTCGGCCATGAACGACACGGGCGACACGGGCGACACGGGCGACACGACCGCCGCGGACAACCCGGGGCCCGAGCTCGGGAGCTCGCGCGTTCGGATCACGCGGCTGTTCAAGAACTCGAGCATCTACGCGCTCGGCGAGCTTGGGTTGTCGCTGCTGTCCGTGCTGATGATGCCGATCCTGACCATGTTCCTGCTGCCGGCAGAATATGGGCTGTTTTCACTAGCGATGATGCTGTTCACCGGCTTCACGCACCTGTGCAACCCCGCGCTGCACGGATCGGTGACCCGCTTCTACTTCGATCACGAGCACGACGAGGTCGGCAAGCGCCGGTTTCAGGGCACGATCCTCTCGTTCTTGTTGGCGTGGTCGTTTGGCATGTGCGTGATCGCGACGGTCACCGGCCCCTCGCTGTTTCCGCTGTTGTTCGTTGATCTCCCGTTTTGGCCCTACGGCGTGATGACGGTGTGGATGGTGTTCTTGGGCGTGCTCGGGGTCGTGCCCAAGGCGACCTGGGTGGCGTCGGAGAATTCAAAGCCGTTCGTCGGGGTCAGCCTGCTGGGCTCGGCGGTCAACGTGCTGGGCACGCTGAGCCTGGTCGCGCTCGCGGGCCTCGGGGTGATGGGCATGTTCCTTGGCCGGGCCGCGAGCTTGATCGTGCTCGCGGTCCCGTTCACGGTCTACTCGGTTCGCCACCTGAAGCTGGCCTGGAGCTGGGATGATCTGCGCTCGGCGCTGCGCTTCTCGCTGCCCTTGGTGCCCCACTTGATCGCGCACTGGGTGCTGGGCATGTCGGATCGCTTCATCATCGAACACCACTATCCTGGGCTCGACGCCGGCGCGAGCGCGGCCGCGGTGGCCGAGATGGGGGTCACGCCCGACGAGAACGGCGAGCTGAACCTGGGCCTGGCCGCGGTCGGGATCTATAGCGCCGCCTACGACTTCATGAACGCCGTCAACATGGTCGCGGTGTCGATGAACAACGCCTGGGTCCCGCAGTTCACCCGCGCCCACGGGCGACCGGAAGAGCGCCCATTCGTGGCCCGCTCGATCACCTATTTCATGCTCGCGGTCGGCTCGATGAGCGCCGCGATGGTCGTGCTCTCGCCCACGATCGTGCGTAGCGGGCTCATCAATTCCAAGTACGCGTTCGCGGCCGAGATCGCGCCGATCCTCGCGCTCGGTGGGCTGTTTCAGGGGCTCTACTACGTCTATGTGGCGGTGCTGTTCTACTACAAGCAAAACCGCCTGATACCCGTGATCACGGTCGTCAGCGGCGTGACCAACGTGGTGCTCAACTTGCTGTGGTTGCCGAGCTACGGGCTCGTCGGCGCGGCGTGGGCGACTGTCGTGGGGTACACGATCTTGGTCGTTGGCGTGCGCTGGGCGGCGCGGCGCTGCGAGATGCCGGACTTCGAGGTCGGCCGGCTCGCGCGGATCGCCGGGGTGCTGCTGGTGGTCGTGGCGGCGGGGATGCTCGTGGACGGCCGACTGTGGGTCTGGTGGGAGCTGCTGGTGAAGCTCGGCATCCTGGGCCTGGGGGCGCTCGCGCTGTGGAGCCTGGGGGTGGTCTCGCCCCGTGATCGAGAAGCGGGCTGATCTACGTGCGGCTCCCGGTCACGTCGTTTCTCCCAGAGATCGCCGAGTCGGACCACGCTGACATGTCCTCGGCGGACAGCTGCTTGAACACGCTCTGCCCCCCCTCACGCTCGACCGCCCACACCTGCGCAGGCGTGAAATGGTTGATGAGGGTGACGGACTGCGTGGCTGCGATGATCTGTATTCGTGACGCTGCGGCGGACATCATGCCGGCGAGAACCGTGATCGCGGCCGGGTGCAGACCCAGTTCCGGCTCGTCGAGCAGGATCAACCGCGGGGGCTCGGGCTGGAGCAGCAGGGCGGCGAGACAGATGAAGCGCAAGCTGCCATCGGAGAGCGCCGACGCCTTGAAGAACGCGTCCCGGCCCCGCTCTTTCCACTCGAGCTGGATGCGAGATGGGTTGAGCCGTGACGGGGCGAGCTCAAAGCGGTCGAAGAAGGGGGCGACTTGGCGGATTGCACCTTCGATCGTGGCGAAGCTGTCGGGGTGCTTCTGTGCGAGAAAATACAGGTACGCGGGAAGGTTCTCCGCGTTCGCTCGAAGGAAGCGGTTGTCATCGATCTCGCAGAGCTGCTTCATTGGCGCCGAGGCGCTGGTGTCGTGAAAATGGAAGACGCGGTAGCCCTCGAGATCGTCCAGCACTTGTTGGGCGCACCGATGCGAGTGTGTCCGCAGCTTGGACTCACTCGAGTACGAGCTGATAGGTAGATCGTGTGACCGCGGGTCGTTGTCGCGTTCGCGGTAGGAGGCCGTCTCGCTCTCGATGACGAATCGGTTGTCCTCAGTCGGGATGAGGTCGACGGCGTAGCTATTGGTGACAGCACCGTCAGCGAAGTCGAGGCCGATGTGCAGCCGCTCCGTGTGCTTGCGTCCAAAATGCAGCACCGCGTCAGGGCCACCCTTGGTGGCGGTGTAGGCGGCGAGGTTCTCCGCGACGATCTCTCGCAGCAGCTGAAAGACCCCGATGAGGTTCGATTTGCCGACCCCGTTGGCGCCGATCAGGATATTCAGCGGCATGAGCTGCAAGGTCTGATCTCGGATCGACTTGAAGCCCCTGATCGTCAGTTTCTCGAGTTTGCGCACGCGTTCCTCGTCGGTGGGTCGCCGCGTAGGCTACCAGACCGCTACAAGAACGGCACATCGCCGACGCTGGCGGGCACCTCGGTGTCGCCGATCGTGATCGTGTCGCCGTAGCCGAGCTGACCGTTGGAGTTGCGGCCCCAGCAACGGACGGCGTGGTTGCCGAGCAGCGCGCAGCTGTGCTGGTAGAAGCTGGACAGCTGGGTGACGACGCCGCCGATCTCGACCGCCCCGACGGCGCTGGGTAGCTCGTCATCGCCGATCGAGCTGGTGTTGGCATACCCGAGCTGACCGCGGTCGCTGCGACCCCAACAGCGGACCGCGCCGTCGTCGAGCAACGCGCAGGTGTGGGTGTCGCCGAGCACCAACCCGGTCGCGAGGCCGCCGCCGAGGTCGACGTCGCCGACGCTGCTGGGTGGCTCATCGTCGCCGATCGTGACGGTGTCGCCGTAGCCGAGCCGACCGAACCCGCCGTTGCCCCAGCAGCGTACGGCTTGGGTGTCCGTGATCACGCAGGTGTGCTGCCAGCCGGTCGCAACACGGATTGCGACGGCGCCGATGTCGACCGGACCGACCGAGGCCGGCGTCTCGTTGTCGCCGACGCTGGCGGTGTTGCCATAGCCGAGCTGACCGTTGCTGTTTTGGCCCCAACACAGGACCTCGCCGGTATCGAGCAGCGCGCAGGTGTGCACGGCCCCCGCGGCGATCTGCACGGTGGTGCCGCCGAGGTTGAGCGGGCCGACGGTGTTGGGCAGCTCGTTGTCGCCGATGAAAGTGGTGTTGCCGAGCCCGAGCTTGCCGGCCGTGCCGGAGCCCCAGCAGCGAACCGCGCCGCCCTCGATCAGCGCGCAGGTGTGCTCGGTCGCGGTGACGACCTGGACGACGTCGCCCGGGATGTCGATGTCGCCGGCGGTCGCGGGGTCCTCGTCGTCGCCGATGTTCATGGTGTTGCCGTAGCCCAGCGCCCCGCCGTTGCCGAACCCCCAGCAGCGCAGCCTGCCGGTCTCGAGCACGGCGCAGGTGTGCAAGAAGCCAGCGGCGAGCGCGACCACGGGACCGCCGACCACGACTGGCGGGACGGTGTTGGGCAGCTCGTCGTCGCCGATCGTGCCGACGCCGGGCAGGCCGAGCTGACCGAAGTTGTTGGCGCCCCAGCAGTGGACCTCGTGATCCAGGCTCAGCGCGCAGGTGTGGCGGCTGCCAGCCGCGATCTCGAGCGCGCCGGGGGTCGGCAGGCAGCTGGCCTCGCAGCCGTCACCGTCGATCAGGTTGCCGTCGTCGCACAGCTCGCCCGCGTCGGGCTGCAAGAACCCATCGCCGCACGCTGGCAGCTCGCAGGCCTGGGTGCACGCGTCGGTGTTGTCGTCGTTGGCGTCGTCGCAGGCCTCGACGCCCTCGTTGACCAGACCGTCGCCGCAGGTCGCTGCGATGCAGCCGGTCAGGCACGCGTCGGTGTCGACGTCATTGCCGTCGTCGCACGGCTCGACGCCCTCGTGCACGAAGCCGTCGCCGCAGGTCGCGTCGACGCAGCTGGTCAGGCACGCGTCGGTGTCGCTGGCGTTGGCGTCGTCGCAGGCCTCGACGCCCTCGTGCACGAAGCCGTCGCCGCAGCTGGCCTGCGCGCAGGTCGAGAGGCAGTCGTCGGTCTCATCGGTGTTGGCGTCGTCGCACTGCTCGGGCTCCTGGACGATCCCGTCGCCGCACGTGGTGGGCACGCAGGCGTTGCTGCACGCGTCGGCGTTGTCCTGGTTTCCGTCGTCACAGCCCTCGCCGGGGCCGACGAAGCCGTCGCCGCAGCTCGCTTCGACGCAGCCCTGCACGCAGGTGTCGGTGTCGTCCTGGTTGCCGTCGTCGCACTGCTCGCCGTCCTGCACGACTCCGTCGCCGCAGCTGGAGCTCACGCACTGGTCATCGACGCACGCGAGCCCCGACTCGCACGAACCCTGGTCGCACCCGCAGTCCTCGGCGCCGAGCCGGCACTCGTCGCCGGTCTCGCTGCTGGTCTCGCCGTCGTCGGTGACCTGTGGATCTGCGCACGCGATGAGCAACATCGAGCACATGAGTGGCCAGTACCAGCGGTGGGACATCGGCCTAGACTAGCTTGGACTCCGAGGATCCGACCAGCCCAGCTCAGACCGTGGCGCCGTCACAACCGGACCCGTACAATGTGAGCTGTGAGCCGCGCGTGGACCCTCGTCTGTCGGGCTTGCCGGGCCGACTTGTCCGTCGCGCTGACGGAGATCGAGGTCGACGCCGATCCCGTGCAGCTCGTCGAAGGCCGCGACATGCTCCCGGCCGGCTGCATGTGGCGGGCGCGGTCTGGCTTCGTCGAGTTTGGGATCTCGGCTGCCGATATCCTGTGCTGCCGCCGCGACCTCCCGACCGCGACGCTCGGCGGCAGCACCGGCTGCTGTGGACCCGACGGGCTCGATGGCCCCAACCTTCGCTGTGCGTGCGGGGCCGCGTTTGCGACCGAGTATGGTGATTGCTATCAGCCGCACGTGGTGTGTGTGGACCCCAGGCGGGTCGACTGCGCGCCCGCGACCCCGGAGGTCGGCGTACATGTCTATCCTCCGAATGCATCACATCCCTCGGCCTGGACCTTCGCGGCGTGGTTGCATGAATTGCTCGAGCTTCCAGACTGGTACGGGCTGGACCTCGACCTGCTGGTGCGCGACTGGGCCGGCCGCGCGCCAGTGATGCCGATTGTGGTGATCTGGCTCGACACAGCGCGTGAGCGGGCCGCGGGCGTGCCGGTGGGTGAGCTGATCGGTCGGCTCGCGGGGGCGCCAATCACCGTCATCACGCCGGTCGGCGATGGTTAGCTATCCGAACAGCAGTCGGCGGTTGGCGGCGCGACGATCGATCGCGGCCTGCAGCGCGCCGCGGACCCGCGCGTCGATCTCGACCGTCGAGCCGGCCGCGACAACCTCGGGATCGATCGGCTCGAGCACGTCGATCTCGATCCGGGACGGAAGCGGCACGTAGCCCGGCGGCGGCCCAATCCACAGGCCCCACGGGATCGACAAGCTGACCGGGAACGACTCGAGCCGCAGCTTGCGGTCCACCCCGAGCCGACGCGCGAGGCGGCGACCTTCGCTGAGGATGATCAGGGTTTCGTGCCCGCCGATCGCGGCGATTGGGACGATCGGCACCCCGGCCGCGCGCGCGAGCTCGACGTATCCGGTGCGGCCGGCAAACACGACCTGGTTGCGCTGCGAGAACGGTCGACACGCGTCGTGGTCGCCGCCGGGGTAGACCTGCACGGCGTAGCCTTGACGCAAAGCCGCGAGTGCGTGGTCTGGGTCGGCGCGCATGGCCCCGAACCGGGCGACCCATCGGGCCAGGCGGCGCGGGTAGTTATCGAACATCTGATCGTGGACGAGCGTGAGCAGCGGTGTTGGTCGGCGGGCGCTGTGGTACGCGGACAGCCACACCAGGGCGTCCGGGACCAGTCCGACGCCGCTGTGGTTGCCGACCGCCAAGAACGGGCCCTCGGGTACGCGCTCGAGTCCGTGAATGCGCGCTCGAAAGTAGCCGTGCAATAGACGCTCGAGCTTGGGCGCGGTGCGGCGAACGAACGCGGCGTCGTAGCAACCTAGCTGTCCCGGTGTGTGGTCGGACGGATTGGACTGCATGGGGGGCGTACCCACGGCTCGAGGGCCGCCAGCACAGCGTAACAGCCCAGGCGCCCGCGCGGCCAGACCCCGGACGGGGACAAACCAGTGGATCGATCGGGGTATGATGGGCCGTGGCCACGCAACACCTCGTGCTGGTACCCGGCTTCTTCGGGTTCGTGAACTTCGGTCCGCTGGTCTACTTCGCTCACGTCCGCGAGCTGCTCGAGAGCGAGTTCCGAGCGCGGGGCAGCGACGTCCAGGTCCATCGGGTTCGCACGCACCCGGTCGCGTCGCTGCGCCAGCGAGCGCGAGACCTGCGAGACGTGATCGCCGTGCTGCCCGACGACGGTCCGGTCCACGTGGTCGGCCACAGCACCGGTGGGCTCGACGCCCGGCTCGTGACCAGCCCCGGGGTGGATCTCGGGCCGGGCGAGGTCGAGCGGCACGCGGCGCGAGTCCGCAGCGTGATCTCGGTGTGTACGCCTCACCGTGGCTCGCCGCTGGCGGGGCACCTCGCAGGAATGATCGGCGAGCCGCTGCTGCGCACGGTCTCGATCTTGACGGTGCTGTTTCTGCGCCACGGCAAGGTCCCCGCTCACCTGGCGCTGCGCTTGGCTCGCGTGCTGGTGGGCGAGGGGCTGCTGCCGAACACGCCGGTTCACGTGGTGCTGCAGACACTCGAGCGCGAGGCCGCCGAGGCGCTCGAGAAAGACTGCGCGACCGAGGACGAGCGGCTCTCGGTCGCCGACTTCATGCGCGAGCTTCGAACCGAGCCGCACCTGATCCCGCAGCTGATGCCGCAGGCGCTCGACCTGTTCAACGCGGGCGTGTCCGAGCGACCGGGCGTGCACTACGGCTCCATCGTCGCGCGCTGCCCGGCGCCAAACCTGCGCTCGCAGCTGCGCGTGAGCGGGGGCCCCTACGAGCACGCGACCCATGCGTTCTTGCAGTGGCTGTACCGGCGCGCGACGCCGCTCTCGCCCGACTTTCACGTGCCCTTCAACGAGCAGCAGCGCGGCGCCATGCGTGCCGCCTGGGGGGCGCTGCCGACCGCGGCGGACAACGACGGGATGGTTCCGACCGCGTCGCAGGTGCACGGGCGGATCCTGCACGTGGCGACGGCCGATCACCTCGACGTGATCGGGCACCTGCACGACCCCTTCCACAAGCCAGCGCACCACGACTGGATCTCGTCGGGCTCGGGGTTTGGGCACAAGAGCTTCGCGGCCCTGTGGCGGGATGTCGCCGGGGCGATCCTCGAAAATTCTGGGGGCCCGGCGCCAATTTAATACCCGGTAATCAACCGTTTATCTGGATCAACTGGAAACGAGGCGCCGACAACACAAACAGTGGCAGTTTCATTTGGGGCTCACGTCAAGCGTCTCCGCGAAGTTCGGCGGCTCACTCAAGAAGAGTTGGCCGAACGGAGCGGGCTCGCAGCCGACACAATCAGGCGTCTCGAGCATCAGGACTTCTCGCCCTCGCTCCGAACCTTGCGAAAGGTCAGTAAGGGCCTGGGTTTGACAGTTGCGGCGATGTTCACCTCCTTCGAGCTCGAGGGCGTCCCTGAGGAGATCGCCCGGATCAACGGCTTGTTGGCCGGGCGTTCTCCCGCCGAACTCAAGCTGGTGGAGCGGGTGCTCGCCACGTTGTTCGAGGAACTCGATCGCGACTCCGGGTCGGAGGCCGACAACAAATGACCTAGGATCGCGATCAATGCGCATGCCATCGCGAGCGATCGCGATCATTGCGCACCAGATCGCGATCACTGCGCACCAGATCGCGATCACTGCGCACCGGATCGCGATCACTGCGCACCGGATCGCGATCACTGCGCACCAGTTTGCAGTGCTCATTCGGTCATTGGCCGCGTGAGTGAGCTGTCATCGTGGCGCGGTCATCCGACTTGACGTCGGTCGCCGAGCTGTGTCCGCTGGTGCGGCACCCTGGTAGTCTACCCCGATGAGGCAGGCTGCTCAGGTCGTGTTTGCGACGGTGTGGTGGCTGACGTTCGGGCTCGTCTGCATGGTGATGTTCCTGGGCGCGACGGCGTGCTTCGTGCTCACGGTGCCGTTCGACCGGCGCCGCGTGGTCCAGCATCTGTACTCCTGCTTCTGGGCCCAGATCATGTTCTACCTCAACCCGTTTTGGCGGCTGCGGATCACGGGGCGCGCCAAGCTGCCGTGGCGCGGCAAGGCGGTGCTGGTCTCGAACCACGAGTCGCTCGGCGATATCTTGGTGCTGTTCGGGCTGTATCGTCCGTACAAGTGGGTCAGCAAGGCGGCGGTGTTCCGGTCGCCGTTCCTGGGCTGGAACATGCACTACAACGGCTACGTGCCGCTGCGTCGGGGTGACAAGGCCAGCATCATCGAGATGAGCCAGCGCTGCCACGCGTGGCTCGCCAAGGACATGCCGATCCTGATGTTTCCAGAGGGCACCCGCTCACCCGACGCCGAGGTCAAGGCGTTCAAGGACGGGGCGTTTCGTCTGGCGATCGAGGCCAACTGTCCGGTGTATCCGATCGTGCTGACCGGCACCGCCGACACCCTGCCCAAGCACGGTCTGCGGGTGAAGATCGCCGCCAAGTGCCACGTGCAGGTCATGGACCCGGTCGATCCCAGCCAGTTTCAGGGCGACGTGGCGGCGTTTCGAGATCACGTGCGCGCGTTGATCATCGCCGAGAAGGCCCGGATGTTGGCCGCGGCCCTCGAGCCGGGCCCGAGCTGAACGCACACCTTCGAGTCAACGCAAACACCTGACGAGGATCGGGTGACAGCTCGCAAAGAACGCCGGATGAGCGCGTTGATCTCCATCTCGACGGGCCCATGCTTGAGCGTTCGCAGGCGCCCGAGCGCAGGCGAAGGAGAACCATGCTGCACCGACTCGAGCGAATCATCATGGGCGCCGTCGCCCTGCTGGCGGTAGCCGTCCCCCGACTCGCCCTCGCCGGGCCGCCCGACGCCGAGCGGGTCGTCGTCGAGCAAGGCCGGCCGGACATCCTCACAGCGCAGTGGTGGCGGGACCTGGTCGGCCCGGTCGCGTCCGACGACATTCTGCAAGTCGGCTGGCAGCTGCTCGCGGGTGTGCTGCTGTTCATCGTTGGCTGGCTGATCGCCAAGCTGCTCGCGTGGGTGGTGTATCGGGTCCTGGTCAAGACCAGCTGGGACAACCGGCTCGCCAAGCGGCTGGGGATCAACATGATGGTCGATGACACGGAGGGGATCAGGACCGGCACCCAGGCCGATCCCCATCGGCTCGAGCGGATCACGGCGAAGGTCGTGTTCTATCTGCTGATGGCGCTGGTGGTGGTGGGCGTGCTCGAATTCGCCGGCCTCGAGCAGGCGGCGGCCCCGATTCAGGGGTTCGTCTCGACGGTGGCGCAGGCGCTGCCGCTGATCGGCAAGGCGATCCTGATCATGGTCGCGGCCTATATCGTCGCGCTGATCTCGAGCAAGGTCGTCGTCAAGGCCCTGCAGATTGCGCGCGTCGACAAGCGCTTCGCGGAGCTCGATCAGGTCCCGGCTGCCGAGGTCGTCGTCCGCCCCAGCACCGCGGCCGCGGGTGAGATCGAAGCCAAGGACACCCGGTTCTCCGAGACCGCGGGCAGGGTGGTGTTCTGGCTGGTGATTCTGCTTGGGCTCGCCGGGGCGATCGACGCGCTGCAGATCCCCGCGATCTCGCGCCCGCTCAGCAACGTCGTCAACTCGATCATGAGCCTGCTTCCGGCGCTCGGTGTCGCGGCGCTGATCGGCATTGGTGGCTGGATCCTCGCCAAGGTCGTGCGGCTGGTGGTCACGCGCGCGCTCGAGGCTGTCGGGTTCGACACGCTGGTCGCCAAGCTGCGGCTGTCGGGTCTGTTCGGCAAGTCGACGCCGAGCAAGGTCGCCGGGTGGCTGGCGATGGCGTTCATCTTGATCGAGACCGGGATCGCGGCGTTGCAAGCGGTCGGGCTCGAGACCCTGTCGGTGCCGCTGACCGCCATGATGGCGCAGTTTTGGCTGATGCTACCTTCGCTGCTGCTCGCGATCGTGATCGTGGTCGTGGGTGTGTTCGTGGGCCGGCTCGCGCGGGGGATCACCCAGCGGGCCCTCGAGGGCGTCGGCCTGGATCGCTGGATGGCGAAGATCGGGCTCAACCAGATCGCCGAGCGCGAGGACGAGCTCGGCAAGCCGTCGGGGCTAGCTGGCTTCGTGGTCCAGATCGTGATCGTGCTGCTCGCGCTCGCGCAGGCGCTGCACAGCCTCAGCCTCGACCTGTGGGCCAGCTACGTCGACGCGCTGTTGGTGTTCTCGGTCACCCGGGCCGCGGTCGCGCTGGTGATCGTCGGCGTCGGCTTCGCGGTCGGCAACTATGTGCGGGATCTGATCGAGACCCGCCAGCGCAGGGCCGCGCCGCCCCCCACGGCACAGCCGGGACAGATGGGACAGATGGGACAGCCGGGACAGACGGGACCAGTCGGACCGGGGAGCGCGGAGCAGGGCCCGGTGTGGATGGCCGAGTTTGCCCGCTACGCCGTGCTGGTGTTCGCGTTCACGATGGCCGTGCACCAACTCGGTTTCGCGGACGAGTTCGTGCTGTTGAGCTTCGCGCTGTTGTTTGGCGGCCTGTGTCTCGCGGGGGCGCTGGCGTTCGGCCTGGGCTCGCGGGATGTCGCGGGTGAGATCGTCCGCAAGCAGTATCGCGAGGCCAAGGGCGGGGGCGCTGGTTCGAGCAGCACGATCATCTCGTCGTCGCATGATGTTTAGCCGGGGCCGGTAGCCGAGGCAGCGGGTGGCGTGCGGTCGGTGCGCGCCACCCGTAACTGCACTACGGTGTGGTCGTACGCGCGGTGGCAACCCACAGATGCGATACTTGCGGGGACCTGTCGATCCGTCCGTGGTTCGCACGTCGTTTTGTCGGAGCACTCCCATGACCGTACGTGAGACCGTCGCCTATCCGCCCACGTCTGCCGGCCGTGCCAGCTCGGCGCCGCAGACCGAAGCCGCCACGCTGTTCGCCACAAACACCCAGCAGACGCTGGTCGCTGATCATGCGGCGTCGCCGAATTCGACCCAAGAGACGCTGTTGGCCGAGGGCACGGGCCCGGCGAGCACGACCCAGGAGACGCTGGTCGCGGGTGGGCAGTCGGGGCAGGGCCAGACGCTCGGGCAGACGCTCGGCCCGACATCGTTGGGGCCAACGCGAGGTCACGCGACCGTGCTGCCCGACGTCCGCAGCGAGGGTGACCGGCTGATCATCGTGCCCCGCGACCAGACCCGCTACGAGAATGACAAGCTGCTCGGCCGCGGCGGCATGGGCGAGGTCAAGCTCGCCCACGACCACGACATCGGGCGCAAGGTCGCCGTCAAGCGGCTCCTCGATGACACCAACCCGCACGCGGTCGCGCGCTTCATCGACGAGGTCCGCACGGTGGGCAGCCTCGAGCACCCCAACATCGTGCCGATCCACGATGTTGGCGTCGACGAAGACGGATCGCTGTTCTTCGTCATGAAGTACGTCGAGGGCGAGACCCTCAGCTCGATCATCCAAAAGTTGGCCGCGGGCGACGCCGCCTACCACAAGCGCTACGGCTTCGAGGCTCGCCTCGATCTGTTCGCGGGGCTGCTGCGGGCGCTGCAGTACGCCCACAGTCAGGGCCTCGTGCATCGCGACGTCAAGCCCGAGAACATCATGGTCGGGCGCTACGGTGAGGTCGTGCTGATGGACTGGGGCATCGCCCATCCGATGCGCAGCCAGGAGCAGCTCGGCCGCAACCTCGCCGCGCTCGACCGGGCCTCGACCGAGACCGTCGACGGCGCCGTGGTCGGCACGCCGCAGTACATGTCGCCCGAGCAGGCGAGCGGGCAGGTCGCCGAGCTCGACGGCCGCAGCGATCTCTACAGCGCCTTCGTGGTGCTCTACGAGCTGCTGACCCTCGTGCCCTACGTGAAGCTCGAGCCGACGGCGATGCAGACCGTGCTCGCGGCCGAGGAGCGCTCGCTGGTGGCGGGGCTCGATCCCAACTTCGACAACCCGCATCAGGCCGCGGTCCCGATCGAGCTGCGCCACTTCCTGCGCGACGGGCTCGCGCACGCCAAGGATCAACGCTTCGCCGGCGCGCTCGAGGCGATCGAGACCCTCGAGCACGTGCGCGGCGGCGACTTTGCGGTGTGCTGCCCGGTCACGTTCATGAAGGCCAACAACACCAAGATGGGCCGGTTCATGGATCGCCACCCGGGCGGGTCCATGATGTTCGCGACGATGTCGGCGCTGGCGTTCCTCGGCGGCCTCGCCGGCTGGGTGATGTGGGCGATCGGGTAGTCGCCAGTTGCAAGTGGTTCAGACCGAGCGCGCGAGTCGAGGTCTCGGCCGGACCACGATGAGCTCCACGGCCGCCCGGCGCTGCGCTGCCGTCGTCGATGACGAGCACGGGTAGGTGCTTGCGCCGCGCTCGACAGCGATCCCGGCCCTGGCTACCATCGCCGCGCTGTGCCGCTGCGGATGAAGTCGTTTCGGATTCAGGGGTTCAAGGCCATCGGCGATGCGACCTTGCACTGGCATCCGCGGGTCAACGTGATCACCGGGCCCAACAACTCGGGCAAGACGACGGTGCTGGAGGCGCTGGCGCTGTGGGTCGAGAGCTTCGAGCGGATCAGCGCGCAGATGGGGAAGGCCAGCTCCAAGCAAGGCGTCCGCCGTGGGGACTGGTACCTCGACTCGGCCCTGGTCCATCACAGCGAGGTCGTGTCGGTCCGCAGCCCCGGTTTTGACGATCTGTTCTACCGCGAGAGCGGTCAGCTGACGTTGACCGCGACACTGGCGGACGATGACGGGGACTTCGACGTCCCTCTGGAGGTCCGCAAGGCACGTGGTGGCAACTACGAGTTCAGGTCGGGCGCCGCCAATCCCAAACAGCTCAACCCTCGCCTCAACGCCAGCTGTCAGGCTTGGCCACACCCCTTTCGAGTCTTGTTTGCGTCGCCGGTCGCGGCCGTGCTGACGACTGAAGAGTTCCTGACGCCGGGCAAGACCACATACCTGATCCGTCAGCGCCGTTCGGCCGAAGTGCTGCGCAACCGTATCTTTCGGCTCCACGCCCGCGCCAACGACTTCCAGCGCTTCAAGGACGACGTCAGCCAAATTCTGACTGGCGCGACCGGTCAACTCGACATCGAGGTTCACGGCGATCCCAACACCAATGTGCGTGTGCAGGTGCTCGCCCGCAGCAGCCAGCGCGACCGTCTGCGCGACATCTCGCTGCTCGGTAGCGGCTCGCTGCAGATCATCGAGGTGTTGCTCAACCTGTATTTGGACCCCTCGGATCTCGACCTCGTGCTGCTCGATGAGCCCGACTCGCACATTCACCGCGACATCCAGCGACGTCTGCTCGAGGTCATCGAAGACCGCGCTCAGCATGCGCAGGTGTTCGCAACCACGCACAACGAGTCGCTGCTGCGCAACGTGAGCTGGGATCGCGTGTTCCACCTCGCGCCGGCGCCCGATGACGCCCCACGAGAATTTCGGGCAGTCGCCAGCGAACGAGTTGTCGCCAAAGGCCGCCAGCACGGACTCATCGCCTCGCCGCTGCGCAGCGTGCTGTCGTCGATTGGGGCCGAGACCGCCCTCGACTTTCTCAACGCGCTCGAGGCCCAGCACTTCCTGCTCGTCGAGGGGCCCTTGGACGCGGCGTTGATCGACCGCATGTTGGAGATCGATCGCCTCGGTCGGCCGCGCGAGAAAGCCATGTACTGGAGCTTCAATGGCATCGACGGCGGACTGCGTTCGCTCGCCGCGCTGCGGGTCGTGCTCCAGGAAATCCGCAACGATCGCAGCATCTGGGACAAGGCTCATCTGATCCTCGATCGCGATCTGCTCACGAGCGAGCATGCCGAGGCCATCGCCGAAGCACTCGAGAGGAAGTTCGCACTCACGACCAGCTTCTGGGCCGCGCGCACGGCGGAGGCCGTACTGCTATCCGGCGGACCTCGGCTCGGGCCACTGCTGAGCAAAGTCGGCAAGTCGAACCAGATCGCCGGCATCGATGACTCTCCCGAGGTCGCCGCCGAAGCCTGTACACGAGCCTGGGAGTGGCTCGGACAGCAGCTGCGAGACAAGTGGGCACAGCCCAACCTGCAGCACCTGCATGGCCAGCTACAGCAGCGCAAGGACCTGCTGAATGAAGCCTGTGGCAACGCGGTGCTCGGCACCAACGACCTCGGCGTGCTGCAGCAGCAGGTCTGCAACTTCCACCGCAGCGCGATCGAAGCCGGTCGCTACCACGACTCCGCCGACAAGCGCGACGTGGAGGGCTTCATCTGTCAGGCCCTGCAACACATGGGCGTGTCCAGCGAGAGCGCGAGCGCATGGCTCGAGGGGCTCAACTGGTTCGACTTGATCGTCGCCGAGTTGGGCAGCTTGCGGGAGATGCCTGCGCTGCAGGCCATGCGCGAGCGGCTGCGGACCGCCGGCTGACACGTCGGTCGCCCACGAGCACAATCGCGGCGATGATCCTTCGAGGCTGATCCGTCCACGCTCATCGCGGTCGGGTCATCCGGCGCGGAGAGCTGCTCGGTCATGGGCGATCGGGTCGTCCGCTGGTCCCAAGTGGTTCAGACCGAGCGCGCGAGCCCAGACCCCGGGCGGACCACGATGACCTTGGTGTAGGCGACCGAGAACCCGAGCCGCAGCGCGTTGCGCTCGGTCGGGATCCCCGGGCGTGAGCCGATCGTCGCGAGCACGCACCCCCGCCCGCGGGCCAGCGCGAGCCGCTCGACGATCAGCGCCTGCTGGATCCCCCGCCGACGTGCGCGCGGCTCGGTCGAGACCCCCATCAAGCTCGCGACCTCGCCGCCCACGCTGACGGTGCCCGCGGCCACCAGCTCGCCGTCGAGCCACGCGAGCACGGTGAGGTTGTTGGGCATCGAGTTGGTGGCCACGCACGCGTCGAACATCGCGCGTGGGATCTCGCCGGTCGGATAGAACCCCCGCAGCGCGACCTCGACCGCGCGCTCGAGCATCGGCCGGTCGGCCTGGTCGAGCTCGCGCAGCTCGAGCCCGGCGGGCCGCCCAAACGGCAGCGCCGCCTCGAGATCCTCGCCTGGGTCCAGCTCACGAGCGAGCACGTGCTCGAACTCGCGGATCACGAAGCCACGCTCACCGAGCCCGGCGACCAGGCTCTCGTCGGCGAAGGGTGACAGCTCGACCCGCGGCTCGACGCCCCGCGACTGGTAGAACTCGATCATGTTGGTGATCTCGTCGGCGCCGACCGGACCCGCGAGACCGACGCCGCAGGCCTGGTTCTGCCACGAGCCCGGCTCGTGAAAGCCCATGAACCCGCCCGCGAACGGCTGGACCAGCGGGGTCACGTCAGCGAGCAGCCGCGCCTGACGACGCTCTTCGAGCTGGGCGATCTCGGCGGGAGGGAGCCGCATCGGCGCAGTATGGAGCACCGGTCCACGAGCTGTCGACGGGGCCAGTTGGAGTGACTACGGGACCAGATGTGCCTGGCGTCGTGACTTCAGACTAGTCGGCGCTCGCGGCCGCGGGGTCGCTGTCCGCCGCGGACCTCGAGCATGTCCTGGGTGATCTCCTCTTGCTCGAGCTTGCGCAGGTCGAGCTGCTGCTGGCGAATGCTGCGATCGCTGGCCTCGTAGGCGCGACTCATCGTGAACAGCCGCGCGGCCGCTTCGCTGGCGGCCGCGACACACAGCGCGTGGGCGATGCGAGCGCGAAGGTGCAAGCTGGCGACCGACTCTCGGGCGAGCTCGGGCGGGCTCAGGTCGACGATCGGTGGCGCGAGCGAGCGGCGGACCCGTGCGAGCTCGCTCAGCTCGGGGCCCTCGCGCCAGATCTCGAGGATCGGGTAACCGTCGTTCGTGGTGGTCGCGCTCAGCAAGATCGACAGCTGCAGCTCGGCGGTGCGCGCCGCGGTCTCGAGCGCGGTAGCGATCCGGCTCGACAGCTGCTCGATCGCCTCGAGCGAGGCGGGAGCAGGCAGCGAGAACACCGGCTCGACGTCCCGCAGCTCGTCGAGCAGCCGCGCGCCAACGACGATCAGCGCGCCCTCGTCGACCAGCGCCGACGCCCGCAGCTGCGCAGCCAAGGCCGCGTTCAAGCGACCGCAAAGACCAAGGTCGGTGCCGATCACGAGTACACCTCGCGCGGCGTGCTCGGGCGTCGAGACTTCAAAGTGCTCGATCAGCCCGCGCGTCCACGCGAGATGCCGGGCCGCCTGCTCGGCGTGCGCCGACCAGCGCTGGCCCTGCGCGGCCGCCAGGGTCCGGGCCGCTCGGGCGATGCCCCGAAAGCTGCGCCACGCCGCGAGCCGCTGCGCGAGCGCCCGGTGGCGAGTCACGGCTGCGCCCCCAGCACGACGCCAACGACCTCGCGGACCAGCTCGCTGTCGCCGGGCGCGAGCGCGTCGCCAAGTTCGAGACGCGTCCACACGTGCAGGTGGTGGCTCTCGATCGTCGTGCAGACCGAGTCGATGAGCGCGCGCAGATCCTCGAGCGCGACGTCAGTGATCCGCGGGTCGTCGAGCACCAGCAGGGTCGCGGCGGTCTGGGCCCACGTGCGCGGCTCGGATCGACCCTGCCGCAGCGCTCGGCGTACGCGTCGGCCCCAGTTGATCGTGCGCTGGGCGCTGGTCTCGAGCCGGGCGCCGAACCGCGTGAACGACTCGAGCTCGAGGAACTGCGCGTAGCGGTGCGCGAGCTGGCCGGCCAGCTCGCGGATCAGTCGAGGCTGCGCCTTGCTGCCAACCCGCGAGACGGACAGCGCGACGTCGACGGCCGGCACCTGCCCCTCGGACACCAGCCCAGCGTCGAGGCGGATCTGACCGTCGGTGATCGAGACCAGGTTGGTGGGGATGTACGCGGTCAGATCCCCGGCCTGGGTCTCGATGATCGGCAGCGCGGTGACCGACCCACCGCCGCGCTCGCGACCGAGCTGCCCGGCGCGCTCGAGCACCCGAGCGTGGGCATAGAACACGTCGACCGGGTAAGCCTCGCGCCCAACCGGACGCCCGAGCAGCAGCGCCAAGCTGCGATGCGCGTGGGCGTGAGCGGTGAGGTTGTCGAACACGACGACCACGTCGCGACCTTCGTGCATGAGCGCCTCGGCCATCGCCATCGCGGTGTAGGGCGCCAGCTGGACCAGGCCGACGCTCTGATCCGCGTTGGCGACCAGCGCGAAGCCACGCTGGAAGAACCCGTGGTCGGTGAGCCAGCCCAGGTTCGCGGCGGTGTCGGCCCCGCGGCGACCGATGCTGACATAGATCCCGACCAGCCCATGATCGAGCGCGGCGAGGATGTTGAGACACAGCTCCGACTTGCCGGTCGAGTGATCGCCGACGATCAGCTGCCGCTGCCCGCGACCGATCGGGATCATGGTGTCGACGACGAACAGCCCGGTACGCAGGGGACGGCTGACGGCCTCGCGATCGGCCAGGCTGGCGGCCTCGCCCTCGATCGGCACGCGCCTGCGGGTGTTCAGCCGGCCGCGGTGATCGATCGGGCGTCCGAGCGCGTCGACGACCCGCCCGATCAGCTCGACGCCAGCGGGGACGTCGAGCACGCGGCCCGTGCGACGAACCGGCGCGCCGGCTGCGACGGCCTCGCTCCCGCCAAACAAGATCATGCGGACTTGATCCTCGGAGACGATCTCGGCGCGCGCGGGGACGCCATCGATGTCGAGCAGCTCGCCAGCGACCGGGTGCTCGAGCCCGACCGCCGTAGCGACGCCGTCGCCCGCTTCGACGACCCGCCCGAGTCGCGCGACCGTTGGCTGCGTGTGGAGGTGGGTGAAGTCCTCGCGCAAGCCGGCGACGACCCGACGCGCCTCGTGCTCGAGGCGATCGGTCAGAGCGAGGCGGCTGGGGTCAGCGCTGTCAGGCTGAACGACGGGCGCGGACAGCTGCGATTTCACGACCCAGCCCCAAGCCCGAGCTCGGCTCGAGACCGCGAGGCCCCGAGCTGCTCACGCAGCCACCGTCCAAGCGACGCACCCGCGCTCGCCTCGACCTCGACCCCGTCCGCGATCAACTTCACGCCACCGACCAGCGAGCTGTCGACGTCGAGCTCGAGCTGCGAGTCTCCGAGGGTCTGTTCGAGCACCCGTGACACCGCGTGCAGGTCGGCGTCCGGGCTCACCCACGCGCGCACGCGCTTGTCGGCCAGGTCGGACTGGTCCGCCGCCAGGGCGTCGCGGAGGCTGAGAGCGCCGCGGCTGGCGAACGCCTGCGCGAGCTCGCCCAGCTGCATGTCCGCCAGCAAGCGCCGCCCGGCCTCGAAGGTCAGCTGAATCAGCTCGGGCCGCAGACGCTCCAGCGCCTCGACCCGGGCGCGCTCGAGCTCGGCTTCGAAGCGCGCGCGAGCTCGTCGAATATCCTCGCGCCCGGCCTCGATCAGCTCGTTGGCGGTCTGCTCGGCCTCGGCCTTGGCCCGGTCCTGCAGCGCCTTGGCCTCGGCCTCGAGCTCGCGTTGGCGCCCCTCGAACTGGGCTTTGGCAGCCTCACTCTCGGTCCGCGCGGTCTCGGCGAGCACCTGCGCGCTGGCGACCTCGCGCTTGCGCTCGAGCAACAGCTCGCGGACCGGCTTGAACAAGAACCGCGTCAACAACAGCATGAGCACGCCGAAGTTGATGAGCTCGAAGACGACCGTGGTCCAGTCGAGTTGCATGGCTTCAGCTCGCGAACGGGTTGGCGAACAGCAGCACCAAGGCGACGACGAGGCAGTAGATCGCGGTCGACTCGATCATGGCGATGCCGACGAACAGGGTCCGCGTCGTGGTTGGCGCGACCTCGGGCTGTCGCGCGATCGCATCGAGGGCGGCCACGACCGCCCGGCCTTCGGCGATCGCCGGGGCGATCGTGCCGAACGTGACCGTGGCGCCCGCGACGATGATCGAGATGAGATAGATGAGGGTTTGATCCATCATGATGCTGCCTGTGCAGGGGGTGACTTGGTCTCTTCGATCTGGACCGCCGCGGCGATGAACACCGCAGCCAGGACCCCGAAGATGTAGGCCTGAATCAGCCCGGTGATGATCCCGAGCAACAACAGGGGAATCGGTACGAGCACGCCCGCGACCACGAGCATGACCGCGCCGACCATCTGCGCGCTCATCACGTTGCCGAACAGCCGCACGGCCAGAGCCAGCGTGCGGGTCAGCTCGCTGATCAAGTTGAACGGCAGCATCAAGGGGTGCGGCCGCACGTAGTTGCTCAGGTAGCCCCACAGCCCACGCCGCCAGATCCCGTAGCCAGGCACCGCCAAGAACACGACGAGCGAGAGCGCGACAGTGGTCGAGAGGTCCGCGGTCGGGGGGCGCACGACCGGGATCAAGCTGAGCATGTTGCAGGCGCCAATGAACAGGATCAGCGTGCCGATCAGCGGCGTGTAGGGGTCGGGATCCTCCTCGACGATCTCGCCGACGAGCCGGCGGATCCAGCCCACGTAGGCCTCTACGGTGATCTGCCAGAAGCCGAACCGGGTCGGGTGGAACGCGCGCGAGCTGGCCAGCGCCACGAGGCTCAGGACCAGCGTGAGCGCGACGCTGACGATGACCGTGTCGGTGATCGTCAGGCCGAGCAGCTCGAGGCTGAACAGCGGGCTCAAGGCCCGACGCCTTTGGTTCGGGCCAAGAGCTGCGCCGTGAACTGGGTGGCCAACAGGCCGACGACGCCGCCGAGTAGGGCCAGCCGATCCCACCGTGCTGCGAGCGCGAGCGCGACCGCGGGCAGGGCGACCCGGGCGGGTGCGCTCCACAGCATGCTGGTGCGCTTGCGCTGCTCGATCAGCGTGCAGATCGCCCGGCGCAGCATCGACAGGTAAATGTTGCCAGCTGCGATCCCGATCGTGAGCCCGGCCAGCACCAGCGCGATCCCTTCAGCCGTCATCGCTCACCTCGGCTGGCCATGCCCTCTTGCATTGCTCGGTACAGCGCGTAGCCACCGGTGATCAGACCCAGGAACATCAGCGCCAGCGCCCAGCGGACCCCGCTGTCGAACCTGAGATCGAGCAGGTGTCCGACCAACGCGCCAGCGACGATCGGCAGCACGATCATCCATCCCAGCGTGCCGACCCGGGCGACCTGCTGCCACAGGCTAGGCGCCCGCCCACGATTGTTGCGCTGGTGTCGGCGGGCCTGCTGCTCGAGCTGCCGCGCGAGCCGATCGGCCCTCGACGGCTCGGAGTCGGGCGCGGGCTCGGGCTCGGCGGCGTTCTTGCTCACCAGCTGACCTCGCGTTTCAGCTTTGTCAGCGCCCGGCGCAGAGCCGTCTCGCGCTGCCGTCCGAGCGCCTTGGCTGCCCGGTCGATCGCTTCACGTCGGGTCTCGCGGGCGCGGACGAGCTCGGCCAACGCGGACACCTCGTCGGCGCGCTCGGCCCACGAGCTGACCAGCACGACCTCCCGCGGTCCGATCACCGCGATCCCACCTTCGGTCGCCACGAACTGCTCGCGCTGGACCTCGCCAGCGCGAGTTCGGACATACACCGCCCCTTCACGCAGCTGATCAGTCGCGCGCTCATGGCCGGGCATCACCCCGCGGGCGCCGTCGTCGGCTTCGAAGCGCAGGTGCAGGACGTCGTCGAGCGCGAGCTCGCGGGTCGGCGTGATCACCCGCAGGCGCAGCTCGTTCACGCGGCTGACTCCGCGTCGCGCTGGGCAGCCTCGAGCATGCCCTCGAGCCGCCCGCCCATATAAAAAGCTTGCTCGGGCAGCTCGTCGTGGGCGCCAGTCAGGATCGCTTCGCAACCGCTCAGCGTGTCGGCGAGCGTCACGTGAACGCCAGCGATGCCCGTGAATTGCTCGGTCACAGACAACGGCTGAGTGAGGAAGCGACGCAGCCTCCGGGCCCGGATCACCGCCTGGCGATCGTGTGGGCTCAGCTCGTCGATGCCCATCAACGCGATGATGTCGCGCAGCTCTTCATACTTGGCCAGCGTCGCCCGGACCCGCGCGGAGACGCTGGCGTGGCGCTCACCGACGAGCCCGCTGGCCAACAAGCTCGAGCTGCTGCGCAGCGGATCCACGGCGGGGTACAGGCCCTCGGCGGCGGCCTCGCGCGACAGGACCAAGAAGCTATCGAGGTGGTTGAAGATCTCCGCGACGCCCGGATCGGTGATGTCGTCCGCCGGCACATACACGGCCTGGACGCTGGTCAGCGCGCCCCTGTCCGTCGAGGTGATTCGCTCCTCGAGCTGCGCGACCTCGGCCGCCAGGGTTGGCTGATACCCGATCCGCGACGGCGGCCGGCCCAAGGTCCCCGACACCTCGTTGCCGGCCTGAACGAACCGAAACACGTTGTCGATGAACAGCAACACGTCCTGGCTGACGTCGTCGCGGAAGTACTCCGCCACGGTGATCGCCGACAGCCCGGTCCGGAATCGGACGCCGGGGGTCTCGCCCATCTGCCCGAGGATCAAGACCACGTGGTCGAGCACGCCCGACTGCTGCATCTCGAGCCACAGCTCCCTGGCCTCGCGCGAGCGCTCGCCGATCCCAGCGAACACGCTGACCCCTTGGTGGTGCTGCACGGTGTTGTGCATCAGCTCCATCATCAACACGGTCTTGCCGACCCCCGCGCCGCCGAACAACCCAGCGTTGCCGCCGCGCGGCAGCGGGGCGAGCAAGTCGATCACCTTGAGCCCCGTCTCGAACATCTCGGTCGCCGGCCGCCGCTCGAGCGTGGTCTGGCTCGGTCGCAACACCGGGCGCGTGGGTCCGTCCACGGGCGGGCCGCCGTCGAGCGGACGCCCGAGCATGTCGAGCACCCTGCCTTTCACCCCGGCCCCGACTGGCACACACAGCGGCGCGTGGGTGAGCTCGAGCGGATCACCGACCGCCAGGCCGCGCGTGTCACCCAGCGCGATCGTGCGCAGCCGATCTGGCGCGACATGGTTGACGACCTCCAACAGCAGGGGGTCCGCGTGGCGGCGAGGGGCCCGGATCACCTCGCCGATCGTGGGCAAGCGACGGGCATCGTCGGCGGACAGCCGGACCTCCACGACTGGTCCGCTCACGGCCGCCACCTTCGCGCACATGCGGCCAGCTTATGTCGCAGCGCGAACCGGACGGAGCGACTTGGCCGGCTATTAATTCGGCGAGGACATCGCGGCGACGCAGTCTTGTGGCGGCTCAGTCGCTTCCGGCCGCCACGGCAGCGTCCCAGTCAAAGTCGCCGCGCACGCCGATGTAGCTGGGGAACCGTGGCACACCTGCGTCGGTCAGCTCTTGATAGCGGACCGTGATGATCTCGCCGACCGCGGGCGGGTTGTCACGCTCGGCGTCGGACAGCCCGGTGCCAACCTTGAAGCGCGTGCCGTTGGGGAGCTCGAGCATCAGGGCCCCGAGCCGACCTTTGTGGCGACCGGTGCCCGGCTGGTAGCCAACGATCCGCGCTTCGGTGTCGAGGAAGGTCTTGACCTTGAGCAGCGTGTCGGACCGGCCGGCCACGTACGCTGAGCCAGGCTTGCGAAGCATCAGGCCCTCGCCGCCGAGCGCCTCGACCCGCTTCAGCTCGGCGTTCAGATCCGCGAGGCCCGTGCACACGCGATGCGCGAGCACGCTGGCGTGGGCCCACGGGCTCGCGCGGAAGTGTTCCTCGAGCTCGGCGATGCGAGCCTCGAACCCCCCGCTTGCGCCGGGGCCATCGAAGATCACGAACGAGAGCGATCGCCAGGCCTCGCCCGCGTCGGCCCGCCGGGCGATCGAGACGGCCTGGGCAAACCGACCGCGGCCGGCGAACAGCTCGCCGTCGAGCGGAAAATTGGGCAGACCTTCGGTGAACCACGCCGGGGCCAGATACCCGTTGCCGAGCCGCGAGACGAAGCCCTTGCCGTCCCAGTACGCTCGCACGCCGTCGAGCTTCTCGCTCATCCACCAGCCGGTGGGATCCTGCTGCTCCCAGCGGTGCGCGAGCAGCAGCGCGGGCGCGTCGGCGGCGACGACGGCTCGCTGCGGGAGCGTGGCCCCGACGCCCTGCAGCCGGGCGTGCTCGGCGGCCTCACCCCGGAGGTTGCGAAGGTGCTTGCAGGTCCGGCGGTCGATGGCCAGCGACTGGTTGCGCCACGCCGGGCACGTGCACGAGTACACCCCGCCGACGTTGCGCAGCGTGTAGACGCTCGAGCCTGAGCCCTTGACGCTCGCCTCGGCGCCGTCGGGCAGCGGGTCCGTGGTGGCTGGCGCGACGGTGGCAGGCGCGGGCGCGACGGTGGCAGACGCGGGCGCGGTGGTTGCCGCGGCGGTGGCAGGCGCGGGCGCGGCGGCCATGGGCATACTGGCGTCATCCGACTCGACGTAGCCCTTTCCCTGCTTGGACAGGATCTGCTTGTCAACGTCAGCCTGAGCCTTGGCAGCCGTTGCGTAGGCCTTGGTCTTGGACTGCCCGTCGGTGCCGATCCGGCCCCACTGCGTGGTGACCTCGCTCCCTTGCTGATCGATCTGCCAGAACTTGTTGGATTTTTGATCGCGATATTCGAAGCGGCGCATGAGTAGAGACCCCAGAGTATAGGCTGTGATCGCGGCTAAAACTCGACCTCGTGCGGCGGCTGATTGGTCTCGGCGTCCGCGAGCGAGTGGGGCGTGGGGGCAGCCCACGCGAGCGCGACCACCAGCGCGCCCACGCACGCGAGCACGCCGAGCTCGCGAACGCTGAGCGGTGGATCGTCGACGACGCTCGGGGGTGGCGGGGGGCGCCGTCGCACGAACGCCCAGATCCGCGCCCAAGGGTAGGACCAGGCCACCAGCAACACCGTGGCCATCACATAGATGATGTGCAAGAACGCGAGCGTTCCCAGGTGAAAGCTGATCAGCAAGGTCCCCCAGACCATGCGCCCGCGCGGGCCCGTCAGGAACACCCAGGCGCCCGCTTGAATCACCACCACCGACAGCGCCAGGCCCACGCCGATCTGCGGGTACGCGACGACGAGCTGGGCCAACCACCCGATCACCGAGCTGTCGTCGATGTGATGGTGGTGCAGCACGTAAATCTGGAACGAGTGATCATCGAACAGCCCGCCCGCCGACAGCTTTTGCAGCCCCGCGTTGGCGTAGGTCGCCGCCAGCGCGGCCGCGGCTCCAGCCTCGGCCAGGCGTTCACTGCGATCATCGTCGGCGCCGCGCCAGCGGGCGAAGATCAGCCCGCTGAGCCAGCCAAACAGCGCCGCGCCGACGCTGTAGAACCGGCGCCGATGCTCGCCCACGTGGGCGGCCATCGCCTCGACCAGCACCGCCATCGCCAGCAACGCCAGCAGCCCAAACCACAGCTGCGCGCGCTTGCCTCGAGCGAGCCCGGCGATGCCAATGCCCGCGAGCACGCTCAGCGCTGCGATCGGCCAGACCAGCTCGTCGAGGGTCACCAACCACGCGGGCGACCAGGCCGGCGAGCTCTCGGGCGGCGGGATGATGTACAGGTTCTCGAGCACCCCATACAGGCTGATCATCAGCACGATCGCCAGCACCCAGCGCAGCCCAGGCCGGCCACCATCGCCGTGGACAGACGCGCCCATGCTCATTGCAGCCGCGCCCTGCACCGGGCCACTGGGCAGTCGAGCTCCACGATCTGCTCGCCGTCCAGCCTCCAGGTGCGGATCACCAGGTCGACGGACTCTTCAGCGTCGCGTGAATCGTCATCGGGATGCTCGCGGATGTGATCGAGGGCCTCTTTGACCAGGTAGCCAGTCGGTTGGCCGATACGACCGTCGGGGCAGACCGTCTGCTCGAGGTCGTCGAAGCTCAGATCCGCCGCGCAGGTCCAGTCTTCGTAGCGGTCGACCTCGCGCCGCTCACCGCCGCGATCTTTCACGACCAGCCGCGCGCCAAACGTGGGCGAGTCCTCGGAGTACATGGGGAAGGTCGAGAACGGGTACGCGTTGGTCACTCCCAGCGCCGCGCCCCCGTAACAGGCGAACACCACGATCGCCAGACCCAGCCGTTCTCGCATTGGCGCCATGATACCCGTGGACGGGGTCACGGCGCCGCCCAGATCAGCACCGTGGCGTCTGAGCTCGCGCTCGCGAAGAAGTTGTCGTCGGGGGAGAACACCGCGGCGTTCACGGTGCCCGCGTGGCCCAAGAATCCGCGCACGATCCCGCCGCCGTTCGCTTCGATCAGCGTCACGGCGAATTCACTGTCGTCGAGCGGTCCGGCGGCCAGCATCAGGTTGCCTCCAGCGCCAAACCCGAGCGGCTGCGCGAGCGGGAGCTTGGCCGTAATCTTGCCGGTCGCGGTCGCGAAGATCCCCAGCTCCGCGGCGCCGATGCGGGCCGCCACGCGCTCGCCGTTGCTGCTGTAGGCCACGCTGGAGGGTGCTTCGCTGATCTCGATCGTCCGCTTGATCTTGCCGGTCTTCGCGTCGATCACCCGCACGCGCCCGTCCCCCCAACCCGAGGCGAGGGTGCGGCCATCGGCGCTGAACTGCACGGACGAGACCGACGCCTCGCGCTGGTTGACATGCCGTCGCTGGCGCCCGTCGGCTGCCCAGATCCGCAGACCGTCGACCCCGCCCGAGGCGATCACGGTCGCGTCGGCCGTCACGGCGACGGCGAACACCGGCCCGTCGTGGGTGAGCGTGCTCTCAGCCTCCCCGACGAACACGTGGACCTGGTGCTCGACGTTGGTGACCACGGTGCCGCCGTCTTCGCTGATCGCAACGCGTCGGCTGCCCGAACTGGGAAGCCCCTCGATCGTACGGGTGAGCGTGTAGTCGTGGGCGTCCCACAGTCGCAGCTTGCCGTCGCTCGAGGCGGTGGCGATTACTGCACCGTCGGCCGACCACGCGAGATCGACGACGGCGGCGTCGTGGGCCAGCCGGGCCAGCGTAAAGACCGGCAGCGGGTCAGCAGGTGACGGTTCAGCAGATGGCGGGTCGACAGCCGGCGGACGTGGTTCCAGCTCGACCTGGGCCTTGGCCTCCGCGGGTGGGGCCACGCCTGGAGCCGGCGCGCGATCGGCCGATCGCTCGCAGGCGGTCGGCAACATGATCAACAGCGCCAGCGCGGCCTTCCCAAGCTCGTCCACGTGGGGATCCTACCCTGCACGCGCCGGCTTCGATGGCCGATTATCCAGCCTGGTGAGGCGGTGAAGCCGCCCTGGTTCCGGCCTGAAATTTACCGTGTGCTCTCACCGCGGTCGGGGTCAGAAGTGCTATGTTGGCGCCGCACCCACGCGTCGGAGATCTTCGTGAAACCACATCAGCTCGTCATTCTTGCCAGTGTTAGCGCCCTGCTCTGTACCTCTGCCTGCGACGGCGGGAGCGACGACTCCCCCAACGCCGACGACGGAAGCGCGGACGCGGACGCTGGCGACACGGGTGAGACCGAGACCGAGACCGAGACCGGCGAGCCCGCAGATCCCGACAGCGATCAAGACGGCCTGACCGACGCCGAAGAAGCCGAGCTCGGGACCGACCCGAAGAAAAAGGACACCGACGCCGACAACTACTGGGACAGCTGGGAGCTGATCGAGGGCACCGATCCGCTCGACCAGTCCAGCCGCATCTATCAGGGCTGGTGGCCCTATAGCCCGACCAAAGCAGAGCTCCCTCAGGGTAGCTGGGCCACGTCCACGACCGAGGCCGGCAGCCCGTTCCCGCGCGCCGAGTTCCTCGACCAGCACGGCGACCTGGTCGACATCTACGACTTCAACAACTTCACGATCAACGACACGGGCGAGCCCTCGTACATGATCATCGATCTGTCGGCGCAGTGGTGCGGGCCGTGCCACAACATGGCCGAGTGGATCTCCGGGGCCGACACCGCCGAGACCGCGTCGCTGCAGCAAACCTACCCGACGGTCCGCGAAAAGGTCTACAGCCTGCGAATCTGGTGGATCACCGTGATCGTCGAGGACGCGGGTGGCGGGGCGCCCACGCTCAGCGACGCGCAGTCTTGGTACTCGATCCACCAGGACAACCACATCCCGGTGCTCGTCGACGAGACCCAAGGGGTCCGCGACATCTACAACGGCGGTCAGTACCCGTTCTTCTTCCTGCTCGATTTCAACATGGCCGTCGAGTACTGGGGCGTGCCCGGGCCCGGGGACAACCCGTTCTTGGCCCTGTGGTTCGTCGAGCAGTACCTCTGAGCGAGCGCGCGACACAGGAGGCGGCGCGGCTGAGCGTCGAGCTCGAGGCCAAGCTGCTCGCGCGCCTGGTCCAAGAGTGGCGCGGCATCAACTACGCCTACTTCAAGAGCGCGCTGCGACTCCCGGTCGTCCGCCTGTCGGACCCGCCCGCGCCCCTGGCCCACTGGAGCGCGCCGCTGCGCAGCCTCGAGATCTCGCGGACCTTGGTGCTGGAGTACGACTGGGGCGACGTGCTCGAGACCCTCAAGCGCGAGGTCGTGCTGCAGTTCATCGACGAGCGCCTGTGCGTCGACGAGCGCCGCCACGGCCCGACCTTCCGGCGGATCTGCGCGCGGCTGGCCATCAGCACCCGCTCAACCGGCAAGCCACGGCCAGGCCCAGCCGCGAACCCGCGCGATCCCTCGAGTCGAGCCGTGAGCAGGATCCACAAGCTGCTCGCGCTCGCCCAGAGCCCCAACCGCCACGAGGCCGAAGCCGCGGCCGCGACCGCGCGTCGGCTCATGCTCAAGCTCAACATCGCGAACATGACCGACACCGAGCCGCGCGCGAGGTCCGAGCATGAACACTACGGCTTTCGCCGGCTCGGCCGCCCGTGCGGGCCGCTGCGGGAGCACGATCGGCGGCTGGCCAAGATCCTCAACGACTACTTCTTCGTCGAGAGCGCGTGGCTGCCCGTCTATCTGCCCCGTGCAGGCAAGCGCGGCAGCGTGCTCGAGATTTGCGGGCTCGAGGCCAATCTATTGATCGCCGAGCACGTGCACGCGTTCGCCAGCCAGACCGCCCGGCGCCTGTGGTCCGAGTACGCGCGCCCGAGTGCGCATCCGAGCGAGCGCCTGTCGTTCCTCGCTGGGGTGATGCAGGGCTTCGAGGCCAAGCTCGAGGCCCAAGACCAACGGCTGCAAGCGCAGGGCCTGGTCTGGGTGCCTGCGCCCGAGCTCGGCGTCTACTTCCGGCGCCGCAATCCCACGCTGCAGTACGTTCAACCTGGCGACGCACGCCACAATTACGCGTTCGAGCAGGGCAGCAAGGCCGGACGGCAGATCGTGCTGTCCCGCCCCATCGCGTCAGGCGGCAGCCCCACCGCCCGACCCCCAGCCCTCGAAGCCGCGGGCAGTTGAGAACGAGACAGTACAAATAGCGGAGGCCACTTTGGCCCTCCGCTATCTGTAGTCGAGCAGCTCAGCTCTTCTGGAAGTTCACGTGCCAGGACTTGCTCTTGTTCTGGCCCAGCGTCTCGGAGACGCGGTATTGGTCCTTGCCGTTGACCTCGATCAAGAACTCGACGTGGCCGGCGCTGGAGCAGTTGATGGCGGTCACCAACATGTCTTGATTGCCCGACCGGAACGACGGCGTCAGGTCGATCTCGTCCTGAAACCTCGCATCGTAGTCCGTCATTCGCTCGTAGATCTTGCGTCGAACATTGGTGCTCTCGGCCAAGTAGCCCAGTAGAACGTTGTCTGCGCGCGTCACCGTCATGGTGACGCGATCCCCTGCTTTGTATTTGACTGTTGCCATGGTGTTTCTCTCCTGTTGATCGCTGAATGCCGAATATGGCGACACTTTGAATGACGACCATGGCTTGTATACGGGTTATCTTCGCAGAGGCTAGGCAATCATCGCGAAGAAGATATGAAAAATATACCGTGCGCCTGTCCCTGCGGCCATGACTTTGTGCAGGCTGCCGGGGTCCGCAGATCGTGCAGTAACCCGAGCTGATCTACGCGCTAGAGCGAAGCGTCCGGGCCTGCCGCGATCACTCGAAGGTCGCCTCGACCGCCTGGACCACGGTCTCGACCTCGATCAGCTCGAGCCTCGCGCGGGCGGGCTTGGCTGGCTTGTCAGCCTTGCGCCCGCGCCCACACACGATCGCCCGGGTAAAGCCGAGCCGCGTGGCCTCGGCCAGGCGCTCGTCCATTCGCGGGACCCGACGCAGCTCGCCCGTGAGCCCGACTTCGCCAATGATCACCGTCCCCTTGGGGATCGGCTTGCGCAGGTGCGAGCTGGCGACCGCGAGCAGCACCGCGAGATCGGCCGCGGGCTCGCTCAGGCGGAGCCCGCCCGCCACGTTCACGAACACGTCCTGGTCGACCACAAATAGGTCCGCGTGGCGATCGAGCACCGCCAGCAACATCGCGAGGCGGTTGGGATCTGCGCCCACGCAGGTGCGCCGCGGGTAGCCGCCGGGGCTCGGCCCGAGCAGCGCCTGGACCTCGAGCAGCAGCGGCCGCGAGCCCTCGAGCGAGGCCGTGACCGCCGAGCCGATCGCTTGCTCGGGGTGGTCGGCCAAGAACGCCTCGCTCGGGTTTTGGACCTCGCGCAGACCGAGGCCGGTCATCTCGAACACGCCCAGCTCGGCCGTGCTGCCAAACCGGTTCTTGCTGGCCCGCAACATTCGGGTGGCTCGCTCCTCGTCACCCTCGAAGCTGAGCACCGCGTCGACCATGTGCTCGAGCAAGCGCGGCCCAGCGAGCTGGCCGTCCTTGGTCACGTGACCGACGATCACGACTGGCACGTTGCTGGTCTTGGCCCAGCTCAGCAGGTGCCCGGTGACGCTGCGGATCTGGCTGATGTTGCCGGGCAGGCCGTCTTGCGCGTCGCTGTAGACCGTCTGGATCGAGTCGACCACCAGCACGTCGGGGCGCTGCGTGGCGGCGTGATCCAGGATCGACTCGATTCGGGTCTCGGCGACCAACAGCAGGCGCTCGTCACCACCGCGAAACTCACCCCCGCGCAGCCGGGCGGCCCGGGCTGCGACCTGGGCGACCGACTCCTCGCCGCTCGCGTACAGGACCGAGCGGCCCTGCTCACCCTCGCCGACCAGCGCCGCGCAAGCCTGCAGCAGCAGCGTCGACTTGCCGATCCCCGGAGACCCGCCGAGCAGCACCAAGCTGCCGGGCACCAGGCCGCCGCCGAGGACCCGATCGAACTCGCTGATCCCCGTGCGCAGCCGCGACTCCCCGGCGGCGTCAGCCTGGGCGCGGGTGACCGGGACCGGCTTCGACTTGGCGCCGGGAGCCGCGAGCACGACCCGCTCCCCGGCCGCGGGCCGCTCGGTCTGCTCTTGGATCGTGTTCCACTCGCGGCAGCTCGGACACTGGCCGAACCACCCGTTGGTCGTGGCGCCGCATGAGTTGCAGGCCCAGCGGGTCTTGGACTTGGACTTGGCCATCGCGGCAGTGACTACCATGGGCCGCCGTTGGCTCGGCCCCGGCTGGCGTCAGCTCGGGCGTCGTCATGGGCGACGAATTGGACGCCGTCCTGTCCGGCTCCACGTTCGGCGCGCCAGCGGTTTTCATGGACCGGTCGACGATCGGGTGACGGTCCGCGGGGTGATTCGTGCGGGCCGCGCATGCCCAAGCTCCGAGCCCGGGAAGCAAAAATCATGAAAATGCTTCTCAATTACAAGAATTTTGGCAACACAGAGAGCCATCAGGCCCATATCCAATATTTCGATTTTGACTTTAATTTTCAATTGGACTAGACAAAGCGCTCCCTGATGTGGGCCGGTCCAGCCATGTTCTGCGTTCTCCTCGTGCCCCGACTGTTCGCTGGTCCCCAGCAAGCGCGGGTGCCCGAGTGGGTCCGCCCGGGCGACGAGGTCTCGGGCGAGGCGAGCGAGGACGAGCGCGTCATCGTGGTGTCGACGGGCACCCGCACCGAGCACGACGCTGCGACGGCGCCGGTCGCCACCGAGGTCATCACACGTGAAGAGATCGTCGGCTCGGGGGCCCGCAACGTCGCGGACGCGCTCGAGGAGTCGGGCTCGAGCGTCCAGACCTCGACGGGCTTCAACGGTACTTCACTGCGTCTGCGTGGGCTCGACGCCGAGCAGGTGTTGATCCTCGTCGACGGCCAGCGGGTGACCGGGCGGATCGGGGGCGCGATCGATCTGCGCCGCTTCAACGTCGAGAACGTCGAGCGCATCGAGGTGGTCCAGGGCGCCGGCTCGGTGCTCTACGGCGCCGACGCGCTCGGTGGCGTGGTCAACATCGTCACGCGCACACCGGAGCCCGGGGTCGAGGTCGAAGGCCGGGCCTCGTACGCCAGCCGAACGACCGTGGACGCCAGCGCTCGGGTCGCGGGAGGCGGGCGCAGGTGGGGGCTCAGCGGCTCGGGCGGCTACCACCGCAGCGACGGTTGGGACGCGGATCCCAGCGACATCGGCACCACGGGCGACGGCTTTGGCTCGTGGAACGTGGGCGTGGGCGCGCGCTTCGAACCAGTCGCGCCGCTGCGCTTGCGCGTCAGCGGGGACTACCTCCGGCGCAGCTCGAGCGGCGTCGATGTGACCAGCTCGGGGGCGATCATCGACCGCCGCAACCTGACCGAGACCAGCAACACGACGCTGCGTGGGGCGTGGCGCGGCGCGAACAACCAGCTCGAGGTCGTCGCCCACCACAACTTCTTCCGCGACCAGTTTCGCCAAGACCAGCGCGGCGACGATGCGCTCGACCAGTACCAGCCGACCAACGATCACATCGGCCAGATCGGTGTCCAGCTCGAGCAGGTCGCGGGCCACCACCTCGTGACCACGGGCGTGGACCTTCAGCTCGAGTGGCTCGAGACCTCGCGGGTCATGGACGAGCAGGGCAGCAGCACGATCGAGCGCCAGCGCTTCGCGTTGTTTGCCCAAGACGAGTGGTCGCCCGGCTCGTCGGGCCGCTACATGCTCGTGCCCGCGGTCCGGGTCGACTTCGACAGCCACTTTGGCACCTATCCAACCGGTCGCCTCGCGCTCCTGGTCCGCCCGCTAGAGCAGCTGATGCTGCGTGTCGGTTACGGGCGCGGCTACCGAGCGCCCAGCTTCCGGGACATGTACCTGGCGTTCGCCAACCCCGGCGTGGGCTACCGGGTCAGCGGGAACCCGGGCTTGCGACCGGAGCAGGCGTGGACGCTGGATCTCGGGGCGACCTGGACCCCGACCGAGCACCTGCTGTTCGGGCTTGGCGTGTTCGACAATCGCCTGCGTGACTTGATCACGACCGACGTCGTCACCCAGGCCGACACCGACGGGCTGCAGGTGTTTGGCTACGTCAACATTGGGACCGCCTATACCCGCGGCGTCGAGGCCAAGACCAGCGTGGAGTTCCTGCGTCACTTCATGGTGACCGGTTCCTACACCTGGCTCGACGCGCGCGATCAGATCAACGACCTGCCGTTGGTGGGGCGCTCGCGCCATCAAGGGGCGCTCGCCTTCGAGTTTCACCAGCGGCGCTGGGGCACACGCTTGTTCGCCCGCGCGGCCGCGTGGAGCCCCCGCCCGTACACGAGCGACGACGGCGACGCGAGCGGGCAAGCGCTCGCGCCCGCCTACGCCACCGTGGACGCCCGGTTGAGCCAGGGGCTGCTCCGCTACCTGACCTTGTTTGTCGGGGCCGAGAACCTGCTCGATGCCGGCGACGCCGAGTTCACCTTGATCGCACCCCGTAGCTTCTACGCCGGACTCAGCGTCGCGTACTGACCCAAGGAAACCCATGATCACGCTCCGACACATCAACAACATCGCTGCTCTCTCGCTGTGCGTTCTCCTGATGCCGGCCTGCGCCGAGGACCTCGGCCTCGACGGGGACGACGCCGCCAACGAGGACTCGGGCTTGATCGAGCACGAGGATCAGGGCGAGGGCGTGACACGCACCCAGGTCGACGGGACCGACGAGGCAGACCATGTCTACCTCGATCTCGACCTCGATATGGGGACCGAGACCAGCCTCGATGATCCCGGGTGGGATCTGGGCTTTCGTCGGTACGACGTCATCGTTGACGGTGGTATCCACGGCGACGCCGGGGTCGAGGTGGCCGTTCTCGACGGCGAAGCCTTCGACTCGCTCCTTGCAGTCCCCAGCGACGTCCAGTGGATCACCGATGAAGCCGACGGTGACGACGAGGACATGGATCCCGACACCGCGTTTGTAGACTGGTACGACTACGACTTCATGACGCACGTTTTGACCCCGAAAGATCGGGTCTACTTGGTCCGGTCGAGCGAGGGGGCCGTGTTCAAGCTGCAGTTCGTCGACTACTACTCCAGCGCGGGGACCTCGGGCTTTGTGAGCTTCGACTGGGCCGCGCTCAATTAGGTTAATCAATCCAATGACGAATCAGGGAGATCACAGACCATGCATCCACACGACCTCGAATTGCTCGTCGACGATCGCGGATACCGCGTCAAGTATTGTCACACCTGTGAAATCGTTCATGTCGACGTCGGGCCCGTCACCCTGCGGCTGCGCCCGTCCGCGCTCGACCTGCTCGCCACCGTGCTGACACGCGCGAGCGCTCGAATCAATGGCCCGGTGGAGGGCATCGACATCAACGACCTGTTGCAGCACTGATCCAACCAGACGACGCGGACGGGACCGGGTGGCTGACGCTCGAGCCCGGTCCTCGACATGGTCCGGCACACCGGTCACGATCCGGCGTCCTTGGTCACAGGGAGCCGGCGTGCTCGGCCAGATACGCAGAGACCCCCTCAGCGGACGCTGTCATGCCCTGGTCGCCCTTCCGCCAGTTGGCTGGACACACGTCGCCGTGTTCTTCATGGAATTGCAGGGCGTCGATCAGCCGGATCAGCTCATCGATGTTTCGGCCGAGCGGCAGATCGTTGATCGTCGCGCTGCGGACCACGCCGGTCTTGTCGATGATGATCGCAGCGCGCAGGGCCACCCCGTCCGCGGTCTCGACCCCATAGCTGCGCGCGATCGTGTGGGTCAGATCCGCGGCCAGGGTGTAGCGGACCGGACCGATCCCGCCCTCGCTGGTCGGCGTGTTGCGCCAGGCGTTGTGCGTGAACACGGAGTCGACCGAGATCCCGACGACCTCGACGTTCCGGGCCTGGAATTGCTCGATCCGACGATCGAGCGCGATCAACTCCGATGGGCAAACAAACGTGAAGTCGAGCGGATAGAAGAACAAGAGCGCGTACTTTGACTCGATCGCATCGGCGAACCGAAACGCCTCGTTGATCGTCCCGTCGGGCATGACGGCGGAGCAGCTGAAGTCGGGTGCGGGGTGACCTACCAAGTTGGGCATTGTGTGTCCTTTTGGGTGCTTGTTACGGTGTTTGTTTGAGGGATCGAGCGAGCGCGGATGTTGGTGGACGCTCGATCATGGTGGACGAGGGTTGCGAGCAGCGCCGCGCGCAACGGTGCGGCGAGCGGCGAGCGTAGTGACTCGACGCTCGAGCGCAGACAGAGGAACGCCGGGAGCCCATCACGCAGCGCCTCGATCGCTGACCGGCCCACCGCAAACCCAATGTAGTGAACCGCGGCGGGCCCAGCGTCGTCGGGACGCAGAACGTGGCAGGGGCTGGACCGTTCGCCGATCTCGAGGCTGACGACCCCAAAGTTGGCGTGCACCTCCGACGACAAGGTCGCCCCGATCGCCGGCCCGCCCGCGTGGACCATGAGGGTCGCCGTCAGCAGCCCGGGCCCCGGCAGCAGGCAGGCGTACTCGTCGATCTCACTGCGGATCTGGGCCGGATGGCGCTTGTTCTCGACGTGGACGACCTCTTGGATCTGGCCGATCACAGTCGCGTCGCTCTCGAACAACAGCCCGATGTAGCTGCCCAGTTCGACACGACGCGGGGCCTTGTGCTCGATCAGCTCGCGGAGCCGCTCGTCGCGGACTCGCGCATAGGTAGGCGCATCGAGGATCGCGCGCGTGGCGATGATCGTCATTCCAAGAACCGCCAGCGCCAGGTCATCTCAGCCGAACCCGAGCCCATGGTCCCGTTCTCGTTGCACGCGGCCTGGCCCTCGGCGTAGTAAGCCTCGACCGTCAGCTTGACCATGCGGTCGTCGGGCAGCGACAGCACAAACACCTGGTTCGAGGTCGTCACGCAGCCCGCGTAGCCCCACCAGTTCGCCATCGCGTAGGCCGGGTTGCCCGGGAGCCCAGACATGTCTTCGATCAACACGCAGTCGTCGGTGTAGAAGTCTTCGATCGCAAAGCTGCTCGGATCGGGGGCGACGTCGACGTCGGCGTAGCTGCCCGCGGCGGCCGCGACTCCCACCATGCCAGGCCCCGAGTTTCCGCTGTTTGCCCGGATCCCAAAGCGCTTGGCCGCGATGTCCCAGGCGTCCGAGCTCAGCGCGGCGTAGTCATCAATCTCGACCTTCTCGAGGCCCGCGTCGCCGAAGCGCATGTAGACCCACGGGTTCATCGCCGCGGCCATGGTCCCGCCAGCGGAGGCGTCGACGGAGCTGAGCCAGTCGTCGCCGTCCTCGGTGGAGGACACCGCTCCCTCGGCGACCTTCTCTTGCAGGGAGAGATCCAAGATCAGCGCGTCTTCGCAGATGAGCTCGCCTGGATCGCCGTCGCCGTCGCCAGCTGGATCGCCGTCGCCGTCACCAGTTGGATCGCCGTCGCCGTCGCCGCTGGTGTCGGCATCGCCGGTCGTCTCTTCGCTCATCTCGTCGCCCGAGCTCTCGCAAGCGAGGCACGTGGTGACCGCGATGAGCGTGATCAGCGCTTGCTTTAAAATGATCATGAAATTGATTTTCAATTAAATTATTGAGGAATTTAAGTATCTGGCCAGAAAATTCCACGCGAGCAATCTCTCAAGTACGATTTTGAATACCGTTTTCAGTTGTGGTAACAGGTCCTGCGTTCGCTCGCCACGCGGACGACGGTAACTGCGCACCACCTGGCGACGGACCCGAAGGCAGGGCTCGTGGGTCCGCGACCACGACCTCAAATCGAGCCGGCGCGTGCGCTGTGATTGGGAATGGCGACGACCGAATCGTCAATATGAACATTTTTCGTTTTCCAAGATGAGCTCGACGGACGATTCAGGAGACGCCGTGAACACACCCAACAATCCTCGCTCGTGGCAAACGCCATCTTTGTACCTCGTATGCCTGCTGCTCGGCTGCGCGGCGACCGAGCGAGAGGCCGCCAACGTGGTCGCGCCGACCGCCCAAGCCGACGCGCCCGCGCCCTCGCCAGCGTGGAAGGTCGACGCGGAGCAGGGTCCGCCGCTGTTGCCCGAGGGGGTGACGAGCTTTGGTGCGACCAACCTTGGCGACGACGTCTATGTGCTCGGCGGTTACCAAGGTACGCCCCACCGCTACGACAACACTGGGCAGTCCAGTGGCTTCCTGCGCTTGTCCGCCGGGGCCCGGGAGTGGGAGACGCTCGGCGAAGTCGTGGCCCTGCAGTCTGTGGCCCTCGATGCCGTCAATGGTCAGATCGTTCGTGTGGGGGGCATGCGGATCCACAATGATCCCGGCCAGCCCGCCGACATGCGCTCGCTCGCCGAGGTCGCGTTCTACCAGCCAGACACCGGAACTTGGACCCAAGGACCGCCGCTGCCCCAGCCGCGTTCGTCGCACGAGATCGCGGTGATCGATCAGGTCATCTACGTGCTCGGGGGCTGGGCGCTCGACGGCGACAGTGACTCGGGTGTGTTTCGAGATCAGGCGCTCTCGCTCGACATGAGCGAAGCCACGCCGTCCTGGAAGTCGTTTGCTGCGCCGTTTCGTCGCCGCGCGCTCGGGGTCGCTGCCGCTGGCGGCAAGCTGTACGCGCTCGGCGGCATGGACGACACGCGCAGCATCAGCGCGGAGGTCAATATCTATGATCCGTCGACCGGCAGCTGGTCGCGGGGCCCCGATTTTCCGGGTTCGGCGTTCGGGCTGGCGGCGGCGGCCGTCGGTGACACGGTCTTCGCATCCGGTGACGACGGCGTGATCTACGGTCTCGCGCCCGGTGCCGAGCAGTGGGTCCGCGCAGGCAGCTTGAGCTTCCCTCGCTTCTTTCATCAGATCGTCGAGACCGAAGGCCAGCTGCTTGCCGTGGGTGGCATTCACGGCATGAGCAAGGACGCCCGGACCCGCCAGGTCGAGCGTGTGGCCATCAATGACCCGAACCCAAACCCGATCCTGGGTGTGTGGCGGATCGACAGCCCCGCGCAGGCCAAGAATAGGATGGGCATGGTCGTGGCTGGGGATGCGCTGTATTTGTTTGGGGGCAACCGCAGCATCGAGCAGCATGACTTTGGGGCCGAAGACTTCCTGGATGAGGGCTTTCGACTTCACCTCCCGTCCATGACCTGGTCCGAGATCGCGCCGCTGCCCGTGCGTCGGCAGACCATGCAGACAGTCATGGTTGGCGACAGCCTGCTCGCGGTCGGCGGCTTTGGTCACGATGGCGAGAGCGCGCGCACGCACGGCGACGCCTACCAGTACAACTTTGCCACCGACGCCTGGACCGAGCGGCCGGGCGCGATAAAGGGGACCCGCAGCCAGTTTGGACTGGCCGCCCACGGCGGCGAGCTGTGGGTGTTTGGTGGCCTCGACTACGACCCGGCGCGCGAGGGCGACACCGCCTTTGATCACCGCACCGATGTCTTGGTCGCGCCAGCCGACGACCCCAGCGCCAGCTTCGAGCCCAGCGGGGTCACCCTCCCGTCGCCGCGCCGGGCGTTCGGAGGCGCGGTGCTCGACGGGCGTTACTACATGGTCGGCGGCATGCACGGTGACTTTGCGCCCGTCACGACTTGCGATGCCTTCGAGTTCGCGACCAAGAGTTGGTCGAGCTTCAGCTGTCCGCCGTCGCAGTTGCTCTCGGCCCAGCTCGTGGTGATCGGTGAGGCGCTGTACCTCGTTGGCGGCTCGAAGATGGGTGACGCCGGGCTCGAGCCGAACCTCGAGGTCTTGCGCTACGACCCTCGTGGGGATCAGTGGACGACCGTCCTCGACGAGATCCCCTTGCCGCCGAAGCACCTGCGGGCGTTCGAGTTCAACGGGCGCTTGTTGTTGTTCTCGGCGCACTTTGAAGGCGTGTCGCAGGCCAAGGTCGCGCTGATCCGCGTCGGCGAGACCTGAAGCTGGCGGCGAGCGCGAGCACCCCGAGCGACTGTGCTGCTACATGGCACGGCCACCCGTCTGCCAAGCGCGCGTGGCCGTGACTGAACTAGACGTCGATCATGCGGAGAGCCTTCCGCTCCGCTTCCGATGGGGGATCCCAGGCATCGGAGGCGCGTTCGAACAGCTCCATCGGCACGATTTGGGTGTGAGCTCCCGCCGAGGCGTTGCGCTGAGCCACGCGCTCACGCCTCACGTCCCTCGGTGCGTCGAGCAGATAGACCACGGGCTCGAGATCCTCATCCCGCGCCTTCGCGTAGTACATCTCGCGTTCCACAGCCGACACGAGACCGAGCTCGAGAAAGACATCGGTGCCGGACGCGAGAATGTCCAGCGAAGTGTCCCAAACCATTCCTCGACAACGCTCGCGGCGCTCTAGATACCAGGCAAGCACATCTTCTGGGGGACGCGTGTCCGCGCCGTAGAGCCGCACCATCCAAGAGTCGAGATCCAGAAAAACCCCACCATGTCGTGCCGTGCTTCGACGGGCAAACGTGCTCTTTCCCGCTCCGACAGGTCCGACAATGAGATGCAATGTGCCTTTGGTTTTCATCGTGAGCACTCTTCAGCTACCGCGAAGTCAGTGCGGGCTCAGACTCGCGCGCTCGTGACAAACGCTCGCGCACGACGGAGCGGTCGAAAACCATTTTTCGTCACAACGGCCTCCAGTGCCTCGTAAAACGGGTGTTCGGCCGCGCGGGGATGTCCTCGTAGGTCACGAACCGTCCGGGTTGCTCGTGGTCCTTGCTGCTCGTCGTCATGACGTGGCCAATCTAGCTGGAGCTTGATCGCACTGTCGACCGCGGGGTTCTCGCGCACTCATTGACCGAAGTCGGCGGGATGCGTGCGGCTGCGGACGCACGACCACGGAGACTCAGGGTCGAAACTCGCTGGCCTCGATGCCGTGGCGCCGAAGCAGGTCGTGAAAATCGGTGCGGTTGCGGCCGGCGACCTTGGCTGCGGCGCTCACATTTCCGGCGGCGCGGCGCAGCGCCTCGCTCAGGTAGGCGCGGTCAAACCGTTCCCGAGCTTCGCGCATGGGCGGGAGTTCCTCGACCCCCAACAGCACCTGGGGGAGATCGAGGGTCGGCGGCGGGCGCCGGGACGCGAGCTCGGTCAAGCTGGGATGCGGCAAGACTGCGAACACGTGGTGGGTACGCAGCACCCCGTCGGTGGTCAGCAACGTCGCGCCCTCAATGACGTTCGCGAGCTCGCGCACGTTGCCCGGCCACGGGTGGGCGAGCAGCAGCTGCAGCGCATCGTGGCTCAGGTGCGGTGTGGTCAGGCCGTGCTTGGCCGAGGTCTGGCTCAAGAACAGCTCGGCGAGCAAGGGGATGTCCTCGGGCCGCTCGCGCAGCGGTGGCATCGCGAGCGGGACCACGTGCAGCCGGTAAAACAAGTCCTCGCGGAACCGACCCTCGGCGACGTCACTGCGGATGTCACGGTTGGTGGCGGCGATGACCCGAACATCGGTCTTGACTGGCGTCGACGCGCCGACCGGCAGGTAGCTGCGCTCTTGCAGCACCCGCAGCAGCTTGACCTGGACCGAGGCAGGCGCGTCTCCGATCTCGTCGAGCAGCATGGTCCCCTGGTGCGCGGCGCCAAACAGCCCGAGCTTGTCCTGGACCGCGCCCGTGAACGCTCCACGCTTGTGACCAAACAGCTCGCTCTCGAGCAGATCGGCCGGGAGTGCCCCGCAGTTGATCGCGATGAAGGGCGCGTCGCGGCGGCTCGACAGCGCGTGAATGCATCGCGCGGCGACCTCCTTGCCGGTCCCCGACTCACCGAGAACGAGGACCGTCGCGTCGGCGCTGGCGATCCGGGCGATGATGTCGCGGACCGCCGTGATCTGTGCGCTAGCCCCCAGCAACCGCGGCTCCGAACCCGACGACCCGACGATCCGCCGGAGCCCCGCGACCTCGCGGCGCAGCTGGATGCGCTCGACCGCGTGCTCGAGCTTCTGTAGCAGCTCGTGATCGTCGAAGGGCTTGGTCAAGAACCCATAGGCACCGCGCTTCATGGCCTCGACTGCAGTCTCGATGCTGCCGTGCGCGGTCAGCATGATCACCGGCAAGTCGAGGGACCGGCACTGGATGTTGACGAGCAGGTCGAGGCCGTCCTCCTGATCGAGCCGAACGTCCACGATCATCGCGTCGACGATCTCGCGCTCGAGCACCTCGAGCGCCGCCCGAGCGGTCTGCTCGGTCGTCACGCGATAGCCGTGGTGCTCGAGGCGTAGGGCCAAGAGCACGCAGTGATCGCAGTCATCGTCGACGACGACGACGTGGGGGCGGGGTGTCCTGGATCGGTTCATGAAGTCGTGGAGGGGGAAGGTTGATCGTCGAGGGGCAGCCACAACCGAAACACAGCGCCGGTCGGCTGGGTAGGGCAGTCGAGCTCACCCGCGTGGGCCGAGGCGATCTCGCGGGCAAGCGACAGCCCGATGCCGATGCCCACGCTCTTGGCCGAGTTGGGTACGGCACGGGTCACGAATGCGTTGAACATCGACTCGCGGATCTCCTCCGGGACCCCGGGCCCATGGTCCTCGACGCGCACGCACGCCCAGGTCCGCGCGCCCGGCCGGTCGTGGACGAAGGTACGCCGCACCGTGACGGTCTGCCCGCGATTGGAGACGGCGATCGCGTTGCGGATCAGGTTGGCGATCGCGCGCTCGATCATGACCGAGTCGAAGTTGCCCGTCGGTGAGTCACCCGCGGCCTCGAGCTTGATGGCGACCCCGCGCTCATCGGCCACGGCGCGCTCGTCGTCGATCGCTCGCGCGACGAGATGATCGAGGCTGACGCCCGGGTGGCGGCGAACGGGGCTGCCGGCCCGCAGCCGCGACAGATCCAGCAAGGTCGTGACCATGCGGATCTCGGACTCGCAAGCCCGGCGCGCGATCTGTACGACCTTGCGTTGGCGCGGGTCGACCTCGCCGACGACACCATCTTGCAACAGCGCGAGCGACTCGCGGATCTTGGACAAGGGCGTGCGCAGCTCGTGTGAGATCGACGCGAGGATCTCTTGCTTGAGCGTCTCGAGCTGCTCGAGCTGCAGGCGCATGCGCTCGAGCTCATCGCCGAAGTCGGCGAGCTCACTCGGAGGATTGCCGATGCTGACGGGAGTTCGAAAGTCACCGCGGCCGACACGCTGGGCAGTCTCCGTCAAGTTGGCGAGCGCTCGGGTGAGGACTCCGGCTGCACGGGCAGCAACGACAACCGCCACGACCAGCGACAATCCGGCGATCAAGATGCCGCCGATCGCTGCGGCGTTGCCAAACTCGCGGGCGTCCCGATCTTTGCGCGAGACCTCGCGGTGTAGCTCCTGCAGCCGCGAGACCCAGACGTTGGTCAGCTGTTCGTCGAGCAGCGCTCGGCGCCGGAGCAAGTCCGGCGCCAGCAGACCCTCACACCCGCGCCGACTTTGCATCTCCTCGGCCAGCTCGAGGTAGTCCAGTGAGAGCTGCCGCATTGGCGCGGCGACATCCGCTTGGACCTGCCCCAGCATCGTCCGCAGCCGGGCTTCGCTGAACGAGACACGCTCGCGCGGTGGGTCCGGTGCCTGACCGCTGCGACAGTCGCCTTCCCCGTGGCGCATGCTGACGTCCAGGGTCCACGCCGCCCGATGCAATCCGCCCTCGTCGTGGAGCGACTCGAGCTCCTGCTCGGCCAGCGTCCGCAGCAGCGAGGTGACATGCACGAGGCCGACGAGGATCACGACCACGGCGACCGACACCACCAAAACCGGGACGCAGTGTGAGCCGAGCAACCAACGAAAAATCGGGGTTCGCCCGGTCGCCAGCGCTTCGACTTCGTCGCCAGTAGGTCGCTGCGTCACAGCTCGGATACTACGCGGTTCGCCGACCGCCACCCAGTCCGCGCGAACGGATTCACCACATCGTGTCTCGTCGGTCGGCCGGTTTTGGTCGTGCTTTCCGCGGGTGTTGACCGCGGTTCCCGACACCTGTCAGTTCTCGCCGACAGGTTGGGCGCGGCCGACGCTCATTGCAATTGCGCCTATCCGCAACACTCGTGAGTGGGCCCGATCCTGCGATGCGCAGATTACCCACATCGCATGGCACAGTCTGTGTAAGGGGCTGCGATTCGATGCCCGCCCCACTCGAATCGCTGTCGGGATCCGCGTATTGGCGAGGGGTCGCGCGCGCAACCCTCGCGTCGTGGCACTCGGCGTTTCATACCGAGATCCCGCGCAACATCGCAGCGGGGATAACGGTCGCCCTCGTCGCGCTACCGCTCAACTTGGCGCTGGCCCTCGCGTGCGGCCTGCCTGCGGCCGTGGGTCTGGTTACCGGCGCAATCGCAGGTGTGCTCGGCGCGGTCCTTGGTGGATCACGGCTGCAGATCACCGGGCCGGAGGTCGCGCTCGCCCCAATCACCTTCGAGATCGTCACACGCCACGGATTCGACGGGCTGATCCTCGCAACCTTGCTCGCGGGCATGCTGCAGATCGGCTTGGGGTTGTTTCGAGTCGGTGGCCTCATCCGCGCGATCCCACTTCCGGTAATTGGTGGCTTCCTGGCGGCCGTCGGCATCTTGGTGTTCGACAGTCAGCTCCCGCGATTATTGGGTCTACCCGGGGACATTCGCCTGGTCTCGGACATGACCCTGGGCTCATTGAACATCATTGATCCCAAGATAGTGACGATCGGGTGCGTGGTGATCGTGACGATGGTGCTATTGCCGCGTCTCCACAAGCGGATCCCGACCCCGCTGGTCGCGCTGGTCATCGCGATCGCGTCGCTGGGGCTGGGCTGGGAGATCCCGACGGTCGCGCCGCTCGACGGGAGCTGGCCTGCGCCACGGCTGCCAAACCTCGAGAATGTCGACATCCCAGCGTTGATCCCCGAGGCCATCGCGCTCGCGATCATTGCTTCGATCGACTCGCTCTTGTGTGCGGTCTCCGTCGACGGCCGGACCGGCGGTCCGCGCAACCAAACGGATCAGGAGCTCGTCGCCCAGGGCGTCGCCAACATCGCGAGCGCCAGCTTTGGCGGCATGCCGGTCGCCGCCGCGGTCGTCCGCTCGGTCGCGGCCATCGAAGCTGGCGCCACCACGCGACTGGCTCCGCTGGTCCAGTCACTGGTTCTCGCCCTCGTCGTGCTGGTCCTCGCGCCGCTCGTCACATTCATCCCGCTGGTCGCGCTCGCCAGCATCTTGCTGGTCGTGGGCTGGCGGCTGATCGAGTGGCGGCTGCTCTACAAGCTCTGGACCCATGCTCGCTACGAAGCCGTGATCTTCTTGGTCACTGCGGCCGGGATCTTGCTGACGGACTTTGTCCTGGGCGTGTTGATCGGCGTCGTCGCGGCCCTGGCCCACTTTGCCCACGAGCAACGCGAGTTTGCCAGCGCAGCCTCGCTCGAGACCCCGCCAACCCTGACCGAAGTCGCAACTCCGACCGGGCGCGCGCAGATCATCTGGCTGGCGGGTCCGCTGTTTTTTGGGTCCCAGGCGAAGCTCGCCGAGGTCGTCGACGAGCTCGAGACCGGCGTCGAGGCTGTTGTGCTCGAGCTGTCCGCGGTCCCGACCATCGATATCTCGGGCGCGGGCGCGCTGGTCCAGGCGATCGAGCGATTGGTCGTGCGCGGGGACGTTCGGGTATGGGTCAGCGGGATCGGCGAGCGGGGAACACCGCTAATCGAGATTCTCATGGGTCCCGAGCTCAGCGAGGTCAAGCTGGTTCCGAGCCTCGATGACACTGGGCTCGTCGCTGACGTTGGCCCTCGCAACTCCAGTCCTTCAAGCCCTCAGCCAACCACCAAAGGTAACAGCTATGATCCACGAGACGCGCTTCGCCGGGCAGTCCCCGAGTCCTGAACACGCGGGCCGACCCAGGGCTCGCCGGCCTGTCGCCCCATTCACGGGGTCGCCCTTGCTGCGGGTTGCGATGAGCAACACCGCGACGCACTTCACCCTGGCCGGGATGGTCGCGGCGCTGCTCGGCCTGGTCGCCGGCGCGCTGCTGTGGCACGGCCCAAACTCCGGGCTCGCGACGGCGCTGGCTTGTGGATGCCTGCTGGTCGCCGCGATCACCCGTCTGCGCGCGCGTCGTGGGCTGCGGGCCGAGCTGGTCCGCGAGGCCAAACGCGACGACTTCGACGATCCTGAGGCCTACGCGGATGCGTCCCTCGACGAGTGGGCTCGTCGCTGACTCGACAGACGAGCTGCTAGGACGCCCCGTCGCCCGAGCTATCGGTGTCGCTCGGCTCGCGGCGCCACCTCAGGTGGCCATGTGCCCGCATCATTGCGCGATACATGACCGGCAGCACCAGCAAGGTGAGCAGGGCCGCAGAGATGGTGCCGCCCACGATCACCACCGCGATCGGTCGTTGGGTCTCGGCGCCCATCGACTGCGACAGCGCAGCCGGGATCAACCCAAACGCCGCGAGCCCGGCGGTCATCAACACCGGTCGCAACCGGTCCCGAGCCCCTCGCAAGATCGCCTGGTCGAGCCCGAGCCCGGCCCGGCGCCGTGCCTCGACCGCGCTGAGCACCAAGACCCCGTTGAGCGAGGTCTGCCCGACCAGCGCGATGAAGCCGACCGCCGCCGCGATCGAGACCGGCATGTCGAACATCCACAGCCCGAGCGCGGCGCCGACCAGCGCGAAGGGAACGGTCAAGAGCACGAGCAAGGCCATCGGGAGCGAGTCGAAGGCCTTGAACAGCAGGGCGAGGGTCAGCACCAGCGCGACCGGGACCACGAGCAGGAGCCGCTTCATCGCCCGCTCCTTCGACTCGAACTCGCCCCCCCACTGCATGGTCACCCCCGCTGGGGTCTCGACCTCGGCCTCGACCACCGCGCGAGCGTCTCGAACGAAGCTGCCGAGGTCGCGCCCGCGCACGTTCATGCGGATGCCGATGTAGCGCTGGCCGTTCTCGCGGTTGATCGACGCCCGGCCATAGTCGACGCCGACCTCGGCGACCGAGCTCAGCGGCACGAGGGCGCCCGAGGCCGTCGGGATCCGCAGGGCCGAGATCGCCTCGACGGTCTCGCGCGAGGCGTCCGGCAGGCGCAGGACCACCGCAAACACGCGCTCGCCCTCCCACAGCTCGCCGACCGCCTGGCCGCCGAGGGCGACGGCCAGATAGCTCTGGACGTCATCCATGGTCAGCCCATGGCGACCGAGCCACTCGCGGCGCGGCGCGATCTGGATCTGCGGAACCTCGCCGCTCTTGACGATGCCGAGGTCGGCGATCCCGGGGACGTCGGCGAGGGCCAGCTTGGTCGCCTCGGCGACGCTCTGCAGGGTCTCGAGATCGTCGGCGTAGATCTTCAGGGCGACCTGACCGAACTGACCCGAGATGTTCTCGTTGACGTTGTCGCGGATCGGCTGGGAAAAATTGATCTCCAGGCCGGGGATCGTGTCGAACGACGCGCCCATCTTGGCCACCAGCGCGGCGAGGTCGGGGGTGTCGTCGGGCCACTCGGCGGCCGGCCGCAGCTTGACGAAGAACTCCAGGTTGTTGGAGAGCGTGGCGTCGGTGCCGTCTTCCGGCCGCCCGATCTGATGCAGGTGAGTCTCGACCTCCGGGAACTGATCGACGATCTTGGCCAGGGTTGGCGCGAGCCGGCGGGCCTCGGTCAGCGAGACGTTCGAGGGCAGCGTGAAGGTCAGGTAGAGGGCGCCCTCGTTGAGCTCGGGCAAGAACTCGGTGCCGCGCTGCGAGAGCAGCTGAGCCGAGCCGATCAGCGAGCCAACCGCGACCGCGATCACCAGCGCAGGTCGGCGCAGCGCGGCCTTCAAGCTCGGCATGTAGATGGCCTGGGCGAGGGTCAGGATCGGCGACTCTCGGTGCTTGCGTGGCTTGCGGTAGGCAAAGGTTGCGAGCACTGGGACCAGGGTGATCGAGAACACCAGCGCGCCGACCAGGGCCGCGACCACGGTGTGGGCCAGGGGCGCGAAGATCCGGCCCTCGACCCGCTGCAACAAGAAGATCGGCAGGTACGCGGCGATGATGATCAGCAGCGCGAACACGGTCGGCCGGACCACCTCCTTCAAGACCTTTTCAATCCGATCGCTGACCGAGAGCGCGGCCTCGCTGGCGGAGCCGTCCGCAGCCATCCGCACGGCGATCGCCTCGACGATCACCACGGCCCCGTCGACGATGATCCCGAAGTCGACCGCGCCCATCGAGATCAGGTTCGCGGCCATGCCTCGCATGTGCAGGTACGCGAACGCGAACGCCAGCGACAGCGGGATCACGACCGCGACGATCAGCGCGGCGCGAAGGTCGAGCAGGAACACCGCGAGGATGAACACGACAAGCAGCGCGCCCTCGGCGAGGTTGCGCCCGACCGTCGCCAGGGTCGTGTCGACCAGCTCGGTCCGATCGTAAAAGGTCGAGATCTCGACGCCGTCGGGCAGGACCTGCCCGTTGATCAGCTCGATCTCGGCTCGCAGGGCGTCGAGCACCTGGCTCGGGTTCTCACCGCGGCGCATCAACACGATGCCCTCGACCACGTCGAACTGGTCCTCTCGGCCGACGATGCCCTGACGCGGCGCCCAGCCCTCCTGGACCGAGGCGACCTCGTCGAGTCGGATCGGCGTGCCAGCCCGGGTCGCGACCGCGACCGAGGCGATGTCGTCGAGGTCCTCGAACAGACCTCGGCTGCGGATCACCAGCTGCTCGACGCCCTCCTCGATGATGCCGCCGGACGCGTTGATCGACGCGTGCGAGAGCGCGGCCTCGAGCTCCGCGAGGGTCAGCTGCTTGGCCGCGAGCGCCACGGGATCGGGGCGAATCTGGATCTCGCGCAACAGCCCGCCGTAGCTGACCACGTCCGCGATCCCGGCGACCCGTGACAACCGCGGCGCGACCACCCACTCCTGCAAGGTCCGCAGCTCCATGGGGTCGGTCTGCGGCCCGCGCAGGGTGTAGCGGTAGATCTCGCCGATCGGGGTGCTGAGCGAGCCGAGCTCCGGGGTCACGCCCTCGGGCAGGTCGACGGTTCGGATCCGCTCGAGCACCTGGGCCCGAGCAAACAATGGCTCGACCCCATCGCCGAACGTCAAGGTCACGAACGAGAGCCCGAACAGGTTGATCGAGCGGACCCGCGCGAGCCCTGGCGTGCCGTTGACCGCCCGCTCGATCGGGATCGACACCTGTCGCTCCATCTCCTCGGCGGGCTGGCCAGTGCTGAGCGTGATGATGTTGACCTGGGTGTCGGTGGGGTCGGGGAACGCCTCGATCCGCAGCTCGGAGAACGCGTGCGCGCCCCAGGCCAGCATCAAGACAGCAGCGAGGATCACCGCGAAGCGGTGGCGAAGCGACGACTGGACGAGTGCGTCGAGCATGTCAGGCGTCCAGGTCGACAGCGTTGAGCAGCAGCAGTGCGTTGGTCGTCACGATGTTCTCGCCGCTCGCGAGTCCCCGGATGACCTCGACCTCATTCTTTGAGCGCCGCCCGACCTCGACCTTCCGGATCTCGAAGCTGCGGGTCCCGACATCGACGAACACGATCGTCTGCGGCCCGTCGCGGACGACCGCGCCGGCCGGCACTCGCACGACCGGATCCTGGTCGACGGCCGTGAACGCGACGTCGACGTAGGCGTTGGGGCGGAGCGCTCGCTCGTTATTGGCGACCCGCACCCGAACCGGGACGGTCTGGCGATCGGGGTCGACGAGCGCCGAGACCAGCTCGACCTCGCCAGCGACCGGCGCGTGGATCGAGCCCGGCGTGGTCACCCACGCCTGAGCCCCGACCTGCAGGCGCGCGGCCTCTCGCTGGGGGACGTCGGCGATCACCAGGACCTCGTCGAGATCGGCGATCGTCGCGACGGGGAGCGCTTGCGAGGGCCCGACCTGCTGACCCAGGGTCGCGTCGAGCTGGACGACCGTGCCGCTGCGCTGGGCGAGGATCCAGAAGCTCGAGTCGCCCGAGCGAGCCACCGACAGCGAGCGCAGCTGGGCCCTGGCCGTGCGCGCGCTCAGGCGGGCCTCATCGAGCTCCGCGCGCGCGATGATCAGGTCGTGCTCGGCCGTCAGCTTGGCCTCGACCATGCGCTCGAGCTTCTCGACCGTCGCCGCCTTGGTCTGAACTTGGAGTCGGGCGCTCGCCAGCTCACCCTCGAGCGCGGGCAGATCCGTGGTCCGGACCTGGACCAGCGGATCGCCCTCGGCGACCTGGTCGCCGATCCGCACACGTGTCGCCTCGACTCGACCGGCCAGCGGCGGATAGCTGGGCGAGGTCAGCAGCTCCACCGCCTGGACCCGGCCCGTGACCTTGGGAGCGGGGAGCGGCTCGCCGGTCGTCACTTCGGCGAGCTCGAACCGGGCCGGGGTCGACTGGCCGAGGGACACGCGGCCGTCGTCGACCGCCCAGTGTCGGGGCGGCTGGCCCTCGGCCTCGGCGCAGGCGAGCGTGAACAGGAGCGGGATCAAAACGGCTGGGAAGGTCGAGCGAATCATGGCTTGGTCTCATTCGGAGGGGCGAGCACGCGCAGGAGCTCGAGGCGGGCCTCATAGGCGGCCGCGTAGGCCTCGGCTTCGGCGAGCAGCAGCTCGCGCAGCGTTCGACGGGCTTGGACGACCTCGGTGATGGTCGTCAGGCGGCTCTCGGCCGCGTCCTCAATCGCGCTGGCGATTCGCTTCGCGGCCGGGATCGCGTCGTCGCGCAGGAGCACCTGACGATCGCGCTCGAGCTCGACTTGGCGGGCGAGGTCGGGGAGCTGCGCCTGGGTAGCCGCGACTCGCTTGCTGCGCTCGGCCCCGAGTCGGTGCGTCTGGGCCTCGGCGGCCTGGCGCTGCGCCTGACCCCGATCGAAGGTCGGCAGCGCGAAGCTCAGCGAGATCGTGAACGAGTTCATCTGGTTGCCCGACACCCAGAACCGGTCGTGGGTGTAGCCAACGCGCAAGGTCGGATCGGGGATCCGCTGGGCCCGAGCGAGCCGCTCGCTGGCGCTGGCCGCCTCGCCGTACTCGGACAGGGCCCGAAGATCGGGGCGCTCCTCGATCGCAACCTCGCCTGGGTCCGCGGCGATCCATGCCTCGAGGTAGGCTCGCGCCGCGCTGCTGTCGACGAAGCGCTCGCACGCGCGGCCGACTCGGGTCGCGCAGTCGGCCAGCGCGCGGCTGATGTCGCTGCGGGCCGTGAGCACCAGCTGCTCGGTGCGCGTGAGCTCGACGCGGAGCCGATCCACGTCGAGCGGCACACCGAAGCTGGTCGCGACGCGGACCTCGGCGGCCGCGACCGAGCGCTCGCTGTCGGCGACCATCTCTTCAAAGCCCTCGAGCCGGAGGATCGCCGTCGCCAGCTCGCCGAGCGTGGCCGCCAGCTCGAGCGCTTGGCTCCGAGTGACCGCGTCCAGCTCCGCTCGGGCACCCCGCTCGAGCGCGCGATCCCGCTGGATCCGCGGACGCCGCTTACCCAGCTCGATCGGATAGGCGACTCCAACCCCGTAATTGGGAATGTTGGCAAAGGGGCGGTCGAGATCCGCTGGATTGGTGGTCCCAAATGGGATCGTTCCATACTCGAGATCGAGGATCGGATTGGGCAGCAGCCGACTCTGTCGGACGTCGGCGCGAGCGAGGTCAACGCGCAGCGCTGCGGCCTCGAGATCGGCCAGTCCCTCGCCGACGATTTCCTGCAGGTCCTCGAGCCCGAGCTCGGCGCTGGGACGGAACACCTGGCCGCCATCGCGCTCCTGCGGCACGGCGAGCGCGGCGGCGGTCTCGGGCTGCAGCAGGCTCACGCATGCGAGACCTGCGACCAGCGCCACTACCTGGCCCACGCGCTCGCGCGGGCGCCGGCGGGGCCTCCAAGATCGAGCAATCAGCGGCACGGCGCAACCATGCGGCAAGCCAGATCGAATCGAGATTAAGTCTGGATTACATGTTCGTAATGTTCGCCGATAGGATCGGGTTCGTAGATAGGCAGTTCGAAGATCGTGCTAGCCTCCCGCGATGGTGCGTCCTGACGAACGGGGAGCGCGGCTGGCGAAAGCCAGGCGAGTTTGTCGTTCACGCTGCACCGCTCCAGCGGGTTCGAGTCCCGTCTCGGAGAGGCCACTGGTAAGCCGTGTGCGGGAAAATCGCACGCACGGTTTGAACGGGGGGCCCTACCGGCATCCCACATTTTTCTGTTGGAGAAAGGTAGGGTCTACCAATGCTCGGAGGTTCTGAGTGAAGGTATTGGTCGTCGAGGACGACGCCAAGCTGGCCCGCTTCATCGCCCGTGTGCTGATCGAGGAGGGCTATGTCGCCGACACCTGTGCCCAGGGGCTCGAGGCCATCACTCGAGCGTCGAGCGGGGTCTACGACGCGATGGTCCTCGACTGGATGCTGCCCGATATCGACGGTGTCAGCGTGTGCCGCCGGCTCCGCGAGCAAGGCTGCATGATCCCCATCCTGATCTTGACCGCCCGGGGCGAGCTCAACGAGCGGGTCTTGGGCCTGCGCTCGGGTGCCGACGACTACCTGGTCAAGCCGTTCGAGATCGACGAGTTCCTCGCTCGGCTCGAGGCCGTGCTCCGGCGCACGATCCAGCAGGGCCGGGTACGCCTCGGCCCGCTCGACGTCGATCGACTCGAGCGCCGGGTCCTGGTCGCCGGGCGGCCGCTCCACCTGACCGAGCGCGAGATGACCCTGCTGCTCTACCTGGTCCAGCGGGCCGATCAGGTCGTGACCCGCTCCGAGCTGCTCTCGCGCGTGTGGGGCATGAATTTCGATCCCGAGTCCAACCTCGTCGCCGTCCACATCAGCCGGCTGCGCGACAAGCTTGGCGTCCACGCCAGCCTGATCGAGACCGTGCGGGCCAAGGGCTACCGGCTCCGCGGGGAGGCCGAGCCATGAGCTTTCGCGCCCGTTTCGTCGGCGCCATCTCGGCGGTCAACCTGATCACGCTGGCGGCCGCGTTCACCAGCGTGAACCTGCTGGTCGACGCCAGCCAGCAGCGCCAGTTTGACGAGGCCCTCGGCCGTGAGGCCCGGGAAGAGTCAGCCGAGATCGCCCACTCGGGGGCCGACCGGCTGCGGATCTCACCGCGGCTCGGCCCGAGCCCCGATGACGTCGGGCCGTTGACCAAGTACGCCGCGCTCTACGCCGAAGACGGCACCGTGCTCGACGCCACGGTGTCCTGGCAGGGTCCGCCGCCCGCCGTCCGCGAGCTCGGGCGTCCGCTCGGCGACTTTGAATTCCAAGGTGAGCACCTGCGCGGCCTGGTCATCGAGATCCCGGGTCACGCTGGCGTCGTCTTGCTTCTGGCCGCGCCCCGCAGCGACCTCGATCGTGACTCGCTGTACCTCGCGCGGGTCATGGGCCTGGTGTTCGGGATCGCGTTCTTGGCCACGATCCTGCTCACCTCCGACGTCGTTCGGCGCCTCACTCGGGTCCACGATCGCATCGCCCGAGTTGCACGCCGGATCTGGGCCCACGACCTCGACGCGCGCGTGGGCAAGGTCCGGGCCGCGCCCGAGATCGTCCAGCTCGCAGGCGACGTCGACGCGATGATCGAGCGCCTCGCCACGCTGCTGCGCGCCCGCAGTGACTTCATCGCCCACGCCGCCCACGAGCTGCGCTCACCGCTGACGGCCCTCTACGGCGAGCTCTCCCACGCGCTCCGCCGCTCGCGTGACGCCCAGGAGTATCGACGCTCGATCGAGGAGGCGCTCGACGCGACCCGGCGGCTCAAGGCCCTCACTGACGAGCTGCTCGCCCTGGCCCGGATCGGTCGGGTGCCCGCGCTGCCGTCCACGGTCGTCGATCTCGCCCAGGTCAGCCACGAGGCCGCGGCGATGCTCGCCGCTGAAGCCGAGCGCCACCAGGTCGACGTGGTGATCCGCGTCGAGCCGATGGCCGTCCGCGCCGACCCCATGGATCTGGTTCGGTTGATCCGCAACCTGCTCGAGAACGCGATCGGCCACGCGCCGCCGGGTAGCCGCGTGGATCTCGAAGGACGGCCCTGCGACGCGAGCCCGAGCCCTACCGCGATGTTGCTGGTGCGTGATCGCGGCGTCGGGGTCCTCGAGCGCGACGCCGAGCAGATCTTTCAGCCGTTCTATCGCGGCGCGAGCGAGCGGGCGAGCGGGCGTCCGGGGACTGGTATCGGTCTCACCATTGCCCGCGAGATCGCCATCCACCACGGCGGTAGCTTGGAGCTGGAGCGCGGATCGAGCTTGGGTGCGTGCTTTGTGGTTCGCTTGCCAATCCTTCCGATGGGGGCTGACCAAAGTCTCCCGCGGTGAGACCGTCAACCTGGAGATGATAGGCTCATCTCGACGCTGGCAGCCGACGCTGTGGCGAGAAGCCAAGTCCACACGACACGTGCAGTCGAGTGCGATGCGCGAGCGCCGACCTTGGCACTCGAGCGGCTAAGACATCCAACCCAGGGTCGGCGGGGTGTGAACATCGCGCCACCGAGTTCTTGGTCCGGGCAGCTGGCGGTCCGGTGCCGTGCCGGTCGAGCGTCGAGGAGCTGCACGACTGCGCGAGCTCCCGGGCCCACTCACGGGCGCTCGGTCTCGAGCCATGCCGAACCGTCGCCGTCGGTCGCTGACGATTGCGACGGTCCCCGACAGTCGCTCGAGAAGCGGCGCGCCGACCAGACAAGCGACTTTACGACGGCACCCATCTTGCTGAAGGGATCGGCATGCGTTCAGCCAAGCTCGCTTTCACCATCGCCACCCTCATCGCGGGAGTCTTCATGCCCAAGCCAGCGCTCGCCGAGACCGGGGACGGTCCGAATATGCTCAAGCTCAGTTGTATGAACGGGCCCGGAAATTCGACGGAGCGCGCATCGCAAGACCCCTTTCATGTCACGCTGTGGGCGGGGAACTACCTCTATCAATCGACGAGCATGACCCTCGAGGCACACGACTGCATCGACGACGATGACCCCAGCTCGCTTGCCTGGTCCTTCGACAGTTGGGGGGACGAGGCCTGGATCACCGACGTGATCATTCAGACCCACTCCGACGACGCGCTGTTCCTCGACTGGCTCGAGCTGTACTATACTTGTTCCGGCTCGTTTTGCACGGGCAACACCATCTCCAAGTATGGGGTCACCGGCGGCGATGGCTGGTGCCTCTCGACTGACGCCAATGACGCCAGCGGTTGGTCGAACTACCTCGATCCGAACGCCGGCTGCCAAGAGGCGTTCCGGTTCGATGTCGACAACGAAAACGCCTATATCACGTCGCCGCTCGAGTGGGTCTATACCGTCAAGCTCGACTGTGGGCGGAGCACGATCGAGAACGAGGGGACCTCCAACGACGTCACCGTGTCGCTGTATGACGGCTCGACGAAGCTCGGCGAGCGGGTCGTCGACTACGCCAGGTGGTGCGAGTACGGCACGTCCTGGGAGTTCTCGAGCGAGAAGCAGCCCGACCGGATCTACGTCGAGACCAACGGAAGCGACGCCATGTTCATCGACTACGTCACGCTGTGGGAGTACAGCGAGGCCGACCACTACGACAAGATCAAGACCTGGGGACAGGACGGGGGGAACGGCTGGTGCCTGTCGACCGACCCCAGCGATTCGAGCGGGGGCTGGGACCCCTACGTATCTGGGAATTGCGGATACAAGCTCAGGTTTGACACCAGCAACACCGGCGCCGTGGTCTACGAGTAGTTCGCGCTCCCCGGCAGCCTCCGGTCGAGGACGCTCAGTTCGGCGCGCTGACCTTCATTCAGCGCGCCGACTCCTCGCTCCACCTCGACGTCCACTTTCATTGCCTCGTCCGAACCGGTGTCTACGTTCGAGGTCGCCTGCTTGCCTTCCTCGTAGGCCGAGATGAGGGCGTCGGAGTCTTCGTGGTCGCGGACGTCGATGCCCACGAAGGCGCCGCTGTGTGCGTCGACGGGGTTGAGCGGACCGAGCTCCACTAGCTCGGTGCAGTCGAGGGCTGGCGAGCCCGCCGAGGCTTCTGGCTCACCTGGCCCTGGGCCAGTGTTCAGCGGCGCCCGAGCCTATCTGAGGACCAAGCCGCGCGACCGGGGTGGCGCGACGGATGCGCGAGGCTGGCCCTGCGGTCCTGGGCGGCACCAACCTCCGGAGCCGAGATGGGCGCGGCGAAGGGGGGACACGCGGTGTCTGATCTCGCTAGCATCTGGGCCACGGCTGCGAGGCCGGAGGTTCGGCCGTCGCCGAGCGGCGCGTCTCGTCGGGCGAGCTCACGATGGTCGACCGCGCGCCAAGCTTCCGCTCCTCGTTTCGCGCCATGCGTCAGCACGACGCGATGGACTGTGGGCCGACTTGCCTGCGGATGATCGCTCGGCACCACGGCAGCGACTGGTCGCTGGGGACCCTGCGCGAGCGCTGTGACATCGCCCGAGACGGGGTCTCGCTCGACGGTGTCGCCGCGGCCGCCGAGTCGATCGGCCTGCGCAGCCTCGCGGTCATGGCCAACTACGATCAGCTCGCGAGCGCGCTGCCGCTGCCGTGCATCATCCACTGGAATCAAAACCACTTCGTGGTCGTGGTCGCGGCCGACGAGCGTCGCGTCCGCGTGGCCGACCCGGCCGCTGGCCTGGTGATCCTCTCGCGCGAGGAGGTGTTGCGCCGCTGGACCGCCGACGAGGGCCAGGGCGTCGCGCTGGTGCTCGAGCCGACGCCCGCGTTCTTCACCCACGAGGGCGAGCAGCACGCGACCCGCGGGTTCGCGTCGCGCTGGCCCTACTTTCGCCCCTACCGTCGGCTGATCGTTCAGCTGATGCTCGGGATGAGCGTCGCCAGCTTGCTCGGGCTGGTGTTCCCCTTCTTGACTCAAGCCCTGGTCGACGTCGGCATCGGGACCCGTGACATCGGCTTCGTCTACGCCGTGCTCCTCGCCCAGCTGATGTTGTTCGCCGGGCGCACCGCGATCGAGATGATCCGCGCGTGGATCCTGCTCCACGTCGGCCAGCGTGTGTTCATTGCGATGCTGACCGGCTTCCTCGCCCAGCTGCTGCGGCTGCCGATGAGCTTCTTCGACACCCGCACGCTCGGCGACGTGCTCCAGCGGGTCGCCGATCACGATCGCGTCGAGACCTTCCTGACCGCGGGTCCGCTCGAGATCCTGTTTTCGTTCGTCAACGTCGCGGTGCTCTCGGTCGTGATCGCGATCTACAGCCCGACGGTGCTCGCGGTGTTCCTGATTGGGACCGCGCTCGCGACCGGTTGGATCGTCGCGCTGATGGGCCGGCGCCAGCGCCTCGATCAAGAGCACTTCGAGCACCGCACCGCCAGTCAAAACGCGCTCGTCGAGCTCGTCGAGGGCATCTCCGAGCTCAAGCTCAACGACTGCGAGCGACGCAAGCGCTGGGACTGGGAGAAGATCCAGGTCCGCCTGTTTCGCGTCAACAAGCGCCGGCTCGCGCTCGAGCAGGTGCAGAGCGCAGGCAGCATGGCGATCAACGAGGCCAAGAACATCGTCATCACCTTCATCGCCGCGCGCGAGGTCATCGCTGGCGAGATGACCCTCGGCATGATGCTCGCGCTGTCGTGGGTCGTCGGCCAGGTCGCCCGCCCGCTCGAGCGCACGCTGGCCTTCGTGTCCGCGGCCCAGGACGCCAAGTTCAGCATCGATCGCCTCGACGAGATCCACGAGTTCCCTGAGGAGCAGCCGGCAGATCGCCCGGCGCTGCGCGAGCTCGGCAGCGCGCGCTCGCTGGTGGCCGAGGGCGTGTCGTTTCGCTACCCCGGCAGCTCGCGCTGGGTCCTGCACGATGTCGACCTCGAGATCCCTGCCGGCAAGACCACCGCGCTGGTCGGCGCGAGCGGCAGCGGCAAGACCACGCTGCTCAAGCTACTGCTCGGTTTCTATACCGTCGAGGCGGGCCAGCTGACGGTCGGCTCACTGGCCCTCGACAACCTCGATCGCGGGTTTTGGCGCCGGCAGTGTGGCGTGGTCATGCAAGATGGGCACATCTTCGCGGACACCATCGCCGGCAACGTCGCCGTCGGCTTCGAGGTGGTCGATGTTCCGCGCCTGCTCGACGCGCTCGAGACCGCCAACTTGCGTGAGTTCGTCGAGAGCTTGCCGCTGGCGTGGAAGACCCGGATCGGCAGCGACGGCGTCGGGCTCAGCCAGGGCCAGCGCCAGCGGATCCTGATCGCGCGGGCGGTCTACGCCGATCCCCAGTTCTTGTTCTTCGACGAGGCGACCTCGGCCCTCGACGCGACCAACGAGCGCCAGATCATGGATCGCCTGCGCGAGTTTCAGCGCGGGCGGACCTCTCTGGTCATCGCCCACCGGCTCAGCACCGTGCGCGACGCCGACCAGATCATCGTCCTCGACCGCGGCAAGGTCGTCGAGCGTGGCACTCACGAGGAGCTCACGGCGCTCGCGGGCACCTACTACCAGCTGGTCAAGAACCAGCTCGAGCTCGGGGGCTGAGATGGCGGACGCGAGCCAGAGCGAGACCTCGGAGCGCACGCACGAGCGGATCGGTGGGGCCGCGTTCGAGGACTTCATCGGCACCGTCCCCGGGGCGGTGCTGCGCTGGGGCAACACGGTGCTGTTCGCGGTGTTCCTCGCCCTGGTCGTCGCCGCGTGGTTGCTCGAGTACCCGGACGTTGTCGCGGCCCCGGTCACGGTCACGAGCCAGACCCCGCCCGCGCCCGTGGTCGCGCGGACCAGCGGGCGGCTCGCGCAGCTGTGGGTCGAAGACGGCGAGCTGGTCCAGCGCGGGCAGTGGCTGGCGGTGATCGACAACCCGGCGCGGAGCGAAGATCTCCGCGTCGTCGCCGAGCTGCTCGAGGCCCTCGCCGATCAGCTCGAGGCGCCCGAGCGCTTCGACGCCGCCGCCCACTCGCTCGGCGCCCCGCTCGAGCTCGGCGAGCTCGACGTCGAGTACGCCGAGCTCGTGTCCGCCTGGCTCGAGCTGCGCGCGTTCGTCGACGACCCCTACTTCGACGACAGCGACGCGGGGCTGCTCGATCAGCTCGACACCAGCGACGCGCTCGCGGGCCGGATCCGGCGGCAGCGTGGGGCCCTGGTCGAGGACCTCGAGCAGGCCCGACGCGAGGCCAAAGCCGCGACCCGGCTGGCGGAGGAGGGCGTGGTCGCGAGCCGCGAGGTCGAGGCCGCCGAGGCGACCGTGCGCGCGCGCGAGCGGGCGCTCGAGGCCGCCGACGTGGAGATCCTGCGCAGTAAGATCGATCAGGTTGGCTTTGGTCGCAACCGCGCCGAGCTCGGCTTTCACCTCCGCGACCGTCGCCGCGCGCTGGTCCGCGAGGTCCACGACAGCTACGCGAACCTGGCCCGGGCCTACGAGCGCTGGCGTCGAGCCTATCTGCTGGTCGCACCGACGGCGGGCCGGGTCAGCCTCGCGCGGATCTGGGCCACGCAGCAGTGGGTCAGCGCCGACGAAGCGGTGATCAACGTGTTGCCCGAGGCCGAGACCCTCGTCGGTCGCGCGACCATGCCTCAGCTCAACTCCGGCAAGGTCGCCGTTGGTCAGCGCGTGTTGCTCAAGCTCGACGGCTACCCCTACCGCGAGCACGGTGTGGTCGAGGGGCGGGTCGGCTCGGTCTCTGCGGTCGCCAGCGAGGGGGTCTACCTCGTCAACGTGGAGTTGCCCGATGGCCTGCGTACGACGCATGGGCAGACGCTCGAGCTGCGCCACGGGATGGGCGGGACCGCCGAGATCGTGACCGCGGATCGACGCCTGCTCGAGCGCATGTTCATCCAGCTCTACGGCCTGGTGCGATCGGATTGAGTTCGCGCTCGCGCCGTGCGGCAGTTTCGCGGGGGACAAAGCCGACACGTGAGACCCGTGCTCGGCTCAGGCGAGCAGCTGGTCGAGGGTTCGCGCGGCTGTGCGCGCGCGGTCGAGCTCGCGAAAGCGCTGCCGCAGCGCCTCGACCCGCTCGTCGAACTCCCCGGCTCGGACCCGCCGCAGCGCGGGCCCAAGCTGCTCGACCTGCCCGTGTAGATCGAGCCCGAGACCGTGATACGCGACGCGCCTCGCGTTGTCCGGTTGATCGCGCACGAACGGGGTGACGATCGGCGCGAGGCGACCGGCGATCGCCTCGCGGATGCCCCCCAATCCGCCGTGGGTGACGGTCGCCCGGACGCTGCGCATGAGCTCGCGCTGGGCGAACCACTGCCGAAACTCGACGTTGGGGGGGAGCTCGCCCGGCGGCGGTGCGCCGGTGACGAAGAACCGCGTGGAAGGGCTAGCCCGGGCCTCGTCGAGCAGCGCGTGTAGCAGCGCTCGGGCGGGCGCCGTCTCGCGGACCCGCGTCGAGCCAAGCGAGACGTACACGGTCTCGGGCTCACCGCGCTCCGCGAGCTGCTTGGCCGCGTCGTAGTCGCGCAGGCACGGCCCGACGTAGTGCGCGTGGGCGCCGGTGTAGACCAGCTCGGGCAGCTCGAACTCGCGGGCGCACAGGATCAACGCTGGCCAGCGCGCGAGCGCGGCCTCGAGCTCGTCGGGGGTCAGCTGCAGCAGCTCGATGATCCGCCGCTGCAGGGCCGCCGGCTGCAGCTCGAGGTGCATCTTTGCGAGTGGCCCCGGATCGCTGCCCATCATCGGCAACGCGAAGATCGCCGGTGCCCCGACCAGCTCGGCGGCGATCGCCGTCTCGAGCCCGAGGAAGGGGTTGGCGATCAGTGCGTCGACCCGAAGCCCGCGCAGCTGATCGCGCAGGCCAGGGTCGAGCAGACGCTCGAGGTGGGCGTCGAAGCCCCAGTAGCAAGGAAAGTCGAGCGGGGCCTGCTGCCGAATGGCGCGAATGGTCGCGGCTTCGTAGACACCGTCGAGGACCGACACGTAGGCCGACCGCAAGCTCGGGGGCACGAGGTGGATGCTCTGCGCCAAACCGATGAACACGACCTCGTGGCCGTGCTCCATCAACTGAAGCCCCAGATCCACGAATGGGATCGTGTGGCCGGCCTCGGTGTCGATGATGAGCCCGATGCGCCGCATTGTCACACTTATACCCTCGTCCCGAGTTACGCGGCGCGCGAGGTCGGACCTGTCGCGTGATAGGATGGTCGTGTGAGTGGAGCCCTCGACGCGATCTTCGTGTTCCCGCCGCCCGCGTTGACCTCGCTGGCCTGGCCATACCCGGCGCCTCATCACCTCAGCACCTTCGCCAACGCTCGCGGGTTTCGGGCGGACGTCCTCGACCTCAACCGCGAGGCCGCGCACGCCTATCTCGACAGCCCGCAGTTCGCCGCGCGCCGGGGTCGGGCGCGCGCGACCATTGATCGACTTGGCGAGCACCACGGCGAACACGTTGGCGAGCACGTCGGCGGCAGGGCGAGCCTCGACGAGGATCAGCGCTCCAGCTACCGCCGGGCGGTGTTCGACGCGATGCGCGGTGACTACTTCGCCAGCGCCGACGGCCGCCAGGCGCTGCTCGACGGCTCGCGCGAGACCGACTTCGAGTGGCTGCTCGCCGAGGTGTTCCTCTATCAGGGGCGAGACCTCGCCGCGCCGACCCTCGCCGAGCTGCGGGCCAGCCTCGCCGCCGGGGTCGGGGCCGATCTGCTGGCGATCATCGGCCCGCTGTTGCAGCGCGCGGTGGTTGACCCGCGCCCGCGCCTGGTCGGGTTCTCGATCCCGTTCTCGGCCCAGCTGCTGCCAGCGCTGCTGATCGCCCGCGCCCTCGCCGAGCAGCTGCCCGACGCCCACCTGTGCTTCGGTGGTCCGGTCGTCTCGCTGCTCGATCAGCGCTTCGTCGAGGGGCTGCTCGGGTTCGAGTTTCTCGACAGCGTCGTGATCAACGAGGGCGAGCGCGTGGTCTGCCAGATGCTCGAGCGGCTCCGCGTCGACGAGCGCGAGATGGCCGGGATCGATAACGTCGTGCACCGGAGCCCGACCGGGGTCGAGCTGCGCCGATCTCCACGCTCGGCCGCGCTGCGCCTGCGCAAGGAGGACCACTTTCGCTACGAGCTGCCCGCCGACCAGCGTGAGTCGACGGTGCTCTCGGTCCTGCACAGCAAGGGCTGCTACTGGGGAAAGTGCACGTTTTGCGACTATATCAACCTCAGCGACGATCCGCGCTATCGCCCGCGCAGCAGCGATGACGTCGCAGACGACCTCGCGTACTTTCGTAGCCGGGGCTTTCGCCAGTTCGACCTGATCACCGACGCGCTCCCGCCCCGCCACGCGGCCGAGCTCGGCGCCGCGCTGGGTGAGCGGGGGATCGAAGACATCTCGATCTGGTGCTACGCCTACATCGACGCGCGCTTTACCCTCGAGGTCCTGCGCACGATGACTCGCAGCGCCAGGTGGGCGCTGACGATCGGGATGGAGAGCGCCAACGATCGCCTGCTCGACTACATCGCCAAGGGCTATCGGCGCGCCGACATCGAGCGCTTCTTTGCGACCGTGCGCGAGCTCGACGCGGGTGATCGCCTGCAGCTCGTGGTCAACGTCATCATCGACATCCCCACGACGACGCTTGCCGAGGCCGAGGAGGTGCTCGCGTTCTGTAGCCGCTACACCGACGTGGTCAGCTACTTCAATGTCTCGTACTTCACGCTGACGAGCTCGTCCGAGATGGGCCGCGAGCCAGAGCGCTTCGGGCTCACGATTCTCTACGACCGCAGTCCGACCAGCGACAACGACTCGGCCTCCCACCAGCAGGTCAACACCGTCGCGTTCACGGCGGCCGGGGGCTTCGGAGCCGAGGACCGGGCTCGCCTGACCCGCGGATACGGCCAGCTCAACGACGAGATCCGCCGTCGTCGGCAGCTCGGCGGCTGGTACGGCCGGATCCTCGCGGGCGATGTGCCCGCGAGCGCCCGGGTGCGCTTTCATCCCCGCGAGGCCTACGAGGTCCACCCGCTGCCCGCGTCGGTCGGGCCCGGCTGCCTGCTGTGGATCCGCGGTCAGGCCAGCGCCAAGCAGGTCAGTGAAGGATTCGCGGCGCTCTACGCCGCGCTCGCTGGGCGCGAGCTGAGCTTGACCGAGCTCGACGCCGCGCTCGCGGAGCTCGTCGACGACAGCGTCGACGCCCTCGGGGTCATCCAGCGATGCTGCCACGCGGGTCTCGTCGCCAGCGTCGAGGGCAGCGTCGACACGACGATCTTTCTCGGACGCAACGAAGAGCCTCACCCCCCTGCCTGAGCGCGAGCCGTCATGACTTCAGCGCCCCTCCTCCGCGTCGCCTCGGTCGAGTTCAACCTCACCGAGCACTGCAACCTCAGCTGCTACGGCTGCGATCACGCCTCGCCGCTGATGGCCAAGGCGTTCCTGGACCACGCCAGCTTCTGCCGCGATCTCGACGCGCTCGCCGGGGTCATGCGGACCCACGAGCTCAAGCTGCTCGGTGGCGAGCCACTGCTGCACCCCGACCTGCTCGAGTTCATCGCCACCGCCAAGGCCTCGCCGATCGCGGAGTGCGTGACGGTAGTGACCAATGGCGTGCTGCTCGACCGCGTCCCGGAGCCGTTTTGGGCCTCGATCGATCGGCTGTGGTGGAGCGTGTATCCGGGCGTCAAGTATCGAATGAGCCGGGCGCAGGTGGAGGCCCGGGCCGAGGCCCACGGCTTCGAGCTGTTCGTCAAGGACACACCGAACATGCGGGTCACGGTGCTCAATCACGCGATCGAGGACGACGCGAGCGTACAGATGATCTACGACAATTGCCCCCAGACCCACGAGTGGTCGTGCCACACGGTCTACGCGGGGCGCTACTATAAGTGCTCGCCCGCGCCGTGGATGCAGCCGCGCCTGCGTCGATGTGGCGTCGAGTTCGACAATCGCGAGGCCGACTCGATCGCGCTCCACGCCAACCCGGAGCTGCGCGAGCAGCTCGAGGCCTACCTGCGCTCGTCCAAGCCGCTGCAGGCGTGTCGCTACTGCCTGTCGAATTTCGGTCGCGAGATCCCCGGTCGCCAGCTCAACAAGAAGGGCCTGAGGCTGTGGGTCGAGGAGGACCACCGCGACTGGCTCGATCTCGTCCACCCCGAGTTCGTCACGACCGAGTAGGACCTCGCCGCAGCGCGTGGGCCAGCGCCCGCCACTGGGTCCCGGGGTAACGCTTGTCCCACGCGAGCGGCCAGCTCGCGAGCCGCGACTCGGCGGCGTCGAGCAGCTGCGTGCGCGCGCTCAGGTCAGCGCGGCGCTCGGCGAGCAGGGCCTGGAGCAGCCACGGCTCGGCGACCCAGGGGTTGTGCGCGGCGCAGCGAGTCAGCGCGGACTGGGCCGCGTCGGCGTCACGCTCGAGGACTTCGATCGCTACGTGGTAGGCCTCGATCGCCGCGCGCTCGTCGGTCTCGGACAACCGCGCCGTGCCGCGATCGAAGATCGGCAGCGCGGGGCTGAGCCACGGCGTCGCCAATTGAGTCCAGCGCGAGGCCCGGGCCATCCACGCGCTCGGCATGCCGTCGTCGCCCCCGGACTGCTCGGCGACGTTGGCGATCTCGATCAGCAGCAGCGCGGCGACGACTCGGGCCGGGACGAACGCCCGCTCGCCCGTGTGGCGGTTGCGAACTGGCGTGGCGGCAGCGGGCAGCTCGTCGACCGCGTCGAGCTCGTCGTGGAGGGCGGGGCGGTCGATCGTGCAGAACAAGTGGACCAGCGTCGTCGCCTCGGGGCCGATGGCGCGGGCGAGGGCGCGCTGCTCCCACGGGCGGTAGAGCGCGCGCTCGTAGTAGCTGGTCGCGAGGCAGCTGTGAAACAGGCCCGCGCGACAGACGATCCGCGGCTGTCGCCATCCAACGAGCGCGCGCCAGGTGCCCTCGAGGTGGGCGCGGAAGCTTCCAGTCGCGTGGTCGAGATCGTCGGCGTGGCGGACGACGAGCTCGCGCAGCATCGCGGGCACGTCCGGGTCGAGGAGCTCGAGCGGATCTCGGTCATCGGGGCCCGCGAGCGCGAGCTCGAGCGCCTGCAGCCGCGGCGAGAGTTCGGCCCAGGCCAGGCTCGGCTCGACGGTCGCGCACCGGGTGGGTGCGGTGTGAGTCGTTGGATCGGTCGCCGCGCGGGTCGGGTGGCAGCTGCAGGCGATGTGGTGACGCTGGCGCTCACCCGTCCACGCGAGCTCGACGACGGTCTCGTCGGACTCGCGGGCCCGGCCCTCGAGCTCGCGCACGGCGAGCGCCGCAGCGGCGCAGGCGACCATCTGCGCGGCGGCGCCGTCGTCGAGGGTGTGGGTGTGCAGCTGCGAAAGCAGCTTCTGGGCGAGCTGCGCGGGGATCGGCAGCAGCGCGCCGCGACTGCACGCCAGGCACCCGCGCGAGCGAGCACCAACGCGTGGGCCGAAGCTCAGCGCCTGGGCGCCGACGGTGATGAACACCAGTGGCGAGGTCGCGCGGGCGGCCGCCCGCTCGAGCGCGAGCAGGCGCTCGTACGACGCGCCCTCGAGGCAGCAAAACACCAGGTCGACGTCGAGCTCGAGGCCCGCTGCTTCGGGCCCCGCGTCGGGCCTGGTCAGCACCCGAGCGCCCGCGCGGGTGAGCTCGTCAGCCACGCAGCGGGCGAGCCGTCCGTCACCGAGCACGGTGACGCGAGCGGCGAGCACGGGCCCGCGGCGAGTCCCAACCCAAGCCCCAGCCCAGGGTGCGCTGCCCTCGGCGTGCTGCTCGGCCGACACCTCGAGCACCGCTCGCAGGTCGGTGTCGAGCTCGGCTTCGGGTCGTCGTAGCGCTCGCCGCAGCGCGTCAGCCGATACCCCTTCGACGACGAGCACGCGATCGTCGAAGACGAGGTAGCAGACCCCGTCAATGGAGCAGACTTGTAAGGTGGGATCGAGCATGTGCCGACGGCGAGAGTCGACCGAGAGTAGCGGAGAAGCGGCGATCGTCGTCGTCGAGTTTGACTCTGCCGACTCGATGCTCGATCATTCGAATCGCTGGCATGCGAGCGTTTGGTGAAACCCGCGCGGTCTCGATCCTCGACGTCGAGCAAGCTGGCGAGCGACACGAAGCGTTCGCCGTCGCCGGCGAGCCCTACGTGGTAGAGGTCTCGCGCCGCGACAACGTGGCGCTGGAATTCACCCACCTCGAGGCCTGGCTGCGTGACTGGCGAGAAGAGTGCTGGGTCAGCCCGAGCGGCGCCTTCTTGTACCTCAACGACGCACGCCTCGATCCCCACCGCGCGCCGTCGGAGCGCTCGCAGCCCGAGGGTCGCTACCACTCGTTCGTGCTCCCGCTGCCCGAGATCATCGACCGGATCACCAACCCGGGCGCGCGCCCGCCCCTCGTCGCGCCCGGTGAGGTCGTCTATTGGTATTGCGGTCGGGTCCACGCCGAGCTCCGCGCTCAGCTCGGATCACTGCCCGCGCCAATGGACGGCTGCGAAGATCAGGGCGCTTGGCTGTCGCAAGCCGGCGCGATCACGACGCTGCACTACGACCAGACCCCGGGCTTCCTGGTCCAGCTCCAGGGTCGCAAGCGGGTCGTGCTCGCGCCGATCACCGCCGATCTCTACCCCTTCCCGGTCACTGACTGGCGCACGCGCAGCTCCCAGGTCATCGATCTCCCGGGCGTCGACCTCGAGCAGTATCCCAACTTCGCGGGCTCGCACTGCTGGGAGGTCGAGCTCGAGCCCGGGCAGGCGCTGTTCATGCCCAACCCGATCTGGCACTGGGTCGAGAGCGTCGAGGCCTCGCTCAGCCTCACGCTCAAGCAGCGGGCGCCCGCGCTGGCGGCGACGTGGCGGAGCATCGAGTATGCGTTTGGGGACGAGGCGTACCTGCGTCAGCTGTCGGCGCCGCAGCGCGCCGCGGTCCTGGCGATCTTCGAGCGCGACTACCTCGGATCGCTGCGATGAGCACTCGCGCCGTGTTCGGGGTCGATCCCGCCGCCCCGGACTGGCCGACACAGGTCGTCCGCGCCGACTGCCACGACGACCCCATGTTCGCCGAGCTCGTCGTGCTGCTGCCCGACGTCGAGGCCGTGTGTGCGTTGTTCGAGCGCCAAGCTCCCGCTGCGCGCGTGTCCGTGTGGCACACCGACGGCCAGCGGATGCGGGGCGCACAAAAGCTCGAGCCGCGGGCCGCCCTCGCCGCCCACCGCGCTGGCGCGACGCTGTATTTCCACGAATGTCATCGAGTCATTCCCGCGCTCGGGCGCTATCTCAACCGCGTCCGCGAGGCCGTTGGGGACTTCATGCCCTCGGCGTCGCGAGTCGAGATCTTCGCGGGTGCGCGAGGCTCCGGGGCACATCTACACTTTGATCGCGACTGCGGTCTCAACGTGCAGCTGCACGGCGAGAAGCGCTGGCAGATCCACCCGCCGACGAACACCAACGTGATCGAGTGGCGCGACCCTGTCTGGCAGCGGTTCGCGCGGCGACCCGACGGGACCGCGCGGGATCCCCAGGTCGAGCCGAGCCCCACGCTCGGTCCGTTTGACGCCGTCGAGACCGTAGCCGCTGGCCAGTCCCTGTGGCTCCCGCGCGGCCTGTGGCACACCACGCAGGTCAGCTCGGCGCGCAGCCTCGCGCTCGTGTTCGTGATCAGCCCGGCGAGCTTGGCCGCCCGGCTCTCGTCGCTGATCGAGTGGGAGATCGTTCGCGACCCGCGATTGCGAGAGCTGTCCTTTGCGAACCTTGCGCACGCTTCGCTCGCCGATCTCCGCGCCCTCGGCCCAACGATCACACAACTGATCACTTGTCTCTCGGTGGACCAACTGGTATATGGGCCGTTCCCCGACACGTTGGCGGGGTCGTGGGCACTTCACGAAGACGTAACATTGAGCGTAGACTCGGATGGTCGTTTCCACATCCGTAGTTGCGGCGATCATATGAGCTATTCAATCGGTGCCTCCATTGAGGAGTTGCCGTGGTTCGATCGCTTGCTCGAGCGCCTGACACAGACCCAGTCGTCAGGCCCGGCCCCGGTCGGTGCGCTGCTCTGGGACTGCCCCGATTCGCTCTGGCCCTGGCTCGAGGACTTGTTCGCGGCCCTGTCCGCGGCTGGGGTTCTCCAGCGGGTCCGAGGCGAGGCCTGAGGCGAGCGAAAACCCTTGCGCGCAAGTTTGGCGGTCGAGTAGCCTGCGGAGGTCGAAGTTGCCCAGATAGCAGCACGAGAATAGAGGGAACGAAAATGACAGACGAGAACAAGCCCAAACGCAAGCTGAACATCAAAGACCTCGAGATCCGCGAGCTCGATCGCGAGACCACGGAGAAGATCAAGGGCGGCAAGGTCGAGGCCGGCTGGTCGCGCTCCGGCAACCACGGCTCCGTGGGCGTCGACCGCTAGGCAATTTGCCGAGGGCTGCGCCGCCGGGGAACCAAATGAGCCGAATGGGTGCTCCCACGGGCTCTCGCGCTGGTGCTCGGCCTAGGCTGACGAGCCTCATCCAATCCATTGGGTATTCGGATGAGGCTCGAGCTTAATTCTCAGCGTCGCGTCGAAGTCCTCCGCCTAGCGGGGTCCGTGATCGCCGTCATCGACGACACCTTCGTCGATATCGAGCAGGTCCGCGAGGCCGCGCTCGAGCAGGGCTACGCGATCCCGGACTCGGGCTACCCCGGGTTGCGCGCGCGCGTGTCTCCGATAGGGGGGCGGGCGTTCGTCGAGCTGCTCGCGCGGGTGATCCTCGACCAGCTGTGGCCCGAGGGCTACCCGAAGGCGATCGACCTCGACGTGATCGCTGCGGACTTCTACGCGTCGGCGCTCGGGCTGCGCGAGCGTCCTTCAGATCTGATTGATCAGCACGCGGATCACGACGTGTGGTTGGCGGCGGTCACCTACCTGTCAGACACCGACCACGATGACGAGGGCACAGCGTTTTGGCGCCACCGAGCGACCGGGCTCACCTGCTGGATGAGCGACAAGGATCCGGTCGAGCTGCTGTGGTTGCAGGAGCTGCTCGGGTTGGAGTTCCTCGCGCAGCTGCCGGCCGCGATCGAGGCCTTGCCGCGACCCGACCTTCAGCAGCTGCAGGCGGAGATCTGGCGGCAGCGGGTCGGCGGCGAGGTTGCTGCCGACGCGTGGGAGCGGCTGGCTCTCGTGCGCCAACGCTGCAATCGGACGGTCGTGTACCCCGGCTGGCAGTTCCACTCGGCGATCAGTCGCGCGGTGGTGCCAGCGCCGAGCCGTCGAGAGCAACTGCGCCTGTCGCTCGGCACCTTCATGTCGGTCCCCTTCGCGTTCGCCAACAAACCCAGCTATCGGCGCGAGGTCTACCCCAAGGCCGCCGAGCTCGGGCTGCCCGAATGAGCGAGATGGAACTTGATCCGACCGAGCCGCTGCGGATCTCTCGCTTCACCACGGTGACATGGGAGGTGGGTGAGCTGGTCGTCCGCAACCTTCGCACGGGCAAGGCGCTGGTCTGTGACGACGCCGCGCTCGTGCAAGTGCTGCATTGGTTTCGCGTGCCCACGAGCCCCGCACAGGTCGAGGCGAGCGGCGGCGCGCGTGAGCTCGGGGTCGACGTGATCGCGGCCTGTCGGACGCTGAAGGCGGCGGGGATCCTGGTCCGACCCGAGCAGGAGTCACGGCCGCCCGATGTCGACGGCGCCCTCGATCCGTCGAGCTACTGGGCCGCGCCCGAGCTCGCGCTGCAGCGACACAGTCGCGAGTGTCGGCCCCAGACCCTCGCGCGCTATCGCTTCGAGGGCCTGACGCGCTCCGAGCCGCACGCCAAGCCACCGATGAGCGCGACGGCGATCGCGCTCCCGGAGCCCGAGCCCGCGGCCGTCGATTTTTGGCAGGTGCTGGTGCGCCGCCGGTCGTTCAGTCCGCCGACCGCGACCATCAGCCTGGACCAGCTCGGCGAGTTCTTTCACTGGACGGCGCGCAGCTGGGACGCGCGCGAGCTCGACGACGGTCGCGTCCTCCAGCACCGCCTCTACCCCTCGGCGGGCGGGCTCTACGCTCACGAGATCTATCCGGTCGTGTCACCGGCCGCGGTCGAGGGGCTCGCGCCCGACGTCTATCACTACTGCCCCCAGCGCCACGCGCTCGAGCCCCTCCGGGCCGAGGCCTCGCTGATCGCCGAGCTCGTCGAGCGCGGTGCCTCGGTCTCGGCCGCAAAGGGCGGCGCCAAGCTGCCGCTGATCGTGTTGCTCGTGACCAGCCGGATCGCGCGGGTCGCCTACAAGTACGATCACATCGCCTACGTCAGCCAGCTCAAGGATGTCGGCTGCCTCTACGCGTATTTCTATCTGGTAGCGACGGCGCTGGGCCTGGCCCCGTGTGCCTACGGCGGTGGGTTTGAGACCGAGCTGCTCGCCGGGCTCACCGGCGTCGATCCGCTCAGCGAGCCGATCGTCGGTGAGTTCGGCCTCGGTGGGCTGGATCCGGCGGCGACGCCCGAGCCGCCGTGGCCGATCCTGTCGGCGCCGCGATCGGGGGACGGGTGAGCGCGCCGTTGCAGACGCTCGCGCCCGAGTTCGCCGAAGTCCTGGCCGACGACGCTGGTCGCGTGCTGCTCCACGCTGGCGGCCGCCTCCACCAGATCGAGGGGATGCCCGCCGAGGTCGTCATCGAGCTGCTCGCCGCGCTGAACAGCGCGGGCTCGCGAGACGCCGCCGTCGAGGCGCTGGCCCACCGCTACGAGCGGGGCGACGTCGAGGTGGTGCTCGACCGGCTAGTCGACCGGCTCGCGAACGAGCGGCCAAGGAGCTCGCCGGGGCTGGGATCGCTGCGGGTCGCGGGGGTCCGCTCGGGCCGGCTCGGCGCGGAGCTGTTCGCGGACCTCGGCGCCCACCTCAGGCTCGTGCGCGAGACCACGGAGTTCGCGTTGCCCGTTCGCGCTGGAGATTGCCCGGAGCTGAGCCTGGTGGTCCTCGACGGTTGTCCGCTGCGCGACGCCCTCGCGCTGACCGACGCGCTGCTGGCTGCCGATCGCGAGGCGCTGTTCGTCAGCTGTACCGGTGACGAGGTCGTGCTCGGCCCGCTGATGATCCCCGCGCGCACCCCCTGCCTGATGTGCGGGCTGGCTCGCTACTACTTCCCCGAGCGACCACATGAGGCCGTGGGCGTGCTCGACCAGCTCACGCTCCCGGTCTGGCCCGTCGATGGGGCCGTCGAGGGGGCGCTCGCCCAGCGCCTGACCCTCGTCGGCGCGATCGCGGCGGCCCTCGACGCCTACGCAGACGACCGCGCGCCGGAGCCCGCGACGGCGCTGACGGTCGTCGACCGGGGCGGGCGCGTGCGTCGGCAACCGATCGGACCGATGACCCGCTGCCCCCACTGTCGCGGGCTCGTCCGCACGATCTCGACGATCGCAGGCTCGACCACGGCGACCACCAGCGAGCCCGAGCGCGACGGAGGCTCGCGCTCGATAGAGGTCGTCGATGTCCTCACGGGCCTGCGCAGCGTCCCGCCGAGCGTCGCGCGAGCGCTCGGCGAGCGCGCGCTGGCCAAGCTCGGAGCCGAGCTCGACATTCGTCACGCCCGCGGGCCGGCGGACTTGATCGCCCGCCACCCGGCGCTCGCGGAGATCGAGTTCGTGAAGGTCTCCGCGACGCTGCCCTTTCGCCGTGACCCCAGGCTGTGCTCGGGCGATGAGGCGCGCGGGCTCGGCAAGGGCCTGAGCGCCGCCCAGGCGTGGTGCTCGGCGGTCTACGAGTGGTTCGAGGAGACCTTCGCCCGTCGCGTGGGTCCCCTCGATCTCATCCGCGGGCCCGCTGACGCGCTTGGCGTTCCGACCCTCGATCTCGACTTTTTTTGCGCGGGTCAGGTGCCGCAGGTCCAGCCGCGCGGCCGCGTGCCCCGGCCGGCCGACGCGATGCTCGACTGGGTCGAGGCCGTCGACCTCGCGGACCTCGCTGCTCGCCGGCCGCTCTGGCTGCCCGCCGCCAGCGCCCACGGGCTCGCGCGTGCGGACTTCGCCGGCAGCGAATTCGTGCTGCCCGAGCGTGGTTCGTCGGGCATCGCCGCCGGCACCGCCTGGAACGAGGCCGTGCTCGAGGGGTTGCTCGAGGTCGTCGAGCACGACGCGAGCTTCGCCGCGGCGGCGACCGGGCTGGGCTTCGCCGCCGTCGAGCTCGACAGCGTCGACGACGTCCACGCGCGCGCCGTGATCGAGGCCCTCGACGCGGCTGGCTACGAGATCCAGCTGCGCGACCTGACCAACGACATCGGTGTCCCTGTGGTCGAGGCCGCCGTGCGTGCGCGCGACGACCACGTGAACTACTGGGCGACCGGGCTCGGCTGTCACCTCTCGCCGGTGCTCGCCCTGCGTCGCGCCTTGACCGAGGCGTTCCAGGGCCTGTGCTACGACGCGATCGTCGACCGCGGCGACCCGCTCCGCAGCCGCGGGAGCGTGCTCAACAGCTACGAGCACCGCGCGCGGGTCTGGGGGCGGATCGAGGGGTCATGCAGGCTCGCCGAGCTCCCCAGCTCGCTGCCCGACGCGGCCGCGCCCGGGGACACGATCGACCGCTGCATCGACGTCGTGGTCCAGCGGATCCTCGCCGCCAGCCCGCGCACGCAGGCCTGCGCGTTCGCCTATCCGGTGCCGCCGGAGCTCGGCGTCCACGTGGTCAGCGTCGTCGTCACGGGCATGTTCGACGCGCTCCCGCATCCAGTCCACGTCCCGGATCGGGTGCTCGACTACCGCGCGCGCCTCGGTCGCGCCGGCGAACCGTTCACAATCGCTGATCTCCGCCTCGGGCGGATGCCCCCCTGACCGGTGCTCGCCATGGCCGAAGCGCTCGATCCGCCATCGATCCTCGGGGCCCTGCTGGGCTCGCCCACGCGCAGCGAGAGCTTCGTGCGCGAGCACTGGCCGGGCCGTCCGTTCGTGGCCGAAGGCGCGCTCGCGGACTGGGCCGCGCTGTTCGAGCTCGAGCAGCTCGTCGACCCGAGCGCGGCGCTGACCACAGGCGAGGCCGAGCTCGCGCGCCTGCAGCTCGGCCGCGACGAGGTCACGTTCACCCCCGAGCGCGTTGGCGGCGGGCGGCGGCTGAGCGAGCGCCAGGTCAGCGGCGCGCTGTCCCTGTATCAGGCCGGGATGCAGCTCTACCTCGAAAAGGTCGTCGGGTTCCCGCGCCTGACCACGACGCTCCGCCGCCTCGCCGACGAGCTTGGGATCGCCCGGACCCGGGTCGCGTGCAACCTGTTCGCGGTCCGCGAGGGCTCGCCCCACACCCCGCCGCTGCACTGGGACAACAGCGAGGGCCTGGTCGTGCAGCTCGCGGGCCGCAAGCGCTGGCAGTACGCGCCCAACACCTGTGTGCCGAACCCGCCCTTCAACCACTTCGGTGGCGCCAGCCCGAGCCTCGAGCAGGTCTTGCTGTTCGACCACGCGCGGGAGCCAGAGGCGCTCGACAGCGTGGTGCTCGAGCCCGGATCGGTCCTGTTCTTGCCGCGGGGCTACTGGCACACGACGACGCCGCTGAGCGACTCGGTCCACCTCGACATCATGCTCGAGGCGCCGACCTGGGGCGGGCTGCTGCGCGCGATCGTCGAGCGCGTGTCGCTCGAGCAGCCGCAGCTGCGCGCACCGATTGAGACCGGGTCACTGACCAGCGCGACGCTGCTCGCCGAGCTCGCGGCCCACCGTCGCTCGCTCGAGGCCGAGCTCGCCGGGCTGCGGCCGATCGATCTCCTACTCGGCGGGCTCGGCCGCGACGCCGGGCTGCTCGCCGACGTCGCGGCCTTCGAGCTCCGCCCGGGCGTTCGCTTCGAGTGGCGCGACGACGGGGACGGGGTGACGCTCGTCGTCTACGAGCAGGACGCGGTGCTGCTGTCGATCCGCGCCTCGTCCTCGGCCCCGCGCGAGGTCCTCGCTTGGATCGGCGCGCGCGCCTCGGCCTTCGACCTCGCGCAGCTGCGAGCGCGCTTCTTGGATCGCAGCGACAGCGAGCTGTGTGCGATCTTGCGCGTGCTGTGGACCGCCGAGATCCTCGAGGTCGTCGCGTCCCCGTCGTCTGCAAGCCGGTGAACGTCATGTCCCTGCGCCCCGAGCTGATCGAACTCGACACCTTCGGCATCCCCTGCTTCTTGGTCCGCATGCACGGGCACGAGCCGCTCACGGCGGCGCTCGTGGCCCAGGCCGAGGCCGAACGTCGGGCCGATCCGCGAGGGCGCAACTACCAGGGCGAGAGCACCTGGCACAGCCAGGACGAGCTGCACCGCGCCCCGGACTACGCCGACCTCCGCTCGGCGTTCGACCTCGCGATCGAAGCGCTGTGGGCGCGAGTCGGGTGGCGAGCACAGGCGCACCCGTGGGAGCACGTGGGGCTGTGGGTCAACATCAGCGGGCCCGGCTGCGCGACGCACACCCACGAGCACTGGGGCCACGGGGGCTCGACCTTCAGCGGGACCTACTACGCTCAGGCGCCTCCGGGTTCGGGCGGGTTTCGGGTCGAGAACCCCGACGCCTACCTGACCCGGGTCGAGCGCGAGTGCGTGCTCGACCTCGAGCCGTTTAGCGTGCCCAGGTGGTTTGAGCTCCAGCCGGCCGCCGGAGACCTCGCGCTGTTTCCCTCGTGGGTCGAGCACTGCGTGATGCCCAACCGCAGCGGCGCCGAACGCATCTCGTGGACGGGCCTGTTCACCACGCCAGCGCTGGCGGCGAAGCCCCTCGGCGGCGCCGAGCGGGGCTGGTCACGGCCCGAGCGGGGCTGGCTCGAGCACCCCAACCCCGATCCGCTCGCGGCGGTCGACTGATGCGCACGCGAGCGATCGACTTCTCGGCCCTGTTCGCTGCGCTCGCCAGCGAGCGCGGCGCGTCGACCCCGGCGCCGCGTTCGACGATGCGCCGCGAGATCGGACCGGACGCGTTCGCGCGGTTGATCGAGCCCGTCGGCCTCGAGGACTTCGCCCGCGCCTTTGGCCGGGCGCCGCTACACATCCCCGGCGCGGCGGCCAAGGTCGAGGGGTTGTTCTCGCTCGAGGACTTGCGCGCCGCGCTGCTCGCCGATCGCGAGGCCGCGGCCGCCGACGAAGGGCTGCTGATCGAGGCGAGCTTCGATCGCGCCGCCGAGCCTCGCTCGATCCCGATGGTTCGCGTCAACCACGAGGCGATTGGTCCGATCCTCGACGCGGGCGCCACGATCTGCGTCAGCCGGGTCGAGCGACGCGACGCCCAGCTGGCCGAGCTCGCGCGGGTGACCCGGGCGCAGCTCGGCTACACCGGGGTCGTCGGCGTCAACTGCTACCTGTCGCACGATGGCTGCGGGTTCGGGACTCACTTCGACGCCCGCGCGGCGATCTCGATCCAGCTCGAGGGCAGCAAGACCTGGCGGTACGGGCGAGCGCCGGCGGTCGAGCACCCGCGGGCCAACTGCAACATCGACGGCGACGGCGTCCGGGTGTTGCGCCGCGCTCACGGCCGGACCCCGGAGGCGTGGGAGCAACCCGCGGCGCCCGACGAGCGCGCGTTCGTGTCGGTCACGCTCGAGCCTGGGGACCTCCTGTGCCTCCCGCCCGGGACCTGGCACCGCGCGGAGGCGCACGGATACTCGCTGGCGCTCAACCTGTTCCTCGAGGATCGCAGCGTGCTCGATCTCCTGCACGTGTGGCTCGAGCGTGAGCTGCGTAGCGAGCTCGAGTGGCGTCGGCCGCCGCCGTTGGTGCCCGCGGGGGCAGGGGTGACGACCACCGACGAGCTGTGGGCCTACATGCGCGGGCGACTCGGGGCGCTCGCCGAGCTGCTCGCCGATCCGGACCGCCACGAGGACACGCTGACGCAGCTGTGGTCGGCCTCGACCTGCGCGTCACCCCAACCGCCGCAACCGCGTGGCGCCGTGCCCGAGCTCATGCGCGACGAGCTGCTCGAGGTTGATCGTCGCTGTCCGATCCGACTGCGCCCGGCTCGCGAGCGCGCGCCCACGATCGAGCTCCACGCCGGGGCCAAGTCGCTGTCGCTGCCCGTCGCGGCCCTACCTCTGGTCCGCGAGCTGCTCGCCCGCGAGCGCTTCGTCGCCGCCGACGCCCTCGCGTGGACCGACGCAGACGAGCGCTTCGCCTGGACCGATGTCGAGCCGTTGCTGCGGGTCATGGTCGAGCATGGCCTGCTGCGGATCACGCGACAGGGTTGAGGACGCTGGCCTCGACCAGGCGCTGCAAGAACTCGCGCAGCTCGCCGATCTCGAACGGGGTCCGGGTCGCCAGCTCGGCCGCCGACAGCCGCGGCCACGCGCACAGCTCGTCGACGACTTCGCACGCGTCGGCGCCACCAAAGCGCGCGACTCGGCCGTTGTGGTGGATCTCGATCGCTCGGTCCGCGGCGCGCAGATCCTCGACCAGCCGCAGCCGCGTCTCGAAGAAGCTCAGCTCGGTCTCGTCGGCGATCCGCGTCGAGGGGGCGCCGAGCTGCGGCGAGGGTAGCCGCGCGGGCGGGCGCAGGTCGAGCTTGCTCTTCCACTCGGTGTCCCAGCTTCCGCCCTGTCGAAGGTCCCGCAGGTACTTGCCCGGCGGCCGGGCGTAGGTCGCGTCGAAGTCGCTCCAGCGCAGCGGATCGACGAGCACCTCGCGCTGCAGCTGATCGAAGGGGACGATCTCGAGCTCGGTTCGTGGGCCGAGGATCATCGCCTTGGTGAACGGCTCGGCGGCCGAGACTGGGATCCACGTGTTCTCGTCGTAGCTGCGGATCACGGCGCCGACCCAGCCGTGCCAGCGCGAGCTCTCGATGATCGCGTCGAGGACCTCGTAGCGGTTGCGCTGGTAGAGGTTGGGCACGCCCTTGATCAGCAGCTTGTCGTCGCCCTCGGTGTAGAGCGTCCCGCCCAGCCAGACGATGACCATCCCGCCGGGAGCGTCGGGCTCGGAGATCGCCGATAGCAGCCGGTCATTGATGCGGTAGCAGGGGTCGTCGGTGAGATCGTCGGGGAACTCCGCGCCCATCGCGACCGCGCGGAACCTGGCCTGGAGCTCGCGCGAGCGCTCGGGGAACAGATCGCTGACCAGCAGGTCGGCGCGGGCCGTGACGCCGAAGTGGCGGATCGACGTGTGACGGAGATCGCCGACCGTGGTCCGCAGCCACATGGTCTGGCGGTTGTGGCGAAATTCGAACTCGATCGGCGCGTGAAGATAGACGCCGGAGCGGACCTCGTCGGTCATCGGCTTGCAGAACGAGCGCGCCCGCTTGGGCAGCGTGGTCGGACCCAGGACCTGCTCTCCGGACACCGGCAGCTTCATGTCCGGGTACATGCTGTGGAAGACCAGCCGGCTCATCGATCGACATCGTAGCCAATGGCGGCGCTAGCTTGGGCTTCCGGCGGTGGTCGGTGCTGAGCGCAGCGAGGCCGTGCGCGTCCGCACGGAGCAGGCCAACTTCGCGCCGCCCATCGAGGTGTATTGAGCGCAGGTCGACTTCGTTCGCCGGTGAGTCGAGGTTGGCCGGTGAGTCGAGCGTGGGGGCTTCGATCGCCCCCCGAACAAGACAGTCCCCGAGTCCAGACTGGAGGACCCATGATCATGTTTGAGCGCATGCACCTGGCCCTGGCGGCCGTCGTCAGCTTCGCCCTCGGCGTCGCCGCGGGCTGTACCCTCGCCGTGGACTGCAGCGACGGCACATGCGTGTGTCGAGCAGGCAGCTCCTGCGAGTTCGAATGCGCCGCGCCGCCCTGCCACGTCGACTGCGAAGGCGACAACCCGGACTGCGTGGGCCAGTGCGCCAACGGTGAGTGCACCTGCGGGCCCGGGAGCTCGTGCGGGTTCGAGTGTGCGGCGCCGCCGTGCCACGTGGATTGCGAGCCCGGCTCCAACTGCGTGGGGACCTGCGCCAACGGCGAGTGCACCTGCGACATCGGGAGCAGCTGCGTGTTCTTGTGCGACGCGAGCCCGTGCCACATCACCTGCGCCGGCGACAATCCCGACTGCGCGGGGACCTGCGCCAACGGAACCTGCACCTGCGGCCCCGGCTCGGCGTGCGCGTTTCGGTGCTCGGACCACAACTGTGCGGCTAACTGCGAGAGTGGCTCGAGCTGCGTGCTGACCTGCCCCGACGGCGACCCGGGCACGCAGGGCTGCCGGTTCGACACCTGTGCGGCGGGCGAGCCGACGCTGTGCCCCGACGGGCTGAGCCTCGTGTGCGGCGACGCGGCGTGCCCCGACTCGCCGTGACGGCGGCGGCCCGGGTGGCCTTCAGCGACTCGACGCGACGCCTCAGCCGTTGGTCACGCCCGCGGAGCTGAGTGTCTCGCCGAGCGCGTGCTCGGCGCGACTCGTGCATTGTTCGAAGCTCGCGCAGCTCGGTCATCGGAGGATTCGCACAATACCCTGGGTTGGGAGCCTGAGTGACATGTGGGTCATTCTTACGATCACCATCATCGATATTCGATGATCAATCCGGGTCGAATGTATCGACCACAACTCCGAGACGGGACCCCGGCTCGTCCCCAACATCCGGTTGGAGACGAGGCATACGCGGCCGAGAGCGCGCTTGCACGGTCACCGGACCGGTGATTGATTGGGCCGCATCGGCGCCCGCGGAAGCCCGCATTCACGCATCTTACCGGGTGTGAACCGCGTTTCGACGGGCGCCTTGTTTGGACACAACACATCCAAGGACAACATGAGCAACAATAAGACTGACAAGAAGCAGCTGAAGGATCTCTACATCGAGGACCTCGGTCAGGTGACCGGCGGCAAGGGTGGCCCCATCGCGACCACCCTCGCGATCGGCGAGGAAGACCACTGCAACCCGACGACCAAGGCGCTCGGCGAGGAAGACGTGATGACCACCCTCGCGATCGGTGAGGAGGATGGCCCGACCACCCTCGCCCTCGGCGAAGAAGACGCCCTCAGCTAGGCGACCCTCGCTCGCCGGGGCCCGCTCGTGCGGCCCCGGCGGGCACCTTCAACCCTCGCTTCCCCGGAGCAGCCAGCCGTGTCCGTATCTCCCATCGTCATCGTCGGCGCCCTCGAGGATGCCCACGCCCGCGCCGTCTACGAAGGTGTCCGCGCCCGCGGTCACGAGCCCACGGTCCTCGACGCCCGCGAGTTCCCCGAGCAGCTCGCGGTCAGCCTGGGCGGCGGGCCCGAGCAGATCGACATCGCGGGCCACCGCATCGCGCGGCCGGCCGCCGTCTACGTGCGCAGCCTCTACCAGAGCCCGGCGGGGTTCGGCGTGGAGGCCGACGAGGCCATGCGCGAGGACTGGCGTCGCACGGTGCTCGCGTTTCGGGAGCGATCGACGCTGCTGTCGGCGATCCTGCTGCGCTGGGAGCACCTCGGCGTGCCGCTCTACAACCCCCCGACGGTCGGCAACAACATCACCAAGCCGTACCAACTCGCGCTGCTGCGTGCGGCGGGGCTGCCGACGCCCGACAGCTTGTGGACCAACGACCCCGCGGCGGTGCTGCGATTTTGTGAGGGCCGCGACGCGATCTTCAAGCCCGTCGCTGGCGGGGCCGCGACCCGCAAGGTCGAAGCCGCCGACCTGTCCCCCGAGCGCCTCGCCAAGCTCGGCGCGGCCCCAGTCTGCTTTCAGGAGCTGCTGCCTGGCGACGACGTCCGCGTCTATGTGATCGACGGCCAGGTCGTCTGCGCGCTGCGAATCGTGACGGACGCGATCGACTTTCGCCAGCACGAACAGCGGATTGAGGCGATCGAGCTCGCGCCCGAGGTCGCGGCCAGCTGTGTGCGCGCGGCCGCGATCATCGGGCTTCCGTACACGGGCATGGACATCAAGGCCGACCGTCACGGGCGCTACAAGATCCTCGAGCTCAACCCTTCGGCGATGTTCATCGGGTTCGAGCAGCGCGCAGGCGTCGACATCTGCGGGCCGCTGTGCGACGCGCTGGTCGGCCACGCCAGCGCTCACGCTCGGGCGACGCGGACGGCCTCATGAACGCGACGGCGCCCGCGCGCTCGATCTTCCGGCCTGCGGCATTAAACGCGCACGGTTGCGGTGATCGACCGGGGCGACCGCTCGGCGCGGTCTCGGGGTGGACCCGCCTGGCCGAGCTCGTGCTGCTCGCCGTGTTCGTGAGCGCGACGATCTTCGCGGCGACTGCAGAGATCGGCGAGTACGCCCAAGGGATCGCCACGGTTCGCCGCGAGGGTCGAGTTCTGGTGACCTCGGCCGTGTCCGGGACCGTCCAGCAGATCGAGGTTCGGTCGGGGCAGCGGGTCGCGACCGGGGCGGTGCTGGTTCGCCTCGATGACGCGAGCGAGCGCGCCGAGCTCGAGCGTGCCGAGCAGGCCTACACACGCCAGCTGCTCGAGCTGCTTCGCGCCCCGCAGCGCGACAGCGAGGGCAAGCGGCAGCGACTCGCCAGCTTTGACGCGGCCGTCGAGCTGGCCCGGGCCAAGCTGCGCGGACGCACGATCGTCGCCCCAGAGTCCGGCGTGGTGTCCGACGTGCGCGTGCGTCGGGGCCAGCCGGTCGTGCTCGGCGACGCGCTGGTCTCGCTCGAGCAGGACGACGCGCGGACCGTCGTCGTCGGCCTGTTCCCCGGGCACTACCGACCGCTGCTCAGCGCTGCCGACACCCAGGTCTACCTCGAACTCGAGGGCTTCTCCGACAGCCGCAGCGAGGTGGTCGTTCGCTCCGTCGCCGACGAGGTCATCGGTCCGGCCGAGGCGATGCGCTACCTCGGACGCGATCGCCAAGGCAGCGTCGAGCTGCGCGGGCCGATCGTCGTGGTCGAGACCGAGCTGCGCTCAGACTCGTTCGCGGCCAACGACACCCACTACCGGATCTTCGACGGCATGCAGGGCACGCTCGAGGCCAAGCTGCGCTCGGTGACGCTGCTCGAGACCTTGCTCGAGACCCTGGTACCGGGCGACCCATCCCACTCCACTTCAAAGGCCCCGTGACCGCTCAACGACTCCCCGCGCTGCGTCGTCTCGGGGCCTCGGGCCGCCGCCGACTCGAGCACATCGCCCAGTTGACCGCGGCGGACTGTGGCGCCGCCTGCCTGGCCATGGTCTTGCGCTACTACGGCCGCGACCGGCCGCTCGAGGAGCTGCGTGAGGCGACCGCGGCCGATCGTGACGGCGTCAGCGCGCTGGCGATCCTTCGTGCCGCGCGCGGCTACGGGCTGCGCGGCCGCGGCGTTCAGATCGAGTCGCTCGACGACCTCGAGCTGGTGCCGCGCGGCGCCATCTTGCACTGGGAGTTCAACCACTTCGTCGTGTTCGACGGCGTCGACCGTCGGGGGGTGGTGATCCTCGATCCCGCCTACGGTCGCCGCCGCGTCAGCCCGGGCGAGTTCGACCGCGCCTGCACCGGGGTCGCGCTGCTGCTCGAGCCAAGCGAGGCGTTCGCCCCCGAGCAGCGCAGCCGTCCGCTCGTGCGCCGCTACTTCGCCCAGATCCTCAGCTATCCGGGGCTGTGGAGCCGGGTCGTGATGATGTCGGTGCTCGTGCAGCTGCTCGCGCTGGGGCTGCCCTTGCTCACGACTTTGCTCGTCGACCGGATCATCCCGCGGCGCGACCTCGATCTGCTCACGGTCCTGCTCGCCGGCCTTGCGATGATGGTGCTGTTTACCTTTGTCGCCTCGCTGGTCCGGGCCAACGTGTTGGTCTCGCTGCGCACGCTGCTTGACGCCAAGCTGACCGTCGGGTTCCTCGACCACCTCGTTGATCTGCCCTACTCGTTCTTCCAGCGCCGCTCGACTGGCGACCTGCTCATGCGCCTGGGCAGCAACACGACGGTCCGGGAGATCCTCACCTCGGGCGCGCTCTCGGCTCTGCTCGACGGCTCGCTGGTGAGTCTGTATTTGGTCCTGATCATGTGGGCCAGCCCGCTGATGAGCGCCGTCGTGCTCGGGCTCGCTGGCGTACAGCTGTCGCTGTACTGGGCGACGCGCCGAGTCCAGCGCGAGCTGATGAGCGAGAGCCTCGCGGCGCAGGCCAAGACCTCGAGCTACGAGGTCGAGATGCTCGGCGGGATCGAGGCGCTCAAGAGCATGGGCGCCGAGTACCGCGCCCTCGAGCGCTGGTCGAACTTGTTCGTCGACGCGCTCAACGTCTCGCTTCGCCGGGCTCGCCTCGACGCGCTGATCAGCTCGCTGCTGCGGGCCTTCACCGTCGCGGCGCCGCTCGTCGTCCTTGCGACCGGGACGTTCTTGGTCCTGCGCGGCGACATCGGACTTGGCGCGATGCTGGGGCTCTCGGCTCTCGGCGCTGGCGTGCTCGGCCCGCTCGGTACCCTAGTTGGGGTCGCGCTCGAGTTTCAAGTGCTCGGTAGCTACCTCGAGCGGATCGACGACGTGATGGGGGCCGAGCCCGAACAAGACCGCAGCGCGGTCACTCGGGCGCCGCGGCTGCGCGGGCAGATCGACGCCGACGCGATCAGCTTCCGCTACTCCGAGTCCTCGCCAGCGGCCGTCACCGATGTCAGCGTCAGCATTGCCCCGGGCCAATTCGTCGCTGTGGTCGGGTCGTCCGGGGCCGGGAAGTCGACCCTCGCCAAGCTGCTCGTCGGGCTCTATCGGCCCCAGCAGGGGCAGATCCGCTATGACGGTGTGGACCTCGCCGGCTTGGACCTTCGCAGCGTCCGCGAACAGCTCGGCGTCGTGACCCAAGGTGGTGAGCTGTTTGGCGTGTCGGTCCGCGAGAACATCGCGATGGGTCAGCCCCAGATGTCGCTCGAGGCGGTCGTCGAGGCGGCCAAGCGCGCGGCGATCCACGACGAGATCGTTCAGCTGCCCATGGGCTACGAGACGATCCTGGCCGACGGCGGCGCCTCGATGTCCGGGGGCCAACGCCAGCGGCTGGCGCTCGCCCGGGCGCTCGCGGCCGAGCCCGCGATCGTCTTGCTCGACGAGGCGACGAGCAGCCTCGACCGCGTGACCGAGGCCGCGATCCAGCGCTCGCTCGCAAGTCTTCGCTGTACGCGGATCGTGATCGCCCACCGGCTCAGCACCGTCGTCGAGGCAGACCTCATCTTGGTCATGGACCGCGGTCGCGTGATCGAGTCCGGGACCCACCGCGACCTGCTCGCCCGCGGTGACGTGTACCGCCGGCTCTACCAGCGGGAGGCCCCATGAGCGCGTGGGCGTGGGTCCCGGTCGGGGTGACCGCGCTGGCGCTCGCTTGTGTCGGGGCCGACGCGTCCGCGATCGTCGACTCGGCAGCTGAGGGTTCACCGCCGTCGGAGCGCGCGCTCGAGTTGGAGCTGGAGGCGACGAGCACGACGAAGGTCGCCGATGTCGCGATGCTCGGCGTCCTGGTCCCTGCGGCCGAGGTCGTGCTGGTCGCCCCCGGCATCGCGCGGCTCGAGCGTCTCGACCTCCACGTCGGGGATCGCATCGACGCCGACGCGGTTGTCGCGATCGTGGAGTTGCTGGGCCAACGCAGCGAGCTAGCGGGCGCCACGGCGACCTGGCGAAGCGCCCGAGCCGAGCTCGATCGGCTCGAGCTCGAGCTCGCCGAGGCCCGCGCGAACCGAGCCGAGGTCGAGGATCTCGAAGACTTCGTCTCGCGCGCCGAAGTTCGCGAGCGACGCGTCGCCGAGCAGCTGGCCGACGCGCGCAAGCGCAGCGCCGACGCCTCGCTGGCGCGCGAGCGCAGCCGCATGAACGCGGCCTCCGAGCGACTGACCGAAGCCGAGCTCCGGGCCCCGTTCGCTGCGTTCGTGGGTGATCGCTACGCGGACCCTGGCGCCACGCTCACGCTCGGCGACCCGGTAGTCTCGCTGATCTCCGAGGATCGGCTGGTCCGCTTTGCCGTCCCCAATACCGAGGCCGCGGCGCTCGAGCTCGGCGCCGCGCTGGTCGTGCGATTCGCCGACTCCGAGCTGGAGTTTGCGGCGAGCGTCAGCGCGATCGCGCCCGAGATCGACGCGGGGACGGGTCTGATCATCGCGGAGGCGCGGTTTGACGGTGATGCCCCGCGCTCGCGGATCGGCGCCGTCGCCCAGGTGCGCTTCGCTCAGACCGCGGTGATCGAGCCTTGAACTGGTTCAGACGTGGATCACGGGCAGCTCGCTCTCTGGACTCCATGGTCCATTGGCCGTCGGCCGGGTCCCGGCGCAGGCAGGTCTGCCCGTCGTCGAGATCGCGCAGCTTCCGTCCCTCGCAGCGCAGCAGCGAGCGGGCCAGCACGATGCCTTCGACGCTGCGCTCGTCGTCGAGCTCGAGCTCGTACTCGTCGTCGACGCCGCTGCCCAAGAACACCGCCGCCAGCGGCGCCTACTCCCAGTCGAGCAGCACCATGGCGAGGGCCCGAGCGAGACCATGGTCGCCGTTGCTGGGCACCGATCTACTGAATCGCGGCGAGGGTGCTCGGCTCGGTGTTGAGCACCGCCGTATACGCCCCCGCCTCGAAGGGCGCGTCCACGAACGCGAACGAACCATCGAGGCTGCGCGTCGCGGTGGCCGGAGCGCTGTTCGAGTACTCGGCGCGCGAGGGCAGACCGCCGAACAACGGCTCGCCGTCGACGCTGACGACGGCCGATACAATGAATCGCAGCGTGCCTGGTGCGAAGGTCACCTGATCGCCCTCGAGCCTCCCGCTGGCAGGCCTCGCGAGAGAGACCTGCACGTCACGCAGATCGAAGGAGCCAGCGCTGGTATCGGTGACGGTCGCGTCGAAGCTCGAGAGGGTGAAGTCGATCGAGAGATCGCGGTTGAGCACCTCGTGAACCTCGAAGGACGCGTCGGCGATCGTCGCTACAGTGGCGACGCCTGGACCGACGACCGTGACCGCACCACCGTTGACGGTGCCGCCGCTATGTTGCTCTTGCATCGCCTCGGGGATGTTGGTCGGCTCGGTGCACTCGCCACCGTCGGGATCGATGACAAAGGGTTCGTCGGGGTCGAGGCTGCAGCCCAAGAAGATCGTGGCCTCGTTGATGTGTCCAAATGCGGCGGGGCTGCTCACCCCGGACCCAAGGGCGATCGAGGTGACCTCTCCGGCGTGGATGCTGACCTTCTTGGCGCAGTATTGCAGCGAGGCCGGCGCATCGAGGAGGTCGGCGTAAGCGTTGAGGTCGGCCTTGGAGGTGTCGATCACGCCTTGGGGAACACCGTCGGTCGGCGCGAGCGCGTCAGCGGTGGCTCGGATCGCCGCGATCGCGGTCTTGCAGGCCGCGTAGCCGCAGTCGAGTTCACAGATATTGTTGATGCTGTCGTCCTGCGTGCCTTCCCCACAGCACGCGCTTGGGCGCGGGATGCCAAATGGAATGAGCTCGAGGGGGATCGCGGCGCAGTCCTCGGCCGTCGCGTCCTCGGGGATGGTGCCGTCGGCGTAGGCGAGGCAGCTGGTGATCGGGTTGTGCTTGCCGGCGCCGTAGACGTCCGTGACGAGCCAGCCCGCCCCCTCACCTTGGCAGGTGAACGATGTGGTCTGCTCGACCTCATCGACCGGCCGACAGCCCGCGTATAGCTCCTTGCCCGTCTCGCCCGTTTCAGCGAGACCCGCGTCACCTTCGAGCGTCGGTCCCGAGTCGCCGCAAGCGGCGAACCCGACCAGGAGAGTGGTGGCGAACAGAACGTGGTGTACTTTGGTGTTCATGCCAGCGCCACAGTGCAGTGGGCGTGCCAACGTCCTTCTCGCGTCACTCTTGTCGGTGACCGCGGGGGCGTGTGCAGATGAGGACCCGAATCTTCTGGCGCAGTGTGCCGACCACGAAGCGCTCACGATCGTGCCCGACATACCGTTGACCGCGTCGACGGAACACATCGAATTCCACGTGGACGACACCACGTTCTTGTGCGCGGGCTCGGTCATCGACTACGAACGCTTTGTCCAATACTCAGCAGCTGTTCTCGACGTCGAACTCGTTCAACGTGTCCCGGTCTATCTGTTCCGAGATGTCAAAGGATATTGCTCTGAGACGGCCGCGGCCTGTGTGACTCCTGATGGTACGGTTTTCACCTCGCCAATCGCGGCTGCTCACGAGCTCGCCCACACGGTCAGCTGCGGGTGGCGCAGCGGCACCTCGCCAGCGCTGTCTGAAGGGCTGGCCGTGAGCTTCGAGCTCACGCCTTCGCAGTCTCCAACCGATCCGCGCGAGTTCATCACGGCCGAGCGCGCCGCCGATGTCGACTACGCTGGCGCCGGGCACTTCGTCCGCTGGCTGCTCGAGTTCCACGGTGTAGCGCCGTTGCGGGAGGCGTTCCTCACGAGCCCACGCGGAGGCGGCGACGCCGTCCTCGACGCACTCGAGGCCGCCTACGGTCAAGATCCAGAGTCTCTGTTCGCGGAGTATGAAGCCTCGGCGCCCTACCTCTGGGTCCCGCATCGGCAGTGTGCCGATCTCGAGCGACTCGAGCCCACCGCCGGCGTGTGGGCGTTCGCGGCGACCTTCGACTGCGAGGATCCGGCGACGCTCGGCCCGTGGGTTCGTGCGTTCTCCGCGTACAGCGACTCGATGTACCAGAGCTTCCTGATCGACGTCGACACGCCCGGCACGTATACCTTCGAGCGCGAGTCGGACACGGAGGTCTGGGTCGAGCGCTGCCTCGACGACGTCGCGCTCAGCGAGGAGGACGCAAGCTCGATGTGGCACAAAGAGCCCGTCTCGCCGCTTCCGGGTGCGATGGACGTCGACCTCGCCGCGGGGATCTACCGCGTCGACGTCTTGCGCAAGCATGCGCCGCCGCATGAGGTCGCGCTTCGCATCGAGCGAAAGCCGTGAGTCGGGTCGCGCTCGCTGGCGTTTCGTCGGGGTGAAGTCTGCCCGTTGGCTGTCGACCGTCATCAGGAAACGCGGAATTCCGGTCAGCGAGGCCGACCCATCCACACAGCCCCCAAGCCGCCAGAAGTTCGCCCTTGCACCGCCAGCCAGCGCGTCCCGCTCTGATCGACCACCGTCCTCGAGCCTGACCGCGACCTCACGACTTGGTCGACCCCCGGCTGCGTGAGCGTGGGCGTTGACGATGATGTCGGTGCCGGGCTTGGGCCCGACGAGGTCAACCCGGTCGCTCGCCGGGGAACACCGGGTGGGTCACCAGACGTCAAGTTGGTGTGGACGTCGCGCGACCGCCGGTTGCACGTCGTGTAGTTTGTTGTGATCGTCGAGCCGTGCTTCGGGTGCACGGGGCTGGCTTCGTTCGAGTGCCCCGGCCCAACCGCCTGGCCCTGCTCGCCGGGGCGCCGCACATGATCGCCCGGGTCAGCCCGGCGGCGGGGCACAACGTCCGCGCGAGCGTCTCGGGCTTCTTCTCGCGCTGAAGCGCGCCGCTCGAGCAGCCCGCCGGGACGGGTGCTCGAGCGGCGAGCCGTTCGAGCCGTGCGATCAGCCAGCCTCGGGCGGCACCGGCGTGTGGAGCAGCTGCTGCTCCCACAAAAACGCGATCCCGCTGCCGGCGAGGTGGTCGATGAGCACCTCGGTCAGCTCGCCGGCGTGCTCGGTCCGCGCCCAGTCGCGCTGCCACTCCGCCGCCAGGGCCAGCCAGGTCATCATGTTGGCCCCCGCCGCGATCATCCGCTGGATGGCGACCTCGTGGGCCTCCACCGAGATCGCGCCGGAGGCGTCGGTAATCACCGTCACGTCCCACCCCTCGCCGAGCGCCTGGATGACTGGCATCGCCACGCAGATCTCCGTCCATAGACCGGCGATGATCAGCTGCTTGCGCCCCGTCGCACGGACCGCGTCGACGACCCGGGCGTCCTCCCAGGTGTTGATGAAGGTTCGATCGATGACCTCCTGATCGGGAAAGACCTTGGTGATCTGCGGGAAGATGAGGCCGCCGCGCTCGGCGACGACGCTGGTGAGGATCGTCGGGACGCCGAAGGCCTTGGCGGACTTCGCCAGCGCCACCGAGTTGTTGACCACGGCCTGGGGGTCGTGGCTGTTGAGGTTGGCGAGCTGGTAGGGCTGGTGGTCAATCAGGACCAACACCGAGTCTTCGGGTCGAAGGAGGGAGTCGAGACCGTTGCGAATCTTCATGGAAGGAGGATTGCCGGTCCCCGATACGATACGGTAGTGTCCCAAACTGCGAAGGTGTGTCGCAGAAGGTGGAACGCCGGCTTGGACATCGACGAACTCAGGACCTTCGTGGAAGTGGCCGATGCGAAGGGTATCTCCGCGGCGGCGCGTCGCCTCGGCATCTCGAAGTCGATCGTCAGCCGGCGGCTCGCCCGGTTGGAGGCCGAGCTGGGCGTCCAGCTCCTCGCCCGGAGCACGCGCGGAGCGGCGCTCACCGAGGCTGGCGCGCTGTTTAGCGAGCATGCCGCGAGGGTCTGCGCCGAGCTCGACATCGCCGAGGAGACCATCCGGCCCGAGGGAGACCTACGCGGGCGCCTGCGCATCGCCGCCCCGCTCTCGTTCGGACCGACCCACCTGGCCCGGGTGATCGCCGACATGGCGCGACGGCATCCGCGGCTGCACCTGGACACGTCCTACAGCGACCGCTTCGTCGACCTCATCGCGGAAGGCTTCGACTGCGCGATCCGGTTCGGCTACCTGCCGAACTCCAACCTCCTCGCCCGGCGCGTGGGACCGTTATTCGGCCAGCTCGTGGCGAGCCCCGACTACATCGCGTCGCACGGCCAGCCCGAGACGCCGTGTGAGCTCGTCGATCACGAGGCGCTGATGCAGGGCACCGAGGCCTGGCTGCTGACGGACGGGGACGAGACCGTGTCGATCCATCCGCGGGGGCGCTTCAAGGCCGACAACGGCACCGCCTTGGTCGCAGCGGCCGTCGCCGGACTCGGCATCGCCTACCTGCCCGACGCCCTCACCAAGGCGCACCTGGCCTCCGGCGCGCTCGTGCCCGTGCTGACGGACTATCCGCCGCCTCAGGCAGGGGTCTATGTCGTGCGTCCGCCGGGGCAGCATTCCTCGCGGAAGGTCCGGGTGCTCACCGAGATGTTGATCGAGTGCTTCGAAGGGCCTTGATGGATCGCTCAACTACGCGGGCAGCAGCAGCTCGGGCGTGCCCTGGGCCTCGCCGCGAGCTCCTGACGCAGTGCCTGCTGCATCCTGACCTCGCGCAGATCGACCCGCTCGACCGTGGCCGGGAGTCGCTCGATGACCTTCTCGAACCCCGAGATGTAGGGCAGCGAGTCCCCGAGCGCCCGGAGCTTCAGCTCGCGCAGGCGGCGAAGCAGGGGCGCTCGAGCATCTCGAGCAGGTGGCGATGCAGCGGGCCCTTTTGCTGATCCCAGTAGTCGTGGGTGTGGGTGGTGAAGCCAAACCGCTCGATCGCGGGAGCCTCGAGGTGGTCGAAGGCGGCGGCCGGGCTGTCGCCGCCTCGAGGTCGAGGACGAGTGGCATCCCCGCCGGAGCCGGTCACGTGGCTCCAAAATGCGCTTGACACCGCATCTGCTTGACACCGCATCTGGTTGATGACTACGGTGTTAGGATGCGAAACCTGAGAGAGACGCGGCAGGGTAGGATATGGTTCACAGCTCCGTTTGTGGGGGCCGGCATTGGCGTCGCTAGTGGAATTTTTGCACCCACCACAGGATGCCTGCTACCCGACTACTGCATCAAAATTGTCGCGGCAGGAGAAAACAACTGTAACTACCTGGCCGACGCCGTGATGTGGCCGGCGGGAAAACCGGAACTGGCCGAGCCAGTGCCTGGGTCACACAGCGCGCCCGGTCCGGCGGGGTGCACGTGTCTCAATGCTGCAGAGCAGGAGATCATCGATTTCGAGGTTCCCGCTCCGCAATACGCCGCACTCTTCGACGATATCGAACTTGCCACCCGACAGGCATGCGACGCGATCGTTCCCGCAGGTTGGAATCACAATTGCTTATCGACTCTGGAATGGACGCTTCGACCATTGTGCTGAGCCACCCGTTTAAGGATGGTCTGGGGGAGTGTGTCGGCGACTGTGCGTACGCCAATCCTCCCCCAGGTGGAACCTGCCCCGATCCAAACCCTTATGAGTGCGACGAAGGGGGAGGAGAGACTGGCGGCGGAACTGGCACTGAAACCGATACTGAAACTGACACCGAAACCGAAACCGATACTGACACCGAAACCGAAACCGATACTGGCAGCCCTCTCGGCGCAGGCGACTACATCGACTGCGACGGGAACACGTGTGACATCGACCTCGGTTTCGCGCAGATGTTGTTGGCAGAATGTCTCTGCTGCTCGGCGAGGACACCACGCTCGTCTACGACACGACCGCTAGCCGGTTCGCGTTTCAAGGGGTCACGACGGGGTCTCTGTCGGCAGAGCTGGGTCTACGAGATGGAGATCGGCTCGAATCGGTCAATGGCACCACGATCGACGACCTCGAAGCGGCGCTATACGCGATCTCCGAGAATGATACTGCGACCGAACTTCGCGTTCGGGTCCAACGAGGAACACAATGGGTCGACTTCACATACACCTTGGTGCCCTGACGCTTGGCTTCGCGTTGGCGTTGACCATGGCCGCGTGCCAGGACGACACGGTCGTGGCCGTGCCGGACGAAGGTGAGCGAGCCTGCGCACGGCCGTTGTCGTACGGTCACTGGGAGGATGGCACCCTTCGCGCGATCGGGGAGGCCCGTCACGTTTGCCTGTGCATGACAAAGTCCGAGTACGAGTCGAAGTCTCGCATCGCCGAGCTCAACGAGGCGCTGCTCGCGGACTGTGAACTCGACGCCGACCAGTACGACTTCGACTGGAACGATTGCGAGCAAGACTTCGCTTCGAATCAGTGGGTTGGTGAATCAGGCGAGAGGATCACTTGGCCGACGACAACCGGTGTCGTCAATCCGCCCGGCTCGACGCTCGTGTGCCGGTGAGTCTAGATCGTGCAAAGGGAGGCCGCGGCCGCGTGATGGATGTTGAGTGTGCCCACGGTACCAGAGTAGAGGGCCTGCCAATCGACGGCGTTCGACCATGGCGACGTCAACGCTCTGGACCATCGAGCTTTGCCTTCAGATCCCCGTCACCCGCCAGGACCTGCCGGGCGGGTCACGAGACGTCAAGTTGGCGTGGACGTCGCGCGACCGCCGGTTGCACGTCGTGTAGCTTCGTGTGGCGGCCGCGCGTGCCTGAGCAGTAGCGAGACCTATTTGCGCTGCGAGTCGAGCGGCTCTTGGTTCCTCTCGACCTCCTGCGCGTTGTGGTGGCTCTCGAGCAGCAGCTGGTAGCTCGGAGCGACGCAGGCGAACAGCTCCGCCCACGCTTGCGCGTCGCCACGGTTCCAGGTTCCCTGGACCTCCGCGAGCGCGGCGGCGGTGTCGATCGGCACGACGCCAGCCTGCATCAGACGTGCGAGCGTCACTTCCTGGGCCATCTTCGAGTAGTCGCCGGAGGCGTCGAACACCGCGAAGACCTTGTAGCCGTCGTGCGCCGCCGCGATCGCCGGGAACGCCACGCACACGCTCGTGAGCACGCCAGCCATGATCAGGGTGTGCCGGCCTGTCGCCTTCACGGCGGCGACGAATTCTGGGTTGTCCCAGGCGTCGATCTCACCGCGACGCGGCACATAGGTAGCATGCCGCGCATATTGCTGTATCTCGGGTATCATCGGGCCATTGGGCCCCTGCGGCACCGAGGCGGTGGTGATCACCGGGATGTTGGCCAAGGTCGCTGCTTTGGCCAAGACGGTGACGTTGGCGCGCACGCGGCTCATCGGTGTGTCTTCGACGAGCTGGAACAATCCGCTCTGATGGTCGATCAGCAGGATGACCGCGTCGTCCGAATTGATGGTCGGTTTGGATCCATTGAAATTGGCTGGGCTACTCATTGTTTGAAAGGGTGCTGTGCAATGCGGGGTAGGGGCACCACGCGTCGCACGGCCAAATTTGCTGCTGTCGACAATTTGCCCTCTGCGATTTGATTGGATCCCCGACGCAGCGGCGCGCCAGTACTCCTGGACGAGCCGCTCGAGGTCGACGAACATCTCGAAGGCGTCCCTGAGGCTGGCTTGCGCCCGCTGGAACCCGCCGGAATCCCCTTGGGCGCGGGCGCGGCACCGGGTGGGTCGCGGTCGCGGCGATCTACCGGGTCACCCCGCGATACAGACCCCGACATCCTCATAACCCATCGGCGCAGCATCAGGCTCGAACATCGGCACGCAGCTGGTCCCGGGGATCGCGTCGCACTGCGCATCGCCCACCAGCAGATCGCAAAACTGCGCGCAGCAAGTGGCATCACCACAACCTGGGACCACCTCGCCATCGAGGCAGATCAGCCCGGCCGCGCAGCTGTCGACGACGTCGCACGCACCACCGGGCGGCACGGCGGGCGCTGTGTACAGACAGAAAAACCCCGAGCCGGTCCACATGCAGGCTTCGCCGGGCTCGCAGTCTTGCGTGAGCGGATCACAGCTGGGAACGCACAGGTTCACGGTGCCTTGGAACCCGGTGAGGCACCCGTTCGGGGCAGCGCACATCGGGTCGTCGGGGGGGCCATCGCAGAACTGTCGGCAGGTGCCGCCGACCCACTCGCGATCTGACTCGTGGGCGTTCCAGCAGAAGCTGTCGGCGTCGCAGTCGTCGGTTGACTCGCTGGGCCCGCCGAACATGCAAGGTTCGCCCGGCGGGAGGTCGCCGAGGACCGGCACACAGATGGTGCAGTCCCAGCTGACGCCGAACGCGACTGGCACGCACTTCTCCCCTTGGGGACAGTCTTGCGCCCAGTTGTCGCAGCTGCATCCATCGGTACCGAACTCTGATATGGGGACGAAAGTCAGGCTCCCATCGTCGCTGGTCTCGGTGGTCTCACCGTCACCATCACCGTCGCCGTCGCCGTCGCCGTCGCCGTCACCATCACCATCACCATCACCATCACCGTTGCCGGTACTCGTCTCGCTCGTCGTGCCGGCTCCGGCTCCCGGTATCGGTGGCCGCCCGCAGGCAATGATCGGGAGCATCAACATGACAGCGAGGAGGGTAATACGATACATGAGCCACTTCGCAGACTGAGCCACGGCCACGATCCGCGCACTGGGCCGGTCCAAACGGTCGGCCCGCGCTGACCACTCACTCTTCGTTCGCAACGACCTCGAGCACGCGCGCGAGCTTGGTGCCCTGCAGCAGCCGCGCGAGCACCTCGGCGACGCTCTCGCCCCCCAAAATCGCCAGCGGCGCCATGCTCTGGGCCATCTTCTCGGCCAGCGCCTGATCCCCAAACGCCTGCAGCGCGGCGATCAAGTCGGGCGAGATCGCCTGGGCCTTGTCGGCGACGGCCTTGACCTCGGCCTCGAGCTCGCGCAGGCGCATGGCCAGCTGCTTGTCAGAGGTCTCGAGGTCCAGCGTGCTGCTGCGCCTGTCCCGGGCCAGCTTGGCGTCGTGGACCGCGTCGACGGACTCTTGCTCGGCGCGCTCGGCCTCGAGCCGGCGCTTGCGGCTGTCGAGCTCGGCCTCGATCTTGGCGAGGTCGAACCCGTGGAGGGCCTCGACCTCGCTGCGCTGCAGGCCCAGCCGCTTTTGCTTGGTGGTGGCCTCGATCGCGTCGATCTCTTGCTTGATCGTCTCGCGCTCGCGGGTCTGCTCGAGCCGGCGGCGGTCGCCCTCGAGGGTGAGGGTCTGCTCGACGACCGCGTGCTGGGCCTCGATCAGCAGCTTCTCGATCGCGTCGTCGCCGATCTCGACGTCGAGGACCTCGACGTCGTAGATGCGCATGCCGTTCTCTTCGAATCGCCGCCCGGGTCGCTTGCCGTCCTCGCCCTGGGGCCCGAGCACGACGTCGCGGACGTCGCGGGCGACCTGTGGATGGAAGCTCTGGACGGTGCGCTGCTTGATCGCCGCGCGCAGCAGCGAGCGCAGGTGCTCGGTCAAGAATTTCACGTAGTTCTCTACGTTGAACCAGTGCTGGGGGTCGCCCTCGAAGTTGACGCGGTACGACAGCCGCACGCGGACCTGGACCAGGTCAGCGGTCTCGGCCTCGACCACGTCGGAGACCTTGTTGTAGAGCACCCGCAAGTACACGGTGCGCGCGAGCCTGTCGTCGGACTTGGGCGTGCCCGTGCTCAGCTCGGCGGCCTGCAGGACCTCGTCGTACTCGAGCATGTAAGTGGAGGGGCCAACAATGACCTTGCGCTCGCCGGTCTTGCTGACCACCAGCACCGCGTAGCCTGTCCACACGCCGACGCTCACGGCCCCGTCGTAGCGGGTGTCGAGCGTGATCGTGCGTGGCGGCGTGTAGGTCTGACCACGGTTGAAGTCGTCGCCCGCGTACTCGTCGCTGACCTCCTTGCGCCGCTTGCCCTTCTTGGTGGACGACGACTCCTCGAGCTCCGCGTCTTCGACGAAGTCGCGCTTGCCACCCTGGACCGCGGCGAGCCGCCGGTTGTGGGCGAGGGCCTCTTCATTGCCGGGGAACCACAGCTGGACGTGACGCGGATCCAGGATCCGGCGGACGATGACCTCGCGGCGGGGGTCGGGCAAGAAGATGCTGGGGCCGCGCTCGAGCCGAATGTGCCCGGTGTTGCGATCGAGCACGTAGCGGGCCTCGCCGGCCGGGATCGCAACTGCGTAGCTGATTGTGTGATCCCCGTATTTGATCGCCGCGTGCTCGGGCCGGGGGAAGTAGATCATTTGATCTTTGCCAGTGATGAACAGCTCGTCGCCGACGTCGTGCGACACGCCGGGTTGGTCACCCTTGGGATCGTCGCGGTATGGCGCGATCACCTTGACATAGATGCCGCTGTTCTCGTTGAGCTCGATCGCCCGATACTTGTTGGCCCCGCCGCGCTCGACGAAGGTCTCGGTTGGGCTGGGGAACACGACAGCCGGGCCTTGCAGATAGCTCTTGTTGCCGTCCTCGTCGAGCAAGATGCAGTATTCGAGGCGCTCGAGGGTCACGGCGTCGCGCACGTACTCGCCCGATTCGTCGGGGACGACCTCGATCCCAGTCGAGGGAATGTAGAACGACACATCGGTGCCCTTGATGACCAGCTGCTGGCCCATGGTGAGATCCGGGGTGAGCTCCGCCGCGCTCGGGACCTCCGCCGCTGAGGCCTCTTCGCCGCCCGCGGCCTTGGGCTTGATCACCGCGTTCTTCCAGTTGGCCTTGGCCGCCTCTTCGTCGTAGACGCGGACGATCAGGTACTGGTTGGAGCGCAGGTTGTGGCCCTGGATCGTCCGCACCATCTGCCCAGGCCACAGCGCGAACGCGGCCGGGCCGGGGCGGTTGACCTTGCGGCCGATCTCGAGCTCGATGAGGTTGTTGATCGCCCCGGTCTTGGGGTGGGTCCCATCTTTGGCCGGGTTCTTGAGCACCAGGTACCAGCCCGCTGGCGCGACCGCGAACGCCCGGGTCGCCGCCTCGAGCGAGCACCGCTCGAAGCGCTTGCTCTCGGGGTTGAAGACGACCGGCTGATCCGTGTTCGCGAGGCTGGTCTTGTAGGGGCCGATATAGGCGTTGATGTTGCCCTTGGTCTCGTCCGCGATGAACGCGTACTCGTTGGGTGCGAGGATCAAGTCTCGTTCACGGGCGCGATCGTTCATGGCGGCGCCGAGCATACTCGCGGGGGGTGCCGGCTGCTCGTGAGATCCGATCCAGTCCCCGGGGTGCGACCACGCTTGGCCTGGTTCCACTCGGCCTTGGTCGAGAGCCGCTTGGCCGCTCGGCCGGGCTTGGGACGAGGTTCGCGACGCGGTCACGCGCCCGCAGCCGAGCGAGCGAACGCGAGCGTGCCGAACCGCTCGCGCCGGAGTACAGTCTTTGCAGTGCTGTTCCACTCCGCGACCTTTGCGGTCTTCTTCGCCGTCACGTGGGCGCTTTACTGGGCGCTGCGCAACCACGCGCGGGCAAGACTGATCCTGCTGACGCTGGCCAGCTGGGGGTTCTACTCGGCCTGGGACTGGCGCTTCACGGGTCTGTTGCTGCTGTCGACGGGCGTCGACTACCTGTGCGGCAGGCAGCTCGCGCGCAGCGAGGGGTCGCGCCGTCGCTGGTTGTGGCTGAGCCTCGTGGTCAACCTCGGGGTCCTCGCAACGTTCAAGTACCTGGACTTCTTCGCGGCGTCGACGGCCGCGGTGCTGCAGTCGGTGGGGCTGGAGGCGGACTGGGTCTCGCTTCACATCGTGTTGCCCGTGGGCATCAGCTTCTACACGTTTCAAACCCTGGGCTACACGATCGACGTCTACCGCGGTCGCACCCAGGCAACCGACGACCCGTGGCAGTTCGCGGCCTATGTGGCGTTCTTCCCTCAGCTGGTCGCGGGTCCGATCGAGCGCGCGTCTTCGCTGCTGCCTCAGCTCGTGAGCACGCCGCGGCTAGGCGCCGCGGATCAGCTCGAGGGCGCGCGCCGGTTCGTGGTCGGGCTGTGGAAGAAGATGATCATCGCCGACAACCTCGGCGCGTATGTTGATTGGGTGTTTGTGATCCCAGCCGATCAGGTCGCGCCGCATCAGGTCTGGCTGGGTGTCCTCGCCTTCGCAGGTCAGATCTGGGCCGACTTCTCTGGTTACACGGACATGGCGCTGGGCGTGGCGCGAATGCTCGGTATTCGCCTGGCCGAGAACTTTGACGCGCCCTACCTGGCTCGGGGACCCCGCGATTTTTGGCGGCGCTGGCATATCAGCTTGTCGACCTGGCTGCGCGACTATCTGTACATTCCGCTGGGTGGCAATCGGCGCGGGCCCGTGCGCACGCAGATCAACCTCGCGGTCACGATGGTGTTGGGCGGTCTGTGGCACGGCGCCGCCTGGACCTTCGTGGCCTGGGGGGCCTTTCATGGGTTGTGGCTGGCGCTCGAGCGCGGGGTGTCGCGGTTGCGCGGGGCCGCCGAGCGCGAGGCAACCGGGCTCGTGCGGGCGTCGCTGGGTGTCGCGTTGACCTTTGTCGCGGTCTGTGTCGGCTGGCTGTTGTTTCGAGCGCCGAGCTTGGGGGTCGCGTGGGGGTTTGCTGGGGTCGCCGTCCAGGGTCTGGGCCAAGCGGCGAGCTGGCGCGATCCGGCGGCCTGGGTCGACGGACTGTACGTGCTGCACTTCTTCGCGCCCGTGGTGATCGTCCAGATCATGCGCCGGGCGATGCGGGCCGACGACGGATCCGCAACGAGCGAGCGCACGCGCGCCTACGTCGGCTGGGTGCTCGCCGCGTACGCCCTGCTCGCTCTGTTCACCGAACCACACGCGAGGCCTGATGCCCCCTTCATCTACTTCCAGTTCTGAGCCCAGCTCCGAGTCCAGCCCTGGGCCCGAGTCGGCCCGGACCCGCGCGGGGCTGGCAGCTCTGGTCACGCTCGCGGTGCTCGCGGGGACGAGCTTGATCCCGCTCGAGCCGCTCACGCACAACCTCGCGGGTGCTCGCGTCGCGTATCGGCATGAGATCTACGAGCTCGATCCAGCCTGGGTCGCGGACGCGGGGCCGCGATCTCGCCACGCCAGCAATGGTCAGGGGCTGCGCGGTGACGTGATCGTGGGTCGAGGGTTCGAGGTGCTGGTGCTTGGGGGCAGCACGGTCGAGTGCAGCTTGCTCGACGAGCCCGACACGCTCACGGCCCAGATCGCAAGCGCGGGCAGGTCCCAGAGCGATCCAGGCGTGCGGGCGGCGGCGCTGGCTCAGGCCGGGCTACCGCTGAGCGAGCTGTTGCCCGAGCTCGAGGTGTTCACCGAGGGCGGGCGGCGGCCCGAGCTGTTCGTGGGCATGTTTGGCGCCAACGAGGCCCAGGCGTTCTTCAACCATGCGCCGTGGGTCGGCTCGGCACCGGGCGCGGCGTGGGACGTGTGGCTGGATCCGGCCTCGCCGTTTGGTGTCGAGGGTCGAGCGCAGACCTATCGTGGTTGGTATCGGCCGGGAAATCACGGCCAGTTCCTGGCGGCTCCGCGCGCGGCCTATGCCGATCCGCGCGGGTGGGTCGTCGAGCTGCACCCTGGGCACGTTGCGATGCTTCGGACTGCGCTGGCTGACTATGTGCAGAGCCTGGTCGCGCTCGACGAGCTCGCTCGGGGTCGGGGCGCGCGTCTGGTGCTCGTGACCCAGCCGGTCGCACCGTGGGCGGAGCCGAGCGCGGGTCGGGGTTGGGCGCCGTTCATGTATGCGGGGCAAGGGGAGGGGTTCTTGCCTTCACCGGACCTGACCCGGCAGCTGGTCGAGGCCTTCAACGCGCAGACGCGAGGGTTTGCGCGCGAGCATGAGGTCGTGCTCGTGGATCTGGCGGTCGAGCTCGAGGGGTGCGCGGATTGTTTTTATGATCAGTGGCACTTCAGCGACACGGGGGCCGCGAGGGCTGGGGCCGCGATCGCTGCGGTCAGCCAATGACTCCAGGGGCCGGGCCGTCACTTCAGTGGCTGTGACAAGGGCGGGTCAAGGCCCCTCGGCTGGGGTGTTCACCCCAATCACAAACGCCGAGTCGCTTTGCACCGCGTGTCAGACCACGGCACAATCGGGGCGTGCCACCGACATCGCAGCGCATCCGTGTGGTGCTCGCGGATGATCACCAGCTGGTCCGCGAGGCGCTCGCGCGCTTGCTCGACAGCGAGCCCGACATCGAGGTCGTGGCTACATGCGCCGATGGAGACGAGGCCTTCACCGCGGTCGTGCGCGAGCGCCCGGACGTGGTCGTGCTCGACGTTTCGATGCCGCGGCGGACGGGGCTGGAGGTCGCGGAGCTCCTCACCGAGTCCGACGCCGTGCCTGCGGAGCTCCGAATCGTCATCTTGACCGCGCTGCGGGCCCCGGAGCTGGCCCGTCGGGCGTTCGAGCATGGGGCCCAGGCGATCGTGCTCAAGGACGACGCGTTCGCGGATCTGACCGAGGCGATTCGCTCGGCCGTGATCGGGCAGGCGTTCGTCAGCAGCGCGCTCGGAGGGGCGGTGCTCGAGGCCGAGGCCACGGGTCGCGTCTTGCTCAGCGCGCGCGAGCTCGAGGTCCTGCGACTGATCGGCCAGGGCCTGACCAACAGGCAGATCGGGGTGGCGCTGTCGATCAGCGCCAAGACGGTCGACAACCACCGCACACGAATGATGCGAAAGCTCGACGCTCACGCGGTCGCGGATCTGGTCCGTCATGCGATCCAGATCGGGTTGGTCGAGGCTTGAGCGCGAGCCTGCTGGCGCGGATCTTCGACGCCATCGTCCCCAAGTCAGATGGGCTGCACGTGGGTTTCGAGCGCTACGCCCAGCGCCTCGCCCAGCGCAACGGCGTGGTCTTGTGCGGGGCATTCTTCATCGCCACGTTGCTCGGCTGGCCTTCGGATCTGCTGCTGTTCCCCGATCGCCCGGAGCTCGTCGACGCGTTCACTCGCTGGCGCATCCAGATCCTGATCATCACGGCGCTTGCGATGGTTGCGCCGCGTGTGGTCGCGCGCCAGCCATCGCTGACCTCGACGGTAATCGGCCTGATCGGGGTCGCCCTCGCCGTGTCGACGGGGGTGATGCTCGCGGCCGCGGGTGGGCCCGATCGGCCATGGTTTCACACCTCCTACATCGCGCCGCTGGCGATCCTGCCCCTGAGCCTGCCGCTCGGCGCCCGCGTCCTGATCACGGTCATGGTCAGCGCGGCGCTCACCGGCGCGTACTTCGTCGCGGAGCCGGCGTACCTCGGGGTCGACGGCCTCGGGACCGTGGCGATCGTGATGGTGTTGACGACCGTGATCGCCTGCGTGCTCGGGCACCTGCAGTTCCAGTTGCTCGGGCGCTCCTATGATCAGCAAGTCCTGCTCGCCAGGACCAACGAAGATCTCGAGCGTCGCGTCTTCGAGCGGACCCGTCGTCTGCGTCAGCTCGCGGCGCACCTGCAGCACAGCCGCGACCAAGAGCGGCAGCGTCTCGGACGCAACCTCCACGACGAGCTCGCGCAGCTGCTCACGGCGATGCGCCTCGAGCTCAACTTGACCCGGCGCGAGGCTCCCCCCCACACGGCCAAGGCGCTCGACACCATCGACGGGATCGTCGCCCGCCTGTTCGACGCGAAAGAGCGGCTGGTTCGTTCGCTCAAGCCGCTCGCGTTCGAAGAGCTCGGCTTCGCCGGAGCGCTGCGTCAATACGCCGACGAGTTGCGTGAGCGCTCGCAGCTGCAGGTCGAGCTGCAGCTCCAGCTTGGTGAGCCGCTGCCATCAGAGGTCATCACGATTGCGATCTGTCGGATCTTGCAAGAGGCGCTCAGCAACGTCGCACGTCACGCGAAGGCCCAACGCGTGCAGATCAGCGTGCGCCAAGTCGACGTGTTCGTGGAGCTCGAGCTTCGCGACGACGGCGTCGGCTTCGACCCAGCGAAGGTGCCGGAGGGCCACTTCGGGCTGCTCGGGATCGGCGAGCGCGTCGAGGCCCTGGGCGGGCAGATCTCGATTGAGTCGAAGCCGGGTCAGGGCACACGGATCCGCGTGCGGCTGCCTCCGGCCTCTGCCGACGCTTCCTATGTGTAGGTCAGCCATCCGCGGTCGACCCCGGTGAGGGACCGACCGCGGCAGCCAACCTGGTGAAGTCAGCGAAAGCCCAGCTGGGCGGGCGGCCCCTCGAGCGGTGCGGCGAGCCCAGACACGGGTGGCGCTGGCGCGCCAGCGTTGGCCTCTCCGTCGAGCTCGACCCAGTCCGTGAGATCCTCATCACCATCGAACTCACCGTTCGTGCAACACAGCAGGTTCTGGTCGCGCTCGGCCTGGCTGATGATGGCGTCCGCGCGCGAGGTGATGCCACCACGGGCCTGGAACTCGGCGAGCAGATCGTCGGAGATGAAATCAAACCATGACAACAGCCGGCGCTGACCGTCGATCTCGGTGCTCACGGCGATGCCCGAGTAGGTGTCGCTGCCATAGTGGGTGCCGAGGACCTCGCCTTCGAGCAGCATCGCGCCCACGGCCAGCGGTGACTCGAGCTCGATATGCCACAGCAAGAAGTCGAACTCGGGGTGCTCCGTCGAGCGGATCTGCACGCGCGTGCCGAACATCTCCTCTTCGACCGCGATGACCTCGCCGGCGATCGGCGAGCGGATCTCCACGGTCGCCCAGTCCACCTCATCCAAGGGGTGGTGGTAGTGCTTCATCGCTCGGCAGTACTCGAAGTCGTCGGAGTAGTCGAAGCCGATCGTCGACCGGTACTTGCTGATCCAGCCGATGTCGTCGAGGTCGATGTAGCTGGTGTCGACAAAGTGCGGCCAGTCGTCGGCGGGTGGGTCTGGCAGCGGCCACGGGGCGGGGTTCGGGCACTCTTCGATGTCCGTCGCCCACTTATCGACCAGGTGCTGCTCGATCTCCGCGCGGTCGCTCTCGGGCAGGACGCCAGCAAAGATCACCAGCTCGGCGAGCTCGTAGTCGACCGCGTACGCGCCCGCGTAGCCGTCCCAAGCGTACAGCAGCATGCCGAGCCCGACTCCGTCGGAGCCCTCTGTGTAGACCTTGCTCTCGTCGGTCATCTGACCGCCAGCGAGCCAGTGGCGTCGGCGGTCGTCGGGGGTCCCCTCCAGCACCAGCGACGACACGACGCGCGTGCCGAGCGCGGCCCCAGTCGGGGTGTGCGAGCGCTTGTTGAACCCGTTCTCCTGGGCGACCCAGATGTTGGGATAGCCGCCGAGCCGACGGACCACGGCGAACGCGGTGATCGCTTGGTGTGTCGAAGGCCGCAGGTCGAGATCGCGGATCTCCATGAAGTCCTGCTCGAAGCGAACGGCCGGCCGGCCGCCGAACGCGCTGGTGTCGAGCTCGGCCTTCTTGCTTGGTGCGTAGGCGATCGCGTGGTGATCGTGGCCGCTCTTGTCGCGCCACTCGTCGATCTCTTGGCCGTCGACCGCGGGCTCCGAGTTGGCCAAGGTCTGGGCGCGGTCGGCCCCATCGAGCCACAGCAGCAGGTCGGGCCCGCAGTCGAGCGGGTCGTCGCCGAGCCGCTCGACCGGGCCGCAGATGTTCCCGAGTACACGAAAGGCCATGTCGCGGTCCGGAGTGGGCTGGTACCCAAGCGAGTACGACATGCCGTCGGGGTACGGGTCCAGGCATGAGCCGTGGGCGCCCGACTCGCCCCATTCATGATACAGGCGCATCGTATAGGCGCCGGGCTGGAGCAGAGGCGCGTCGAGGAAGGTGAATGTCTGCCAGTCCGGGACCTCACCGGGGAGCTCGCCGTTGTCCCGGGGCAGCAGGTTGACGCGCTCCGACGTCGCGATCAGCGAGCCCCCGGGGCCGTCGCCTGTGGACAGCTCGACGCGCAGGTGGGTGGGGTCGTGTAGATGGGGGATAATCCACAGCTCGATCGCGTCGAGCGAGGTCGCGTGTGAGAGCAAGAAGCTCTGCGAGACCGTGCCGCTGTTCGCGAGCGAGTAGCAGCCCTCGACATCGACTTCAATGATCACCTCGCTGTCGCCCGACAGCCCGGATCGGATTGCGTCGTGGGTATTGGGCTCGTCGCTGTCGCAGCTGGTCGCGAGCGGTGCGGCAGCGGAGAGGGCAACGAGCATCGCCGCCCGCTGGCCTCGCCCCCGGGGAAACATCTGGTGTTGGTTGCGCATGCTTCACTCTGGGCCCGGTCGGTGATCGGTGCGATGAGGTGAAGCCGCCGTGGCCGTGGGGGTGAATCCCTCATTCGGCGATCGACCTGTGGGGTTGACTCAGTAATCGTCCGCGTCGTCGTCGGAGTCATCGAAGCGGATCTTGGCGACCAAGCTGACAGCAGCCTGCGACTCGTCACCCTGCGACACCCGCACGAACGCGTCGCGGTCGAGGCTCAGCAGCTTCGCGCCGTTGGGCCCGGCGCGAACGGTCGTCGGTCGCGGGCGGCCGTCGATCAGCCCGATCTCGCCGATACAGTCGGGCGCCTGGATCACCCGCAGCACCCGCGGCTCGCCCATCAGGCTCTCGGCCAGCTCCTCGAGCGACCCCGACGCGACCAGGAAGTAATTCTCTGCTGGGTCGCCATGCCGGAACAAGGTCGTGCCGGCCTCGAGCTCGAGCTCGAGCACGTGCCCGTGGCGACCGAGCCGAGGCATGCGCCGACCCGTGTCGAACAGCTGGGCGATCAGGGCGCCCGCGTGGCGACGCACGGCCAGGTCACCGAGCTCGCGGGCGGTGATGTCACTCTCGACGACCGCGCGGGCGAAGGTCTCTTCGTCGACGCTCAGCAGCGTGACCGGCCCCTCGGCGCGGACCGTGGCGACCCGCGGCAGCCCATGCAGGATCCCGATCTCGCCGACGACCTCGCCCGGCCCCAGGGTTGCGAGCTCGACCACCTCACCGTCGCCACGATCGGTGGAGACCCGCAGCTTGCCGTCCAGGATGAAGTACAGGCAGTCGGGCTGATCACCCTGGGCGAACAGCAGCTCGTCGTCGGCGAGCGTGACCTCGGGGGCCCCGTCGATCGCGTCGAGCATCGCGGCCGACAGCGAGTAGCGCTGGGTCGGGCTGCGACGACGCACGCCGGGCGGCGGCGCGACCGTGCGCCGCTCGATGACCCGCATCTGGTGTTTGGGGTCGGGCCCCGGCAGCGCGTCGAAGATCGTGTTGAGCTTGTACGGTGCCTCGAGCTTCCAGCGGTACAGCACGCTGCCGACCACGACCATGGTCAGCGCCTCGAACACCCCCTGGGCGACGCACGCGTGGTGGCCCAGGCCGAACGGGTTGTAGACGTAGCGCTGGCGATCCTCGCCGCGCTCGGGCGAGTAGCGATCGATGTCGAAGCGCTCGGGGTCAGGAAAGAACTCGGGCAGGAAGTGCGTGGCCGACAGCGGGGTGAACAGCCGATCCCCGACCTCGAATTGATACCCACCAAACTCGAACGGCTCGCCGACCGTGCGCTGCAAGGTGACGGCGGTCGGGAGGATCCGCAGGGTCTCCTTGACGGCGGCCTGGGTCGCCTCCATCGAGGCGATCTCTTCGAGCGTGAGCTCGTCGTCGGCCATCACCCGATCGATCTCGGGCAGGACCTGCTCGAGCACCTCGGGGCGCTGGACCAGCTGCATCAGCACGTGGTTGATGACCCGCCCGGCGTAGACGCCCATGTTCTTGAACGGGATCTGGCCAAACACCACGCGCTCGCGCGCGGGCAGGGGCGAGCCGTCGGGCAAGGTGCCGCGCAGCAAGAAGTCGAAGTAGTCGGGAGCGCGGTCGCGACCGGGCGGGGTCTGCTCGTGCTCGGCGAGGCGCTGCTCGATCATGCCGTCGAGCGCCTCGCGGGCCCGCTTGGTGCGGCCGAAGTTCAGCGCAGCCAGCGGCCACCCCAGCGCGAGCACCTGCGTGAACGAGATCGCGTACTTGCGGATGTCCTCGCTGTCGCCGTCGAGCTCGCGACCGGTAGCGAACAGCGAGATGCAGTTGAGCCCGATCCGCGAGGTCTCCTCGGTCACGCGGATCACCTGCCCCGGGCTCCAGCGATCCACGTACTCGCGCACCCACGACATCATGGCCGGGAGGTGCGGGTCCGCGGCTTGGCGTGAGAACCCCGGCGCGACCTGCCGACGAAGGTGACGCTGCAGCGCGCCCTCGGTGAAGCTCGGGTGTAGCTCCGTGCGCAGGACCTTGGGCGCCTTGGGGTAGGTCGCCTTTTGGTTGAACAGGTGCGCGCCCTCTTTTGCGACCAGCTCGTTGGCTTCGCGACCGGCGATCACGATCCACGGCTTGCGGTCGGTCGGGATCGCGACCCGGTAGACGGGGCCGAGCTCCAGGTACTTCTTGGGCCACCACGTGTAGGGATCGCTGCGCAGCTGAAGGGCCGAACGCAGGGGGATCTTGCTCGCACGCGGGGCCGTGCTGGCCAGCGGTAGGCTCGTCATCCGTCTGTCCTGGGATCTACCGCGACTCGCGGGCATCTGCCCAACTTCGGGGTCTCGACCGCGGTGCCCTCGAGTTCGGCGATTTGTTGCCACGTGCGGTCTGAGAATCTGTACAGTTGGTGATCATAACCCAGTGAACCGATCGACGGCGGCGCGGACCACCGACAACAGGAGCCAACCACCGTGATCCAAGACCCCAACCGATCCCCAGCGCCCACACGCCGCCCGCACTTCGCCCTCTACCCGAGCTCGGAGCTGCGTGGGCGGGCCCGACAGGTAGCGGTGGTCGGCTGCGCGATGGCTGCGTTGTTCGCGGGGCCGCTGCGTGCTGAGGCCGGCCAGCCGGACGCGCCGCAACCCACGCCTCCGGTCGCCAGCCCGACCTCGGCACCCGGCGTGGCGGTCGGCACGGAACCCGGGGCCGCCGTCCCAGCGCCGCGGGTCGACGACCAGCTGTCGCTCACGGGCCGCGCGCTGTGGGACGGGTTGCAGGATCAGCGCGTGATCCTGCAGCTGGTCAACGGGGCCCAGCTCGCGGGCACGATCGTGGCACACAGCGGCGCCGACCTCGCGATCGCTCGGGCCTCGGACGGCGCGGTGGTGTCGGTGCCCAAGGCCGAGGTCGCTGGGGTTCGGGCGCGACCTCGGGTGACCAGCGACAGTCGCGGCGACCTCCCGGTGGGGAACCGGCCGCTCGACTCGGGGCGCAAGCTGCATGGTGGTGGCGTCGCGCTGCTCTCGGTTGGTGTGCCGTTCAGTCTGGCGGGTACGGTCATGCTCGGGCTCTGTCTGTCCTGCCTCCACATTCACCTGCCGCTGTTGTTGCCAGGTATCGCGCTGGTCACGGGCGGGTCGATCGCGCTCAAGCGGTCCAAGCAGCGCAATCAGGCGTTTCGCCAGGCCTGGGGGATCCCGCTCGCGCGGCGCATGGAGCTGACGCCAATACTCGCGTTCGCGCGTGGTGGCGGCGAGGTAGGCTTCGCGCTGCGGTTCTAGATGTCTCTAGATGTCTGACGTTGCTCGCCTGTTCGTTGCCCTCGCCGTGTGGATGTTGGCGGTGCTGGCCTGTGCGCGCGTCAGCGGGCGCGACGAGCCGCGCGAGCGGTCGCGCTACCTCGGCGTCGGGATCGCAGCGATCGCCAGCGTGGCGCCGCTGCTGCTGCCGTCTGGGTGGATCGTGGGTCGGACGATCCTCGCGATGCTGGTCACGGTCAGCCTGGGTCGGGCGCTGGATCTCGCCCGGCGCCCCGCGGGGTTGTCGTTCTGGGGGCGCGTGTGGATGTTGACGGCGCTGTTTGACGTACGCGCGCTCCGGCGCCGTTCGTCGCGCTACGACCGGGCCGAGCTCGCGTGGTTTGTCGGCCACCTCGCGCTCGTGCTCGTGACCTGGGTCGCCGTCTTCGAGCTCGCGCCGGGTCTGCGCGGGGTCGGTCGCTGGGCGCTGCGGTGGGGCGTTGGCCTGGTGCTCTGCTACGCCAGCATCGAGACCGTGCACGCGCTGGTGCTGATGATCTACCGTGGCTTTGGCCTCGAATTTCCGCGGATCAACGACCGGCCGATCCTCTCGACCACGCTCAGCGAGTTCTGGGGGCGTCGCTGGAACCGGGCGGTGTCGGGCTGGCTCCACGACAATTTGTTCTTGCCGCTGGCGCGTCGCCGTCGCGCCACGCTGGGGATCTGTGCCGCGTTTGCGGCCAGCACCGCGCTGCATTTTTGGTTTGCGTGGGTGCCACTCGATCTCGTCGCCGGGGCGCTGATGGCCAGCTTCTTCGTCGTTCATGGCGCGGGGTTGCTGCTCGAGCGACACGTGGGCGTGGCTCGTTGGGGGATCGGCGCCCGTCGAGCGTGGACGGCCGCCTGGATCGCCGTGCCGTCGCCGTTGTTCGTGGAGCCAGCGCTGCGACTGTTGGCGGGCTTCATCCCGTCTTGATCCGCTACAATCTGGGGGGCCTGCGCGTGACAAGCTACACTTGCGTGAGGAACTGACATGAAGACGATTTTCCGAGTTTCAGGAGCGAGCTTGTTCACTGTCTTGTTGGCGTTCGGCTGCGGCGGCGACGACGTGGGGATCACCGGGAGCGGCGGCAACGAGACCAACGGCGACACGACCGGCACCGGGACCGACAGTCAGGAGGGGGCTGAGCAGGAAGGGGGCGACGGAGACGGAGACGGAGACGGCGACGGCGACCCGGGCGATGGTGACGGCGATCCGGGCGATGGTGACGGTGATCCGGGCGACGGAGATGGAGACGGCGACGGAGATGGAGACGGCGACGGAGATGGAGACGGCGACGGCGATGGAGACGGGGATGGAGATGGAGATGGAGACGGGGATGGAGATGGTGACGGCGACGGGGATGGCGATGGTGACGGCGACGGTGACGGAGATGGTGACGGGGATGGTGACGGCGACGGCGGCGTCTGCGATCCGGACCTGCAGGACACCCCCTGTTCCACGTGCATCAAGGCCAACTGCTGTGATGAAGCCGAAGCGTGCTTCAACGACGCGGCGTGCACCTGCGCGTACGACTGCGTACTGATGGGCGGCGATCCGCTGCAGTGTCAGGCCATGTGCAACGCGAACACCCCCGCGACCACGGCGTTGCTCATCTGCGGTCAGTCCAGCTGCGCCAACGAGTGCATCCCCTGAGTCCGCGGGGGCTCGAGCTGCCCGGCGCGCGGCCGTGTTCGATCAACGCGGCGCGTCGCTCGGGCGCTCGACGGTTGCTCGTCGGAACGGCGCTGGCGTCGGCGCTGGCCTGCGAGGGCCCGGCGCCAGCGCGTGACGTGAGCTACTTTCTCGAGCGCCTCCACAGGCTCGACGCGCTCCCGCTGCTCGAGCCCGGGCACGCGGAGCTGGCGAGCACGTACGACCGCGACGGCCTCAACGCGCTCGACGGCGCGACCTACCCGTGGGCGGACGGCCACCGCAACGTGTTGCTGTCCGTCGATGGGCCCGGCTGCATCCACCGGATCTCGACCGGGGACATCGCGGCGGTCGCCGACACCCGCGTCGAGATCATGCTCGACTACGGCGAGCTGCTGTCGATGACGGTCGGCGAGCTGTTCGATCCGGTCACGGGTCCGTTCGCGGGCGGCTTGGTCCACTCGGGGCCCTATCCGGATATCCACTACCCAACCGTGCGGATGCCGATCCCGTTCGCCGAGCACGCCGAGATCCGGCTGATCGACGCGGACCAGCGCTGGGGCGTGTTCTGGCAGATCGGCTACACCCGCTACGACGCCGACACCCCGATCGAGACCCTCACGCTGCCGCTCGATCCCGGCGCCGCGCGAGCGCTCGACGAGGCCGGGCAAGCGTGGAGCGACGCGGTCGCGGGTGCCCGGCGGCCGCAAGCGCCGAGCGTTCGCGTGACCGAGTCGCTCGAGCCCGGCGCCAGCCTGCGCTGGGAGGACAGCGGGTGCGGGACGATCGAGCGACTCAGCGTCGAGCTCGACCCGAGCCAGGCCGCCACCGCCTGGCGAGCGCTGCGGCTGCGGGTGATCTGGGATCGCGCAGACCAGCCCGCGATCGAGCTGCCGCTGGCCGAGTTCATGGGCGCGGGTGACAACGCCGACGAGCCCGAGGCTGAGTTTGACAGCCTGGTCATGGGCGCCACCCAACACCGCGCGTACCTGCGCCTGCCGATGCCCTACCGCGAAGCCGCGCGCATCGAGCTCCACAACGACGGTGACGCGCGCGTGGGCGTCGAGCTCGGGCTGTGGATCCGCCGCTGCGTCGAGCAAGATCCAGACTTCGGCTACCTCCACGCGCACGTGACCTCGGCCCCGGCCGCCACGCCAGCCAGCCCCCGCTCTGGACCCGCGCAGGTGCCCGTGCACCGCCTGTTCGATCACCGCGGCCGCGGCAAGCTCGTGGGGGTGCTGCTGCGGGTCGAGTGGCCGTTCGAGGATCTGTGGTGGGGCGAGGGCGACTGGCAGATCTGGACTGATCAGCCGATCGACGCGTGGCCGCCCCGCTATCACGGCACGGGCACCGAAGAATTTTTCGACGCCGGTTGGACGCACTTCGATCGCAAGGCCCTGGCCGGGGCGATCAAGGCGCGGCCGGGGCTGGTCAGTGTCTACGGGTTCATGCTCAACGACGCGTTCACGTTCGAGCGACAGCTGCGGGTGCAGGTCGAGACCGTGGGCCTGTGGCTCGGTGACCTGGTGATCACCGAACTCCATCCAACGTGGAGCAGCACCGTCTATTGGTACGACGAGCAGCCATAGCGGACCGTGGTGCAATGCCTCGCGTCGCCTCGCTTGACCTTTTCGCAGAGGATCTCTCCCAGCAGGTAACATCTCCCACCAGGAAACATCTCCCGTCGCACCAGATCGCGCTGGGCTCCTGACCCCCGGGGCCGTCTCCATCTCCATCTCCATCTCCATCGCCGGTGGTCGAGGTGTCAGTTTCGGTTCCGGTGGGCGGGGTCTTGGTTGGGCAAGCCGTGAGGCCGAGCGGAATCGAGCAGGGGATCGACGGTGTGTGAGTCGCCTTCATAAACTCCTATGTGGGAGACGGCGCAATCCGAATCCGAAAAATACGGATCCAATCTTCGGCGCACCAGCACCCATGAGCCATGAACCATTCTCTTCTTCCTCCCGTGCCCACCATCGCTCGACTCGCCTGTGTGGCGGGCCTGGCCGCGGTGGGCGTGGTCCTCCTCGGCGGCTGCCCGGGCTCCGGTTCTCCAAGCGGGACTGCCTCGACCACCGACACCACCGACACCACCGACACCACCGACACCGAAACCGACGCCGACACCGACACCGAAACCGACGCCGACACCGAAACCGAAACCGAAACCGAAACCGAAACCGAAACCGACGAGCCAGATTTGTGCGGCAACGGGACGCTCGATCCGGGCGAGAGCTGCGACGACGGCAACGACAGCAACTTCGACAGCTGCACCGAGCTGTGCCAGGAGCCGACCTGCGACGACGGGATCTTCAGCACCGGCGAGACCGATCTCGACTGCGGCGGCATTTGTGACGCGCTGTGCGATGACGGACAAATGTGCAACCAGTCCGACGACTGCGTGTCCGGCTGCGCCGACGGGACCTGCGTGACCGCGCTGAGCTGCGCCGATCTTGGAGCCCGGCTGCCAGACTCCGACACGTTCAATTACACGATCGATCCCGACGGCGACGACGGCTCGGGCGAGCCCTACGTGGTCTGGTGCGAGTTTGGGAATCAGCAGTTCGACTACGACGGCGGCGGCTGGACCTTGGTCCTGATCTCGGCCGACGACGGTGTCGACACCTGGACCTGGAACGGCCGCGAGTTACTGACCACCGATACCACCACGGTCGGCAACATCCCCGGGCCCAACGGCGCGGACTACAAGAGCCCCGCCTATCACGACCTTCCATTCACGGACCTGATGTTCCGCCACATCCCGTCCGGGGAGTGGGCGGTCTACAAGGACATCGGCGACGGCAGCGTCGACATCGGCGAGTTCATGGCCAGCCTGCCCTCGCCGCAGTGTGACGAAACTGCCGGCTATCCGATGGATCAGGGGACCGTCATGGTCCAGGACGAGCTATGCAGCACCGACCTCTACTTTCACTGCGGCGATCGTGACGGCTTCAGCGTCGCGCAGTGCGAGGCGCTGGCTGATCCGCTGCTGATGCGGCCCACCTACGGCCCATGCTGGAGCCGCGAGGGCAACAACGGCTGCCCGCTCGACGATACCGCCGGCTCGGGCATCGGGCCGACGACGGGCTCCCCCGACATCGAGGTCAACGGCCGCGGCTTCGGCTACGTACTCGGCCTCAACCCGATCGAACCCGCCAGCGACGGCACGGTGTGGTTCGAGATGCTCGTCCGCTGAGCTGCCGAGCGGGAGGCAGGGGCGGCTGGTGTGCCAAAGTAACCTTGCCTTCACTCGCCAAGGTACTTTGGCAGCATGTCCAGGCGCGCGTCGAGGTCGGGCTCCTCGGCCTCGGCTACGCGAGGCAGCTCGGCGATCCAGAGCGCGCCGCGTTGCTCGAGGTCGAGCTGCTCGACCACGTCTCGACCGCGCTGGACCTGGCCGGCGAGCCCGAGCGCGCTGAGTCCAGCTCACGTCAGGCGCTCGCCACACTGCTCGCGCTCGACGGCCCGCACGTGGTCCAGGAGGCCCGAGTCCGGGCGAACCTCGCGGTCGTGCTCAGCAACCTCGACCGCAACGCCGAGTCACAGGGCGAGATCGAGGACGCGCTGAGCCAGCTCGAGGCCGTGTGCTACGAGCGGGCGCTTGTGAGCCTCAACGCAGGCCGGCTCGAGGATTCATGCTCAACGACGCGTTCACGTTCGAGCGACAGCTGCGAGTGCAGGTCGAGACCGTGGGCCATAGTGCAGACGCGGAAGATTTGCACGATCGAGCGGCCTGAGCCCGCGTAAATCTCGCTGGCCTGGCGCGAATGCGGTGGGACGTTTGGAGATGTTCGCGTGTGCCCACGCGAACAGGGATCACGCCGTGTCACGGATCGTCTACGGAATCTATCCGAACCGCGAGGCAGCCGAAGCCGCCAAGCGCACCTTGCAGACAGCGGCCACGCACCGCGATCGCGAGCACGAAGTCGCGACCGCCGCGATTCATGAGCACGAGATCCGCCCCGAGGATCTGCCGCCGGCGGGCCGCTCCGTGCGAGAGGCGGGGTTGATCGGCGGTGTGTTCGTCGCGCTGTGCGTCGCCCTGGTGCTCGGCCTGCTGCGGAGTGGGGCGTTCGCTGGGGTCGGTGGACCCGACGCGCTCCTCGGTGTCAGCCTGGGTGGCGTCCTTGTCGTGTCGCTCGTCGCCGGCGTGTTCGGCGGGGTGGTGTCCGGCCTTGGCGGCTCGGCCGAGAACCGCGCCGAGTTTCGGCGGCTCGAGAACGCGGTGGCGACCGGCAGCGTCCTGCTGACCATCGAGACCACGCGCGAGCGGGTACGCAAGCTCGCGCGCGCGATGAAACGCAACGGCGCGCGCCGAACTGGATCGATCTGACAGGTATGAACGAGACATCGACTCCCCACAAACACACGCGGGCGCCACGGGTATCGGGTGCAGGTTTTCGGCTTGGGCGGGCATTCGGCGTGGAGATCCGGGTGGACTGGAGCCTGCTGATCATCTTTGCGCTGATCGCCGGCGAGCTCGGCTTGGCCGTGTTCCCGCGCTGGCACGCCGACTGGCACCCCGCGTTGATCTGGACCACGGCGCTCGCGGCCGCGCTCGCGTTCTTCGCCTCGATCTTGGCCCACGAGCTGTCCCACGCGATCGTCGCCAACGCCCGGGGGATCCCGGTGCGTGCGATCACCTTGTTCTTGTTCGGTGGCATCGCGCACCTCGAGGCCGAGCCCGACTCGCCGAAGTCCGAGTTCCTGGTCGCGATCGTCGGGCCGCTCACCAGCTTGGTGATCGGCCTGAGCGCGACGTTTGCCGCGCTGTGGCTCGCGGGTGATCCCTTGCGTGCGGCGGCCGCCAGCGGTGATCTCGAGGCGACCCATGCGGCCCTGACTCTGATCGGACCCGGCGCCACGCTGCTGCTGTGGCTGGGCCCGATCAACGTCCTGCTCGCGCTGTTCAACGTGATCCCCGGGTTCCCGCTCGATGGCGGTCGGGTCCTGCGCTCGATCCTGTGGGCCATCACCGGGAACCTGCGCAAGGCGACGCGCTGGGCCTCGCGCGTGGGCCAGCTGTTCGCGTGGACGCTGATGGCCTTCGGGGTGATCGAGCTGTTCGCGGGTGCCTTGATCTCGGGCTTGTGGCTGCTGCTGATCGGGTGGTTCCTCAACAACGCCGCGCGAGCCAGCTACCAGTATCTGCTGGTGCGCGAGGGGCTCGAGGACGTGCCGATCAGTCGCGTGATGCGGTCCTCGCTGGCGCGCGTCAATCCGGGGCTGAGCGTGGAGCAGTTCATCCGCGACTACGCGCTGCCGAGCGAGCAGCTGACCTTCCCGGTGGAGAGCACAGACGGGCGTCTGCTCGGACTCGTCAGCCTCGAGCAGATCGGCAACCTCCACAAGACCAGCTGGGCGAACACGCCGGTCGCCGAGATCATGCTCCCGGCCGAGAAGCTGAGCACGCTGCCGGCCACCGCCGAGGCCGGGCGCGCGCTGAAGCAGCTCATGCGTGGCGAGGTCGATCCGCTCGTGGTCAGCGATGGCGATCACCTGCTCGGGCTGGTCAGCCGCAGTGACTTGCTGCGCTGGCTAAACGTGCACGAGCGGGCCGAATTCACGGGTTCTTAGGCAGATTCTCGGGTTCGCCCCGATCTTGCCGCGTTGCTGATAAATTCGGCACATGGCTCGATCGCATGCCCGTGTTCTGGTTTTGTGCTGTTCGTCCGTGCTCGCGTGCACGAGCGGCGGACCCGACGGCGCCGAGACTGACGCGGCCGAGACCGCCGACACGAGCAGCGGCGACGGAGACGGCGACGGCGACAACCCGGGCGACGGCGACGGCGACGGCGACGGCGACGCCCTGCGCCCCAACTGGCACCAAGACGTGGCCCCGCTGGTGACCGAGGCGTGCCAGGGCTGCCACACCGACGGCGGCATCGCCCCCTTCGCCATGCAGGACTACGCTCAGACCGCGCCATGGTCCGCGATCATGGCTGACCAGGCCGAGCAAGGGCTCATGCCCCCGTGGCACGCGCTCGAGACGGCGCAGTGTCAGCCGCCGATGCCGTACAAGCACGACGCCCGTCTGACCGACGCGCAGATCCAGCTGCTGCGCGACTGGGCCGATGTCGGCAGCCCCGAGGGCGATCCGGCCGACGCCGCGCCGCTGCCCTCGCCGCCCAACCTCGACCTCGCCAACCCCACGACGACCGTGACCATGGGCTCGCCCGTGTCGATCGACGCGCAGGGCAACACGCTCGACTTCTTCCACTGCCTGAGCCTCGACCCGGGCAACCCCGAAGACGTGTACCTCGACGGCATTCAGCTGATCCCGGGCAACCGCGAGATCGTCCATCACGTGCTGATCTACGTCGACGAGGCCGCCGCGTCGGCGAGCTGGCCCGGCGGGGTGCTGCAAAACTGCGGGGGTGGCTCTGGCGTCAGCGGCCAGCTAATCAGCGCTTGGGTCCCCGGCGGACTACCGATGGAGCCGCCCGCGGGCGTCGGGATCAGCTTGCCGGCCGGGTCGCGCCTGGTCCTCAACGTCCACTATCACGCGACCGGTGGCGGGCCCACGCCCGACGACGGCACCGGCCTCGCGCTGCGCTGGAGCACCGACAAGCCCGAGTACGGATCGATCTTCACGTTGCTTGGCGCGCCCGGGGCCGGCACCTCGCTGACCGGGCCGTTCTCGATCCCAGCGGGCGCGTCGGACCACGTCGAGGAGTACGAGTGGGTCGTGTCCAGCAACGGCAACGCGTTCCCCGACAGCGTCGAGGCCCGGATCTGGGCGGTCGCCAACCACATGCACCTGGTCGGGGTCGACATGCGCGCGTGGATCGAAGACCGCGACACTGGCGAGCAGACCTGTCTGGTCCACACGCCCAACTGGGACTTCAACTGGCAGCGAATCTACGAGTACGACGCGCCCGCGAACCAGGGCGTGCGGGTCAAGGCCGGCGACATCGTGCGGGTCCGGTGCGCGTACGACAACAGCATGAACAACCCGGCGCTGGTCAACGCGCTCGCCGAGGTCGGGCTCGACACCCCGATCGAGGTGAACCTGGGCGAGGGCACCCTCGACGAGATGTGCCTGACCGCGGTCGGGGTCGGCATCAAGGGGCTGTGACGCGGCGCCGCTCAGGCCCGATAGCGGCGCATGTACTGGCGCATCAAGAACCGCCGAAACCAGATGTTGAAGCCCGCGAGCGGGAACACCAGCCGGCCATACACGATCAACGATCGCCCCCCGATGCTGACCCCATGCGGAAAGTCGGACCACAGCGGGTGCGGCTCGAGCGGTGGCACGCCGTCTGGGTAGTCGGGCGGGTGCCGGGCGAGGGTGAGGATGTTGGCGGCGATCGTCTTGGCCGCGAAGATCGCCTCGATCGCGCGCTGCATGGTCGGCCAGCGACCGTCGCCGCCGTAGACCCGGGCGACGTCGCCACCCGCGAACAGCTCGGGGCGCTCAGTCGAGCTCGACACGCACTGCAAGGTCGGCCCCACGCGCAGCCAGCCGTCTTCGGTGTGGGGTAGATCGATCGCTGCGAGCACAGGCGGCGGCTGGAGTCCGCCAGCCCAAAACCCGAGCGCGCAGGGGATCACGCGCTCGCCCTCAGGTCCGTGGACCGTCGCCGAGTCAGCGCCGACCGAGACCAGCCGGGTGCCGAGCAGCAGCTCGACGCCCTGAGCCCGCAGCGCGGCCTCGGCCCGCTGGCCCGCGCGCGGCGTGAGCCCGGGCAGCAGGTGGTCGCCGCCGTGGACCATGACGAGCTTCGGTGCGCGCCAGGTCGACGGCCGCGCCTTCACCAGGTGCGCGAGCTCGCCCGTGATCTCGACCCCCGAGATCCCGCCGCCGACCACCAACACGCTGGGCGGCTCACCCTCGCCGGCCAACACCCGCTGCAGCGCCGCGCGACACTGCTCGAACTGCGCCTTGGACTTGTACGCCAGCATCCGCGCGCCGCCCGGCAAGCTCGCGGGCGCGCGGATCTCCGAGCCCAGACCAAACACCACGAAGCGCGCACGAAAGCGGCGACCGTCGTCGAGCTGGGCCTCGTGGGCGGCAGCGTCGAAGCCCACCAGCTCGCCCTGGACCCAGCGCACGCCCGGCGCCGCGATGGCGAAGCGCTCGGTCTCGAGTTCGGTGTCGCCCGCGACGGCGTAGGTCATGCGCTCGGTCAGCAGCTCGTGGCCGAGCGGAATGTACGGGTGCGTGCGCTGACGATCGATGACGATGACGCTGAGCTTGCGCCCGCGGCGGTGGTTGCGAACCAGCCGCAGCAGCTCGACGCCCAAGAAGCTGCCGCCGAGGATCAACAGGTCCGCGTCGTACCCGTTGTCAGTCATGTCCGAACACGAACACCTTGTCGCGCACGCTGGCCGGGAACCGGTCTTGCACGACGCGCTCGGCGAACGCTCGCGAGTGACGCAAGCTGCGGTGCACCAGCACCAGCGCCTCGCCCTCGAACTTCTCGACGTGCTCGATCATCTCGTCGACGTGGGTGTGGCCGTAGCCTCGCGTCGACGCCACGTCGCGCTGCTGATCCCAGGCCGTGACCTCGTGGACCAGCACCTTGCAGCGGCGCATCAGGTCGCTGCTCAGGAAGGTGTCGATCGTGGTGTCGCCGGTGACGCACAGCAGCGGGGTCACGACCTCGTGGGTGATCGGCACGCCCTGGGCCCGCAGCTTGGCCAGCTCGTCTGGCGGGCGACCGCGGTAGGCGTCGTCGAGCCGGTGGGTGGTTCGCTCGATCGCCCACGCCAGGCTCGGGACCCGGTGCACCGTGCGGATCGCCGTCGCCGTCAGATCGCGGCCGATCTTGAACCGCTCGCCGGGCTTGGCCGGGCGCAGCTCGTACTCGTACTCGAAGCCCTCGATCTGCGACCACGCGCCCAGCACCGTGTTCAGCGGCGCGACGATCTCCTCGGGGACATGCAAGATCGCCGGCCGCAGGCCCATCATCTTGCGCTGCGAGATGTAGTAGTGGATCCCGGCCAGGTGATCATTGTGGCCGTGCGAGACCAGCACGCGATTCACGTTCAGCGCCCCGTGGGGGACCATGCCCAGGTCGAACATCAGCTTGAGCTCGGGCACGCGGATGTTGGTCTCGACCCCGCCCTGGCTGATTCCCACCAGGTGCAGGTTGCAGACCTCGAGCTTGTCTTCGGGCGGGCGTGTCATCAGCTTTGACTGTCCCGGCCGGTCTCGGCCGCCTCCTCGACGAGCAACACGAACTCGCGCCACACCGTGCCCTGGCCGTGCTCCTCGGCCAAGCTCGCTGTCGCCTCGGCGCACTCGCACGCCTCATCCCAGCGGCCCTGCTCGAGGTGCTCGACTGCATCGCGGGCCAGCTGCTCGGCCTCGGCGGCCGGGTCATCGTCTGGATCTTCACAGGTCCACGTACCAGCCGCCCGCGCGCAAGCCTTGCGAGCTGCCGTGATCGACCGGACCGTACGAGGATCAGCGAACTCCATCACCGCGGCTCCTATCCTAGTACGCCTTCGCCATCAGCACGCGCTGCTTGGACGGCTGGCCCGAGAAGATGCACACGCCCGGCTCTGGCGCCGGCCCCTGACCCTCGAGGGGGACGCAGCGGATCGTGACCTTGGTCGCTTCTTTGATCGCCAGCTCGGTCTGCGTGGTCCCGTCCCAGTGACACCACGCAAACTTGCTGTCCTCGCCCGCGAACGTGGCCAGGAACTGGTCCCAGGTGTCGAGCGTGACCGTGTTCGCCTCGCGGCGCTCACGGGCTTGCTCGAGCAGCGCGGCCTGGTAGTCGAGCAGGCGCTGCTGCGCGCTGGCGATGAAGTCGGCCTCCGGCAGGAACTGCTTGCCGCTGACCGCGGGCGTGTCCACGCGCATCTTCAGGCACACCTGGCCCTTCTCGAGATCCTTGGGCCCCAGCTCGATCCGCATGGGCACGCCGCGGCGCTCCCAGTCGTAGAACTTGGCGCCGGGCCGCAGGTCGCGGTCATCGATCACGACCTCCAAGAAGTCGCGGAACCGGGCCCGCGGGGTCGAAAGATCGATCTCGCTCAGCGCGGCCTTGATGCGCTGGGCCGCCTCGAGGACCTGGGCCTTTTGCTCGTCGGTGCGGAAGATCGGGATGATCGCCACGTGGATCGGGGCGACCAGCGGCGGCAGCACCAGGCCGGCGTCGTCGCTGTGGGTCATGACGAGCCCGCCGATCAGCCGGGTGCTCACGCCCCACGAGGTCTGCCACACGTACTCGAGCTCGCCCGCCTCGTTCTGGAATTTGACGTCGAAGGCCTTGCCGAAATTCTGGCCGAGGTCGTGGCTGGTGCCGGCCTGCAGCGCCTTGCCGTCTTGCATGTAGGCCTCGATGCAGGTCGTGTCCAGCGCGCCCGCGAACCGCTCGGTCGCCGTCTTGGTCCCGCGGATCACGGGCATCGCCAGGACCTGCTCGGCGAAGTCGCCGTAGACATCGAGCATGCGCCTGACCTCCTCGCGGGCCTCGTCGTGGCTGGCGTGGGCGGTGTGCCCCTCTTGCCACAAGAACTCGGTGGTCCGCAGGAACATGCGCGTGCGCAGCTCCCAGCGCATCACGTTGGCCCATTGGTTGATCAGCAGCGGCAGGTCGCGGTGCGAGTCGATCCACTTGGCGAAGAAGTGGCCGATGATCGTCTCCGACGTGGGCCGGATCGCGTAGGGCTCTTCGAGCTCGGCGCCGCCCGCCCGGGTCACCACCGCGAGCTCCGGCGCGAAGCCCTCGACGTGCTCGGCCTCCTTGGTGATGAACGACATCGGCACCAGCAGCGGGAAGTAGGCGTTGCGGTGGCCCGTGTCCTTGAAGCGCCCGTCGAGATCGCGCTGGATCTTCTCCCACACCGCGTAGCCATGCGGCTTGATGACCATGCAGCCCTTGACGACCTTGGCCGGCTCGGCCAGCTCGCCGAACCGGATCACGTCCTGGTACCACTGCGGGTAGTCGGCAGCGCGCGTGGCGATCGCAAGCTCGTGCTGCTTGCCCTGCTGCTTGCCCTGCTTCTGGCCCTGCTTTTGGCCCTGCTTGTGCTTCTGGCCCTCTTGGGACATGGGGCGGAGTGTCGCTGATTACGGGCGGGGCGCAAGGGCAGGCGCTGGGCCGGGGCGGCCGTGCTGTGTACGCTGCAACCCGTGACCCGCGCCGAGAAGGCCCAGAAGATCCTCGCCATTTTGGACGAGCTCTACCCTGATCCACCGATCCCGCTGCGTCATCAGGACCCGTTCACGCTGCTGATCGCCGTGCTGCTCTCGGCCCAGACCACCGACGCGCGGGTCAACGAGGTCACCCCCGCGCTGTTCAACGACGGCCCCACGCCAGCGACCATGGCCGAGCTCAGCACCGCGACGATCCTCCACCACATCCGCACGCTCGGACTCGCGCCGACCAAGGCCAAGCGGGTCAAGGCGCTCGCCCAGCAGCTCGTCGACGAGTTTGGCGGCGAGGTGCCCCGCGACTTCGCCGGCCTCGAGTCGCTGCCCGGCGTCGGCCACAAGACCGCCAGCGTCGTCATGGCCCAGGCGTTCGGCGTGGCCGCGTTCCCGATCGACACTCACATCCACCGGCTCGCCGCGCGCTGGGGCCTGTCGAGCGCGAAGAACGTCGAGCAGACCGAGCGCGACCTCAAAAAGTGGTTCCCCGAGTCACGCTGGGCCGACGCGCACTTGAAGATCATCTACTTTGGTCGTGAGCACTGCCCCGCGCAGTATCATGAGCTCGAGGGGTGCTTGATCTGCGGGTGGGCGGCCAGCAAGAAACGGATCACCGCCGAGCGTCGGACCAACGATCGAGCGCGCCGCGACGCCAGCCTGAGGCTCCGCGCGGCCGCGGCTGGCAAGTCGTGATCCCGAAGGCCAAGGCGACATTCTCCCGAGGCGCCCTGTGGGGGTCGAGGATTCCCTGCTAGGCTGCAATTGTGTTCCTCGCCGAGCCCCAGACCACCAAGTTCGACCTGCACTTCTCGGTCGGCAAGATCCCCGTCCGGGTGCACCCCATGTTCTGGTTGATCTCGATCATATTCGGCGCCGTCGCCGTGCGTGGCGCCAGCATCAACATCTTCGTGGGCATGGCGCTGTGGACCGCGGCGGTGTTCGTCTCGATCCTCACCCACGAACTCGGCCACGCGGTCACCGCCAAGGCCTACGGGTGGCCGCCGCGGATCGTCCTGCACAGCATGGGCGGCCTGGCGATCTTCAGCCCCGGCAGCCAGAGCCGCAAGCAGCGGATTCTCATCGACTTCATGGGCCCCGGCGCCGGCTTCATCTTTGGCGGCCTGATCTTCGCGGGTGTGCTGCTGAGTGGACACAGCGCCAACTTGCTGCCGGGGATCGGGGTCCCGGTCGGCAGCGGGCCGCCGCTGTCGGGTGGCGGTCGGCTCGAGCTGTTCGTGCTGTTCCTGCTCTACGTGAACATCTTTTGGGGGCTGATCAACCTGGTGCCCGTGCAGCCGCTCGACGGCGGGCACATCGCCAAGGCGATCATCGAAAAGTTCCGCCCGCGTGACGCCTGGCCGATCGCGCTCAAGCTCGGGATCGGGACCGCTGGTGTGCTGGCTGTGACGGCGTTGCTCGTCAGCGGCGACTTCTTCATCGCGATCATGTTCGGCCTGCTCGGCTACAACAACTACCAGATGTTGCAGCAGGTCCAGGCCCATCGCTGACAAGCCTAGAGCGTTCCGAGCACCTCGCCGCTCTGGGTCTCGCACTCGCTGCGGCTGACCTTGATCCAGCCCTTGCCCTCGCACGCGTTCTCGCCCGCGCACGCGTGCTCGATCCCCAGGTCCGGCTTGTTGACGGCGCACACGCTCTCGCCCGAGCAGCTGTTGATCCCGAAGCACTTGACGTCTTCGTCGGCGTTCGAGGCTGGCGCGGTGGCGGTGGGCTCGGCGGTTGGCTCGGCGGTTGGCTCGGTCTTCTTGCAGCCACCCAAGAACAGGGCGGCGGCGGACAGGGCGAAGGCGGACACGAATTGCTTGTTGTTCCTGGTCATGGCGTCGGTTCCAAGCTTGGCGGGCGTGAAGGCGCAGGGTCAAACGCCAACGCCGAACGACCGCGAGCGTTGCCCCTCCCAGGCTCTGGCCCCCATTCGCGTGGGGGGCCCCAGGTCAGTCGCGCCAGCACGGGCGACAAACCCGGCCGACGTGGCCGCACCCGCGACCAAGTTTGCGGGTCGCCCGATTGGCAGATTGTTCGACATGCTCGCGTGTACCTGCGTAGACTGAACGCTCGTTTGCGCGATGACGAGCCCGAAACATGGCACCGACCGGCCCTACATCGGGCATGGGGTCGGCCTGAGGACCCGGCACTACGCTCGCGCGCTCGACGGTGAGCTCGACGTCGACTGGGTCGAGCTCGTGAGCGAGAATTTCTTTGGTGACGGCGGGCGACCGGCGCGGGTGCTCGAGCGCGTGCGCGAGGCCATGCCTGTGGTCCTCCATGGGGTGTCGTTGGGGATCGGCTCGATCGACGCTCCAGACCGCGAGTACCTCGAGCGACTGCGCGCGCTGATCGATCGGGCCGAGCCCGCGTGGGTCTCGGATCACCTGTGCTGGTCGACCCACCAGGGCCTGCACAGCCACGCCTTGTTGCCGCTCCCGCTCACGCAGGCGAGCCTGGCCGCGGTCGCCGAACGGGTCGCGCGCGTGCAAGACGTGCTCGGCCGCCAGCTGTTGCTCGAGAACACGTCGAGCTACGTGACCCACTGCGGCGACGAGCTGCGCGAGTGGGAGTTCTTGTCGGAGCTGTGCGCTCGCACGGACTGCCTGCTGCTGCTCGATCTCAACAACGTGCTTGTCAGCTGCACCAACCATGGCTGGGATCCGCAGGAGTACCTCGACGGGGTCCCCGGCGAGCGCGTGTGGCAGCTTCACCTGGCCAACCACAGCGATCGCGGCCACTACAAATTCGACTCCCACCTGGGGCCCGTGCCCGATGACGTGTGGGCGCTCTACCGCGACGCGCTCACGCGCTGGGGGGCGATCTCGTCGCTGGTCGAGTGGGACGAGGACACGCCAGCGTGGTCTGTGTTGCGGGCCGAGCAGCGTCGGGCGGCGCAGATCGCCGAGCAGGTGCTCGACCAGCTGCCCGAGCACGCGCCGCCTCAGCCACGGCCCGCGCAGATCGATCTGGATCGGCTCCACGCCGAGACCCAGGCCACCGACACGAGCTCACTCGCCGCCGCCCAGGCGCTGCTGTGGAAGGTGATCTGCTTCCCGACCGGCGCCGCCGACATGCTCGAGTCCAGCCCCGCCAGCGTGCGCGAGGCGGTGGCGCGCACGTTCGCGGAGACGGACACCTTCGGCCGCGTCGAGCGGCTCGAGGTCTACGCCAACGACTATTACTGGCGGCTCGCGGGCGTGCTCGAGCAGCACTTTCCCACCGTCGCGTGGATGCTCGGTCACGTGCAATTTCACAACCTCGTGACCGACTACGTGCTGGTCAGCCCGTCGCGCGAGCCGGACCTGCGCCGCTACTCGCGTGACTTCCCGAGCTTCATCAGCCAGCACGAGGCGGGCGTGAATCAGCCCGAGCTGATCGAGGTCGCGTGGATCGAGCTCGACCGCGCGCAGATCCTCGCCGTCGCCGATGAGCGCCCGCTCGCGCCCGCGGACCTGGCCGAGATCGAGCTCGACAGCTGGCCGCAGCTGCGCTTTGTCGCGGGTAAGACCGTGCGCCTGCGCGCGACCACGCGGCCATTCTCGCCCATGTTCACGCTCTGCCGCGAGGGCCAGTCGCTCGAGCTCGCGCGCAAACATCACCCGCCCAGGCTTGGACATACACTGATCTGGCGGCGGGACCTGACCGTGTATCACCGCGACCTCGAAGCCAACGAGGCCGCGGGCCTGCAGGCGCTGCTCGAGGGCAAGTCCTTCGTCGAGATCTGCGTGGCCGCCTCGGGGGCGGGGATCGATGCCGACAGTCATGATGGGATCAATGATGCAGAAGCCGGCGACGCCGCGAGCCCCGAGCAAGTCGCTCGCTGGCTGCGGGATTGGGTCGAAGCCGGATTGATCGCGGCCGTGGCTCCCCACATCCCGTGAGTGCGGGCTGGCCCGCCGTGATAGCCTTCCCGCCGCCATGCAGATCTTTCGAACTTCAGTGGTCGTGTGCGCGCTCGCAGGCGTGGGCGCGTGGGGTTGCAGTGGCGATGACGGCCGCAACCTCAATCCCTTTCTCAGCGCGGGTGACGGTGATGGCGACGCCGAGACCGACAGCGGAGACGGCGATGGAGACGGAGACGGCGACAGCGACGGCGGCAGCTGTGGGGATGGCGTGGTCCAGCCCGGTGAGCAGTGTGATCTTGGCCCGCAGAATTCCGAGCAGGGCCAATGCACGCCGAATTGCTTCATCGCGTCGTGCGGTGACGGCTACGTGTACGAGGGCATCGAGGCCTGCGACGACGGCAACCCCGACAACACCGACGACTGCGTGGAGGGCTGCATGGTCGCCAGCTGTGGCGACGGATTCGTGCACATGGGCGTGGAGGAGTGCGACGACGGCAACGACATCGACGGCGACGAGTGCAACAGCCAGTGCATGCCCGGCACCTGCGGCGACGGGGTGCTCCAGGCTGGCGAGCAGTGCGACGACGGCAACGTCGACACCACCGACATGTGCCCAGCCTGCGATCTGGCGTTCTGCGGAGATGGCTACACCCAGGCCGGGGTCGAGGAGTGCGACGACGGCAATGATCTCGACACCGACGCCTGCCTGACCACCGTTTGTGCGCTCAACGTGTGCGGCGACGGCTACGTCCACGCGGGCGTCGAGGGGTGTGACGACGGCAACGACGATGACACGGACGCCTGCCCCACGAGCTGCGCCGAGGCCACCTGCGGCGACGGGTTCGTGCAGGCGAACGTCGAGGAGTGCGACGACGGCAACAACGTCGACGACGACGGCTGCGCCAACGACTGCACCGCCAACAACTGCCTGCAGGACTGGCTGGTCGGCGAGCTGCCCTGCAACCCGATCCACGGTCCGTGCCAGGACTCCGAGCCCGGCTACCACTGGAAGGGCTTGTTCATGCAGAACAACGTGCAGTACGCGTGCTGGTGGCACACCAAGAACCAGGGCTGGAACACCAGCTCCAACACCAACTTCTGGAAGCTCGCCGAGCACTTCTTGCTGAACACGGGGTCTGGGACCTCGAAGTGGTGCTACCCGTTCGCGTCGAATCCATGCAGTACCGGCGCCTGCGCGCAGGGGCCCGACCCGGCCAGCTACTTCATGCAAAACAACGTCGGCGCCTGGGGCTGGTGCGGCGGCAACCCGCTGGAGAGCGGCGGCTTCGTGTGTATCCCGGCGCCGATGGGTGTCGCCTGCGAGTGAGCGCTGGCGGGAGCGGGCCGATTGGGGGCCGCCGGGGCCTGTGACTGCGCGTCTGGCCAGGATGTTCGCGGAACCGATTCGGGCCAGACCCTCCCGCGATGCGTGCAACCTTCGGTTCAACCCACGATCCTCGCGACGCTCCGTGATACCCTGACCACACATGGCGCGGCGAACGGCACCTCAGCGACGTGTGGTCGTGGGCGGCGAAGGGGGCGCCCGGCGGATGATCATGGCTCCGTCCGTGGCCCCGCTCGACGAGCTCGCGCTCGATGATCGCCCGCTCGCGATCGAGCGCAGCGCAGACGCGCGCCACCTGATCGTCACGCTCCCCTACGAGCTGTGGATCATCGACGCCAAGACGCTCGCGGAGCAGCGCACGATCCCGCTGAGCATGGCCCGACCGTCGGTCGTCGAAGGCTGGGAGGGCACGCTGTGGATCGGCGGCCAGCATTTGTTCCGCGGCAGCCTCAGCTCGACCACGGTGACCAAGGCCGGCACCAAGCTCGGCGGCTACGTGGATCACGTGACGCTGGTCCGCGACGATCTGCTGTGTGGCGTCGGGACCCAGGGTGAAATGCTGTGGGACATCGACCGCGGCGCGCCCGTCCACAAGCGCAAGTCTCCGGGCCCCGCTGCGATCGCCGTGGTCGCCAGCGCCGACGGCCGCGCGGTGTTCAGCGATGGCAGCGCGACCGCGTGGGTGATCGATCCAGCCCACCCCGCTGGCTACGCGCAGCTACGCCTCAACGCGACCAGCCCGGTGCCCGTCAAGGCCGAGTCGATCGTGTGCCTTGGTCGCACAGATGGCACCCGCGGCGGTCGGGTGTTGCTCGCGGCCAAGGACGGCGCGGTCGGGTGGACCGCACGAGATCTGCGGCTGGCCGGCGAGCGGGTTCCAGCTGGCAAGCGCGACATGACTCCGCTGGCGATCGCTGGCGACGAGCGGTGGGTATATGTGCTGCGCAGCCGCGGCACCTTGCAGCGGTTCCTGATCGCCCAGCCCAACCCAACCCGCGGCGGCGCGGCCGGCTCCAAGCACAAGGGCAAGAAGCGTCACCCCCAGCAGCCGCTGCCCGGTCAACAGACCGGCGAGCTCGAGCCGCCGCCGCTGCCCGAGGCGCAAGAGGTCCGGCTCGACAAGTTGGCCGAGTGCATGACCTTGCTCGTCGACGACGACAAGCGCAGCTTGGTGCTTGGCGGGCCCAAGTCGGACGCCCGGCTCGGTCGGCTGTGGACCGTCGATCCAGACGCGCTCGAGTGGACCGAGCTGCAGCTCGGCGAGCGCACGCTCGAGCCGCTGCCGCCGCCACCCGACCCAGACGCCGAGCCACCGCCGCCGCAGCGGCCCAGCTTCATCGCGACCAAGCACAAGCTCAGCGGGCCCAAGATCTCCGCCGTGTCGGTCGACGACATCGTCGGCAAGGTGGGCGACGCAGGGGTCGAGTACTGGCTGACCCACGGCAGCGGCACGCTGCTAGATCGGCCGACCGAGCGCCGCAGCGTCGAAGACACCCTGCCCGGCGACGCGATCTTGCTGCCCGCGATGGTGCGCTTCAAAGCGGGCACCGCCCGTCCAGCATTGCTGGTCTGGCCCGGCGTCGTCGAAGACTACGACGGCGCGCCGCCGGAGCCCCAGCTGCTGGTCTGGGGCGACGATCCACGCGCCTGGATGGCCCTCGAGACCCCGCAGCTGCGCGATCAGAAGTGGGCTCGGACCGACGTGTTCCCGATCCAAGTCGCGCTCAGCGGCGTGCCCCAGGGGCTCCCCGGCAAGCGACACCCGCTCGATCCCAAGTGGAACGATCCGCAGCACTTCGAGGCCATGGCCAAGGAGTGCAAGAAGCTGCTCAAGGTCCTGTGGTAGCTCGGCTCAGGCCGAGGCAGGCAGGTCGGGCAGCTTCCGGTTCGCCGGCCGCAGGAACCACGACGCAAACGTCAGCGCGACCAGGACCAGCGGGGCCACGATCTCACTGGCTTCGTTCGACATGATGTGCGCGTAGGCTGCTCCGACAAAGTCGATCACCACCCCGGCGTAGGCCCACTCCTTGAGCCGCGCGAACTTCGGAGCCAGGATCGCGGCCGCCGCCAGCAGCTTGGCGACGCCCAGCAGCGGCGGCAGATACAGCGGCAAGCTCAGCCGGGCCATGGCCTCGACCAGATCCGGCGGGCCGACCAGGTCCATGATCCCGCTGGCGATCAAGACGAGGCCGAGCAGGCCGGTCGTGACCCAGTAGCCAATCTTGCGTGCCTTGGAGTCTTCGGACATGGCGCAGTCTCGCTCATGTCGTGGGCTGGGAGCCAACTTCGTCGATATCAGTCGTGCGTGAGTGACGCGTGCCGGGCCTTCTCGCTGCATGTATGATCTCGGAGCATGGGCGAGCCAGCGACGCATGCGACCTACGCCGAATACCTCGCGCTCGAGGCTGCCAGCGAGGTGCGCCTCGAGTTTGTCGACGGGTGCGTCTACGCCATGGCGGGCGGGACACCCGAGCATGCTCGTTTGGCGATGGCGATCGGGGCAGAGCTGCGCGTGATGCTCCGCGCCAAGGGCTGCGCGGTGTACAGCAGTGACCTCAAACTTCGCATCGACGCGACCAACCGCAGCACCTACGCGGACGTCGCCGTGGTCTGTAGCGAGGAGCAACGCTCGGACATCGATCCAAACGCCGTGACCAACCCGGCGATCATCGTCGAGGTGCTCTCGCCTTCGACGGAGGCTGCCGATCGCGGCGAGAAGTGGCGCCACTACCAGCGCCTGCCCTCGCTGCGTGAGTACGTGTTGATCTCTCAGGGCGAGCCCTACGTAGAGGTCTTCCGGCGCGAGGGTGACGAGTGGATCTTGCGGACCAGCGTCGCGGGAGGGTTGCTCGAGCTGCCCTCGCAGGGGGTCTCGATCGCCGTCGACACGATTTACGCGGATCCACGCTCAACCTAGTCGCCCCATCCAGATGGCGGCGGGCGCGAGTGGCGCGAGCCACGGCGCGGTCACGTGAGGTAGACTCGAAGGGTGAGTGAAGTCAAACCTCGCTCGCGCTTCGAGCAACTCTACGAGGAGTACCGCGCGCTGCCGCCCCACACCCGGGCCGAAATTGTCGCAGGCGAGCTCCGGGTACTTCCGCGCCCACGGCCTCGCCACACACGCGCCGCGAGTGCGCTCGTCGTGCGCCTCGGTCACGAGTTTGGCTGGGACACGAAGTCGGGCCCAGGTGGCTGGGTGATCCTGGTCGAGCCCGAGCTTGCCTTCGGTGAGCAGATCCGCTGTCCGGACCTCGCTGGCTGGCGGGTCGAGCACTACGTCGAGCCGGAGGACAACCCGATCACGCTGGTCCCCGATTGGATCTGCGAGGTGCTCTCGCCCTCGACTGCGCGCAGCGATCGCGTGGAGAAGATGCCCCTGTATGCCGAGCACGGGTCGGACACCTGTGGCTGGTCGATCCCCTCGCCGAGACCCTCGAAGTGTACCGTCGCGAGGGCGCGCTGTGGCTCGTGGTCTCGACCCACGGGGCCGCGCCCGACGCTCGCCCCGAGCCCTTTGGTGCCGTGCCTTTCGACGTCGGGGCTCTGTTCCGCAAGCCGGGCTAGGACCGCAACCTCGAGGTTCTGGTGGTTCTTGGTTCGTGATCTGCGTCTTCACCCGACACGCAAGTGCGAACCGCGAGCGTCGCCGTCGCTGATCTGACTCTCTTACGAAAAGTTACGCGTCGCGTTGCTTTGCGCGAGAGGGTTAGCAATGGCGAGTCCGTGGGCGCACGCTACGGTCAGGCAGGAAGAGCCTGGGGGTTCACCCACTCAACCGGGAGGAAGTCAGGGTCGAGAGGCAGGAAGTCCTTGTCCGTGGTGAGAAGCCACCCGTTCGCGGCCACGGCGACCGCCGCGATCCACAGGTCGTTCTTGCCCATCGTGTTCCCGTTCTTCCGCGATGCGAAGTCGATGTCCGCGTAGGCGTCGAGGACGCTCGAGTCGTTGATGTCCACGACGACGAGCTGTTTCAACAAGTCGAGGAGTACCTTCTCCTTCTCGGATCCCCAGCCAAACTGCTTGGCGAGAGAGAGGCACTCTCCAACGGTTGTCACCGAGATGAGGGGCCGTACCGCGGCCGAAGACAACTCGTAGGTGCTGTCCAGGTGGCGGCCGGGGGCCTTGCCACGGACCAGATGAACCAGGATGTTCGTGTCGAGTACGACCAGCCCCGGCCTAGCTGTCACGAGATCTGCCCCAGAGCGGCTGCGATCTCATCGTCAGTCTCTTCGCCGGGCCACTTCCCAATGATCGCGGCAAGCCCCGAGCGCGGACCCTGAGCCACGCGGTACTTGTCCGGGCTCGTCCTCTCCTCCAACAGCGGCCGGGGAATCCGGGACCAGATTGAGGTGGTCTCTCCGGCGGGCTCCAAGTGCTTTGCTTCAACGCGGAGGAGGCTCCCGCTGGGCCGGAAGACCGCTTCGCCGCTGACGATGACGAGCCGACCGAAGTGTTCAGCAAGCTCGTCCGGCGAGATCGAGTCATCGGCGACGCCGTTCAGCGAGCCCTCGTCCATCAGAAGCGTGAAGCGTCGGTTGCTGTGCTTGATCTGCTCGAGCTTGCCCGCGACACGAACCTGTCGGGAACCGGGCACCGTGGCTTTGAGGCTTCCGATCGCACCCATGCGCTCGGAGTCGATGACCAGCTTCTTGGCTCCGTCGAACTCGATCTCGGCGAAGCCGCGACGAAACACGCGGTCCAAGCGGCCGAACGTCCGCAGCAACCCCGCGTCGAAGTAGTCGCTGTTGGTCTCGTTCGCCGCAGCGTCGCCCAGTCCGACGAGGAACAGGTCGAGCGCCGACTGCTCCGTATCCACCTCGTCGAACATGTCGGTCTGCGCGAAGTAGTCCGGTGCCGCCGTCCTCAGCGGCTGCGTTGCGACCACCACTTGGGTCGAGCCCTCGCGGATTCCGGTCACGTCGAACGCCGCAGCTTGATCGAGCCACGCGGGGGGTTGTCCGCGGGCGGAGGAGCGCCCCTCGCAACGGAGCCTCACTGCTTGCTGGCAGCCCTGGAGGACGACATCGAGGAGGTCTCGCAGAACGGCGGCGGCGACGACCGTGCCCCGAGCGGCGGGTCCGCGGAGTGAGATCTTGTGTTCAGTCATCGTCGCCTCCTTCGTCCTGGCCTTGGGCGGCACAGCAGGGAGTGTAGCTCGGAAGCCGGCAGCGAGATCCTCAGCCTCGCCGGACCGGAGGCCAAGGAACTCGTCGGCTCGACCGTCCGCGAGGTCCGAGTTCACGCCGACCGCACGATGCACGCGGACCTCTACGAGGCCCGGACCCGCCGCGCCACCATGCCCCAAAAGCAAACCCCGCGGGGACCGTGCCAAGCGGTCCGATGCGGGGTTTGTCTCAGGTAGCTCCGGCAGCAGGACTCGAACCTGCGACAAGTCGGTTAACAGCCGACTGCTCTACCAACTGAGCTATGCCGGAATAGCAGCTCTGTCTGACGCGGAGCAGGGGTCTAGCCGACGCTCGCGTCACCGTCAAGCCTCGACGGACGCTCCCCTGCACAGCTGGAACGCAGACGCCGCGGGCTTGGATCCGAGCCCCGCGCAGGCCCACCGCGGTCCGCGTGCCCCCAGGTCCACGGGTTCGCGCGGCCGCAAACAACCCAGCTGTCGCTGTAAGTCGGGTTTCCAGGCCTGCGTTCGCCGCCGCACCACGGACACCCCGCCATGCGACGCCTCTCGATTCAGCTCACCTGCCTGCTCCTTCTGCTCCCCGCCCTCGGTCTTGGCTGCGCCGCCCAGAGCCCCGAAGACCACGCATACCCGAGCCCCTCCGAAGAAAAGACGGCGATGGAGCCGTCGTACGAGGGAGACTACGCCGAGGCGGCTCCCGGGAGCTACGACTACGCCGATGACATGGCCGCTGGCGAGGCCGAGAGCGCGCCCGCGCCCGCTGCCCCCGCAATGGATGGCCCGAGCGGCGGGTCCGGAGCGACCAGGGCGGCGTCCGGCGGCGACGGGGTCGGCGGCATGGCGATGATGGACGAGGCGCCGTCCTCCGCCAGCCCCAGCCCCGCCAAGTCCAAGGCTGACAAGAAGGGAGAGGGTGCCATGCGCGAGCGCCCCTCCGAAGAGTCCGCCAAGATCGCCGCCGAGCACGACCGCCGCGATCGCAACATCCAGTCCGGCACCCTGACCGCCGGCAGCTTCGATGACAACCTCAACCCCTGGGTGTTCGACAAGTTCGTCGACCAGGCCCGCAGCCAGGCAGATCTGTCGCAGCTGGCCTCGGCCTTTGCGACCCAGCGCACGGTCCTGCGGGTCCAGGACACCCAGGGGCGCCCGGTCGGCAACGCCAAGGTCGAGATCGACGGCAAGCACATGATGACCCGCAGCGACGGCCGAGTGGTCTGGGTGCAGGGCTGGGACAGCGGCCGCCAGGGGCAGGGCAAGGCCAAGATCAGCCACGGCAACGCCAGCGCGACGGTGAGCATCAACGACCAGATCGAGCAGCTGGTGACCCTCAAGGACACCCAGGGCACGCTCCCCGATCAGCTCGACATCGCCCTGGTGATCGACGCGACCGGCAGCATGGGTGACGAGCTCGAGTTCCTCAAGGTCGAGATCCGGGACATCGCCGCGGCGATCGAGCATCACTTCCCCGGCGTGGATCAGCGCTTCGCCCTGATCGTCTACCGCGACACCGGTGATCAGTACACGACCCGCGTGTTCGACTTCACGGGCAACCTCGAGCGGTTCCAGAAGGATCTTGGCGCGCAGTCGGCCAACGGCGGCGGCGACTACCCGGAGGCGATGGACGCCGCGCTGGTGGCAGCGGAGAAGCTCTCGTGGCGCAACGGTGACACCGCGCGCGTGACCTTCCTGGTCGCCGACGCGCCGCCCCACGCCAACAAGGTCGACGACACGCTCGACGCGGTCGACGGTCTGCGCAGCATGGGCGTGGCGGTGTACCCGGTGGCCAGCTCCGGCGTCGCAGGCGAGGCAGAGTTCGTGATGCGGGCCGCCGCGATGCTCACCGGGGCCCAGTATCTGTTCCTGACCGACGACTCGGGCGTCGGCAACCCCCACGCCGAGCCGCACATCCCCTGCTACACCGTCGAGCAGCTCGCCCCGCTGATGGTCCGCACCGTCCGCTCGGAGCTGGCCGGGCGCCGGGTCGAGGCTGAGCCGCAGTTCTCGATCCGCACCGTCGGCGAGGGTCAAGGCGGCGTGTGCAGTCAGCCGCGCCGGACGACCAAGCTCGCCAAGTAGCTCGCCAAGTAGCTCGCCAAGTGGCTCGCCAAGTCGTCTGCCAGCTAGCCGACCAGTCGACCGAGGTCTCACTCCCGCCGCCCTGCGCTCGCGCGCACGGGCGGCGTCCTCGTTTCACGGGACCAGCAGCACCTTGCCGAAGTTGTTTCGGCCCTGAATATAGGCGTGGGCCTCGGCGGCCTGATCAAAGCTGAACTCACGATCGATCACGGGCGTGAGCGTGCCGTCGCCGACCTTGTCCATGACCTGCTCGAACAGCGTGCCGAGCCGATCGATCTCGTGCCACAGGTGCCCGAGGTTGATGCCAAACACGCCGCGGTTGTTGTCGAGCAGGTCGAAGGGCTTGAACTTCGGGGTCTTGACGAGACCCTTGAGGATCGGCATCAGCCGGCGCTTGTCCGAGGGCGCGAAGCTCGAGGCCCCGAACATGAACAGGCGCCCGCAGTGGCGCAGGCATCGGTAGCTTTTGGAGAACGACTCACCGCCGACGGCGTCGAGCGCGATGTCGACCCCGCGACCCTCGGTGATCCGCATGACCTCGGCCTCGAAGTCCAGGTTGCGGTAGTCGATGCAGTGATCTACCCCGACCTCGCGCAGGCGCTCGTGCTTGCCCGCGCTCGCGGTGCCGATCACCGAGGCCCCGCGATGCTTGCAGATCTGAAGCGCGGCCTGGCCGACACCACCAGCCGCCGCGTGGACCAGCACGGTGTGGTCCGCGTGGACGTTGCCCAGCTCGACGAGCATCAGCCACGCGGTGAGGTAGTTGACCGGCACCGCGGCGGCGGCGGTCATGGAGATCCCTTCGGGGATCCGCACGGCCTGGGCGCGAGGAATGCAGACGACGTCCGAGTGCCCGCCGAACCGAGTCAGCGCGACGACCTTGGCCCCGAGCTCGATGTCGCTGGCGCCCTCGCCGACCGCGTCCACGACACCCGAGACCTCGTAGCCCACGACGCAGGGGATCGGCGGCATGTCGGGGTATAGGCCCATGCGCGCGCTGATGTCCGCGAAGTTGAGGCCGCTGGCGGCGACGCGGATCCGGATCTCGCCGGGTCCAGGCTCGGGGTCCGGCGCCTCGCGTAGCTCGAGCACCTCGGGCTTGCCGGCGCGACTGATCCAGATCTGCCTCATGGGCGCGCAGCTTAGTTCAGCAGCGGGCCGCTGTCGTCATCATCGTCGTCATCGTCCTCTAGATCGTGCAGGCCTGGCTCGCGGCCGCCAATGAGCTCGAGGGTTCCGCCGCTGTAGTGCGAGCCAAAGGTCTGGACCAGCGAGGCGACCTGATCTAGCGCCGAGACGGCCAGCGTGAGCTCCAGCGAGCTCAGCGGATGGATGAACGCCGCGAACAGCAAGCCGTTGGAGCTGCCATAGCGAGCGTCGAGCGCTGTGTGAAAGTTGGCTTCGAGGACCGCATTTTTGGTCTCCTCGTCCATCTTGCTCAGCTCGGTGACCGGCGCGATGAAGCGCATGCGATCGAAGCTGGGGTCCGTCAGGCACGCCATCGGGACGCCTTGATGCGCGAACTGCCAGTGCGTTTCGGTACGCCGAAAGTCTTCGGTGGTGCGCGCGAGCAGGGCGGCGAGTTCATCGAGGGTCATGGCTTCAGTCACCTTAGCGCGACGTCAGCGCTGAACCACGACAGTGCCGGCGATTAAGTCGTGCAGGGTCTGCCGCTTGTCGGTGAACAGCGCCAGCAGATACCCACACCCCAGGGCCAGTCCCGAGACCCAGCGCCCGACCCAGCGGATGCTGGCCTGGGTGAAGCTCAGCTGCCGGCCGTCGACACCCTGGACCGCGAGCCCCATCGCGCGCTTGCCGAGCGTGGCCATCCACCCGCTCGACTCCTGGACGGCGAAGTACAGCCAGCTGATCACCGAGGCGACCACGCCGTGGCTGTCGGTGCCGAGCAGGCCGCTGATGATCGAGGTCACAAACCCGATCAACACGAGATCGATGAACAGCGCGACGGCTCGCGGTGCCATTCGTCCGTAGCCAGTCATGAACCAACTCTACGACGATCTCGAACCAATAAAAAAGCACCCAACTGGCGATGCCAGCTCGGTGCTCTTTTACTGGCAGAGGTCCGACGCTTTAGTAGCGGAGGCGGACGACGTCTCGCTCGAGCACGACGGTGTCGTGGCCGGAGCAGGGGTAGACGACCTCGAGCTCGACGGGGGTGCCCTGCTCGCCGCGGATCATGTTGGTCCACTGCTGCATGTGCTTGGGGCTCTCTCCGTCGACGCTGAGCAGCACGGCGCCGGGGAACAGCTTGCCGTCGGCGGGGCTGCCCGCGAACACGCGAGCGACGACGAAATCACTGCCATCTTGGGTCAGCTCCACACCGATGCCCGAGTAGCTGTAGTAGCTCTGGACGTTGGCGCGCTGCGACATGCTGCACGGATGTGCGGCGATGCGCTGGGCGACCGCGGCGGCGGTGGTCATGGTGCCGGCGACGACGATCGCACCAAGTGAGATGCGACGAGCGAGGCGCCAACGGGCGAGGGCAGACGAGTCAGTCTTCATGGGGGTCCTCCGTACCAGGCCCCAGTGTTTCACAGACCCCGACGCGTTGCCAGTGTGGGTTATCAGCTCGGGCCAGGTTTCTGGCGCGCCTGCGGGCAGCGTTCGCAAACTGGGTCATTGGCGGGAAACTGACACCGGTTGGAATCGAGCTTCAGCGCCGAGCGTCGGTCTCGCCGGCTGAGCGTCGATCTCGCCCGTCACCGCGCTCCACTTATTTCCTTGCCAGATCGAACTCAGTTAGCTTCGCCGCCATGATCCGACCTTCGACCGTCCGCGCATTGGCGCTGTTCACGCTTGGCGCTACAGCGCTGTTGGGCTGCACCGAGCCGTCTGGCACGGGTGGAACAGTCGACGCACCGTCGCCCGCGGTCGAGCCTCAGGCGCCCACGCCCCCGGCCACCGACGCAGCCCCTTCAGAGGATCCAACCGTGCTGGCGACGGGCGATCCCGCGGCCGTCGGTGAAGAAGATGCAGCGGCCGACGCCGTCGCGGTTGGCGACGAGGCCGAAGCCGCAGCAGACGCACCCGAGCCGGTCGCGCTGCTCGAGCCCCGTCGCGTGTTGATCGTCGGCTCGTCGTTGGCGGCGACCGGGTTCGGGGCCGTGCTCGAGGACATGCTCGACGCCAACCCGGACATCGTCGCGTATCGCAAGGCCAAGAGCGCCTCGGGGTTGTCGCGTCCAGACTTCTTTGACTGGGATGATCAGGGCAAGCGCCAGGTCGAGTTCCGCAAGCCCGATCTCGTGATCGTGTTCATGGGCGCCAACGATGGTCAGGACATCGCGCCGTGGAAGAGCGAGAGCCGCGTGGTGTGGGACACCGACGGCTGGCCTGCCGCCTATCGCGGTCGGGTCGACGACTTCCTGGCCAGCGTCACCACCCCCGTGGACGGCGAAGATGGCGCAGAGGTGCTGTGGCTCAGCCTGCCACAGGTCACCAGTCCCAGCCTGGAGCGCAAGCTGAAGGTGATCCGCGAGATCCACGAACAGGGCGTCGGCGCGCTCGGTGACGCCGGTCTATACTTGGACACCAACCAATATCTGGTCGATGAACAGGGTGCGTTGCTGAAGACCATCAAGGTCAAAGGCAAGCAACACGAGCTGCGCAGCGAGGATGGTGTGCACTTCACCATGCCAGGCTGCGAGTATCTGGCCGCGAAGATCTACCCAGATGTGCTCGTCGCGCTTGGGTTGCCGGCCGAGCCATCAGCCGAAACAAGCGAATGATCAATGCCGAGTGAGCCCGAGCGAGAGTCATCACAAGCCGAGCCGCCCCCGTCGGTCGCTCATGGTCGCCCTCGCTCGTTGTGGCTCGCTCTGCCGCTCACGCTGACCTTCGGGTTGGGCATCGGCTCGCCTGCGGTCGCGACAGCCTCGCCGCCGAGTGATCGCGGCAGGGTCAATGCCGAGGTCAATGCCGAGGCCGAGGTCGAGTTGGGCGATCTGCCCTCACCCGAAGATCTCCCCGACATCCTGCCGGAGGTCACGGCCGAGTCGAGCCCGCCCCCGCAGGCCAAGTCGAAGTCGGACAAGCACGAGCCCGACGAAGACGAGCCTGACGAAGACGAGCCCGACGAAGACGAGCCCGACGACAGCCCGAGCGCGGCCGAGCCTCCGCCGCCCGAGCCCAAGGTCGCGGCCCCCAAGATCAAGAAGCTCAAGAAGCCCAAGTGGATCAAGCACACGATCCTCCCGGGCGAGCGGCTCGATGACATCGCCACCCGCTACGACGTCCGCACGGGCTCGCTGATCCGCTGGAACAAGCTCGACGAGAGGCGGCCGCAGCTGTTCGCGGGCCGCGATCTCGCGGTCTACACCAAGCACATCCCGCCGCCCCAGCAAAAGCTGATCTACACGGTCAAGTCGGGCGACACGTGGAACAAGATCGCCAGCGCGCACCACGTCGACGTGGATCTGCTGCGCTTGCGCTGGAACTCCAAGGTCCCGCGCAAGTTCAAGGCCGGGCAAGAGCTGGTGATCTGGGTCGACCCGCTGAACAACCCAGATCTTCTGCGCGACGCCGACGAGACCCGGACCAAGGCGAGCGCGGGGACCAGCGCCAAGTCTGCCAGCGTGAGCTCGTCGAGCACCGCGAGCGCGGCCTCCGTGTCTGCTGCCAGGCTGCCGCTGGTCAAGATCAAGACCGGCTCGGTCTCGGTCGGCAAGCCCAATCGCGGCAAGCTCGTCAACGCGCTCGCGCTGCCCGAGAACAAGGTCCTGTACACGATTCGCAAGCCAGACGAGTGCTTTGGCAGCAGCCACACCCTGCACAATCTGCAGCTGGCGATCGCCAATTTTCGCCGCGCGACGGGGTTCAGCGGTGAGTTGGTGATCGGCGCGATCAGCAAGCGAGGTGGCGGCCGGCTCAAGCCGCACTCGTCGCACCAGAGCGGCCGCGACGTCGACGTCCGGCTGCCGGTCAAGTCGGCGAGCGGCTCGTCGGACAACATCGACGACGTCGACTGGGACGCGACCTGGGCGCTGATCCAGGCGCTAATCTCGACCGGCGAGGTCCAGTACATTTTCTTGAGCACGAGTCGGCAAAAGCGGCTCTACAAGGCCGCCAAGAAGGCCGGGGCGAGCAAGGACATGCTCGAGCGCACGATCCAGTACCCCAGCAGCTCGGGCACCAACAACGGGATCGTGCGCAACGCGAGCGGCCACACGGCGCACTTCCACGTCCGCTTCAGCTGCGCCGCCAACGAGACTCGCTGCGAGAGCTACTGACTCGCCCGCAGCCGAATTTCGGCGGGTCGCAACTCGCGGGCCGGGCCGTGGTATTTCATCGCCCGCATGGACCCGCGCACCTATTTGCTGAGCATCGACCACCTGCTCGACGATGACGAGCGGCTGACCTGGAAGGCCGCCCGCGACTTTTGTCAGACCCGGGTGATGCCCGTGATCGAGCAGCACTACGAGGCCGGCACCTTCCCCAAGGAGCTGATCCCCGAGTTCGCCGAGATGGGCTTCCTGGGCTGCTCGATCGAGGGCTACGGCTGCGCCGGCCTCAACCCGGTCGCGTACGGCACGATCATGATCGAGCTCGAGCGCGTGGACTCGGGCATCCGCTCGTTTTGCTCGGTCCAGACCGCGCTGGCGATGTATCCGATCTCGGCCTACGGCACCGAGGAACAAAAGCAGCGGTGGTTGCCGCGCATGGCCGCTGGCGAGCTGATCGGCTGCTTCGGCCTGACCGAGCCCAACTCTGGCTCGGACCCCGGCTCGATGCGCACCCACGCCAAGCAAGACGGCGAGGGCGGCGACTACATCTTGAGCGGGCAAAAGATGTGGATCACCAACAGCCCGATCGCGGACCTGTGCGTGGTCTGGGCCCAGACCTTGGATCACGGCTCGGACACGCCGGTGATCCGCGGGTTCGTGGTCGAGCGCGGCATGGCTGGGCTGAGCACGCCCGAGACCCACGGAAAGCTGAGCTTGCGGGCGTCGATCACGGGCGAGATCGTGCTCGACGAGGTCCGCGTGCCCAAGGACAACATGTTGCCGGGCGTGCGCGGGCTCAAGGGGCCGCTGAGCTGTCTGACCCAGGCGCGCTACGGGATCGGCTGGGGGGCCGTGGGCGCGGCCATGGACGTGTACGAGCGGGCCCGCCAGTACACCCTGGATCGCGTCCAGTTCGGGCGCCCGATCGCGGGCTTTCAGCTGACCCAGCAAAAGCTCGTCGAGCTGCACAACGAGATCGGCAAGGGGCTGCTGCTCGCCTATCACTTTGGCCGGCTCAAGCAGGCGGGCCAGCTCGATCCCTCGCAGGTCAGCTACCTCAAGCGCGACAACGTGCGCATGGCTCGTGAGGCCGCCCAGACCGCGCGGACCATGCTCGGCGGCAACGGGATCATGGGCGAGTTCCACATCATGCGGCACCTGTGCAACCTCGAGACGGTGTTCACCTACGAGGGCACCCACGAGATCCACACCCTCGCGATTGGCCGCGCGCTCACGGGCCTGAGCGCGTTCTCCTGAACGCGAGGGGTTTGCATGGCGGGCCGTGTTCGGATCTTGCCCGCGCGTGGGCAGCTGCTGATCTCCACGGATCTGCACGGCAACCACGAGGACTTTCGGCGGCTCCGCGCGGTGTTCGATAGGCTGTGCGAGGCCGCCGAGCACCCGGATCTGGTTCACTGGGCGTCGCTGGGTGACCTGGTTCATGGGCCCAGCCCGGTCGCCCGCCAGCGTGACGCGCTGCGGTTTGGCTACCCCGACGAGAGCGCCGCGCTGGTCGAGGCGATGATCGAGCTGCGCGCGCGATTTCCCGCCAACTTCCACTTGCTGCTCGGCAATCATGACCACGGGCACATCGGCGGACCGCACACCAGCAAGTTCTATCGTGATGAGGTCGAGATGCTCGAGCGACGGATGTCGGCCGACGCGATCGCCCGGATGCACGCGCTGTTTCGTGGCGCGCTGCTGGCCGTGGCGGCGCCGTGCGGACTGCTGCTGTGCCACGGCTCGCCCGACGAGCAGATCCCTTCGCTCGATCAGCTCGGCGCGCTCGAGCCATCGGGCGAAGCCGAGCTGGCTCAGCGATCGATGCTGCGGACCTTGCTGACCAGCTACGGTCAGGCCGGCGAGACCACCAACAAGCTGCTGCGCCAGCTGTCGCAGCCAGGGCTGGACCTGCGCGTGGTCGTGCATGGCCACGACGTCGATCTCGACGGTTGGTACACCGAGCACGGCAACCAGGCCTGCCCCGTCTTGTTTGGTGCGCCGCCGTCCAAGCGGCGCTACCTGGTGGTGGACCTGGGCGCCCGCTACGAGCGGGCCGAGGACCTGCGGGAGGGCTTCGAGGCTCGCCACCTGTATCCCGAATTGGTGTGACACCCGCGTCTTGGTGGCGGTGCGCTGCGGAAAACTGCGAAGAATCCGGCTCCAGCTGAAGATCGTTGGCGCGAGCGCCGGTGGCATGCAAGCTACCAAAGCTGTCATGACCTACGCACCTTCGACCTTGATCTCTCGTCTGTTCACCTTGGCGCTGCCGGGCATGCTCGCGCTCGCGGCCTGGTCTCCGCAGGTCGCCGACGCCTGCGGCGGGACCTTCTGCGACGCCGGCCCGCAGGTCATGCCGGTCGATCAGACCGGCGAGAGCATCATCTTTTGGATCGACGAGAGCGGCGGCCAACCACACACCGAGGCGCACATCCAGATCCAATACGAGGGCGACGCCGAGCGGTTCGCGTGGATCATCCCGGTGCTCGAGGTCCCCGAGGTGTTGGTCGGCTCGCAGGCGCTGTTCAACAACATGCTGCAGGCCACGGTCCCGACCTTCACGATCAACAGCACCTCGATCGGGGATTGCGGCGGGTCGTTCGGGATCGGCTGCGCAGCCGCAGATTTCTCGGCTGGTGGTGATGGACGCAACGAGGCCTTCAGCAGCGGGGGCGACGGCGGGGACACCGACGGGCCCGAGATCCTCGATCGTGGGTTCGCGGGCGCGTTCGAGTACGTGACGCTGACCGGCGACAACATCGCCGAGATCACCGACTGGCTCGATCAGGCCGGCTACGCGCAAGACCCCGACGCGCCGCCGATCCTCGAGGAGTACCTCGAAGAGGGCTTCGTGTTCGTGGCGGTCAAGCTCGCCAGCGGGGCCGGGGTCGACGAGATCCATCCGCTCGCGGTCCGCTATCCGGGCGTCGAGCCCTGCATCCCGATCCGGCTGACCCGGATCGCGGCGGTCGACGACATGGCGATCCGGGCGTTCTTCCTGGGCGACGAGCGGGCCGCCCCGCAGAACTGGCCGCACGTGGAGATCAACCACTCGCGCTACGACTGGGTCAACGGGCCGAGCACCAACTACAACGAGATCGTCAGCCTCGCGATCGACGAGGCGGGTGGTCGGGGGTTTGTCACCGAGTACTCGGGCACCGACGCGATCATCTCGACCTCCGGCGTGTTCGAGTCGAGCTGGAGCCTGTCGGCGCTCGAAGGGATCGCCGCGGTCGACGTGGTCGACGAGCTCACGTCGCAGGTCCTGATGACCTGCGACGGGCTCGAGTGCATCTTCAGGCACCCGCAGGTCGAGGCGCTGCTGAACATCTACCTGCCGGCCCCCGACGGCGTCGCCGCCCACACCTATTGGAGCTGCGTGTCCTGCTACGAGGGGCTGATCGATGAGACCGCGTGGGGCACGCAGCCGGGCTTCGCCGCGGACTTCGAGGCGCGGATCTACGGGCCTGCCCAGCACGCGCTCGAGATGCTCGACAACGCGACCCAGCTGACCCGGCTGTTCACGCTGCTGTCGCCCCACGAGATGATCGAAGACCCGCTGTTTCACACCACCAGCGGGCTGCCGACCGTCGACAACAACATCGGCGCGACGCGGGTCAACGACTGCGATGGCGGGCCGTCCTACATCGAGCTGCCGGACGGTCGCACGATCGCGCTGGACAGTGGCGGGTCGATGCCTGAGCTCGACGGCAACCCGGCCGCGCTGCGGATCGAGCAGGTCCCGATGATGGGCCCGCCGCAGGTCGAGACCGACAACGGCGACGACATCGACGGCCTGCTGAAGGCCTGGAACGACGACCAGCTCTCGGGCCCCGAGCCGGGCTGCTCGATCGGTCGCGTCGGCCTCGAGGGGATGCTGGCCATGTTCGGGATGTTTGGGATCGCCTGGTTCAGCCGCGGGCGTAGGCGCTAGAGCTAGAGTTAGAGATAGTCACCAGAAAGAAGCACCGACATGCTGATTCGCAACTCAATCAAGCTGCTCGCGCCCGCCCTGTTGGCGGCTGTGGTCGTTCCTTTGGTGGTCGCCGCGCCAACCACCGCCGAGGCCTGCGGCGGGACCTTTTGCGACGCGGGTCCGCAGGTGATGCCGGTCGACCAGACCGGCGAGAGCATCATCTTTTGGATCGACGAGACCGGCAGCGAGCCCTACACGGAGGCGCACATCCAGATTCAGTACGAGGGCGACGCCGAGCGGTTCGCGTGGATCATACCGGTGCTCGAGGTCCCGGAGGTGTTGGTCGGCTCGCAGGCGCTGTTCGACAACGTGCTGCAGGCGACGGTCCCGACCTTCACGATCAACACCACGTCGATCGGGGACTGTGGGGGGTCGACCGGGCTCGCCTGCGCCACGGCCGAGTCGAGCGAGATCGACTTCGCCGACGACGGTGGCGGGACCGGTCTCACAGGTGGGGACACCGACGGGCCCGAGATCCTCGATCGCGGGTTCGCGGGCGCGTTCGAGTACGTGGTGCTGACCGGCGACAACATCGCCGAGATCACCGACTGGCTCGATCAGGCCGGCTACGCGCAAGACCCCGACGCGCCGCCGATCCTCGAGGAGTACCTGCAAGAGGGCTTCGTGTTCGTGGCGGTCAAGCTCGCCAGCGGGGCCGGGGTCGACGAGATCCACCCGCTCGGGATCCGCTATCCGGGCGTCGAGCCTTGCATTCCGATCCGGCTGACCCGGATCGCGGCGGTCGACGACATGGCGATCCGGGCGTTCTTCCTGGGCAACGAGCGGGCCGCCCCGCAGAACTGGCCGCACGTGGAGATCAACCACTCGCGCTTCGACTGGGTCAACGGGCCGAGCACCACCTACAACGAAGTCGTCAGCCTCGCGATCGACGAGGCGGGCGGTCGTGCGTTCATCACCGAGTACGCGGGCACCGACGCGATTGTCTCGACCTCCGGGGTGTTCGATCCGCAGTGGGACCCGGCGGCGTTCGAGAACGCCGAGCTGCTGACCTTCATCGATCTGCTCGTGTCTCGCGGCCTCATGAGCTGCACGGACGGCGAGTGCACGTTCGCGCACCCGCAGCTGGAGGTGCTGTTGAACATCTACCTGCCGGCCCCGAGTGGCGTGAACGCCCACGAGTTCTGGAGCTGCCTCGAGTGCTTCCAGGACCAGATCGACCTGACCGCCTGGGACGCGCAGCCGGGCTTCGCGGCGGACTTTCAGACCCGGATCGTCGGCCCCGGTCAGCACGCCCTCGACATGCTCGACGACGCGACCCAGCTGACCCGGCTGTTCACGCTGATCTCGCCTCACGAGATGATCGAGGATCCGCTGTTTCACCCGGCTGGCGGGGTGCCGACCGTCGACAACAACATCAGCGCGACGCGGGTCAACGACTGCGACGGCGGGCCCTCGTACTTCGAGCTGCCGGACGGACGCACGGTCGCGCTGACCAACGGAGGCACGATGCCCGAGCTCGACGACAACCCGGCCGCGCTGCGGATCGAGCGAGTCCCGATGATGGGCCCGCCGCAGGTCGAGCTCGACAACGCCGCGACGATCGACGCCACGCTCAGCGCCTGGAACGACTCGCAGCTGACCGGCCCTGGCCCAGGCTGCTCGATCGAGCGCCTGGGTCTGCAGGGCCTGTTTGGGTTGCTGGGGATCTTCGGGATCGCGTGGTTCAACCGCCGCCCCAAGTCGGTGCTCTAGCGAACGCTCTGGGTCCACTCGACCGCCCACACCGTGCTGCCTTGCAGCGCGACGGTGGTCCGCAGTGACGCGCGGACGGCCTCGATCCACGGTCGCCCCTCGGGCCCGACGCTGGCCGCGAGCTCGTCGATGACCATCCCGATCCCGATCGGCAGCGAGTCGGCGCGGGCCCCAGCTTGAACGGCCACGAGCTGCTCGAAGCTGCCGAGGATGTCCTTGATCGTGGGCTCGCCCGGGTAGACCTCGAGACCGACGTCGGGCTCGACCTTGCCGAGCTTGGCCGCGGCCGCCAGCGCCTGCTCGAGCCCGCCGAGCTCGTCGACGAGCCCGCGCTCTTTGGCGGCGACGCCGGTCCAGACCCGACCCTGGGCGATCTCGTGGACGGCGTCGCGGTCCATGTTGCGACCGGCGGCGACGCGCTGGACGAACACCTCGTAGGTCTGCTCCATCATGGCGTAGACGATCTCGCGCTCGTCCGGGGTCCACGCCTGCATCGGCGACCACAGCAGCGCGTGCTCGCCCTTGGTCACCGCGAAGCTCTTGATGCCGAAGCTCTCGAGCGCCTTGCCGAGCACCAGCTTGCCGCCGACGACGCCGATCGACCCGGTCACGGTGTCGGTGTCGGCGAAGATCTGGTCGGCGCCCGCGGCGATGTAGTAGCCGCCCGAAGCCGCGACCCCGGCCATCGACACGACCACGGGCTTGGTGGCCTTGAGCCGTTCGACCGCGTGCCAGATCTGCTCCGAGGCCTGGGCCGACCCGCCGCCAGAGTCGATGCGCAGGACCACGGCCGCGACCTTGTCGTCGGCGGCGAGGCGGTCGAGCACGGGGACCAGCTGACCCGAGGCGATCTCGGTCGTGGCTCCGATCGCGCCGCCGCCCTTGCCGTCGATGATGTTGCCGACCGCGTAGACCAGCGCGACGTGGGGCTCGCTCGGGCGCTTGGGCCCCGCCATGCCCAAGAAGCGCTGCAGCGCGAGGGGGTCGGACCACGGCTTGTCCGTCAGCGTGACGTTCTTCCACCCGCGCTCGCCCGTGACCCGGGTCAAGAACGGCTCCCACGCTTCGACGCTGTCGATCAGGCCCCGCTCGGCCGCGGCTTCGGACGTGAACAAGCTCTGGTCGATCCACCCGGTGACCTCGGCTTCGGGCTTGCCCCGACCCTGCGCGATGCCGCTGACCATGGTCGCGTAGGCCTGATCCACCAGCGCGCCGAGGGTCTCGAGCATCTCGGGCGAGGGCGCGTCGCGGGTCAGGGGCTCGGCCGCGCCCTTGAACGCGCCGACGTGCAGGAAGTCGGCTTGGACCTCGAGCTTGTCGAGCAGGCCCTTGAGGTGGATGGGCGTGGCCGCGGGTCCGGGCAGCATCAGCGTGCCGACGGGGACCATGGCCAGCTCGTCGCAGACCGAGAGCAGGAAGTAGCTGGTGTTGTTCAGCGACTCGGCGTGACAGTGGAGCTTGCGGGCGCCCTCTGCCTTGAACTCGGTCAGCGCCGCGCGCAGCTCGACGCCGCGGGCCATGTCCAGGCTCAGATCCCCCACTCGCAAGACCAGGCCCTCGAGCTGCGGCTCGGCGGCCAGCTCGCCGAGCTTGTCGAGCAGCGCCCGGGTCCGCAGGCTGCCGCCGCCGCCGCCCGCGAACGCCAGCGGATCGAAGGACTCGACCTCGCCGACGCTGCCGGACAGGTTCAGCACGCGCAGGTGCGGTTGATCGGCGGCGTAGTTGGGCGACTGCTTGGGTGGATCGTAGGGGCCCGGCTCGTCGAGCTTCTTGGTGAACATCGCCGCCAAGGGGTTGTTGGCGAGGCCCGCGAGCGGGTTGCTGTCGTCGTCTTTGTCGCTGTCCTCGTCCTTGGACGCGCGGTCCTTGTCGTCCTTGTCGTCCTTGTCGTCCTTGGACGCGCGGTCCTTGTCGTTGGGCGAGCTGTCACAGGCGGGCAGGCAGAGCAGACAGGAGGCGGCGAGGGCGAGGCTGAACTTGCGCATGGTGACTCGTGGGTGCGGTCCCTGCGGAGTTTCGCACAGGATTCCGCCGACCCAACCGGGGGGCCCAGACCAGGCTGCGCGCGAGCGATTCCCGCCTGCCGCGTGAGCGCGTATGGTCCGGCGCATGAGCTCCCCACCGACCACGCGCGGCGGCCTGGCGATCGTGTGGTGGGCGGTCCTGGGGATCGTCGCGCTATTGCTGCAGGCGATCGTGCGGTTGCTGCCGCGGGCGCTCGAGCCGGTGCTCGATGGGTCGCTCGAGCTTGGTGGGGCGCTTGCCTACGTTGGGTTGATCGGCTTGTTCGCGTACAGCGAGGGGTACCGGGGGTTTCAGCGCAGCTTTTCGCCGCGGGTGGTGGTGCGGGCGTTTGCGTTGGCGCGGCGGGGAGGGTGGATGGTGGTGGTGGCGCCGGTGATGGCGATGGGGTTGATCCATGCTTCGCGGCGGCGGTTGATTGGGTCTTGGGTGTTGTTGGTGGGGATCGTTGGGTTGATCTTGTTGGTCGGGCAGCTCGAACAACCTTGGCGGGGGGCGGTGGATGCTGGGG
>NZ_PVNL01000138.1 GCF_002994635.1 Enhygromyxa salina | reverse complement strand
CTTGCGGGGGGACGTTTGCCAATTGGCGGTGCGGGGGTCGGGCTTGGCGGAGGGAAGGAGGGTCTTCGGGAGGTTGCGGTCCCACAGGGGGGCGTAGGCGGAGCTGAGCGCGTTCAGAAACAACGAGCGCGTTGTCATCGCATTGGCAATTTGGACGACTGGGAGCGGGATCAACGAGAGTGCTTCGGCGTAGAGGTCGTTCTTGCCAGTTGTCTTGAAGAAGAAATCGGCTGGCAAGCTGGCCCCCATGCCGGCGAGGAGCACGACCAGGGGTTCTTCCGCGGTTAGACTCAGCACCGTGTGCACATGGGCTGCGCCCGGAGGAACGAGCGCAGGTATGAGTGTTCGCTCACCTGTCGGCGCCAGCATTCGTCGGTGGACGTATCGAAAGTACTCGGTCACGGGCCGGCCGTTCCAGGTCGGTGTGCGCTTGCGATACTCGGCCGGCGAGCAGGCTGGGACGTAGTTGGTGCGGGGCAGGTAGTCTTCGCTGATCTGCGTCAGGTCGATGGCGCTGTAGTCTCCCTTGGTAGCACAACCCTCGTTGGGCGTCTTGTTGAACGGAGTGCCCACATAAATATGCGGTCCCGACACGACCCATTCTCCGAGTTTGTCGGGAAAGCGAACCTCCCGTCGAATCGTCCCGTCTCGCTGTCGGCCGGTCTCGTCGAAGCACACCGTACAAAAGTAATTGCCCGCTTCGTCTGACAGCTTTCGCGGCGCGTCGGCGAAGCGACGCAGCACCGAGAGCATCTCGCGGCTGTGAACCACGGGCAGCCGAGCCTGGGATGCAGGCGTCCCATGTGCGTCGTAGAGCTTGGCGAACAGCGCCAGCGCTTGCTCGTCGACCTTCACGAGCCGCGACGCATGAGGACGCAGATCCCAGTTGCCCTCGGTAGTCTTGAATCCTGGCACGGGGCCGTACCCGTCGTGCTCGAATGAGGATTCGAGAGTGGACGGGTGCAGCAAATTAGATACGAGGAGTACGCCTGGGCGAAACACTCCGCCCGATGTCGAGAACGCGTAAGGACGTTGGTGCCCGATCTCCGGGAAGAGCATTAATTCATTTCGGAGCCGAGCTAAAAGGAACCCACGTCCTGTGAGTTCCGTACGCAGTGCTCCCCCTTTGGGGTCATCGAAGACACCGGCCTGGTGAAACAACCCCTGAACCCCAGACGACGATAACCGCTCCCACCCCGCCGAGAGAAAGCACTTGTACAAGTTGGTCTGCACCCCCGCGAGCAGCGGATAGTTACCGACCGCGTTCAGGAACCCCAACCCCCCCATCATCTGACAAAATTCCGCCACGTACCCCGCCCGAGCCGCCGCCGACCCCAACGCCTCGTCCCGCTCATCCGCGACCTGCTTCGCGCTCAGCTTCCGCAGCTCCATCGTCGGCCGCAGATCCCCAAGGATCCCCGCCTCCTTCCACTCCAATTTAATCCAAGGCGGATTCCCCAAGATCACATCAAACCCACCCCGCCCCGCAAACACCTCCGCAAATTCCAGCTCCCAGTGCAGATACCGCCCCGCGATCACCGGCACCTCGCGCCCGGTCAGCATCGCCTCGACCTTGTCCGCCCACGCCTCACGGCTCGGCAGCCCCTTCACGTCATCGAGCGACCACGACCACAGCTCGCACCAATAATCCATGACCGCACGCAGCCGCCGCCCCGCGCTGCCGGCCCGCTGGGTCGCTTGCCCGATCAGCTCGCACTCCTCAATCGTCTTCCACCGGCTGTCCGGCCCCGCCTGGATCTCCGGCTGCCCCCACAGCTGGATCGGCTGCCGGACCCGCTCGAGCACGCTGCCGCGCTGCTCGACGTGGATTCCCCACAGCTGATCAATCGCATCACTCAGCGCCTGCAGCCGGGCGACCTCGCCCTTGCTAAACGGCTTGCACGCGGCCTTGCGCCACGCCTTGAGCTCGCCGATCTGCTCGCTCCACAGCTTCTTGACCACCTTGTCCTTCTCGTACGGGGCCATGGCCTCGTCGGGGACCAAGAAGTGATAGATGTGCCCGGCCGGCCGGGCCTCACCGGGGGCGACCCGCTTGGGCACGAGGCCCAGCCAGTTGACCGCGCCGGTCTTCTTGTTGGGCTTGCGCAGCAGATCCTCGGGCGCGTACACGGCCCGGCGCGCGCCGATCAAGCTGTTGCCAACCTTGATCCGCGGGTCCAGATACGGCGCCTCCACGCCAGGCTGCAGGACACCCAGCCACAGCGAGACCTTGCCCAGCTCGGCCGCGAGCGGGTTGAGGTCCACGCCGTAGCAGTTGTTGACCACGAAGTGATACTTCACCCGCAGCCACTCGCGCTGGTAGTCCTCGGCCGGGATCAGCTGGTCGAGCTCGGCCTGGCGGCGCTCGAGGTAGGCGTGGGCGAGCTGGCTGACGGCCTCGTTCAAGAACGCACCCGAGCCCATCGCTGGCTCGCACACGGTCAGCTGGAGGATCTCGGTGGCCGACAGCCCGGCAGACCCAGGCTCACCCGGGTCTGCGCTCGGGCCCGGGCCCGGCTGACCCAGGCGCTCTTTGAGCGTGTACTTGGTCAGGCACTTGGTCAGCACCTCGGGCGTGTAAAACGAGGCGCTCTTCTCTCGGTCGCGGCCGGCCAGGCGAAACAAGAAGGTGCCCTTGGGGTGGTGGATCTTCTTGCCGCTCTCGGTCTTGCGAAACTCGTCGTCGGCGTAGTCCCCGGCCGCGCTGCGGCCCACGTAGAACACCCGGGCGTCGTCGGCCTTGTCCTTGGGGTTTTGAACCTCGAAGGTGTCCTCTTGGGTGAAGAAGCCGGTGTACGAGAGCAGGCCCTCGTACACGGCGCCGAGCTGGTTGATCCCCAGCTGCGCGTAGCTGATCCGCCCGCGCTGGCCCCGGCCGCGGCTGGTGTCGCCCGGCTTGGACAGCGACAAGAGGGCGATGACCTGCTGCAAGACCACGTTGCGCAGCTTGACCGAGCTCAGGATCGGGGTGCGGTCGCGATCGAAGGGCGTGCGGGCCTGGTCGAACAGCGGGCTGCGCTGGGCGACCACGGTGAGGTCGACGGCGTCGGCGTAGGTGGCCTTGATGTCGCGCTGGCGCTTGACCGGCCAGCCCAGGTGCACGACCTCGAACAGCTTTTGCAGGCTGTGGTGAATGAAGAAGCCCTCGCGGGCGCGCTCGGTGTTGAGCGGGATCAGCTCGAGGTCGCGCAGCGACTCCACGCTCAGGCCCAGGCGGTAGGCGTCGGCGTTCATCGGCACGATGCCCATGTCGCCGCCGCGGGCCTCCACGTAGAACAAGAACAACAGCCGGTACAGGTAGGTGACGCAGTCGTTGGCCAGCTCGCTGGCCAGCTCGGGCCGGTCGTAGAGCTTCTCTTTGCTGACCTTGCCCTTGTAGTAGACGGCCTCGTTGCCGATCAGCTCGATCGCCTTCTGGACGCCAAACTTGAGATCCGTGCTGACCGCGAACGCGTGCTTGTGCGACTTCTCGTCGATCTGGTCGAGCAGCGAGCGGCCGCCCTCGGGCAGCAGGACCTCGCGGTGCAGGAGGCCAACCGCGGCCCGGAGCGCGGCGGCCTTGCGCTGGCCCAGCATCTCGCCCAGGGCAAAGTGGAGGTGCTGGCCCTGCGGCCACTTGTCGCGGTCGACCAAGAACACGTCGGGGCCGGCCAGCAGCAAGACCCAGCGGGGCGGCTCGTCCTGGCGCAGCAGCGGGCCGTCGAGCAGCTCGCGGATGCTGGCGCGGGGGGCCGACTGTTCGGGGTCGTCGGGTTCGTTGGGTTCCAGGCCGGCCAACCACGCGAGCGGCAGCGCGGCCAGGGGGTCGGCCTCGTCCTCGGACTCGGGGAACGGCAGCTCGATCACCCACAAGAACGGCCGGCCGTGCAGGTCAATGGCCAGGGTCAGCGGCAGCTCGGTGTCGTCGGGCAGGGCCCGGACCACGGGCGCGCGCTGGTAGCCCAGGGCCTCGAGCACCTGGGCGTGAAAGCTGGCGCAGACGCCCACGCGGGTGTCGGGGTCGTCGACGGCGCTCTGGAACGCGGCGAGGGCCTTGAAGTAGGGCTCGGCCAGGCGGGCCAGCAGCTTGGCGGGCGCTCGGGCGCCGCCGTCTTTTTCGCGGGCCGACCAGGCCGCGAACACCGGCTGCAGATCCTCGGGCAGGACCGCGTCGAGGTAGTGCTGCGAGTAGAAGTCGCCGACGTTGTGGACGTGGGTGGTGTCGATCGCCATGGCTCAGCTGCCTTTCACGAACACCGCGGCGATGCGCAGGTAGGGCTCGGCGTCGGTCGCGAGCGCTTCTTGAAACCATTGCTTGCGTTCGTGCTGAAGCCGCTCGACCCGGGCCTTTTCTTGCTCGAGCTGAGCGGCGCGCACGGCTCGCTTCTCGGCCGCGATGCGGTCGTCGAGCTGGTCGAGGCGGGCGTCGGCCCAGCTGTCGAGCCGGCGGATCTCGGCGCGGATCTTTGGCTTCAATTGTTTGGCCCGCGCGCTGCGGACCGCGGCCATGTGGGCCTTGGCCGCGTCGACGGCGAGCTCGCGCAGGCCCAGCAGCGGCGCGGTGTCGCGGGCCCGGCCGTCGTTGGCGAGCGGGCGATCCAGACCCAGCTGCGCGATCAGCTGGGCGGCCTCGATGACCGTGGGGGGCTGCTCGGCGGACGTGAAGCACAGCCCAAACCACTGGCTGATCGTCGGCTGACTGCGCTGGTTGGAGACCACGGCGTGGACCATGAAGCAGACCTGGCCGGGCTCGAGGCCCTGATCCACGCCGATCACCGGGGCCGCGTGCCGGGTCATGTGGGCGACCAGGCGATCGCACAGCCACTCGCTGATCGGGTTGAGCGGCCACAGCAGATCCCAGGCCGGCCAGTCGTGGCTGCGCTCGCGGGCCCGCTGGAACTCGCGCATGAGAAACTCGCGGTCGGTGGTGAGCTTGAACCGGCCGTCGCCGTCGCGCTGGAGCTCGGGCGGGAGCAGCTCGAACCGGCGGGCGAGGTCCGGCGGGGCCACGATCTCGAGCCCCGAAGCCTCGACGTGGGCGGTCGCGGGCTGAATGTCGTCGTAGGCCGAGGCGAGCTCGCCAAACGCGTCGAGGGTGAAGCTGAGGTCGTCGGGGTAGAGGCTGATCGACGGGGCGAGCTCGAGCTCCTGGGCCTCGCGCTCGCTCTGCGCCTGGGTGGCGGCGAGCTCGGCGAGAAAGTCGAGGCCGCTGAACGACTCGGTGGTGGCCGGATCGGGGACCTCGGGGATGATCTGCTCGGGGCTGTGGCCAGCGGCGACGCCCTCGAGCACGTGCTGCTCTTCGGAGGCGGCGTCTTGCAGGTGCAGCAGCGACTGCACGTCGCCCAGGTTCTTGTGGGCCTCGTGCTCTTTTTGGACCAGGCGATCGAGCACCTGCATGTCGGCGTCGATGCCTTCGCTGGCGGCCCGGGTCAGGAGGTAGTGGATCTGCGGCTGCTCGGTCTGGCCGTAGCGGTCGATTCGGCCGTTGCGCTGCTCGAGGGTGATCAGCGACCACGGGATGTCGTAGTGGACCAGGCGGTGGCAGTAAAAGTGGAGGTTGATGCCCTCGGCGGCGGCGTCGGAGCACAGCAGCACGCGGATCTTGCTGTCGCGGCTGCCGAAGTCCTTGACGGTCTGTTGCTGGCTGGTGTCGTCGAGGCTGCCCGAGAACAGCCGGATCGCCCCGTCGTCGAGGCCCAGCTCGCGGCCGAGCACGCGCTCGAGCATGTCGAGGGTGTGGATGCGCTCGGAGAACACGACCACACGATCGTCGCCAAAGCTGCGCAGCAGCTCGATCAGGCGGGCCAGCTTGGACGGCAGCTGCTGGGTGTCTTCGCCGGCCTGGGCCGACCTGGCCAGCTTGCTCAGCTGGCCGATGAGGGCGCGATCGTGGGCGGCCTCGGGCGAGCCGGCGCCCTTGTCTGGCTTGCTCAGGCGTGGGTGCTTGCTGCGCTCGGACAGCGTGCTCAGCAGCGCGTCGGCCGAGCTCAGCGCGGACTTCTTGAGCAAGGTCCGAAACAGCGCGCCGCTGCCCGCGAACTCGCCGGCCTTGCTCAGCCGGCCGATCGTCTTGAACTCGGCCGTGGCCAGGGCGGCGAGCAGGGCCTCTTCGGCCGGCGTCGCGCTGACGTGGTGGGGGACCAGCTGGCGATCTTGAAACGACTCGCTGACCTCGTGCTCGATGTCCTTCTTGAACCGGCGCACGTAGAGCCCGCCGATCTCCTCGTTGGTGAATTCCGACGGGTTGGTGACCGCGGTCGGATCCAGCAGGTTCATCAAGCTCGCGAAGCTCTCGGGCCGGCCGTCGTGGGGCGTGGCCGAGGTCAGGATCAGCGCGTCACAGGTCCGCGCGAGCCGCTGGGCCAGCTGGGCGCGCATGCTGGCCTGGCCCTTTTGGGTCGAGCGCTCGGCCACGTGCTGGCACTCGTCGATCACGATCGCGTCCCACCGACAGTCGTCCAAGAACCGGCGATACTTGGTGTCGCGCTTGAGGGTGTCGATCGAGATGATCACCCGCTCGTAGAAGTGGAAGGGGTTCATGTTCGCGGGGATCTGCTGCTGGACCCGCTGGATCCCGCGCGAGTCCAGGCGGACCAGCGGGATCGTGAACCGGGCCCACAGCTCGCCCTGAAACTGCTCGAGCACCGAGCGCAGCGCGACCACCAAGATCCGCCGGCCGCGGCCGCGGCGGATCAGCTCGGCGAGCAGGACCCCGACCTCGAGGGTCTTGCCCAGGCCGACGCCGTCGGCGATCAGGATCCGCGCGCGCGGCTGGGCCAGGGCCTTGGCCGCGGGGACCAGCTGATACTGGTTGACGTTCATGGCCCCGCGGTGGCCGATCGTCAGCGCGGCGCTGGTCGGCGGCGACTGCCGCAGCAGGCTCTCGAGGTACAGGCGGGTGCGTCGGTACTGCGGGGAGTCGTCGCCGACCAGCGCGGTCTCGCGGGGGTCGAGGACGGTGACCTGATCCAGGTCGTCCAGGAACATCGACTCGCGGCCCCGGACCAGGTCGCTGACGCCGACGACCCGCAGCGCGTGGCCGCCGGTGGCCGTGCCCTGGACGCTGCGGACCATCCACTCTTCGTCGCGGATCTCGACGCGGGCGCCGGCGGCGTAGCGGACCTCGGTGGCGGCAGGGGTGACGTTGGCAGCGGCGCGATCAGGCATGCGGCAGGCTGGAGCTTCGCACAGGTTCAGATCAGGTCAGGTCGAACGCGAGCTCGGCGAAGCCAAGGTGGCTGACGATCGCGTTGAACACGGCGACGTCGTCATCGAGGCCGCCGATCGTGAAGTCGAGCTCGCCGTCGTCGGCGATCTCGAAGTAGCGGGCGGCCACCCAGGCCAGGCGCAGCGCGACCGGATCACCGGAGGCTTGGGCGCGCTCGACCAGCAGGGGCAGGCCGGCGGCGAGCTTGCGGGCCTCGTTGACCGGCAGGAACTCATTGCGCTGGGTGAGCGCGGCAAACTGAGCCGCGTGAGCGTGGCAGCGCGCGAGCAGGCTGGCCCAGTCACCGGGGAGCTCCTGGGTGAGCTTGGTGTAGAGCTCGCGGGCGGCCCGGGGCAGCGCGAGGTCGCGGGCGCTGGGGAACTGGGGCGGCAGCGCCGTCGCGCTGGGGTGGCCGAGCGCGAGGGCAGCCGGCGCGGGGCTGAGGCTCGGAGCTGGCGTGGCTGCGCTGGGCTCTGAGGTGGGCTCGGGCTGCGAGCGGCGGCGCTCGATGGGCGGGATGAAGTCGTCGGCCAGGTCGGCCAGGACCACGAACTCGCCGCGGAGCCGAGCACCGACGAAGTTGGCGGTGCCAGCGATCGACGCGCGCTGGGGCTCGCGACCATGCAGCTCCCGCAGCGTCGCCAGGAACGCGTCGACCCTGGCCACGCCCTCGCCCGCGTTGAGCAGCTCGAGCAGCAGCTCGGCCTGCGTGGGGACCCGAACGCCATCCCATGAGTCCAGGCCGATCCCCGAGCGGTTGGCGATGATCGTGGGCCGGGCGCGGGCGACGACCGCGACCATTCCGGTGGTCCACTGCGCGTGTTCGGGGCTGAGCTGGCGCAGCTCGCCGAGCGCCTGATGATAGGACAGGCCGCGGCCGCGCTGACGCAGCACGACCTCGAGCAGCTCGCCGGCGAGCTGGATCGCATCGAGGCCGCCGGGAATGTCGCGCTCGATCAAGCCGAGGCGGCCATCGCCAAGCGGGAACACGGGGATCGAGGTGCGCAGCGTGTTGAAGGTGGCGTCGAGCACCTCGACCCGCTCACCGAGCCGCGCGCGGAGCTGGTCCTCGGGGATCGGGGCGCCGGCCCGGTCGAGGATCTCGACCGCCGCCGGGACCAGGTGCACACGCGTCTGCGGGACGCTGCCGCGCAGGGCGAAGCGTTGGCGGCCGAGATCTTCGACCTCCCCCGAGCGCCGGAGCATGCTGCTGAGCAGCCACGGCGTGATCCAGTCTGGCAGCCTGCCTTCTTCACCGGCGAGCTCGAGCAGGTCGTGCGCCATCCACTGGCGCTCGGGGCCTGCCCGCTCCATGAAGCGCTTCGCCAGCGGGACCAAGCGCCGCTCCCACAGCTCGAAGTCACGGAAGTGGCGCGGCAACGCGACGTGGCCGCGGGCGACGATCACACACTCGTCGGGCAGCGCGCCGCGACCAAACAGCTGGTGTAGCTCGCGCACGCTGACCGGGCCCTCGCGGGTGGTCAGGTACGCGAGCACCCGAGCGTCGCGCGAGTGGCCAAATCGCAGCACCTCCGACGGGTGATCGTCGTTGTCGACGGCCAAGCTGGCCTGCGCGCGCTGGATGAACAGGGGGCGAAGATCGGCCTCGTCCGCGAGCAGCTGCGCGCCGACCAGCTCGAGGAACGACGAGTAGGGGGCGGGCCACTCGGTGCGGCGCAGCGCCGCGGCCAGCTCCTCGTAGGCGACCTCGGGCTCGCGCTCGCGCTTGTGGGTGAGCAGGACGTCGTCTCGATCCCACGCGTAGGCGTGCCAGTCATCGGGGATCACGCGGTTGGCCAGGTAGCGAACGAACGCCGGCCGGTCGACCAGCGGCTGCAGGAAGCTGTCGTCCTCGAGGTCGCTCAGCCACAGGTAGCTGGCCTCGCCGCGGGCCGCGGTCAGCGTCGCGCGGATCCGGCTCATCCAGCTCTGCTCGGCCCGCAGGCGGGTGAGACCGCGCCCCTCGATCTGGCGGACGCGCTCGCGGGTGACGCCCAGGGTCTCGCTGATCGCCTCGAGCGTCTCGGCCTCGCCGACCGCACCGCTGCGGCGCAGGACCACCTGCGCGTCGCGGTCGGGCAGGTGCGAGAGCCGAGCCTCCCACAGCTCGAGCACCGTCGCGAACGCGCTGGGGTCGAAGCTGTGGGCGGGATCGGCCGAGGTGCCGGTCTGCAGGTGCGCGGGCGTGGGGTAGCGCTGCCAGGTCTGCAGCAGCTGCTCGAGCGACCTGGCGAGCGTGCCGGGGCCGACCCCTCGGGCCTCGCGAACCTCGGCCTTGGAGCGGGCGACCAGCTGACCGATCGTCTCGATGCCTTCGCTGTCGCAAAAGGTGTAGGTCCGGGTTGGAAGGTCGACCTGCTCGATGCTCAGCGCCAGGATGTGCGCGGGCAAGGTGGTGGCGAGCTGGTTCCAGCTGAGCTGGGTGAGGTCGATGAGCTCGGGGTCGACGGTGGCGGGGCTGGGCGCCGCGGCGGTGGCGGTGGCGGTGGCGGTGGCGGTGTCGAAGCCTGCGGGCCAGCTGACCTGACCGGCTGACAGCGCGGCCGCGAGCTCGTCGATCGTCTCACCCGGGGGCGCCTGGGACAGCAGCCCGTCGACTTCGCGCAGACAGATCTGACCGAACGAGCGCAGCTCGAGCAGACCGACGCTGGTCAGCGCGACGACCTGATGCACGAGCTCGAAGCCCGCCCGGCGAAACACGTTGGTGGTGCGCGCCGAGAGGTGAAAGCTCGAGAGCGGCCGGGCCAGCAGCTCGGCGCGCAGCTGCTCGACCGACGGCCCGCTGTGCTCGGGGGCGAGCTCGTGCCACCAGGTGCGCAGGGTCTTCGCCCGCCGCTCGGCGGTCGCGGGGGCCAGCTCGGTAGCGGTGGCCAAGAACGCCTCGGCCGAGTCGGGATCGAGACTCCACAGGCCACCCTTGCCAAACCGCGCCCAGGCGAGGCCGACCGCGCTGCGCTCGAAGCTTGCCCGGAGCAGCTCGAGCGGGTCGACGCCGCCGTGGACGAACTCGACGACCGTCGCGGTCGGCTGACCGGAGGCGTCGGTCAGGCCGAGGAGCTGGGCGGCGGCGCGATAGTACATCGCGTCACGCCCTCTATAGACGAGATCACGCAGGGCAAACTGCCGGTAGTGGAGCAGCACCGCGTACTCGAGCGCTCGCTCGATGCAGTCGGCCTGGGGGATCGCGGAGGACGGGAGTGGGTCGATCATCGGCGGCGGGGGGGACTGTTTTCAGCTCGGGCCAGCGCTTGTGGCCCGCTTGCGGATACGTTCGTAGGCTATCTGATCATCGGTCGCGAATGTCGGCGTTTGTCGCGAGGCTCGCTACCCAATTGGCGTCGCCGCGCGCGGATCCGATCCTCATCGTGGCCGATGAGATCTGCGTCTTTTGCGGGTCTACCGGTTCGCGCTGGTCCCGCGACGACGCGCTTGACCGGCCACGCTGGCCCGGCTAGTCCTGTCGCGCCGCCGGTTCGCCCCGAGTCACAACGAGGGGCGTCACAAGAGGGAATCTGGTGCGAATCCAGAGCTGCCCCCGCAGCGGTGAGCGGGAACGAGGTCCGCACGAAGGCACTGGGGATACCTGGGAAGCCGCGGGTCCAAGGAAGCCGACCAGCCACGAAGGTGGCGGCGAAGCGCCCGCGAGTCCGAAGACCTGCCGGCGGTCCGGACCTCGACACGACTCATCCCACACCTCGTCGGTCCGGGTGTATCCGCAGTCTCGTGGGGAGACGAAGGAGCATCGTGATCCCGCCCGCAATCCGTTCCCTGTTCGATCTGCTCAGCCGCCTGGTGCTGGCGCTGTCGCTCTCGTTGTCTGTGGTCGCGTGTCGCGGCAAACCCGACGAGCCAGCCGGCGCGAAGGGTCCAGCCAAGCGGATCGCCTCGCGCACCGTGTTCGCCGACGAGGTCCTGTGGGCGCTCGGCGACGAGGTCCAGGCGCGGGTCGTGGGCCTCAGCCCGATGGCCGACGATCCCCGCTACTCCACGGTCGCCGGGCGCTGGCCCGCGGGCACGCCTCGGGTCGGCCAAAACCCCGAAGAGCTGCTGGCGCTGGCGCCGGACCTGGTGATCGTCGCGAGCTTCAGCGCGCCCGAGTACCGCGCCGCGATCGACGACAAGGTTCGGGTGTTGGTGCTCGACGACTTCACGGGCTTCGCGGGCTACCTGACCAACCTCGCGCAGATCGGCGAGGCGATCGGCGCGAGCGAGGAGGCCGGGCGCATGCGTGATCGCTTCGTCGCGCGTCGGACCGAGCTCGAGGCCGCCCGGCCGCCCGTCGATCAGCGACCCACCGTCATCGCCTGGGACTACGGCTACGTGCCGGGCGCCCACACCAGCTTCGACGACGCCGCGACCACGGCCGGGTTCGTGAACCTGGCCGCGCGTGAGGGCTTAGACGGGCACCAGCGCCTCGACGCCGAGCAGCTGGTCGCGTGGGACCCGGCCTGGATCGTGGTTGGGTGCGGCGAGCAGCCCTGCGCCGAGGCGCGGACCAAGCTGGCGGCGCAGCCGGGACTGGGCAAGCTCGCCGCGGTCGCGTCGGGCCGGATCATCACGATCCCGGCCCCGTACCTGGCGACGACCGGCGAGGACATGCTGGAGCTGGCCGCGCGCATGCAGGCGCCGCTGCTGGAGCCGCATGCCGAGTAGCGCGACGGCGCCGAGCAAGACCTGGCGCTGGGTGCTGCCGTGGAGCGTGGGCGCGGCTGCGCTGGCGCTCGCGGCCGCGCTGGCGCTCACGGTCGGGCCCGGTGAGTTCGCGCTGGGCGACGTGCTCGAGCTGATCGCGGTCAAGCTGCGCGGCGGCCAGCTCGAGCCGACCGCCGAGGCGATCCTGTGGGAGCTGCGGCTGCCGCGGATCCTGCTCGCGCTGCTGGTCGGCGCCGGCCTGGGCTGCGCGGGCGCGGTCACCCAGGGTCTGTTTCGCAACCCGCTGGCCAGCCCCGGGGTGCTCGGGATCTCGACGGGGGCTGCGGCCGCGGTGATCTTGGGCTTCGCGCTGGGCGTCGACGAGCAGGGACTGTGGGTCACGCCCACGCTCGCGGGCCTCGGCGCGCTGACCATGCTGGCCCTGCTGTTTGGGTTGACCTCGCGGCGCCAAGATCTGGCCTATCTGCTGCTCACTGGGGTCGCCCTCAATGCGCTGGCCGGCGCCGCTTCGACCGTGACATTGGCCATGTTCTTGGATCGCTACGCCCTCGCACAAAAGGCCATGGCGTGGATGATGGGCAGCTTCGACGGCCGTGGCTTCACGCAATTGGGCTGGGCGAGCGGGCCGATACTGATTGGCATGGTCGCCGCGTGGGCGCTGCATCGGCCGCTGGATCTGCTGGTGTTGGGCGAAGAGACCGCGGCCACGCTCGGGGTCGATCGCGGCCGGCTGCGCTTGCTCGCGGCGCTGGTCGTGGGGCTGCTCGTGGGGACCAGCACCGCCGCGGTCGGGGTGATTGGATTCGTCGGCCTGGTGGTCCCCCACGTCGCGCGTGCGCTGCTGGGCGGGGCCGGTCACGCGCACGCGCGGCTGTTGCCGGCGAGCATGGTCGTGGGCGCGGCGTTGATGCTCGGGGTCGACACGCTCGGCCGCGCGCTCACGCCCATGTTCTTGGCCCCGGGCGCGCTGACCAGCCTGATCGGCGGCGTGTTCTTCCTGTGGCTGCTGCGGCGCCAGACCGAGGAGCCAACATGAAGCTGCGGGCCGAGGGGCTGGGCCTGCGCGTGGCCGGGCGGTGGCTGATCCGCGGCTGCTCGTTCGAGCTGACGCCGGGGACCGTGAGCGTGATCGTGGGCCCCAACGGCAGCGGCAAGACCACGCTGCTGCGGGCGCTGTTGGGCTTGATCCAGCCCGACGAGGGCAAGGTGTGGCTCGACGGCAGCCCGCTCGCGCGCCACTCGCTGCGGGCGCGGGCGCGTGCCTGTGCGTGGTTGCCTCAGCGGACCGAGCTGCCGTGGGGGATGCCGGCCAACGAGCTGGTGATGCTGGGTCGCGCCCCGCATCTGTCGGCCTTCGCGGGTCCGGGGCGGGCCGACGAGCTGGCGGTGACGGCCGCGCTCGCGCGGGTCGAGGCGAGCGATCTGAGCGTTCGGGACGTCCGCACGCTCAGCGGCGGCGAGCTCCAGCGGGTGTTGCTGGCCCGACTGCTCGCAACCGAGGCGCCGTTGTTGCTGCTCGACGAGCCCACGACCGCGCTCGATGTGGGCCACGCGCTCGCGTTGCTGGAGCTGACCCGCGAGCTCGCGGCGGCCGGGCACGGCGTGCTCATGTCACTGCACGAACTCGAGCTGGCGCGGCGCTACGGCGACCAGGCGCTGTTGCTGCGGGGCGACGACGCAGGTGGATATGTGCTGGGTTCAGTCAATGAGGTGCTCACCCCCGCCGTGATCTCCGAGGTGTTTGCGGTTGGCGCGAAGATCATTGCTGGGGAGCTGCGCTTTCACAGCACGGTCACTTAGGCAAGACCACGCGAAGTCGCGCGCCGTGGCCGAGCTCCGAGTGCACCTCGATCGTGCCACCGTGACGGTCGACGATGCCGTGAACGATCGATAACCCGAGCCCCGTACCGACCCCAATGCTCTTGGTCGTGTAAAAAGGCTCGAAGATCCGCTCGAGATCGGCGCCGGCGATACCCGGGCCATTGTCGCTGACCTCGATCCCAATACAATTATCCTCACTAAAGGTCTGCACGACGATGACCGGGGCAGCGGTGTCGAGTAGAGCGTCGCGCGCGTTGATCACCAGGTTTGCCACGACTTGCAGCAACTCGCCGCCCTTGCATGGAATTGGACAAATGTTGGGGTCGAGCCTTTCCTCGATCTGGATGCCGGACGCCGCACACTGAGCGCGGAGCACTCCCATTGCCTTGGTCACGACGTCGTTGATGCTGATCAGCGCGGCCCCGCCCGCGTCGTCCTTGCGGCTGAAGGTGAGCAGGCGACCGACGACGGTTCCGCCGCGGGTGACCTGGGCCTCGATCAGGTCGAGGAATTCGAGCGTGTCGTTCTGGTCGCCCGCGAGCACGGCGTCGCGCAGCTCGTCGAGCGTGAGCGCGATGATCTGAAGCGGCTGATTGAGCTCGTGCGCGACCCCGGCCGCGAGCTGCCCGATCGCCGCGAGCTTGGCCGCGTGGACCAGCTGGGTCTGGGCCTGGGCGAGCTCACGCAAGGCGCGCTCGTACTCGTTGCGGCTGACCACCGTGGCTTGCAGCTCTTCGCCGAGGGTGTTGAGCGCGTCGCAGATACCGTCGAGATCTTCGCGCAGTGGATCTTGGCCGGGGCAGTCGAGGCTCGCGCGAACCCTGGCGCCCAGTCGACCCTGGGCGAGGTCTCTCATCACCGCCAAGATCTCGCTGGTCTGTTTACGACAGGGAGAGTCGGACGTCGGCGATGGCTCGAGGTCGCGACCTGGCACGTTTGACAGTGTCCGTGGCTGCGAAGACATGGTCATCATTGCGATCACGCTACCAGGTTCGTCGTTTGGTGCTCGAACAGCTGACAGCTACGCAAATATGGCGCGCGCGAAACCGCGCGCCATGGCCCCGCGACCACCCATCGATCCGAATACGATCAGCGGGGGCGGACCGCGAGCTCGCGCTCGAGCACGGCGATCAGCTCGCCACAGTCTGGGGTCTTTTGGGCGCCACCGTCGGCCCCGCAGGCGAGGACCGTCGCGGCCAGCTCCTCCTGCGATCGATCACTAAACAACAGCACAATACAGGCATGCGTGCTGCGACGTCGGACCAGGCGCAGGAGCTCGGGGCCATCGAGCACGGGCATCTCGATATCCACGACCAACACATCAGGCTCGAATTCCTCGAGCATGCGCTTGCAGTCGAGCGGCGCGTCGGTCGTGGCAACCCGATAACCACGCCCTTCGAGGGCGTCTCGGATAATGTCGAGGACCAGCAGGCTGTCGTCGACGACGAGAATGGTCGCGCCTGAGGCAAGCGTGGCGTTGGTCATGGAGTGGGGTCCAGACGAGAGCGTAGCAACGCATCACTCGAATTGCGCTGGTGCGCGAGTTCGAGCGCCTCGACCCGCCAGCTCGGAAGCGCCCCAAGCAGCGTGTCGGTGCCCTCGAGTGGCGTCGTGTCGGACAGTTGCAGGCTTCGCTCCAGCTCGAGCCAGCACCGTCGCGCGGCCGGCCAGCAGCCGCGCCGTTCGTAGGTCAACGCGGCGAACAAGATCGCGGGCCACAGCTGCGGGGCCAGCAACCGTGCCCGGCGAAGCGCCTCGCTGGCGGCTTGAAACCGGCTCAACGCGTAGTTGGCCAGGCCGGCCCAAAAGTGGGCTTCTACGAGCAGAGGCTCGCGCTCGATCAGCGCCGCGACTGTCTGCAAGGCAAGCTCGTACTGCCCGGTCTGGACCGCCGCGCCCGCGCGCTCGAGCGGGCCAACAGCTCGGACCGGTGCGGGGGCCTCGGCGATGACCTGTTTGACGATCGGGGTGGCGATCGGGGTGGCGATCGGGGTGGCGATCGGGGTGACGACGACGGGGGCGAGCTCGGCGCGCGGGAGCTCAGACCGCAGCGGCGGGCTCTCGCCGAACATGAGGTCTCCGCCGCCGAGCACCAGCTGTCCCGCTGGCAGCAGCCGCTCGCGCAAGCGGGCGACCACGGAGTTCGCTCGGCCACGATCGAAGTAGATCAACACGTTGCGGCAGCAGATCAGATCAAAGCGCCGGGTCGGCGGCGGATCACACAGGTTGTGGACCGCGAACTCGACCATGTCTCTCAGGCGGGCGTCGATCACCCAGCGGCGCTTGACCCCTTCACCCTCGACTTGGAGATACCGCTGCAGCGCCGCCGGCAGCTCGCGCAGGCTCCACTGTGCGTAGCGCCCCGCCTGCGCCTGCTCGATCGCCACGGCGTCGACGTCGGTCGCGAGCACGCGCACGGGCAGCTCGAACTCGGCCGCGAGCATCGCCAGGGTCCAGGCTTCTTCGCCTCGCGCACAGCCGGCGCACCACACCTCGAGCACGCGCTCGGGCCCCTGGGCATGCCGCGCGCGCAACAGCTCAACTACCGTGTCGAGCTGACTGGGGTCGCGGTGAAACCAGCTGTGGCCAACGGTGACAGCGTGGATCAGGCGGGCGCGCTCGTCGTCGAGGCTTCGTCGCACGCGCTCGAGCAGCGCGGCCTCATCGAGATCCAGCAGCGCGACTCGATCTTCGATGTGGCGAGCCAGCGCTGCCGTCAGGCCACCGCGGCTGGGGTCGAGCCCATACTCGACCCGCAGCAGCTCGACGAGCGATGCCTGTGCGCTCAATCGGACCTCCGCACCTGCGTTCGCTCTCGAACCCAGCGAACCAGCGCGTCGTCAATTGCGTGGGTCTCGAGCACCTCGAGCGCCGAGGGCAGCGCGGCCCGGGGCATGCCCCACACTGCCGCGCTCGCGCGGTGCTGCACGATCGTCAGCTTTTCGGCCGCGAGCATGGCCGCGAGCCCCACGCTCCCATCGTGGCCGAGCCCGCTGAGCACGACCCCAGCATGTGCGCCGGGACCCGCGGCGAGTGAGGACAGCAGCACATCGACGTTGGGGCACAGCAGCGGGCTCACGGCTGGCCGGCGAGCCCGCAGCGCGCCCGCCTCCAGGACCAGATCGGCGCCGCCAGGAGGCAGCACGATCACGCCCGGCGTGGGCACGATCGGGTCGTGGGCGACGAGCACCTCGAACTTAACCTGCCCGCGCACCAGACGGGCAAAGGCCGAGCCGAAGTCGGCCGGCAGGTGATGGGCGACGGCGATCGCCGCGGGCAGATCGTACGGCAGCGCGGCGAGCACCTCGAACAAGGCTTGAGGTCCGCCCGCGGACGAGCCGAATCCAATGATCGGCGTGATGTGTCGCTCAGCCGCGATCGGGGTCGGCCACGTCGACCCGATCACTCGATCCGGGTCCGCGGGCGCGACCGGACCCACGGCGACCGCCGCCAGCCGCCGCACGCTCGCGCGCAACGCCGCGCTCGCCTCGTCGTCCCGACCCTGGATCTTGTTGACCAGCTCGAGAGCCCCGCGCGCGGTCGCGGCCACGGCGAGATCGCGGGCCTTGGCGTCGAGCCCGGTGACCACGATGATCGGCCGCGGATCCGCGCTCATGATCGCTTCGATCAGCGCCAGCCCGTTCATGCCAGGCATGTTGAGATCGACCGTGACCACGTCTGGCCTGGCGTTGGCGAGCTTGGCCAGCGCGGTCCGGCCGTTGTGGGCGGCGCCGACGACCCGAATGTCGCCGTCGGCCTCGAGCTGCTCTGTCAGCACCTGACAGCAGATCGCGGAGTCGTCGACGATGAACACCCGGATCATCGGGGCACCTCGACGAAGCGCCCCACGACCTCGAGCATGTGTTGCTCGCGGAAGTCCGACTTGACCAGGTACGCGTCGGCGCCGAGCATGGTCGCGCGCTCGCGGTCCGCCGCGGATCCCCGGGTGGTGACCATGATGACCGGCAGCTCGGAGTCGCGCTGGCGGAGTCGCTCGAGCAGCTCGAAGCCGTCCATGTTTGGCATCTCCACGTCTGAGAGCACGAGCTCGACGGTACGGCGGCCGAGCAGCTCGAGCGCCTGAACGCCGTCGCTGGCCGTGCAAACTTCCAGGTTGGCCGCGGTCAGGAGCTCGACCATCAGCTCGCGCACGATCGCAGAGTCGTCGACGACCAGCACTCGCGCGCGCCGCCGCGGCTGGGCCCGGCGCTCGCGCGTGTCGGTTCGAAGTCGCTGGCCAAGCAGGGTCGCGGGCTCGAGCAGCAGCACCAGGCGGCCGTCGTCCATCACCGCGCTCGCGTTCGCTGGGCCGACGTTCGCCAGCAGCGAGCCCAATGGCCGGCGAAACAGCTGGAACTCGCCGAGCACTGGGGGGCTCGCCAGCGCGTAGCCACGACCGGCGTGGCGGCAGCAGATCGCCACGCGGTTCTCGACGAGGTTGGCGTCGTCGAGCCCCAGCAACTGCGCGAGCGAGACCAGCGGGAGGTGCTCGCCATCGACCACGATCGTGGGGCTCTCGCCCGCGGCCTGGCGCTGGCTCAGCGCGACCACCCGGCCGACCCGTCGCGAGGGCACGCCCCACAGCGCCCGCCCGAACCCGATCACCACCACCGTCTCGCGGCTGATCGTCGCCGGCACCCGCAGCTCACAGCGAGCACCCCGGCCAACGGTCGAGGTCAGCGAGACCTCGCCGCCCAGACCTTCGATCGCGCGGCGCACCGCGTGCAGGCCGATCCCGCGGCCCGACAGCTCGCTGACCGTCTTGCTGGTCGAGAACCCGGTCGTGAACAGCAGCGCCAGCAGCTCGTCGGGGCCGGCCGCCTGCGCCTCGGCTTCGCTCAGCAGCCCGCGCTCGCGCGCCTGCTGACGGACCTGCTCGACGTCGACGCCGCGGCCGTCGTCGACGACCGCGAGCACGACCTCGGGTCCGTCCGATCGCGCGATGATCTCCAGGGTCGCCTGGCTGGGCTTGTGGCCGCGCTCGGTGCTGGGTTCGATGCCATGGTCGACCGCGTTGCGGATCAGGTGCATGAGCGGCTCTTGCAGGCGCTCGAGCAACGAGCGCTCGAGCTGCGCGCCGCCAGCATCGATCGTGACCCGCAGCGGCTTGCCGAGCTGCCGGCCAAGCTCGCGGGCGTGGTCCGAGAGGCTGTCGAGGGCCGGCTCGACCGGAACCAGCCGCAGGCTCCAGGCCAGCTCGGTCAGCTCGGCGAGCTGCTGGCGCAACTCGGGATCGAGCCCGCCCGAGCGCTCGCCGTTGGTCCCGCTCGCGTGGCCACCCACGCGCAAGACCTCGAGCCGCTCGCACAGCTCCTCGACCAGATCCACGCGGATCTGCGAGAACGCGGCCGGTGTCGCGGGCCGCGAGCTGACCGGCGGCGGGCTTGGCTCGATCGCGCTGGCGAGCACGTGCCCGCTCAACAGCGCGAGCCCCCGCTCGAGCGCTCGCTCGGCCTCGGCATCTTCGACCAGGGCTGCGTGCAGCCGCTCGTGGACCAGCTCAACCGCCGCGCGGACATGCACGAGGCTGTGCCCGCCGCCATCATCTACGAGGTGATCCTCGATCGCGTGGGCCAGGGCGGCGAGCGACGTCAGGCCCAGCATCCTGGCTTCACCCTTGAGCGTATGCAGCGGGGCCCGCAGCGGCTCCACCACCAGCGGGTCGAGCGTGTCTGCGCTCGCCAGCGCGTCGCTGATCTCGACGATGCGTGCCAGCGAACCTGTACGAAACCGGGCGAGCAGCGCCTCGCGTCGGTCGGCGCGGGTCACTGGACGGGCTCCCCGTGCCCGACGAGCTCGCTTGGATCGCAGATCAAGCTCAGACCTTCAGGCAGCTCGACGACGCCGACGATGCCGACGAGGCGGGGGTCGAGGCGCAGCAAGTCGGACAACGCCAGGGGCGTGACGTGCTCGACGAAGTGCATCGTTGCGGGCACATCGACCGCGCCGCCGCCCTGCAGCCGAAGCGTTCGTCGCGGCTGGTCGGTCGTCCGCGCGGTGGTCTGGCCGTAGAGCAGATCGGCGAGCCAGGGCGTGGCCTGGTCGGCGCCCAGCTCGATCGACGTGATCACGGCGTCGGGGATCGCCAGGCCGGCACCCGCGAGCACCAGCAGCCGCATCAGCGCACGCTCCGGTGCATGCTCGCCCACGCTTCGAGGTCCAAGACCGGGATCACGTCCGTGTCGAGGTCGCGCTCGAGCTCGAGCTCGAGCTCACCCCGGCAGGGCACGCCGCGCTCGACCAACCATCGCGTGGCATGGACCGGCTTGATCGCGTCGACGCTCGCGCGCCGCACCTCGAGCACGCGGTCGATCGTGATCACCACGACGTCGTCGTCGACGCGCAGGACCGCGTTGCGACCGCGGGTGTTGGGAGCCTCGAGCGCCGGCAGGCGCAGCGCGGGTGCGAGGTCCAACACGCCGATCGCCCGCCCGCGCCACGCCAGCGCGCCGGGCAACAGCGGCCGCGTATTGGGGATCCGCACCCACTCCCGCGGGCCGAGGATCTCCAGCACCGCGAGCGCCTCGACGGCGACGTGATGCGCCCCGAGTGCGACGGGCATCAGCGCGATCGAGCCCTGCTGTTGCGATGATGCCGTCACGATCGGGGTATGTCCGTGCACCTCGCGAACGAGCGGGGCAAACCAGCCACTGGTGAAGATTGTCCTCTAGTCGAGGGAAAGATGCGCGCTCCAGGATCCTGTTCCGCATTATTTGCGCTCACGCGCCAGCTGCCGACAGGGGGATGACTGGATCCGCGACGAACGCGCGTCGGCGGGGGTGTCACATCCCGGGCGGATAGGGCTCGGGTACCTCTCGGGCATGTCGGCGAGATCCCGAGCCCGGCGATCATGCCGATCTGTCGCAGCTCCTGGGCGAGGAGCTCGTCGCTCGCGTGCTCGGTCGGCATCGTAGGTGAGACGATAGAGACTCGACGCGGCGACTGAAACCGCAGCGTGTGCGGACGCGGGAGCTCGGCTGCGACGAAGTTTCGGGGTCCGCGACGGCGGCGGGCAGGGCAGCCGGGGTCAGAGTCGTACTGCGCGTCGCGTCGGTCTCCGCTGCGGTCGCCGCCGGGTGCCGCGTGGCGCTCGCATCGGCGAATGAACGCGTTGTTCTATTGCCGGCGCCGGTGCCACTGCCATTCTCACACATATAACAGCTCATGAACACGCTCGGAGGCAGACGCGCGAATGTGCGGAATGCCGACAAAGGAGAGTCGCCATGTCGAAACAAAACACGATACCCGTAAACCGGCCCAAACGACTTGGCGAACTGCTGGGTCTGTGGACCGGGGCCGCGATCGCGCCGATCTTCGCCGTCGGCAGCCTGCTTCGTCGGGTGCGGATGTTTCACCCGCGCGGCGTCTACTTTCGCGCCAAGGTCGAGGCCGTCAAGGATCTCGACCCGCCCTTCGACGAGATCGCCCAGGGCTTGGCCCAGGACGACGCGCTCGTGCGCCTGTCGGCCGGGCTCTATCGCTCGGATCGCGGCGAGCTCCCCGACGTGCTCGGGTTCGCGGTTCGCTTCAACGTCGCCCCGGACTCCGACTACATGGCCCAGGAGAGCTCGCAAGACCTGCTGTTGGTGACCTCGAAGTCCGTGCTGATGCTCCCGATCGCTCCATTTCGTACCAACCAGCGCGACTTCTTGGCCAATGTCTACCACGGAATGGCGAAATTCGAGATCGCGGATCAACCGGACATGCGGCTGCGGCTCGTGCCCCTGAGCCAGTCCGAAAACTCCAGCGAGGGGCGCTTTACCAAGATCAGCGAGGCCGTCGCCAGCGGTGATGTCGTGTTTCAGCTCGAGGCCGCCGCGCAGCCCCGGAGCAAGCAGTGGTTTCCGCTCGTGCGAATCTATCTGCAGGAAGAGGTGACGGTCGACGATCGCTGCACCGCGTTCTGGCCGTTCCGTACCGGGCAGAACATTCGGCCCCAGGGGTTCGTGCAGTACCTGCGGCCGATCCCCTACCTGTCGAGCCAGTGGGCGCGGCGGCTGTTCCGTCGCGGGGAGTGACCCTGGCGCTGTAGCGGCTCGTCCACGTCACCACGCTCGAGTTGCGCGCGCTCCCGAGCCCACACCAAGGCCCGCGGAGACACCGCGCGCTTCGGTTCTGGCTTCGCCCTCGCCATCCTCGACAGAGTACCTCGGTTCGCGCCCGCGACCTCGGTCTTGCCGGTTTAGGCTCAGCTTGACCGCAGACGCGGCGCACCCTCCCCCCAAACCTACCAACTAGGCGACGAGAGCGCCTGTGCCGGAGGTTCGGGTCATCCTCGATTGCTTGGGGGCAAGGTCTGGTGGCCCGAGGTCGACGCGCGCGCTCGTCGGACATGGCGACGAAGGCTTCGGATCAAGAGTCGAGCACGTCGTCGTCGAGCCGGAACCGGCTCGTGAGTCGCTCGAGCGCCGTCGCGTGGACGCGCAGCCCCTCGGCCGCGGCGCGGGTCTGCGAGGTCGCGGCCGCGGCCGCGTTGACTGTCTGAGCGACGGCGACCATGCCCCCCGACGCCTCCTCGGTGCCGATGCTCTGCTCGCGGGTGACCTTCGAGATCGCGCGCGCCGCCTCGGCGGTACCCTGGACCAGCGCACGACTGGCCTGCGTGGCTTCGAGCGCGCCCGCGCCCGCGCCTTGGATCTGGGTGATGCGACCCCGCACGTCGTCGACGGTCCCGGTCACGCGCTCGGCAAGTCGGCGCATCTCGGTGGCGACCAACGCGAACCCGCGCCCCGCCTCACCGACGCGGACCGCCTCGAGCGAACCATTGAGCGCGAGCAGATCGCTGCGATCGGCGATCTCGCGGATCAGCCCCAGCAGGTCACCAATGCTCGACACCTGGCGGTCGAGCTCGCTGCTCTTCTCGACGAGCGCGTCGGTGGTCTCGTAGGCCTGCTCGGCGTTGCTCAGCACGATCCCAGCCGAGCGGGCGATGTCGTCCGCCGCCGCGGCCAGGTTGCTGACGCTCGCGCTGACTTGGCGGACAGACGCGGCCTGTTCTTGCGCGGCCTCGTCTTGCTGAACGGTGAGCGCCTGGATCTCCATGGCCGCGGAGGCGAGCTCCAGCGAGGTCTCGCGGATCCGCGCGACGACCTCGTTGAGCTGGGCGAGCATGGCCCGAAACGCGTCTTGAAGATCGCCCGGCTGCTCGATGCGAACCCGCAGGTCGCCCGTTGCGACGGTGGTCGCCGCGGTCGCCAGCTCGTCGAATACATCCAGGACTTTGTTGAAGTTCGCGACGAGCTCGCCAAGCTCGTCGTCGTGCAGGGCCCCAAGCCGTCGAAACGAGCGGACCTTGCCGTCGGTTGCCAAGCTTCGTGCAGCCTCGGCGACCCGCGCGAGCGGCAGGCTCGTCAGCCTCGCCAGCGCCCAGTGGCCGACAGCTCCGGGGATCGGCGTGGCTGCCAGGAATACCACGACCAACAGCACGACCAGGGGGAGCTGCTCATCGACGACACGCGTGCCGTAGACCCAGCGCCCATCAGCCAGCGGTGCGGCGGCCAGGACCAGGGACTGCGATCGGTCGATCGCTACCCTTGCTGGCTCGCCCAATTCGCCCGGTGCGAGCGCGTTGGTGAGCTGCGTTGGCAGCTCGGCGGCGGTCACGAGCGCGAGGCTGTCCAGGTCTCCCGATGGGTCTCGGCCGGCGTCGACTCGAGCGGCAGCCAACGCCACATCACCGCGCAGTGTTGCGGTGGTCTCGGCGCGCAATCCATCGGACCAGACCATCAGGCCGAGCCCGAGCATGCAGACGACCACGCCCCACGACAGCGCCATTCCGATCACGACCTGACGACCAATGAACGAGCCCGGCATCCGCTCGACGAGGATCTGTCGCTCGCGCAGCTGGGCGGTGAGCTCGAGCCGAAGCTTGAGCAGCAAGTAGGCAAACAGTGGGTGAATGATCGCCGCGATGATCGGAACCAGCCCGCCGACGAACAGCCCCGCGCCCAGCAGATCCAGCCCGCCCAAGCCCTGCCGACCCGCGATGATCGCCAGCGACATGCAGGCCGCCCACCCGGCGACGTAGCCGCCGATGAACCTGCGCCCAACCGTGCCCAGCGAGCGATCGGCCTGGCGAAGCTCAGCCTCACCGAGCGCGGTGGGATCGTGCTGCCACGCGCGGACGGGTCTGAGGACCATGAACAGGTCGGCGGCCCAGGTCAGCGCACGGCCGGCCATGAGGCCCAGGAAGATCGGCAGCGAGACCAGATCGATCACCCCGACGACAAATGTGATCTGGATCGAGACCAATAGGTCCAGACCGCCGATGATCGCGATCGAACGCACGAGGATGTTGTTACTCGCATCCATTAGCGCTGATTCTACGATAACGTGGGGAGGCGGTCGCACTTCATGCGACTCTATTGGTCCGCTCTCAACATGAGCCGTTAGGCCGTACAACCGAGCACGTCGACCGGCGGCGTTTTGCTTGGCGGCTGAACCAGGAGCTGAGCGGCGAGGCGGTCGACCACGCGGCGGCGGCCGAGCGCCCACAGCTGCGCTCGCTTGCCATCTTTGAGGAGCCCGTGGGCGTCGAGATCGATGTCGACATCGAGCCGGATCGGATCACTCGCGCGGGCGAAGGTGGCGGCCGCGAGCGGACGCAGCTCCGGGTAGCGGCGCAGCAACCACGCGAGCAGCATCCAGGCGTGCTCGGCGTGGCGGGCCTCGTCTTCGGCGATCGTGGCCAGGGTCGAGGCGATCGCAGGGTCGGAGCAGGCGGCGGCCATATGCTCGAGCTCGAGGGCCGAGAGCGTCTCGCCCACGCACCCGCCTTGGATCGTGTGCTCGACCAGCTGCGCTACCGAGGTTGGCGAGCTTGTTGGCGGGATCGTGGGCATCACGACCGCGGGGTTGCGGGTGCGGGCGATCGCCCAGGCCAGATGTGCGTGGCGGCGCTCGTCGCTGGCGAAGCTGCGCGCGTCGTCGGCGAAGGGAGCCGGGGCAGCGAGCGCGTCGAGGTGATTGGCGAGCGCCTCGAACACGTCGGCCGAGGCGGCCTCGCAAGCCGCGATCCGGGCCCACGCCGACGCGGCGACGAGCGCCGGATCGGGCATGGTCTTGGGCGTCGGTTGGGGTGACGGATCCTCGAATCCAGCCGCAAAGATCGCGCGGCCGAGGCCGCTGCACTCTAGATCCGCGCCGATCCGCTGACCCTCGTGTTCATAATTGCAGGGGTACTCCATCTCGTCGGGCCAGCAGGACCCGCCTTCCGCGCAATACCAGTCGGTGATGTAGCCGACGCCTCCGCAGTGGACGGTACACGTCATATCGTCCGGGCAGGGATCGCACAGCGCGCAGTGAAAATATGCCTCGCGGCACACTTCGCGATCAGCGAAGAGCAGGTCGCAGTCGGCTCCGACGCAGGCGCAGCCTTTTACAGACTCACATCCGCCAACGGCCCACCGATAGCCCAAGACCGTGATGCAGTCTCCAGATCCAGCGGCGTCGATCTGCGCGAAGCAAATCTCGGGGTCGGGCTCGGGAAACAGGTCGCCCGGTGAGATGCCCTCGTCTTCGCTGTCACTGCCCTGCTCTGCGCCGTCCTCGTCGGGGATGTTGGGGGGTGCACACGCGGACCCCCACGAGGCGATCGCGGCGAGCAAGGCCCACTCCAGCCGTGCGCGCCGGGTCTCCATTCGGGTCAACGCGCCGCTGTCGAGCATATCCTGCCACGCTAGCATGAGCGCGGGTCGGTGTGGCGTGGTCATGCAGGATCCACGTTCTGTGGAATCGCAGCACGCCCGCGTCGTCGCGGCGCAGTTCAGCCGTGCACGCCAAGCCGCTCGTGCTCCGCGAACGGGTGCCCAGCCGCATACTCGCGCGCGGACATGCGTCGCTTCCCCGGCGCCTGCAGCTGACCAATACGCACGACCCCATCACCACAGCAAACATGCACCCCGTCATCGTCCACCCCGAGCACGGTCCCAGCCGCGACGGCGCGCTCCGGCCGCGGCCAGCGGCTAAGCCCGGCAGCGAACAGCTTGATCTGCGCCCCCCCGTGCGAACTAAACGCAGCCGGCCAGGGATCCATGCCGCGCACATGGTTCACCACCTGCACGGCGTCGCGACCCCAGTCGACCTGCCCCTCTGACTTCTCGAGCTTGGCCGCGTGCAAGACCTCGCCGTCGAGCTCGGACTGGTCCTGCGGCGGCGGCACGCTGGGAAACTCGAGCAGGAACTCATCGAGCAGCTCGCCGCCGAGCACCGCGAGCCGCTCGAACAATTCACCCGAGGTCTCCTCGACCCCGATCGGCGTGGCGCGCATGCGATAGACCGGCCCAGTGTCGCAGCCGATGTCCATCCGCATGATCGCAACGCCCGTTTGCAAATCACCAGCCAGCACCGCGCGCTGGATCGGCGCGGCGCCACGCCAGCGGGGCAACAGCGAGGCGTGGACGTTGACGCAGCCGTGCTTGGGCAGCTCGAGCACGTCGGCGCCCAGGATCCGGCCATACGCGGTCACCACGATCAGCTCGGGCGCGTAGGGCTCGAGCAGCGCGCGAAGCTTGCCTTTGCGGACCTTCGTCGGCTGCAGCACGGGGACCCCGAGCGTGGCGGCCTCGACCTTGACGGCGGGCGGCTTGAGCTTGCGCCCGCGGCCCGACGGGCGATCGGGCTGGGTGACGACGGCGACGAGCTCACAGCGACGCGCGACCGCCTGCAGCGAAGACACAGCGAACTCTGGCGAGCCCATGAACACTGTCCGCAGTCGCTCGCTCATATGCCTTCTCCGAGGTGTGCCAGGTAGGCCGAGCGCATCGAGTCGTCGGCCAAGATGTCTCGGGCTTCCTCGATCGCGGCGCGCAGCTCACGAAGCTCCCGCGCGTGGCGACGGCAGCTGTCGTGCTCGAGCGCGTCGTCCGAGAAGGTCGCGCTGAGCTCGAGGTGGGCCTGGCGGACCTCGCTGCGCGAGGCGTCGCGGCCGATCCCCAGCAGATCGAAGTAGTCGGCCTCCCGGGCCAGGCGCAGGCGCTCGAGGATCCGATCGCTGTCGACCTGGGCGGGATCCCGATCGCTTCGCGCCTGCGGCTCGGGCTGCTCGCGGAGATCCACGAAGCCCGCGAGATCCAGCGTGAACAGCAGCGCAAACAGAGCCTGCTCATCCGCGCCGTCGGCGAGCAGCGCCGCGACGCCGTGGCGACCATCAAAGCGGCGCAGCCACGACTCTTCCTCGGGGAGCAGTCGAAAGCTCTCGCCGATCTCCATGATCAGGCTGTCGAGCTCGTCGGGCGTATCGCCGCCCACGCGCAGCCGGGGCACCAGCGGCCCGCGACCGCCGACGCGACGGGTCAAACGATCCTCGAGGTCACTGGCGTCACACCGGTAGCGCACGCCGTCGAGGATCAGCGCCGCCATCGGGACCTCGAGCTGGATCGGCTCATCCGTGCGATCGCCCGGCTCGGTGCTCCAGGTGCCGTCAAACCAGATGAAGGTCGCGTCGATGACCCGGGCGAGGTGGTCGCGCAGCTGCACGTCGAGCTCGCGGGCCTTGAGAAAGCCGGCGTCGACCAACAGCTGACCGGCGCGGCGTGGCTCCTTGGCCGCGAGCCGCCGCGCGGTCTCGTACTGCGGACGCGTGAGCACCCCGCGACGCAGCAGCCCGTCAACCAGGCGATCGCTGGTGGCCGTGCTGCGGGCGAACACGGCCTCGCCGTCGTGCAGCCACAGCTGCTTCTCGACCCGCGCCCGGTTGAGGCGGAGCTTGCCGGTGAAGCGCTGATCGTGCAGCGCCCACAGCACGGTGGCGACGTCGACGTCGGCGCTGAGCGTGCCCGACTCGCGGAGGCTGGGATCGATGCGGAGGCTCGGCGTCGAGCTGCTCGGGGGCGCGGCGCGGCCACGGGTGGCGCGTGGGCGGGCCCGCGCGGGGCTTGGCTCGACGTCGCGCAGGGGACCGCGGTCGCGGCCGGCCTCGTGTCGTCGGGCGCTGCTGTCCGCGCCCGGCGACGCGTCGGGATCGGAGCCGACGCCGGGTCCGTGGGCGGGCTCGCGGCGCGGTGGCGGACGACCCAGGCGGGAGGTTGGACGCGCTGCGTCGCGGCTGTCCTCGAGCTCGCCGCGGCGCGAGTCCACGCCGCCCTCGCGACCGGTCCAGCTCTCGGAGCTGCGCCGCCGCGTGGTCGCGCTGCTGCGCTCGCGCCGGATCATCGTGGACTCGCTCGGGTCGAAGTCGTCCTCTGGCCACGGGCTGTCGCGCCCGCGCGGATCGAAGCGCGAGGTGTGGTCGGCTGGGTCCCGCCCGGTCCGCGCGGGCTCGGTGCGCACGGGCTCGGTGCGCACGAAGTCGCGGTCGGGCCGACGACCCAGCAAGACCGCGCTCGCGCGGGGGGTGTCGGGCCGCTCGAGCCCGCGCCGGAGCGGACCTTCGTGCTCGGGTCGCGCCCACGCGCGGGTGCGCTGGCCCTCGCTCTCCGAGCCCGCGTCGCTGCCCGAGGCGGGCGGATACCTGGGCTCGTCTCGCCAGCTGTGGCGCACGGATCCCGTGTCGTCCTCGGCGTCGAGGGGCCGCCGATCACGGGCGACCTGATCCGTGGTCTCGCGCCGCGTGGGTCGGGGGCGCTCGATGGCGCGGCCGCGGCCATAGCCGTCGCTGGGCGGTCCGTCGTCGACGAGCGCCGGGAAGGTCAGGCCATCGCCGCGCACACGGACGCGATCATGGTCGCGGGTGTGGTCGCGCGTGCGACCGCGGGTGTGGTCCCGGTCGCCGCCGACAAGTGGATCACTGTCGAGCATGGCGTCGCTCGGTGGATCGACGTTGGGGATCCGGTCGAGGCCCATCTCGGCCAGCTCGGGATCGGAGCGCGGGTCGTCGGAGCGCAGCGAAGCCTGCAGGCGATCGAGGGTCCGGTGCAGCTCCCCGAGCGCCGCGCCGCGCGGGCGGGCGTCGCGATCGCGATCGCGATCCCGGTCGCGATCCCGGTCGCGATCCCGATCGCGATCCCGGTCCCGGTCCCGATCGCGGTCCCGATCCCGATCCCGATCCTGGTCTTCGCTGGCGCGAGACGGCTCCCGGCCGTGGGCTCGGGAGTCTCGCGCGGGCGGCCGGACAAACTGGGCGAGGGCGTCGTGCAGCTCGGCCTCGGTCGCCGGTTCTTCGACGAAGTGGTCCGCGCCGATGTCCAGCACGTCCGCCAGATCGCGTAGGTTGCCGCCGAGCCGACCGTAGAGCACCACGGGGATCGAGGCGCCCGCTCGGGTTCGCCGCAGCCCCGCGAGGACCACGTCGGCGTCGAGGTCTCCGATACACGCGATGATCGCCGCGGGCGGCGAGCTGACCCGCACGCGCCGGTTGAGCTCACGCGGGGCGCACAGCACCACGCCGTAGCCGCTCGCGGCGATCAGGTCGGCGAGCTGCCGGCGTCCCGCCGGGTCGCCGACGATCAGGATCTCCGGCGTCACGCGACCGGACATTACCAAAGCGAGCACCCTGCACCCAGTGGGTGTGGCACTCGATTGCCGGACGGCCGTGAGCGGCCGCCCCCACCCCGTTCCCCGCGCGGAGCGCGGCCCAAGCTCGCGCGCCGCTGGGTTTGCGCGCTCGGGGTCGCAGGCGGCCCGCCGTCCAGCACGAACGGCGCGAGCCTCCAGCGAGGGGCAACGATATGAACAGGCGGACCGGGACGTCATACCCGAGTCCCACCTCGAGATGTCGCGAGATCCACCAAGCGCCCAGCACGACGGGACCGACCCTGAGCGATCCCATCAACAACGCTGGAACCACGACATGACGCGGGCGGCGGTCGGGGGCGCGCTGACCCTGGTGATCGCCACGGGGGCGGCCGGGCTGTTGGGTTTCGGGAGCTACTTCGAAGCTCGCCGCCTGGTCGAAGCGCTGCGCGCGGTGTTGCCGTTTCTCGGCTCGGCGAGCATGGGCGCGAGCGCGTCGGTCTTGGCCTTGATGCTCACCTTGCTGGGGATCAGCCGCACGGCGGATACGCGGCTCACCGAGCTGTTCTACCGGCGGATCCTGTGGATCGGGCGACAGGCCAGCGCGCTGTTCTTTGGCTCGCTGTTGCTGCTGCTGACGCTCGCGGTGCCGATCATCGAGACCGACGCGCTCGACGGCGCGCAGGACATCGTGGTCCTCCAGTACTACGCCACCTCGGTCCTGCTCGCGCTCATGACCGGGCTCGCGGTGTCGATGATCCTGATGCTGCAGAGCACCTTGTCAGATCTGATCATGGTGCTGGGGCTGCGCGTCAAGGACCACCCCCTCGTCAAGCACGACGACGACGACGAGTGACAGCTCGACCGAGTTCAGGCCGCTCACATCAGCGTGTACGGATCGACGTCGACGCGGGCCACGGTCCCGATCCGTCCGCGCCCGCGCGCGCCGAGCTCGTGGCGAAGATGCCGAAGCACCCAGCGCAGCGCGTCGCGTCGGCTGGTCCGCAGCAGGATCTGCATGCGCAGCCGCCGGTTGATCCGCTCGATCGGCGAGTCGATCGGGCCCAGCACCTCGACCCGGGTGGCGCCGCTGGCTTGCGCGACCCGGGTTGCGAGCGCGCCGACCGAGCGACCGAGCTCGCGGGCCCGCGCGTTGACCTGCGAGCGATCTTCACCGCTGATCCGCAGCAGCGCGACGTAGCCGAGCGGGGGGTTGCCGAGCTTGGCCCGCGCGGCCAGCTCCCACTTGGCGAAGCCCTCGAAGTCATGGGTGTGCGCGTACTGGATCGCCGGGTGATCCGGCGCCCAGGTCTGCAGCACCACGCGCCCAGGTCGATCCCCGCGCCCGGCCCGACCCGCGACCTGGGTGAGCAGCTGAAACACCCGCTCGGTCGCGCGAAAGTCCGGCAGCGCCAGCCCCTGATCGGCGCGCAGGACCCCGACCAGGGTCACGCCCGGGAAGTCGTGGCCCTTGGACAGCATCTGGGTGCCGATCAGCACGTCGGCCTCGCGGTTGCGAAATCGATCGAGCAGCTCGGTCAGGGCCTTGCCGCGCGAGGTGTCGCGATCCAGTCGGGCGATCCGGACCCCGGGCAGCGAGGCCGCGATCGCAACCTCGACCCGCTCGGTCCCGGCCGCGCCATGCTCGAGCTCGGTGCCGCCGCAGCTGCGACATCGCTCGGGCGCGCCCTCGATGTGGCCACACAGGTGACACATCAAGCGGTTGCGCTTGAGGTGATAGGTCATCGCCGGGGCCGAGCAGTCGGGGCACTGCTGAAACGAGCCGCAGGTGGTGCACGACAGCGCGGTGGTGTAGCCGCGTCGATTCAAGAACACGATCGCCTGCTCGCCCGCGGCGGCGGTCTCGAGCAGGCGGTTGCGCAGCTTGGCCGACAGCAGCGTGTCGCGGTCGGGCAGGTGCTCCTTGAGGTTGACGATCTCGACCTCGGGCAGCGGCCGCGGGGTCGGGCGGGTCCGCAGGGACAACAGCGAGAGCCGCTGCTCGCGGGTCCCGTGCCAGCTCTCGAGCGAGGGCGTGGCCGAGCCGAGCACGACCACCGCGTCGAGCTTGCGACCGCGGACCAGGGCGACGTCGCGGGCGTTGTAGCGGACCCCCTCGTCTTGCTTGAACGACGCGTCGTGCTCTTCGTCGACGACGATCACCCGCAGGTTGGGGACCGGCGCGAACACGGCCGAGCGGGCCCCGATCACGATCGGTCGCTGCCCCGCGCGGATGTGGCCCTGCACGTCCAGGCGCTGCTGCGGGGTCAGGCCGCTGTGCAGCACCGCGACCGCGTCGCCAAACCGAGACCGAAAGCGCTCGGCCAGCTGCGGGGTCAGGGCGATCTCGGGGACCAACACGATCGCGCCCCCACCACGCTCGCGGGCCTCGGCGATCAGCTGCAGATAGATCTCGGTCTTGCCGCTCCCGGTGATCCCATGCAGCAGCGAGGCCTCGAAGTGGCCGGCGTTCAGGGCCGCGAGCAGGCGCTCGAGCGCGGCGTGTTGATCCGCGGTGAGGGTCGGGGGCGCGGTGCTCGGGACGGCCGGCGACGCGAAGGGATCGAGCTCGCGCAGGCGCTCGGACGCAACCACCAGGCCCGCGTCGACCAGCGGGTCGATCAGCTGGCGAACCCGCGGAAACGGCCCGCGCAGCTCCGACACGGAGGTCCAGCTCGCGGGCGGCTGCAGGTCGAGGTAGTCGAGCAGGGCCCGGCGTTGCTTGCTGCGGCCGACGACCTGGGCGATCGCGGGCTCGTCGGCGCTGCCGCTGCGCAGGCGATCGGTGCGGCGATAGTGCGGCTCCGTGCGGGCGCGTCGACGCTCGGCCTCACCGGTGTCGACCTCGACCAGCCCGCGGGCAGCCAGCGCGGACAGCCGCATCAACGGCGCGGGGATCGGCGGTCCGCTGGTCTGCTTGGTCAAGCTCGCGACCACGAGCCACTTGGCCGTCGGCGTGGCGCCTTCGTCGTACAGGCGCGCGAGCAGCCGACGATCGTGCGCGTGCAGATCGGGGTCCGAGCCGAGCGCGGTCGCGCCTGCTTCGGTCAGCTGGGCCCGCCGGGCGTCGACCCCCATCGCCGAGCCCGGCAGCGCCAGCCGGTAGGTCTCGCCGAGCGGGGCCAGGTAGTAGTCGGAGATCCACTCGCACAGCGCGACGAGGTCGGCGCTCAAAGCCGGCTGCTCCGGTGGATCGAGCAGCTCGAGCAGCTCGCGCAGCGCCCCCTTCTCGGGCAGCTCGGCGACGCCTGGGCGGACCACTCCGATCAGCGCGCGGGCACCAAAGGGCACGACCACCCGGGTGCCGGGCGCGGGGATCGGCAGCTCCGCGGGGACCGAGTAGGTGAACGCCTGATCCAGCGCGACCGGGACCGCGACCGATACCAGCCGCGAAGGGTGCTGCTCGCTGCGATCCTGGGTGGCCAAGCTCGTGCCCTGTCTGGAAGTCTGGGAGTCTCGCCCGAGGTCTCGGAAGCTCGAGCTCGCGTGTCAGCGCCGCCGTCCTCGGGACCCGCTCGCGCGCGCGCGCGCGCGCTGCTGCGTTCGGGTCAGGTGCAACCCCTGCCACAGCTGACGCGCGCTGACCAGGCGCTCGATCACGCCCGCACCAGCGGCCACGAGCGCGACCACGAGCAGCCCGCGGCCGAGCCACCCCGACCACACGGCCCACAGTCCGGCCACGCCCGCCACGTCGACCGAGCGCGCCGCGGCAGCCGGCGCCGATCGCAGCCACACCAGCGCGACGACGAGCGCGGCCGCACACGAGCCAAGCGCGACCCACGAGGGGATCTCGCCGTGCTCGCGCTCGACCCCGAGCTTGCGACGGCTTTGTCGGCGACCGTGCAGCAGCATCGCCGCGCCAGCGAGCGTGGCCAGCAACCCCAGCAACGCCGCGGCGGCGAGGCTCGGATCCGGCAGGGCCGGCCCGGTCTGCGTGAACGCTCGCTCGAGCGCCGCCTCGATCCAGGCAGGCGCGTGGACCCCAAGCCCCGCGACGACTCCCCAGCAGACCAGCGCAGCCACGCCGAGCGCGAGCGAACGTGAACGTGGGCGCAGTCCGGCCGCTCGCGCAGCTCGCAGACGTTGCTCGCTCGGCGGGACCCTGGCCGACACCCTCGGGTCCTCGCAGCCCGCAGCGCCAAACGCAAGTATTGTGACCGCGGCGGCCAGCCTCGCAGCCGAGCCGACGACCAGCCCCGTGGGACAGTCCCCCGACCTGCGAACACGCCTGTGGGGTCACGGCGAGGCAGTTCCCGGGGCTAGCGATGCCTCGATCCACAAATTGGCCTCTGACCACGACCTGCAGCTGTCTGTGGGTCGTCCGTGGTTCCTAAAAGGAACGGCCCCGTGGATCTGTGGGCGCGCGCCGGGTTAGTCTCCGGCACCGAGCCATCGCCATGATTCGCATTTCGCTCAGCGAAGAGGGCAAGCCCCCGCGGCTGCTGACCTTCGACCGGCCAGCCGTGACGATCGGTCGCCGTGAAGGTAACGACCTACGCCTCCAGACCGCCGGGATCTCCGGCATGCACTGCAAGATCAGTCGAGTCGGCAACGGCTTTCAGGTCGAGGATCTCGGGTCGACCAACGGCACCTACCTCAACCGCCGCAAGGTCGTGCAGCCCAGCCCCGTCAACCCCGGTGACGAGATCGTCGTCGCCCGCTGGACGATGAAGGTCGTCGCGGATCAACAGGGCGCGGGTCCGCAGGCTGGGTTGGCGCAGCCGGTCGTCAACCGTGGGCCCGGCGGGCCTGCCCGACCGGGTGGACCCGGCGGACCCGGTGGACCGCCGAACATGCGTGGACCGGGCGGGCCCGGTGGACCGCCGAACATGCGCGGACCGGGCGGACCTCCAGGGCAGGGCATGGGCGGACCTCCGAACATGCGCGGACCGGGTGGACCCGGGGGACCCCCGCGACCTGGTGGACCTGGTGGACCACCACCAAACATGCGCGGCCCGGGCGGACCACCCGGGATGGGCGGGCCACCCAATCTTCAGGGTGGCTTCGCCGAGGGACCACCCCCGCGTCAGGGCGGTCAGACGCTGCCGCCCATGATGGGTGGCGGCGGCGGCGGCGGCATGGGTGCCCCGGTCGATGCCGGTCACACCATGCCGCCCGCGCTCGGCGGCTCCGCACCCAAGCTTCGTGGGGGCGGGCCCGCGTTCGGCGGGCCTCCCTCGTTCGGCGGGCCTCCTGGGTTGGACGGCCCGCCTGGGTTGGACGGACCGCCCGGCTTCGACGGTCCGCCCAGCTTTGACGGTCCGCCTGGGTTGGACGGCGTCGATCCTCCGCCTGCGTTTGGCATTCAAGCCGGGCCGCCCGGTCTCGACGGTCCGCCCGGTCTCGGCGGGCCGCCTCAGTTCGGTGGCGGTGGGCCCTCGCTCTCGGGTCCGCCCTCGTTTGGCGGACCCTCGGGACCTGGATCGGCGTTGGGCGGGGGGCCTCCGTTTGGCGGTGGCGGAGCGCCCCCGTTTGGCGGCGGTGGAGGGCCCTCGCTCAGCGGCGGGCCGTCGTTGGGAGCAGGTCACGGCGGCGCGCCCTCGCTCAGCGGCGGGCCATCGCTAGGGGCGGGTCACGGCGGCGCGCCCTCGCTCGCCGGCGGGCCGTCGCTGGGGGCAGGTCACGGCGGCGGGGCGGCGCTCGGCGGCGGCCCTTCGCTCGCGTTTGGTCCTGGAGGTGGTGGCGCGGGCGCGGGTGGCATGCCCAGCCTGGCTGGCGGCGCGATGGGGGCGATGCCCGGCGCCGACCCAGGCGCCGCCGGTTCACGAGTCCCGGCCCGCCCCGAGCGGCGCAAGGCCGGCGAGCCCGACGACGAGTACCTGCGCTGGGACGAGCTCGCCAACGCGTGGGACGACAGCGGTCGCAGCGACAACGTGCTGCTCGACGGCAAGAACATCAAAGAGGCCGAGGTCTGGTACGAGCGCAACCGCAACCGCGATCCCAAGCCCACGGCGCTGCACCGCGAGTTCATCGAGGCCAGCAAGAACCGCAAGCGCAAGAAGCTGATCCGGATCGCCGGGGTGATTGGCGCTGGCGTCGGGACGATCGCCGCCGGGGGGATCGTCGCCAAGCTGTTGATCGGTGGAGATCCCACTGGCAAGGGCGACGACGACGAGGGCGGCGGCGAGACCAGCGAGCTGCGCGAAGGCGAAGACCAGATCTACGAGATCGCCAACAAGGCGGCCGCCGACGCGATCGCCACCGCCGAGACCGACGCGCGCACGGCCGCGCTGATCGCCGCCGCGGCCCTGCACCTGGTCGCCGCGACCCCGGTCGTGGCTGGCTCCGATCCCGATCGCGCGCTGCGAACCAGCCTCGCCCGGACCCGCGGCCGCGCGCTGGTCGACGAGCTCAACGCCGGCAGCGGCAAGGCCGTCAGCGCCGTCGCCCTGTCTCCCAACGGCGACAAGGCCATCGCGACCGCGGGCAAGGACGCGATGGTCTGGAACCTGTCGAGCGGCAAGACCCAGCCCGTCCACCTGCGCGGTCACCAGGGTCCGATCATCTTGGCCCAGGCCACGCCCGACGGGCGCTGGCTGGTCACCGCCGCCGAGGACCGCACCATTCGTCTGTGGGATCTTCGCGCCGACGACCCCGGCACCGACACGCGGATCCTTCGTGATCACAAGGGCAAGGTCAACAAGGTCGACTTCTCGAAGGACGGCCGCTGGATGATCTCGTCATCGACCGAAGACGGGCGCCCTCGCATCTGGGATCTGCACGCCGCCGATCCCAGCAGCCCGACCGGCGCGATCTCGGGTCACGAAGGGGTGATCACCGACGTCGCGATCGCCGCTGACGGCCGCGCCGCGTACACGGTCAGCGACGACACGACCGTCAAGATCTGGGCGCTCGACAATGGTCGGGTCGGCAAGCGGGTCTCGCTGAGCGGCCACGAGGCCCCCGTGCTCGCCGTCGACGTCAGCAACGACGGGCGCTGGCTGATCAGCGGCGGCCAGGACCAGACCGCCCGCATGTGGGACCTGACCTCGTCCGCGCCGTGGCGCAACCCGGTCGTGTTGATCGGTCACACGGGTCCGATCAACAAGATCGCGATCACCCCGGACTCCAAGCTCGCCGTCACCGCGTCGAGCGACAACACGCTCAAGATCTGGGAGCTGCAAGCCAAGGACCCGGCGGCCACGGGCGTCACCTTCAAGGGCCACCAGCAGCTCATCAACGATCTGCGCGTGGACTCGAGCAGCACCTGGGCCGTGACCGCGGGCAAGGACGCCAAGGTCATCGCCTGGAACCTGGCCAAGCGCGCGCAGGTGGTCGAGACCATCGAGTTCCCCGGTCACACACGCGACGCGGGGGCCGTGGCCCTGTCCGCCGACGGCCGCTCGATGATCTCGGGCTCGATCGACGGCAACGCGTACGTCTGGGACTACCGCGGGGGGACCGACGCCTCGAACGGCAACTACTTCCCGGCCCGCCTGCACACGGGCACGATCGCCGACGTCGACATCAGCCGCGACGGCAAGCGCTTCATCAGCGCTGGCAGCGACGCCAAGGCCGTGCTCTGGGAGTTCGAGCCGAGCGGCCGCCCGTTCCCGCGCGACGTGCTGGTCGGCCACCAAAAGCCGATCAACGCGGCCGCGCTCGCGCCTGGGGGTCGCTACGCCGCCACGGCGGGGCAGGACCAGAACATCCTGATCTGGGACATCGTCAAGGACGACCCAAGCGAGAACGCCACCAAGCTCGAGGGTCACACCGGCGAGATCATGGATCTCGTGTTCAGCTCGGACGGCTCGCGGCTGTTCTCGTGCGGCACCGACAAGTCCGTGCGGGCGTGGTCGGCCGAGTCCGGCTGGGCCGGGACCGAGCTCATCGGCCACAACGACGAGGTCGTGCGCCTGGCGATCTCGCCCGACGACAGCCTGCTGATCTCGGCCGACATCACCGGAGCGCTCATGGCCTGGGATCTCAACGCGCCGCTCGGTGAGCCCAAGCAACGGTTCAAGCCGCACGAGCGCGAGATCTGGACGCTCGGGTTCAAAGAGGACGGCAGCGTGATGATCTCGGGCAGCGCCGACCGCAACGCGCGGGTCTGGACCATGAGCAGCGAGGGCCTCGCCAAGGCCACCCTGGTGCTGCGCGGGCACACCGACACCATCAACAGCGGCAGCTTCTCCAACGACGGCAGGTGGATCGCAACCGGCAGTCGTGATGGCACCGTGCGGCTGTGGGACCGCAGCTCCGACCACCCCGAAGAGAACTCTCGCGCGCTCGAGATGATCGACTCCAACGGCGTCGAGTGGGTCCGCTTCGGGCCCGACAGCAAGCGCTTGTACGCCGGCAACGGCGACGGCAGCGTCCACATTTGGTATCCCGAGCCGCTCGAAGGTCGCGATGATCATCAGCTGCTTCGCGGCCACGAGAAGAAAGTCTCGGCGATGGTCATGCCCATCGACGGCAGCTTCTTGCTGACCGGCAGCTATGACGGCACCGCGCGAGTCTGGCCAATGACTCCACCGCGCATGGTCCAGCTCGGTTGCTATGCCGCCGGGCGCAGCCCCACTGAACAAGAGTGGCAGACCTGGCTACCTGGCCAGCCCTACAAGCCGATCTGCGGCTGACCGCGTACGCGACGCGCCCCTGTCAAGGGGGGCATTTCCGCGCGAAAATCGGCCCAAAGAACAAAAAGTTGGCTGGATTCCATGGCCGATCTCGTGAGCTATCGCCCCTAGAGCGACACCGCCGCGCCGTTTCTGCGCCTGCACAGCCACTTTTTCGATCTAAAGACCATTTGCCGGCGCTTGAGATTGGCTTTTTGCCCCGCCAGAGAAGTGTTGATCGGCACGCGAAACGCTTCGAGAATAGGGCGGCTGATCCGACGCGCGCGGTTCCAGGAACCCCATGTACAAGCTCATCACCCTCTCAACGCTCTTACTCGGCCTGGCGCTCGCGCCAGTGCTCGGTGGAAGCGTCGGGCAGGACCGCCACGGACCCGCGCGTGGCGACTCGCTCCACCCTGACTATCTCGATCAACTCGAGCACGCCGAGCGGCGCGTCGGCGATCAGACCAGCGCCGTGCTCGACGCCCCGGTGGCCTCTTGCGAGTGGCGCTGCGAGGCTTGCGAGGCCGATCAGGGGTGCAGCCAGACGTGCACGGAGATCGGCAACTGCGGTAGCACTTGCAACGTCATCGCTCGCTGTGACGTCGGCTATGCGTGGGATGAAGCCAGCTGTAGCTGCGTGAATTGATCGGCGTCGCGAAGCGCGAGGGGGCTGCCGCGTCAGCATCATCGCCAACGTATGCAATGTCCGTCCTGCCCGCCGCCGACGCCATGGAGCTGCTGCGTGGGGTCGCGGGTGAGCAACCCGAGCGCGAGCCCGCGGGACTCCATGAACAGCGACTCACGCTCGTTCTGCGTCTGATCTTCTTGTACCTCGCCGAGGCCCGGTCTCTGCTCGGGACCGACCTGCAACAACTGCACACGGACCTGCGGCAAGCCAGCGATCTCCAGCGCAGCGCCGACGCGTGGCCGCGGCTCATGGGCATGTTTCGCGAGCTGCACGAGCGTCGTGGTGGTCGGCTGTTCGGGCCACAGCGGCTGTCGCTGCTCAGCGCGGCCGCCCCCCGTGACGCGACCGTGCTGGCGCTGCTCGAGCTTCTGAGCCCCTACGCCGAGGCCGACGTGGAGCTGCTTGGCCGGGTCTACGAGACCACGCGCGCGCCCGAGCAGCGACGCCGGACCAGCACCCACTACACGCCCCGGGAGCTCGCCGAGCAGATCGCCAGCCGCGCCCTCGAGCCGCTGGCGCGAGCCCGGGACCCGGCCTCGCTGCGCGTGTGCGATCCAGCGATGGGCTCGGGCGTGTTTGTGCTGGCTGCGCTGCGCTGGCTTGTCACCAGGACCGGCGCTGGTGATCACGGGCTGCGTCTGGCCCTGACCAACCTGTTTGGCGTCGACGAGGATCCCGACGCCGTCGAGCTCGGCAAGCTCTCGGTGTGGCTCGAGACGCGCGCGGGCGGGCTGCGGTTCGATTGCTTCGACCACGCGCTGCGCTGCGGTGACGCGCTAATTGGTCTGCAGGTCGAGCAGCTGCGACGCCTGAGCTGGAATGTCGAGCATCGCGGTGAAATCCCCAGCGCGGGTCGGGAGATCATCGACCGGGCGCTCGAGCGCTGCGCGAGCGTCCGCGCGCAGCTCGAGTCGGGGCGATCACCGAGCGCGGCCAGTCAGCAGGCCCAACAGGATCTCGAACCCGCGCGGGTCCTCGCCGATCACCTGATCGCGGCGTTCCTGTGCTCGACCAAGCTCCGCGAGCGCGCCCAGGCCCGGGCGCGGGTGCTCGACCACATCGGGGAGCGCGGGGAGCTCGGGGAGCTCGACCGCGCCGGGCCGCAGCCGTTTCACTGGTGCCTGGAGTTTCCCCAGATCGGACCGACCGGCTTCGACGCGATCATCGGCAACCCGCCGTTCCTCGGCAAGAATGGGATCCTCGCCAAGCGGGGCCGGCCCTACCTCGACTGGCTCAAGCTTCAGCACCCGGGGTCGCACGGCAACGCCGACTACGCGGCCCACTTCTTTCGTCGCGCGAACGTGCTGCTGGGCGCAAGCGGCGGGACGATCAGCCTGGTCGCGACCAACACGATCGGCCAAGGCGACACCCGCACGACCGGGCTCGCCGCGCTCGTGGCTGATCGGGCGTGGATCTACGACGCCGTCGAGCACCTCGAGTGGCCGGGGGCCGCGAACGTCACGGTCTCGATCGTTCACCTGGCGCGCGGGGTGTCCAAGATCAAGCCGCGGCTCAACGGCGCCGACGTGGCGTGTATCGACAGCCGCCTGCGTCCGTGCCCCGAGCGAGCGGATCCCGTCACGCTCGCGGCCAACGCCGAGCTGGCGTTCATCGGGACCTACGTGCTCGGCCGAGGCTTCGTGCTCACGCCTGCCCAGCGCGACCAGCTGATCGCCCAGGATCCCCGCAACGCCGCCCGGATCCGGCCGTATATTGGCGGCGAGCAGCTCAACACGTCGCCGACCCAGGCCGTCAACCGCTACGCGATCGACTTCGAGCAGCGCTCGCAGGAGCAGGCGAGCGCGTGGCCGCTGTTGCTCGAGATCATCCGCCGCGAGGTCAAGCCTGGCCGCGACAAGCTCGGTGACAACGCGGATGGTCGTCGTCGCAAGGCCTATTGGTGGCAGCACGGCCGCGCGACCCCTTCACTGCACGCCGCGCTCGCGCCGTTGTCGAGGTGCCTGGTCACCTCGCTGGTGAACAAGCACCTGGTGTTCGCGTTTCAGCCGGCCCGGCGGTTGTTCTCGCACAAGTTATGCGTGTTTGCGCTCGACTCCTGCGCTGCGTTCGCGGTCTTGCAGTCGCGGGTGCACGCGGCCTGGGCGTGGTTGCTCAGCTCGACCATGCGCAATGCTGGGATCAACTATTCGCCCAGTGATTGCTTTGGGTGCTTTGCGTTTCCGGTGCTCGGGGCCGAGCTCGAGCTCGCCGGGGACCGGCTCGAGCGGGCCCGGGCGCGGTACATGATCGAGGCCAACGTGGGCCTGACGAAGACCTACAACGCGCTGGCAGATCCGCGGGCCCGGGCGCCGCAGCTGGACGAGCTGCGGGCGCTGCACGTCGAGGTCGATCGCGCGGTCCTGGCCGCCTACGGGTGGGGGGACGTCGCGGTCCCGGAGTATCTCGGACCGCGCGAGGTGTTCGACCGCGAGGTGATCGAGCGATTGTTCGCCCTCAACGCAGCGCGCAGCGGGATCACCCCTCCGGCGCCGTGAACAGCGCGAGCGCCTCCGCCTCCGTCAGCCGCTTGTGCTCGCCTGCGAACGCGTACCCATCTGGCTTGCGATCGATGAACCACTCCATCTCGAGCGGGAGCCCGCTGGGCTCATCGAGCACCCCGAGCGCGATCGACATCGCCCCGTGATGCGGGCCCTCGGCGGTGATCCGATAGAACAGCGACGAGCCGCAGCGCGAACAGAACCCGCGCTCGGCCCAGCTCGACGAGCTGAACACGGTGATCGCGTCCTCGCCCTCGAAGCTGACGTCCTTGGCCATCGCCGACAGCAACACCCCGCTGGTCCACTGCCGACACATCCCGCAGTGACAGGCGCTGATCTTTGGGGCGACGTCGGCGGTGAAGCGTACCGCGCCGCACATGCACTTTCCCGTTCGTTGCATGGGCATAGCATCCCACTGGCCAGCGCGACCGCGCCAGCGCCCCGACCCGAACGGACCCGAATGCGCCCCCCAGCCACGCAGGCAGCGTGTTCGGACCCGTGACAGCATGAGTTGCGCGCAGCTCTGGCGGCGTCGGCCGAGCGCGACGGTGTTCGATCACCGCGCGTGTGATCCCGTCACGAGGCGCCCGCAACCACGCTACGCTGCGCCCCATGGCTTTTTTGGTCTCCGACGTCTCCACGGCACGCGTGTGCTCGCCGCTCGCCCTGGCGCTCGCCCTGTCCAGCGCGAGCTGTCTCGGACCCAACCCCCTGATCGACGCTGGTGAAGACGGCAGCGAGAGCGCGACGGACACGGGTGACGGGGACGGGGACGGGGACGGCGATGGCGACGGGGACGGCGACGGCGACGGGGACGGGGACGGCGATGGCGACGGCGACGCCGGCAACTGCGACAACGGCGTGCTCGATCCCGGCGAGTCCGATGTCGACTGCGGCGGCGTGTGCAGCCCCTGCGCAGACGGCCTGGCCTGCGTCGAGCCGAGCGACTGCGCGTCGCAGGTGTGCGGTGACGGGCTCTGCCTGGCCCCAACCTGCGATGACCTGGTCCACAACGGCGACGAGCTGGACGTCGACTGTGGGGGTCCCTGTCAATTTTGTGAGCACAGCCCGCTGTTGAGCGAGCTCGATGACTTCGAGGGCACCGGGGCCAAGCACCCGCAGGTTGCGATGTTCGCCGACACCAGCTTCGCGGTGACCTACACCGGTCCGATGCTGGCGCGCGCGCGATGGTTCAACGAGGACGGACAGCCAAGCGGCGCCAGCGTGAGCCTCAGCGACACGGTCATGTACAGCGCCAGCGACCCGCTCCGCCTGGTCGCGGGGGTCGACATGGACCACCCGATCCACGCGCTCGAGCCTGGCGTCGACCCCATGAGCATGTCGCCGGACCTGTTCTTGATTCAGCGGGGACCCGTCGACCCCGTGAGCCAGTCGCGGGTCAACGCCCTCAACAAGAGCGTCAGCGTGGGCGACCTGAGCCTCGATGACAGCCGGGTGACGATCACCTGGCTGCAAGACAACCAGGTGCTCGTGCGGCGGTGGGACTACGACGTCGGCGGTGGCACGTGGATCGACATCATGCCGTTCATGCCCGAGACCGAGCCCAACACCTACCACGCCCGGCAGCCAGTCCTGGGCCGCAACAGCGCGGGCATGGTGGTGCTCGCCTGGATCCGCTGCCCGATCATGAACGACTCGACCTGCTCGGTCGCCGTGCGTCGGTTCGACGCCGGCTGGATCGACCCAGCCCCCGTCATCGTCTCGACCGCCACCGAGTACTATCTCAACCCGCAGGTCGCGGTCGCCGAAGACGGTCGCACGGCGGTGTTCTGGGTCCGCCTCGACATCGACAACATCACCGCGCGCGCGCGCCTGCTCGACGAGGACTTCGCGGTGGTCGGCCAGCAGTGGGATCTGCAGGACAACCTGGCGCTCGCTTCCTACGGCGACGTCGCCGCGCTGTCGGACGGCAGCTTCGCGTTTGCGTGGTCGGACCGGGCCCAGGAGCGCGTCCGCCTGCGCCGCTACATCGGCCCCAACCAACCCATGCTGCCCGAGCTCGACGACGAGGCACCGTGGGGGGACGTGCCTGTGCCCGACACCGTCAGCCTCTCGAGCGTGGGCAACCGCCTGGCCGTGGTCTGGTCGGGGACCGTCGACATGGTCTCGCAGATCCAGGGCCAAGTGCTCACTTTTTAGCCGGTCTCGGCGACCAGCAGCTGCTCGGTGTCGTGGGCCGTCGAGGGCGCGTCCAAGATCTCCCCGTGGGCCGGCACCATCACGGTGGGCGGGTGCTTGCGAATATCATCGAGCATCGCGCGCAGCACCGCTCGCTTGTCCTTGGCGATGACCATGTGCGCGAGGTGAAACACGCGGTACCCCGGCGCGCTCTTGGTCAGCGTGAACGCCATCCGAATCAGGAATTTCGCCGGCAGGTCGCCGATGTTGGCGAGGATGTCCGACGCGTACCAAACGTAGCCGCCGTCGACCTTCACGCGCGCCCAGGTCTCGCCGCACTTGCTCGCTGGCGACTCGATCAGCGCGAGGTCGTCGCCCAGCAGCGGCTGCAGCGCGGACAGTGGCTCGAGCTCGCCAGCGTTCTTGGACTTCTTGGCGATCCGCTCGGCCGCGCCCGGGGCCGCAAAAAACCGAGCCTGGGGGAACAGCTCGCGCCAGCGGCCGAGGCCCATGTGGTGGTGGCCGTTGTTCGTGGCGATCGCCTCGACCTCGCCGAAGCTCGCGAGATCCTCGAGCTGCTCGGCCGAGACCCTGGGCGGCGGGCTGATCACCAACAGGCCGCCGCTCGCGAGCTTGGCGACGAAGCAGTTGGAGGTCGCGCCCGCGCCAAACTCATAGGTGAGCACGAGGACGCCGCGGTCGGCGTCGATGATCTTCCAGCCGTGTGGGGTGGTCTGCATCGCCCGGATGATGAACCATCTGAAGTCGCGTCGTCAGTCTAGCCGGGGACTATCAGCAGCGTCGTGGCCGAGGCCTGGAACAGCGGCTCGAGCTGATGGTAGCTGCGCTGCTCGGTCAGAAACCCGATCGTGTGGATCCGTCCGTAGCGCTCGGTCATGCGCAGGTACACCCGCACGCCGCCCCAGACCGGGTGGTTCGGGAAGCGCATGACCAGCGAGATGTCATCGCCCTCGTCCGAGCCGTCGACGACGTCGATGTCGGGGTGGTCGGGGAAGTTCAGGTTGGAGAACAGCCGCTCGCGTGCGGCCGCGAGCCCCTTGTTGCCGAGGTTTCGCTGGCTGTCGACGAACACCGAGGCCGCCAGCCCAGACTCGCAGCCCATCGCGATCGGGCTGTGGCTGCGCGCGAAGCTGGGGCTCTGCTCGGGCACCTGCTCGCCCTCGACCCCGGGCGGGAGCCGAACCAGCACGCGGTCGTCGAAGAAGGCCGTCGGGGCGTCGCCGACCACGGCCGGGCAGGCTGGACCCAGCTCGACGACCCCGGGCGGCGCAGCCCCGCGCTGCTCGATGAACACGGCCGGCGGCGGGGCAACGCCGAGCTCGGGCAGCGGAGCGACGCTCGGGGTGTGGCCGCAGCCGGCGGTCGAGATCAGGATTGACAGGATCAGGAGCGAGGCTGGGACGAACCTGACGGGCATTGGGCGAGGGACGCACGATCGCGGCCGAGGTTCCCGGACGCTGCGCTGTGCGACCCGTGGTGCGCCCCGCGCTAGCTTGGACCCATCGAGAGGCCGAATTCGACCCCCGGAGGCCGGCCCATGCCCGGCGTCAGCTGGACGCCCACGGTACCGCCGACTACCATCATCGCGCCCATGCCCGGCGACGCCGCACGCAAGATGACCCGGGAGCAGCTCGAGGTGGAACTCAAGGTCCTGATCATCGACGCCCTCAAACTCGATGAGACGTCGCCGGAGGACATCGACAGCGAGGCGCCGCTGGCCTCGGCGGGGGTCGGGCTGGACTCGATCGACATGCTCGAGCTCGCGATGGCCGTGCATCGCCGGTTCGGGATCACGACCGAGGGCGACGACGCGGCGAATCAGCGCATCTACACGAGCGTGCGCAGCCTCGCGGAGTTCCTCGAGCAACAACAAGCACGGGGCGCGGCGCTGCGCCCAGTCGCTGGCTAGCCAAGCGGGAGGCGGGGGGTTGCGATGACGACCCCGGTTCACGAGCCGTCGCCGCTGTCCTGAGCGGCAACGAAGCCGTTGACCTGCTCCCACTGCCCGTGCAGCCACACGATCCGGTCGTCGCGGCCCTCGGGGATCTCGCGCGCGGGGACCCTCCAGAACCGGACGCGGATCACGGTGCCGATCAGCTGCCCGCGGAGCAGTGACGCAAACGAGACGGTGCCCTCGAGCCCAGTGTGGGCGCAAAACAGCACGTCCACGCCACGTCCACGCTCGAGCAGCGCGAGCGGTCCGCCGTGGCGCGGGGGGAGCACGTGGGTCAGCGCGCGGACCTGGGCGACCCCTCGCTCATCGCCCGCGGCCTCGAGCTTCTCGAGGATCCGCGCCCGCTTGCGCAGGCCAAAGCGCGTGCCCTCGGGGTAGATCAGGACGCCCTCGCGGCCGAGGTTGTCGGCGAGACGGGCGACGCCCTCGATCTCCTGCTCGCTCCCGACGCCACGCTGTACGAAGTAATTCTCTAGCTGATTGCCGACCAGATCCAGGCAGGGATCCCACAGCAGCTCGTGCTTGAGCACGTAGCGCAGCACGATCCCTCGCGGGCCGCTGATCAACAGGCCAGGGAGCAGCGCGTCGGCGGTGCTCGCGTGGCGCATGAACACGAGCAGCGGGCCATCGCCGATCGCCTCGGCGCCCTCGACCTCGAGCCGCACGCTGAAGATGGCGAACGCCGAGCGCGCGAGCGCGGCGACCCACAGGCACTGGATCTGAAAGCTCCTGGCGAGCACCCGCTGGCGATCCACGCCGAGCGCGAGCGCGAGCTCGAGCGTGAGCGCGACGGCCACCCCGACGCTCTCGCAGATCAGGGCGACCATGACCATCACGTAGGTGCGCGCGAGCACGAAACGGCGGCGGATGCCGAGGTCGACGAGCAGCGCGAGCGGCAGGAGTACGGGCGCCGCCGCCCACACGAACGCGCACGCGAGCACGACGAACGAGCAGCTCAGCGAGCGCCGCACGAGCGGACTGGGACCCGACCCCTCGCTCACCTGTGTGGCCCCCTCACTGCCGCTCCTCGATCACGACGCTCAACGACCTGTGAAAGAAATTTAGCTTGGGCTCAGGATTGTGTCCCAGCGGGCGCGGAGCTGGGCGAGGGCGTTGTCGGGGGCGCAGGCGGTGTAGCGCTGCTGCTCGTCGCGAACGACCAGGCCCAGGGCCTCGAGCTTGGTCAGCGCGTCGCCAACCTCGAAGTCGATCGTGACGCGGAACCGCTCGCTGAGCCAGGCCTCGACGGCGGCGTCGAGTTCGGGCGCGGTCAAAGCCTTCGAGGTCTGCCCGTCAGCTGCGCGATGCAAGAAGTAGTAGGCCAGCAGCGCCTCCTTGCACTCCTCTTCCTCGGCCTCGTCGACCAGCCGCGTCAGTACCCCCTCGTTGTTGTCGAGGTTGCGAAAGTACAGGTTCTCGGACAGCTCCTTGTTGAACAGCACCCGGCGGTTCCTGAACTTCCCCCACTGACGGAACAGATAGGCCCCGAGCACGACCAGCCCAGTCAGCCCCGTGATGATCGAGCCTGTGTCGATCTCGCCGCGGCGAAGCCCCAACAAGATCGCCAGCGCGAACGCAGCCGGGATCATCTTCGCGATCACCGGGATCCCGCCCAGCAGCGCTGGCACACCAAAGAACAGCTTGTCCGACGCGCGCATCTCGAGCTGGCAATTGGGAAACAAGATCTCGAGGTCGGCCTTGGGGATGTTGCGAAACAACTTGAGGATCGTCGTGCCCGGCTCGAACTTGGCGCGGGACCGCTTGACCTGCGCCGGCTCGAGCCCGGTCTCCGGCTCGAGCCGGATGTACAGGCACACGCGATCGAAGGTCGGGACCTGAACCACCCGCTGGCGCAGCCCGTACCAGCGCGGGACCTCGGCCGCGCGCTCGGTCTCGCCGCGGGCGTAGATCACGAATTCTTGGTACACGGAGGTGTCGACGACCACGCTGAGCGGAAACAACGAGCGCTCGGCGAACGCGTGGGCGACGTCATCGTCCGTCAGCCTGCGATAATTGCCACGCTCGAGCACCGAGCGGAGCCGCTCGTTGAGCAGCTCCGCTCGCGCCTGGTTGGGCACGGTCGCCACGTCAAATCGCTCGTCGTCGAGATCCGGATTGAACGGCGCGTAGCTGCGCTTCATGAGCTCGAGCTCGGCGTGGAACTCGAAGTGGTAGATCGCGGTCAGCGTCTCGAACAGCGCGCCCATGGTCGCGCAGCCGGGGGCTCCGTCGTCGGTCGCAGCCGCGTCTTCGAGCAGCGCCGCGAGCACATCGCGGCGGGGGACCGGAATGTCTTGAAAGCGAGCCATGCCCCACGCGCAGCATAACCCACCTGACCCGACCTCGACGCGGAGCCGCAGGAGGCCGCAGCAGCTGCGCGAGCCGCAGCCGTTGATCAGGAAGGTCGAGCGCCGATTTGGGTGTAGCCTTCTGCGCGTCGACGATGTCCAAGCCCGCTCGAGATGCACCCAAACTCCCCGGCCGCTGGCCGATCCTCGGCAACATCCCCAGGTTCTCGCGCGACGCGGTCGGCTTGCTCCGAGATGCCCAAAATCAGCTCGGACCCGTGTTTTGGATTGATCTGGGCTTCGGCAACAACGCGTTCATCGTGATGTCCGACGAGGGCTTCACGCTGCTCAAGAACAAGGACACGAATTCCTCGCACTTGCGCGAGTTCCCGATTCTGGGCAGCTCGATGCTGACCGTCGACGGGCCGCAGCATCGACGCATGCGGGGCGCGAGCAGCTCCGCGTTCACGCCCGCGGGTCTGAGCCGCGCCAGCGTCGGGGAGCTCATCGCCCAGACGCTCGAGGGGCGGATCGCGACCTGGCGTGGCCGCGACCGCGTGCCGATCGTGCAAGAGGCCAAGGTCATCGCGCTCGAGGTGATCTTTCGGATCATGGGCGTCGACGTCGACGATCTGCCGTATTGGTCGCGCTGGTACACCGAATTCTTGTATGGCGCGATCAACATCAAGCTCATGTTTCCAGGCTCGCCAGCGTGGCGGGCACGACGGGGCCGGCGAAGGCTCGAGGTCAAGATGCTCGAGATCATCGCCCAGGCCCGGGCGCAAGGGGATCGAGACAGCCTCGTCGGTGCCATGGCCCACGGCAAAGACGACGACGGCGCGGGCATGTCGGAGCAAGAGTTGATCGACAACCTGCTGGTGCTCGGGCTCGCCGGCCACGAGACCACCGCCTCGACGATGGCGTGGTCGATGTTTCACCTGGCCAGCTCAGCGAGCGCGTGGACCCGGCTGGTCGACGAAGCCCAGGCGCTCGCCGAGCTCCCGCGGGATCCAACCGAGATGGCCCAGGTCGCGCCGTTCGCCCTCGCGGTTTTTCGCGAGAGCCTGCGCCTGTACCCGCCGGTCGTGATCGACTCTCGCCTCGCGCACGAGCGGTTCGAGCTCGAGGGCTACGTCATCGAGCCCGACATGGTGGTGGCGACCAGCTTGCTGCACCTGTCCCGCGACCCCCAGCGGTACCCCGATCCAGACGACTGGCAGCCGCAGCGATGGCTCGACCACGACCGCAAGCCCACCGCCCTGGAGAACTGCCAGTTCGGCGGCGGCCCGCACTTTTGCCTGGGCTATCACGTCGCGCTGCTCGAGGGCGCCATGTTCCTGGTCCACGTCGCCCGCACCCTCTCAAACTGGGGCGTGCGGCCACAGCCGCTCGGATCCATACCCAAGGCCACGTTCTTGCCGCTCACCCAGCCACCAGGCAAAGCCCAGATCCGGCTCGGCTGAGCTCGCTCAGGACTCGGGCTCGGCCGCGGCCCCGAGCGCCAGCATGGCCGCGCGGACGTGCCGTTCGTGCTCTTGCTCGGCGTCGTGCACCGCGAGCCCGAGCTCGACGGCCCGGCGCATCAGGTCGGCCGCCGCGAGGATCGCGGTGACGCTCTGGGCCCGGCGGACCTCGAGCTCGCGCAGGCGATCGAGACCGTCGAGCAGCTTGACCTGGGCAGCGTCGGGCTCCTCCCGGGCCTTGGCCGCGGCGAGGCCACGCACCAGCAGACCTTCGTCGAGCTCGGCCAGCTCCGCATCGATCGCGTTGATCAGCGCGACGCGCCGCTCGATCTGTGAGACCAGCGCGCCGACGGGCTCGGTCGCCATGTCGATCTGTGCGGCCTCGCCCTGGTTGCTCGCGCGGTGATCGACCAGACGCTGGACGATCAACGCGAGCTCACCCAGCAGCTGCCGCAGGTCGGCCGCGGGTTGGTCCTGGATCAGCGCAGACAGCCGCGCGACCAGCGGATCCGAGGCGGGCAGCGCAGTCGGACCCGCGCGCAGGCACATCAGCGAGCGACCCCACCGCTCGAGCCGCTTCCGGTTGGCCTTGCGAAACCCGTGCAGGAGCAGGCCGCCAAGCGCCGCGCCGCCCAGCAAGAGGCTGGGGATCACCACGATGGCTGGCGCCCCGACCACCAGCGCGGCCCCGGCCGCGAGCACGGCCACGCCGCCCAAGACCACGCCGGTACGCCGCTGCCCACGGGTCAGCGCGCCCGCACCCTCACCGCGATCTTGGGCGTCGAGCTCGACGATCTTCAGCTCGATGCCCTTGGCGGCGTAGCGCTGCTGGATCCGCGCGGCCGTGTCGGGATCGAGATCGTTGAAGAGCGTGCAGGGCAGGGGGATCCGCCGCTCGATCTCCTGCTTGGAGTACATGCGCGCGTCGCCGACGACGAAGTTCAAGGCCGGCGCCTGGCCCTCGCACAGCTCCGCGCTCAGCTGCTGCAGCGCCGCCATTGGCTCGGCGTCTTCCTTGACCTTGCGCAGGACCAGCTTCACCCGCGTGTTCGGGTCGGTCTCGGGCCCGGCATGCCGAAACTGGACCGCCAGCTTGCCGCACGCCGTGCACAGCCGCTGTCCGAGCGGCATCGCGGCGCCGCAGCTCTGGCAGCTCGACTGACCTGGCACCAGCGCGCCCAGCTGGGCCTGGCCACGCAGCACGTCGGCGACCAGGCCGGCCGCGCGCGGCCTCGCGGTTGGATCGGCGTCCAGCAAGCTGGCGACGAGCGCGTCGATCGGCTCGGGCACCTCAGGCTGGATCGAGCGCGGACGCGGAGACGGACCCACCGGTCGCAGCAGCGCGTGGGTGTCCGGGAACGGGAGCTGCCCGGTCAGCGCCCGAAACGCCAGGACCCCGACACCATACAGATCCGCGCGGCCATCGACGGCGGTGCGCATCAGCAGCTCCGGCGCGGTGTAGGGCGAGCCCTCGAGCACCAGGCTGGCGGCCGTCCGCGTCGAGAGGATGTCGACGCGCGCCAGGCCAATGTCGACGAACACCGGGCCCTCGTCCGTCAGCGCGATCTTGGCTGGCGAGAGATCGCGGATCACCATGCCCAGGTCGTGCAGCCGCGCCAGGCGATCGCACAGCGTCGCGAGGATCGCCGCGACCTCGTCGGCGGGCGCGGGCGCCCGGGTCTCGAGCCAGGCTTCGAGGGTCTGGCCGGGGGCGTGCGGGCGCAGGCGCCACGGGGGCCCGTCGTCCTGCGCGGGGCCCCAGGTGATCAGCGGCGCGACGTCCTGCAGGTCGAGGGCCGCCAGCCGCTCGACGTCGCGTCGGTAGCGACGCCGCACGCACTCGTCGTTGGCCAGCTCTTCGACGAGCTGCGCGAGCACGGCCGCGCGACCGTCGGCCAGGCGCAGCTGCCAGCGCCGCTCGTTGCCGACCCGCGTGGGCCCGGCGAGCACGACCGCGCCGCTGGCTTCGGGTCCCAGCGCCGCCGCCAGATCGACAGAATTCGGCAGCGCGGTCACAGGCCCTGGACCTCCTCGAGCGCCTCGACGCGGGCCCGCAGGTCACCGAGCGCGTCATCATCATCATCGTCGGCCTCGGCCGCGCGCAGCTTGGTGGCCGTCGCTCGGGTCCGCAGGCCCTCGAGCGACCCCGACAGCTCGAGCATGCGCCCCGACCACAGATCGCGCTGATGCAGCAGCGCGCGGGTGTTGTCGTCGGCGAGGTTGAGGTCGACGGCGGACAGCTGCCGATCAATGCGCGCGAGCGTGCCGGTCGTCGCGGTCGCGCGGGTCAGCGCGAGCGCCAGCTGGTCATCTTGTTCGGCCCCGATCCGGTTGCGCAGCGCGAGCACCTGGCGGATCACGGCCCGCAGCGCGTGGCGATGGCGGGGTTGGTCCAGCGCAGGGATCAGCGCCTCGACGTCATCGAACGCCGCGCGCAGCTGGGGCCCGAGCGTGTCTGGACTGCGGCCCGTGCTGCGGGTCACCGACCTCGCCGAGTGCACCGTGGTCCCGACCACCGCCCCGATCGCGCCAACGGCCAAGACCGCGATCACGCCGACGCCATTGTTGAACATGCCACCCATCGAGGTCAGCGCGATCACCCCGACCCGCCCCGCGAGCTTGCTCGCCTTGGACCGGATCAGCGGGTGGCGGATCGACGACCCCTCGATCGGCTCGGCGGCGAACCCCAGCGCGGTCAACGACGCCACCATCGCCTTCGCGCTGCGCTCACTCACCTTCGTGACGAAAACGACCGGCAGCCGGGGGATCCGCTCGCGCAGCCACTTGCCACCCTCGAGCCCGAGCTGCGGGTTTTGTTTGAGCCACCCGAGCAGCTGTTGGCGCAGCTGGTCGTCCATCTTGTCGCCGACCTCGCCGGGCCCCGTGATCACCACGCCATGGTTGCCAGCCTCGAGGGTCGCGCTGGCGAGCCCGCAGTTGAGGCACACCGCGACATGGGCGACCAGCGCGTGGCCGCAGCCGGCACACGAGGACTCGATCGACGCGACCCCGCTCGCAGTCTCGCCGACCAGCGCGAGCGCCGACTCGCCATCGGCGAGCTGTGCCAGGCGCCGGGCCACGATCCCGGCCGAGGGCGGTCGATCGGCCGGCGATTTCGCGAGCAGGCTCTGAACCACCGCTCGCAGCTCGGGCGACAGATCTTCGGGCAGCGGCGGGACCGGATCTTCACGGTGGCGACGGAGCACCCCAAACGGGGTCGCCGCCGGGAACGGCACGCTGGCCGTCAGCATCTCGAACAGCATGCAGCCGAGCGCGTAGAGATCGGCGCGGGCGTCGACGGCGAGCGGCTCGATCGACTCTGGCGCCATGTAGTCGGGGGTCCCGAGCACGGTCAGGGCGCCGGCCTCGACTCCCGCCAACGAGCTGGCCCGAGCCATCCCAAAGTCCGCGATCTTCAGGACCAAGTCGGCGCCCGCTCCCGCGACCAGCACGTTCGCGGGCTTGAGATCGCGGTGCACGATCCCGTGTCCGTGCGCGTAGGCCAGCCCCTCGGCCAGCTGCCGCCCGAGCTCGGCCACCCGGCCCTCGGGCATCGGCGCCTCCCGGGCGACCAGCACGTCGAGCCCAGACCCTTCGACGAGCTCCATGCGGACGAAGCTGCGCTGATTGCCGGCCTCGTCGATCCCGATCGCGCTGCCGTCGACCCGGACCAAGTTGGGGTGCGACAGCCCCTCGAGCAGCCGCGCCTCTTGCCCAAACCGCGCCGTCGCGCTCTCGTCTCCGTCGCGCGACGCGTGCAGGAACTTACCCGCGAACACGGCCCCGTCGGCGTCCGTGACCGCGTGCACGCTGGCGACCGCTCCCCGCCCGAGCAGGCGTCCGATCCGGTAAGGCGCTGCGTCAGTCATGAGAGCCGCACGGACATCTTGGCACTTCAAAGCCGACTCCTGCCGCCTGGGCGCACGGTCCGCGAACGCGCGAGAAAATCTAGCAAAAAAGCTCCGCCCCGGCGAGAGCTAGATCCCTTGACACCCAATTTCGTGGGCGTTTGAGTCAAGTTTGGTTCAGGCGGCGAGCCTCCCCGTTTTCCACAGCTTGGTCACCACTTCATCGACCTTGTTGAAGGCTTTCCGCAGGGGGATCGGTGCCGGTGGCTGAGTGTCGTGGACGGCGGCGTGTCCCGGACGGAGCACGCGGTTGTAGGTGCGGGTGATCAAGAGCGCCACTCGGAAGCCGAAGTCCGTGACTTCGTACCGGTGCGAGTTCGGGATCCGTTCGATAAGCCCGTGCAGCCGGAGGAGACGTAGGTCGTAGGTCATCTTGCCCTGGGTGAAATGGCCGGGAGCGAGGCCCAGCAGTTGCGCCATGAGTTCGCGCAGATGTTTGTTGGTGAAGCCACGGGGCAAGAGTCGGAAAAACAAAATCGCCGAAAGCAGCGCGGGCACGCGCGGGTCGCCGAGGCGCAGCCCCGACGCCCGGTGGTCCCTCCTTGGCTTTGAAGTTCTTCAGGTAGGCCTTGGCGACATCCTCCTTGCGCTGCTTCTTGTGGAGCTTCACCAGGTCGATCACCTCGCGCTCGGCAAAGCGCTCGATCGACCTGATGAACGTCTCCGTCATCGGCGCCATCAGAGCTGACGACGCGAACGAGTGGCCACGGTGCTTCCGCCAAAAGTGCGCGACCCCCCGTTCGCTCTGCAGGATGGGGACGTAGAGGTTGAGGTACATACGGTCGATGCACTCGACCTCCAACTCGACGTGCCCCTCGAGCACGTCGGCGACGTTTCGCTGTATCATCCTCCGTCCAACAAAACACCACAACATCGAGTCCGCCCCACTTTGTCCCGGACGATGTCGGAGTTCGCAGGAGGCCACCCCGACTCGGAGCCCGAAACCACCGTCTTTCGCCGCGCGTCCACAACGCAGGCTCAGCCAACTCTAAGCTCCAATCTGCCGGTCGTGCAGCGACAGTGCACCGACTGCGCGGCCGAAGACGACGATCCGGTTCAGCGTCAGGGTGCGGGCGCGAGCCCGAGCGCGACAGCCCGGCGTGGACGAGTGCAAGACGCCGCTGCGAGCGGGGTCTCTGGCACCGGTTCGCGGTTACCCCACTTCTACCGCATCCAGTCTTCGTTCGGCAAGCACGACCTCAGCCACTTCCAAGCCTTCGTGGGAGATCGAGCCGCTGCCGCGAGCAAGGCCATCGGCGCGCGCGCGTATACGATCGGCGATCGGGTGGGGTTTGACGGTTCGCCGAGCCTCGAATTGGCTGCCCATGAGGCCGCCCACGTAGTGCAGCAGCGCCAGGGCGTGCAACTCGCCGGTGGCATCGGGACGAAAGACGACGAGTACGAGCGTCACGCGAATACCGTGGCCGCCGACGTTGTCCGGGGGAAATCGGTTGAAGACCTGCTCAATGACGCTCCCACGACGAATCGCGGCCCGGGTTCCGAGCACGCTGGCCCTCCACGTCGACCCGTCAATGCCGACCAAGACCGAGGTAGCGCCAACGTTCAACGGTCCGAGTGGGATCCAGTGAGGTGGGCCGAGTGTTTGGGAGCGGGGTATCCGGATACGGAAGGAATTTGGCGAGACGATCCATGGATGTGCAAAATTCGTCTAATGCAGGCCAATCCCTTTGTGCTATCGAAAAACGTGACGGGGAAGGAGTCGAAAGGGCCATCCGTGAAAGTCGTGCACCAATTTCTGCGGAGGTGGCTGTGCAAAAACGGTCACGAAATTTCGAGGAAGATCAAACTGCCTTACGGGAGTGTCTATAATGCCGCCTCAGCGGAGGCCGTCAAGGCGTTCCAGGATTTTCAGCGCAACGAGCGAGGTCACCAAGAATTGCGCGTCGACGGCATAGTTGGCCACAAAACGCTCCAAGTCATGGATTTGGAGATCGGAGGACCGCGAAGCATTTCCATTGATTGCGACAATGAAGAGAGCGTGACATGTGACGACATGAGCGTCGTTCGCCCGAGTGTCGTGACGAAAACAACGCCGCCGGGTGGGGTGCACATTGGCGAAATGGAGCCGGGCAAGGATCTCTTCCAACCCAACCAGATGATCGCCGATGCCGATGTCAATGTCACGAATGTGGGGACGGCGGCCGCTGACGAGTGGGAGTTCGGCTATCACCAGGTCGTCCTCGACGATGTCCGCCGCTCGGAGTACCAGCATGGGGCAGTGGAGACGCAGTGGAAGCCGCCTCAAAAGCCCATGCGAGACTCGCTTGCGAATTTCAAGGCCCCCTTCTCCGGTCCCCACGTCCGCGGAGGACTCACGGCGAAGGCCGTCAGCGTTCAGGACACTCCTTTTCGACTCGTGCCCACTAAGCGAAGGAATTTCATGCTCGGACTTCCTTTAGGCAACCTTCTGGCGGTGGAGTTGAAGGTGGAGTGCGCAGACTGGTTGATCGCGCGCAGGAGGAAAGATCCGGTCAGTGCACCCCCGTGCTACCTTGAGCATTTCGAATGGAGCGCCAACTGGAGGGCCAAACGAGTGCCGACCTTTCAATTCGAGCGAAACCAATTCCAGGTGTCGCGCGTAGGGTCGGGCAAGGGCCGGCACACGCCGGATCTTTCGACCAACATCTCCAACGACTGCAAGTATCAGCACGAAGTCTACAGGCTCAAGTAGTCGACGCTCCGCATCCAGGTTTATGTGAGCGAAGGCGTCGGCCTCCCCCGCCCGCATCGCGCCGATCCACCCGCGGTGACTGTCGAGCAAGTTGGCGTGTATGTCCTGTGGACTCGGCGTCGCAGGTTCAAACCTGCGCCGATTCGTATTTTGGCGAGCGAGCATGGCGTGGTACGCTCGCCGACATGAGCACCGTTCGAATGGCGGCGGTTCGTCGGTCCCTCCGACACCGGGCATCGAAGCTGTCGAACACGGCGAACGGGGTCCTCTCGCTCGTGCTCCTCGCGTCGTGCACGAGGTCCACGCCCACGGATTCGAATCCCGTCATCTACCGCCGCTTGGGCTTCCATACGCCGGGCAACGGGCAGGGGATCGACAGTCGCGGCCTCGTGAAGATCCTCGACGCCCACGACATTGAATGTAGTTCATTGGAGGGGTCCAATTGGGGTGAGGGCGCGGAGCAGGGGTCCGGGTCATGTCGGGGAACCGAGCGGGAGTGGAGGCAAGCGGCCCCCGACCTGGCGCCGTATCTGGCCTCCGGGCACCTGACGATGATCATCTCGCGGGAGATGTCCTTTTACAGGGTCCAAGAGCGGGGCGTCGATAGTCAGGAGCTTGCCGAGATACTCGAAGCAGCGGATATCGTCTGCTTTGAATATCATGAAGAAAAGTGGAAGTTCGGTGTCGTTTCGGGCTGGACGACATGCCAGGGAACCGAGCAGGAGTGGCGGCAAGCAGAGGTCGACCTGGCTCCGCTCCTGGCCTCCGGGCACGTGAAGCTCACCACCGACGCCTTGATCGAGCCGACGCCAGCGCCGGCCTCGCGTCAGTCGGACACGCAGTAGAGTCGATGGACGTGGACGTCGCGATTGAGGTAGGCCGCCGGTAATTCCGGCCAGGGGAGCTCAGGCCGGAACTCGTCGGCGCTCAGCAGCCGCTGAGATCGGGGAACGAGCAGACCTCGTCCGTGCAGGTGTTCTCCACCACGCCCGTGCGGAAGAAGGTGTCGAGCTGCTCGCGCGCCTCAGGCAGCTGCCGCAGCTTCCCGTGGGGGTCGTCGCAGGCCTCTTGCGGCACGTTGCCGAGGGGATCCTCCGGCAGCCCGAACGAGTACTCGACGTAGGCCGACCCCGCGTGCTCTCCGGTGACCTTGTCGAGCCCCCACACGTCACGAATACCGGTGTCGAGGTGCGACGCGCCGACCGCCCGGGACATCACGTGGGCCCCGAGCGTCGTCACCTGATGATCGCCGATCGCCGCGCGGATCAAGACATCGTGGACCGGCGTGTCCGGGAACGTGTCGCTCATGATCTTGTGGCTGTACCCGGTCGGCTCGGCGTGGTCCCACAGCCCCTGGATCAGCGCCAGGATGATCTGCAGATCGCGCGAGTCGCTGAACCCCGACTGCAAGATCCCAAAGTACGAGTCAAAGTCGACGCTGCGGTTGAGCAACAAATTGTACGGCTGGCCCGGGACGCCAGTGCAGCCCCGCTCCACGTCCTGGCTGATCGCCATGAAGGTCCCGCCAAAGATCCCGCCCTGGCTGATGCCCAGGTAGTAGGCCGCGCTCGGATCCACGTAGCTCCCGAACATCACGTCGTCGGCGAAGCTGGTCTTCATCATGCGCGTGGCCAGGACGAAGTTGACCAGCCCCTGCTGCAGACGATCGCTGACGTCCTGGAATTTATGCATCTCGCCGGAGTCGAGAATGCCGGCGATGTTGAGCGCGTCCTCGTCGGCCATGCCGATCCAGTCGACCGAGAACAAGATGTAGTTGTACTCGTTGATGAACGAGCGCATGTGCCCGGCGCCCAGCTCTTCGGCGCTGCCGAGCAGGCCGTGACCGTACTGCAGCAGCGGCGCGGGGGTGTCGATCGCGCTGTTGGGGATCAACACATAGAAGGGGAATTGCGCGGTGCCCTGGATCTCCGGCAGGCCGTCGTCGCCGTATACGATGCGACCACCTGGGTCTTCGTCATCCAGGTACAGCGGCACCTCGATCATGCCCTCGACCCGATACGCGATGTTGTCGGTGTGGTACTGATCATCGAAATTGACGATCGAGTAGGTGGGGCCCGTGTCGGCCGGGTACATCGCCAGCGCATCGTCGCGCATGTGGATGAGATCCGTGGTGTTGTTGTCCAAGCTGGCGGTCGTGAAGTCCCACGCGATCTGCAAGCTCCCGCGCTCGACCCCGGCGTCGCCCAGGCGCATGAAGATGTCCGCGTACAGCGGGCGCCGCTCCTCGACCGAGCTGTCCTCGCTGGGCAGCAGGTCGCGCAGGGCGAGGAACCCGGCGCTGGGCGGGATCGCAACCCCGGCGTCGTCGACCACGTCGCGGATCGCCACGATGTAGCGGGTGTTGTCCGCGAGCCGCGTGACCGGTCGGATCATGAACGCGTTGTTGCTCGCGCCGGGCAGCGACTGGTCGATCTCGGCGAAGTGCGGGACCCGCTCGCCGGTCTCGGCGTTGATCAGCACCGTCGGCGAGGCCGGGTCGAGCGAGGCGTCGAGGTCCTGCCAGGTCGGGAGCCCGGTGGTCGAGGCCCCCGGCAGGTAGGTCAGCATCGCGAGCCCCGGCGAGAACCCGTCGCCGTCGTTGAAGGGATCGGCCAGGACCGCGTTGTTGTTCTTGCTGGGCAGCCGCTCGGAAGTGAGCGCGAGCCGCCGGGTCGTGTCGGTGGTCGCGTCTTCGGCGGTGAACACGTTGCTCGGGTAAGGGAACAGGCAGTACTCGGGCACCAGCGAGTCGCACTCCATGGTCGGCCACGCGACCTCGGGGGCCGGTTCTTCGACCAGGTCGCCGTCGCCGTCGCCGGGGTCACCGTCACCGTCGCCAGGGTCACCGTCACCATCGCCGTCGCCGTCGCCGTCGCCAGTCTCGGTCGTGTTCGAGTCACCTGGGACGTCGTCGCCCTTGCAGCCGGGCAGGCTCATGAGGGACAGACCGAGGGCAGGGATCCACAGCAAGCGTTTCATCAGGGGCGGAGCATACACGAGCTTGCTGCGGTCGTGGAGCGGCGGACTGCGCAGGTTGACTCTCCGATAATCTGCTGGGAAATCGGGACATGCCGCGCACCCCCCGTTTCCTGGTGGCCCTCGTGTTGGTGCTCGGCTGCGCGTCACGGGGCGACGATCGGCCCCGCAAGCCCGCGACCGACGAGGACTCGGAGCTCTCTTCGGTTGTCCAGGGCGACCAGGCCATGAGCGCGCTCGAGCACCGGCTGATCGACGCGCGGCAGGTCGACATCGCGTTCGAGATCCACTCGACCGGCGCGGTGACCTCGAGTTTCAACGGCACCTTGCACTGGCTGCGCGACGACGAGCTGTCGCTGCGCGCGACCGGTGAGTTCGACGGCGCCGCGCAGAACCTCGAGCTGCGTGCGGACGCCGACACCCTGGTGACCCTCGTCGACGGCCACCAGGTCTGGACGGGTCCGCGCCCGCCCGCGCTGGTCGAGGTGATCGTCCTCGGGCTCACGCGCCAGGGTCTGCTCCACAACCTCGCGATGCTGACCGTGGGCTCGCTGCCAGAGCACGGCGACGGCGAGCTGGCCGAGTGGCTGATCTACGTCGAGCCCCAGCTCGGCGAGCTGCAGCCGTTTGGCGAGGGCGAGGCCCAGCCGCTCGAGTTTGGGGTCCAGGTCGCGGACCAGCAGGTCGGTCGCGCGACCCTGTGGCTGCGCGCCAACGGCCTGCCGATCGAGCGTCAGCAGGAGGTCGAGTTCCCCAGCGGCAGCATGGCGGTGGTCGAGCGCTACCCCAGCTGGGTCACGAAGTAGGCCCGGCCACGATCCGCTGCCCGCCCGCGTACACACACAGCCTGCGGTCACGCACGAACGCGACGAGCGAGATGCCGGCCTCGCGCGCGAGCTCCACGGCCAGCGAGGTCGGGGCCGAGACCGCGGCGACGATCGGGATCCCCAGCGCCAGCGCCTTCTGGACGATCTCGAACGACACCCGGCCCGAGACCATCAGCACGCAGCGCGACAGCTCGACCCGCTCGCGCGCCGCCCAGCCGAACACCTTGTCGACCGCGTTGTGTCGGCCCACGTCCTCGCGCACGACCAGCGCCTGGCCGTCCGCGTCGAACAAGCCCGCGCCGTGCAGGCCCCCGGTCCGCTCGAACACCAGCTGCTGGGCCCGCAGTCGGCCCGGCAAGCTCGTCAGCGTCTCGACGCTCACCCGCAGGCTCGACCCGGGCGCGTCGCACACCTGGGGTTGATCGGGCAGCGCCATCGCGGCCTCGATGCTCGCCTTGCCACACACGCCGCACGAGCTGCTCGCGTACATGTTGCGGCGCAGCGCCGCGAGGTCCACGTCCACGCCAGGATCGAGGCGGACCAGCATCACGTTGTCCTCGGCCTCGGGCGTCTCCACGTTGTCGCAGTGGCGCATGCTCGCGATGTCGTCGATCCCCGCGATGATCCGCTCGGACAGCAAGAACCCCCGGACCAGCTCCTCGTCGTCGCCCGGGGTTCGCATGACCACGGCGAGCGCGACTTGGTTGACCCGGATCTCCAGCGGCTCTTCGCGGGCGAGCATGTCGAGCTCGAGCTCGGTCGCCACGCCGTCGATCCACGCGCTGCGCTCGACGGCCGCAAAGCCATCGTCGTCGATCTCCCGCGGATCTGGATCCGACATCGCGCCAGTGTAGCCGCGCCCGCAACCCAGACACCTGCGGCCCCCCAGGAGAGACGCTTCCGTGCGACAGCGCCCAGAAGAAGCTTTCCTCCCAGGGGGCCATAGCCAGCCCCCTGCCAGGGGGCCACACATGCGCTAGCGAACAAACGGTCCCGAGGAGCGAAGCGACCAGACGCGAAGCGGCTGCAGTCGGCGCAGTGCGAAGCCGCCTGTGGGGGTCTAAAGTACCCGGGTGCCCCGGATCACCCGCGCGCTCGCCCGCTTCGCGCTGATGCTCATGCTCGGTCTCGGCGGCTGCGCGGGCCGCAACGCCAAGCCACCCGGCTACAGGCCGGTCAGCGAGCTCGAGCGCTGTCGGCCCGGCGAGTGCGTCGCGGCCGAGCTCGGGTTTCGGCGCTGGGCGGACGCCGAGCACTACCGCGGGCGCATGCCCTACCACTGTGACCCCGGCAGCGAGCTCGACGGTCCGCCGAACTCCCAGGTCACGCGCATGATCTTCGTCGTTCACGGGGTCGTGGGTCCCAGCGCCGCGCAGCTCGAGCGCCTGCGTGAGCCGCCTGGGCTGTTCCAGCTGCGCGGGGTCATCAACGCGCTCGCGCGGGCCCAGCGGCTCGACCCCAGCCTCGACCCGGACACCTTCGCGATCGTCGCGCCCACGTTTCAGCGGACCACCCACTGGCAGCCCTACACCGACGAGGACAAGCGCGCGTGGACCTGGAGCGGCAGCACCTACAACACGGGCACCCAGGCCGCCCCCCGCGAGACCTACGCCGGGATCGTCAAGGCCGACGCCGTGTCCTCGTTCGATGTGATCGACGAGTTCTTGCGGGCCGGGCTCGTCAAGTTTCCCAACCTCGAGACCGTGGTCGTCGTCGGCCACTCGGCGGGCGGGCAGACCGTGCATCGCTACGCGCTGCTCGGTGTCGGCGTCCACGAGCACCTCGAGCACGAGGGCATCCACGTGCGCTACATCCCCGCGAATCCGGGCCTGTACGCGTTCCCGATGATGACCCGCAAGCTGCCGCCGGGACAGGCCAGCGTGCGGCCCGGGGTGGGTCGCGGCGACACCCACGACTGGCGCTGGACCGCCCCGCGCGGCTGCGATGGCTACGACGACTGGGGCTACGGGCTCGGCGGGCTCGGCCGTGTCGCCGCGGATCGATCCACGCGCGCGGCTGACTACGCGATCACTCAGTACCTTCGGCCGGTCGATCGCAAGCTCGCGCGGCAGGCCGAGCGCAACCCTGGCAGCGCGATCTGGGCCAAGGCCGCGCGCGCGGCTCTGCGGATGCAGTACGCCAGTCGCGAGGTCTGGCACATTCAAGCCGCGAACGATCACGAAGACACGTTTGGGACCAACTGCCGGGCGACCGTGCAGGGGCGGTCTCGGTTTGAGCGGTTCTCGAACTTTCAGCAGGCGTGGACCCAGCTGGTTGGGATTCCGGCGCCGGAGCTGCACTTCATCGCGCTCGAGGGCGCCACCCACCCGCACAGCTCGCGGGTGGTGTACGCGTCCGATGCTGGGGTGCACTTGTTGTTCTACTGATCAACGCGATTTGGCTCGCGCGGCGCGGCGCACCCCGTGAAGGTGTCTGCTCGTCAGCATCGGAGACAGAAGGACGTATGCCCGGCGACACGATGCACTGCACCACGGACTCCTCGCCGCTCAGAAGTCGTCGTCAGCGTAGGGGTCGGGCACGTCGGCACGCGCAACCACGGGCGCAGGCACGGCCGCGCCGCCAGCCACGATCTCCGCCCTCGCACCGCTCGCCGCGAACTGCTCGACGATGGCCTGCGCCGCGCTCGCGTCGAGGCCATCGGTGATCACATCGCCGCGATCCACGATCCCCTTCGCCTCCGCGAGCCCGACCTGCGTCAGCTGGCGGACCAGCTTGATCGCCGCGATCTTGTTGCTGACCCCAGCGATACGGACAGCCAGCGAGCCTCCGGACGCGGCCGGGCTAGCGACGACAGCGTGCTCGTCGAGCACGATCTGGACCCCCTTTCGCGCCGCGTCGGCGAGCAGCGCCTCCGTCCTGCCATCGAGCTCGAACTCGAATTCGGTCCCATCCTCGACCAGCGCTTTAGCTTCGCGCAGACCAAACCCGCCGAGCTCGCGCACGATCTTGATCGCCAAGATCTTGGTCTGTCCAAACGACTCGACGTGGGTGCGGACGCGTGCCATGGCGGGATCATGCCCAATCACCCCCGGCGCAGTCGAGCCAACCAGAACCCGTCGGTGTGATGCTGCTCGGGTGTCCAAGACTGGGTCAGCTCGCGCGTGAACGCCTGGCCTTCGCTGGAGCTGCAGAACGCGGCGACGATCGCCTCACCCTCTTCAGGCTCGAGGCTGCACACCGCGTACACCAGCCGCCCGCCCGGTCGGACCATGCCCGCGCACCAACGCAGCAGCTCGGCCTGCAGCTCGGCGCGGTCACCAATGTTGGACTCGAGGGCGGTCCAGCGCAGCTCGGGGTGGCGCCCGAGGTTGCCCAGGCCAGTGCAGGGCGCATCGAGCAACACCGCGTCGAAGCTGTCGGCCGCGAGCGCGTCGGCGGTGGCCGGCAGCTCGGCCTCGATGATCTCGAGCTTCAGCTCGCCCTCGAGCTCAGCCCGCTCGCGCCCGGCGTCGAGCACCTCGAGCCGCTCGCCGGAAGCGTCGACGGCGACGATCTCTCCACGGCGGCGCATGTGCTCGGCGATCTGCACGGTCTTGGTCCCCATCCCCGCGCAGGCATCGAGGACCCGCTCGCCCGGCTGCGGATCGAGGGCCCGCACGGCCTGTTGACTGCCGAGGCTCTGGATCGAGAACAGCCCGGCCTCGAACGCGGGTCCATAGAAGAGATCGCCCCCGCCGCGCACGCGCAGGCACTGCGGCTGATCCCCAGCGGGCTCGGGCACGTCGATGAACTCGAGCTTGGGCTGCTCGGCGAGCAGCAGCTCGCGCAGCGTGCCCGCGTCACTGCGATGCAGATCGACGCGCAGATCCACGGTCGGCGGCACGCTCAACGCCTGGGCCCGCGCCCGCGCCTGCTCGGGTCCCAGGGCGTCGAGCCAGCGCGCGGCCAGCCAGCGCGGGACCGACCAGCGGTGCGTGAGCGCGTCGAGCACGGACCCGTCGCTCAGCGCGACGTCCATGATCGGCCAGTCCCGATCGATCATGTGCAGGATCGCGGTGATCATCCCAGACAGGCGCCCGTGTGGATCGATGCGCCGCGCCAGCTTGCCGGCCTCGGCGTTGGCGATCCCGAGCGGTCGCTCGAGCTCGACGAGCTCGAACGCGGCGACCCGCAGGATCATCCGCAGCTCGCCCTTGACCTTCTTCGGCTTGTCCGCGAACGAGTCGATCAGCTTGTCGAGCCGGCCGCGGTGACGGAGCACGCCGTACACGAGCAGGGTGATCAAGCCGCGATCACGCCGGTCGAGCTCGGGGTGACGCTCGAGCTGCTCGGACAGGATCCGGTTGCTGAAGCCCTGGCGCTGCTCGATGTCCCGCAGGATGCGGACCGCGACCCGCCGCGGACTTGGCCCCGATTTCGCCCCGTTCACGCCGGGAGTGTAGCCGCGCGCCCCGGCCCCTCTGGGTGGCCAGTCCTGGCTAGTCGCAGGGTCGTATTCGCGCCATATGAGTGGCGCGAACCGTCAGAACGCGTGTCTTGCGGGTTTTGTCGCTGCGTGTATATCGCGTGACTAAAAGTACAAAAATATTTTCGTAATTTAAGTTACCAAAATCGGACAAAAGATGTTCGTAATCGCTCAATCCTCACGTGCTGGCCACAATTTTCCAGTCATTCTAGAATTCCTTCTCTAAAATCCAGTATTTGTACAACTTCGGTTGGAGACATCGGGCAAAATTCCAGTTAACGTGTGGCCATGAGCAGCCAAGCCGACCTCGACCTCCAGATTGACCTGACCGGCGCCGTCCTCGTCAAGTGGACCGGGAGCGCGAATGATCGGCAGCCCGCGGCGGCTCTGAACCCCGTGTTCGAGCGACTGTTGAGCATGGGGCGCTACCTCCGCTTCGACTTCTCGGAGCTCGAGCACATCTCCTCGACCACGTTGGTGGTCGTTCTGCGCTTCTTCAAGAAGCTCAACGCGATGGGCGTCGGGTTCGACTTTCGCTACGACCAGTCGGTGAGCTGGCAGCGCATGATGTTCTCGCCCGTCAGCGCCTTGGCCGCGCCACCGGCGATGTTGCTCAGCGCGGCCTGATCGCACGCTGACCTTTCGATCAACCCGCGCTCGGCTGGCGCGGGTTTTTCTGTTTCAGCTGATCAACCAAAAACAAAGGGCCTGCGATCTCGATCGCAGGCCCTTCTGGGTTTGGAGGGTGAGGCTAGTGAGCCGGGCTCACATGCCCATGCCGCCCATGCCGCCCATGCCGCCGCCGCCGCCGCCCATCTCGGGGGCTGCTTCCTTCTTGGGGATCTCGGCGATCATCGCCTCGGTGGTCAGCATCATGCCGGCGACCGACGCCGCGTTCTGGATGGCGGTGCGCACGACCTTGGTGGGGTCGATGACGCCTTGCTTGACCAGGTCGCCGTAGGTCTGGGTGCGAGCGTTGAAGCCGAAGCCGCCCTCGCCGCTGAGCACCTTGTTCACGACCACGCTCGGCTCGCCGCCAGCGTTGCTGACGATCTGCCGCATGGGCTCCTCGACCGCGCGACGCACGATCGCGATGCCCACTTGCTGCTCCTCGGTCGCCGCCTTGAGCGAGTCGAGCACGACGCTCGAGCGCAGCAGGGCCACGCCGCCGCCGGGGACGATGCCCTCTTCGACGGCCGCACGGGTCGCGTGCAGTGCATCCTCGACGCGGGCCTTCTTCTCCTTCATCTCGACCTCGGTCGCTGCGCCGACCTTGATGACGGCGACGCCGCCAACGAGCTTGGCGAGGCGCTCTTGCAGCTTCTCACGGTCGTAGTCCGAGGAGGTGTCCTCGATCTGCGCGCGGATCTGCTTGACGCGGGCCTGGATGTCTTCCTTCTTGCCACCACCGTCGACGATCGTGGTGGTGTCCTTGTCGATCGCAATCCGACCAGCGTGGCCGAGATCGCTCAGCTGCAGGCTCTCGAGCTTCTCGCCGAGATCCTCGGTGAGGGCCTTGCCGCCGGTCAGGAACGCGAGGTCCTTGAGCATCTCCTTGCGGCGATCGCCGAAGCCGGGGGCCTTGACGGCCGCGACCTCGAGGGTGCCACGCAGACGGTTGACGACGAGCGTGGCCAAGGCCTCCCCGTCGACATCCTCTGCGATGATCAACAGCGGCTTGCGCTGCTTGGCGACCTGCTCGAGCACGGGCAGGAGGTCCTTCATGCTCGAGATCTTCTTCTCGTGCAGGAGGATGTAAGCGTCCTCGAAGGACACTTCCATGCGCTCTTGATCGGTCACGAAGTAGGGGCTGAGGTAGCCGCGGTCGAACTGCATGCCCTCGACCACGTCGAGCTCGGTGGTGTTGGCCTTGTTCTCCTCGACGGTGATCACACCCTCTTGGCCAACCTTGCTCATCGCCTCGGCGATCAGCTTGCCGACCTCTTCGTCGCCGTTGGCCGAGATGGTCCCGACCTGCGCGACCTCTTCCTCACCCTTGGTCTCGACCGAGAGCGAGTGGATGTGGGCGACGACGGACTCGACGGCCAGCTCGATGCCGCGCTTGAGCTCCATCGGGTCGTGACCCGCGGTGACCATCTTGAGGCCTTCGCGGTAGATGGCCTGGGCGAGCACGGTCGCGGTCGTGGTGCCGTCGCCGGCGACGTCGGAGGTCTTGGAAGCGACTTCCTTGACCATCTGCGCGCCCATGTTCTCGAACTTGTCCTCGAGCTCGATCTCCTTGGCGACGGTGACGCCGTCCTTGGTGATCGTGGGGGAGCCCCAGGACTTCTCGATCACGACGTTGCGTCCACGCGGTCCGAGCGTGACCTTGACGGCGTTGGCGAGGGTGTTGACGCCGCGCAGGATCGCCCCGCGGGCACTGGCATCGAAGCGTACTTCTTTGGCTGCCATGATGTGTCTCCTTGAATCTCTATACGGTTGGAAAAGGGGTGGAAACGATGGGCTAGCTCTCGATCACGGCGAGGATGTCGTCCTCGCGCATGATGATCAGCTCATCGCCTTCGATCTTGATTTCGGTGCCGGCGTACTTGCCGAACAGGATCTCGTCGCCGGCCTTGACGTCGAGGGGCTTGCGCTTGCCGTCGTCGTCGTAGCGGCCACTGCCGACGGCGATGACCTTGCCGCGGGTGGGCTTCTCTTTGGCCGAGTCAGGGATGTAGATGCCGCCGGCGGTCTTGACCTCTTCTTCGAGGCGCTTGACGAGCACACGGTCGTTGAGGGGACGAACGTTCATTTGTGCAGTCTCCAATGTCGTTTGGTTGCTGAGCCCGGACCCTGTGTGCACGGCGGATCGCGGGCGGGAGTTGTGGTGGCCGCTTTGCGTCGCGCCCGGCTGTTGAGAGCTCGGGGAAGACGCAGGAAGGTCCAGCGGCCGATCGCGTTAGCAGTCGGCACTTCCGACTGCTAGCGGCGGGAGGGTAAAGCGCCAAGCGGGCCGATCAAGGCCGCGATCGGAAATCTTTGGCCCACCCATGGGCGAGCCATCTCACGAAACCCCGGGCCCGGCTTGTGGCGCTCGGCATCACTGCTAGCGTGAGAATTAGTACAGGCCGTGAACATTGCGTTCTAGAGCACACAAAAGGGGCAGGTCATGAAACGAGAAATTGATCTCAGCATCGAAGGCACGCTGGAGTCGTTCTTTTTCACGCAACTCGAGCAGGCCCGCGAGGGCCAGCCAGACCGGCTTGGCGTAGACATAGAGGCCTATCTGGTCCACATGCTCGCCGCCCACGCCCGCCGGACCAACGTCGCGGGTCGCACCAGCGAGGCCCTGGCGACCCAGTTCATGAGCGCCCGTGAGCGTGGGGCGCAGGCGCTGCGCGCGGTCGGCGATCGGGCGCTGTACATCGCGGGGGTGGTCCCGCGCTCGCTCGATCGGACGCCCGTCAACGTCGCCTATGTGTCGGGGATCGGGGAGGCCGCGTACCGCGAGGTTCACGTTCGCTCGGCCCGGCTGCAGGTGTTCGAGCGCCTCGCGGATCGCTTCCGCGAGATCGTCGAGCTGCTCGGCAAGATGCTGGCGCCGGATGACACGGATCTGCTCTCGCTCTACGAGCGCTGGCGAAAGTCCAGCGATCCCCGCGACACGCGGCGACTGCTCGCGGCCGGGGTCCTGCTCGATCCCGCGACTGCAGACATCTTGCAGTGAGCGGGAATCATCGTCAGCTCGACGGGTTGGGCGCGGCCAATGAGCGGACATCGGCGCACCAACCCTTCGGACCAGCGAAGCCAGGGCACGCCCATGAGGCGACCGCGACGCTCCCTGAGCGCTCAGGGCCTGTTCTTCCTGGCATTTTGCACACTCGGCGCCCCGTCGTTGATCGTCGGCGCCGGTTGCTCCGGCGAGGCCCAGGCCAGCCCGCCCACGCACACCCAGCCTGAAGAAGCCGCCAACACCCCACCACAGGGTCTGGCGGCTTCTCCTTCTGCAGGGTCGGCCGCCGCGCAGCCGGGACTTGCGCCACTTCGCTACGATCCCAACGACAGCCTCGCGCCGCTGATCACCCGGGTTCAACCCTCGGTGGTCAGCATCCAGACCCGCAAGAGCAAGTCGGGGCTGTTCAGCCGGGGCTCGTCGGGGATCGGCAGCGGCTTCGTCATCTCGGATGACGGCTTGGTCGTCACCAACCATCACGTCGTCGCTGGCAACGACAAGTTCGAGGTCCACCTGCAGGACGGTCGGCGGTTCGAGGCGACCGTGGTCGGCAGTGACCCGCAGACCGACGTCGCGGTGATCCGGCTGACCAACGCCAAGCAGCTCCCGATCGTCAGCTTTGGCTCGAGCGAGGGCCTGCTCGTGGGCGACTGGGTGATCGCGCTGGGCAGCCCGATGGGGCTCGAGCAGACGGTCACGCGCGGGATCGTCTCGGCCAAGGGCCGCGGCAGCCTCGGTCTCTATGAAGATGGTTACGCCGACTTCTTGCAGACCGACGCGGCGATCAACCCGGGCAACAGCGGCGGGCCGCTGTTCAACCTCGCGGGCGAGGTGGTTGGGATCAACACGGCCGTGGGCGGCCACGATGGGCTCGGGTTTGCGATCCCGAGCGACCAGGCGAAGATCGTGATCCCCAAGCTGATCAAAGACGGCAAGGTCACGCGGGGTTGGCTGGGGGTCGGCGGTCGTGACGAGCCGCCCGAGTTTGGGGCGATGCCCACGAAGGGCGCCGTGCTCGGGGAGATCCACGCGGGCACGCCGGCCGCGGCCGCTGGGCTGCTGGCGGGGGATCGCGTGCTGGAGATCGACGGCAAGGCGATCGACGACTTCGACGCCCTGCGCACCCGGATCGGCGAGTACGGGCCCCACGACAAGGTCACGCTCGCGGTGCTCCGCAGCGGCAAGCAGCACCAGATCAACGTCGAGCTGGGGGCCCGACCGGGTCCGAACTCGCTGGTCCGGACGCCTGCGGGGGTGGTGCCGCCAAACTCGGCTCCGGGTCCGAAGCCGACGCCGCCGAGCTCGGGTGCGGGCGGGGATCTGTACAACGGCACCCCGGCGCGGCTGGGGGTCGAGGTCCGCGAGACGCCCGAGGGCGTGGTCGTCGAGCGGGTGCTCGAAGGAGGGGTCGGGCATCGGCTCGGGCTGCGGGCCGGCGATGTGATCGAGCGCGTCAACGGCAAGGGGATCAGCTCAGTCGCGGCGATCATCGCCTCGCTCGAGTCCAATCGCAGCCAGGCCAAGGTCGAGGTTCGCCGCGGCAGTGGGCGGCACTCCGCGGTGATCAGCGCAGGCTGAGGTCAGCGCTGGGGCGTCGGCGACACCGACACGCGGGTCACGGGCGGCGCTCGCCCGTGACCCGCCTATATGGCACTCAGCGCCCTAGAACAGGCTGCCGTTGGACAGCACGCACTCGCCGGCCTCACAGACGGCCTCGGAGTCGGTGCACAGATAGACCTGCAGACACTGGACGTTGGGACCACATTTTGGGCCCGGCGTGTTGCACTGCTTGGCGACCGCGATCTCCTGGCCGCCCGCGTTGCACGGACAGCAACCGGGGGTGGTCTTGACGCAGTCGTCGTCGCTGACACAGCCGCAGCGCGCACCGGTCTCGACTGACCCGTCCGCGGGCGCTGCAATCTGGCCTTCAACCATGTTGGCTTCGGGGTTGCCGGCGTCTGCGAGGCACTGCTCGTACTCGGGCGTCATCGCCCAGCCGCAGCTCCAGCCCGGACCGTTGTTGCCGCAGGTGGTGTACTGTAAGCACGCGTACTCGGGACGCCATTGGCAGGTGGTGTTGACCGGCATGCTCGCGCAGACTTCGCCACTGCAGCCGCTGACCTGACACCCCTTGACGAAGCCGATCAAGCCCTTGCCCTTGCTGAGGTCGGGTTGGTCGATACGCAATTGCTCGAGCACCGTGTGGTCGGCCAACGCTCGCTCGGCGAGGTCGATAGCCTCGGAGAGCTCGGCGGGCAGCTCGGCGTCGGGGTTGACCTGCTGGCCGTCCCAGCTGGCGATCATGCCGTCGCCGTCGGGCGTCAGCACGAGCGCCTGGCTCGCGCCATCGGCACGGACTTCGAGCGCGCCCTCGACAACGACGATGGTGCCGCCGTCGATGACCACGGTGCCGGGCTGGAGCACGCTCGGGTTCAGTTCTTCGTGGGCCGCCTCGAGCGACTCGTCGGGTCCTGGCGAGCTATCGCAGGCGCCGAGCCCCGCGCCGAAGCAAAGCACGATAGACATGGAGATGAACGATTGAATGTGTCGCATTGGGGTTGGGATCCGATCACTGGTGGGATCACGCTCCAATTAGGCGATTTCCACGGCGCTCGCTACTGACCCAAATTACAAAATCGAAGTGTGCGGGGGTGGTCGCGGTACCGGCCGATCGGCCGGACCTCGACGGATAGGCATGATCGCCTACACCGAATACGGGCTGCGCCGCTACCCGATACGTGGGCGCGCTGCGCTGGCCAGCATCGTGGCGCCGACCCTCGACGCGTGAGTCAGCGCGCCCCGGCGCAGCTGGTGGCAGTGCTACCTTGCGGCCTGTGAACACGCGCCGCACCGCACCCCGCGCTTGGGTCTTTGTTGGCCTGGCCGAATCGATCGGCCCCGGTACGGTTCATAGTGTCGACATCGCGGACTCGCCTCGCGTGGTCTACCGGACCGGCAGCGGCGAGCTCGTCGTGGCCGACGCCCACTGCCCGCATGTCGGCACCCACCTGGGGCAGGGCGCGACGATTGAAGGCGACTACATTCGCTGTCCGCTGCATGGTTTGCGCTTTGAGCCCCACGGCGCATGTGTCGAGGCGCGCGCGCGCGGTGGCAGCCTCATGCTGCGAGTTCATCCGGTCTGCGAGGTCGCCGGTATGGTGTTCTCTTGGTATGCGCCGGACCAGAGTCCGCCTAGCTTTGCGCTGCCCGAGCTCGACGATCAGGCGTTCTTGCCCTACCGGATCCGAACCGAGCGCCTCGACCTGGCGATGGAGGAGCCGCTCGAGGTCCACGCCGTCGACATCGGCCACAACACGACCTTGCACGCCGAGCAGGGGGTCGAGCCGGTCGAGCCCCTGACGATTGACGCGAGCAGCACTCACGCCGCGCTGGTCATGCGTCATCCCGCGACACCAACCGGCAAGCGAATGTTGCGTCTACTCGGCGTCCATGACGGCTATGTCGAGACCCACGTCGAGGTACGCACGGTCGGGCTCGGCTACCAACACATCCGCTCGACGGTGGCGAGCATGGGGATCGTCGTCAATCAGTTCATGCTCGCTGTCCCTCGTGCGGCCAATGAAGTCGATCTGAACGTGGTCTACAGCATGCAAAGGCTCGATCGTGCCCGGTTGCCGAGGTTGTTTCGGATGCTGCCCTTGCCGCTGCTCGAGCCCGTGTTCGACCGGGCCGGCTACGACGAACTCATGGCCGCGACCGACGAGCACATGGGCATGTGGACGCGCAAGCGGCAGCTGGCCGCGCCGGGATGGTTCCCCGATGAAGACGGGCTGCGCCGCTATCGCACCTGGGCGGATGGCTTTTACGAGTGACTCACGGGCAAGCGCCTGGCGATCGCGCTCGGGCGAGAGCTCGTCGCGGCGGTGAATGGCGCAGGCTGAGGTCAGCTCAGCGCCCCAGCATGATCCGGCGCAGTCGCTCGAAGTCCGCGCGGGCCTGGGCGTTGCTCGCAAACGGATACGGCGCGCCGATCTGCGCGGCGACGACCAGGCCCGACAGCAGCGACAGATCATGGCCGTTGCCAGGGGTCGCGTAGCTTCCACAGAAGTACATGCCGCCCTTGCCCTGCACGAACCGATACAGCAGGGCCCGCACCAGGTTGCCCGTGCACAGCTCGGGGTGGGCCCCGCGGTTGTCGATGATCCGCCGAACATGGTCCGGGTCTGGGTCCGTCGACGAATTGTACGAGACCAGCATGGGGGTTCGCGTGTCGCGGGCCGCGGGCACCCATGACGACAACACAAAGTGGTTCTCGTATCGGGGTGCGCCGTCTGGCGTTCTCGAGACGTCGATGACATTGCAGAACTCGGCCAGGGCCGGGTTGCGATCTTCCGCGCGGATCACCGTGGGATCGCCGTGGACCACGCCTTCGTTGAATGTTGGGTCGGACTCGTCACAATAGCGGACCCCGCGAATCAGCAGATCGTGGAGCCGCCGCCGCCCGATCAAGGCATGGTCGATCGCTGGCGCGGAGCAGGCCAGCACGACCTTGTCAAAGCGCCGCCGAGCGCCGCTCGCGTCGCCGAGCTCGACGCCTCCGTCCGGCCCGAGCGACTCGATCCGCGTGATCGCGCGCCCGGTGTGGACCCGATCGGCGAATGGCGCCGTCAAGCCCTCGAACACCTCGCGCGAGCTCTGACGCCAGGTCTGCAGCGACGCGGGCGCCTCGAGCGGCATGATGTCCGTGATCGTGGGGAGCATCACCGCGGGCAGGCGATCGAGCTTGGTCGTCAAGAAGAACGCCGACAGCCACGCGACCACGATGTCGTCCCAGAACGCGCGCGAGATCCCAAACCCTCGCGCCAGCGCCCACAGCCGAATCACGTTCATGGGATTCAGCGGCGCGAAGTGATAGATCGACTCGTCCGACCCGCGCCCGTTGAACACCCGATTGACCCGACGCACCAATCGGATCATCGCCCGCCAGCGTCGCAGGTCGTCGGCGTGGCGACCGGCGAGGCCTGCGTAGGGGTCGAGGCCGGGCGTATACACCTCGGCCCCGCGGCGGATGAACATGCGCAGCTCGACGTCCTGGGTCTCGATTCCGAGCGTCGCCAACAAGCAGCAATAGTTGCGAAACAGCTTGGGCGGCCACGCGAGCACGGACAGCCCCACGGTCACGCGCTGGCCCTCGTCGGTCTGCCAGTCGATCGTCTTTGCGTTGCCGCCCAGCTCCGCGCTGGCTTCGAACAGCTCGACCTCGAACCCCGCCCGATCCAGCGCCCACGCGGCCCCGCACCCGGCGATGCCACCCCCGACGACCCCGACGCTGACCCTGCGCTCGTTCATTCGTGACTCCGTTCGTGCCGCTCAGACCCCGGTGGACAGGACAGGCTGGGTGTCGCTCTCGGAGCAGAGGACCACACCCGCCCCTGGCACGGCACCTCGTGGGTGGCGGCGAGCTCCGAGGTGGGTGACACGGGCAGGTCTTTCACGTCGTCGTCGCGATATGGCACGCCATGGATCTACGCTGCCGGGGCGGCCACGTAAAGCGCGGATCGCGTTGTTGCGCTCACGATGTCGAGTTCGGGTGAGGGCTTGGCAATTCGAGGTCGCTGAGCCATGAATAGGCATGGCCTCGGACGCACCCGACCAGCATGTGATGGGTATCTGTCCCGCCCAACAATCCCGCGGCCGAGCTCTCACTCGATCGCCGGCCGCACGATGGAGGCGGCCCGCTGCGCGGCGTCGCTCCTGATGGTGGCGCTCGCCACCGCGTGTGGCTCATCGCCAGAGCCAGACGTTCGGGTCGAGGAGTTCGACCTCCGCACGGAGATCGACATTGAGGCTGCCGTGTACGCGGGACCGCTCTACGCGGTCGGATCGACCTCAGTGATCGAGGAGAGCGGCACCTCGTGGGATCTGGGGGTCCCGCTGCACGGTATCGCGTATGTGGACGAGGCCGGGTTCCCGGCCGTCCTCGCCGTCGTGGGTGATGGTGGGTACGTCGCGCTAGCGCGCTACGGGTACAACAGCGGTGGCTTCCAGGAGTTCACGCAGGAGCCGACCAACATTGAAGCTGACCTGCTCGGCGTGGCGGGCTACTTCGAGATGAAGGATCAGCTGACGCTCATCGTGGTCGGCGAGGACACCCTCGGCGTGGGCCAAGGCATCCCCGAAGAGGGGCCACTGGTCTGGACGGCGACGCAGCCACCGCCGGGCGGCTGGGGACACCTGCGTGACATCCGGCTCGAGGATGACGACGTTTGCGTGCTGGGCGACGCGGGCGCGCTGTTCTGTGCTGACGTCACCACGATGATTTGGGGCCGCGTCGAGCTCGACACTGACGAAAACCTGACTCGATTCTGCGGGGGTCTGCGCTGGGAAGCGGTCGGGAGCAATGGGACGGTCGTGATCAGAGGCTTGCCCGCGGAGGACACGTCCGTCTGGACCACGGCTCAGGTCGGGAGTGTGGACTTGGTGGCATGCAGCAGCGGATTCAGCGCGGCGCCAGTCGTCGTGGGCGCGAACCGAACCATTTATGAAGTCGTGGACCCTACGCACGCGCAGCGGTTGGTGACGCTCGACTGGCAACCGCTCACCTTCGATCGCGAGACGGGCTTCGTCATGGCCGGCGAAGGCGGCCATGGTGGCTACCTGGTCGAGGTAAAGTCGTACTGAGCTTGGGGTCCGCCCTTACGAGAGCCCCACCAGCGCCAGACCATTCCAGACCGACAACACCACGAACACCACGCCCATCGACTGAATCGCCAAGCGCACGAATTTCTGCTCTAACCGGGCCCCAAACCGCTTCAGCACGCCAACTAGGATCATGTACCCGAGCGCGATCCCAACCCCGAGCGCGAGCGGAAACACCAGCTTGTGCAGCTGCGTCGGCTCGAACTCGGCCATCGACAACGCAATTGCGACCCCGGCCGACCACGCCAAGATCAGCGTCGGGTTGAGGATCGAGATGGTGAACCCGGTCGCGTAGCCCCACTGGCGACGGGTCGGCTCCTCGCGTGGGTCGGCGCCATCCTCAGGACCGTCGACGATCGCGGGCTGCTTGGGCCGCTGCACGACCAGCCAGATCCCGACGGCGAGGAACACCAGGGTGCCGACGATCTCGATCGCGAGGCGAGCGCCCGGGACCTGCTCGAGCAAGGCGACGATCCCAAACGTAGCGAGCGCGCAGTACATCACCTCGGCCGGCACGCGGCCGACCCCGATCTTCAGGGCGCCGACGGGATCGCCCTCGAGCGCGCGCTGGATCACCAGCACCGTGACCGGACCAAGCGGAGCGATCGCGCTGAAGATCCCGACGACGATCGCGATCAACACGATCCACACGGTCACGAGGCCCGCGCTCGCCATGCTGGCCGCCATGGCTGACAAGCTCAGTGCGGTGAGCATCAGTAGCGCGCGTTCAAAGTGTCGGCCATGCGATCGGCGATCGCCATGATCGTGAGCATCGGGTTGGCCGCTGGCGTGGCCGGGATGATGCCCGTGTCGCAGATGTAGAGATCGTCGACGTCCCACGCCGCGCCGCTCGAGTCGACGACGTGACGCGCACGATCTTCGCCCATCGCGGTCGAGCCGAACACGTGGTTGGACGCGATCGGGAAGTTCTTGGGCGAGAGCGTGGCCTGGCGCACGACCTCGGCGCCGTCGGCGTTGGTGATCTGCGGCGGGAGCCCGTGCACGCCCGGGTAGACCGAGGTCGCTCCGGTTGAAAAGTACATCTCGATCAGCTTGGCCATGCCCTCTTGCATGCGCCACACGTCGCCTTGCTCGATGCGGTAGCGAATGTCGTGGCCGCCGCCTGCCCGGGCCCGAACCCGCCCGGAGGAGTCCTCGCCGCTGACCCACACGTCCCACGACGCCATGTGGTTGTAGCGCGAGACGAGATCCTTGAGCCCCACGCCGATCCCCGGGAACCGAAACGCGAGCAGCGAGGGGGCGACCCACAGCGACTCGAGCTTGATCCCCTCGGGCATGAAGTCGAGGCAGTGGTAGCCCTGGGTGGCGCCGCTCCACGGGGCGATCTCGTCGGGGAACAGGCCCATCAGCGCGGTCCCGGGGTGGAACTGCAGGTTGCGGCCAATCGGATCGCGGTCGATGCCGCTGCGCTGCATGATCACGGGCGAGGCGATCGCCCCGGCGGCGAGGATCGTGCACTTGGCGGTGATCCGCACGCGCTCGCCGAGCTTGCCCGTGATCGGCTCGATCGCCACGCCCTCGACCCCGCGCACGCGGTCGCCGTCCATGATCAGGGTGTCGGCGCGGACCGAGGTGTAGACGCGACCGCCGGCCTCGACCATCTCGGGCACGCCGCGCACGTCCAGCGACTTCTTGGCCCGGGTCGGGCAGCCCGTGAAGCACTGGCTCGAGCCGCGGCAGCCCTCTTCGTTGCGCGAGATGACGGTCGCGGTCGCGCCGATCGCCTCGCAGCCCGCCCGGAACATCTCGTTGCGACGGCCCTGGACCTCGGGCTGAACCTCGCGCACGCCCATGAACGCCTCGACGCGCTCGTAGTGGGGGGCCATGGTCTCGGTGTCGGCCCCGACCACGCCGTGGTCGATGCGCCACTTGTCGACGGCGAACTGCGGCGCGCGCATGCAGATCGCCGAGTTGAACACCGAGCCGCCGCCGAGGCAGCGGGCCTGCATGGTCGGCATGAACAGGTTGCCGTTGGTCCGGCGCAGGCCGCCCTCGAAGAAGTAGCGAGACAAGGTCGCGCCCGCGTCCTTTTGGAAGTCGCGGGTCCGCACGACCGGGCCGACCTCGATCAGGACGACGGAGCGGCCGCTGCTGGCGAGGCGATGGGCGAGGTAGGCCCCACCGGGGCCCGAGCCGACCACCGCGAACTCGCAGTGATCGACGATCGGGCTGGTGTAGTCGACGAACTCTAGAACCCTACGGTCGTCCCAGGGTCGGTGCCCTTTTTTTTTTGGTCGGTCGCCTGGGGAGCTTCGGGGGTGGGCTCGGGCGCCGACTCGAGCTTGGGCTTGGCGCCATTGCCATTGCCATTGCCAATGCCGTTGCGAGCAGGCGAGGCGGCCGCGACCGGGGTCATGAGCTCGTCGCCGCCCAAACCCGGGATCACCTTCTTGACGTTGCGCAGGGCGTCTTTGACGGCCCCACCCGCGAGCGAGATGACCGGGCCGCCGACTTTGTAGTAGCCGGCCAGCGTGTCGTCGAGCGCGCCAAGGAAGTAGCTGACGTCTTCGTTGGTGATCGTGACCGGCGGGAGGATCTTGATCGCGTTGATCGCCGGGCCGGGGATCTGCACGATCACCCGCTGCTTGGCGAACATGTCGCAGTTGACCGCGGCCGCGAACGCGCCCTTGTCGGCCACGCCGATCAGCTCTTGCTGCACGCGCAGGCTCAGGCTGCCCGAGTCCTTGAAGTAGATCGCGAGCATCAGGCCCTTGCCGCTGATCCGATCGATGCAGTCGTAGCGCGAGGCCAGATCGATCAGGCCCGCGTGGAGCATGTCACCGAGCTCGCGGGCGCGGTTGGGGGCGTCGAGCTCACGCAGCACGTCGAGCGTGGCGATGCCCGCGGCCATCGCGAGGTTGTTCTCGGCGAAGGTCGAGAAGTAGATCGGGCCCGACTTGAACTTGCTGTAGACGCCCTCGTAGACCTCTTCGGTCATGAGCACGGCGCTGACCGGCATCTGCCCGCCCGCGAGGGTCTTGGACACGGTCATCATGCCCGGTTGCACGCCAAGCCCGGCGCTGGCGAACCATGAGCCCGTGCGGCCAAGCCCGGTCTGGATCTCGTCGGCGACGAACACGGTGCCGTACTGCCTGCACAGGGCTTCGGCCTCGCGCATGTACTCGGCGTCCATGACGGTGGTCGTCATGCCCTGAACCGGCTCGATGAACAGCGCGGCGACGTCCTGCTTGGACAACTCGTTGCGCAGCCCGGCGATGTCGTTGGGCCGCAGCGAGGTGCACACGGGCATCAACGGATCCTGGCTCTCCTTCATCTGCTCGAACCCGCACAGCGAGATCGCGCCGTAGGTGCGGCCATGAAACGCGCCCTGCAAGAACAGGAACCGGCGCCGCCGGGTCATGTAGCGGGTGAAGCGAATGCAGACCTCGATCGCCTCGCTGCCGGAGTTGGCGAACACGGCCTTGGTGTACTGCGGGCCGGCGAGCTCGAGCAGCCGCTCGGCCAGCAGCCCGCCCAGCGCCGAGGCGTTGACGACCGACAGGTTCGGCAGCTGCAGCGACAAGACGTCGCGCAGCGCGTCGTTGACCTGTGGGTGATTTCGGCCAATGAAGAACACGCCGCCGCCCGCGAGCAGGTCGAGGTAGCGGGTGCCGTCCTTGTCCCACATGTACTGGCCGTCGGCGCGGGTGAACGCGGCCGACAACCCACCCATCTCGAACATCTTGAGCAGGCGCGGGTGGATGTGGCGCTTGGACAGATGGTTGGCCGAGGTCAGGTGCTCTTCGATGAGCTCTTTCATGCTACCGGTCACGCTGGGTATTCCTTGGAGTATCCGTAGGTGTCGAACACAAGCCGCCAGCGGTCGTAGACGAACTCGCGCAGGTCTTCGCTGATGTCGAGCTTGTTGCGCTTGTAGCCGCGCAGGGAGTCGAGGTAGGGCCGGATCGTGGCCGCGTAGCGATCCCAGTCGGGTAGTCGCAGCTTGGTGTACATGTTCTCGAGCGTGGCCAGCTCGTTGCCGACGAAGTCCTCGTAGGCGATCTCGACGAAATTCTCTGGGGGGATCAGGTGCCGGTCTTCGATGACCCGCTCGTAGATCCGCCGGCCGATCGCCGCGGTGTGCTCCCACCGCTGCGAGATGAACTCTTGCTGCGGCCGCTGAAAGAAGTTCTCCCAGTCGGTCTTGCTGCGCATGTGCAGCGTGGACGAGAACACCTCGTAGGGGTTGCGGTGGATGTGGACGAAGCGCGCGTCGGGGAACAGCTCGAGCAGCAGCCGGATCCTCGCGGTGTGGGGGCAGGACTTGACCACCACCCGCTTGCCGTTGGTCGCAAGCATGATCCGCTTGATGAAGGTGACGAGCTCCGACTTCCACAGCTCGCGCTCGTCGGGCGTGGCCTCGAGGAAGTCGATGTACTTCTCGTAGCGGGCCGACTCGTCCGGGAACATGAACGAGAGGTACAGGCTGAGCCCGGTCAGCTTGGCCAGCGCGATCTCGTCTTCGGCGGCCTCGTGCCAGCCTTGCTTGACGTTGTCGTACGAGCGGGTCTCGGCGAGCGCGCCGCTGGCGATCCGCGGGACGATGCCCCCGGTGAGCAAGAACGAGGTCGGGAAGATGACCTGGTAGTAGGTGGGGACCGTGTGGTTGGGGTCGCGCCCAAACAGGTTGTGCAGGTGGGTGGTGCCCGTGCGCCAGTGCCCGAGCAAGAAGATCGGGGTTGGGTCGACGCGCATCTGGGCGAGCTTGCGCGCGTAGATGGCGTCCTCGAGCCGGCCCAGCACGGTCGAGGGGATGCCCCAGCCGGTGATCCACGCGAGGCGGTGCAGGTACTCGCGGCTGACCTGATAGTCGTTGGCCCCGAGGATCTCGAGCCACTGCGGCAGCTCGACCCCGGTCATCAACTGTTCGGTCGACCAGCGATGCTCTAGTTGTTTGACGCGTTCGACGTGCATTAGTTGTCGCCCCCGCTGGCCCGGGCCGCGGCGGCCCGACGCTCACGCTCGATCACCCGGACGGCGTCGACGGCCTCGGACAGGACCGCGACGTTGGCCGCGGGATCAATGTCGGCGCCCGGCCGATCGGCGATGGTGGGGGACTTGGTGGTGCCAGCGCGTTGCCGGCGGAGGATCTCGACGCCGTCATCGACCCCGATGTGACGCTGGACTTCGGCGTCGGCGAGGTACGCGAGGGCGAACACCGAGCGCAGCCCCAGCATCGCGGCCCGCCGAAAGTACAGCTCGCTCGTCTCCCAGGCGCACAGGTACTCGTACTGGGCCTCGGGGCTGGCGCGGGTGAAGGTCTTGGTCCGGCTGGGCCCGAACGCGGGCATGGCCACCTCGAACAGCACGAACATCAGCCGCAGCAGGATTCGCTCGCGCTTGGGCAGCGCGACCAACCACTCGTCGACGTACTCGATCGCTCGGGCGCCGCTAGCGTCGACCGGGATGCTGCCGCCGCGCGGGTACATGGTCTGGCCGAGCGCCCCGACGATCCGTGCCTCGATCGGGGTGAGGACCTTGAAGCTTCGACTCACTGAACCGCCTGATCCCTCTGGTTGCCCGCGACCGAGCTGCAGCGCGCCGCTCGCATACACGAGCCCCCCAATGGCGGCAAGCCGACATCGAGGCGCGGCAACATGGCGAGGTGCGGAGACGCGAGCATGAGTGACGGCGAGCGGGGGTGATCGACCGTTGGCGGAATCGTGCCGGATATCTCCAGGCCAGGCTAGTACCTGCCGACCGACAACTCGAGCGACCGGGAGGCTCCGCGATGGCCCCGCTGGCAGGGGGAGGGCAGCGAAGCTCTGGCAGAGGGCAAGCTCACGCCTCAGGTCGCCGGCGTGGAGCGTGGGTCGGCGCGTTCGACGGGTACGGGCCCGGAGCCTGGCGTGTGACATGGATTCGTAACCTCGCTCGACGGCGCTCGTACCCGCTCGCCCGACTGCTACGCTCCCGCGACATGGCGTTGACCGAGCCGTCCCGTGCAGGGCCCCTGGCGCGTCGCTGCGCCGCCGTGGTTGGTTGGATCACCAACACTCGCACTCGCAGCGCGGCGGTCCTGCTCGTGGCGCTGCTGATTGGTTCGTTCGCCGTGTGGTTCGGCGCGTCGATCCAGATCGACACCGACCTGCGGAGCTTGCTGCCAAAGTCCGCGCCGAGCGTGAAGGCGCTCAACCTGCTCGAGGAGCGCAAGGGCAGCTCCGAAGGGTTCGTGATCGCGATCGAGGCGCCGACGGCCGCCGACGCCAACGCGATGGTGATCGGGCTCGCGGACGAGGTCGCGAGCTGGCGCGAGACCCTGTCGCTCACGGCCGAGCGCGACTACACCCCGCTGCGCGCGCACGCGCTGTACATGCTCGAGCTCGATCAGCTCGAAGAGCTGCGCGACGAGCTCGAGGCCGAGCGCAAGCAGGCGATCGCCCGCGCGATCGGACCGGGGCTCGGCGGCGGAGACGTCAACACCGACGAGGTGACGGTCGGGGAAGACTGGGACGACGAAGGCTTCGACGATCTCGACTGGGCGCCCGCTCCCGAGCAAGGCGAGCAACTCGAGCAACCCGAGCAACCCGAGCAACCCGAGCAACCCGAGCCAGGCGAGCAGCCCGAGCCGCCAGCCGCGGACGCAGAGCCGGCCGCCGACAAGCCCGACTTCGAGGCCTTCCTGGCCGAGCAGCGTGAGAGCTTGATCGCCCAGGGCACGCTCGACGCCGACGAGGTCGCGCTGATCTGGCCGGAGGAGAACGAGCGCGGCGAGGTGGACTGGGCCGAGCATGTCGGCAAGCCCTACTCCGCCGAGGACGGCAAGGTCCGCACGATCCACGCGAGCCTGTCGACGCCGGCGACCGACGTCCAGTTCGCGCAGGACGCCGTCGGCCGGGTCGAGCGCCGCGCGAAGGAGCTGCGCGAGGCTGGGATCGCGGCCGAGACCAGGGTCCAGGTGGTCGCGGCCTACAACGTGTCGGGGCCGGTCAACACGATCGTCCGCGACGCGCGACGGGCCACGTGGATCTCGGGCACGCTGGTGCTCGCCGTGTTGCTGCTCGGGTTTCGCAGCCTGCGGGTGCTGCCGCTGATCATCGTGCCGATGGGGGTTGCGATGGGCATGACGCTCGCGGTCGCCAAGCTCAGCTTTGGCCAGCTCAACGCGCTGACGGTGTTCCTGTTCGCCGTGTTGTTTGGGATGGGCGTGGACTTCTGCGTGCACCTGTACGCGCTGCGTGAGCAACAAGGCCGCGACGGGGACTGGCCAGCGGTGATCCGCGGGCACTTCCGTCCGCTGGCCGCGACCATGGCCACGACCGCCGCGAGCTTGTTGGTGCTGATGCTGGCCGAGTTCACGGCGTTTCGTGAGTTCGGGATGATCTCGGCGGCGGGGGTGGTGCTGTGCTTCATCGCGGCGCTGGTGTTGGTGCCGGCGATCGACACGGTGCTCGGGCCGCTTCGTCGACCGCCCAAGGTCAGGCCGCCGGTCGCCGACAAGCTGGTGTCGCCCCCGGTCGCGGGGTGGTTCGCCAAGGGGCGCTACGTGATCTTGGTGCTGCTCGCTGGGGTCGCGCTGTACGGCGCGCCCAAGCTGCGGATGGAGAAGGACACCCGGGTGCTCAACGCGAGCGACGAGCCCGACGCGGTGCTCGCGGAGTCCGAGCAAGAGATCCCCTACGCGCAGACTGGCGGTCGCTACAAGTCGCTGGCGCTGGTCGCCAATGATCCGGAGTCGCTGAAGATCGTCGTGGATCGGCTGGTCGCGGCCGAGGAGAGCGGCGAGCTGCTAGCTGGGGCGATCGACACGGGGGAGCCGCGCAAGCCGTGGGTCAAGGAGGTCTACAGCCTGCGCACGGTGATGCCCACGCAGCAGGATCTCAAGGCTCCCGTGATCGCGCAGATCGGCGAGCGGACTAATGATCTGCTGGCCGAGCTGCCGGATCTCGACGAGAAGGCCCGGGCGTATCAGACCCACCTCGAGGCGCTCGAGCACATGACCAAGGCCGACCCGCTGACGCTCGAGGAGCTGCCGGGGTGGACGGTCGAGCCGTTTCGGGAGACCGACGGGCGCAGCGATCGGATCGCCCATGCCTACCTCGAGATCGCGGGGTGGAGCATTGATGAGCTCGTCGCGGTTCGGAACCGGCTGGACACGCTGCTGGAGGGGACGGACGTCCGTGCTGCCGACAGTCGACTGGTGTTTGCGGATCTCATGCGGCTGGTCGAGCACGACGCGGAGCGGATCCCCGTGTACGCGCTGGTGGTGATCTTGCTGTTCATCGCGGTGGATCTGCGGGAGCTCAAGGGGACCGTGGCTTGTTTCGCTACGCTCGGGCTTGGGGTGATGGTGGCGCTGGCGTTCATGGGGTTGTGGCCTCTGCGGTTGAACTTCTTCAATCTGGTGGTGATGCCGGCGGTCGTGGGGCTGGGGATCGATGCGAGCATTCACCTGTGGCATGGCCGGGGGAAGGCTTCGCTGGGGGCGACTGGCAAGGCCTCTCTGCTGTCGGCGATGACCACCGTGGCGGGATTCTCTGGGTTGTTGGCGGCGAATCATGCGGGGTTGCGGAGTATCGGGGAGGTGGGGGTGATGGCCATCGTCGTTTGTGTGGGGGTGGCGTTCTTGGGGTTGTATCCGGTTCGGGGGCGTTAATCTGTTCCCACCGGCCGGACCACTGACCGCCGAGATCGGTGTCGCCGAAAACTTGCAGTACACCCAGTACAGCTGTGTTTCGGCTCCTCGACCTCGACGCTCAGCGACGTACCTGGCGACGCGACCTCAAACCCGAGCGCCGCTCTGAGCTCAGAACGGTGGCACGCAGTCGAGCTTCACGCGCTCTTGGCTGGGGCTATCGACCACGATGTCGAGCACCAGGCACTCGAGGTCGAAGCTAAAGCTCGTTTCTTCGTCGCCGGGCGGGTTCGAGAACGAGTAATAGGCGTGACCGATCTGGTTGAGAGGCAGCTTCGGCTCGCACGCTTGCGCAAACGTGGGCGCCGGGCAGTCTCCATCGCAGTTGGTGCGGTGTATGTACAGGGACGCGTAGTACCAGAGCTCGAACACACAGTCGGCGTCGCCGGACTCCCAGTTCCGCACACCCACGTGGTAGCCGAGCGGTGCCCAGCCAGTGCGACGGTCGAGCACGCGGCCGACGTCGTCGCCGTCCTCGAACTGAACCGCAGCGCGCTGGAAGAACGTGTTACTGCCGCAGCCAGAGTCGACGGGATCGCACAGGTCGTACTCGTGCCACTCGAATGTTAGGGGCGCGAGCCAGCTGTCTGGGGTCTCGCCCCACCCATTATTGAGGCCGGGAGCGCTGGGGACAGGGTCCCCGAAGAGCGCAACGACGAGCTCACCCGTGGCCATGTCGCGCATGACGCCCCAGTCGTTCGAGCACCCCTCTTCTAGGCAGCTGGAGTCGCGGCCGAAGATGCGCACGTGGTCACCCAGAGCGAGGCCGACGTCGCCGCCAGTTTCGGGATCGTTGATGGTGAACTGGGCGTCCTCGATGCCGTCGGTGCAGTCGTTTTCGATGCACAGGGGACCGCCGTCGCCGTCGCCGTCGCCATCGCCATCGCCGTCGCCGTCGCCGTCGCCGTCGCCGTCGCCGTCGCCGTCGCCGTCGCCGTCGCCATCGCCGTCGCCATCGCCATCGCCATCGCCGTCGCCGTCGCCGTCGCCGTCGCCGTCGCCGTCGCCATCGCCATCGCCGTCCCCGACAGCGTCGCCGTCGCCGTCCCCATCCCCTTCGCCTGTGCCCGACTCACCGTTTGAGTCACCCGCGGTGGTGTCTTCTTTGTCAGCGGTGATGCAGCCCATCGACAGGCCGAGGACGAGGGTGGGGATTATGGCGAAGCGTGTGCTCATTCTCAAACACTAGCGCCGCGTCGCCGCTGGTAAATGAGGCGATTCCCTCAGTCCGGTTGGGGTCTAATCCCTGCGCCATTGGGTGACAAGTCACCACGCTGATTCCCCTGATTGCTATGGGGGGCCGCCGAGCAGGGTATTGTCGATGAGGCGGACGTCGTCGAAGAAGACGGCGAGGGCGACCAGGGTAGGGGTGTCGGCTTGCTCGACTGGCTGTAGCTGGTCGGCGTCGACGACGGAGACATAGTGAATTCGCCCTGGGGATAGGGCTTGCTCGGCGCCCTCGATGAGCAGCGAGGCGTTGCGTGTGCCGGCGGCGTAGCGCTGGTTCACGAGTTGCAAGAAGCGGGGGATAGCGAGGGCGGCGGCCCGCCCTGGTCGGGTCAGGCGGGCGTTGCGGCTCGAGAGGGCGAGTCCGTCGGGTTCGCGCATCGTGGGGACGCCGATGACCTGACCGGGCCAAAATAGATCGCGATGCATGCGGCGGATGATCGCTAGCTGCTGAAAATCCTTTTGTCCGAACAGGCCAACGGTGGGGGAGAACAGCTGCCACAGCTTGGAGACGACCGTACAGACGCCGCGAAAGTGGCCGGGGCGGGTGGCGCCGCACAGGTGCTGGTCGAGGCCGCCGACTTCGACGTAGGTGCTGGCGTTGGGGGGGTACAGCTCGTCGACTTCAGGGACAAAGGCCACGTCGACGCCGGCGGACTCGGCCTTGACGAGATCGCCGGCTTCGTCGCGGGGGTAGCTGTCTAGATCGGCCTGATCGTTGAACTGGGCTGGGTTGACGAAGATCGAGAGCGCCAGCTCGCCGCGCTCGCGGGGGACGTGGGTTCGGCCGGCTCGCATCAACTCGAGGTGGCCCTCGTGCAGGAAGCCCATGGTCGGGACCAAGGCGAGCTCGCGACCGGCGTGTTGCGCCTGCCATCCGCGGAGCTCCGCCACGCTGCGCACCACACGAATCGCCATGTCGGGGATCTGGGGGGCTCAGCGAGGGCCGTAGCCGGCGCGGCGGGGGGGCTCGCCGTGGTCGTCGGGCTCGGGATCGGGGGCGGCGGCGACCCGCGGGTTCTTGCTGGCAAAGCTGTGCTCCGGGCCCGGGAACGCGCGCGAGCGGACGTCGGCGGCGAACGCCGAGAATGCGTCGCGGACCGGATCGGCCAAGGTGGCGTAGCGCTTGACGAACTTGGGCTTGAAGCTGTCGTCGAGGCCGAGGAGGTCCTGCATGACGAGGACCTGGCCGTCGCAGCCGTTGCCGGCACCAATGCCGATCGTGGGGATCGTGAGCGAGGCCGAGACCTCGGTGGCCAGCGCGGCGGGGATGCCCTCGAGCACGATCGAGAAGCAGCCGGCTCGCTCGAGCTGAGCTGCCTCGTCGCGCAGGCGCTCGGCGGTCTGCTCGTCGCGGGCCTGGACCTTGAACCCACCGAAGGCGTGGACGCTCTGGGGGGTGAGGCCGAGGTGGCCCATGACCGGGATGCCGGCGGCGACGATGCGCTCGATCGCTGGGAGCACGTGCGCGCCACCCTCGAGCTTGATTGAGGCGGCGCCGCCCTCTTTGATCAACCGACCGGCGTTGGCGACCGCGAGGTCGGGGCTGGTCTGGTAGCTCATGAACGGCATGTCGACCGTCAAGTGAGCGCACCGCAGCGCCCGACGGACGCAGCGAGCGTGATAGATCATGTGCTCGACGGTGACCTCGAGCGTGTGCTCGTGACCTTGCATGACCATTCCGAGGCTGTCGCCGACGAGCACGATGTCGACGTCACACGCGTCGATCAGCCGAGCGAAGGTCGCGTCGTAGGCCGTGACCATTACGATCGGCACGCCGTCGCGCTTGCGGGCGAGGATATCCGGAACGGTGACTGGCTTACGCGGAATGGACTCAGCCATGGGAGCTCACGTACGATGTTTGCGGGCCACTTGCAAACCTTGGGTGGGGGTCAGGGCCCACCGCTGGCGGCGGCGCCCTCGTTGGCGTGGGCCGGTCCGCCGAGGTTGCCGGGTAGGGGACGAAGCGCGGTCTGGTGCCGCTCGGCGAGGCGGCGCTCGGGGTCCTCGGGTTCGGGCCGGGCGAGGTAGGCGTTCCACAGCCGCAGCGCCCCGCTGGCCTCGCTGCGCACGGTCTTGGCGTAGGCCCGGGTGTAGAGCCGCTCGTGCAGGGGCATCGCGGACTCGAGCGAGCGCAGCTGGCTGCCCTCGTCGCGATCGAGCGCGGTCTGCATGCGCCGTCGGGCGCCGGCCTGATCTCCGGCGCGATCGAGCACGAGCGCGAGCACGAAGTAGGAGGGGACCCGATCGGCCTCCGGGGCGTCGATAAACGCGCGCTTGGCCAGGTCGAGCGCGGCGTCGAGGTTGCCCGCGTACAGCTCGGTCAGCGCGAGCAGGCGGCGGAGCTTCCAGCCCTCGACGCTGGCCCGCGCGAGCGAGCGCAGCAACGCCTTGCGCGCGCCGACGAGGTCACCCGTGGACAGCAGCGCCCGGCCGCGCCAGTACTCGAGGCCGAGGCCGCGATTGTCGCGACGGCGCGCCTGCTCGACCAGGGCCGCGTCGATCCACGCTTGCGCCTGAGCGCGGCTGTCGAGCACACCGGTCTCGATCGTGCTGAGGTCGGTGGTCTCGTCGAGGCCCTCGGGCAGATCGAAGCGGCGCAGCAGCTCGCTGCGGGCCGCCATCGCGAGCACCTCGGGGACGTTCGGGCACTCGCGGGCCTGGATCGCCCAGTGGTGGTTCTCGCGGTAGTTGTTGACGTCTTCGTGGTAGCCGAACAGCTGGTTGGAGGCCTCGTGCGCGACGCTCGAGCAGCCGGTCCATGAGCGACTGCCGGCCAGGGCCCAGACCGTGGCCGTGGCTTCGACGAGCGCGATGGGGCTGCCCTCGCCGTTGGCCTCGGGGCCGCTGGGCACGTAGCCACCGTTGCCGATCTCCTCGGCCTGGTCCCACGCCGGTGGCGGAGGGGGACGCGGACTTGGTGGCGCGGGCTTGACGTTGCGGACGATGACCTTCTTGGCTTCGGCAGCCGTCCCGCTGACAAAGACCATGGATAGGCCGAGCAGCAGGGGGAGCAGCCGAGCGCGAGTCACCGCGTCAGGCTACCACCGGGACCCAGACCGGGCTGCCGGGTTCGCCAGAAAGTTGACCGCTGGTGCTGAGCTGGAACACTCGCGCGTGATGGGCTCGTCGCCAGGCAAGCGTTCGCCGCGCAAATCAGGCGAGAACCGGTCCGAGAGGGCTTCCGCGAGCGGATCTGCCACCCGAAGCCCACGCCCGCCGGGGGCTTCGATGGTCGATCCCGAGACGGTCGCCGCGGTCCGTGAAGCGACCGCTCACGGCGCGCACGTGGTCGTGTCCACGACCCGGACCGTGTGGCACGGCGTTGCGCAAGCCACGGCGATCAGCGCCAGGTGGGTGTGGCCCCGCTTGTCCGCGCTCACGCTGCGGGTTGTCGGCGCGTCGTGGCGCGGGCTCGGCACCGCATCGCGGTGGCTGTGGACGCAGCGAAGCGCCGTCGCGCGGGTTGGCCATCGCGGCCTGTGGTGGGGGGCGCTGGCGATCCTCGTGCTCGTGGGTCGGGCGTTGCTCAGCGCCGACGGAGATCCCGAGCTGGTCGAGGTCGCGACGCTGTGGCTGGGCGCCGGGCTGTCGATGTCGGTGCTGGTCTTGCTCGGGGCCCCCGAGAAGCGCATGCGGGTAGCCGCCTTCGCGCTCGCGAGCGGACACGGATCGCTGGGGCTGCTCGCCTGGCTCGCCTCCGCGAGCGTCTAATTACCGCTCAGGTTCGCAACACAGCGCCCGCCCAGGTCAGGCCGGTGCCAAACGCCGCCAGCGCGACCGTCGAGCCATCGGGCATGCGGCCGGCCTCGCGGGCCTCGTGGATCGCAATCGGGATCGTCGCCGCCGACATGTTGCCGTAGCGATCCACGATCGAGACCATCTTCTCGACCGGGATGTCCAGGCGACGCCGACACGCCTCCATGATCCGCATGTTGGCCTGGTGCGGAATCAACAGATCGACGTCGTCGGGGGTCAAGTTGGCGGACGCGAGCGCGGCTTTGCTGGCCGCGGTCATGGCCCGGACCGCGTGGCGAAACACGGTGTTGCCCGCCATCTGCACCGTGTGCAGCCCGTCCTTCACGGTCTGCGCGGTCGCGGGCGTGCGGGTGCCACCAGCGGGCAGATACAGGATCGGCGCGAGGCTGCCGTCGGCGCCCCAGTTGGACGCCAGCAGCCCGATGTCTTGCTCGCAAGACTCGATGACGGCCGCGCCCGCGCCGTCGCCAAACAACACGCAGGTGCTGCGGTCGGTCCAGTTGACGACCTTGCTCATGACCTCGCACCCGACCACGCCGATGCGCTTGCCCGAGCCGGCCACGAGCATGCAGGCCGCGACCTCGAGCGCGTACAAGTAGCCCGAGCAGCCGGCGGCGACGTCGAACGCCGGCATCCCACGGATCCCGAGCTCGTTTTGGATCCAACAGCCGGTCGAGGGAAACAGGGTGTCGGGGGACGAGGTCGCGACGACGATCGCGTCGAGCTTGGCGGCTGGCACCCCGGCGCGCTTGCAGGCGTCCTTCAGCGCCCGGGCACCCAGCGTCGCCGAGGACGTCTCGGCGTCGGCGATGTGCCGCTGCTTGATGCCGGTGCGCTCGGTGATCCACTCGTCCGAGGTGTCCACCAACTCCGCGATGTCGAAGTTGGTCATGATCCGCTGAGGGACCGCCAGGCCGGTGCCGAGAATCTTGAAGCGCTTCACCAATTCGTCCTGCTCTCGCGAGCGATATAAGCGGCTGAGTGCCGGTTTGGCCAGGCGTGACGTCGGATTTCATGGGCTCGCGCGCGTGACGATGCGAGTGCGAAGTGGTTCGCAGCGCGCAGCGAACGGTGGTGCGCAGCGATAAGAAGGTGGCCACGTGCCCTCCCTACGATCTGGGCGCGAGCCCTGTCGGCGTCGGGAAACTCGTTTCACCGCTACAGCGCACGCGGGTGGTGCGAGATCACCGTTCGTGAATGTGGTTCATTCGCGTCCGCGTGCGGGCTCAAAAACTGGATCCGCACGACGAGGTCCAGGCCGGGGCCTTTGGCGATGACCGGTTTTTATCGAACAACGTGATCTGCGTGCGGGTCCCAACCCTTGGAACCGGCTCCCGAGACAACGGGCCGGGTCACCTTCTCGGTCTTCTTCGCCGGTGATCTCTTCTCCTCTACGGCGAGCGCCTTCATATATACTGCACCGTGCGCAGCGACGACGATCTCCTCGATGCCTGGCGCGCGGGTGACCAGCGCGCCGGCAAGCAGCTGTTCACGCGTCACTACGCGGCCATCGATCGCTTCTTCCGAAACAAGGTCGGCGACGACTGCTCGGACCTGGCCCAGAAGACCTTCCTGGGCTGCCTCGAGGCGGTCGACCGCTACCAGAACGAGCACAAATTTCGCAGCTGGTTGTTCGCTATCGCGTATCGACAGCTGTGCAAGCACTACCGTGAACGTGCGAGCGAGCGGGCGCGCCTCGACTTCGGCACCGTGACGGCCCACAACCTGGACCCGTCCCCGAGCCTGGTGATCGCCCAGTCGCAAGAGCAGCGGCTGCTGCTCGAGGCGCTACGGCAGATCCCGGTTGATATGCAGGTCGCGCTCGAGCTCCACTATTGGGAGCAGATGTCTGACGCCGAGATCGCGCGCACGCTCGAGCTGCCGCTCGGGACCATCAAGAGCCGGATCCGTCGCGGGCGCATCCTGCTCAACGAGCAGCTCACGGCGCTGTCGAGCTCGCCCGAGCAGCTGCGCAGCACGCTGGCCAACCTCGACGACTGGGCGGCCCAGCTGCGCGACGCCGCGCTCCGGGGACTAGCCGCCAAGTCTGGAGGGGAGGGGATGGTTTAGACCCCCACAGAGAATGTGTTCAGAGCCCCCTCCCAGGGGGCCACACATGCGCCTGCGAACAATAGACCCCGCGGAGCGGAGCGACCAGACGCGCCAGCAGCTGCAGTCGGCGAAGTCCAAGGTCCATGTGGGGGTCATTTACTTGCTAGCTGCTCGATTTAAATGTCGCCGGCATTAATCCACTCGGCAGGCCCCCGGTATTTCTCAGACGGACCGGGGCTAGCCCGGCAACGAGGGGAAACGGCATGAACAAGAACATCTACTGTGTAATCGTGGGCGCGCTGCTGCTGGGGGGCTGCGGTGAGTTCGAAAATCAAGATGACGACGCGCTGCCCGAGGTGCCGCAGACACCGAGCGCGGTCGGCGATGTCCAGACGGCCTCGCCGGCCCAGCCTCATGCGTTGAGCACAGGGCTCGACTTCGAGTGTGTCCAGCTCGGCGCGCCGATCATCGGGATCGTCACCAATGATCCGCTCGACTGCGCGTTCGCGACCATGCCCGAGACCTGGAAGGCGACGCCGCTGTTCACCGAGGGCTCGCCGTGGCTCGACCAGGCCACCATGCCGCTGCCGGGTGCCAGCCCGCTGCGGAACTTCTGCAGGTACGACTACCTGGGGAACGAGGCGTATGAAGACGCATACGAGGACTTCATGGACGCCGTCCACTACGCCCCCCCGGGCGATATCGACGGGGGCACCTTCGCCACCGACTGCCCTTCGGTGATCCCCAACGGGCTGTATGGCTCGGCCGTGATCGACGGGCTCCACGACGCGTACATGCTCAACGTCGGGGCCGTGACCGCGGGCGACCTCAACGGCATCAGCCTCTCGCCGACCATCTTGACGTTTTTGGACACCGCCCACGACGGCCATCAGGCCACGCATGAGCACGCGGATCTGCTCCGCAACCTCGCGTTCGACCTGAGCTGCCCAGATGACCGCGCGGGCTGCAAGGAGCAACTCCAGCGCGTGCTGGTCACGCCGCGCAGCAAGCCCGAGTACTCGAAGACCAACTGGTACGAGGGCGGCGACATCGGCTACATGCACGAGCTTGGCATGGGCGTGGCCGAGGCCGTGCTGAATTGGCGCGAGCTCAACGACGACGGAGATCCAGACACGCACACGCCGATGGTCATCAACGTGTCGGTCGCCGCCGACCTGCAAAACGCCTACGCGACCAACATCGCATTCGCCCCAACCCTCGCCGCGCTCGAGGCCGCGAAGATGGCCTACTGCTACGGCAACCTGATGATCGGCGCGGCCGGCAACGGCCACGATCGGTGCACGAACCAGAGCGGCGGGCTGCTGCTGCCAGCGGCGTTCGAACAGATCACGCCGCCCACTCAGGCCGAGTGCTTGGCGATGGGCTACGAGCCCGACTGGAACACCAACATGTACCCGGTCTACGGGCCGATCGCCGCGGCTCGTCTGATCCACGCCGTCGGGGGGCGTGACGAGCACGACGAGCAGATCCCCAACCAGCGGCATGACAGCGGGACCAAGGCGCAGGCGCCAGCTTCGGGTGCAGTGAGCAGCGTCGACTCGACGCCGCTGACCGGCACCTCCGTCGCGGCGGCGGCCTACTCCGCGGCGGCACACCTGGTGTGGAGCGCCAACCCGGGGCTGCGACCTGACGAGGTCATTGGGTTGCTGTACTCGAGCGGGTACAGCCTGGGCGAGCCGGCCGTCGCTGGTGGGTTCGTCGGCGTCGACATGCGGCGGCTGGCGATCTGTCCCGCGCTGGCGGCCAGCCCGGCTGGCAGCGCATTGGAGTGCGTGGCCAGGGCGACGAACACCGATGGCAATCTTGGTAGCTTCATCGCCGCGACGCAGGCTGCGGTCGTCGCCGCGAGCGGGTCGGCGACGCTGTGGACCGCGATGTTGCAAGACAGCGCGCTGCCGCAGCTGTGCATTGGGGCGCTTCCGACGCCGTTCTTGATTCCGCAGCCGGAGAGGCCGAAGTGTTCGGTGTGCAGCATTGAGGTGCCGGATGATGAGGTTGCGGACAACGACACCCTGTACATGAGCATCGCGCACGAGCCGTGGGCGGTGGACCTCCAGGTCACCGAGGCCTACCTCCACGTCTATGACAGCAACCGCAACAAGTCGACGGTGACCCTCGATGTCGTCACCGAGATCAACACCGCCGAGTCGACCGACATCATCGAGGTCCCCCTCGACGTGCCCGACACCACCTCGGCGGAGCTCGAGTTTGTCTACGACGACGAATCCTCGCACTCCAACCCCCTGACTGTCTGGCAACCGACAGGCTGAGTGTTCATTCGAAGGCGTCGCGCTGCCCCCTCGGCGCGACGCATTCATCGCGCGTCTGAGACGGCGTCGTACGGCATCCCCTCGCCGTGCGGCGCCGTCATTTTTGCGCTGACTGTTTCCGGTCACGCTCGCATGCAGCCGCGGCCACGCTCGCCGCCAACCGATCTTCGCCGAGTTCTCGGCTGCGCTGCTCGGCCGAAAGGCACACGCGCGTGGCCCCGCGAAGTCGCGCGAGCAGGACTTCGGGGTCCGCGCTCACGCCGTCGAGCGACCATCGAATCACGCTACCGTCGTCTCCGCCCGAGACTAACTGCGCGCCGTCACGGCTCGCCACGACCCTCAGCACCATCGAGCCGTGACCCGACAACACCAGGGGTGGCGATGAGGACCCGAGCGACCACACGCGCAGGCTGCCGTCACCCGAAGCTGTAACCACTCGGTCTGCGCTGATGAAGGCTGCATCCCAGACCACGTTCGCGTGGCCGTCCAAGACCTCGAGCAAGCTGCCGTCGGACGTGTCCCAGACGCGTGCGTCACCGTCATTCGATGCGGTGACCACCCGCGAACCTTCGGCGTCGAAGGCGACCGACCAGATCTCTTGGGTGTGACCAGCGAGCAGGATCGAGTCGCCGCCAAGGTCACCCGTCCACAGCCGCGCGGTGCCGTCGCTCGACCCAGTCGCCCACACCTCGCCGTCGGGGCCCGGAACCAGGGTAGAGACATCACCTTGATGACCGCGCAGTGTGTCGAGCTCCACGCCCGTGTTCGCGTCCCAGACCCGCAGCGTTCCATCCCCTGCTGCCGTCACCACGCGGGCGCCGTCGAGCGTGAACGCAGCATCCGACACCTCCGCCTCGTGGCCGCGCAAGATCTGAAGCTGCGATCCACTCTCGACATCCCAAATTTTTGCGGTCCCGTCATACGACGCCGACACCAGGCGGCGGCCAGACGCGTCGAAGCGTATCCGCCACACGCTGCGCTCGTGTCCCGAGAGCGAACGTCGCTCAGACCCCTCCCACAGATCGATGTGGCCATTGACCCGGGAGAACGCTACCAGCCGACCGTCGGGACTGAACTCCGCATGATTGATGGCGCCAGCCCCATCGAGCAGCGCGAGCGAGCTGCCGTCATGGGTGCTCCAGATCCGAGCGCTTCCATCATGCGAGGCCGTGATCACTCGGGCACCGTCGCGATCGAGCGCGAGCGAAGATACGCTGCCCACGTGCCCGACCAAGGGGGTCGCAAGTCGCGGTCGCTGCAGGTCCCACAGACGCACGTCGGCGTCGTACGAGCCGGTCGCCAGCCAGCGCCCCGTCGGATCGATCGCGCCGCGGCATAGCGCCTGTTGATGGCCCAAAAACACCTGCGGCACGCCGCGGCCATCGGCTCGGGTCAGGCGTGCGGTCTTGTCAAACGAGGTCGTCGCAACGAACTGACCGTCTGGCGTGAAGCTGACCGACCAGACCGCGTCGGCGTGGCTCGGCAGTTCCAGCGACGCATACGGCGGCGCGAGCGAGCTCACGCGGATGCTGCCATCAACTGCAACGGTCGCGAGCTGCGACTCGAACACATCAATCGAGGTGATCGCCTTGGCGTGGTGGGCCACGACCACGCTCGGACGCGACTCATCGTCGAGCCACCACAGCCGCGCCGTACCGTCATCCGAAGCCGTGACAGCCCGGCGCTCGTCGATGAAGCGCGCGTGATAGATCGGCTTGCGGTGGCCTTCGAGGATCATCTCAGCCTCGAGCTCCGCCTGCCGTTCACGCAACCGATAGACCCTGACCTTCGCGTCCGCTGACCCGCTCAGCAGCCGCTGGCACGAGTGGTCGAACTGAAGCACGAACACCTCCCCCCCATCACCGCGCAAGCGCGTGACGTCGCCAGTGTCGAGCGTGACCACCTCGACGTCCCCGTCACTGGTCCCGCTCGCCAGCAGCTGCCCCTGGTCGTCGAACGCGAGGCTCTTGATCGGTCGCTCGTGCCGCGAGACCAGCTCGCTCTGCCCGCTCGCGACCGACCACGAGCGCACCGTCCCATCGCTCGAACTCGACGCCAGCAGCCGACCATCCGGACTGAGCACGACATCCCTGATCGGCTTGTCGTGCGTGATGATCGGCTCGCCGACGCCCACGTCGAGCTTCCATCGGCGAACCACGCCGTCGTCCGAGCCGGTGTAGAGCCACGCACCATCGGGCGAGAAGCTCAGCGGACCAACCACGTCCCGATGCCCGCTCAGCACCTCGTGGCACAGCGGCTGGCCCAGCAGCTCGTTGGCCATCGACATCCACTCGCCGCTGCGTCGGAGCTCGCCCTCGACCTCGCGCAGCACCACGGCGGCGATCGTCGGGTCCTCGCGCTCGGCGACGTTGACCTTGGGCTTGAAGTCACGCGCCACGCTCATGCGCGTGGCATCGCGCGCCCGCAGGGCGTCGTTCCGGGCCTGCTGCAGGCCCCGCTCGCGCTCGAGCTCGAGCAGCGCCTCGGTCTGTTCGGTCAGCTCGCGCTGCCGCGCGTTGGCACGTAGCTCGGTGACCGCCAGCCACGTCAGGCTGGCCAGCAACGCGAGCGTGGCACCGCCCAACCCAAACCCCAGCAACGCCCGCCTTCGTGCCGCGACCGGGTCATGGCCCAGCGCATCGAGCAGCTCCCGCATCGAAGGCCAGCGCGCGTCGGGGTCGCTCGCCAACCCACGCCGCAGGATCGTCTGCAGCCACGGCGGCACCTCGCTGTCCACGGGTGGCTCGTCGATCTCGCCGTCGCACACCGCCGTCGAGAGCGCGACCAACGACTCGCCCGAGAACGGCCGCTGACGATAAAGCGCCTCCCACAGCGCGACGCAGAAGCTGAACTGATCGCCGCGCGCGTCGGTCCGCTTGCCCGCGTACTGCTCCGGCGCCATGTACGCGGGTGTGCCCATCAGCGCGCCGGTCCGCGTGAGCGACAGCGACAGTCGACCCTGCGAGTCTTCGAGCCCACCCACGGGCAGCTTGGCGCTGGGCCCCTCGAATCCATGCGCGAGACCGAAGTCCGCCACCCGCACGCGCCCATCTTTGCCGACCAACGCGTTGTCGGGCTTGAAGTCGCGATGCACGATGCCGGCCTCGTGCGCGGCGCTCAGACCCTCGCCGGCCTGACAATACACTGCCGCGATCGCCCGCCAGTCGCGGGGTTCGGCCGCCAACCAGCCGCGCAGATCACTGCCCTCGACGAATTCCATGGCCACGAACACCTGCTCGACGTGCGAGCCGACCTCGTGCACGGCGACGACGTTTGGGTGCGTGAGCCGGGCCATGGCCTGGGCCTCGCGCTCGAGCCGGGCCCGCGCCTCTGGAGTCGGGCTGGCGCTGCGCAGCAGCTTGACCGCGACCTTGCGATCAAGCGTCTCGTCATAGGCGACATAGACCACGCCCATACCGCCCGACCCGAGCTTGCGGACGATCGTGAAGCGCCCGATCTTGACCGGGTTCAGCGGCTCGTCGAACAGCCCGGCTGCGACGATGGCCATGCGATGATCGAGCTCGAACTGTTGATCGTGAGCCTCACCCAGAGCGACGAGCTTAGCGAGCAGGCCGTGCTCCTCCCCCACCGTCTCTCCCTGTGTGTCGTCGAACTCCATGGCGGACGGCGCATGTTAGCAACGCGCGCGCGCGGACGACTCGCTGGGTTTGATGCGCTCCATCGCGCCGATGTCCCCGCCGCGTTGCCGTTTGACAATTTGTTCGCCCGCAAGCTGCCCGCCGACCAGGAGCCCGACAACTTCGCCGGGCGGTCCACGCTGCTCGCTACTCGCGCGCGCAACCGACCTCCGTCGCCGCGCTCGTCTGGATCGCTACGGCCTCCTGCCGAGGAAGCTCGGGCGCGAAGGTTCCGCCCACGTCGAGCCATCGACGCCGGGCACGTTTGGTTAAACCGTCCGCGGGTCGCCGGTATTACCCGAACATGACGGACACAAACCTTCACAAAGTCGCCGCGTCCCTGATCCTGCTGTCATCTATTGCCATCTCTGCCTGCGATCCCGATGAGCCGATCGACGGCGAGGCCATGATCGACGAATTCGTCGTCACGGACGAGACGCACGAGGACCCGATCGACGAGGTCGCAGCACCGCCCGTGCTGCTCGCCTGGATCGAGCGCGGCACCGCATCGGTCGAGTGGCGAGCAGCGGGCAACGGTGGCACCGAGGTGTTCCTGCTGATTCGCGGAACCGATGCCGACGCGCCGATCATCGACATGGACACGGCCGAGACGCTCTCGCCCGTCGAGGCCTGGGTCGCGCTCGCCGACGAGCCGGAGCTGGTGCCACCGCTGCTGCTCGAGCGCGCGACGGTGGCCGAGCGCGAGCTGCTGGCCGATCCAGTGCGTATCGCCGAGGTCCGAGCGCGGGTCGCCGAGCAGTTTGCGCTGGCGCTCGACGTCTCCGCCAACCTGCCCGAGCCCCACGCCTACGGGACCTGCACGGCCGGCCAGATCAGCACCGCGCGCACTGTGTACGGCAATGGCTACACGCCCTCGGCGACCTGCGGCGACCACCTCGGGTTCCAGACCACCTACGCTGATTTCTTGTACTGCGGTGACGGGCCCAGCGATGGTTGTGACCATCCGCTCGCGCGGAACGAGACCATGTGCATTCCGGCGGTCACCGATGCCGCGGTGGTCTACGGGGAGCTCAAAACCGTGAGCATGCGCTCCAAGACAAGCGGCAACCCGACGTTCCAGACCAACGGTCACCGCATTCGTAGCCTCACCTACAACTGCCACAACGACAACGCGCTCGACATTCACATGGCCTACGGGACCGACGAGTGGGACTACAACGGCCTCGAGAGCGGCTACTACATCGGCGTGGTGATCCTCGGCTCGGCCCATCTGCCCGCGAGCGTGACCGCTATCGATGTCGTGGCCTACAACGCGTGGGACAACGGCAAGGGTGAGTCGGGCACGACCTACAAGGCAACGGAGTACTCGGTCACCGGTAACGCGGCCGCCGGTGACTTCGGTATCTTCTGCACCGGTGCGCAGAAGAGCATCACGATGAGCCCGGGACCAACGGGTAATGGCCACTGGTGGTGCGTCGGCAGCTGCTCCGTGGGGAATTGCTGGGACTAGTGTCTCGGCGCGTGCGTCTCGATACTCGAGCCCGCCCGAGCATCGAGACGCATCTGCGCGCTCACTCGACTAGACGCGAAGCGGCTGCAGTCGGCGAGGTAAGGCGCGCCTGTGGGGGTCATACACAGCCGGTCTGACGCTGCTCGCTTGACGGTGCTGTCGAATTGTCACTCCGGTTGGGTAAAGCGTGCGTCAACGCGGCGTGATTGGGCCGTTGTTGCTCGCCGCGGCGTGGGTACGCGCCTTGCACTGCCGTCGCTCATGCACGCATCGAGCAGCATCCGACGCAAAGCTCCGTTTACGCCCTGGTTCGCGGCCTTGATCCTGGGGGCGACCGCCCATGCAGGCTGGTTGGTCCACGAGCTGCGCAGCGAGGCCCACCCAACCGAACAACCCACGAGCGTGATCGTGCACGTCGACGCCCGACCCACGCGCACCACCGCACCTTCACAGCAGCAACCTCAGCGAGCGATCTACCGGCGGGACCAGGCCCGCGCTCGTCCGGCGGCGTCGCCCCGCTGTCGCCACGTCCAGGCCGGTTCACAGCCCGAAGAGCCGGCGCCGCTCAATCTGGACATCTGGGTGCAGCGGACCGATCGCTACGTGTACACGATCGATCGAAGGGTGCTCGACGAGGTCCCGTTTGGACCGGTCGACGCCAACCTCGAGCGGATCCGCGTGGTCGCGAAGACGCTGGCCGAGGCGCGAGAGACGGCCATGTCGGAGGCGAGCGCGGGCCGGGCGATCGAGCTGCGCAACATCCACTCGGGCACCCCCCTGTGGTTGTTGGGGCTGCGCAACGGGGATCGGCTGCTGGCGATCTCGACCCGCGGCGAGGTCGAGCTCGATCACGTCGAGCTGTCGATTGAGCGCCGGGGGCGTCCGCTGGCGCTCAGCTACGAATTGATCTGAGCGGGTCGGTAGCTTTCTCGCGAAGCCGACGTATGCCGCCGTTGCCCGCGCCTTCGCGGCATGGCTCGCTTCCCGCGAAGGAGCCAGTACGATGATGCCGTCCGCGAGCGGACCGCGACTCCGGCCCGCGTCGACCCAACCATTATGACCCTCTCCAGCGTGTTGTTCTTCGGCGTGTTCTTGTGCCTGTGGGCGCTCATGCACGTCTGGGTTGGCCGCCGCCTGATCTTGCGCGGCCGCGCGTATCCACGCTGGGCCCGGCGCATGATCGTCGGTGTGTTGGTCGCGCTCGCGGTCGTGCCCGTGCTCGCGGTGTTCGGACGTCGGCTCGACGTCGCCGCCGCCGATCTGGATCTGCTCCAGTGGATCGGCTTCGTGTTCATGGGCGTGTCGACCCTGCTGATCGCGCTCACGATGATCGTGGACACGCCGCGGCTGCTGGCCCAGGGCTGGCTCGCGCTGCGCAAGCGCTGGTCGGCGGCCCGCGGCCAGCCCAGCACCGATCCGCGCGCGGACCGGCAGCCCGACCTGGTGTCGCCGCCGCGTCGCCAGTTCTTCGCGGATCTCGCCAACTACGGGATCGTTGGTGGCGCCACGGGGCTCTCGGTCGCGGGCTTCGCCGAGGCTCGGCGGGTCCCGCGGGTCGTGGAGGTCGACGTCCCGGTCAGCGATCTGCACCCCGACCTCGACGGCCTGCGGATCGTGCAGCTCACCGACGTCCACATCGGCCCGACGATCCGCGGCACCTGGCTCAGCCAGGTCGTCGACGTCGTCAATTCACTCGAGCCGGATCTCGTCGCGCTGACCGGCGATTTTGTCGACGGCTTCGTCGCTGATCTGGGGCCCGAGCTCGCCGCCTTGTCGCGGGTTCGGGCCCGCCACGGTGCGTTCTTCGTGACCGGCAACCATGAGTATTACTGGGACGGTCCGGCGTGGTGCGCGGCGATCGGCGCGCTCGGGCCGACGGTGTTGATCAACGAGCACCGCGTGATCGAGCGCGGCGCCGCGCGGCTGCTGCTCGCGGGCGTGGCTGACCTCGGCGCGGGCCGGCATGAGCCCTCGCATGGATCGGATCCAATCAAGGCCAAGGCTGGGGCGCCCGCGCACGACTTTTCGTTGTTGCTCGCGCATCAACCCCGCAGCATCTACGCGGCGGCGAAGGCTGGCTTTGATCTGCAGCTGTCGGGCCACACCCACGCGGGCCAGTACTTTCCGATGAGCTTGATGATCCACTTGATGCAGCCCTACGTGCATGGGCTCGCGCAGCATGAGGACATGCAGATCTACGTGAGCGCGGGGACCGGCTACTGGGGGCCGCCCAACCGCGCGGGGTCGCCGTCCGAGATCACGTTGCTGACGCTTCGCCGGGCGAGCTAGTCCGAGCTGCGTCCAGTCGCTCTGACGGCGGGATGCGAGTACGATCCGTCGGATGCATGAGGATCTCCTCCGTGAGTTTGTCGCGGCTTGCAAGCCCGAGGAGCCCGTCAGTCCCGAGGATCATCGGCACTTCGACTTCGACGCGCCCGAGCTCCGCCTCCGGGGGGCCCCCTGGCGTGAGCGTCTCGCCCAGGTCATTCGCCTGGCCTCGGAACCGACCGCCCAGCTCGTCACGGGTTTGCGCGGTAGCGGCAAGACGACGGAGCTACGTCAGCTTCAGCGCAAGCTGCAAGAGAGCGGCCGGCGAGTCGTCCTGGCCGACGCCGGCCAATGGTTGAGCGACGACCGCCCGCTCGAGACCGAGGATCTCATGCTGGCGCTCGTGCTCGCGCTCTATCCGGCGGGGCGACCCGACGACGCGGCGGAATGGGTCCGCGAGTACGCGAACAAGGCCTGGACCTTCCTCGCCTCGCAGGTCGAGCTCTCGGGCGACGTCGAGGGGGTGCGTGTTCAGCTGACCACGGACGAGACCGTGTTCGAGCGCGCGGCGAAGAAGCTGCGCGGGGCCGACGGGCTGCGTCGCGAAATTCACTCGCTGCTCGCTGACGCGGCCGAGGCCTCACGCCGAGACGGAGAAGAGCTCGTCGTTTTGCTCGACGGCGCCGAGAAGCGGGCCGTCGGGGATCTCCATGAGCGCGAGCGACGATCCGCGTTCCACAATCACTGGTTTGGTTCCTTCATCCTCAGCGGCCGTGATCTTCGCCCGCCGGTCCACGTCGTCTACACCGTGCCACCCTTCATGGTTCGTCGCGGCGCCGAGCTCGCGGCCAACTTTGGCTCCGAGCTGCACTTTCTCCCCATGGTCAGGGTCTACGATCGCGAGTCCAAGCTCGATCCCGTTGGTGTCGAGGCTTTGACGCGGGCGCTGTTCAAGCGCGTACCGGTTGAGCACTTCGCCGACGAGGCCACGCCGCGGTGGCTGGCCGCCCAAAGCGGCGGCTACTTTCGCGACCTCCTGCGCTTCGTCACCGAGATGGTCTACCAGGTCGGCGACGCGCCCCAGTTCACGCGCGTTCACGCCGAGGCGGCGGTCTCGCGCATCCAGCAGAGCTACCTCGAGGCGCTCGTGCGCGAGGACAAACAGGTGCTCGCCGAGGTCCACCCGAGCAAGTCGTTCCCCGATCAGGAGGCCGCGCAGCTGCGCATGGACTCGCTCCTGCAGGGGTTCAAGATGTTCCGCTACCACAACGGCAGCGCCTGGTACGACGCCCACCCCCTGTGTTGGGCCGAGCTGGGCTTCGCCGCCGATCTCCCGAGCTGGGAGCACCTCGAAGAGCTCCGTGGCTGAGGACCGCGCGGCTTGGCTCGCGGTCGGGCAAAACCGCGAGGAGTGGGGACGCTTGGTCCGGGCTTTGAGTCTCGAGGGGGGCTTCGCGCTGTTGCTCGTCGACGTGCCCGACGCGGGAACCGAAGAACGCGTCGTCGAGTTGCTTGCGGAGCGCGGGCCGTTGCTCGAGCTCGACGCCCGGTCAAAAGGCGAGATGGCACCGGTCAAGCAGCTCTCGCGCTGCGCGGGGGAGCTCGCCGTGATCCGCAGCGTCGAGGCGAGCCGCAGCGATCCAGAGGCGCTGGTTCGCTGTTTAGTACAGCTCAACGCGCGCCGCGATCAGCTCGTGGCGCGCGTTCATGTGCTCATGCTCCTCGTCCGCCGCGACGCGATGGCGGGCCTGCGGGATGTCGCGCCCGATCTCTACTCGATCCACCGAGCGCGGTTTCGCTTCTCCCGCCTCGTCGAGCCCCAACGGCCTCCCCTGTGGCTGCTGCGAGACGTCGAGGTGTCGCTGGTCTTGCTCGACGAGAGCCCGAGTCCGGGCGACCGCTCCTCGCTTCCGCTCCTTGGTGAGATGAGCTCGTGGATCGACGATTTCGATCGCTGGATGCAGGTGAGCACACCGCCTCCATCGCCTGTAGTGGTCGCTACTTTGTTCTCGCGGGCGGAGGCCGTGCCCTGGTCAGTCTGTCCTCGCCATGCTCTCGTCGATGCGATCGAGTCTCCTCGCCTCGAAGTCGCCGATGTGCTGACACGGGTCGCTGGCGGGCGCTCTGGAGCTGCGCGATTGGCAACGACTAGCTTGGCCTGGATGCACCTCCAGCGGTCCGAGATCGAGCAAGCACGGGCACATCTCGCAAGCATCCACGACACGGAGGACGCCTTCGAGCGCGATTCACCGCGGTCCTGGCACCGACGGACCCAGATGCTCGAGTACCAGTGCGACACGGCCGAAGGCCTCACCGGTCAAGTCACGAACACGCAGCTCGAGCAGGGCGCTGCTCGCGTACGTTGGTCGACGGCGGACGTACACAACGCCGCCATGGATCTGACTGCGGCGGCGCTGATGCACGAGCTTCGATCTGACACGATCGCACCCCAGCTCGTTCGCCAAGCGCTCGACACCCTGGAAGTTCGCGAGCGCAACCTCTGGCGCTTCGAGCCCACGCTGCGAACACTGCCTGCCGAGCTGCTCGAGGCTGCCATGCCTCAGCCGGAGCGCGAGCGTGCGCTCGATTGGCTAGAGGATCGGCGCGCACGCCCGGATCCCGAGTGGGAGCGGACCTGGGCGAAGCACTTGATGCTCGAGCGCGGTCTCGGCGACGCGGCGCGGCAGGAATTGCTGCTGACCTGGGGCCTCGAGCGACTCGAGCGGCTCAACGGGAGCTACGCTGTCTGGTGGCCGCTCGTCGACGTTCACGCCGAATTCGAAGACGCCGATGTGCTCGCCAGGCTCGCTCGATGTCCGCTGGGCGAGCACGGGCAATCCTGGTTTGGCGAGCGGTTCGCGGCTGCCCTGTGCGTTGCGGCAGACCTGATCCACCGCGAGGTCATCACTCTGACGGAGGCGGAGTCGGGCGAGCTCCGTGCCCGGGCGGCCGCGCGTGAGCATCTGCCCCCCCACGTCCGCGTCGGCTGGTGGGCCCTCGAACTCGCGCTCGGCCCCCGGGGGAGCTCAGAGGCGGAGTGACCCAAACTGATCGCGCTCTAGCCTCCGCCGTTCTCCAGCAAGATCGTGTACATGTCGAGCAACGCCTTGAAGTCCGCGATCGGCCCGAGCACGGGATCCCGCCCAACCAGCCGCACGAACGCCAGGTTGCTCGCAAACCCGAACGCGTGGTCGCCCTCGAACCACCTGATCTGGGCCCCCAGCTGCTGCGTGTAGTCGGCGACTGTCTCGACGATCGCGGCGACCGGACGCGACAAGAAGCACAACAGCGCGATCTCGTCATACTCGGCGGCCGAGATCTTTTGCCCAGCTTGCTCGAACGCGCTGACGAGCACCAAGAACCGCTCGCTCAGCGCGAGCGGTGTCAGCTGCTCCGAGGCCAACATCGCCAGCAGGTTGCTCGCGGTCTGCAGCGGGTCCCCGCGCCCACGGCCGCCAGCCCGCAGCGCCTCGTAGATCTCGTGGGCGTACTGGGCGAGCTGCGCTGGGGTCCCCGCCCGGGTCGTCAGCAGCGCGCAAGCCGGGAAGTCCTCGGGCCCCGTGAGCACCCAGTGGTGCCGCTTCATGGCCTCGTAGAGGTCGCGCATGCGCTCGACCTGGGCCCGCTCGATCGGCGCGCCGTCGCCGAGCGTGCGCATGGCCAAGATCGCAATGAATTCATAGACCGGCGCCCAGCGCATGCCGAGCTTGCGCATGATCGGACGCACGCGCGCGACCTCCTCCACCAGCGCCTCGGGGGTGTCGTCGTGGCGCAGCAAGGCCGCGGCGAACATCAGATGCAGCTGCGGCGCGAACCCGATCCGCCACGGGATCAGCTGCTGGAATTGCTTGGCGGTCTCGCGCAGCTCGGTCGCGATCTGCTCGGGCTCGCCGCGGACCAACACCAGCGAGGCGGCGGCGAGCCGCTGCGCGCTCCGATCCCCAAGCAAGCCGCGGCTGAGCTCGAGCGCGGCGTCGAGCGCGAAGAAGCGCGCGATCGGATCGCGCAGGTGCTCGGTCTGCTCGCCGTCATGTCCACGAAATGGCATCTGCTCACCGTCCCCAGTAATAGCCAAACCAGATGCCCAACAACAAGGTGTTGCTCATTGGCCGACCCTTGGCGGCGGGTGTGAACCCCCGCCAGCCGAGCTCGGGGCCAACGACCCAGCCGCCGGGTCGACGCGGTCGCGTGCGCTCGGCGTTCGGGAAGAACTCATAGCGGACGCTGCCCATGAACAGAGGCCCGCCCACGCCGCCGCGATCGTCGGTTCGATCATCGGTGATCAGCCCCGCGCCAAATCCAAACCCGCCGCGAAACGAGAACGGGTAGCGCGGCATCGGGTAGAAGCCGAGCTCGACCAGCAGCCCGCCCTTCATGAAGAAGGTGTGCTGGCCAAAGTAGAACCCGCCGCTGGCGTCGAGGCCGATCGTCATCCACGGGAACACGGCCTGGCCCAGGCGCAGAGACCCGCCGCCGCCCGGCAGCGCCATGCTGTGCTCGACGACCAGGTTGGGCGAGTAGGCCCAGCTCAGCGCGGGCCAGATCGTCATGCCAAAGTAGGTGCCGGAGATCCGCGGCGGCTGCTCCGGCGTGGCGTCGGTGGGGCCCGCTGTCGGAGGCGCTTCACTCGCAGCGAGCTCGGGCGCGCTCGGCCCTTCGACCGGCGTCTCGGGAGCCGACGCCGCCGCGAGTTCGGGACGCGCCAAGCTCAGCGCGAGCCAGGCGAACACCCAAGCCGCTCGAAGCGAGTGTCGCACGGCCCGAGCATGGTCCAGCAGCAACGGTGCTCGCAAGCTCAGCCCCGCGGCGGGTGTTGACAGGTGATCTTGTCCTTGGCGACGACCCAGTGAGGCGGCAGCTCCAGCATCGGCGGCGGGTTGGCGCTGCAGCCGGGGTCTTCGGCGTCGACCAGGTTGTCGTAGTCGTTGTCGAACCCGTCGGTGCACGAGGTCCCCGAGTCGCGCGACTCGGGATCGGGGTTGCGGGTCGCCCACTGCTCGGGGATCTCGGCCCACATCTGGTCGAAGAACTCGTGGTACTGGGTCGCCAGCGCGGGGCTCTTGATCAGCAGGGTGTTCTCGTCGTTGTCCCACTCGCCCGCCGAGGTCCAGTTCATCGAGCCGGCGATCACGTACTCGTCGTCGATCGCGGCCGACTTCATGTGCATCTTGCCGCCCCAGACGTCGACCTTGACGGCGATCCCGGCCTCGCGCAGCAGCTCGTGCTTGGTGTAGCCGTTGGTCGCCGCGGTCGCGTCGAGGATCACGCGGACCTCGACGCCGCGGCGGTGAGCGTCGAGCAGATCCTTGGTGATCGCCTTGTTGGTCAAGAAGAACACCGCGATGTCGATCCGCCTCTTGGCCCGCTTGAGCAGCGGGCGCACGCCGTTGGAGATCGCCTTGTCCTGCGGCGAGAACAGCACCTGGACCTCGGCGTCGCCAACGGTGGTGCGCAGCTCACCGCTCTCGGGCTTGCGCTGGTGGTACTTGCCGTCGGTCCACATGGTCTCGAACTCGCGCGTGTACCAGCTCGACACGGTGGGGGAGTCGAGCACCACGATCAGGTTGGCGTTGTAGCCCCCGGTGCCCGAGTCGCTGACGTTGGTCGAGCCGGTCCACAGGTAGCGACCGTCAACCACGAAGAACTTGTGGTGCATGATCTTGTTGAAGACCTTACCGGTGTCGCCGTCGTCTTCGCTGCCGCTGAACGGCTCGCGGCTGGCGTGGGTTGCGAGCAGGCAGCGATCGCCGAGATCGTAGGCCAGGCACTGCACGTAGCCGGCGAACCCGTCGGGCCGTCCGCAGGTTGGCTCGGCGTCGAACTTGTTGCCGCGGTCGCTCGCTTTTTGGTCGCGCTCGAGCCCTTGATCAACCTTACGATCATCACGCACCTGCCCTAGCGTCGCGGCCATGGTGTTGGTGCTGCTGTAGTAGTTGTCACCGTCGACGTCGCGGTCCACGACAGCCCGGACCCGCACCCCCCGCGCCTTCGCGGCCTTCAGCGCAGCGAGCAGCTCACTTTGGTTACGCATCCCGTAGACCGCGAAATCGATGCTGGTCTGCGCGCCCTCGATCAGCGCGAGCAACGAGGTGCACAGCTCGACCTCGCAGCGGTCGACTGGGGTCGCGCGGCCCGTGGGATTGTTGAGCAGCAGCCGGACGCTGCCGCTGGGGTCGCCGGTGCTCGGGGGCAGCGGGCGCGCGTGCGCTTGCCCGCCGTGCTCGGGGCTCGTGCTCGAACCTGGCGTGTCGCAACCTGACAGCACCGTAGCGACCACCACGGTCGCGGCAAACAGGAAGTGGGGACGCGGCATCGGGCCCATCGTATCGGTCTGGCTGCTGCGCGGCTGTGAAATCCGCGTGGCAGGACCGCGCGGGGGCAGATCTCGCGTCGTACGCACGCGCAGTGGTGACCGCTCGACCTCTATGTTGGACCGATCGAGCCGGGTGTCGAGCCGCCGATGAGCGGTAGCGATGACGCGCACCCGCAACACGCGGTGTCAGGCAGCGTGATTCACGCATGCCCACTTTGGTGGGTTTCGTCGATCAGGTCCGTGCAGGGTGACCCTCGAGTGCTCTACACTGTCACCGCTCGACTCTGTCGCAGCTCGCGAGATGACCCTGGCCGCCACCACAGACGAGGACGAGTTGGTGGTGGCGATCGCCAGCGAGTCCGATCTCAATCACGCGCGCATGGTTGCACGCGAGACCTGCAAGCTCGTCGCGATCCGCGGGTACCAAGCTCAGAAGGTCGTGACCACGGTCAGCGAGCTGGCCCGCAACATCGCACGCTACGCCAAGACCGGACGCGTCCGGTTCCGGGTCGACACGTCAGATGAAATGATCGTGGTGATCGCCGAGGACAACGGCCCCGGGATCTCCAACCTCGACGAGATCCTCGCCGGGCAGTACCGCAGCCGAACGGGCTTGGGGCGCGGGCTGCTGGGGTCGCGCGACCTCGCCGATGTCTTTGACATCCAGACCAGTCCAGCTGGTACGATCGTCAAGATCGCGTTCAGCTACAGTCAGCGAAAGCCATGGACGACATCAACTACGTGACGTGCATCCCGCTGTGGGATTGCCTGTTGGTTCCTCTCCACGGCGACGTCAGTGACACCCACGCTGACGAGCTGGTGACCGAGGTCCTCGAGCGGATCCAGCGTGACGAGTGCTTTGGTGTGCTCGTCGATCTCTCGGGGGTGTGGACCCTCGACAGTCACCTGTGCGCGACGCTGGCCCGGCTCTCGCTGGCCGCGAAGATGATGGGCGCGAAGACCGTGCTCTCGGGCATGAAGCCCGAGATCGCCATGACACTCGAGGCCATGGGGATCGAGCTGCGCGGGATCGAGACCGTGGCCACCCTCGAGGACGCGCTGGGCTCCATGGGCATCACGCGAGTCCGCCGGTCACGCCACGACGACGATGATCTGGTGATGCGAAGCCTGCTCGGCGACGGCCCCAGCGAAGGTGATTCTGGGGCCACGCGATGACCGAAGCGCAGGCGCTGCGGGCCGAGAACCAACGGCTCGCGGCCGCGCTCGTCGAGTCGGAGATCCGCAACAACCTGGTGCTCGAGGCCACCAACGACGGCGTCTGGGACTGGGATCTCACCACCGACAGGACATTCTTCTCGAGCCGTTGGAAGGCGATCCTTGGCTATGAGGATCACGAGGTCGAGCACAACAGCGAGGCCTTCTTCGAGCTGATTCACGAGCAAGACCGCCCCAGGGTCGAGGCCGCGCTGGCGAGCCACTTCGAGAGTCGGCAGCCCTATCTGGTCGAATTCAGGATGAGGACCAAAGGTGGCGGTTGGCGAGAGATCCAGGCCCGTGGTCAGGGCATGTGGAACGACGAGGGCAAGCCGATCCGCATGGCCGGGATCCACACCGACATCACCGAGCGGCGCATGCACGAGAGCGAGCGGCTGCGCAACGAGGAGCTGATCGAGATCCAGACCGAGACCATTCGGGCGCTCGGCGTGCCGATCTTGCAGGTCTGGAGGGGCATCTTGTGCCTGCCGATCATCGGTCAGGTCGACGACGAGCGGGCGAACGAGATGACCGCCGAGCTGCTCGATCGAGTCGCGGCCACGGCCACGCGCTTCGCCGTGTTGGATCTGACCGGCGCACAGTTTCGCAGCGAGACCGTGCAGTACCTGGCCCGCATGACCCGCGCGCTCCGGCTGATCGGCACCCAGGGCGTATTTTGTGGGATCAGCTCGAACACGGCGCGGATCCTCGTCGACATGCAGCTCGATCTCGGCGGGGTCCCCACCTACCGCGATCTCGGCGACGCGCTCCGGGCCTGCCTGCTACGCCTGCGCGAGACCCCCTCCTAGCCCCACGCGCTCGAACTTCCTGGCATCGCGAGCGCGAACGAGCTGGGTCACCGATCGCAACCCAACCCGCTCGCGCACGCCAGGCGCGAGCGCCTACTGAATGTCGAGGAACACCGCCGACGGTGCGCCCCAGTTGCCGGCCGCGTCCTGGCCCTCGACCATCAGCAGGTACCGGCCGACGGTCCAGCCGGTCGTGTCGATCGAGGTCGTCACGCCCTCGGAGGTCGCGTTGAACACCCCGTCGCTGGCCGTCATCGCGGTGGTCGTGGCGCCCGACCACGACGCCTGATTGATGGTGTAGCGAGCCGCGGCGATGTTCTGCGAGGCCTCGCTGCCCCAGCCGTTGCTGTCGTAGCGGGTGTCGTCGACGGTCGCGGTCAAGCTGACCACCGCACCCGCGGTGACCGGCGAGCTCGAGACCGCGACGCTCACCGCGTCAGGGCCTGCGGGGGTCTGATAGGGACGCCGCGCTGCCTTGAATGCCTCGCGCAGGGCCGCGATGTTGTCGGGCACGATCGTCGACTCGAAGCTCGCGCAGCTCTGGAAGAACGACGTGCCAACCTCGAAGGTGTAGGCCGCGATCCCGAGCGTGCCGTAGGCCCAATCGTCGGTCGTCCCGCTGGCCGCGTAGAGGCACACGGGCGCCTGACAGACCGGATAGCCGGTGTGGTAGCCAAACTTGCGCGCGAGCGTGCGCAGCTGCGTGAGGTTGGGGGCCCCCGCCGCGCTCCAGGACCACGGGAACAGCACCAATGGGCTGTATGAGTGCAGGCTGATCATGATGCCGGTCGTGTCAGACGGCGCCGCGTCGGCGTCGCCTGGGCCGCGCTGATCCGCGAAGATCGAGCTCATGTAGCTCTGCAGGCCCTGGGTCTCGGGCTCCGACGTCGAGGTCCGCCGATAGGTCAGGTTGCAGGCCTTGCTGCTGGTCCCAGCTCCCCCGAACTTGAACGAGGAGTTGCGGTTGAGATCGACCCCGTGCTGGCTGCTCGAGGTGGGTGGATTCGAGCAGTTGCCGCTGCTGGTGTTGCGATTCTTCCGCTGTGTATACCCCTGCTCCGCGATCTTCCGTCCGTCGGGGTTGGTGTGGGGCAGCACGTGGAGCTCGAAGTTGTCGAGCAGCCAGGTCGCGTCTGGATCGGTGCCGTAGCCCGTGATCATCTCTTCAGCGAAGCGAATCGCCAGCTCGGCGGTCGCATACTCGCGGGCGTGGATCGATCCCATCAAGAAGAAGCGCGGCTTGGGCCCCGCGATGTTCTCGTTGGTCACGACCATCCCCGCGAGATCGTAGCCGGCCGGGCCGCCCCCAGTGACCTTGTCCCACGAGTCACCCATGTCGACGAGCTCGACCAGATCGGTGTAATCCGAGGCCAAGGTCGCCATGTCGGTGGCCGTCTCCTCGACCGTGCGGTAGCAAGCGTAGCCCGAGATCGAGCGGAACCCGCTCAGCGCCTCGGCGAGCTGCTCGGTCGGGGTCTCTTGGATCTCCACCGCGAAGCCCTCATCGAGCAGGTGCTCGTACTCGGCGGGCTCGACCAACATCGCAACATAGCCCTGCTTGCGGTCGGCGTGTTCGAGTGCGTCGAATTCGCTGACCAACCAGTTGAGCTTCTCCTCGGTCTGGTATTCGACGTGGACCAGCAGGGTCACACCTGGCGGGCTGGGATCGAGCTGGTCAGGGTCGGCGTTGGCGGCTTCGTCAGGGCCCGCGTCGACGTTGACCGGCTCCTCGCCGATACAGCCGCCGAGCGCCAGGATCAAGCCCGGTAGCGCGAGCAGACGCGATTGGAGGCGTTGCTCGGTCGTGGGAGAAATGGATGATGAAAAGATGGTCTTGTATGCACGCATGTTATGTCACACTCTCAAAAGTGACAGGATTCAACGTGCGGATTATCGACAAAACTCTGTATCATGCAATGGGGAAGTGATGGTTTAAAACACACCATTCCCGTGTTCGGCCCACCTCAGAACCGGGAGTGGCCTATCGGACAGGTGGGCCGCGGCATGAGCCATGCACCGACGAGCCCAATTCATCGTCGACTCGTTGATACCCAACTCGGGCGCTGATCAGCGGACCGGGGCTGCCGGGTTGGCGTCGTCTCGATCGTCCAGACTGTCGTCGCAAGCCCCCGGGGTGCTCGACCTCAGTGACCCCGCTGATGCCCGGCACACCCTTCGGCCGGCGCGGGGCCGAGCGCAGGCCGAACAACTGGTGCCACGCGCGCATCGCTGGATTGAAAAGTGCAACATGCATCTATTACCTGCGCTCACGCGAGCGCAAAAATCTACGTTGACCCACTTTTTTTGTGCCCTGGCGACGATCGGGCGTCATGCTCGCGTAGACCAGGACACCATGAGAGACGCATCCGGTAGCTCTCGCCTGATCTGCAACCTCGGCTGTGACGGATACGGTCGAGTGTGAGATGGCGTCACGGGAAATCTCCAACAACTCACTCTCGGACCGCTCAGTATGTACAAGCAATACACTCTCGTCGTAGGCTTCGGCTTCACACTGGGTCTCGCAGCTTCAGCTTGCGTGACCACCCTGGAAAGCAACCCCTCGCACTGTCGCTACGCGCGAGGCGATCAGACCTGCGCCGAGCGCTATGGTGAAAAGCGGCCGTTTTGCACGAGCGCTGCTTGCGATGCCGAGTCGGAGGGGGTCTACGGTTGCGTGGCGGAGCGGCCTGCAGATGATTGCTACTATGCGTGTGGCGGTGACAGTGACGTCACGGTCGATGACTCGTGTGTGCTCGCAGGCGACGGCGACGGCGACGGCGAGCCGGCCGATGCCGGGGGCGACATGACCGACGGCGACGGCGACGACAATGGCGAGATGCCGTGTATGGGCCCCGCAGACTGCGACGATGGGGGGGCGCCGTTTTGTGACCTCGTCACCGGCGTGTGTGTTGGCTGCGACAGCACCGAGACCCCAGACAGCGCGTGTGCCGAGTTCAACCCGCAGCTCCCGGTGTGTCTGGCGGACGTGTGTGTGGCCTGCACGGCAGACAAGACCGACGCGTGTGTCGAGGGCACGCCGATCTGTGACTTGCAGAGCAACGCGTGTGTTGGGTGCAGCGATCACGATCAATGCCCCAGCAGCGCGTGTAACCTCGCGGTCGGCAGCTGCTTCGACCCCGCGGCGACGCTCCACGTCGACGGCGACGGCGACGAGTGCGATTCGGCCGACGGGTCCGAGACGAAGCCGTACTGTGAGCTCGGCGAAGCGCTGTCCTTTGCGGGGCCGGAGGCGTTGATTCTATTGCACGAACAAGACGAGCAGGCGATGTACTCGGAGGCCAATGAGATCACGACAACAGTCGCGCTGCTCGCGGCGGACGGCGAGAGCCCCATCCTCACGATGGACAGCGGGGAGGCGCCGCTGTCGGTCTCAGCATCGGGCGTCTTGTTCGTTCGCGGCGTCACGATCTCAGCCGTTTCGGGCGAGGGTTTGGGGCTCGACGTCACGGGCGGCCATGCGTGGGTGCAGCAATGCAAGATCGTGAACAATACAGATGGCGGCATTCGCGTGAATGACGGTGGGTCGTTGATACTCGAGAACAGCTTTGTAGGCGGCGACAAAGACGACGAGCGAGCGATCGAGGTCATCGATGGCGAGATATCGGTGGTCTACAGCACCCTCGCAGCGGGTAAGGACGGCGCTCGCGCGCTATCGTGCACGGACTCGAGCGACGTGGTCGTTCGCAACAGCATCCTCGTCTCGCTCAGCGACGATCCCGAGATCGATTGTGCCAACGCCGAGGTGATCGACTGTTTCACTGAGGCCAGCGCTGACATGTCATTCGAAAGTGGCTGGTTCACCGATTTCGGTAAGGGCGACTTTCACCTCAACCCTGATGCGTACCCATCCGAGATCATGACCGCCGCCAGCTGGCGAAGCGGAGACCCGACCACGGACATCGACGGCAACGACCGTCCAACCGCCGACGCCACGTCTGACTTCGCCGGGGCAGATCGCCCCTGATTGCCCCGATCTGACGCTAGTAAGCGACGTGCAGCACGGTCGCGTCGTCGCGCTCGAGTGAGTGCTTGGCGATCAACGTGTCACACAGCAGCTCGGGATCCAGCCCGACCATCGCGTGGAGCGGTGTTCCGCGCGCGATCCCATCGGTGAACAACAGCGCGCGGCCCGGCTCGCTCAGCTCGATCTCGCCGACGCGGGGTTGTGGCATCCGGGCGCCGAGCACTCCGTTGGTCGCCATGTAGGGGATCGGCGGCCCGGCCAGGGTGCGCAGCTCGACGTTGCCGACCCCGGCGAAGCTGAGCGCGGTGGCCTCGAAGCGCAGCAGCGCGGCCGCGGCCCCGCGCGAGCCGTGGAGCCGCTCGTGCAGCAGCGCGAACGCCCGCTCGACCGAGAACGCAGCGGTGAATTGCTCGGCAGCCTCGACGGCCAGCGCCGCGGCCTCGGCAGCCTTGGGCCCGTGACCCAGCGCGTCGACCAACATCACCCAGGTCACGCCAGCGATCTCGCGGACGAAGCCCACGTCGCCGCTGCACGACTCGCCGACGCGCGGCCGCCCACGAATGCAGGTGTCAGGGATCAGGGGTCTCCGGGACCGCCACGACGAAGAAGTCGATCCAGGTCTCGAGGTGGTTGACGTCGAGGTCGACGGCCAGGGTGTTGAACACGATCGCGCTGCCCTCGATGCCAAGCGCGTCGTAGTTGATGGTGGTCCCCAGGTTGCTGACCACGCCCGCGCGGAAGTTCTCTACCACGTCTTGGTTGTTCTCGACCAGCTCGGACTCCCGGGCCGCGACCGCGCCAGCGCCCTGGCCACCGAGCACCGCGACGTCGCCCGCCGTCAGCACCACGCCCTCGCCCTCGACCAGGTCGACATCGAGGTCCATGGTTGCGACCGCGTAGCCGCAGTAGCCCTCGGCGAACCGCCAGACCTTGAACTGGGTGGTCATGAAGTCCTGACCCTGAGCGCCACCCACGATGTGGTCCAGGGTCACGCCGTAGTTGCCGTCCTCGTCGGGCTTGCCCCGCTTGTCGTAGACCCGGGGGATCGTGCCGTCGTCCATCAGGTGCTCGACCATGGCCTCGAACATCGCCACGTCGAAGTCGACGACCATCGGGATCCCCATGGGCATCTCGCCGTCGAGCTCGAGGCCGCCGCCGGGCGGCAGCGGCAGGTTGCTCTGCATCGCCAGCACCAAGGTGTCGTCCTCGGGGAACACGATCAGCTTGCGCGCGAGCAGGCGGGTGTCGTCGTTGCCGATCTGCCACGAGTCCAGGGTCAGCAGGTCGGTCCGGCCGTACTCGAGCTGGATCTTCTCCTGCATGAACAGGCCCAGCGCCTCGACCAGCTGTGGGTGCTCTTCGGTCTCGAGCCCGAACGCGTTGAGGTACAGCTCCTGCACCCGCAGCCGCGAGTAGTCGGCGTACAGGGTGGTCGAGGTCTCGCCGTTGGCCTCGAGCTCGATCGGGACCCGAAACTTGACGCTGCCGATCCCCGCGCCCTGCGGATCGCCGTTGGGGCCAAACATCTGGGCGTCGAAGTCGAACGAGTACTGCACACAGGTCGCGCAGCCCTCGAGCGACTCGAGCTCGATGACCGGCTGGGACGTGGCTTCGAAGAACAAGGTGGCCGGACCCGTGAACCAGACGAAGGGCAGCTGGCCGGTGAACGGCACGTCCTGGCCGACGACGCCCTCGAGCAGCTTGTTGACCCCAACCTCGGAGAACTTGATCGCCACGGGGTACGGGCCGCCGTTCGGGATCGGATCGAGCAGCGCGCCCTCGAGCGCGGCGTCGGCCCGGAACGCGTCCTCTTGGTACTCACAGTCGAAGAAAATATCGTCACCGCGGCAGCCCCCAGTGGCCGCGAGGACCCCGACGAGCGCCCCCAAGACCGCGCCACCCACGGCCCGGCTGCCCCAACGGGTGGCCCCGTCTGTGGCCCCGCCCGTGAACCGTTGAACTCCGAGCCCGACGCGAGAGCGGCGGGCGTGGGCGCGGGGACAATCAAGCGACATGCCTGTATTTTGGCGGCCCCCGGCAGCCGATACAAGCGCTGTGTCCGGGTCGAACGCAAATGTGCGCGCTGCCCTCTGCACATGACATGAATGTCGCGGTCATCGGGATGTCGTCGCCCGAGCGAAATGCTGGTACCTTTGCAGGCGCTGTATGGCCCCCCTGACCAAACAATCCGGCTCGATGCGGCAGCACCCCCCTCGCTCGTCGTTCATGGACAAGGGTCGGGGGCTGGGCTTGGTCGCGGTCGTGTGTACCCTGGCGGCAGGCGGCTGCTTCGACTCCGACGAGCGGCTGCGCAGCAACGAAGACACCAGCAGCGAGGCCGGCGAGACCATCGCCGTCTACGAGACCGACGACGAGGGCAGCGACGACAACTGGACCGCCGAGGAGACCGGCCCGTCCGAGACCACCTGTCGCGACGCCATCGACTGTCTGGTGACCTGTCAGGCGGTGCTGATCCTCAACCCCCAGGCCGAGCCCGATCTGGAGTGCTTCTTGGAGTGCGACATGGGCCTGTCCACCGAGGAAGCCTACTTGCTGATCAAGCTGGCCGAGTGCATCGGCGACCAGTGCACCGCGCAGGGCGCCTGCGGGGCCGAAGATTCGTCCGATCAGGACTGCCTGATCTGCATCGCTGGCAACGCTCAGGATCCGCAGCCCCAGGGCTGCATCGAAGAAGCCGCCGCCTGCGACTAGTCAGCCTCTCCCCCCCCCCGCGAGTCAGCCCCTCGATGACGACCCCCGCGCGCCTGCTATCGCTCGTCCCTTTCGGCCTCTCGGCTGTGCTGCTGTGGCCTTCGCCGGCCCACGCTGGGGCACCGCCCACCGAGCCTGAGAGCCAGACCGAGGCCGCCTCCGGCGCCTCCCTCGACGCCTCCCTCGGTTCTGGGCCAAGCGGAGTCGAGCCCGGTGCCGAGACCGGCATCGAGGGCCCCGCAAAAGCTGAGCCTGCGGAGGTCGACAAGGCCACGCTGCCGTGGAAGCTCCGGGTCGGAGTCGTCGCCGAGACCTACGACAAGCGGCGCCGCGACGTGCCCTGGATCAAGCGCTGGGCACCGGAGCGCCTGATGGCCGAGATCGGCCTGTTCGGTGGCATGTTCTTCCCCGCCGAGAACCACGACTTTTACGATCCAGACAGCGGACACAAGCCGCTGTGGCAGGTCAGCGGCGAGGCCGGGCTGCGAGCGGCGTTCTTCCCCGAGCGCTATATCGGCGTCGAGGTCGAGGGGGCCGGCGTCGTCGCCCGCGCGCGCACCAGCACCAACGACATCGCGCCGCTGTGGACCGCGCGCGGCCACGTGATCGCCCAGCTGCCGTGGTGGAACGTCGCGCCGTTCGTGCTCGTCGGCGCTGGGGCCATGGGCGTGGCCTCGAACCCGATCATTTTGGGCAAGGACGTCGACCCCGCGCTGCACTGGGGCGGCGGCGTCAAGCTGTACCTGCATCGCTACATCGCGCTGCGCGTCGAGGGCCGCCACGTGATCGCGGCCAAGCAAGCCACACAAGACTCGTTCACCAGCCACGCCGAGTTTCTGGCTGGCCTGAGCTTCACCCTGGGTCGGGCCAAGCCCATGGTGGCGGCGCCGCCCGATCCCGATCGCGACAAAGACGGGTTCTCGAACGAGCGCGACGACTGCCCCGACGTCCCCGGCGTCTCGCCCGACGGCTGCCCCCCGCGCGACACCGACAAGGACGGCTTCTTCGACACCGAGGACGCGTGCCCCTACGAGGCCGGCGTCGAGCCCGACGGCTGCCCGATCCGCGACCAGGACGGCGACGGGATCCCCGACAGCATCGACGCCTGCAAGACCAAGCCAGAGACCGAAAACGGGTTCGAGGACGAAGACGGCTGCCCCGACGAGATCCCCACGGAGATGCGCGAGTTCAGCGGCATCATCGAGGGCATCGAGTTCCCCACCGACTCGAGCGAGATCACCGACGCCACCAAGCCCGTGCTCGATCGCGCGATCAAGGTGCTCAAGGACTACCCCGACATCCGCATCGAGATCGTCGGCCACACCGACAACCAGGGCACCGTCGAGCACAACCTCGAGCTGTCCAAAGATCGGGCCGAGAGCGTCAAGCAGTACCTGGTCGAAGGCGGCGTCGAGCCCGGCCGGCTCGAGACTCGCGGGGCCGGGCAAAAAGAGCCGATCGCCAGCAACGACACGCCAGAGGGTCAGGCCAAGAACCGGCGCACCGAGTTCAAGCTGATCAAGGTCAAGCGCGCCAAGTGATAGACGACGCGACTGACACCACCACGGACGACGCTGCTGGTCCACGGCGGGACTGGTGGGGCAGCATCGAGATCCCGAGCGGGGTCACGCGGTACTGGCGGATCGGCGCGCTGAGCCTGTGGGTCACCCACCTCGAGCGCGAGTGGCAGGTCGCGAGCCGCTGGTCGCACGATCCCTTCGACGACACCCTCGAGACCGCGCGCGACGACGTGGAGCGGCCCGCGGATCTGTCGCCGCGCCGGTTCTTGTTCACGGACAGCTCGTCGCTGCTGCGCCTGACTCCACGCGTCGCGGATCGGCCGGTGGTCACGCGCCCTGAGCTGCCCCTGATCATCCCCGGTGGGCAGTCGGCGACGATCTACATGGCGAGCCCGCTGTGGGTCGAGCTCGCGATCGGCTCGCGCGGCGTCGCGGGCAAGCCCGACCGGATGTTGCCCAGCTTCGACGAGCTCCCGGCGTGGACCCCGTCCAAGACATGGTTTGGTGACAACACCCTCGACGGCACGCTGTGCTACGCCGCTCGCACGCGCGCGCGGGTCGAGCCAGGCGACGTTCGGGGTCCGCGGATCACCACCTCGGCGCTGGTTCGCAACGATCACAACGACGCGCTGCGAGTCCAGCGGCTGGCGCTGCCGCTGCCGCAGATGTCGGTGTATCGTGACGCGGAGGGCCAGCTGTGGACCGAAGCCACGACGGTCGGCTACTCGGGCGCGGCGACGGGTCCGGCGCGGATCGAGGCGACGCCGCCACCCGAGGCTGGCCCGGTCACGCTGGTCTCGCGCTCGCGTCAGGATCGTCAGACGAACGTGCTCGCGCGGGCGTTCAGCGCGGTGTTTTCCGGGTGAGTGCGTCGCTACCTCTGGGTGTCATGACCATCAGGCTCACCGCTGCAACCGCCGTCTGGACCTCGGTCTGGGTCAAGAAGCCCAAGGGCGGCTGGCTCGCGCAGCTGCTCGCCAAGGACCCCGATGACATCGCGGTGCTCGGGCTGCGCCTGCTGCTGTTCATCGTGGTCGGGTTCGTGGCCGCGCGGGTGCTGGGCAGCTTGGTCGGTCGGTTTGCGATCAAGCGGGGCAGCGCCCAGGGCGCGATGCTCGGCCGACGCTTTGTGTTCTACACGGTCATCGCCCTGACCGGCGTGATGATCCTGCAAGAGCTCGGGGTCGAGCTGAGCGTGCTCCTGGGTGCCGCTGGCATCCTCACCGTTGCGCTGGGGTTCGCCTCGCAGACCTCGGCCTCCAACCTGATCTCGGGCTTGTTCTTGCTCGGCGAGCGACCGTTCAGCATCGGCGACACGATCCGCGTGGGCGACACCACGGGCGAGGTGCTGTCCGTGGACCTGCTCTCGGTCAAGCTGCGCACCTTCGACAATTTGTTCGTGCGCGTGCCCAACGAGTCGCTGATCAAGTCGGAGATCACCAACCTCTCGCGCAACCCGATCCGGCGGATCAACATCGATCTGGTGCTGTCCTACGACGAGGACTTCGATCGCGTGCGCGCGCTCCTGTACGCGCTGGCGATGGAAGATCCCGACGTGCTCGAAGAGCCCGATCCGATCATCTGGGTCGATCAGCTCGGCAGCTCGGCGCTGCACATCCGCTACTTGGTGTGGGCGTCGAACCGGCACGACTTCCCTGGCGCGCGGGCGCGGGTCCAAGAGAAGGTCGCCAAGCTGTTTCGCGAGCAGGGCATCGCGGTTGGGTACTCGCGCGTGCAAGTTGCCACCGCAGCGGGCCCGGAGACCGAGGCGGCGGTGGCTGACGCGGTCGTCGGTGAGGCACCCAGGCTCCGTTGACAGCGAGTTGGCGAGCAGCAACGATGCGCGCGTGCGGACGCTGAGCACGACGAGTCTGTGTTTTGGTTTGTTGTTGTCGTTGGGGGCTTGCAAGCAGACCCCCGAGCCACCCGCCGCGAGCGCGGGCACGCCGGTCGAAGCCAAGCCGGTCGCCGCCACGCCGCCAGCCGATCAGGCGGGCGGGGTCCTGGGTGCCCAGGCCAGCCCGGCGTGCGCCGAGCTCGGCCGGGTGCTCAGCGATCTCGACGCGCGCTCCGGGGCGCTCGAGCCCGGCGAGATCGCCGAGCGGCTGCGCGGTCCAGACCAGCACGGCGCGCTCGACTGGGTCGCCCAGGCAGATCGGAACCTCGCCCGCGTCAGCGAAGATCAGCCGCGAGATCGCGCGTTGATCGAGGAGGTCCTGGCCGCGATGGCTGCCCACGAGCAGGCCGCGCGCGGCGTGGACCTGGTGACGATCACCGCCCAGCTGCGCGCGCTGGCGCTGCTCGAGATGCGTCGCTTGCTCGGTGAGGTCGCGGATGACCGCGTGCGTGGGGCCGAGGCGGTGGCCGCGTGGGATGAGGCCTACTGCATCTGGACCGGTGCTCTCCGCCCGCTCGCCGCCCGTGCGGACGCGCTGCCCGGCAACGCCGCTGGTCGCGAGCCGTGGGAGACCAGCATCGCCGCCGCGTTTGCAGCGGGGCATGAGCAGCTGGTCGGGCCCACCGAGCTCGCCGACGCGACCGCGGTCAAGGCCGCCAAGCAGCAGATCGAGAAGGGCATGTACGCGGTGGCGTATCAGCTGATCATTACCCAGGCCGCGTCACGCTCGGCCGCTGGTGCCAGCGAGGCGCTGGGCCTGATTGACGCCCTCGAAGATCGCCTCGCGGATCGCAACGGCCCCGGCCTGGCGCGGATGCGGAGGATGTTGAACGGGCCGACGGAGCAGATCGACGCCAAGCAGATCGAGCGCGACCTCGCGGTTGCGTTTGCCAAGCGGGCTCGCAAGTACTGCGACAAGGCCGTGGTGTCGGCGGAGCTCGGCACCTCGCAGGCCGTCGCCGAGACCTGGGAGGGCGTCATCTATACTCGGGTGATCCTGTCGAGCATGGCCGACGCGCTGACCTCGACTGGGTTCGACGCGGCGGCCCACGCCGTCGACTGGGAGGACTACCTCGAGGCCGTCGAGACCGGCGACGCTGAGCTGGCCGCCGAGATCTCCGTGCGCCTGGTCGAGTGGAACTGCGCGTACCAGCGCCACCTCGGCGTGGCCGAGTGCACGTCTTCGGCCAACGAGCTCGAGTGAGCTTCAGTCAAACGGGAACCCAAACCCAGGGTAGCCCCGCGGGATGCCGCGACGGTGCTCATTCAAGGCGCACATCGGCGAGTGGCGCGAACCTCGCCCCGCTGGGTGAGATCACGTCGTGGTCGGTCGGGCACCAATGGCTACGAGCACGGCTCGCTGGGCCGCGCGAACGCTAGAATTGGATGCAGATCGTCCGATGCGCCGCCAGTGGACCGCGCGGCGTCGCGCGGCTCCTGTCTACCCGCGCGGCCGCTGTTCGAGGCTTCAGCCTGGACGCGTCACCTCGCGAGGCTACTTGAATGGTCGTGACCGCGCGTCGTTTCGCGCGGTCCATCACACCATCACAAACGAGACCAGGAGCGAAGAACATGCGAGCGCTGCGTTGGTATGGAAAACACGACGTCCGCGTCGAGACGGTCCCCGACCCCAAGATCGAGCACCCTGGGGACGTCGTCGTCCGCGTGACCTCCACGGCGATCTGCGGCTCCGATCTTCACCTCTATGGTGCCCATTTTCCCACGCTTCGCCGGGGGGACATCCTTGGCCACGAGTTCATGGGTGAGGTCGTGGAGGTCGGGCGCGCCGTCACCCGGCTGAAGCTCGGTGATCGCGTGGTCGTGCCATTCCCGATCTCGTGCGGCTACTGCTATTTTTGCTCGCGAGAGCAATATTCGCTGTGCGACAACAGCAACCCGAACGAAGCGCTTGCGCGCAAGGTCATGGGTCACGCGACCGCCGGGATCTTCGGCTATGGCCACATCACCGGGGGCTTCGCCGGCGGACAGGCCGAGTACGTGCGCGTTCCCTACGCTGATGTCGGACCGATGGTGGTCCCCGACGGGCTGTCCGACGAGCAAGTGCTGTTCCTCTCCGACATCCTGCCGACCGGCTTCATGGCGGCTGAGAACGCCTGCATCCAGCCTGGCGACACGGTCGCGGTGTGGGGCTGCGGTCCCGTCGGCCAATTCACGATCCAGAGCGCCTGGATGCTCGGCGCCGGACGGGTGATCGCAATTGATGATGTCCCCGAGCGACTCGCGCTCGCGCGCTCCTACGGCCGCGCCGAGACCATCGACAGCTTCGACGCCGACGAGGTCTACGCGCGGCTGATGGACATGACGGACGGACGCGGACCCGCGTCCTGCATCGACGCGGTCGGCATGGAGGCCCACGGCAGCGGGCTCGTGGCCGACACCCTCGACAAGATCGCGGGCGCGCTCCGGATCAGCAAGCTGATCAATCGACACTATGTCGTGGCGCAGATCATCAAGTGCTGCCAAAAGGGTGGCACGCTCTCGATTCCGGGCGTCTACGCCGGTTTCCTCAACTGCGTGCCGATGGGCGCCGCGATGAACAAGGGCCTCACCTGGAGGATGGGCCAGACCCATGTGCACCGGTACATGGGGCCCCTGCTCGAGCGCATCGTCACTGGTGAGATCGACCCGACCGCCATCATCACGCACCGGCTGCGGCTCGAGGAAGCAGCCACCGGATATGAGCTGTTCTACGAGCAGAAGGACCGCTGCGTGAAAGTGGTGCTCACGCCGTGACCGCGGCGTATCGTGGTCGTGTCATTCGTTGACGGCGACGCGAGACTTCCTGTTAGAGTGGCGGCCATGATCCCGCCGAAGCGGTCTTCAGCTCGAGGGAGGCCCCTCGCCCGCCTGCGAACGCCACTCGTGGACAGGTCCAGTCGGGGAAGCCACGTCCTGAGCGGACTGCTCGGCGTCGCAACCGTGCTGGCGTCGGCGCCCGCGCTCGCCAACGGCCAGTCGACGCACCTGTGGATCACCCACGACGCGGTCACCCATGTGCCCGACGGTCCGCTCGCGGAATTCCTCGCGCGGCCCGAGCTGCAAAAGATGTTCGACAACGGGACCATGTTCCCCGACGGCGGCTACCCGCTTGGCGACGACTACGCCGAGATCGCCCACTGGGAGCCGTTCCAGATCGCGTACCTGAGCTGGATCATGTCGACCTACTCTGCGCCGCTGTCGGACGAGGGTCGCGAGCACCTGGCGTTCTTGCTGGGCATGGCCTCGCACGGCATGGCCGACCAGGTGTTCGACTCGCTGTACGGCGAGCGGGTCAAGCTCTACGACGGGGCGTTTGGCGAGTTCGACACGGCCAGCGATCTCATCATGATGTCGAACTTCGAGCCGATGACGGCGCCGGGTGATTGGGTGCCCTATGTGGTGTTCGACTCGCTCTACGACAGCGTTGGCTACGACGTCGATCCCGAGCGAATGATGAACGGGCAGAACCTGCTGCGGATCGCCGTCAACTCCGTGGGGGTCTTCTCGCAGATGCCCGACAAGGTCGCCGAGGCGGCCGAGCCGTTCCCGTGGGGCAGCGTGCACCTGCTCGACGAGGACGTGTCGGGGGCGCCGCCGTGCGAGGGGGAGATCGTCGCTCGCTACTGGCGGGTGTTGTGGGCCCTCGCGCACGGCCAGCCGTTGCCGGGGCCGGTGCTCGCGACGATGCCGGCCGATGGCGCGGCCAATCACCCGATCGACTCGAGCACGATCGAGAGCTGGGTGACGCTGGTGTTCTCGCGCGGACTCGAAGACGCGCCGCTGAGCGAGGCCAGCTTTCACGTGGTGTCCGAGGGCGGTGAGACGATCCCCGTGTCGCTGTGGCACTACTATGGGCAGGACGCCCACGTGGTCCACTTGCGTCCGCAGCAGGACTTTGTCGCCAATACGGTCTACACGGTGACGGTGGATCAAGGGGTGCAGACGGTCCACGGAGAGGCGCTCGATGGCTATGAATTCCGGTTCTCGACGGGTGCGCAAGGACCCGACCCAATCGTTCCAGAGTGGCCGGCTGATCATGATCCAAGCCCCGATCCTGGGGATGGGGATGGGGATGGGGATGGCGATGGGGACGGAGACGGTGATCCTGGCGACGGAGATGGTGATCCTGGCGACGGCGACGGCGACACCGGAGCGGGCACCGACACGACCGGCGGAGCTGCCCCGGCCGATCGCGACGCCAGCGGCTGCGGATGCATGAGCACAGATCCCCGCGACGCGCCGTGGCCTGTGCTCGCGGTGGTCGGACTCGGCATTGGCGTCGGCCTCCGCCGCCGCCGTGGCTGATCGTCGATCACCGCGACACAGTTAGTGGACGCTCCGCGGCCACCCGTGAATCCCAGTGCGCAAGGCCGACGGTCGTGTCCAGAGAATCGAACAACGACTGTCCTGACATTCGTCCGCGTGTGCGTCTGCGCGACGCCTACACTGGCTGCGCATCATGGGCATCAAGAAGACGTTCAAAAAGGGCAAGAAGGCAGGCAAGTCGGTCGGGAAGGCCGCGGACGACGCGGGCAAGGCCGTGGGCAAGGCGGTCAATGAAGCGAGCGACTGGACCGGCAAACAAGTCGTCAAGGGCTACAACGCGACGACTGGCGCGATCGAGGGCAGCCTCGACACGGTGGTCGATTACGCCGACGATCAATACGAGGCGGCGGTCAAATACGCAGAAAAGACCTACAACGAGGGCGTCGACTGGCTCGAAGATCTGGCCCAGGACGCGATCGATGCGGCGTTCCGCGCCGCCTACGACTCGGTGGCTGGCGACTACGCCAAGCTCGCGGCTGAATTGCTCGATGTCGAGATCAAGCTGTTCGCCAAGCCCAGCAACATCCTCACCACGATCCGCGATAGCCTGTTCGTTGGAAAGTTCAGCAAGGCCGCGGACGACATCAGCGAGCTGCTCGAGCTCGACATCATGAAGCGGGCACTCGAGATCGGCCACCGGCTGCATGGCACCAGCTTTATCTTCGGGGCAGATCTGACGCTTGCGGCCAGCGCCCCAGTCGGCCCGCAGCCCGTCGTCACGGTCGGTGCTGGGCCCACGGCTTCGATCGGGATCACCCAAATGCTGGATCATGAGAAGAGCTACGAGCACTCCCGCTGCGTGTTCTCGTCGCTCGGCCCCGCGCTCTCGCTCGGTGGCGCGACGTCGGCGAGCAAGCTGGGCGGGAGCGCTGAGTTCGGTATCATCATGGGGTTCGTGTCGAAGGATCCAACCAATATTGGTGGGTGGTTCGTGGACGTCAGCGGCGGCGGTGGCCTCGAGCACGGCGTGTACTCGGCCGGGCTGTCGTGGTCTCCGCCGGGTAGCAAGCCGCCCTATGTCAAACCCAAGCCGGTCGCCGTCAACCTTCGGGTAGCGATCACCACCAGCGCCAGCCCCGGCGGGTCGATCAGCCTTGGCGGCAGCTACACCTGGCTGATCCAAAAGGTCAAGAATCCGCTCTACATCGGGTAGCGAGACATGAGCGCGCCCGACCAACACCGCACCTTGGACTGGCTGTTTCGCTACGACCCCGCCATGGTCGACCCGGTCCTGCGTGACGCCACCCAGGTCCGCTACATGACCGTCGGCGATCACTTCGTCGAGCGAGCGCTGCACACCTGGGCGCCCGATCTCTACAGCTTTCCGTTCTTGTCGCGCGCGTTCGTCGACTACCTGGTCTGGCTCGGGGACGCGGTCGGACGCTGGGAGCCGGCGCCGGGTGATGACTACGGCGCGCCAGAGCTGCGGCTGCGGAGCATCTCACCGGGTCTCGAGGACGTGTTGGCCGCCCTGCTCGAGCGCCACGTCAACCCGGTGCTGCGCCGGCTCTACCTCGGCGCCTATGAGGTCGGCTGGATGCAGCCACCCTTCTTGATCCGCTACGACATGCATCGCCAGCAGGACATGGATCTGCACTACGACGGGCAGTCGGAGCTGACGATCGCCGTGGCGCTCAACGACAGCTTCGAGGGTGGGCACCTCGAGTTTCCGCGCCAGGGCTTTCGCAGCGACGTGGTCCCGATCGGTCACGCCCTGGTGTTCCCCGGCAGCGTCTCGCACCTGCACCGCGCCCTCGCGATTCGCCAAGGCGAACGCCGGGCGCTGACGATCTGGACCCGCCGCGAGCAGCCGACTGAAACTGTCTGAGCGCGCGCTCAGGCGGGCGTGGACGGCGCTGGCCCCACGCGCGAGCGGGCAACAATCACCGCGAGTGCACGCCCGCGGTCGAGTACACTCCGGCTCGTGCCCGATCGCCCGATCCGCAAGCTCCTGTGTGCCAACCGCGGCGAGATAGCGATCCGTGTGTTCCGAGCCGCGACCGAGCTCGGGATCCGCACGGTTGCGATCTTCAGCCGCGAAGACCGGGTCCACCTGCACCGCTACAAGGCCGATGAGGCCTACCTGATCGGCGAAGGCAAGACCCCGGTCGCGGCGTACCTCGACATCGAGGGCATCGTCGACGTCGCGCGCCAAAACCAGGTCGACGCGATCCACCCGGGCTACGGGTTCTTGTCCGAGCGGGCCGAGTTCGCCCGGGCCTGCGAGGCCGCGGGGATCCGCTTCGTCGGCCCGAGCGCCGATGTGATCGAGGCGCTCGGTGACAAGACCCGCGCGCGGGCCATCGCGATCCAGGCGGGCGTCCCGGTGATCCCGGGCAGCGATGGGGCGATCGCCGACGCCGAGGCAGCGCGCGCGTTCGTCGACCAGCACGGCCTGCCCGTGATGGTCAAGGCCGCGATGGGCGGCGGCGGTCGGGGCATGCGGGTGGTGCGAACCATCGAGGAGCTCGCCTCGGCGTTCGAGCGGGCCCAGTCCGAGGCCGAGTCGGCGTTCGGTGACGGGACCATGTTCATCGAGCGCTACATCGAGCGCCCGCGCCACATCGAGGTCCAGATCCTCGCCGACGCCACCGGTGAGGTCATCCACCTGTTCGAGCGCGACTGCTCGGTCCAGCGCCGCCACCAGAAGGTCGTCGAGGTCGCGCCAGCGGTGCACCTCGACGACGCGGTGCGTGCGGCGCTGACCAAGGACGCGGTCACGCTGGCCCGGGCGACCGGCTACCGCAACGCGGGCACCGTCGAGTTCCTCGTCGATGGCGAGGGCCGCCACTACTTCATCGAGGTCAACCCGCGGATTCAGGTCGAGCACACCGTGACCGAGCAGGTCACGCTCGTCGATCTCGTCCAATCGCAGATCCGGATCGCGGGCGGGGCGACGCTGCGCGAGCTCGGGCTCGAGCAGGGCGAGATCAGCACGCGTGGGTTTGCGATCCAGTGCCGGGTGACCACCGAAGACCCGCTCAACGGCTTTCAACCCGACACCGGGCGGATCGAGGCGTACCGGTCGGCGGCGGGCATGGGCATTCGGATCGACGGTGGAGCTGGCTACGCGGGCGCCCAGGTCTCGCCGCACTACGACTCGCTGCTGGCCAAGGTCACCGCGCACGCGGACAGCTTCGACTCGGCCACGGCCAAGCTGCACCGGGCGCTCGCCGAGTTTCGGATCCGCGGGGTCAAGACCAACATTCAGTTCCTCCACAACGTGCTGCGCCACCCGACCTTCTCGTCGGGCCAGGCTCGGACCGACTTCATCGACACCACGCCCGAGCTGTTCAACTTTCCACGTCGTCGCAACCGGGCTCAGCGAGCGCTGCGGTTCCTGGGCGAGGTCGCGGTCAACGGGCCCACGGTCGCGCCAGCGTCCAGCGCCCCGCCAGGGCCCGATCCCGAGCTGCCGCCTGCGCTCGCGCGGGGCCTGGCGAGTCCGCCCGAGGGCTGGCGCCGGATCCTGCTCGAGCAGGGGCCCCAGGCGTTTGCGAAGGCCGTGCGCGAGCATCGAGGCCTGTTGCTCATGGACACGACCTGGCGCGACGCTCACCAGAGCTTGCTCGCCACCCGCGTGCGCACCCGTGAGCTCGCGGCCGTCGCCCCCGCCACCGCGCATGTGCTCAACGGCTGCTTCTCGCTCGAGATGTGGGGCGGCGCGACCTTCGACGTGGCGCTGCGGTTCTTGCGAGAGTGCCCGTGGGATCGGCTCGAGCGGCTGCGCGCGCTGGTCCCCAACATTCCGTTTCAGATGTTGCTGCGGGGCGCGAACGCGGTCGGCTACACCAACTACCCCGACAACGTCGTGCACCGGTTCGTGCAGCTGGCCCAGCGCCGGGGCGTCGACGTGTTTCGGATCTTCGACTGCCTCAACTACGTGCCCAACCTCGAGCTGGGCATCGACGCGGTCGGGACCGCGGGCGGCGTGATCGAGGCCGCGATCTGCTACACGGGCGACGTCTCGGATCCAACCCGGACCAAGTACTCGCTGCAGTACTACGTGGATCTGGCCGGGCAGCTGCAGGATCGCGGCGTGCACGTGCTGGGCATCAAGGACATGGCCGGGCTGCTCAAGCCTGGGGCCGCGCGCATGTTGATCACCGCGCTGCGCCGGGCGTTTCCGTATCTGCCGATCCACGTCCACACCCACGACACCGCGAGCACCGGCGTCGCCTCGATGTTGGCGTGCTCCGAGGCCGGGGCCGACGTGGTCGACGTGGCCCTCGACGCGATGGCCGGTCTGACCTCGCAACCTTCAATGGGGGCGATCGTCGCCGCGCTGGCCGGGGCCGACCGCGACACCGGGCTCGCGCTGGCGGAGATCCAGCCGCTCAACAGCTACTGGGAGCAGGTCCGGGGCCTCTACGCGCCGTTCGAGTCCGGCCTGCGCAGCGGCAGCACCGACGTCTACATGCACGAGATGCCGGGCGGCCAGTACACCAACTTGCAGTTCCAGGCCCGCTCGCTCGGGCTCGCCTCGCGCTGGGAGGCGATCAAGCGGGCCTACGCGGCGGCCAACCGGCTGCTCGGCGACATCATCAAGGTCACGCCCAGCTCGAAGGTCGTCGGGGACCTCGCGCAGTTCATGGTTCAGAACGATCTCGACGAGGCGCTGGTCCGCGAGCGGGCCGAGACTCTGTCGTTCCCTCGCTCGGTCGTCGAGTACTTTCAGGGCTACCTGGGCGTGCCGTACGGCGGGTTCCCCGAGCCGCTGCGAACCCAGGTCGTGCGTGACGCCCCGATGATCGAGGGGCGGCCTGGCGCCAGCTTGCCCGCGCTCGACTTCGACAACCTGCAGCGCGAGCTCGCGGGCAAGTGGGGTGCCCACGTGCGCGACGTCGACGTCGTCTCGGCCGCCCTCTATCCGCAGGTGTTCGACGAGTACATGACGTTTCGCCGCGACTACAGCGACGTCTCGCTGCTGCCGACGCGCAACTTCATCGCGCCGATGCGGCTCGGCGAAGAGACCAGCTTCGAGATCGAGCGCGGCAAGCTGCTGATCGTCAAGCTCACCGCGATCGGGGACGTGCGGGCCGACGGCCAGCGCGAGGTGTTCTTCGAGCTCAACGGTCAGTCGCGCTCGATGCTCGTGCGTGATGCCTCGGTCGCGCAGGACACCGTGACGCGCGAGCGGGCTGCCCTGGATGATCCCGGCTCGGTCGCCGCGCCGATGCCTGGGGTCGTGATCGAGCTGCGGGTCTCGGCCGGCGACGAGGTCGCGGCTGGGGATCCGTTGGTGGTGCTGTCGGCGATGAAGATGGAGACCGTCGTCGCCGCGCCGGTCTCCGGGACGGTGCAGCGGGTCGCGGTGGGCGTGGGCGACTCGCTGTTGGTCGGGGATCTGCTGGTCGAGCTCAGCTAGCAGCCAGCTCTTCGATCGTCGGCGCCCCAGCCCGCGCGAGCAGCTGGGTGACAACCTCGACAGCGTCGTCGATGACGACCTGCTCGGACCCCAGGTACTCGAACGCGCCCGGCATGTCGTCCCAGCCGAACCCGCGGATCTTCAGCCCCATCCACCCGAGCGCCGTGGCGATCCCCCGGGCGACGCTGCTGCCGAGCACCGCGGCCACCCGCTTGTCGTGCATGGCTTGCACCAGCTTGCGGCGCTGACGGCTGTTGATGTTGATCGCCCCGATGCCGATCCCCAGCATGCGCTCGGTCGACCGCTTCTCGATGTCCTGGATGAAGAGATCCCAGAGGTCGTCCTGGACCTGGCCCTCCTGCGTCAGCGAGATGATGACATCACCCACCACCACCCAGGTATGGGGCCAGTAGCCGCCTGCGGGCGGTACCCTGAACTTCGGCTCGACCATGGTGGCGCGCGAAACCAGCCGAGTCTATGGGTGAACCGGAGCGAACACCAGCCGCATGAACCCGCCCAGATGGGCACGTGGCTAGTGATAGCGGCGGTTTTGGCAGGTTGTGCCGAACCCCGCACGCCTGCGGATCCGGCCAGATGTGGAATTATTACCGTCTCAGTGGATTTTTGTTGACGCAGGCCTGCCTACCTTGCTACACAGGTAGCACATAACTCCCTGTCCAAGGATCGGACAGAAAGGGAAGAGCCATGGATAAGGCCAAGATCATCAGCACGAGTGAGCGGCGCATTCGTATCGACGTCCCAGGACCCTGGGGCTCGATCGGGGGGAGCCTTCGGCTTCCGTTCCGCTCTGGCATCAACGTTCACGTCGACTCTGTGCGAGATCAAAATCTCGCGTGGGCGATCGAGATTGGTCTGGTCCCCGAGGACGACCACGCGCTCGGGGACGCCCTGTATCGGTGCGGGTTCGAGCAGCTCGCGGCCCTGTGTCACCGCGACTGCTCGCTCGAGGCCCTGCAGCTGATCACCAACTGCTACACGGCGATCTTCGTGTTCGACGACATGCTCGACGACGCGCGCTCGGAGATCGGCAGCAGCGAAGAGCTCGCGACCCACGTGACCGCCTACCTCTCGGCGGCCGTCGCCGACGAGGTGCGTCCGCTGCTGCGCGACGACGTCCCGGCCCGCGCGCGGATCATCGCGGTCGGCGACGCGTACGCCAATGTCGCCAAGCGGCTGCTTCGCTACACCAACCGCGCGGGGCTGCGCCACTACGTCGCGGGCATGCGCAGCTACTTTGAAGGCTGCGTCATGGAGTCGCGCAAGCGAACCCAGCGCATGACCCACGTCGCGGACTACACGATCGTGCGGCTGCGCTGCAGCGCCGTGTACCCAACCCTCGACATCGGGGCGATCGTCGAGGGCTTCGATGTCTCCGACGAGGTCCGCGAGGAGCCGGCGTTTCAGACCATGATGTCGGCCACCAACCTGTGCGTGTCCTACGTCAACGACCTGTTCTCGTACGCGAAGGAGTCGTCCGCGGGTGAGCTCAGCAACCTCGTGACGGTCTACCGCGACGCCTACGGAATGGACCTGCGCACCGCCATGGAAGCGGCCATGACGACCAACGATCGCGTGGTCGAGGAGTACTTCGAGGCCAAGGCCTACCTCGATCAGTCGGGCGTCGAGATCGACGAGGCCACGCTCGGGTACATCAAGATCATGGAAGACTGGATGCGCGGGAATTTCGACTGGTATCACCAGGCCCGGACCCAGCGCTACGCGCACAACCTCGCGGCCGCGATCCCGGCCTGACGCGTCGGCCCGAGCGCTGGCGGACGAACGCCCAGATCGAGGACCGCCTGAGCCCGCGGGTGGCCGACGCCACGTGCGTTGAAGGGGCGGACGGCCGCGTCCGCCCCTTCCAAACTATCGCTGGGAACGCCGCAGCTCGACGTCGTCGATGTACAAGTTGACCGGGTCTACGTCACAGTTGCCGCAATCCATGCCGACGTGAAAACCGACTTGTATCGTCGAGCCGACAAACGAGCTCAGATCCACGGTCACCTGCTCGAACACGCCGCCACTGCTTTGGCTGTAGGCCGGCGTGTCTTCGAGGGGGTTGCCACAGACGACCTCGAGCACGTATGGGTAGTCTCCGGCGGGCGTTACCGGCTCGTAGGCCCCTCCATCCGCCGAGACCTCGATGACGTGCCCGTCACGGACCCATGCAGGGCCACCGCAGCTGTCGTATTGATACCATTGCTCGAAGGTCAAGGTGATCGTATCGACGTCGCTAAACCCGGTCAGATCGATCTCGGGGCTCATCAGCCGCAGGCTACCATCGGCGTCCTGGGACACCCCGCTGTGATAGCTATTGGTCGCACTCGCCGCCTGGTCGGTCGAGATCACCCAAGTGTCGAGGATGGCGCCCTCGACGACCTCATGTGTCCACGCGTCGACATCGCCTTCAAAGTCCTCGCTGAATAGGACATCCAGGAGGCACGCCTCGTCGCAGCCGTCTCCAGGCTCGAGGTTGGCGTCATCACACTCCTCGTTGCCAACCCAGACCAGGCCGTCACCACACACCGCGGCCTCGCAGGTATCCGTGCAGTCGTCGGTGTTGTCGTCGTTGCCGTCGTCGCACACCTCATCTGCTTCGAGCTCACCGTTGCCGCAGATCGGGTCGGGATCGCCGTCGCCGTCGCCGTCGCCGTCGCCGTCGCCGTCGCCGTCGCCGTCACCATCCCCAGGATCGCCGTCGCCGTCGCCGTCGCCGTCGCCGTCGCCGTCGCCGTCGCCGTCGCCGTCGCCGTCGCCGTCGCCGTCGCCGTCGCCGTCGCCGTCGCCCGTCTCGGTGTCAGTCCCGTTGGACGCAGTGCCGCTGTCATCGTTGCACGCGGGCATGAGAGCCAGGCACACGATTGGCGGCATCAAGTTGATGATAAGTCGGTTGGTCATGCGGAAAAATTGCATACATCCCGACCGGGCACAACGAACGAAAGCGGTACATGGCGCGACTCCCCATCTGCCAGGTCAGGTCGTGTGCCGGCTCGAGTTCGTATGCTCGCGCGACGCGAAGGGCATCGCCGCCCTCGAGAACTGCGGCTCGAAGTGAACTGACTTGCGGGGTGGCTGCGCATCGTCCATATAAGCGCCGATGCGCAACCTAGCGACGCCCCTCGCCCTCCTGCTGCTCTGCCTGGCCGCGCCGATCGTTGGCACCGCGTGTGGCGAGACCGAGCGGCCCGATGGCGGCACGGGTCTGCTCGCGGTCGGGGCCCAGGCGCCGGCGCTCGAGGCCACCGCTCACGACGGCACCACGCTCGAGTTGGGCAGCCTCGGCAAGCCCGCCGTCGTGTATTTTTATCCTGCCGACAACACCCCGGGTTGCACAAAAGAGGCGTGTGCGTTTCGTGATATCTGGACCGAGTACGAAGCCGCCGGCGTGATGGTCATTGGGGTCTCGACCCAGGACAACGCGTCACACATCGAATTCGCAGAGGAGCACGCGATCCCGTTTCCGCTGATCGCCGACACCGACAAGACCTGGGCGACCGGGTTTGGGGTGAAGCTGCGCGGGGGCTATGCCGAGCGCGTGAGCTTCTTGCTCGATCGCAACGCGAAGATCGTCGCGGTCTACCCGGGGGTCGATCCGGGCGTGCACGCCCGCGAGGTGCTCGACGCCGCGGCCAAGCTGTAGGAGCCGCTGATGCGCCTGCTCGTGATCGAGGGCGTTTTCTGGGGGCTGCGGTGTCGGGGAGCTTGCGTTGGATCTGGCATTCTAGCTCGCGGCAAAGCTAGCCCCCGGTCGCGGCGTGGGCGGCGTGGAGGCGCAGAAATTCATCCTCATGCCGGTCCTCGATCTCCTCGTGGACCAGGTTCAGGTACGTGTAGGCCGACGAAGCCAGCAGCGTCAGCAGGGTCTGGTCCCGCAGGTAGCCATCGAGGACGGCCAAAACCAGCGGGTGGCCAACGTTGATCTTGGTGACGCCGTCAGCATGGGCAAACAGCGGCCCGCGTGGCTGCGGCTCGCCGAGCACCAGCGACTCCAGCACGTGATTGGCGACCAGCCCATCGTTGCTCGCTCGGACCAGGCGCAGCTCGTCGCGCATGGCCTCGAGCAGCAGCAACTCGGGCCGGGGTTGCTTGGGCTTCTTCCGCTTGCTTGGCTTGCTTGGCTTGCTTGGCTCGCTGGGCTCGCTTGGCTTGCTCGGCTTTGGCTTCGCGCGGGCCTGCTCGCGCTCAACGGCCGCTTTGGCCTCGCGCTCGGCCTCGCGGCGGCGCTCGGTCTCTCGCGCGCGCGCTTCGGCCTCGGCTTCGGCGCGGCGGCGAGTCTGCTCGACCTGCCGCTCACGCGCACGCTCGCGGGCCTGCTCACGGGCCCGCTCCGCCTCGGCCTGAGCCACGGCGCGCTGGTGGGCGAGCTCCTCGGCAGAGGGCCCCGTCCACAGTGACAGCGACGCGAGCTCGATCGGCCGCTCGCGCGCAGCCACGTCGGCGCTGATCCAGCGTCCGGTGCTGAGCTTGAGCACGGGCACGGCGCTGACTCGCGCGTACAGCTGCTGGTACTGGTCGCCGCGGTCGCGGTTGCGCTTGCCCTTGCGCTTGCGACCGCGCTTGGACTGGCTGTGGCCCCGACGCTCGTGCAGGCGCATGAACAGGCCGTGGAGCGCGTCGCGGAGCTCGGTGAACGCCCGTCGTTGCTCGCGACCGCGGGGCGCCTCGCCGTCGCAGCGGCGCTCGAACTCGTCGATCGCCTGGCCCCACAGATCACACGCGAGGCGCTCGAGCAGTCGCGCCTGCCCACGCGAGAGGCTGACGCGGCTCCAGTCTTCGGCGATCGACAGCCCAGGGCCCCAGATCATGCCAGCGCACCAGCACACGTCCGAGACCACGTGCTTGTCGACGACCCGGCCGTGCTCGCCGAACAACACCTGCGCCTCGCCCTGGGCCAGCCACAGCCAGCCCTCGAGACCCTCGGCGTCGACGGGGATCCGCGACATCGGGTGTTGGGGCGGCTCGCTGGGCATGCGTGCCGCGGCGGACTTGCGCTGACTGAGCGCCCGCGCCCGCGCGAGCTCGGCCTCGAGATTTTTTAGGCTGCCAAACAACGCGCGCAGCGTGCTCTCGACGTCGTCCGCGTCGAGCACCACGACAGGTCCGTCGGGCAGCTCGAGCTTGGGCCGGCGGTACGCGAGGTACGGGATCGGGCCGCGCTGGCGAGCATCGGCCAGCTCGGCCGCCGACCAGGGCTTGCGCGCGCCCGCGAACACGGGCAGCGCGGCGAGGCGCTTGAACATCACGCGGCGCTTGCTGGACCGCGCGTCGTAGCCACCGACGCCGGGAGGCCACTCGTCGAGCAAGTGACGAACCAGGCCGGCGGCGATCGGCTTGTCGTGGGCGCTCATGTCTGCGTAGCGAGCCGCGAGCTCGGTCAGCAGGGTGTCGACCTGGTTTTGCACGAACTGACGGACGCGGTCGCGCTCGGGGGCCGCGACGTCATCGTGGGCATCGTTGAGCGTGAGCTCGTCGACCTCCAGCGCGCCCACCAGCGCGAGCGGTCGCGCGGGGAAGTCGACCACCGTGACCTCGCGGGCCTTGGTGAACACGCGAATCCGGCTGCGCTCGATCGACTTGGCGGGCTCAATTGCGATGCCGAGCTCGCCGCGGACACCGGGCTCGTCGACCCGGATCGTGATCAACGCCGAGCCCCGCGCGACGCGGATCTCCGAGATCTTGCGGCGGCGAATGAAGCGAGCGCGGCCGAGCAGCCACTCGCTGACCTGCTCGAGCGCCTGGGCGCCAAACACCGCCGTGAGCACCCGGTGCTCGATCGGGTCGAGGCTCAGGATCTCGAGGTCGGTGTCGGGGCGCGAGTCGAGCGTGAAGCTCTCGCTGACGAAGCTGATCGGCTGCCCGGCGCCGACGCGGATGAACAGCTCGTCGAGGGTGACCACCCGGCTTCGCCCTGGCTTGCCGCGGGCGCCGAGATCGAGCCGATGAAACAAGCGCAGCTCGAGCAGCTCGACGAACATCGGGAGCAGCCCGCGGCGCAGCGCCGTCAGATCCATCTCCGCCTCGGTTGGCCGCCGAGACGCCCGGCCCAGCCGCTCGCGCACGGCCTCGGCGTTGGGCTGCTGCCCGCGGCCGCGCAGGGTCCCGAGCGCCCGATCGATGTCGCGCGCGGGAAACTGCTCGAGCAGCTCGAGCAGGCCGCCGAGCTCGACGACCGCATTCGCGGCGCCGAGCTGGTGACGCAACGACACGAACGCCTGCGCGAGCCCACCCGACCCCAGCACGAGTCCGGGGATCATGGCCAGCCACCACCACTCGCAGCGGAGCAGCGCGTGTGGGCTGGTGCGGACGCGCTCGAGCTCGCGCTCGACCAGGCCCGCGATCCCACGCAACAAGGTCGGCCGCAGCGTCATGAAGTTTGCGAGCGACTCGAAGGTTGGCGTGACCTCGAACTCGTCGCTCTCGACCCAGACGGTGAGACCCGGCAGCGGTAGATCGATGTCGACGCGACACAGCGCTCGCTCGCAGTAGTACACGTCGACCGGCGTGCGCCCCTCGCTGGCGGCCGTGAACGCGAACTCGCTCAGGCCCAGCTCGCCGCGGAACTTGGGCGCTTGCGAGCGCAGCTCGGCGCTGCACAGGGCGGCGCGCGACAGCGTGGGTGGGTGCTCGGGCCGGTCGAGGAACGCGGCCCGGCGGCGCAGCCACGCGAGCCGTTCGGCGAAGGGATCGAGCGTGCCCTTGCCCAGCAGCTCGCGGATGGCCTCGCGATCGGCCCGCTCGAGCACCAGCACCTCGACGCCGAGCTCCGGCAGCGGGCCCGCGTCTTCGATCTGCGCCGCCTCGAGCCACGCGAGCCGCTGACCCTGCGCGCAGTGGGTCGCTAGCTCGGCCAGCGACCGCGGCGGGCCCGATGCGCAGTCGTAGAGCGGCACCCGGGCGAGCGGGTGCGGAGCTTCGGTCGCCCCGTCTCGCGCCGCCTCGAGGTTCCAGACCGGCTTGATCGCGCCACGCTCGAGCTCGCGCTGCGCTTGCTTGCGACTGAACCCAAACGCCGACAACAGCGAGAGCCCGTAGTCCCGGCGGCAGACCTCCTGCACATAGATCCGCAGCAGCGCGCGCAGGTTTACGTGCTTTGCAGTGACGGTGCCGGCCTCGGCGAGCTTGGCGAGCCCACGCCCGAGCGCCTCGAGCACGGCGACGAGCGCAGCCGCGAGCGCGGGGGTTGGGCGGGCGTCGTCGTAGCTGTCGTTGGCCGTGAACTCGGCGCTGACCACCACACACAGCCCGGGGATCGGGCCATCGAGGGCCCGCTCGTCGAGCAGGCAACCTTCGCTGATCAGGCGCAGCCAGCTGTCGCGGTGGCCGAGCGAGCGCAGGCCCAGCTCGCCGCGGACCGTGATGATCGAGTCGTCCTCGTGCTCGCCCGGGCGGTCGAGCGAGATCGGCTCGCGGATCACGTAGTAGCCCTCGCCGAGCTCGGCCGCGTGCCGCCGGGTCAAGAACACCAGGCGCCGCTGTTGCCGGGCCGCCTCGCGCCGCAGGGCGCTCGTGTGGTCGTGCAAGCGTGCGCCAAACAGCTGCTCGAGCAGCTCTTCGTCGGGTCCCGGGGTCGCGTAGACAACAAAGGGCACGTCGGGAGGCGCGAACGGGAAGTCCTCGTGCGCGTGTCGGATCGGCTCCTTGCTCTCGATCAGCGCGCGGGTACTGAGCGGTGGACCGCCGACGGCCGACCACAGCGCGACCTCGGCGACGGCGGCGAACACAGGATCCTTGGCGAGCGCGCGGCTGAGCTGGTCTGGCGCTCGCTTGGCCAACCACGTGCGCAAGGTCTGGTCGGCCCACGCGGGCGCGGCCCCGGCCACGCGTCGCTCGGCGAGGCGCAAGATCATCTGGTCCTGGGCGTGGATGATCGCGTCGATCACCGCGAGGTAGCCCGAGTCGTGGAGCAGCTTGGTCTGCGAGACGTCCTTGCCAAACCGCGGGCTGTCGACGATCGCCTCGAAGCCAGGGACGGCCTGATAGTTGATCGTACGGCGCTCCATGAACACGCCGTTGGACACCAGCGACGCGCCGGGCTCATCGAACTCGGCCTGCTCGGGGTTGGCCCGCAGCCCCAGCGCCGCGCGGCCGATCGTGACGCCTTCGTCGACCACGTCGATCTGTGTCCACGACTCGCCCGCGAGCTCCATCGGGCCCGAGATCTGCTTGCCGTTGACGAACACGGGGATCCGCGACCAGCGACAGCGCTCGCGCAGCAGCGTGACCTCGGCCAGCGTGTCGCCGAGGCTGCGAAAGAACTCCACGATCAACCCCGGCCTGAACCGATCTTTGACGTGGATCCAGTTGCCCGGGGGCTGGTCGGTCACCCGCGAGACCTCGTCGGGCTGGTCGGGCCGCAGCTCGAGCGCGGTCCCGGTGCCGTCGGCCGCCACGCTCACGACCCGAGCGAATTTTGGGTTGAGCGCCATCGCCGAGTTGAGCGCGAACGCCAGCTGCTGCAGCCCACGCAGGCGGGCCAGGTCTTTGTCCAGTTCGGCAGACAGCGGAGACTCGCCGCGCTCCTGGGCGCTGGCGAACAGCGAGCCATAGATGTTCTCGAGCTGCTCGTGGCCGAACACCGCGCCCTCGAAGCGCAGGTGCAGATCATCGCTGTCGATCTCGAACTCGAGCTTGCTCGCGCCGCTGGTGCTGGCGGCCTCGACCAGCAGCAGCACGTAGCAGCGGGGATCGGCGAGCTGGTACTGGCGCAGCTTCTCGCGGGCCTTCTCGGGATCGATCGTGAACCCGCCCTTGGCCTCGAGCTGGCCCGCGGACATCAGCTGCGCGACGAGATCGCTCATGCCTGGGCACCTCGGCGCAGCAACCGGTGGTCGTGGGTGAGGACCGCGAGCGCCTCGTCGATCTTCGCGTCGAGCCGCGTACCCAAGAAGAACGCCTTGACCGCGAGATACGCCGCGAGCTCCGGTTCGGACTGGGCGAGCCCGGCGATCGTGCGAATGCTGGGGTGGTCGGCGTTGAGCACGACCACGCGGCGACTGGCGAGCAGCCCGGTCCCCAGCTCGGCCGTGTCTGATGTCGGCGTGACCTCGCCAAACTCCGACTGGGTGATCGCCACGCGATCACGGACGGCGGAGTCTGGGTAGTCGAGGTGACCCAGGCGCACGCCGCCGAGCTTGGCGCCCCAGGCCTCCAACAGCCGAGCGACCTGCGAGGCGAGCACCTGCCAGCGCACGGCCTCGTCGCTGCTGCGAGGTGGCAGCGCGGTGCAATAGTCTTCGATCTTGGCGACGCGCGGCGCGATTGCTTCGAGCAGCGCGGCCCCGCACACACAGTCCTTGGCCAGCAGCACGACCGTGGCGCCCTCGCCCTCGAGCCGCTCGGTCAGCGGGCTCAAAGCGCGGGCCAGGATCACAGCGCGCCGCTTGGGCTTGCGCAGCGCCTTCCAGCCGATCATGGCGCCGCTGGGGCTGCGAAACAGCGCGGCGTGATCGGGCTCCGGGACCGCGTGGGTGGCCTGCTCGTGCAGCCGCGCCGCCGCCCACAGGTACTCCAGCGCGCTGGACTCGGACGTGGCGTCACGGATCGCCACGTCGAGCTTGGCGTAGACCTGTGCACACAGCTCGCCCGCGATCAGCTCCTGGACCGCGGTCATCAGCCGGTTGAAGCGAGCGTCGCGGATCACATCGTCGCGCGTGAGCGTGTGCTCGAGCTTGGCCGACGACGCTTTGAACGCGACCCCCGGGATCGCGTGCTCGCCTCGACCTTCGACCAGCGTGAGCCCGCGGTTGTAGAAGCCCGAGAAGCCCTCGCCGTCGAGCGGGTGGCCGACGACGATGATCTCGTTGTCTTGCTCGCGGCGGACCTTGCAGGGCGTGTCGAGATCGATCGCTTCGTTGATCAGCTCACCGTCGACGCGGACTTCACCGCTGACGTGCTTGCACCAATAGCGCACGACCTCGGCCGCGCGGGCCCGGAACAGCTCGTACTCGGACTTGGTGGCGTGCTTGAAGATCGAGATCTTGGTGCCCTCGACCGGCTGATCGCGGCGGACCAGCGAAAATCGGCGACGCTCGTCGAACACCACGCGCCAGTGCTCGCCGTCGCGGGAGGTGTCGATCGAGACCGCGGCCGGCTGAATCGCGAACACCGACACGAACCCGATCCCAAACTTGCCGATCTTCGTCATGTCCCCGTCCTTGGTCGACGAGAACAGCCGCGTGAGCCGAGTGTCGATGATCTCGCGGTTCATGCCCGCGCCCCAGTCGTCGACGTGGATCGTCATCATGCCGCGGTCGTGCTCGAACCACACCTCGACCTCGTCCGAGCCCGCGTCGAGTGCGTTTTGGATCAGCTCGCGAAAGCAGGCCATCGCGTCCGAGAACTGGTTGACGAGGCGATCGAGCGCGTCGTCGACGGACAGTGGTTCCGGCTGAGCCACGGCCCGGCGAGGATACCAGCGGTTCGGGTCTCACCAAGGCATAGTTGTCAGCACAAGCCGCGCCGGGTTCGGCTGGGGGCAGAGAAAAAAAGCGAAGCGTTCCCACAGGCGGACCCGACCTCGAGCCCGAGCGAAGCGAGGGTGGCGACGCGCGCGGAGGCGAAGCCGAGCACGGGTCGCGTCGGGTTCGGCTGGGGGCAAAATAGCCCTAAGCTATCACCACCATGCGGTTTGGTTCGCTGCCGATCACGCTCCGTCAGCTTCAGTATGCCTGCGCGGTGGCGGAGGAGCTCAGCTTTCGCAAAGCTGCGGCGCGCTGCCATGTCTCGCAGCCGTCGCTGAGCGCTCAGATCGCGGAGCTCGAGCGCATGCTCGAGGTTCAGCTGTTCGAGCGTGACCGTCGACGGGTGTTGCTGACCCGCGCAGGCGAGGCGGTGATCGGGCGCGCGCGGGCGGTGCTGTTGGCCGCCGAGGATGTCGTCGATGCGGCCACGCGGCACGGGGATCCGCTCGTGGGCGCGCTTCGAGTTGGGGTGATTCCGACGATCGCACCGTACCTGCTGCCGGACCTCGACCCGGCGCTGCGCGAGGCGTTTGCCAACCTGCAGCTACAGTGGACCGAGGACAAGACCGAGACCCTGGTCGCGATGCTCGGGGCAGGTGAGCTGGACGTGGCGCTGTTGGCCCTCGAGGCGGAGATCGGCGAGCTCGACTACGTGAAGATCGGTGAGGATCCGTTCGTGCTCGCGGCACCTCGCGGACACGCGCTGGCCGCTCGCCGCAGCGCGGTCACCCCCGAGGCGCTCGCCGACGCCCGCGTGTACCTGCTCGATGATGGCCACTGCTTTCGCGAGCAAGCTGCAGACCTGTGCGCGGTGACAGGGGCGCGCGAGCAGGGGTTTCGGGCCACGAGCCTGACGACGTTGGTGCAGCTCGCGGGCGGTGGCGACGGTGTGACGATCCTGCCCGCGCTCGCGGTCGAGGTCGAGAACCGTCGGGCGCGGCTGGTGATCCGCAAGTTTCGCCGGCCGGCCCCGCGGCGGACGATCGTGTTCGCCTGGCGGCGGGGCTCGGCGTTGGCGGACTCGCTGCGCGAGCTGGCGGCTCCGGCCCGGCGGGCGCTGGCTGTCGCAACGCGTGGGGGCTGACCACTCAGCCTTGCGCGAGCTTGGCCAAGGCGGCCTGTATACCCTCGGCGTAGGCCGGGTCCGCGCGAGCAAAGTGCTTCGGACGGCAGCGACAGCGTCTGCTCGGCGAGAGCCGTCCGAGTGACGCGGCTCGTCGTCACGCGACCTCGCCGTCCGCATACCACCACCACGTTCGCGGTCGTGTCGCGTACCATGCCGATCATGCACAGGCTCATGCGTTCCATCCCTCTGCTCGCGCTGCTCACCGGGTGTGACAAGCAACCCGACAAGGCCGACGATGCGGCGCCCACCGGGTCCGACAAGGCCGAGGTGGCGGAGGCCGACAAGCCCGTCGCGCCCGAGCCCGAGCCCAAGCCCAAGCCCGAGCCCGTCAAGCCGCCGCTCGAGCTCGCCGCGGAGGCGTGCAAGGCTGACGCCGCGTGCAAGGATGAGGGCCGCTGCAGCGCCAAGCCTGGGGCCGAGGACGGCAAGTTCGAGTGTGTGGCCGCGTCGATCGAGGACTGCCGCGCGAGCGCCAAGTGCAAGGCCGAGGCGACCTGCTCCTTCGACGAGGCCGCAGGCGCGTGTGCCAACCTCGAGCTCACCGACTGCTTTTACACCGACGGCTGCCTCCACGAGGGGCTGTGCTACGGGTCCAAGCGGGGTGGTTGTGAGTCAGGGCGAAAGGGACAGGTCGCCCAACACTACGGGACCCTCGAGTACGAGGGCGCGCTCGAGGTCGATCTGTTTCGCCGGATCCTCCGCGTCCACACCGATGATCTACGCACGTGCCGAGCCACCGGGCGGGCCAGCGGCAAAGGGGTCAACGGCATGGCCCACTTCGGCTGGACGATCACGGCGGAGGGCACCGTCGCCGACCTCGCGATCCTCGCCGACGGGCTCGAGACCCCCGCGTTCGCCACCTGCATGATCGAGAAGCTCGCCACCTACTCGTTCGTCAAGCCCAAGGACGGCAAGCCGATCAAGATGTCGATGGGCTTCTCGTTCCCGAGCTGAAACTGGGTTGCGATCTAGCGCTAGAACCGAGCTGCCCCGCCCCGAGCGGGAGCTCCCGCCGCGGCCGGCCCCCGCGGCGGACGATCGTGTTCGCGTGGTGGCGAGGCTCGGCGTTGGCGGACTCGCTGCGCGAACTGGCTGTCGCAACGCGTGGGGGCTGACCACTCAGCCTTGCGCGAGCTTGGCCAAGGCGGCCTGCACACCCTCGGCGTAGGCCGGGTCCGCGCGAGCAAAGTGCCCGAGCTGCCGATCGATGATCGGCTTGGGCACGCCAGTCATGGCCTCGGCGATGTTCATGAACAAGCGCTGCTGTTGCTCGGCGTCGAACAGCCGAAACAGGTCGCCGGCTTGCGAGTAGTCGTCGTTGTCCACCCGGTGGTCATGCCGTGCCGCGGCCCCGTCGAGCGAGAGCGGCGGCTCATCGTGGGCATGATCCTGCGCCGCGCCGCCAAAGCTATTGGGCTCGTAGTACGCGTCGGGGTTGCCGGTCTTGCCCTCGAAAAAGCGCATCGCGCCGTCCTTGTGATAGTGGTGAACAGGACACCGCGGCGCGTTGACGGGCAGCGCCTCATAGTGGGTACCCAGGCGATAGCGGTGGGCGTCGGCGTAGGCAAAGATCCGCGCCTGCAGGACCTTGTCGGGCGAGAACCCGATCCCCGGGACGATGCTCGAGGGCGAGAACGCGGCCTGCTCGGCCTCGGCGAAGTAGTTGTCGAGGTTGCGGTTCAGCTCGACCACGCCGACGTCGATCAGCGGGTAGTCTGCGTGGGGCCAGACCTTGGTCAGATCAAACGGATTGTAGGGGGTCGTCGCGGCGTCGGCCTCGGGCATCACCTGAATCTTCAGATCCCAGCGCGGGAAGTCTTCGCGCTCGATCGCACCAAATAGGTCTTCCTGGTAGCTCTCGCGGCTCTGGCCGATTACCTGCTCCGACTCGCGGTTGGTCAGGTGACGGTGGCCCTGCTGGGTCTTGAAGTGGAACTTGACCCAGTGCCGCTCGCCCGCCGCGTTGATCAGCGAGAAGGTGTGCGAGCCGTAGCCGTTCATGAACCGGGGGCTGGTCGGGATCCCGCGGTCCGAGAACAAGATCGTGACCTGGTGCAGGCTCTCGGGCGACAGCGACCAGAAGTCCCACATCGCCGTGGTGCTGCGCAGGTTGGTCCGAGGGTGGCGCTTTTGGGTGTGGATGAAGTCGGGGAACTTGAGCGGGTCGCGGATGAAGAACACGGGCGTGTTGTTGCCGACCAGATCCCAGTTGCCCTCGTCGGTGTAGAACTTGAACGAGAACCCGCGAACGTCACGCTCGGCGTCGGCGGCCCCCAGCTCGCCCGCGACCGTCGAGAACCGGGCCAGCATCGGCGTCTGGCTGCCGACCTTCGCAAACAGCTTGGCCTTGGTGTAGCGAGAGATGTCGTGGGTCACGGTCAGGGTTCCGCGCGCGCCCCAGCCCTTGGCGTGGACGACTCGCTCGGGGATCCGCTCGCGGTTTTGGTGGGCGAGCTTCTCGAGCAGCTGGTAGTCCTGCATCAACAAGGGGCCGCGGGGGCCGGCGGAGAGGCTGTTTTGATTGTCGGCGATCGGGGCGCCAGCGGTGGTGGTTAGCGTGGGTGGCTTGCTCACGTCGTACAGGCTAGGCGGGTGGCGCTGACAGTACCAATACAACCTTTGGCATGGCGTGATAGCTAAAAGCTATCAGACGGCTCACCGCTTGCGGCGGCGTCGGCTTGGCGTGGGTGGCTCGGCTGGCGGGTGCCAGCGGCCGTCCTGCTCGACCCAGCCAAGCGCCCGCGCGAGCTCGTCTACTTCCATTCCCGTCTGATCCGCTAGCGTAGGCGGCAGCTCGAAGCCAGGCTCATCCGCGTCATCACTCGCCTGCGCCAAGCCGCGCAGCATCGCGTCGACGCGCTCGACGACGTCAGCCCGCAGCGCCCGGCCTCCAAACACCGGGAAGCCCAGGGCCGTGTACGCGTTGGGATTGACGTCCGGGTTGGGTACCAGCGCGACGGCCTCGGGCGTCGGCACCTCGACCCGTACACCTCGCGGCAGCGCAGCGTCGACCAACAGCGCGCGGACCCGAAGCGCCTCGCCCCGCAGCAACGCGGGCAGCCAGATCATCCGCGCCCCGATCTCCACGCCCAAGCTGGTCAGCAGCTTGCGATCGCGGCCGGCCAAGCGCAGCAATTGAGCCTTCGCCGCGCCGCGATGGATCGTGCCCAGGCCCTGCTCGAGCTGATAGATCAGCCCGCGCGCGTCACTGGAGAGCGCGTCGATCGTGTTGTGCCGCAGCGGCGCGAGCAGCTCGTGGGCGAGGTCGCGGGCCCACGCGATCAGGCGTCGCTGGATCCGCGCCCGGGCGCCTGCCCCCAGCGCCTCACCGATCGTCAGCGTGACCTCGGGCCGGACCAGATCCACCCCGCGGACCAGGTGACCAAGCTCGAGCTCGCCGTCACGAACGTTGCCGCGGTCATCGACCACGAACCGCTCGTGCGGCGCGTCGACGAGCTCTTGAACCCACGCATCGTCACGCTCGCCGCCTCGCTGCCCCGGCTCGAGCTCGACCTCGAGTAGCTTGGCGAACGGCCCGGCGGCCACGGCCTCGCGATCAATGCTGACCGCCCGCCGCTTGGGCTGCTTGGGCTGGCGCGGCCGCGCGGGGCCGTGGACAGGCGGCCCGCGCCGAGCCTCGCGCTCGACGAAGCGCGCGACCAGGCGCTCGTGCAGCGCGTCGCTGAGTCGATCTTCGACCGCCCGCGTGCGCGCCTGCCAGTGCTCGGCGTCGACGATCCACGCCCGGTGATTGCTGACGTAGGTCCACGTTCGCACGAACGCGATCCGCGACATCAACACGTGAATGTCGCCCTCCGTGTCGTCGATGCGAGAGATTCGCTGGTTCATCCAGTCGGGATCCAGGCGCTCGCTCGAGCTCGTCAGCTGCCGGTAGATCTCGGCCAACAGATCCACGTGGCCGTCGAGCGCCAGCTTGCGAAAGTCGGGGATCTGGCAGACCTGCCACAGCAGCTCGACGGCCGCCCGCCCCTTGGCCCGCGCCTGGATCTGCTCGCGCGCCGCCAGCTGCACGAGCGTGTCGAAGTCCTCGGCCTGTCGAACCAGCTCCAGCAGCTTGCGCGGTGGTTTTTGCCGGAGCGAGGCGATCAGATCCTCGACCGAGTCGAACTGCAGTCGCGTTGGCGTGGTCCGCCACACCACCCGGCTCAGGTTCCCAAACCGGTGGGTCTCGATCGCGTCGACCAGCTGATCGGGCAGCGACGGCAGCGGCGCGAGCGTGCAGAACTGGCCATCATTGTGCGCGCGCCCGGCCCGGCCGGCGATCTGGGCCAGCTCGGCCGGCTCGAGCTCGCGCCGCTCGTGGCCGTCGTACTTGCGCAGCGAAGCGAACGCGACCGTGTCGACGTCCATGTTCAGGCCCATGCCGATCGCGTCGGTCGCGACCATGTAGTCGACCTCGCCAGCCTGATACAGGGCGACCTGGGCGTTGCGCGTGCGCGGAGACAGGGCCCCGAGCACCACCGCCGCGCCGCCCCTGCGCTGACGCAGGCGCTCGGCCAGCTCGTAGACCTCGTTGGTCGAGAACGCGACGATCGCCGTGCGGGGCGGCAGGGCGCCGAGCGACATGGAGCCTGCCCCGCGCAGCTGGCTGAGCCGCGGGTGCCGATCGATCACCGCGGTGGGGACCAGCTGCTCGATGACCGGTCTGATCGTCTCGGCGCCCATGAACCAGGTCTCGCGGGTGCCCCGGGCGTGGAGCAGGCGATCCGTGAACACGTGGCCGCGCTGGCGGTGAGCCGCGAGCTGGATCTCGTCGACCGCCAGGAAGTCGACCTCGCGCTCGACCGGCATCGACTCGACCGTGCACACCCAGTAAGAAGGGTGCGGCGGGATGCGCTTCTCTTCGCCCGTGACCAACGCGACCCGCGACTCGCCGACCCGCGCGCTGACCCGATCGTAGACCTCGCGGGCGAGCAGCCGCAGGGGCAGCCCGATCATCCCGGTCCGGTGCTCGAGCATCCGCTCGATCGCGCGGTGGGTCTTGCCCGTGTTGGTCGGCCCCAGCATGGCGACCACGCCCACGCCGGGGGTCCCGGGTGTGATGACGTGGCCGTGCATGCCGGCAACGTAGCAGCTCTGGCGGGCTTCAGCCTCCGCGAGCAGGGCGCCATCCGCGGGGATCAAAAAAAACTCGTGGCCGTGGTGACGCTGCGTCGAGCTTGCGGTGTTTCGCGGATCGCCATGTTTGACCTCATCCAGTTCACCTCTTCTCTTGTTCGTCCCGCTCACCAAGGGCGCCGCTCACGTGTTCCCCTCCGCGCGGGTGCCCTGGGGCTGCTCGCCGGGCTCGCTACCGCCTGCACGATCACCGTGGGCGACAGCTGGGGTGACTCGATCGCGGAGTGCTACGACGAATATGGCGACTGCATGGACGACATTGACGGGCCCGGGGACATCGCGGTCTGCGACGCGTTTCTCGACTCCTGCCTCGAGGCCTGCGACAACGAGCACGGTGCAGGTGACAGCGGGCACGGTGGGGACGACTCGGACAGCGGGACCACGGGCGGGTCGGACGACGACGGCGGTGATCCGCCTCCGCAGACTGACGATGGCGGCGACGGCGACGGCGACGATGGTGGCGACGGTGGCGACGGCGGCGATGGTGGCGACGGCGACGGCGACGGGCCGGACCCTGCCTGCTTTGACATCCACTCCGCCTGCATCGAGATCGCCGAGACGATCCAGGACGTCGAGGCCTGCAACGCGCTGTTCGACAACTGCGTCGATCCTGGCCCGTGTGAGAGCTGCGAGGAGCCGGGCTGTCCGCAAGCGGAGCTCGACGCGTGCGTGAGCGACTATGCTGGCTGCGCCGAGCTGGCCACCAGCTCGGAGGACGTGTTCGCCTGTCAGGGCATGTTTGACGGGTGTATTGGGCAGTTCGATGTCGAGCTGTGCCTGCCCAACTACGACGACGAGCTCGTGCTCGCGTGCCTCGAGCAGCACGATCTGTGCGCGGCCTGTGCCGAGGGTCCCGAGGAGCTCGCCGCTTGTAAGACGACCTTTGATAACTGTCTCGAAGGCTAGGCTAGGAGCCCGTGGTGCAATGCCTCGCGCCGCCTCGCTTGGCCTTTTCGCCGAGGGCAGTGTTGCCGAAACTTGCAGTACGCCCGGTACAGCTGCGTTTCGGCGCCTCGCCCTCGGCGAAAAATCCGGCGCGAGGCGACACGATGCATTGCACCACGGGCTCCCAGATAACGGTTGGGCCAGCGACCAACTCCACGGTCTGGCGGCCTTGGAGCACGAGCACGAGCTTGATCCCGCAGCGGCGGAACGCTGCGGGTCACGCCGTGCTCTCGTCGCTGGACGCCGGTAGTCACACCCACCATCATCGAGGGCGACTCGAGGACTAGCCGGGTAAGCTAGCGAGCACGCTCGCCCCAAACCTATCGGTATCCCACTGCGCGGGCCCCCGCGTGAGCCCGAGCCGAACGATCACCGCGCGGCGCGAGGGCACGATCAACACCGACTGCCCCTCATACCCCACCATCTCGAACGCGTCGGTTGGCAGCGAGGGCAACCTTCGGTCCTCAGGCTGGCCCGGCGCCCCCGCGTTGGTCTGAACCAGCGCCCCATACTCACCGCGCGGGGCCGCAGGCGCGGGCGCGCGGGTGTACTCGACCCAGCCGGCCGGAAGCAGCTGCCGGCCATTCCACACGCCATCATAGAGGTACAGCTGCCCGAGCCGGGCCCAGTCGCGCGCGCTCATCAGCGCGAACGAGCTGCCAATGAACACGCCGCTGGGATCGAGCTCGAGCACGGCGCTGCGGATCCCCAGGGGCTCGAACAGCTCGCGCTGCGCAAACCGAAGCTGCGCGCCAGGATCCTCAAACCGGGAACGAACGATCCGCGCCAGGATGTTGGCTGTACCGCTCGAGTATGCGTACCGGGTACCCGGCGAGGCGATCAGCGGTTGGTTGACGGCCAGCTCGGCGCACGACTCGTGGACGAACAACATGTCCGAGCCAGTGCCGAACGGGCCATAGCGCTCCTCAAACGCCAAGCCCGAGCTCATCCGCAGCAGCTGGCTGATCGTGATCGCGGCGCGGGGATCATCTGGGTCTTCACGCCACTCGGGCACGGGCGCTGGGCCGTCGAGCTCGAGCTCGCCGCGCCCGACCAACAGCCCGATCAACGCATTCGTCACGCTCTTGGCCATCGACCAGCCGGGCAGTGGCGTGCTCGCGTCGAAGCCCTCGGCGTAGCGCTCGGCGATCAATCGGCCGTCGTACACCACGACCACCGCGCGAGTCCGGCGGGGAGCAGCGGGATCCGGCTCGCCAATCGCGGCGTCGAGCGCAGCGTCGAGCGCAGCGCGGTCGAGCCCGCTCGGATCGTCACGGGTGTCGGGCGCGTCGCCGGCCGGCCAAGCCCGATCGTCATCGGGCGCCGCCACGGGGGCCAGGTCGAGCTCGAGCGGGAGACCATCTCGCACCAGCGTACAGCCCACGCCGCGCCGATGGGTCGCGCGCTGCTCAGCCAGCCCAACCACAGCGGCCCGGGTCGTCTGCGTGTCATGATCAAACTCGACATCCACGAACCCGACCGCCGCGAGCTCCTCTTTGAGCACGCGCGCAGGCTCGAGACCGCTCACGAACACCGCCGTGCAGCCGATCTTCGCCGCATACCCAGTCGCGCGCGGCAGCATCACCATCCCGGCGTAGAGCCCAAACCCGAGGGTGCCGAGCCCGAGCAGCGCCGCGCCCAGCTTGACCGCGAGCCAGCGCTTGCGCGAGCCAGCGCTGCCCTCGGGGTCGTCCTCGCTCACGCGCGCCAGCATAGCGCGCCCGCGTCTCACTCGTCACCGTGACAGCACCAGTACTCGCGGCTCTCATGCTTGCTGCACGTGCCCTCGAAGTTGGCGAGGTCGGGGTCGCCGTTGAAGGTGATCGACCGGTTGCCACACAAGACCAGGTCGTCGTCCACCATGTTGCCGATCCACGCGCCGTCGGGGTTGTACGACGCGTCCAGCCCGCTGTTGAGATAGAGGTAGGTCAGGTCCTCGTAGCTGCACACGTCGCTGCGTTTGTTGCGACAATTGTCGACCGCGAACCGGTACCGCGTCGCGTTCTGGACCAACTGAGTAATGCACAGGCGCGGCCCGGCCTGGATGAAGCCGCTGCGACAGCTCGTCGCTGGGAACACCGCCGCCTGCGGAGCTTGCGAGCGAGAGTTGATCGCGAGGTTGTCGTCGGGATCGAGCATGTCGGTGCCGTCGAGCGCCTCGGTGATGTCGGGGAAGCCGTCGTCATCCCGATCGTAGACATAGATCTGGCGCTCCTCGTCGAAGCCGACCGGGCTGAAGCCGTCGATGATGTCGGGGCTGTCACTGACGAGCGCGCCCGCGGCCGCGAGCGCAGCTCGTTCTTTGGAGAGTGGGACGTCCGCGATGGGCTCGTCGTCGCAGGCGATCGCCAGCGGCGCCAAGCAAGCGAGGCCGAGCGCAGCGATCCGCCGCAGGTGAGTATGGATGTTCGGTTGGGGACTCATGCTCGAGCACGTAGCAACCCGCGTGCCCAACCCGATGCGTCGACCGCCGCCGTGTGAGCGTCCCGGTGTCTCGCGGCGTCCGCTGGGGACGCGCGCGGACTCTCGCGTGGACGCAAGACCGAGGATCCGCGCGCGCGCTCACTCGCGTGGACCCCCGCGTCCAAGCGTCACGAGCCGAGTCGGTCGACGATCCGCAGCAACGCCGCGAGCGCCCCGTGCCCCAGCCGCTCACAGCGGGCCGGCGACCAGCCGAACTCTGGGTCAGGGAGGTTCGCGTTGTCCTTGAACGGCATCTCGAGCGTCATCGACAGGGCCCCGAACGCGTCGGCGATCCAGTTGGTCGCCATCGTCATGTTGGCCTGGCCCGGCGCTGGCACGGGGTAGCCATGCTTGGTCTGGAAGTCGGGGTTCGCGGCGGCGAACTCGGCCTCGAACTCGGCCTGCAGCGCGCGCGTGGTCGCGCTGACCGAAGCCACGCCGTCAGGCCCCGCGATGAAGTTGTAGGGCAGGGCCTCGTCGCCGTGCACGTCGAGCGCGAAGTCGAGGCCGGTCGCGTGCATCTTTTCGCGGACCAGGTAGACCTCGGGGCTGCGCGCCATGCTGGGCTCGAGCCACTCGCGGTTGAGGTTGGCGCCCGCGGCGTTGGTCCGCAGGTGACCTCGCCGGCTGCCGTCGGGGTTCATGTTGGGCACGATCCAAAAGTCGGCCTTGCGCAGCAGCGTGCGTGAGACCGGATCCGTGGGATCGAGCAGGCGCGCGAGCAGCCCTTCCATGAAGTGCTCGGCCATGCTCTCGCCCGGGTGCTGGCGCGCGAACACCCAGCAGCGCTTCTTGGTCTCGCTCGGGGGGCCGCCGCCCTCGGTGACACGCAGTAGATCCAGATCTTGGCCGTCGAGCGTGCGCCCCAGCAGCTCTTGCTGGACCAGCGGTGACTGCAGACTGCGAGCGACGAGGTCGTGGTGACGCTCGATCGAGTAGGGCGCGAAGTAGGCGAAGTAGACGGCGTCGCACGCTGGCGTGTGCCGGATGGTCAAGGTCCCGTCCGCGTAGCTGGTGTCGGCGACCCGTCGCCAGGTCTGGCGATCGTGGCTGAAGCAGGCGTGGTACCCGTTCCAGCCCTCGACGTAGCTCGCCTTGCCAGCGTTGGTCAGGCGCAGGTTCAGGGCCACGCCCCGTGCCCCGCTCACGCGAAAGTAGAACCACTGAAAATGATCGGAACCATGGTCCTTGCGGATCTCGAGCCGAACGTCGGTCGGGTCGCTCGCGTCCAGGACCTCGATGTTGCCTGCGTCAAAACTGTCGCTGATGTGCACGGTTGCTCCTCACGCCAGGTCGCGGCGCGTGTGCGCACCCTAGCGTGCGCGGATGGTGGCAAGCCAGCGCACCCGGCAGATCTCGCGCGCGCGCGACCTCCCCGGCCTTGCCGCGCTGGTGTCACACAACCCCGCGAAGCGCCTCAACACCAGCGTGCGGGCCCGAATCTCGCCAGTCTCGACCCCACACTTGCACCGGTGCGGGACCAAGCCGCACACTCGGCGACCACGAAGGTATGGGCCCTTCGAACAACGATATGGCCGGCAGCGGCGACCTTGACGACGACCCCACGAGCCTCGACCCCGAGGGCGTGGAGGATGTTGGTGAGCATGAGTTCGGCTCCGCACGCGCGGGCGACTCGGGTCGTCGAGCTGGGCGGGATCTCGATGGGGATCTCGACCAGGATGACGACTACGACGACGAGGACTACGACGACGACGGGCTCGCGCCCGAGGCCGGTCGCGGTCGCCCGTCGGTGCTCTCGCTGCTGCTGCTCGTCGCCGGCGCCGTGTGGATCGTCGTCGCGCTGCTCAAGCTCGGCGGCCCGGTCAACGAGGGCGCGCCCTCGATGGCGATCGGCGATCACGCGCAGACCAGCTCGGCGCTGCCCGATGTCGACGGCGACCTGTTCGCTCCGAGCGACGACGCCGCAGCCCGAGATCCAAAAGACCCCTCAGAACGGCCAGATCCGGCCGAAAATGGGGCTGTTTCGGATCACGTCGAGGACAAGCCCGAGCACATCTTGCCGCCAGAAGTGGGAACTCCTGCGAGCGAGCGGGGACCGCCCGAAGGCTCGTTGTTGGCTGGCAAGCGCTGGCCACAGGACTACGTCGCGCCCGACGTCGTGAAGTACACGATCAAGCGCGGCGGCTCGATGAAGGTAGTAGCAAATCTCTATAAGATCTTTCACCACGAGATCGAGGCGCTGAACCCTGGTGTCTCGCTGGATCGTGAGCAACCGCCGCAGACGAAGATCATCGTCTACCGGCGCAAGCCAGGGATCTCGAGCCAGTCGGTCGGGTTCCCGGGCAGCGGCTCGGTCGAGGGCGGAATGCCGATGGTCGACGGCCCAGGCCGGATCCTGCGGCACACGCCGTGGAAGGCATGGGCCACGCAGACCACCGTGGCGACCATCGATCTGGTCCTGCGCGAGTGGGCGCGACGGTTCCCGAGCGAGCAACAGATCATCGTCGGCAACCTCAGCGCGCGCGCGGGCGGCCGGCTCAATCCCCACAGCTCGCATCAGTCGGGTCGCGACGTCGACCTGAGCTACCCGCAGATCTGGGATCACAAGTCCGAGCTCGCGCCGCAGGTCATGGACGAGCGCAACCTCAACCGCGAGCTGACCTGGTCGCTGCTCGAACTTCTGCGAGAAACCGGTGCGATCGAGGTGATCTTCATCGACTCGAAGTTGCAGAGGCTCCTGCACGAATTTGCGATTAGTACCCATCGGTACAGCGAAAAACAGCTAGAAAACTGGATGGAGTATCCCAGTACCCCCGGAACTGGTTCGCCGCTCATCCAGCATGTTCGCGGTCATGCGGACCATCTTCACGTCCGCTTCAAGTGCACGCCGACCGAGACTCGCTGCGAGTCCCGCGACCGTGAGTGACGGGCCGCGCCCAGGAGTGAGAACGGGACACCCACTCGGGCGTCCCGTTTTGCTTTCAGCTCGGGCGAGGCTCCTCGCCCGCTTGCAGGCGTGGCGCTCAGTTGTGGAGGTTGTTGAACGCGTCGGCGTGCGCCGACTTGACCGCGCGCGCGCCCGCGGGCGAGCTTGGCTGGGCCGGGAACGCCTGCGGCTGACCACCGCCCCCGAGGCTGCCCGGCCCGTTGTGCCCGACCGGCTGCCGCGCTTGGCGGGCGAGGCCCTTGAGCTCGGGCTCGAGCGCCGCGAGCTTGTCCGCCTGGGTCCGCAGCTGCTCGTCTTCGAGGGTCTTGGACGTCTCCTTGGCCCAGTTAACGGCCTCGGCGAGCAGCTCCTTGGCCTGCTCGAGCTGGCCCGCGCGAGCCAGCGACAGCACCTGCAAGGTCGCCGCGTCGGTCCGGGCGTGGGCGCCCGCGCGAGCGATCTCGACGTCACGCCCGGCCGCGATCGCCTGCGCGTCGCCGCTCGACAAAGCCGACATGAAGCTTCGCTCGAAGCGCTGACCCGTCCCGGTGTAGACGTCGTTGAAGCTGAGCTCGAGGTCGCTGAGCTCTACCGTCGCGCCGTCGTTGTGGGGGCTGACCAGCAGCCGAACGATCAGCTCCTGGGTCTGGCCCTCGACCATGCTGCCGAGCGCGACCTCGCTGCGGCCTAAGCTGGAGTTCCACTGCGTGGCGTGGCCGACCACCTCGATCAGCGAGATGCCGGGCCCCAGCCCCATGCCCAGACGCAGCTCGCTGGCGACCGTGCGCTGGATATGCAGGACCTCCTCGCGGAACAGCGCCGCCACGGCGTCGGGCTCCTCGACGAAGCGAAAGTGTCCGTGGGTCTGCTCGGCCAAGCTCGCCAGCAAGACCTCGTCGTAGTCGAGGCCGTAGCCGAGCGCCGTGATCTCGGCGCCGCGCCCCGCGAACTGCTGGGTCAGCGACGCGATCGGCGTGGGATCGTTGGGCACGCCGTCGCCAAGCAGCACCACCCGCTCGAGCACCTGCGGATCCGGCCCGTTGTTGACCCACACTCCCGCGCCAGCTTGGACCAGCGCGCCGGTCTCGGGGTCCGGCGTCGCCATGCTGATCGGCGCCGTCGAGAGCTGCTGCAGGGCCAGGCTCATGCCACCCGCGAGATCGGTCGTGCCCCACGCTTGCATCTTCTCGATCTCGGCCTTCGCCGCGGCGCGGCTCTCGTCGCCGAGCAGCGTCGCCGATATCAGCGTCTGCGCCTGCGAGTGAAACACCACCAACGAGAAGCTGTCGTCGTCGGCCAGGCTGTCGACCAGCTCGATCGCGGCAGCTTTCGCGCCCTCGATCGCGTCGCCCTTCATCGACGCCGAGGTGTCGACGACCAGGACCACGCGGGCCGGCGGGCGGGGAAGATCGAGCTTGTCGGGCGCCTGAATGCGGACGCGAGCGACGACCTCGCTGGGCGTGTCGGCCGGGACCAGGGCGTTGGCCAGCGCCCACTCGAGCTCGAGATCCACCGGGGCGACGTAGGGCCGCTCGGCGTCGACGACCTGCATGTTGTCGTGCTCGTCGACGTGGACGACATCGAGGGGGCCGAGCGGGCCGCCGCCAGCATCGCGGTCGCAGGCGGTGCCAAGCAGGGCGAGGGCAGACAGCAGCAGCAGGATGCGGGGAGAGCGAGTAAGGCGTTGCATGGGCTTGCGAGGGCCGACAACGCGAGGATTTTCGGGGCTCTTACACAGCGCTTACGCAGCTGTGGGAATAGATCGTCTGGAGCTCACAGCCGGACGCTGGCGCGGACCGTGGCCAGCACCCCGGCCTTGGCCTCGACCTCGCGCAGGGCCGCCTGCAGCTGCGGCATCGGGTAGCCCAGGCCCGGGCGGGCGGCCAGCCACAGCGGGGCGCGGACGATGCGATCGAGCTCGAGCGGTCGGCCGCGCTGGTAGTCGAGCAGCATCGATGTGTACGCGCCCCGACGCTCGGCCGCGAACCGCTCGAACAGCGCGTCGATGTCGAAGCTGCCCGGCGTGGTGACCTCGAGCGCGACCCCGAGGCCGTGCAGCTCGTCCATGATCGCCCGGAGGCGGGCGCGGATCGATGGGGCGCTGACCATCTCGCTCAGCGAGCGCTCGCACACCACGCTGATCGGGTTGAACGACGCGTTGATCAGCAGCTTGTGCCACAGCTCGCGGTGGATGTCTGGGGTCGAGCTCAGGGTGTAGGCGGGGTCGTCGAGTAGTTGGGTGAGCGTTGTGAGGCGCTCGCTGGACGGGGTGTCGAGCTGCCCGAGCACCATGCCGGTTCCGGCGTTGCGGTGGACGACGCCGGGCAGTGGGCAGGTGGCGTTGCGGTGGACGACGGCGCCGATGATCTGCGCGCGGGGGAGGTTGGAGAACAGTGTGTCGCGAGCGTGGGTGTCGGTGAGGTGTCGCTCGATCGCCGGGCGACCGCTCGCGTACCAGGCGGGGAGGCCGTTCATCGCGGTGACGACCATGGTGTGCGGGGCCAGGAGTGGTTTCAGCTGGGGGAGCGCGGCTGCGGTGGCGCCGGACTTGATGGTTAGGAAGATGACGTCTTGCTCGCCGAGCTCGGCGGGGTGCTCGACGCAGCGGTAGCGATCGGGAGGGACGTGGGTGATCGCTCCCGTGGGTGTGTGGGCTTCGAGGCCGTGGTTGCGTAGGGCTGTGAGTGTTTGGTTGCGGGCGATGAACGCGAGTGAGGTTCGGTTGGTGGTGAGGAGTGCGGTCGCGAGGTCCAGGCCGATCGCGCCCGCGCCGAAGATGCACACGCGCGCGGCTGGGGTGTCGGGGGTGGGCATGGGGTGATTGTGCGCCACTGCGTGGGGGTAGGCTCGGCTGGTGTGATGACGTGGACGCGTCTCCGCGCCAGCCTTGGTGAGATTTGGGCTGGGTTGTTGTGGCTGGCGAGTCCGCCGTGGTCTCCTACCGGAAGGAGTGATTCTCAGTAGGCTCCGATCAACATGGAGATCACAGCCGCACAAAGCAGCCCCCGTGACGCCGCACGCAGCTCGACCACTCATGAACTCGCCCTAGGCGGAGAATGAGGCTCAGGCCACGACGAGGCGGGCAGCAGCGGGGTCACAAGTACACACGCCCCTGGATCGGGCTCGCACCCGCGTTCTGTCCCCGCGGCCGTTTGGCGCGACGGGGGACGCCGAGCTCTGATATGCTCGCGCCGCAGCGTCGCTGCGAGGTGATCATGTTCAGCACACTGTCCCGCTCCTGGAATCTGACGAAGCGCTCGTTCTCCGTGATCGACAAGGACAAGGAGCTGCTGCTGTTCGCGTTGATCGGCGGGATCTTGTCGATCGGCTGGATCGTCGCGGTGGTCTGGCCCTACGCGTCCGTCGCCATGGAGACCGGCAGCGCGGACGTCGAAGAGATGACCGTCGTCGACTGGATCTTCACCTTCGTGCTGTACCTGGGCCTGGCCTTCATCGGGACCTTCACCAAGGTCTGCATCACCTACACCACCAAGGTCCGGTTCGAGGGTGGGGACGCGACCTTCGGCGAGTCGATCCGCTTCGGCTTCTCGCGCCTGCTGCAGATCCTCGGCTGGGCGCTGGCGCGCGCGACCGTCGGCATGGTCCTGCTCGCGCTGCGCCAGATCGCCGAGAAGTTCGGGGCGGTCGGCAAGATCGTGGTCCGTACGATCGAGGGCATGCTCGGCGGGCTGTGGGAGATCCTCACCGCGTTCGTGGTTCCGGCCATGGTCTACGAGGGTGTCGGCCCGATCGACGGGTTCAAGACCTCGGCTGGGCTGTTCAAGAAGACCTGGGGCGAGAGCCTGGTCAAGCAGATCGGCTTTGGCTGGATGCAGACCCTGAGCATCTTCGGGGTCACGGTGTTCGCCGCTGGGCTGTTCACGGTGTTCAACACCGGTAATCTGCTGTGGATCCCGTTCGGCTTCGCGGTGTTCGGCTACGTCAGCGTCGCGCTGCTGTTCTCGGTCGCCAGCTCGGTCTACGACACGGCCCTGTACGTCTACGCGACCACTGACCGAGTCGTCGGTTATGATCAAGAACTGATGGACGGCGCCTTTGGCACCAAGGAATAGTTTGCGGAAAAATTATCTCGCGGTGCCAGCGTCACGAACTTTGTTGCGTGACGCATCGTGCGAAACTCTTGCTCGCATGGCCGAAGTGCCTCAGGAGGCTCGCTCGCTAACTACCCTCTTGGTTGTCGATGGGACCGTGCGCAATCGAAATTTCTCGGGCCCGTGGCTCAGCGCTGCATTGCTAACGCTGGTCGGCCTGCTGTCGGCCTGCTCGCCCAGCGTCAAGTTCGTGGGCTGCGACGCGCCTGAGAAGAATGCCGGCGACCCCGGCAGGGTTCAGGTGGTGATCGGAAAGAAGGCGTTGGAGTGCACGCCAGCCGCCGACGGCGACGTTCACCTTCGCCTGGATCTCGACAAGCGCCTGGGGCTGCGCGTCGGTGCTCATGATCTGCAGCGCGAAGGCGACCTGGTTCGCTTGCCGCTCGCGGTGCTGTTGGCCGACGCTGCTGCGGCCGAGCTGGGCGAGCCGGCCGGGCTGAACCCGAAGAAGCTCAGCCACACGACCCAGCTCGCCGTCATCGACGACGGCAAAGTGGTCGAGGAGATCCGGCTCCTCGCACGCGTCGAGACGGGCTTGAAGATGCCCGCGCGAGCGCTGGCGCAGAGCCTGCAACACCACGACATCTCGTCCGGCCCAGCGCAGGCGCCGGCCAAGGCCGTGGTGTTTCCAGACTACGCGGGGGGTGTGCTCGTGGTCGGGGAACCGAAGTCGCTGCGTGAGATTGACTGGGTCGTCGTCGAAGATCGGCAGCCAGTAAAGCCGACGCAGTGCGGGCCGTACGTCGTCGCACCAGATCCCATGGCGGACCCGCAGCCCTCCGCTGGTCCGTCGCTGGGACGCATGATCGAGGTGCCGCTGCAGGTGTCGACGATCGAGCTGTTCGACGCACGAACCGGCGAGCGGCTGCGGAGCGAGGAGGTCAAACCCGACAACGGTTGCCCCACGGACATCGCTGCCCACGTTGGAGTGGACACGGAGCACTACCAATCGATCACCGTGCGACCCGAGCAGCTGCTCGCCTGGGTGGAGACGCAGCGCCCTGGCTGAGGATGTGCTGCCCGGCCGCGAGGCTTGTCGTTGACCGAGCGCGAAAACACGGCCTTCGCACACGCTCACCCCACGGCACCTCCCACGCCCCGCGCAACCGCCCCGCTCGCGCCCGCCGTGCCTCCACCCGGCGAGTTGTGTTATCCAGACGCCCCGTGAAACCCCGCTGCGAGGCACGCACGGCTGGACCGAGGCTCCGCAAGGGCCGCGTTGGCGCGGGGCTGGTGTTGGCGTTCGCGTGCTCGTTGTCGATCCCAACGACCGCTCTCGCCGCGCCCCCAGCACAGCCCACGGCGCCCGCGTCGGAGCTGGTCCCGCCCACGCTGATCAACGAGCTCAGCCCCTACAGCTATCCAGCCGAGCTGCTCGGACAAGACGAGCCCCCGGCTGGCGAGGTGGTCGTGCAGTACGTGGTCGGGGTCGACGGGGTGCCCACAGAGCTCGAGCTGCTCGCGGGCCTCGATCCAGTGCTCGACGCGATCGCGCTCGAGGTCGTGGCCGCGCTGCGGTTCGAACCCGCGAGCTTCGAGGGCGAGCCGGTCGAGGTCGTGCTCTCGCTGGCGCTCCCGTTCGCGCCGCCGCAGCCGGACAAGTCCGACGAGCTCGATGAGATCGACGAAGCCACGGACCACACCGATCCGATCGAGCAGCCCCCGAGCCCGCCGCGGATCTCGGGGGTCGTGCTCGAGGCCGGCAGCGGCACGCCCGTGAGCGGCACGACGATCCTCGCGGTCCCGGCTGGCGAATACCCGCTGGGCAAGGTCCGACAGAAGCTCTACGGCGACGAGGGCGAGCCGGCGTGGATGCACAAAACGGTCAGCGACGACCTCGGCGAATTCACGCTGGCGGGTGTGCCCGACGGCCTGGTCCGCTTGATCATGATCGCACCCAACTTCGAGCGGCTCGAGTGGGTGGTCGAGCTCAACGCGGACCAGCGGCTCGAGACCAAGTACTTCTTGACGCGCACGGCCGCCAATCCGTATCGCACGGAGGTCAGCGTCGAGCGTGACGGCATGACCGAGGCGGTGGTCCGCACGATCAAGATCGAGGAGGTCAACGAGATCCCCGGCACTCTGGGAGACGCGCTCAAGTCGGTCCAGAACTTTCCGGGCGTCGCCCGTGCGGCGTTTGGAGCGGGGCAGCTGACGATCCGCGGGGCCGCGCCCGCGGACTCGGGGGTCTATCTGGGCTATCACGAGATCCCGACGCTGTTTCACTTTGGCGGGCTGACGTCGGTGTTCAACTCGGACATCCTCGCGCAGATCGACTTCATCCCCGGCAACTTCGACAGCCGCTACGGCGACGCGCTCGGTGGGGTAGTCAACGTCCAGCCACGCAAGGGCCGGCGCGATGGGTATCATGGCTACATCGACACGGACCTGTTCGACACCGGGGTGCTGGTCGAGGGGCCGATCGGCAAGGGTAGCTTCATTCTGTCTGGCCGGCGCAGCTACGTGGATCTGTTGTTGCCGCTGGTCATCCCCGACGAGGTTGGCCTGGGCCTGACCTTGGCCCCGCGCTATTGGGACTACCAGGCCCTGTTCGACTATCCGGTCGCAGGCGGCGACTTCTCGGTTCGCGTGTTTGGCTCCGATGATCGCAGCAAGCTGCTGTTCACCGAGCAAAACGACGTCGGCGATGATGAGCGCAACCGGCTCGAGACCATTCAGGGGTTTCACCGGGTCGATCTCGTGTATCGCAAGGTCGACGGGCCGTGGGAGTTTCTGATCACGCCTTCATACAAGCGCGAGTTCTTCTCGGGCGCGATCTTTGGCGACTTCGACTTCGAGGTCGACACCGACACGCTCTCGGCCCGCGCGGAGATCAGCCGGCGACTGAGCGCCAACGCCCGGCTGCGGGTCGGCACCGAGCTGGTCAGCGAGTGGTGGCGGGGGCGCGCGGCGATCGTGCCATTTGGCGACAACGCGGTCGGCAGCACCTCGGGCGACGCGACCGTGCGCGAGACCGACTACCTACGCCTGATCCCCAGCTTGTACTCCACGTTGACGCTGCGGGTGGGTGAGCGCCTGATGTTGTACCCGGGCCTGCGCTTCGACTGGTTCGCGGCCCCGCAGAACCGCGCGGCCCTCGATCCGCGCCTGCGCTTCATCGTGGATCTCGCCGACAAGACCAAGCTCAAGGGTGGGGTCGGGCTCTACAGTCAGGGGCCCGCGGAGTTCGAGAACGACCTGTTCTTTGGCAACCCGCGGATTCGTCTGTCGCGTTCCCTGCACAACAGCTTGTCGGTGGTGCAGCAGCTGCCGTGGGATGTCAGCGTCGAGCTCACTGGCTTTTACAAGCGGCTGTGGGACCTCACCAGTCCGTCGCGGCAGATCATGTCGTGGCCCGGCGAGGACACGCCGCGACCCGAAAATTTTGCCTCGACGGGGACCGGTGATGTGTACGGCGGCGAGGTTCTGCTCAAGAAGGAGCTCGGCGATCGCTTCTACGGCTGGGTCTCGTACACGCTGATGCGCTCGGTCCGGGTCCCGGCGCCGGGTGAGCCCCAGGTGCTGTTCAATTTCGATCAGACCCACATTCTCACGCTGATCGCCAGCTACGACTTTCCGCTCAACTGGCGGATCGGCGCGCGTCTGCGCGTGGTCTCGGGCAACCCGTACACGCCGGTCGAAAACGGTGTGGTCGACGCGACCTCGGCGGAGTACATCCCGATCCAGGGGCCCACGAACTCGGCGCGGCTACCGACGTTCCATCAGCTAGATCTGCGCATCGACAAGACCTGGGTGTATCGGCGCGTGAAGGTGACCAGTTACCTCGACGTGCAAAACGTCTATAATGCGGAGAACACGGAGTTTTTGAGCTATGGCTACGATTTCACCGTGACCCGGCCGGTGCTCTCGTTGCCCACGGCGCCCTCGATCGGGATGAAGATCGAGTGGTGAGGGTGGGCGCTTGGGTCTACTCTTCGGGGCACCGCTGGAAGTCATGATCGCTCGACGCAAGCACCCGATCACGACGCTGGCCCGTGCCGTAGCGAGCGCGCTGGCCGTGCTTGGGCTTGGGCTTGGGCTGGGCTGCGGACCGGTCGTCGCCGGGACCCAGGCTTGGACGCCGCCCGGGTACTGGCTCGACGAGCAGTTCGTGGAGATCGAGGGGCTGCGCATCTGCTACCTCGAGGCCGGCCCCAAGGACGCCGAGACGATCGTGTTCGTGCACGGTTGGAGCGGCAACGTCCAGAACTGGTGGGACCAGTTCGAGCACTTTCAGTCCCGCTACCGCGTGATCGTGTTCGACGCCCCAGGCCACGGCAAGTCCGAGCGTGGACCCCACATCAACTACACGATGGAGCAGCACGTCGCGGTGCTCGGCGGCCTGTTCGACGCGCTCGAGGTCGAGCGGGCGATCGTCATCGGCAACTCGGGTGGTGGCTGGATCGCGGCCCAATTCGCGAGCCAGCAGCCCGAGCGGGTGTCGAAGCTGGTGCTCTCGGACGCGACCGGAACCCGCTACACCGGCTCGGCGGGCGCGGTCCTCAACATGCTCACGGCGCGCTGGCTGCAGATGTCGAACATGACGACGGCCGAGCACTATCCGGGGCTGGACCCCAAGAGCCAGGCCCGGCAGGCGTTCGCTGGCAGCTTCGCGGGCACGGTCGAGGAGAAGCCGTACCTCGAGGCGCTCGCCTCGTTGCTCGCGCCGACCTTCGCGCGAATCCCCAAGGGGCAGCTGCGGCAGATCTGGGCGCCGACGCTGGTCATCTGGGGGGATGACGATCCGGTCGTGCCGATCAACGCCATGAAGGTGTTTGATCGGGCGATCGCCGACACCGAGACCTACGTGATTCACCTGGGCGGACACACGCCAATGATGAATTCGCCTGATGAGTTCAATTGTGCGGTTCAGACCTTCCTGGAAGGTGGCGAGTCTGAGGTGTGCAAGCAATATGCGTTGACACCCGAGAAACAGCGCGATCGCCTGGCGGGCCGTGATTGGGGACCACGGTATTAGAACGGGCGCGTCAGCTGAAGGTCTCGCGGGCTTCAGCGCTCGAAGGTCAGCGCGCCTTCGACCATCGTTGCGTGGACCTCGAGCTCGGGCACGGCGTGGGGCTCGACGGTATATGGATCGCCGCGCAAGCAGGTGAGGTCGGCTCGGTACCCAGGTGCGATCATCCCAAGGTGATCGTCGCGGTGGGCTGCGAAGGCGGCGGCTCCGCTGAACCCGGCGATCGCCTCGGCCATGCTCAGGCGCTGATCCGGCAGCCAGCCGCCAGCGGGTTGGCCACTTGGGTCTTGGCGGGTGACGGCGGCGTAGAGCCCAAGCAGCGGTGAGGGGCGCTCGACCGGAAAGTCGCTGCCCAACGCCAGGCGCACGCCCGCGTCGAGCATCCGTCGCCACGCGTAGGCGCCCGCGAGCCGAGCTTGGCCAAGCCGGGCGGGGGCCCACGGCATGTCGCTGGTCGCGTGGGTTGGCTGCATGCTGGCGATCAAGCCGAGCTCGGCCATGCGGGGGATGTCGGCGAGGTCCACCACCTGCGCGTGCTCGACTCGCAGCCGGTGATCCGGCGTGGGCTTGGCGGCGAGCGCTTGCGCGTAGGCGTTGATGATCGTGCGATTGCCGAGATCACCGATCGCGTGCGAAGCGACCTGAAAGCCGCGCTCGAGGATCGCGCTGACGAGCTCGGTGAACTGTTGGGGTTCGTGCATGAGCGCGCCGCTGTGCTTGGGGCGATCGGCGTAGGGCTCGATCAGCGCGGCGCCCCGGCTGCCGAGCGCGCCGTCGACGTAGAGCTTGACGCCCGCGAGCGCGTAGCGATCGGTCGGGGCCACGCTCGCGCGCGTGAGCCCGTCGAGGCCGGAAGTCCACCAGCTCTCGCTGGCGTAGGCGTGGACCCGCAGGGGCAGCGAACGGCCGGCTGCGAGCTTGGTGAACGCGGCGTGGGCGACGGCGTCGAGGCCCATCTCGTGGACGCCCGTGAGCCCCAGCGAGGCGGCGTGGTTGCACGCGGTGTCGAGCCAGCGCTCGACGTCGGCGGGGCTGGGGCTCGGGACCGGGACCACGTCCATCGCGGCGTCGATCAGGACCCCGGTGGCCGCGGCGTCGGTTGTGCTGTCGCGCAGGATCTCGCCGCCCTCGGGGTCTGGGGTGCTGGCGACGATGCCGGTCAGCTGCATGACGACGCTGTTGGCCCAGCCGGCGTGACCGTCGACGCGGCGCAGCCAGACCGGGCGATCGGGGAACGCGGCGTCGAGCTGAGCCGCGGTCGGCATCGCGCCGCCCCACAAATTTTGATCCCAGCCGCGACCCAGGATCCATCCCGAAGCGGGGGCCTGCTCGGTCAGGCGCGCGATGATCTCGTCGACCGAGGCGGCGCCGCGCAGGTCGACGATCTCCGCGGTCTGGCCGAGACCGAGCAAGTGCGCGTGCGCGTCGGTCAGACCCGGGATGATCGTGACGTCGCGCCAGTCGAGCAGCTGGTTGGCGCCGCGCTGCTCGAGCTCGGCGCGGCTGCCAACGGCGAGGATCACCCCGTCGCGCACGAGCATGGCCTCGGCGCGGGGCTGGGTCTCGTCGTTGGTGTAGATGTTGGCGTGGATCAGCTGCGCAGGGGCCGAGACACGTGGGGTCTCGCTCGCGCGTCGGCAGCCGATTAGGCCAGCACAAGCCACAGATCCGAGCAGTCGCCGACGAGAGAACATGGCGCGGATAATACCAACTGGACCCGGTCGCGTGGGTCGCCCAGACTCGCGCGGTGAACGGGAGCTCGTCGTGAACCTGATCGTGCTCGAGCCCGGCGACTTTGTCACCGAGGACCGCGTGCAGCTGAGCGACCGTCGCTTGGTCCACGCGCGCAAGCACCTGCGGGTCGCGGTCGGCGATCGCGTGCGCGTGGGGCTGCTCGACGAGGGCGACGGACCACCCGCGGCCAACCTCGGTCACGCCGAGGTGCTGCGCTGTGATCGAGACGCCCTCGAGCTGCGCGTGGAGCTGGGCTCGCTACCGCCAGCGCCCTCACGCGTGAGCCTGGCGATCGCGCTGCCGCGCCCGCACACCCTCGAGAAGGTGCTGCAGCAGGGCACGGCGATCGGCGTCAAGCGCTTCATGTTCTTCCACAGCCGCCGGGTCGAGAAGAGCTACTGGGGGGCGTCGGCGATCGAGCCCGCTGCGATTCGGCGTCAGTTGCTGCTGGGCCTCGAGCAGTGTGTCGACACGGTCCTGCCGCGCGTGGAGCTGCACCCGCGGTTCTTGCCGTTCGTGGAGGATCGCCTGGTGGCGCTGCGCGAGCAGGGCCCGGTGCTGGTCGCCGACCCCGAAGGACGCAAGCCGTGCCCGCGCGCGGCGACTGGCCCGCTGGGTCTGGTGCTCGGACCCGAAGGCGGGTTCGTGCCGTTCGAGCGCGAGCGCTTCATGGCGCTGGGCGACGAGCTGGTGAGTCTGGGGCCTCGGATCTTGCGGGTCGAGACCGCCGCCGTCGCGCTGCTCGCTCGCCTCGCGCCCGACACCGAGCTTGAGTAGGGTCGAGCGGTGCAGCGAGCCACCCAGATGATCGGGGCGAGCAACTCGTCGGCGAGTCGGTCGATCGTGTTGATGATGTTCGTGCTGAGCGTGGTCGTCCCGACGAGTGCACGCGCGGCGCCGTCGAAGCCAGCGCCGGACGCCCAGCAGCCGGATGGGGTCGACCCAACCCAACCGCCGGCTGTCATCGAGCCGGCAGCCACCGAACCGGCTGTCATCGAACCGGCAGCCACCGACCCGGCAGCCGAGGTTGCGCCGGAGCTCGAGGGCGGGCAGGCGAGTGAAGACGAAGCGGTCACTCCCCCGGCACCGATGCTGTTGCCACCACCAACGCCGATCGAGGTCGACCCTGCAAACTACCGCATGGTCCTGGCGGGCAACGTGGTCATCGGCCTCGGTGGGGCGGCGCTCATTGCGATGGCGGTGGGCTTGGGACTACGCGCAGACGCCGTCACTCAACGACAAGCGCTGAGCGTGGGATCCGATCCAGATCTCGACGCGATCGCCCGTCAAGATCAGCGAATACACACAGGCGCAATCACAGGACTCACCGGTGGTGTGGCGGCCGGGGCTCTATTTGTGACCGGCATAACATTGGTCGCGTTGGGCTACGAGCGCGAGCGCAGGCGGCGTGCGGCCATTCCGACCGCAACGATTGGGCGCGACGCAGTGGCGCTAAATTGGTCACTGCGGTTCTGAAGGCATGCAGTGCCCGGTGGTCCGTAGTTGCGACCGCCCGCCCACTCCACATGCCATTGTCGATCGCTTGCGCCGCTGCCGCTACATCGATGGTTTACGTACAACGGAATTCGCGGTGCGCAATTGCTTTCCGCCACAGACCTGGCCGAGGCCAAGACCTGGCCGAGGCCATTGAGCATCGTCGTCTCCGAGTTCTGGCATGATGTTCGTGGTGTCGCTTGCGTGGATAGCCAACCGCTTTCGCGTGCTGGAGGAGCTCGGTCACGGCGGGATGGGTACGGTCTATCGCGTGCAAGACACGCTAGGCGAGGAGCGGGAGCTCGCGCTCAAGACCTTTCGCTCCGATGTTCCAATCACGCCGGAGCGCCGCTTGCGGTTTCGCGAGGAGTTTCGGGCCATGGCCCGGCTTCGGCACCCCAACACCGTCGAGGTCTATGACTGCGGCTTCTTGGACGGCCAGACCGAGTACCTGACCATGGAGTTGGTTCCCGGTCGCGAGCTGTCGCAGCTGCTGGTCGACGGCGGCCTCGAGTTCGACACCATCTACGCGCTGGCCCTGCAGCTGTTGCTCGCGCTCGAGTTCATCCACTCGCGGCTGTACCTGCACCGCGACATCAAGCCGTCGAACTTGCGGGTGCGCGGCGACGGCACCCTCAAGGTCATGGACTTCGGCTTGATGGAGTGGCTGGGCAGCCGCTCGCGGATCAGCGCGATCGGGACGGCGGCCTACATGGCGCCCGAGGCCGTGGTCGGTGGCACGCTGGACACGAGCGCGGATCTCTACTCGGTCGGCTGTGTGCTGTTCGAGATGACGACCGGGCGTCCGCCGTTCTTGGGGACCACCAGCGAGACACTCCGGGCGCACATCAACGAGGCCCCGGCGTCGCTGCGTGCCTATCGCGGCGACACCCCGCCGGAGCTCGAGGCGATCGTGGATCGGCTGCTCGCCAAGGACGTGCGCGACCGCTACACGTCGGCGTCCGAGGTCGCCGATGACCTCGCGCACCTCGCTGGCGCCCACCACATTCGTCAGGATCTCGCGCGCAACACCAGCTACCTGATCAGCGATCTCATGGTTGGGCGCGAGCGGGAGTTCGCCCACCTCGAGCAGCTCGCCGTCGAGTCCGAGCAGGGCCAGGCGCGCTCGCTGTTCATCGGTGGGCCGGCTGGCGTCGGCAAGTCGCGGCTCATGCAGGAGGTCCTGATCCAGGCCAAGCTCCGCGGCGCGCAGGTCGTGCACCTGCAGTGCAAGCCCAGCACCGGCCCGTATCAGTCGTTCGCGGTCGCGCTGCGGCCGTTGCTGTCGCTGTCGGCGGCCGACCTGTTCTCGCAGCATCTGTCCGTGAGCAATCGGCTCGAGGGCGCGGCCTCGGACACCAGCGGTCACGGTGGCGATGAGTTCGCGCCGGGCTTCGACAAGCGCAAGCTCGCGGCCGACGTCACCGACTGGCTGCTCGCGGTCGCAGCCAAGACTCCGCTGGTCGTGGCGGTCGAGGATCTGCAGTGGTGTGACTTGCCTGGCCTCGAGCTCCTCAATCACTTGCTTCGCCACATGCGGTCGAGTCGGTTGCTGTGCGTGGCCACCTTGCGCAGCGACGAAGCCTCGCTCGACAGTCCGCTGTGGTTCACGGTTCAAGACGGGCAGACCGAGCACCTCAAGCTCGAGGCGTTTGATCAGGCGCAGGTTCGCAGGCTGGTCGAGTCGATGCTGCGCGAGCTTCGAGTCACCGACGCCTTCATCGAGGCGCTCTATCACGCGACCGCAGGCAACGCGTTCTTCGTGACCGAGGTGATGCGCGATCTGATGGAGCAGGGCGTGTTGGTTGCGACCGAGGAGGGCTGGTCACTGCCGCCCAACTGGGCGCCGCGCTCGCTGCCCGACAGCATTGACATGGTCGTGCTCGAGCGGCTTGGTCGTTTGAGCGCGAGCGCGCTCGAGCTCGCCCGGGTCGCCGCCGTGCTCGGCAACTCGCTCGACCGCGAGTCCCTGCTCGCGCTCAGCGGCGTCGACGAGGACCAGCTGTTCACCGACGTCGAGACCCTGACCGAGCGGTGGTTCTTGACCCGTGAGGACCGCCGCTACGTGTTTCCCCACGATCGCGTGCGCGAGGTCTTGTATGACGACATCCCGGCCGGCGCCCGCGAGGCTCTGCATCGGCGCTGCGGTGAGTATCTCGAGCGACGCCACGCCGAGCAGCTCGACGCTTACCTGGCCGCGCTCGCGTTTCACTTCACGCGGGGTGGGGCGCCGGGCAAGGCGCTCGAGTACACGCTGCGGGCTGGCGACGCTGCCAAGCGCTCGGGCGCGGAGTCGTCGGCGATCGAGTACTGGAGCCGGGCGCTCGAGCTGCTCGACTCGAGCTCGGACGCGCTGGCGTTCGATCTGTCGGCCCGGATCGCCGAGAACGCCCTCGTGTTGTGGCCGAGCATGGCGTTTGACGCGGCCGCCCGCTGCCGCGAGGCGCTCGAGTCCCGTGGCAACATCGACAAGGTCTGTGCGCTGTTGAAGAAAGTGGTCGCTGGGATCGAGCGTCTGCCCGCGTCGGCGCGGGACCGGGCCATCGCGAACATGACCAAGCCGAAGGCCTATCGGCACAAGCGCGCGGGGTCGCTGCGGCGGCTGCCGCCGCCGGTCGCGAGCTGGGCGCCCAAGGTGCTCGAGAGCTACGTGTTTGGCTGCGTCGCGGCTGGAATGGCGGGCGAGCCTGCGCGGGGGTTGCCGCTAGGTGAGCGGGCGCTGGCGCTGCTGCCGTTTACGGGCACGCCGCTCGAGGGCGCGATGTGTACCGCGCTCGCCGGTTGTCTGCAGGCCGCCGGCCACTTCGACGCGATGAGCGACGTGCTGGTCCGTGCCCGGCAGCTCCTGTTCAACATTGATCTTGGCGGCAACAGCGTGGCCATGTCGGCGCGCGTCGGTGCGGCGGTGTTTTCCAATTGCATGGTGTTCCAGGGGCGCCGCTTTGACCCGGAGATGGTCAACTATGGGGTGTGGGCGGTCGACGAGAGCCAAAAGCCCGATTTTTATAATCAGGTCTGGGCGTATCCGTGCTTGTGGTACGCGTGGACTGGCCGGCAAGAACAAGCCGAAGATCTGCTCGCGCGCATTGCCGGGAACTGCCGAAAGATCGGCAGCCCGCCGTATCCATGGGCGCTGTATCTGCGGCCTTACTTGGCCTGGCAGCGGGGGGCGTTTGACGAGGCCCAGGCGCTGGTCAGCAGCGCGCTACGGTATCCGCAGATCGATCGTATGATGCTCGCGCGCGAGTACGCCTGCGTGCTCGAGGGGCACATTCACCTGGCGATCGACGAATTTGATCAGGCTCGCGCGAGCTTTGACGCGGTCGAGGCTCGGGCTCGCAAGGCGGGGATGGATCTCGTCGTGTTGCTGGCGTTGAACGGGCGGGCCGAGCTGCTGACCCGGCTCGGTGAATTCGAGCTCGCTCGCGCGGCGCTCGACAAGGTGCTCGCGGGTACGGCCCACGGCCCGACCCGTAACCCGCTGCAGCACGCGATCGCGACTCGGCTGTCGGCGGATCTGCTGATCCGTACGGGCGAGTTTGCGGCGGCCGAGGCCGCGCTGCGGCGCGCGACGAGCATCATGTCGATCCCGGAGCAGGACAACCGCATCGAGCAAGGTCGGCTGCTGCGCGGCGCGGCTGAGCTGGCGCTGGCTCGGAAGGATGCGCCCGAGGCCCTCGCCGCGCTGGTCCGCGCGGAGGCGTGCTTCAGCGCGCTCGGGAACAAGTACTTGGTGCGCGTCACCCATGCGCGTCGGATCTCGGCTGGGCTTGCGAACAAGGGGGATCCGGAGACCCGGGTGGCGGAGGGCGACCTTCATCAGGCTCTGCCCGATGCTGACACTGCGGATATCAAGAGCGAGACGCTGGTCGACGACCGGATGACGCCGCCAGACGTGCTGGTGAGGTAAGCTCCCGGACGTGCCGGACCGCCGCTGCGTTGTTGGATTCTTCGTGTTGCTTGGCTGCTCGCCGCCGTCGCCGACTGGAGTGTCGCTGGACCGTACGATCCGTGAGCCTTCGGGGGTGACGACGAGTCCGCGGTACCCTGGGGTGCTGTGGACGCATGGGGACTCGGGGGCTGGTAACTGGCTGTTTGCGATCGACAGGCAGGGTCATGTGATCAGGCGATTGCGGGTGAAGGGGACGATCAACGTCGACTGGGAGGATATTACGCATGACGATCGCGGGAATCTGTGGCTGGGGGACACTGGCAACGGGGACTCGGGGCGTCGGGACCTGTCGGTTCATCGGATCCCGGAGCCGGATCCGTATGCGGATGTCGATGAGGTCTATGTTGATCGTAGTGTTGATTATTTTTTTCCGGAGCAGCGTCGGTTTGGGAACAAACTGGCGGATTATGATAGTGAGGCGCTGTTTTGGTGGCGTGGGGATCTGTGGCTGCTGACCAAGCATCGCAGCGATGATTGGACTCGGCTGTATCGGTTTCCGAGTTTGGAGGGGGGCGAGGTTGGGCTGGAGTTGGTTGCTCGGTTTGATCTTGGGGGGTATATTGATCCGGGTACGCGGCAGCGGTGGTCGGGGCAAGTGACCGCGGCGGAGTTGGCGTTGGAGGGGGAGTATGCGGGACGGTATTGGGCGATGCTTTGCTATGATGGGGTGTTTGTGTTTGCGGTTCCGGCTTCGGGGGATGGGGGGGAGTTGTTTGGGGAGGTGGTTTCTTGGATTGCGTTTGATTCTGGTGTGACTGGGCAGGTGGAGGCGTTGACTTGGGATGGGGGGGATTTGGTGGTGATCAACGAGGCGCGGGCTGTGTTTCGGATTGAGGATCCGCTCACGCGGACGCGGTATCCGTGAAAGAAGCGGGACCGTGAGGACCGGAGGAGGCGGAAGGGAGTCTCCGTGGGACCGGACTGACGTGGGACCGGAAGACTGACGTGGGACCGGACTGAGAGTCTCCGGGAGGAGGGGGACCGGACTGAGAGTCTCCGTGGGAACGACCGTCGGTGAGAGGCGTGAGCCGGCTGGGTCGCACGCACGACCCGCGATTTCGCGTCCATTCTCGTCTCAACGAGCCGAAAACTCGCTCCTGCACACGCGCCGACGCCCCACATCCTGCTCGAAACCAATGCCAACCGGCGGGATGGCCTCGAGCGACCCCGCCATCCCCTGTCTGCACACGCTCACGAGACCGGATGCGGCGCAACCGTGACCCCGGCGAACCGCCGCAGCCAGTACGTCCCCGCCGGAAACACCGCCGCCGAGTCCCCGGCCAGCCACGACGCCCGCGCGGCAGCATACTCGCGCTCCCACTCACGATCCCGCTGCAGCTGCGCCAAGCGTCGCCACTTGCACGACGCGGCCACCTTCGGCGTCACGGTGAATCGCTTCTCATAGCTGACCACCTGCCGGTACCACTTTTGCCGAGCAATCTGGCTCGGGCCCATGAATTTCCGGTTCCGGGCCCGAAACTCGGTCTGAATCTCTCGCTCCTTCTCCCGCACCGTCGCCGCGAGCTTCTCGTAGAGCGCGTCGTCATCGAGCTCGAGAAAGATCGGCGGCCGCACTAGCGTCAACGACACCTTCTCCGGCATGTCGCCTTTGGGATCGAAAAAATCCTCGGGTCGCTTGAACGTCCGCGTCTCGCCAAATCGCCAGTCCGCGGTCGTGAATCCCTGCCACTTTCGGCTCCACTTCACGAGACCCGCCGTGACCGGGTTGGCGATTGTATAAACGAGGTCCATGAAGGTCGCGTCGTCGGTCGGCCGCAGCGTGTCGCAAGCTCCGTTGGCCCAGAACGCGCCGGACCGCCCGTGCTCCCCGTTCAGAGCGCGCGCGAGCGTGCTGTTGAACAGCTGCTTCCACGCGACGAGCTCGCCACGCGGGTCCGTGACGTCGATGTGGTAGTGGTTCGACATGAAGACGGCCGAGTGAATCTGGATGCCGTGCTCATTGGCGGTGTGGGCCAGCAAATAGCCGATGAGGTTGAGAAGCTCCGCCGGTTTGTGACCCGGGGTGAGGAACAGTCGGCGCTCGAGGCAACGCTTGGTGACCTTGTAGCTGCTGTGAGGGTGGATCGGCCGAGCGCGAACCCGCGCGTGGGGGCGGGCTTGGCCGCGGGCTCGATTTTCCGCCCGACGGGCGGCACTGGCTTGTTTTTGCGCGTTGGAGATGGCCACGCAGGAGATGTCGGCCCGCAAACGCGACGTTTGCAGAGCTTCTGCGGGGCAATGATTAAAACCCGTATTCACCCCCCAATCCTGAGTCCGATCGGCCTTTTCCACTGAACGGAAGTCTGGCCTTGATCCCAAGATCAAAACCAGGACTCTGAGTCCGGTCCCTGGAGTCCTCCATCCGGTCCCTGGAGTCAGAGCAAAACCAGGACTCTGAGTCCGGTCCCTGGAGTCCTCCTCGGTCCCTTGAGGACTCTGAGTCCGGTCCCTGGAGTCCGGTCTCCTTGAGGACTCTGAGTCCGGTCCCTGGAGTCCGGTCTCCGGACTCTGAGTCCGGTCCCTTGCGTCGTCAGGCCGCAGGCCGCTGCGCGAGCCGCCACCCAAAATCACTCGCCAGCGCCCCCGCCACGCGCGGCTCCGGCAACCCGAGCGCCTCACGAACCTCCCGCGGCACCGCCAACGCCTGCTGCGACGCCGTGCGCTCCAACCCCGCGAGCGCCCGCGCTCGCGCCCGCTCCACCTCGCGAGCAACCCCCGGCTCGAGCACCTGCATGAAGTACGCATGCAGCTCCCACGCGAGCTGGGCGTGCCTGGCCTCGTCAGCCGCGATCTGCTCAAACGCCTCCCGGACCCGCAGCTCCGGCGCATGCTCGGCCTGATGACGCGCGAGCAGGGCCGCCCAGGTCTCCGTCACGCACCCCTCCACGGCGTTGTGCAGGGCGATCTCGGCCAGCAAGGTCGTGGCCGCGGCTGGCTCGAGCGTCGCCTTCGGCCGCGCTGCCCCGAGCTCCACAACGAGCTCCACGTGGCGCCGCTCGTCGAGCGCGGCGGCGCGACACCGCGCGACCAATTCAGCCGGCCCGCCGCGAGCTTCGAGCTGCGCGGCGAGCTCCATGAACGCAGTGATCGAGACCTGCTCCATCACGGCGATGCCGTCGAGCTGCTGCTGCGCGCAGGTGATCGGCGCGCGCTGGGCCTGCCAGCCCAGCGGACGCCGGCCGCCGATGCAGATGTCACGATGGTCGAACGTGGCCGTGCACGAGAGCGTGCCGTCGGCGTCGGCGGTTGGGATCGTCAGCGCGCAGGTGTTGATCGTCAGCGTGTCAGCATACTGATAGTCGGTCAGGTAGACGTCGGCCTCACCAACCGCGAACGCGCACGCCAGGTTGCACTGTTGGGTCGCGTCGAGCTCGTCCCAGGCCATGGTGTCGACGCCCGTGTCACCCGTGTCACCCGTGTCACCCGTCTCGCCCGTGTCACCCGTGTCACCCGTCTCGCCAGGGTCAGGGGTAGCGCTGTCGTCGAGCCCATCGCTACCGCCGACCTCCTTGGCCCGCGCGACGATGTTGGCGTAGGTCGCCGGCGTGACGTTCCAATCGCTCACGCTCAGCGGCGTCGAGTACGATTCGTCCTTGCCGCAGGCGAACAGCCAGCCGCATCCGCCGGCGCTCGTGGTCACCAGGGTCAACGCGATGAGACGGGAGACGTCATGCACGATCATCCCACGAGTGTACGAGAATCAGGGCCCGATCGGGGCCCGCTCGCTCGCAGTCCAGGGTGGGGTGGTGGCGGGCCCTCTCCGCCCCCGATCGCCCTCACGCTCTCGGCCGGCGAGAGAGTCCACGTGCAGCCACACCGACGTCACGCACAGGCGAGATTTTGTATGCTGCCGCCGAGCATGGGCACCGCGCAGCGAAGCTGGGAGTTTTGGATCGACCGCGGTGGCACCTTCACCGACGTCGTCGCCCGCGACCCCCGCGGCTCACTGCACACCCACAAGCTCCTGTCCGAGCACCCCGAGCAGTACGCCGACGCAGCGCTCGAGGGCATCCGCGTACTGCTCGGCCTCGAGCACGACCAGCCGTTGCCGGCAAAAGCGATCCGCGCGGTCAAGATGGGCACCACCGTCGCGACCAACGCGTTGCTCGAGCGCCAGGGCGAGCGCACGCTCTTGGCGATCAACGCCGGCTTCGCCGACGCGCTGCGGATCGGCTACCAGCATCGTCCACGCCTGTTCGATCGACAGATCGTGCTGCCCAGCATGCTCTACGAGCAGGTCGCCGAGATCGACGCCCGGGTCGACGCCCACGGCTCGATCCTGCGCGAACTCGATCCCCACCAGGTTCGTGCCGCGCTCGCCCCCGCCCGCGCGGCCGGGATCTCGTCCATTGCGATCGTGCTGATGCACGGTTGGCAATTCGCCACGCACGAGCAGACCGTCGCCAAGATCGCGCGCGAGCTAGGGTTCTCGCAGATCAGCGTGAGCCACGAGGTCAGCCCGCTCGTCAAGCTGATCGGCCGCGGCGACACGACGGTCGTCGACGCCTACCTCTCACCGATCTTGCGCCGCTACATCGACCGCGTGTCAGCGGCGCTCGGTGACGTGTGCCTGCAGTTCATGCAGTCGAGCGGCGGTCTGACCGACGCCACCCACTTCGCGGGCAAAGACGCAATCTTGTCGGGCCCGGCGGGCGGGATCGTCGGGGCCGTGGCGACCAGCGCGAGCGCGGGCTTCAACTCGATCATCGGCTTCGACATGGGGGGGACGTCGACCGACGTCGCCCACTACGCGGGGCAGCTCGAGCGCAGCTTCGAGACCGAGATCGCGGGCGTGCGGGTGCGGGCGCCGATGCTCGAAGTCCACACGGTCGCGGCCGGCGGTGGTTCGATCTGTCGGGTCGAGCACGGGCGCTACCGCGTTGGCCCGGCGTCGGCTGGCGCGGATCCAGGACCGGCCTGCTACCGCCGCGGCGGACCGCTGACGGTCACCGACTGCAACGTGATGCTCGGCAAGATCCAGCCGCAGCTGTTTCCCCGGGTGTTCGGTCCAGGCGCGGACCAGCCGATCGACGTCGAGCGTGCCCGCGAGCTGTTCACCGAGCTCGCGGCCGAGCTCGCGCGGACCTACGCGGATCACCGCAGCCCGGTCGAGGTCGCCGAGGGCTTCATCGAGATCGCGGTCGCCAACATGGCCGACGCGATCAAGAAGATCTCGAGCGCGCGCGGCCACGATCTAGACGATCACGCGCTGTGCTGCTTTGGCGGCGCGGGTGGCCAGCACGCGTGCCTGGTCGCGGACGCGCTCGGGATGCGCACCGTCCTGATTCACCCGTTCGCGGGGGTGCTGTCGGCCTACGGGATGGGCCTGGCCGATGTTCGGGCGCTGCGCGAGCGCTCGCTCGGCGTGGAGCTCGAGGCGAGCGCGCTCGCGGGGGCCGACGCGGCGCTCGATGAGCTCGTCGGTCTCGCGGTCGCCGAGCTGCGCGCCCAGACGATCGTCGCCGAGGAGATCGTCGAGCTACGTGGCGCGCAGCTGCGCTACGCCGGCAGCGATCGCCCGCTGCCGATCCCGTGGGCGCGGGGCCCGAACTCGACGTCACGAGCGCAGCGCATGCGCGAGCAATTCGAGCTCGACCACCGCGAGCGCTACGGCTTCGACCTCCCGGGTGACGCGATCGTGATCGACGTACTCACGGCCGAGGCCGTCGCGCCCGCGCCAACACTCGACGTGGGGCCCGACCCTGTGCCCGAGGAAACCGCCGACGCCACGCCAATCAGCCTCGTCGAGGTGCGCATGGCCGGCGAGACCCGCCAGGCACCCGTCTACGAGCGCGAGCGGCTATCCCCCGGAGCCAGGGTCAGCGGGCCGGCGATCATCGCCGAGGCGACCGGAACCACGATCGTCGAGCCAGGCTGGTCGGCGCTGGTCCGCGAGACCGGGCACCTGGTTCTGACCCGCGCGCAGCCGCGAGCGGATCGCATCACCAGCGCCAACGCCGAGCTCGAGCGCCCCGACCCCGTGCGCCTCGAGCTGTTCAACAACCTGTATGGATCGATCGCCGAGCAGATGGGCGCGACGCTGTGCAACACGGCGCACTCGGTCAACATCAAGGAGCGGCTCGACTTCTCGTGCGCGGTGTTCGACGCCGACGGCCAGCTGATCGCCAACGCCCCGCACATGCCCGTGCACCTGGGCTCGATGGGCGCGAGCGTCCGCGCGGTGATCCGCAGCCGGGCGTCGAGCGAGCGGGGCATCCAACCGGGCGACAGCTTCGCCGTCAACGCGCCCTACAACGGCGGCACCCACTTGCCCGACGTCACCGTGATCACCCCGGTGTTCATGTCCACACCCAACGAGCCGGGGCCGGTGTTCTTCGTGGCCAGCCGTGGCCACCACGCCGACATCGGCGGCAAAACCCCCGGCTCGATGCCGGCCGACAGCCGCCACATCGACGAGGAGGGCGCGCTGTTCGACGACTTCTTGGTGGTCGAGCAGGGCCGGCTGCGACGCGAGGCGATCCGCGAGCAGCTCGCGAGCGGCCGCTGGCCGGCCCGCGACCCCAGTCAGAACCTCGCGGATCTCGAGGCGCAGCTGGCTGCCAACCATCAGGGTGTCAACGAGCTGCGCCGCCTGGTCGAGCACTGGACCCTGCCGATCGTGCGGGCCTACATGCGCCATGTTCGCGACAACGCGGCGGCCTCGGTGCGCGCCGCGATCAAGCAGCTGACCAGGCGGACCGAGCTGTCCGGGCACGCGCACCAGCGCCGGTTCGAGTACGGCATGGATGACGGCAGCGTGGTCGCGGTCGAGGTCCGACTCGACGCGGACACCGGCAATTGTCGAGTCGACTTCACGGGGACCAGCGCGCAGCGACCCAACAATTTCAACGCGCCCTACGCCGTGTGCCAGGCGGCGGTGCTCTACGTGTTTCGGACCCTGGTCGACGCCGAGATCCCGATGAACGAGGGCTGCCTCGATCCCATCGAGCTGATCGTCCCGGCCGGCTGCATGCTGCGCCCGCGCTACCCGGCCGCGGTCGTGGCCGGCAACGTCGAGACCTCGCAGGTGGTCGTTGACGCGCTGTACGGCGCGCTGGGAGTCATGGCCGCGGCCCAGGGCACGATGAACAACCTGACCTTCGGCAACGCGCGACACCAGTACTACGAGACGGTGTGTGGGGGCTCTGGCGCCGGGCCTGGGTTCGACGGCACCGACGCGGTCCACACCCACATGACCAACTCGCGGCTGACCGATCCGGAGATCCTCGAGCACCGGTTTCCAGTCGTGCTCGAGCGCTTCGAGATCCGCAGGGGGTCGGGCGGTCGCGGGACCTGGCGCGGCGGCGATGGGGTCCGCCGCACGCTTCGGTTTGGCGAGGCGATGGAGCTGGTGATCCTCGCCAACCGGCGAGAGATCCCGCCCTACGGGGTGGCGGGCGGCGAGCCGGGCGCGCCGGGGCGCAATTGGATCGAGCGCGCGGATGGGAGTGTGGTCGTGCTCGCGGCGACCGACTCGGCCCGAGTCGAGGCGGGTGACCGCTTCGTGCTCGAGACCCCCGGCGGCGGCGGTTGGGGCCCAATGCGCGAAATCGATTAGCGACTGGCCGTTCGGACTATCGTCAGTCGGGCCAGCCCCGTGGGTGGGAAGCGAACTATGATTCGCCCAGCAGAAAATTCGCCAGGTGACGCTCTGGGTCGATGTTCAGTGAGCCCATTTTGTGGTGTAGTGAGGCCATGGACGACCACGGGCACGACGAGGACCGACCTCCCCTGTACCCGAGCGCCCGCAGCTCGGCGCGCATGGGTCTCGGCCAAGCCGACGTGATCGCCCCCGGCCTGATCCACTGTCGCCTCGCGGGTCACGTCCGACCCGAGCACATCCAGCCAGTGCTCGACGCGGGCGCCGATCAGATCAAGGCCGGCTTCCGGGTCCTGATCGTCATCGACGCCGATGACGTCCACGCCTGGAAGAGCGAGGTCCGCAAGATCTTTCAAGCGTGGCTGGTCGACAACGCCAGCTGCGTCGAGAAGGCCTGGGTCATGTACCGCTCGCCGGTCGTCAAGATGGGCTTGAGCCTGATGAACGCGGAGACCAACGGGCTGGTGATCGGCTTCGAAGATCCCGACTCGTTTGATGAGGCCGTCGCCGCCGCGACCCGTCGCGCACGGGCTGGCCACTCGAAGCTGTCCAACGAACCGGGCACCACGGAGGTGCAGCTGGCCAGCGAGGCCCAGGCCAGCCTGCGCCGCCTGCTGGGCGACCACGGCCTCGAGAAGATCGGCGTGCGCTCGATCTGACCGGCCTGCGGGGTTTTTAGAGCGCCGATCAGTTTGGAGTCGCGTCGTCAGGTGCGTCAGGGGCCGTTCCTGCCTAGGAGCGAGGCCGAAGCTGTATCCGGCATACTGCGAGCGCCGAGTCGACAACGGCAGGAGCGGCCCCAGATGTGCCTGGCGTCGTGAATTCAAACTGATTGGTGCTCTAGGGCACGTTCTCGGGCGCGTGGTTGTAGTGCTGGTCGACGAAGCAGACCAGCTCGTCGAGATCGGGCGTGTCGAACTCGTGCACCCAGTTCCACGAGGTCACGGCGAACCGAGGCGCGTCGAGCAGCGGATCTTCGGTCATCAAGATCCGGCTGTCGGGGCGCATGTCGAGGACCATGCGCAGGGTCTCGAGCTCGGCGTCGCAGCCTTCGGGGCAGTTGTAGAGCAGGATCAAGCCGCCGTGCTCCATGTTGTGCACCCAGTTGCCGCGCGGCACGGGGGTGTCGTGCTCGCCCCACTTTTCCCAGGTCGGGTAGTGGTCGCCCGAGTGCGGCGGGTTGTTGGTCCACGTGACCTCGCTGTCTTGCTCGACGTGGATGCCGCCCTCGCTGCAGAAGCCTTCGCCAATGATCTCCGGACAGGCCGCGACGGTGGTGGTCTCGGCGGTGTTGCACACGTCGCCGTCGCCGTCGCCGGTCGTGTCGTCGTCGGGAGCGGTCGACTGGGTGTTGCTGGACTGGCCAGTGTCCATCTGGGCGACGTCGTCGATGCACGCCAACGCGCAGCATGACAGGCCGACGAGGATCTGAGCTTGCAGGTTGGCTCGCAGCATGGCCGATCTTATAGCATCGAGACCACGGTTGATGCCCGGTTCACACCTGATTGGTGCTCTAGTTGCGCACCGCTACTCACCCGGCGACAGCGTGTAGCTGGACTGCGTGGCAGCCTCGACCTCGGCCCGGCGAAACGGCAGGGGCGTGTAGACACCGTTGGTCCAGTCGGCGAGGGTGTCGTCCCAGTGCGGCGAGCTTGGGTCAGCCGAGTTCCCGCGCGGGAAATTCACGGTGGCCTCGGGCGTGCCGTCCTCGGCGAAGGTCGTGACGATCCGAAAGATCGGACCGCTGTGCGAGTCGAACCGCTCCGCTGCTGCGCCGCTGGGGCCGGCGTAGAAGTTGGACGACGACACATTGAGCGTGTCCTCACCGCCGTTGGTGGCCGTCCAACCACCGTCGAGCTCGCCCCCGAAGGGGTTGTCGAACCGAGTGCCATGAATGGCGCCCCAGCTGTACCCGTCTGGATCGACGCCGCCGTAGGTCGCGTTGAGCCAGTCTGCGGTGCGGCGCAGGCCCTCTACGGCGATCCAGTCGCGACTGGTCTGCAGCAGGTTGTCGGTGGAATACTGGTGGAGCATGGCCAGCGCCGGGATCTTGATGATGTAGGGCGGCTCGGCCTCGAACACCAAGGTGTAGAGGAACGCGAGGTCGTCCTCGACCGCCTCCCAGGCCATGTTGTGCAGCCACGCGTGCCAGATCAGCGCGCCAGCCGAGTCGCGCTCCATGGTCTGATCCCAGCTCGCGAGCGCCGCGGCCAGGGTCTGAATGTCGTCGTTGCCCTCGAATTCGGCGAGGTCGGGGTTGGTGCCGACCTGCGCGGCGGCGTCGAGCACGATCGGCAACAGCACGTCCGACATGGTGCTGTGGGTGTCGAGCTGCAGCGCGATCATGTCTTGCTTGGTCACGCTGCCCTGCGCGGTCAGGCGCTCAAACTCGTCCTGTAGGCGCTTGGCCCGATGGCCGGCGGCGTAGAAGTAGCCATAATAAAATGGATCATTGGTGACGTCCCCGTCGAACGTGAACCCCCACGGGTCATTGTTGGCTGAAGCGATCCACCCGCGGCTGGCGGCGTGGCTGCGCGGGAGCTGCTCGGCCGGGAGGTAGCTGGTCCAATACGAGGAGGCGTTGTCACCGTCGATCACCACATAGGGAAGCGCGCCGTTGCTGAGGTCGCGATCGGGCACCTTGATCTGGACCCGATACGAGATCGCGTCGGCCGTGGCCGCGACGAAGTTGAAGCCGGCGACCTCCATGAGATCCACGCCGGCCTCCCAGGTCGGGATGTCAGTGGCCGCGGACATCCGCGCGAAGCAGGCTTCCTCGTTGGTGGCCGCGAACCCGGTCCAGTTGACCAACAGCTTGCGCCCGGAGGCCGAGACCGGCAGCGGGATCAGGCTGTCGGGCACGATCACGCCATAGCCCGGCACGTCCTGGACCTCGAGGATCACGGGCTCGCCACCAGCGACCTCGATCGGCTCCTCGCGGACGACCCAGTCGACATGATTATCGCCGGCCCACACACCCTCGCCCTCGACCCGCACGTCCCACAGATCCATGACGTCGGCGAAGTTGGTGGTCGCCGCCCAGTGCAGGCTGCGGTTGTGGCCGAGCTGCACGCCCATCGTGCCCGCGAACGAGAACCCGATCACGTCCTGGGTTCCGGTGCCCTCGTCGATGCTGTTGAGGTGCTGGGCGTACATCAACGAGGGGCTCTGCAGCGGCTGGTGGGGATCGTTGGCGATCATCGAGCGGCCCGAGTCGGTGTGCCGCCCGTCGATCGCCCAATTGTTGCTGCCGAATGGCCCGGCGCTGCCGATGTGGCCCAGCGCCCGGTGCAGGCGCTCGAGCGTCTCGCCGATCGCCGCGGGGGAGTAGGGGTCCATGGGCTGGGGCGGCCGCGCCTTGTGAAGGTGCGAGGGGCCGCTGTCGGGCTTGAAGCCCTGCGGGATCTCGTCTTCGGGCATGATCGCGACCGGGAACATCGGCTTGCCCAGCTCGAAGCTGTTCCAGGTCTCGGGCAAATTATTTCGCAGGATCGTGGCGAGCAGGTCGCGCTCGAGGCTGTTGGAGTTGCCCAGGTACATGAGCTTGCCAATTGCGTACTCGTCGTCGCGCTGCCACTGCTCGGGGGCGAAGCCGGCCTCGGCGAAGCCATAGGGCAGCGGCGCCTCGCCAGCGTTGACCTGGTCGACCCGGGCGTTGACGCCAGCCAGCCACGAGATGATGTAGTTGTAGACGTCGGGCGACTCCTCGCGCACGCGCTCGGCGTTGAGGTGACCCCAGTGGGTGAGGTTGAAGGTGCGCGAGATGATGTCCTGATCGACGAATGCCTCACCGAGCACCTCGGCCTGGCGACCGAGCGCGCGGCGACGCAACAGGTCCATCTCGAACAGGCGGTCGGTCGCCATTTGATAGCCCGAGGCGTAGGCGACGTCATTGTCAGTGGCACCATAGATATGCGGAATGCCGCGATCGTCAATGTGGATCTGGACCTCGGCCGTGAGCCCCGGGAATTCGTCGAACGGCTCGACCTGAGGTTCATCGCCCGTCTCACCCGTGCCCGTGTCTTGGTCTGCGCTGGTGTCGTCGCCCTTGCAGGCCGACAGCGCGAGGGGGAGCGAGAGCAAGGCGGGGAGCAGGGTCCTACGCAACACGCCATGGTCGTAGCAAGCTGGACCATCTCACGTCAATGCGTGGGTGTGCGGGGCTTCGAATCGGTCACTGCTTGGATTCGCCAGGGCCGCATGTCGCTGGCGTGCACCCGCACGGTGAAGCCGCGCGCGGGGTAAAGTCCGTCACGCGGCCGCGGGCGTCGAGCTCGACGGCACAGCAGGCGAGCAGATCGGCGTGGAGTCGCTCGCGACCGCGCTGGACCCGTGACTTGAGCGTGGAGTAGGGGAGGCCCAGCGCGACGGCGGCCTCGCGCTGCGACAGCCCGCGCAGCTCGGTCAGCTCGAGGGCCTCGCGGTACTGAGCCGGCAGCTTGTCGATCTGCGATCGCAGCCAGGAGCCGAGCACCTGTGGCGCGTCACTGTTGGCTTCTGGGGGCGACTCCGCGAGCTCCGGCAGCGGCTCGGACGGACGCGCGCGCCGGTAGTGATCGACGAGCACGTTGCGAGCGATCCGGTAGGCCCACGCATCCAGACGATCCTCTGTGCGCAGCTGCTCGCGGCGCTCGTGCATTCGCAGCAAGACGTCCTGGACCAGGTCCGCGCGCAGCTGCTCGTCGGCGATCCGAGGGCGCAAAAAGCGATGCACGACCTGGTCCAGGCGCCGCCACTGCGCGCTGGGATCTTGGGTGGTGGGCTCTCCCGGCGTCATCGACTCGTTCACTCACAACAGGTTGGCGCGCAGCAGCTGGGCTCGGGCTCGGGCTCGGGCTCGGCCTGCTCGGCGGTCGGCGGAGCATTGAGCGCGGGCTGACTGTGCTCGGCGATGTCGGCCTGGGTGACCACGAAGACCTCCCATTGGTTGCCGTCGGGATCGGCGAACCACACCTTGTCTTGCACGGCGAAGCAGCAGCCGACGCCCTCTTCAGTGCGACCGTCGAAGTTTGCGCGCGCCATCGCTTGGCGCCGCTCGAGCACCTGCGCGGTCGACTTGACCTGGATCCCGAAGTGCGCGGGGGTGGTCTGTCGAGGTGGATCGGGGCTGTAGTTGAGGGTCAGGTTCAGCGGCGGCTCGAGGACCTCGAATTTCACGTATCCGTCGCGGACCTTGGTGGGCTCGAGCTCGAGCAGCTGCTCGTAGAACGCCCGGGATTGCGCGATGTCACTGCAGGCCAGCGCGATGTGTGCGCGCATCTGGGTGGGGAAGTGGACGGCGGTGGTTCGGTGTTCCATGGTCTGGCTGACGCAGTCGCGTCCGGACGGACGCAAAAAAAACTTGGCGGCGCGGTCGGCCCCAGCGTACTGGACCGCTGGTCGGCGGCGAAGCCCCTTTTCGGCGACAAGGTACACTCGCCGCGATGGATCACCTCGAGCTCCAAAACGGCGACGCGATGCCGACCCTCGGCCTGGGCACCTGGAAGTCGGCGCCCGGAGAGGTCGGCGCCGCGGTGAAGGCCGCGATCAGCCTGGGCTACCGTCACATCGACTGCGCGGCGATCTACGCCAACGAGGCGGAGATCGGGCAGGCGCTCGCGGACTGCTTCGCGGCCGGGATCGTGACGCGCGATCAGCTCTGGATCACCTCGAAGCTGTGGAACGACAGCCACGCGCCGGAGCACGTCATGCCCGCGCTGGACAAGACCCTCGCGGATCTGCGCCTCGACTATCTCGACGCCTACCTGATCCACTGGCCTGTGTGCATCGCCCACGGTCTGCTGTACCCGCGGCAGCCCAGCGATCTGATCAGGCTCGAGGAGCTCCCGATCGCGGCGACGTGGACCGGCCTCGAGCGCTGCGTCGACGCGGGGAAGTGTCGTCACATCGGGGTCTCGAACTTCAGCGTCTCCAAGCTCGCGGGGCTGCTCGATGAGTGCGAGCGCAAGCCGGCGATCAACCAGGTCGAGCTGCATCCGTACCTGCAGCAGGACGGGCTCGTCGAGTTCTGCGCCGCCAACGGCGTGCACGTCACGGGGTACTCGCCGCTGGGCTCGCTCGATCGTCCGGCGGCGCTCAAGCAAGACGACGAGCCAATCTTGCTTCGTGACCCCGGGATCGCCGAGATCGCCGCCAGGGTCGGCGCCACGCCAGCGCAGGTGCTGCTCGCGTGGGGGCTCGCCCGTGGGACCAGCGTGATCCCAAAGTCGGTCAACCCCGCGCGTCTCGCCGAGAACCTCGCCGCGGTCCAGGTCGCGCTGTCCGACGATGACATCCAGGTGATCGCCAAGCTCGATCGCGGTCGTCGCTACGTCGACGGCGAGTACTGGGCCAGCGTGGGCGGGCCGTATACGGCGGCTGGCATCTGGTCCTGACCGCGCTCGCGCGAGCGGACCGTGGCTGGCTATACTCCTGCCAATGTCGGCGAGCAGCACCGCGCGAAGCTCTGACCAAGTCGGCGACCAGGTCGGCGACCAGGACTATGGCAAGATCGGTCCGACCGCCCACGTCACCGCCTACGCCTGGTATCAGCTCGGTCTGCCCTACAGCCACCTGTTCACGACTCGCGAGGGCGCGGCGATGTACTGGATCTTTCGCGGCGCGACCGAGCCGGCGATCCGGGCGTTCAAGCTCCCCTCGCTGCTCGACTACCTCGAGTTTCGCCACCGCATGCTCGACACCCAGCTCGACGCGATGGCCCCCGATCGGATCATCGAGCTCGGCGCGGGGCTCTCGCATCGCGGGGTGACGTGGGCGCTCGATCACGGCGTTCGCTACACGGAGATCGATCTGCCGCACATGAGCGCGGCCAAGCGCGGCATGTTCGACACGGCGCCCGGGCGGGTCCGCCTGGCGCTGCGAGACGACGCGCTCGAGCTGCGCAGCACCAACATCCTCGCGCCCGGCTTCGCAGACGAGCTGGCGGAGCTGGTCGCGGGCGCGGAGCGTCCGGTCGTGATCAGCGAAGGGATGATCGACTACTTCGCGCAGTCCGACCGCGAGGCGCTGCTGCACAACATCGCGTCGGGGTTTCGCAAGGCAGGCGTGCTCGGGCACTACCTCACGGACCTTCAGCGGGGTGATCGCGAGCGCAAGGTCGGGACCGCGGCCAAGGTCATGCGTCAGGCGATCAAGCTGGCGACCCGGGGCCAGGCGGTGGCCAAGCCGTTTCGCAACCTCGACCACGTCGATCGGGTGTTCGCGCTGGCGGGCTTCGACTCGGGCGTCGAGCTCTCGCCCAAGCTGCTCGCCCAGCTCGAGCCCCGGCTGCTGCGCCTGCGCTCACCCACCACGATCTGGCTGGCCGGCGTCGACGGCCGCGCCGACCAAGCTTGACGTTCATGCACGTCGCTCTCGAGACCGGTCGCGCGCTCGCTTGCCTCGGGACTTTGGCGTCGCTGTGTGCGACCGCGTGCTCCGAGCGGCCGACGCCCGATCCCAGCTCGACCGCGAGCGCGCCGCCAGCGATCGCGCTCGACGACGATCCCCACGCGTACATCACCAGCGCCGCGTACCGGCGAGGGATCCTCGAGCGGGACCTCGTCGACCCCGAGCCGATCTACGCGCGCGTGCGGCTGCGTCACTACTCCCTGGATCACGCGCGCGGCTGGGACCGGGCGCCGATCACCGATTGGTCCACGCTGCCGCTCACGCGTGAGCAGGCCGCCCAGATCGCCGAGACCAAGCGCCTGCCCCGAGTCGAGTTTGGCGCGACGCTCGGGGCGGGCTTTGGCACGGAGCAGGCGCCGACGGGCCTGCCCGAGACTCGTGAAGCCTGGATCGCGCTCGGCGAGCGGGTGTTCTTCGAGTACCCGATGGGCGTCGCGCCCGTGCTCGGGCGGGCGCTGCGAGACGGCGTCGACCTGCGTGACTATGGTGTGCTCGAGGGCGTGCTCGAGCACGAGGGCGCCTATGTGGGGGTGCGTCTGGCCGAGCACGAGGGCCACACGCGAATCGTCACGACCTGCGCCAGCTGTCACGCGTCACGGGGCGCCGACGGGGTCGTGAGCGGGATTCGTGCCAACCGCGAGTTCGACCTGGCGCGCCTCCGGCTCGAGCACGGGGGCGCACATGAGGCCCAGCTCGTCGACGCCACTCGCGCGGAGGATCTACACAAGCTCGGGCCCGGGCGCAGCGACGTGCAACACGACGACGTGTTCAACCCCTACGCGTTCCCCGACTTCGGTGGAATCGTGGATATGCCGTATCTGCACCACACGGCCAATTGGTATCACCGCGGGGTTGCGAGCCTGGCGATCCGCGTGGAGACCGTGTTCATGACACACGGCCGGGCCAGCGCTCGGCCGCCGCGGGTGTTGATGTGGGCGCTCGCCGAGTACCTGCGTTCACTACCCCCGCCGCCCCCGGTCGCGCAGCCCAGCGCACAGAGCGAGCTTGGTCGGCAGGTGTTCATGGCCGAGGGCTGTGACACTTGCCACACGCCGCCCCTGTACACATCGGAGCTGCGGGTCAGCCTCGACGAGATGGGCACCGATCGATCGGCGGGTGACAGCCCGTTGCGGGGGACGGGGTACTGGCGAGTGCCGAGCTTGCGCGGGGTCGGGGGAAACGCGCCATATCTGCATCATGGCGCGTTTGCGACATTGGAGCAGATGTTCGATCCTGCTCGGTCTGAGCCTGGGCACCGATACGCGTTGGATCTGCAGCCGAACGAGCGTGCTCAATTGCTGGCGTTTCTACACACAATCTGATCGCGCACAGCCGCGCACCCACGGCGGCTGCCTGTAGACAAGTACCGGCAGTGCGCGGTAGACTGCGAGCAATCCGCCGTGCGCGGAAGTCGAGATCCCGATGAACGCGGAGAAACCCGAGTACTACGGCGCGGCCCTCAATTCGTTCGTGCTCGCGTTCGGTGAGTCGGACCACATCGTGCAAAAGATCCTCGCCGACGCGGGGATCGACCGAATCGAGCCCGATCGCTGGTACGACTATGATTGGTCAATCGGGATCTATGAGCGTATCGCCGCAGAGGTCGGACCTGCCGCGGTCGCCGCGGTCGGGCGCCAGATGATCGAGGCGGCCGTGTTCCCCCCGGGCATCGACAGCGTACAGACCGTGCTGATGAGCCTGGGGCCGGCGTTCAGGCTCAACGCGCGGGGCCCGGTCGGCGACATCTTCTGCACGATCGAGGACGAGCACAGCGCCACGGTCGTGCGTACGCAGCGGGGTCCATGCGCGCTCAACATCGGAATCATCGCGGGCAGCTGCGCCCGGTATGGCGCGAAGGCGCTGATCGAGCACGCCCCCGGCGAATGCCAGGATCAGGGCGCACCAACCTGCACGTACCATGTTTCATGGTAGTAAGAGGCCATATGTCGGAGTGGCTCGATAGCTCGCGCGCGCACATGACGGAGGCTCTGGGCCAGCGTCTGTCTGCGAGGGCGAGCAGCGTGTTCAAGCTCATTGGCGCGCAGGCCAGCCGCGACCACGTGAAGAGCTGCCTCGACGCGCTGCGCGAGGACCTTCAGACGGGCAAGCACGAGGCCCAGCGCGAGGCCGTCCAGAAGCTCGTCGAGGACCTCACAGCGAGGGGCCTGAGCTTCTCGGATCTGCGTTTTTACGTGACCTCGCTGCGGACGGCGGTGCTCGAAGCGGCCGCGGGCGCCGACGTGCGACAGCAGCTCGACGCATGGTTCTTCGACTTCGTGATGGTGTGCGCGATGCAGTTCGTCGTCCATCGTGACGAGCAGCTCGAGCACCAGTCAGCCAAGCGCGAGGTTCAGCACCTCGAGTCGCAGCTCGTCGAATTGCAGCTCGCCATGGCCGAGAAGACCAACCTGCTCGAGCAGATTCGCCAGGTGTCCACTCCGGTGGTCCCGGTCGTCGAGGGGATCCTGGTCGTGCCGCTGGTCGGCGTGTTCGACAGCGTACGCGCCGAGCTGCTGACCGAGAGACTGCTGCATGAGGTCGCGCAGACCAAGGCGCGATCCGTGATTCTGGACATCTCCGGGGTGCCAGTGGTCGACAACGAGGCCGCGCAATTGATCCTCCGCCTGGCACGCGCGGTCGGCCTGCTCGGCGCGGAGCTGAGCCTGGTTGGTGTGGCCCCGGCGACCGCCCGCACGATCGTGGATCTCGGGCTCGAGCTCAACGGGCTGAAGGCCATGCGCACGCTGAAAGACGGCCTGGCGCAGGCGCTCGCGCGGCGGCGTCTACGGATCGCGCCGTTCTAGTCTAGTTCTCTCCCGGATCCGCGAGCAGCCCGGTTGTGGTCATGCGCGTGTCCGCATAGACAGATTGACCGAACAGCTCCACGGTCGCCGGGTAGCGCCGCGGGTCGAGCTCGGCCGCGAAGGTCTCGCACATGCGCGAGGTCGGCGTAAAGAATTGAGACTCGGTCGAGCGCGCGACGCAGTACTCCCAGGCGGCCAGCGCTTGGTCCACGATCGGCTGGGCGTGGTCGCTGAGGGCCTTGCAGTAGGCTTGGACCTGTACCTCGCCCTGCAGGCTGCGGGGCGGCGCGGCGCGAAGTAGCTGATCACCGAAGCTCTGATACGCGAGGCCGACGCGACCGGCGGCCGTGATCATCCAGTACGGGCTGCTGGTGGCCCTGACCTCACCGTAGCGTTTCTCGAGCTCCCGCAGCAGCCCGAGCTTGCTCGTGAGGTACGCGCGGAGTCGCTTGATGGACTCTCGGTAGCGATCGACCTGTTCCTTGTACTTGCGCTCCCACTCCATGACGCCCGAGTCCCGCAGCTGCCTGTCGGTGTAGAAGTCGAGGTCATCGGGAAACGTGATGGCGAGCAGCTCCTCGTACTTTTGATCTGCGCGGTAGACCATGGCCATGCCCCAGGCGTCGCCGAAGCCGTCGAGGCGTCGGGCGTCGTGCTCGGGCATCGCCCGGATGGCGTCGTTGACCAGGCGCATGAGCTCGTCGATCCGTTGCTGCGCGCTCGCGGCGAGCTTGGCGTCGCGGCGGTGAACGGTGATGAGCCCATGATTGGGTGAGCCACACCGAGCCGGCCGGCGGTAGCGGGTTCGCCTGTCGGGCTTGCCGCTTTGCTCCGCCAGCGCAGCCCTGACCCGGGCGGCGTCGGCCGCAGCGATCCCGGGAGTGCTCGGTCGCGCCGGCTCGCGCTCGATGCTGATGCAGGTGTCGAGCAGCAGGGGTTCCCGGCAGGATTGACGCCAGTCGATCTGGGCGACGACGGCGTGCGCGACGACCAGGCGATCGAGCCCGCCCGCCTGGTCGTAGCGGGCGATGTAGTCGAGCGCGTGCTTACGCTGGGCCTTCACCGAGTCGAGCAGGTCACGCCGGGACCAGAAGATCGGCGCGGCCTGCTTGTCGCTGCTCCGCGAATACAGGCGCTCGTAGTCGGCGAGGTCGCGCATGGCTTGGTCGCGCTGACTGAGGCCAACTCGAAACAGGTAGGCGTTCTGGAGCGCCGCCGGGGTCTGCTCGTGTTTGGCGTAGCGCTTGGCGAACTGCTCGAGGCGCGTCGCTGCGTGCTCGTACTCGGCGATCGAAGCGTAGGTCCCGGCGAGCTCGAGCAGCGTGGACTCGGCGTGAGCGCTCTCGGGGTAGCGGTCCAGCAAGGTGGTCCAGATCTGAATGGCCTGACCGGCCATGCCCGCGGCGAGCGAGCAGTCGGCGGCGCGCGACAGCAGGGTGTCGGCGTGGGCGTGATCCTGGACGTCGTTGTAGACCTCGAGGTAGGTCATCGCGCAGATCTCGAAGCCCTGTGGGTCGGCCCCCGGCTCCCCGCGCAGGTCGGCGAGGCCGGCCTCGCGAGCGGCGGCCGCCCGCGCCTCACGATCGTCGAGCTGGTGGTCGATTGGGTCATCAAACTGGTCATCAATTTGGGGCTCTTGGCCGCGCGCGAGCGTGGGCGTACAGAGCAGCGCGACGGCCAGTGAAATTTGTAAGAGCGACGGTGAGCGCATCTGTGCCTGCGTGCAACGTGAACCCAGCGTGTTCGACTTGCGAAATTATTCCGCGGCCGCCCGCTCGGCCGCGCGCTCACGCGCCGCCTCGATCGCCCAGTACACTGCCTCGGGGGTGCTCGGGCACGCCAGCTCGATCGCGCCCTGCTGGCCAAACCCCGCGACCGCGGCCCGCAGCGCCTCGCGGACCGAGATCGCCAGCATCAACGGCGGCTCCCCGACGGCTTTGCTACCCTTGACCACGCTGGGCTCGGTCGCCATCGGCAGCAGCTCCACGTTGAACGCCTCGGGGCACTCGCCCAGGGTCGGCAGCTTGTAGGTCGAGGCCCCGCGCGTGGCGAGCCGGCCGTCGTCGCTCCACACCAATTGCTCGGAGGTCAGCCAGCCCAGCCCCTGCATGAACCCGCCCTCGATCTGGCCCATGTCCACCAGCGGCGAGATCGAGTCGCCGACGTCATGCAGAATGTCGACCCGGCGGATCTCGAATTGTCCGGTGAACCCGTCGACCTGCACCTCGGTGACCGCGGCGCCATACGTGAAATAGTGAAACGGCTTCCCGCGCCCGGTGGCCTCATTGTAGTGAATGTGCGGCGTGCGATAGTAGCCAGTCGCAAACAACGCGACCCGCTGCAGGTACGCGCGCCCGACCAATTCGGCGAAGCTGAGCCCGGCCGTTGGATCGTCGCGCTGCCAGAACGGTCGCACCCGGCCACCCGCGAATTCCAGGTCATCGGGCGGGATCCCCAGCTCGCGCCCGGCGACCTCGGCCAGTCGCTCGCGGATCTGCGCGCACGCGTGCTCGACCGCGGCGCCGTTTAGATCCGAGCCGCTCGACGCCGCGGTCGCCGAGGTGTTGGGCACCTTGTCGGTTCGGGTTGGCATCAGCCGCACGACCTCGAGCGGGACCCCGAGCGCGTCGGCGGCGATCTGCAACATCTTGGTGTGCAGACCCTGGCCCATCTCGGTGCCGCCGTGATTGACCTGAATCGAGCCATCCGCGTAGACGAGCACCAGCGCCCCCGCTTGGTTCAAGAAGCTCGTCGTGAACGAGATCCCAAATCGAACCGGGGTGATCGCCAGGCCGCGCTTTTCGTGGGTGCTGGCGGCGTTGAACGCCTCAGTGGCGGCCCAGCGGTTGGCGAAGTCGGAGGTCTGCGTCAGCGAATTCCAGATTTGCTCGATGCGCCCGGCGTCGCGCACCAATTGGCCATAGTGGGTATGGTCGCCCTCGCGATAAAAATTGAGCGCCCGAACCTCGTGCGGGGGCCGGCCGACCGCCCGCGCCACGCGATCGACGATGTCCTCGATCGCGACCATGCCCTGCGGCCCCCCGAACCCACGAAAGGCCGTCTGCGAGGTCTTGTGGGTTCGCAGCACGCGACCGACCACGCGCAGGTTGGGGATCCGATAGCAGTTGTCGCAGTGAAACAGCGCGCGGAACATGATCGCCTTGGACAGATCGTGTGACCACCCGCCGTCGCTGTAGAGCTGCAGGTCCATGGCCAGGATCCGGCCGTCGTCGTCGTGGCCCACGTCAAACCGGGCCAGAAACGGATGCCGCTTGCCGGTCAGCGCCATGTCGAGCTGACGATCGAGGCGGACCCGGACCGGGCGGCCGGTCGCGTGGGCGCCGACCGCTGCGATCGCAGCATAGGGGTTGGCCTGCACCTCTTTCCCGCCAAACGCCCCGCCCATGCGCAGCGACTGACAGGTGACCCGATTGCGCGGGATCCCGAGCACCCGCGCGACGATGATCTGGGTCTCGGTCGGGTGCTGGGTCGAGCTATGGACAACGACCTCGCCGGCCTCGTCCCAGGCTGCGATCGCGGCCTGGGTCTCGAGGTAAAAGTGCTCTTGCCCGCCAATGTGTAGCTCACCGCTGAGGGTTTGTGGCGCCGTGGTCAGGGCCTGCTGGGGCGCGCCCGCGATGATCGTGAGCGGCTCGGTGAGAAAGCTGCCCGCGGCGATCGCCTGCTCCATGGTGATGATCGCGGGCAGCTGCTCATACTCGACGACGACCGCGGCCGCGGCCTCGCGGGCGGCGTCCAGCGTCTCGGCGAGCACCCAGGCGACCGGTTGATTGTGAAACTGGATCTCGGTCGGGAACAGCGGCTCGTCGTGGTGGACGGCGCCGACCTCGTTCTGCCCGGGCACGTCTTGGCTGGTCAGGATCTTGACGACGCCAGGCATGCTCGCGGCCACGCCCGCGTTGATCGAGACGACGGTGGCGTGAGCGTGGGGCGAGAGCACGGGCCAGGCGTGCAGCGCGTTGGCGAACCGGTCGAGCAAGTCGTCGGTGTAGCGAGCCTCGCCGCTCGCATGGCCGGGGGCGCTCTCGTGGGGGATCGCTCGTCCGACGCTTGTCATGGCTGTGCTCCGTGGTGGGCGACGACCGGCGGTGGCTGGGGGCCGATCCGGCGGTTGTCCGTGGTCTCGTGAAAGAATTTTTCGAGCAGCCGCGCGCACATGGCCACCCGGTAGTCGGCGCTGCCGCGGTGGTCGCTCATCGGTGTGAACGCGGCGGTGACCAGCGCCGCCACGCTGGCGACGGTCTCGCGGGTCCACGTCCGGCCGATCAGCGCTCGCTCGGCGTCCAGGGCCCGGGCGGGCGTGGCCGCGACGCCACCGTAGGCCAGCCGCGCGCGGGTGATCTCGCCGCTGGCCTCATCGAGCTCGAGCGCGAACGCGGCCGCGACCGTGGAGATGTCGTCGAGCACCCGCTTGCTGACCTTGTAGAAGTGCGCGTGCGTGGGCCGCCGCACGGGAACATGGACGTGGGTGATCAGCTCGCCCGGCTCGAGCACGGTCTGGCGGTAGCCGGTAAAGAACGCCGCGAGCGGGACCACGCGTTGACCCGCGCGCGAGCGAAGCTCGAGGGAGGCGTCGAGCGCGAGCAGCACGGGCGGCGAGTCGCCGATCGGCGAGGCGTTGGCCAGGTTGCCGCCCAGCGTGGCGCGGTTGCGGATCAGCCGAGACGAGAACAGCGGAAACAGCTCGGCGAGCAGCGGGATCGCGTGATCGAGGTGGTGCTCGAGCGCGGACAGGCTGAGCGCTGCGCCGATCCGCGCGGTCTCGCCGTCGATCGTGAAGCTGCGCAGCTCGGCGACGGCCTCGAGCGAGATCAGCGTGGGCCAGCGCGCGTGTCGTTGGTTGATCTCCACGACCACGTCGGTGCCGCCCGCGATCAGCTTGGCCTGGGGGTGCTCGGCGAGCTGATCCAGCAGCTCGTCGAGCGAGGCCGGTCGCAGCAGCTGGCGCTGGCCCGGCGTCTGACCGGCGTGCGTGCGCAGCTGGGTGAGCCCGGCCAGGATCGGGGTTGGCTGGGCGAGCCGGGCGAGGAAGCGATCGTCGCTGGCGGGCGCGCCGAGGTCTCGCATCGCGTCGCGGATCGGCCGATACCCGGTGCAGCGACACAGGTTTCCCGCGATCGCCTCCGGGTCCCAGGCCGGGCGGTCGCGCCGGTAGTACTCGGAGAACATGCTGACCACGAAGCCGGGCGTGCAGTAGCCACACTGTGAGCCGCCGCGCTCGACCATCGCCGTCTGGACGGGGTGCAGCGCGTCGGGGCTGGGTCGAACGCCCTCCACGCTGATCAGCTCGCCGCCGAGCACCGAGCCCAACAGCGTCAGGCAGCTGTTCACGGGAATGTAGGCCGTCCGCTGGGCGTGGTCTTCACGGACGAGGGCGACTGCACACGCCCCGCACTCCCCCTCGGCGCAGCCCTCCTTGGTGCCGACCAGGCCGCGCTCGCGCAGGAAGTCGAGCACTGTCGTGTGTGGATCGAGGCGCGACTCGTCGATCTGCAGCGCGCGCCCGTTGACGATCAATTCGGCCACGCGAGGATCTTAGCGGATCTGGACCCGAGGGGGCACCGGTGGCGTGATCGCGCGATCGTATCGCGTGCGAAAATCCTCCCGGGTGAGCAGATCATGGCGGGGGGGTGGCACGTTGGCGTCCCGGATGGGTACGATCCAGCCTGGGATGACACGCCTCACTTGTCTGGCGCTGATCTTCGCGCCGATGTTCGGTCTGGGTGCTTGCGACGCGACGTCGACCCAGGCGCCGCGGGACGCCAGTCCGATCACCCCAGCCAGCGGGGCCGACAGCGAGGAGCCCGCGGTGGCCGAGCCCGTGGTCGAGCCGGAGCCTGAACCGGAGCCGGAGCCTGAACCGGAGCCCGAGCCCGAGCTTCTGTCGTGGGGCCACGCGGATCTCGATCCCGACAACGACAACGTGCTGGGCCCGCCCGAGCCGCTGCCAGACTGCGAGGCGCGACTCGAGGCCGCCGGAGTCAGCTTCAAGCCCGCGCGGATCGGCGTCGGCAAGAAGGTCGATGGGGTCTACACCTGCGGGGCCCACCAGGTCGTTCGCGTCAAGCGAGGGCCGGGCAACATCGCCTACAACAACAATCCGCTGCTGACCTGCACGATGGCCCTGGCGCTGGCCGACTTCGAGCGCGTCGCCCAGGAAGAGGCCGAGCGCCTGGTCGGCTCGCGGATCAAGAGCATCGAGCACATGGGCACCTTCAATTGCCGCGAGATGGTCAACTATGATCTTCTGAGCGAGCACAGCTTCGCCAACGGGATCGATCTGAAGAAATTCGTGTTTGCGAACGGCGAGACCGCGACGGTGCTCGACGACTTCAAGCCCACGCTGAACGACCCCGAGGATCCGACCACCCAGTTCTTGCGTAGCCTGGCGAATCGGCTGTACGACGAGCAGGTGTTCTCGGTCGTGGTCACGCCCTATTTCGACAACCTGCATCGCAACCATATCCACGTGGATCTGGCGCGCTACCGAGTCGACGGGAGCCGGCCGTAGCGAGGTTCTACGTGTGGGCGGCGCTGGCGTGGGTATCGAGCGCGCGGCGGACCTCCGAGAGCAGGTGGCGTACGCGCCACGGCTTTTGCACGAAGCCAATGTACTGATCCGTGACGGCGCGCGTGGCGTCGTGCTCCTCATAGCCGCTGCAGAGGATCACCTCGATGTCAAAGCACTCTTCACGCATCGTGTGCAGGCACTGCGCACCGCTCATGCCTGGCATCGACAGATCGAGGAGCACGACGCCGATCTCGTCTCGGTGGGCGCGAAGGATCTCGAGCGCCTCGAACCCCGACTGGGCGACGAGGTAGGGCAGCCCCGCCTGCTTCAGGGCCACGCTCGCGACGGAGCGGACGACTTGCTCATCATCGACCACCAAGATCACCGGCTGCTTCGGCCCATCGGTGTCGGTCTCGACCTCGCTCAGCCCCTGCTCGGTGTTGAGCGGGAACAGAACGTTGACGCAGGTGCCCGCGCCGACCTCGCTCTCCACCTGAATCGCACCTCCCATGGCGCGAACGATGCCCAGAACCGAGGCCAGCCCGATCCCGCGTCCCGTGAACTTGGTGGTGAAGAACGGCTCGAAAATGCGGCATCGGACCGCCTGGCTCATGCCCGAGCCGTCGTCTTTCACCGAGAGCACGACGTAGCGTCCCGCCTCGAGCCTGTCGGCGACATCACAGTTGCGCAGGTACTCCTGGGCAAAGTAACGGATGTTGGTGGTGACGGTGATGTGTCCAGCGCGATCGCTGATCGCCTCGGAGGCGTTGAGCAGCAAGTTCATGACGACCTGCCGAACCTGCGTGCTGTCGACCAGGATCAGCGGTAGCGACGAGTCGAGCGCGAGGTGCAACTTGTGGTGCTTCGAGACCGCGATCTCGATCAGATGGAGCATGTCGCGGATCAGCGCCGACAGATCCGTGGGCTGCAGCTCGACGCGCGCCTTGCCTGCGTAGGCGAGCAGCTGCAGGCACAGATCTGCCGCCCGCTCGGCGGCGGCCTGGATGTCCTGGACTTGGACGCGAAGCGGGAAGTCGGGCGGGAGCTCGGCCTCGACCAGCTCGGCGTTGCCGAGCACCCCAACGAGTAGGTTGTTGAAGTCGTGGGCCACACCTCCGGCCATGACCCCCAAGCTCTCGAGCTTCTGTGCGTGCTGCAGGCTCGCCTCGATGCTGAGTCGCCGCTCCTCTTCGCGCTGGCGCTCGGTGATGTCACGGATCGCCGCCGAGATCAGCAGACCGTCTCGGGTCTCGATCGGCGACAGGCTGATCTCGATCGGGAACTCGGTTCCGTCTGGCCGCCGCCCGAGCAGCTTGCCCATGCCGGCCCCCATCGCCCGCAGCGTGGGACCTCGGGCGTAGCGCTCTCGGTGGCGTTGATGGACGGCGTGCAGCCGCTCGGGGATCAGCGCCTCGACGGACTCGCCGATCAGCGCCGCGCGCGAGTAGCCGAACACGCGCTCGGTCTGACCGTTGACCAGTCGGATCGTCCCACGGGCGTCGACGATGACCATGGCGTCGGGCGCTGACTCCACCAGCTGGCGGAGCAGCTCGGCGTCTTTCTTGCGACCGGTGATGTCGCGGACGGCGGCGATGACGACGGAGCCCTCTTTGGTCTCGACCGGCGACAGGCTGACCTCGACCGGGAACTCACTGCCATCGACGTGGAGTCCGAACAGCTCCATCTCGGAGCCCATTGGCCGAAGCGACGGCTTCGCGGCGTAGACCTGACGGTGGTTGCGATGCTCCTCGTGGAGACGCTTGGGGATCAGCATCTCAATTGGCTGGCCGATCAGCGCTTCACGCGAATGACCGAACAGACGCACGGCCTGGGCGTTGGCCAACGCCATGATCCCGTCGCCGCGTACGACCACCATGGCATCCGGTGCTGACTCTAGAAATTGCGCGAGCGTTCGCTCGTCACCGAGTTCGTCTTGCTCGGTAGTGAGTGTGTGCTGAGTGACGTCGGCGCGAACTTGCACAATAGATGGTGCGGCGGCATGCAAGTATCGCCGGATCTTTCTGGTCTCGGGCGCGTATTTGCATCAATGTAACATGATGAATCAGGTGTGCCTGGGTCGCCGCAGGGAGCGCCTACGGGTAATCTGGCGTGGGCATTCAGGGCCACGATGAAACCGGTGGACTCGGCGCGAGCGAGAGCATCAGCTCAATCAGCGGGTGAGGTGTGCCCGCCTCTCGCCACAGGGCGACAACCGGAAAGCGGGCGCCGTCAACGGCGATCGGATACGACCGCACACCGGGGTGCTGCGGACCGTTGGGCTCCATACTCGGAATGAAGGAGTACCCCACGCCCGCGGCCACCATTGCCGTGATGCACTCGGCGCGCTCGAGATAGGCGACGACCTGCGGCGCGAGGTCGAAGTGGCCGAGCGCCTCTCGCTGAATCTCGTGATGACCGAGGTGCCGGCTATAGGCGATGAACGGCAATCCCCGTAGCGCGGTGAGGCTCGATCCAGGGGTCTCGAGCTGCGCCGCCAGGTCGCCGGACATGACACCCGGAAGCTCGGCTGGCGCGATCAGATACCCATAGGTGACGGCGACCGTCTTCGCTCCAATGTCGCTCGGTGGCTCGGCGCCGACGTGGTCGATCAGCAGATCGGTGTCACCGCGGCGGAGGGCTTCGAGCTCGACCGTGCCCGCCTCGAGGATCTCGACCTGCACACCCGGTCGCGCGGCCGTGAGCGCGGCGACCCAGCCCGGGAGCAGCTCGCGGATCAGCTGGTGGGCCGCTTGAATGCGCAGGAGCCCGCCCGTCGCGTTGGCCCGCGCAGCCCGGATCGCGGCGGCGTAGCCGACGAAGAACGGCGCGATGAAGTCGAACAGGGCCTGGCCACCCGGGGTCAGCCGCATGTCGCCACGTCCGACCCGCTCGAACAATTTGAACTCGACGTCCTCCTCGAGCCGCTTGACCTGCTGATACACGGCGGGCTGCGTGATCGGGTAGGGCATCGCTCGGGCCGCGGCCGCGTAGCCGCCCGAGTGGCCGACCCAGTAGAAACCTTCGAGGCGGTTGAGCTGCATGGTTGCTGACGCTGATCAATAAGTGGAGCTTATTGATTTGTCAATTATAAATGTTCTTGAATTATTGAACGCCAACTCTACGCTGGGCAGATGGTCGCGCTGATGGTTCTCGCCTGTGCCGTGCTGATGATGCTCGTCGAGGCCCGCTGGACGGGGCGGCGGTTCCCAAAGGTCGCCGGTTGGCACGCGCGGGCGCTCTCGCTCAACGCACTGCAGGCTGGCGTCGTGCTGCTCGCGGGCGTCGCGTGGGAGCCGTGGATGCGGGCCCACCAGTGGCTCCCGGGTCAGCGGCTGGGATCGGTCGGCGGCGCGCTGGTCGGCTACGTGGTGCTGACCTTCGTCTACTACTGGTGGCACCGGGCCCGGCATGAGTCGGACTTCTTGTGGCGCTGGGTTCACCAGACTCACCACAGCCCGCAGCGGCTCGAGATCGTGACCAGCTTCTACAAGCACCCGCTCGAGCTGGTCCTCAACGGGTTGCTGTCGAGCGGCGTGCTGTACCTGGTGTTGGGCGTGAGCCCGGCCGCGGCCGCGGGCGCTGTATTAGTCTGTGGGCTCGCCGAGCTGGTCTACCACTGGAACGTCCGGACCCCGCGGTGGCTCGGCTATTTGATTCAGCGGCCGGAGATGCACTGCGTGCATCACCGGGAGGGCAGCCACACCCACAACTACGGCGATCTACCGGTGTGGGACATGCTGTTCGGGACCTTCGACAACCCCGCGCGCTTCGAGGGGCGCTGCGGATTTGGCGACAAGGAGCATCGGCTCGGGCAGATGCTGATCGGGATCGACGTGAACCGCGACGAGGTGGTCCCATGAGGATCTCATGGCGCCGCTGGCTGCCCGCCACGCTGCTGTTGGTGATCGGTCTGGCCCAGATCGTGGGCGACCTCGCCGGGCTGCCGAAGCTGAAGGGCTTCGCGGCCGCGACCATGCTGTCGCCCGCACCCAAGGTGTTCTCCACGACCAAGGGGCTCGAGACCTTCTCGACCAGCTTCACGCTGAGCTGGCAGGCACCCGACGGCACGCCGCGTGAGCTGCCGATCACCCAGGCGCGCTACAGCCAGCTCGAGGGGCCCTACAACCGGCGCAATGTCTATGGGGCGGCGCTGGCTTACGGTCCGGTGCTGGCGACCAGCGACGACGGCATGGCGCTGTTTCGCTCGGTTGCGACCCACGGTCTGTGCGGCGACGCCCCCTTGCTCGATGAGCTGGGCGCCGAGCCGCACGACCGCGGCACGCACTATGTGATCCACTACGAGCCCCGGCCGGGGCTCAGGCTGGACGAGGTCCCCGACACCCTGGAAGTGAGGTGCCCGTCGTGATCGCGGCGCGAGTCAGGGATCTCATCCAGGCCGACGCGCCGTGGTCGGTCGAGGTCTATCGCGTGTACCGGATGGTGCTCGGGCTCTACCTGTTGGTCCACTTTGCCCACCTGATGCCGTGGGCGGCCGAGCTGTTCTCCAGCGCGGGCGTGCTGCCCGACGCCGGGCTGAGCCCCTACGTTCGCGCGCTGCCCAACATCTTGGGTGTGTACGACGCGCCGTGGTTCTGCGTCGCGTGGGTCGGCCTGGGCGCGGTGTTGTCGGTCATGCTCACGCTGGGGCGCGGCGATCGATGGGCGGCGGTGGGGCTGTGGGTGATCTGGGCCAGCCTGTTTGGGCGCAATCCGTTGATCTCCAACCCGGGTCTGCCCTACGTCGGGCTACTGCTGATCGTCCACGCGCTCACGCCCGCGGCCGGGCCGATCGGCCAGCCCCGGCCGTCGCGCTGGGCGATGCCCGCGAGCTCGTACGCCGTGGTCTGGATCCTGATGGCGGTCGGCTATTCGTACAGTGGCCTGATCAAGCTCGGCAGCCCCTCGTGGATCGACGGCAGCGCGCTGACCCACGTACTGACGGGTCCGCTGGCGCGCAGCGGCGGCCTGGGGGCGTCACTGCTCGCGCTCCCCAAGCCGCTGCTGCAGGTCATGACCTGGGGTGCGCTGGGGATGGAGCTGAGCTTTGCGGTTGTCGCGTTGAGCTCGCGCGCGCGGCCCTATGTGTGGGCGGCTGGGTTGCTGATGCATCTGAGCCTGATGGTCTTGGTCGACTTCGCCGATCTGAGCGTCGGCATGGTGATGCTCCACTCGTTCACGTTTGATCAGCGGTGGTTTGTCCCGCCTACATTCGGAGCTCGAGCCCCAGCATCCCGCGAACCCCGACCGGCGTGATCGATTGGATCGCTTGCCCGTCAATGGCGAACTGACCGCGGGTGAACGGCAGCAGCAGCGTGAGCTCGGTGGCCAGCGCGACGCGGTCGGTGATCACCCAATTGACGCCCTGACCGAGCACGCCAGCGACCCATGCGTAGCGGGCCCTGCTGCGGTTGGTGGTCGGCTCGATGCCCGCGCCGATCACCTGCCCGGCTTCGACGCCCGGACACAGCGGGAACTCGAGGGAGTTGACGCTGGGGACCACGCAGCCGCGCGTGCCCACCCACCAGGCTTGAAACCGACCGGCCCGGCCGTCGGCGAGGCTGACCCGGCGTGGGATCCAATAGCCACCCTCGACCTGCCAGCGCCACAGACCGTCGAACAGCGCGAGGCCGCCACCGACCGCGGCGTAGCCGGTGGTGGTTGGGCCAAAGCTTCCGTGGCCCTGGGCACGCAGGCCGACCTTGAAATTGCGAGTCGGCGGCGGCTCGCTGATCACGACGCTGGTCGCGGGGACGCCTTCGCTGCCAGGTTGAGGGGCAGTTGGCCTGGGAGGTTGCGGCGCCGGTCGAGCTTCGGGGGTCGGGTCCGGCTCTGGGCTCGGTGGGGGCGCCAGCGCGGGAGCGGGCGCGGCCGCAGCCGCGACGCTGCGGGCGGTGAGCACCGGATCCAGGGCGACCGCAGCGATCAGCGCGCTCGCGTCGGCGAGCTCGCTGCAGCTCGCCGCCGAGAAGCTGCGGACTTGATCCCCGTCGCGGCCGCTGACCCGCAGGTGTGCCTGCCAGGTGTCGCCCGCGACGACCACCTCGGCCGCGATCCGCAGCATCGCGTGGGCGGCCCGCGTGGGTGGATCCTCGAGCTGCGGCAGATACTCGCGGATCCGCTCGATGATCTGCTCGCGGTCTGGACAGCCCGCGGGTGCGCGCCACTCGAACATCCACGTCACCGCGTCGCCCGGTCGTTGAACGGGGACGGGGTCGGGCGCTGCGAAATTGAGCAGCAGCGCGAGCGCGAACCACTTCACGAGTGAGCTCCCACGTGCATGCGCAACATCAAGGACACGGGCCGATCAGAGCTCTGCACAGGTACCCGCGACGCAGCCCACGTTCATGGGCGGTGCCAAACAAGCGCAGACCGGGCCGAGGCAGTTGTTGCCTTGAAACTGATCCGCGAGCCCGTTGAGATCGGCCTGGCTGACGGTGTAGTTGACGACGTACCAGCAGCCGCCGAGGCCCATCCAGCAGTGGCCATCGAGCACCTGGCACTGGTCGTCGGCGTTGCAGTCGGTCGCGCTCGCGACCCAGGAGTCGTACATGACCTCGATCTCGTCACAGGTGAAAGGGTCGCCATCGCCGTCGCCGTCGCCGTCGCCGTCGCCGTCGCCAGTGTCGTCGTCGCCGTCGCCCGAGTCCTCGTCGCCGTCGCCGTCGCCGTCGCCCGGATCGCCATCGCCCGGATCGCCGTCGCCCGGATCGCCGTCGCCCGGATCGCCGTCGCCGTCGCCGTCGCCCGGATCGCCGTCGCCCGGATCGCCGTCGCCCGGATCGCCGTCGCCCGGATCGCCGTCTCCAGGGTCGCCGTCTCCAGGGTCGCCGTCGCCATCTCCCGTTGTCTCAGTCGTCGCGTCGGCGGCCGTGTCCTCGGCTCCACCACTGTCGCCACAACCACCCGCGAGCAGACCCAGTGCAAAGGCGAGGGCGGTGTGGCGTCCAAGTCGAGTCCGCATGCCGGGAACATAGCAACTTGCGTGCGGCACGGGAGCCCCGGCGGGGACCCAGCCTGATAGACTTCGCGCCAGTCGAGATTCACCCCATGATCGTAGAGCTCAAGTTCGGAACCACCTCCCATCAGCTCAACCACTTCAAGGCGCGGGCGATCGTCGGCCGCGACGACGAGGGCTCCGAGCTGTGGGCGGCCGACGGTCAGATCTCGCGCCGCCACGCGGAGGTCTGGCTGGACGGGGACACCCTCTACATCCGCGACCTCGGCTCGGCCAACGGCACGTGGGTCAACGGCCAAGCGCTGGGCGCCGTGGCCGTCGCGATCGAGCCTGGCCACACGGTGTTCGTGGGCCATACGCCGCTCGGCGTGGAGTGGCCCGCGCGCGGGGTCCAGGCGCGGACCAACACCGCACCGATCACCGCCGCGCTGGCGGCGACGATGGCCGCCCGGGCCCAGCAGCAGCAGGCAGCGGTCCCGGCTCAACCGGCCTACGCGTATGCCCCAGCCCAGGGGTTGACGCCGGCCCAGCAGGCGTACGCGCAGCAACAACAGGCGTACGCGCAGCAACAGCAGGCGTACGCGCAGCAGCAACAGGCGTACGCGCAACAACAGCAGGCCCATACGCAGCAACAGCCCATCGCCGACTCGCCGGCCGCGTTTGCGGCCGCGCAGGCAGCCGCCGCGGCGGGCGTGGGCGTGGCCGCCACCGTGGGGGTTGGCGGCGCCGCGACACCGATGCCCGCGGAGCTCACCTATCGGCGCCAGGGCGGCAACAACAACGGCACTCTCTTGATCGCGCTGCCCGGCGACACCTTCGCCAACGAGTCGACCCTCGACGGCTTCCTCGAGTACACGGCGACCGACTCGGAGACCGTGGCCTCGGTGATCATCGAGCTGATCGAGGTCCACCAGCGCGGGCACAAGAGCGGCCACGTGTGGGATCGCTGCCTGGTCCGCCAGGGTCCGTGGAAGACCAAGAAGAACGACGTGCTGCCCATGCCGTTTCGCCTGCGCGTGCCCTCGGGCACCTCGGCCTCCAGCCCGGTCTGCCACTGGCAGCTGCGCGCCTACGTCGACATCAAGTGGGCGCGCGACATCGAGGCGACCGCCCCGATCACCATGCGCAACACCGACATCGAGAAGATGCGCGACGCGCTGGGCACCCTCGACTATCGCATCGCCGAGCTCGAGGCCGAGCCGCTCGGGCAGAAGTATCGCGGCAAGTTCAACCCGCCGATGCACCTGCGCCAGAAGCTCAACATCACCGACATCAACCTCGACATCGAGTACATGGGTACCAACGTCAAGGTCATGATGGAGGTCGAGAAGAGCAAGCTGTTCTCGTTCGACAAGCGGCAGGAGTTCACGTTTGCGCTCGATCGGCTGCGCGCGGCCTCGGTGCAAGACCTCGCGCAGCACTGGCAGACCGAGATCAACAAGCTGATGAGCTAGTCCTCGATCAGCCTTCGTCCCACCACAGCCCGAACTCGGCCCAGCCGTAGCCGGCCCACTCATCGGTGATCACTTCCACGCCGACGGTGAGCGAGCCGAAGCGCTCGGGCGGATCCCCGCCGTCGTCGATCCGCCCAAACTGCACGTTCAGCTGGGCCTCGGGATCGAGGGTCGACTGGGCATCGGGGGCGCTGAGCTCGAGCGTGCCGTTGAACCCACCGTCCGACGCAAAATAGTGGCGCAGCGCGACGCCGGGCGAATTGAAGTCGAGGTTGGCGTCGCCGGAGCTGTACACCACACCCTCGAACGCCTCATTGAGCGCGCCGTCGGTCGTGGTCAGAGACACGTCCACGTCGACCTCGACCCTCGAGGAGCACTCCCCCTCGAGATTCGGTAGATCTTCGGGTGGCACCCAGATGCCCTCGACCCCGCGATAGGTCCCGGTTGGGGTCGCGGTGAACGAGACCACGGTCATGGGCCCCGGGACGTTGAGCTGAACGTCGGCGTCGTCCCAGACATGCGACGTCTCCATCGGCGGACCGATGACGTCGATGACCTGCTGCGGCGTCACCCCAGCCGGCTCGAAGACTTCGTCGATCGCGAGCTCGGACACCTGATCCTCGCAGTTGCCCCAGTCGCAGATCGGCGACTCCCAGCCCGGCAGCGGTCCGTTGGCCATATCGCAGGCGTACTGGGGCGGATAGCTCTCGTAGATGATCAACGAGCCGCCGGCCATGGCGCAGCTGCAGCACGCGTCGTACTCACACTCGCGCTCGAAGCTGCCACACAGCGCCTCGCAGTCCGCCGGGTCGCCGTCGCCGTTGTCGCCGCCTTCATCTACGTCGGTGGTCGAGCCGCCGTCATCGTCGCCGATCGACTTGCTGGGAATGTCGCAGGCCGCGAGCGAGAGCAGTGAAACCAAGCACAATAATTTTGAAGAGGTCATGAGTTTGGGTCTCTGAACCAGTTAGTCACCGCCGCGCTCGGGATCCGTCCCGGCGCAGGTCGTTTCAATCCGGGCCTGCAGCGGAGAGCCCGGGTGCGTGCCTGCGAACTGCTCGCGCGCGGCTTCGGCCTGGGTCACGCGACCGAGCGCGCACAGCAGCTCGATCCGGAGTGCGTCGCGCTCGGGCGCCAGCGTGCCGGCTGGGAACTGCGCGCGATGTCGTTCGAGCTGCTCGAGCGCGGCCTGGGGCGCCGTCGCTCGCAGCTGCTTGGCGTCGCGCAGCAGCGCGACCTCGGCCGCGAGATCGGAGCGGGCGTCGTCGCGCTCGTCGTCGTCACGGGAGACGGCGGACGAGCTGCGCTCGGCTCGGGGTAGGCCGCTCGAGTCGGCCGCGCTCGTGGAGCTTGGCTCGGGCGGCTCGGTCAGGTTCGGCGCGGGCTGCTCCGTCGCCGCGTCGTCACCGACCGATCCAGCGTCGGCTGTCTCGACCTGCACCTGTACGTCCTGGGTCGGCGGTGCGTCGTCGCGGACCCCCGCGGCGTTGATCGTCATGGCGCCGACCTTGAGCACCAGCAGTCCCGCGCCGGTCAGGCCGACCGTGGCCCCGATGACCTTGGCCACCCACGCGGCTCGCCCGGCCTCGGCGACTCCTTCGAGCGCAGACGCGACGGCGCCGTCGCCCGCGAGCGGCTCGGGTCCGCCCGGGCCCGGTCCGCCCGAGCCCGGCCCCAGTCGAACGCGCAAGGTCGCGAGGATCTGCTCGCTGGTGCCCGGAGGTGGTCCGTCCCGCGCCAACAGTGCGTGGCGCGTCGCTTCATCCAGTTCGATCATGGCTCCTGCTTTCGGGTGCTGGCGGCTGGGTTAGGGCCGCCTCGAGGTCCGCACGCGCCCGCCGCAGGCGTGAGTAGACGGTGTTGAGCTTGCAGCCGAGCGCCTCGGCGGCCTCGGGAGCGCTGAGGCCCTCGAGCTCGATGAGCACATAGACTTGCTTGCGGCTGGGCTCGAGCGCGTCGATCTGCGCCGCGATCTGTTCGAGCCGATGGCGCGCGCCAAGCCGATCTTCGAGGCCGTCGCGGGCTTCGTCGGTCGGCAGCGCGGCCAGCTTGCGTTGGTGCCGATCATCGGTGCGGCGGTGAGCCGACGCGACCCGCCGCGCGACGCCGTACAGCCAGGCCCGGACCGACCCGCCCTGATCCCACACGCCGAACCGGCGGTGCACGATCACGAACACGTCCTGAGCGGCGTCGTCGAGCGCGGCCTCGGGCACGCCAAAGCGCCGCAACGAGCGCCACACGAACCCGAACTGCGCCCGATACAGCGCCTCGAACTCGGCGAACAGCGCGTGCTGGTCGGGGGCGGTCACCTGCGGGGATCATGGCCGGCAGGGAGCACACCCGTCCCGGGTCGTGAGAAAAACCGCTGAGAGGGCCTCGACCGCGCCCCAGGGGTGATCCGAGCGGTCCCGTCCACGCGCTCACCGAGCTCGGGCGAGGGTGATCGCGCTGAAAACCGCGTAGACTCTCGCCATGAGGGCTCTGTCTGGTCTGATCTGTGTTGCAGGCGCCACTTCACTCGCGCTGATGTCGTTGGCGGCCGGCTGTGGCGACGAGACGGTCAGCGCGACGACCGACGACACCGAAACGGGCGACGAGACCGGGCCGTCCACGGAGCCGCCAGCCCCGGAGCTCGGCGGCCCGGCCATGGGCATCTCGATCGTCGGCGTCGAGGCCAACCAGGGCACCGCGATCGCCCTGACCGACGGGGCGAACTATCTGGGCCCCGACCAGCGCAACGCCTACCTGGTTCGGGATCGCGACACCTTGGTCCGGTTTCAGCACGTGATCGAGGACCCGACCGCGTGGATCGATCGTGACCTGACGGGCTTCCTGCACGTGTATCCGGCCGACGGCGGCGAAGAGATCATCAGCCAGCGCAAGCTGTTTGTCACCGCCGACTCGGATCCGCGCAACCTCGACACGAATTTCTACTTCAGCCTGCTCGCCAAAGACGCCAAGCCCGGAGCTGAGTTCTGGCTGGAGCTGCGCGAGTCCGACAAGGCAATCGACGTCTCGGGCCTGAGCGAGGGCGTGAGCGCGGCGCCGGCCGAACCCGAGCCGTTCGGGTTCGAGACCACGCCGCTCGAGCTCGAGCTGGTGATCGTGCCGGTCGACTACCAGTGGCCCGACCCGCCGCGCTACCCCGACATCACCGCCGAGGACCTGCAGCTGTTTCATGATCTGCTGCTGCAACAAAATCCGGTGCAGACCATCAACATCTCGATCCGCGACGAGCCGCTGGTCTGGGACGAGCGCATCACCAACCTGGGCTCGCTGCTCGGGCCCACGCGGGCGCTCAAGATCAACGATGGGGCGGCCGCGAACGTCTATTACCACGCGCTGGTCGATGTTGGCGGATCCGGCGTCAACATGGTCGCGGGCATCGCCAACCTGGCTGGGCCGGGGATGAACGACAGCGATCGTCGGGTCGCGGCGACGGTGTATTACAAGCACCACGATCCCGGCGACCCCGAGATGGGCGAGGACCCCCAGACCTTCGCGCCGACCAACAGCGCGCGCACGTGGGTGCATGAGGTTGGCCACAATCAGGGTCTGAGCCACGTCTATTGCCCTGGCGCCGACTCGGCGGGGCCCGATCCCTCGTACCCCCACGCCGACGGCAAGATCGGCGTCTACGGGTTCGGGATCCGCGACTTTCACATGTACACGCCGACCGCGGCTCACGACTATATGAGCTACTGCGGCAACGCGTGGGTGTCGGATTGGACGTGGAACAAGACCTATGATCGGATTCAAACGCTGACCTCGTGGAATGGCGGCGCCGCCGAGCCGCCCGGGGAGACCGGGCAGATCCTGGTGGGCATGCTGTTCGCCGATGGGAGCGAAGACTGGTGGGTGTACGACGCGGCCGTCCCGGCGCAGCGCTCGGGCGAGCAGTCGGTGGAATTTTGGGATCACGGGCAGCTGGTTGCTACCGAGATCGCCGACGTGGAGCTGCTGAGCGACGCGCAGACGGTGGTGGTCACCGTGCCGCTGGTGGCGGTGGAGTGGAGTGACGTCGACGTGATCACGCGCGTGGATCACCACGGTGCGCGGCGCGAGCTGGAGCTCGGGCGCGTTCAGGTTGCGCGGGACTTCGCGCGACGTGGCAACTAGTGCTGTCGACACGTCTGATGGCGAGAGAGGTGAGGCAGCACACGGGTCTGCCGACACCCTCCGGCTCGCCCACGTGAATCACGGCGCGCCAGGGGCTACGCTCGGGGCGGGACTCCGATGCTACGCAAGCTTGCGCTCCACAACGTCGGCCCTGCGAAGGACCTCGTCCTCAATCCAGTCGGCCCCCGGCTCAACCTACTGACCGGCGACAACGGGTTGGGCAAGTCCTTCTTGTTGGAGGCCGCCTGGTGGTCGCTGACTCGCACCTGGCACGAGGTCGCCGCGGTTCCGTCCGCACCGGACGCCCGCATCAGCCATGACTTCGACGGCGAGTCGGCGATCTCCCGCTCCGAGTCGAGGTGGATGCCCGACGGCCAATACTGGAAGCGTAGGTCGGGTCGGCCACCAAATCCCGGCCTGGTCATGTACGCGCGCGTGGATGGCTCGTTTTCGGTGTGGGACCCGGCCCGAAACTACCGGCTCTACTCACGTGCGGACGGCGGCGAGGCAGAGTCTCCAGCCGCGTACCAATTCACGTCATCGGAGGTGCTCTGGGGCTTGCGGAGGCGAGTGACAGCAGCCGGGCAAGAACGCGAGGAGACGCTCTGCCTGGGTCTCGTCGACGAGTGGCGGGAGTGGCAGCGCGCAGGCGATCCGCGCTTCGAGCTGCTCGTCGAGCTCCTGGCAGCGCTTGGGCCCGACAACCAGGCTCTCGAGCCGGGTGAGCTCGTGCGGCCATCCCTCGATGACGTTCGGGAGCTCCCGACCATTCGCATGCCATATGGGCAAGATGTGCCGATCACGTACGCGCCTGCCGGTGTCCGGCGAATGTGCAAGCTCGCGTATTTGTTGGCCTGGGCCATGTCAGAGCATGAGGCGGAGTCGACACGCCGCGCGATCGCTCCTTCGCGCCAGATCATCATGCTGGTGGACGAAATCGAGACTCACTTGCACCCTCGTTGGCAGCGCACGGTGCTCCCGGGCCTGATGAAGGCGATCGCTGGCTGGCGAGAGGGCGACGCACCGGATGTGCAGCTGATCGTTGCAACTCACTCTCCGCTGGTGCTCACCTCGATTGAGCCGCTGTTTGATCCCAAGCAGGATGCCCTGTGGAAGCTCGACCTCGAGAATGGAACCGTCGTCATCGAGCGAGACGAGTGGCACAAACGTGGCGACGCGCTCATGTGGTTGGAGTCCGATGTATTTGACGAGACTGCGCCGTATTCTCGCGAGGCGGAGGCCGCCATGAAAGACGCCGCGGCGTTAATGGCAGACCCGGACGCCTCGCAGGAGCGTGCCGATCATTTGCGCACTCGTTTGCGTGGGGTGCTCGCGGACACGGATCCGTTTTGGCTGAACTGGAGGGCATGGCGGCGCTCGAAGGGCTGGTCGCCGTGATCCCGGTGAGCCCCCGGCCTGAGCCCGAGGCCTCGACGTACGACTTTCGCCACGACGTTTATGAGCGTGGAGAGGACGCCATCCGGCAGCTCGCCGGCCTGCGACCGCTGCGAATCTGGAAGGGCAAAAACATCACCGCCCAGGTGACGCGCGTCGAAGATGTCAGCGCTGCGATGCTGCGCCGCTACCCTTATTGGAGGCGGGCAATGCCAGCCCTGCATCGGGCGTATGGTGGCTACTGCGCCTACCTTGCGCGGTATATTGAGCCGGTGGAGACACCCACGACGGATCACTTTGTCGCGCTTCGCAACGCGACAGATCCGTTACTGGCATACATGTGGTCGAACTACCGTCTCGCCCATGCCTTCGTCAACAGCGTGAAGTCTGCGATCCCGGATGTTCTCGACCCGTTCGAGATTGAGCGCGGATGGTTCGCCATCGACTTTGGGACGTTCAAGACGGTCGTTGGACCAGACGCACGACTCGAACATCGTGAAGCTGTCTCGCACACAATTCGCGCGCTCAACCTCGACGGCAGGGCACTCGCTGTCACGCGGCGGCGAGCTGCGGAGCGCTATTGGAGTGCTCCGCCCGGTCACGCCGCACTTCCAATTTGGGCTCTGGAGACAGACGAACCGTTCCTGGCGAGTGAGCTTCGCCGTCAAGGCCGGCTCAACCCCGGCGACACCTGAGGCGCTGCCTCCGAACGTTTTGCGTGGCGATTGTCCGATCGCGGGCTCGTGTTAGACACAATTGATGCTTCGTGCCCAGCATGAGCGTTGGGCGAGCGTTGTCATCGGGTGCACGATCACCCTGCTCCCCGGCTGCCAAGATCTCCCCGCGGTCGCGTGGGAGGGCGAGCACGTCACGTTCAGCGCGGATCACCCGGAGCAATTATGTGGTGGGACTAGAGCCTATCTAGATCAGCGCGCGGGCAGAGTGCTCGAAGCCCTGAATTCAGCTCCAGTTCAGATCGCATACTACTGGCTCGACGACGTGGCCGCGCATTGTCCCGAGGGCCCCGCGGTCATCGGCTGCGGCAGCGAGGGGCTGGTGTTCTCCGAGTGGGTGCCGCACATGCACGAGATCGTGCATGCGCGCGACGGCGACCGGCTGCCGGCGGTGCTCGAGGAGGGGCTGGCGTTTCACTTTGGGGACCCCTATCCGGTCTACGAGATGGCGTCGCGCGAGCGCCTGACCGAGCTGATCATGGGCGACTCCGACAAGATCAGCGGCGTCTCGGACTACAGCCGCGTCGCGCACTTCCTCGCGTTCATCTCGGAGACCTACGGCCGCGACCGATTGTTGATGTTCGACGGGCTGCTTGCGATCAATAGCCCGGTGTCCGAGGTCGAGGCCGCGTTCGCGGCGATCGTGGGGCTCGGTCGTGAGCAAATGCTCGCGGTCTACGCGAACTACCCGGACTGCGACGGCAACGTCGACATGGGCGTGGTGTGCGAGGCCGAGCCCGTCGCGCGGCTGAGCGCGTCGCGGCCCGTGTTCGAGCGCCGGGTCGACTGTGACGCGAGGGACGTCATGGGTCCGTATGAGGGCATGGCCTTCACCGAAGACATCATCGAGATTGGGCCGGCGATCGCAGGAAAGCGCTTCGTTCACGCGACCGGCGACGGGATTCGCAAGGGCGGCAACCTATTGTTGCGCCGCTGCGGGGCCTGCTCGGAGCGCGGCGTCGAGAACCATATTGGTGATGATCTGGTGATCATGCCCGAGGCTCGGCTGCCAGCCGGACGCTACCTCGTCCAGTTCCACGTCCCGATCAACGCCGGCCCCGTCGACTTTGGGGTGCACGTAGGGGGGTAGTCCCAGCCTACGACATCGCCCGCTTGCGCAGGGCCTTGCCCAGCCCGACCAGCGCGTCGAGCTTCTTGGCCACGCCCTTGCTGTACAGCAGCCGCACACCTTCGCGGGTGACGTCGTAGTCGAAGCGCCGGCCCGGAAACAGCTTGATCGCGCGGTGGATCGGCAGCCGATCCTCGACGACCGCCTTGGTGTTCGTGCACGCCCGCAGCCCCTCGCGGCCGTTGAGCCGACCAAACCCGCTGCCCTTGATCCCGCCAAAGGGGAGATCCTGGACCATGTACATCAGCGCCCAATCATTGATGCAGGTCGACCCGGCGACGATCTGATCCGCGATCCGACGCCCGCGCACGGGGTCCGTCGTGAACACCGAGGAGCTGAGCCCATAGGCGGTCTCGTTGGCCACGCGCACGGCCTGGTCTTCGCCCTCGACCCGAATGATCGACATGACCGGGCCAAACGTCTCTTCGTGCATGATCCGCATGTCGTCGGTCACGTCAGCGAGGATCGTGGGCTCGAAGTAGTGCTTGCTGGGCTTGCCCTTGGTCCGGCGTCCGCCAGCCTTGAGCGAGGCACCCTTGGCGATCGCATCTTTGACCAATTCCTCGACGATCTCGAGCTGCGCGGGCATGGTCATCGCGCCGACGTCGACGAGCTTGCCCGACAGCGGGGCATCTTGGCGCATGCGCAGGGTGATGTCCTGAACCTTGGCGACAAACTGATCGTAGACGGCGTCGAACACCAGCACGCGCTCGGCCGCGAGGCACATCTGGCCCGAAGCAATGAACGCGCCCGAGACCGCGGCGTGGGCGGCCTGGTCGAGGTTGGCGTCGTCGCACACGATCATGGGGTCTTTGCCGCCAAGCTCGAGGATCACCGGGGTCAGGGTCTTGGCGCTGTCCTCGAGCACCCGCTTGCCGTTGCGCATCGAGCCGGTGAACACGATCTTGTCGACCCCACCCGAGACCAGCGCGGCCCCGGTGTCGCCGTAGCCCGTGATGATCTGGATCAGGTCCTTGGAGTAGCCACAGTCGGCCAGGCAGCGATGCAGCAGCTGCTCGAACGGCTCGGCCGACCACGAGGTCCACTCGCTGACCTTGATGATCACGGCGTTGCCGGCGAACAGCGCCGGGATCGTGGGGCCCAAGATGTTCTGCAGCGGGAAGTTCCACGGGGTGATCACGCCGATCACACCGAGCGGGTGATACTCGACGCGGGCGCGCTTGTGCTGCAGCAGCCCCGAGGACACGGTCTCGCTGCGCAGGTGGGTCTCGCCGTGGGCGATCGTCCAGCGCAGCTTCTCGGCGAGCGGCCAGATCTCGCCGAGCATCGCGTTGTGCAGGGTCTTGCCCGCGTCGCGGCAGATCTCTTCGCACAGTCGGTCTGCGTGCTCGAGCAACATCTCGAGCATGTGGGCGAGCACCCTGCGGCGCTCGGCGAACGAGGTGCGCCGCCACGAGGTCTGCGCCGCGCGGGCGCGGGCGATCCGATCACGAACCTCGTCGTGGGTCAGCGCCGGAACCTCGCCGAGCCGCTCGCCAGTCGCGGGATCCGTGCAGGGGATGGTCGCGCGGACCTGTTGATCGAGTTGGGTTGCAGCCTGCGACATGCCGGGACGAACGCTATCGAATCTCGCGCCGACGTCAGGTGGTATGGGTCACCACTGCGTCCGCGCGGGCGCGCTCGATCTCACGCGCGGGCGTTGGGTATGCTGCGGACGTGCGCAGGCTGACCAGGCTGACTTGGATGGGGGGGCTGGTGGTTGGCTGCACGGTGACTCCCAGCCCGCGCGACTGCGCGTGCGAGCAAGTCGAGCCCGGGCTTGAGCCAACCACCGAGCCTGTGGCCAAGCCTGTGGCCGCCTCCGATCGAGCGGTCCCGGAGCCAGCCCAGCTCGGGCCCCGCCTGCGGATCCTCGGCGTCGCGCAAGACGGTGGGCTACCGCACATCGGCTGCGACTGTCCGCGCTGCGACGCGGCCCGCAGCGATCCCGGCCGCGCGAGCCCGGTCGCCAGCGTGGCCGTGATCGCGCCCCAGTCGCGCGGCGTGTGGGTGGTCGACGCGACGCCTGATCTCGCTCGCCAGCTCGACATGCTCGCGGACGTGCGCGAGCTGGTGGTGGGCGGCGTCGACCGAACTCCGCTCAGCGGGATCCTCCTGACCCACGCGCACATGGGCCACTATCTCGGGCTCGCCCAGCTCGGCTACGAGGCGGGGAGCGCCGACGCTGTGCCCGTCTACGCGAGCGCGCGCATGGTCGAGTTCCTGGCCACCAACGCGCCGTGGGATCAGCTGGTGCGGCTCCACAACATCGAGCCGAGCGTCGCCGAGCCGGGGGGCAGCGTGGCGCTCGGCGACGGACTCACGGCGACGCCGCTGCTGGTCCCGCATCGGGGCGAGTACACCGACACGCTTGGCTGGTACCTGGCCGGTCCACGCAAGCGGGCGCTGTACATTCCCGACACGGATCCCTGGGCCAAGTGGGAGCTCGACATCGACGCCGCGCTCGACGGCGTGCAGCTGCTGCTCGTCGACGGCACCTTCCACGACGGCGACGAGCTCCCCGGTCGCGATGTCAGCGAGATTGGCCACCCGCTGATGGTCGACACCATGGAGCGCTTCGCGGATCGACTGGGGCCGCAGTTCGAGCTGTGGTTCATCCACCTCAACCACTCGAACCCGACGCTGGATCCACGCTCGCCGCAGCGGCGCGAGCTCGAGCAAGCGGGGTTTGTGATCGCGGAGGTCGGCCGCGAGTACGCGCTCTGATCATGCAAAGTGGGTGAGCCAGCTAATCGAAACCATGGCGGGTATTGGAATGTGAGTGTACGGGGTTGACGCCATCGCGGACCTGTGGCTCTACTCTGCCATGGCAACAGAACGGTGTTTTGTATCGGGTGTACGTTGTTTATTCGCAGTTTCGTGGATCGGCGTGGTCGTCACGGCGGGCTGCACGGACGACGACGTACAGCCAGGCGCGGAGGCGGGCACGAGCGAGACGGGAGATGGAGACGGAGATCCAGGCGGAGACGGAGACGGCGATCCGAGCGGCGACGGCGACGGCGATGGCGACGGTGATCCCGCGGGCGATGGCGACGGCGATGGCGACGGGGACACGGCGGGCGATGGCGATGGTGATGGCGACGGCGACGGCGACGGCGACGGCGACCCACTCGGAGACGACTACGATCAGCTGGGCCCCCACGCCGTCAGCGTGACGGCCGGCTCCATGCAGGCGCTGCCCAGCTGCGACCTCGACTATGAGATCTACACGCCGGAGACGCTCGCCAGCGACGTCCCGGTGTTCCTCGCGCACGGCTTCATGCGCAGCATCGATGACATGGCCGAGGCCGCGGAGCACATCGCTAGCTGGGGCGTGAAGGTCTACGCGGTCCCGCTGTGCACCAACAGCTTCTCGATCAACCACGAGCTCAACGGTCAGGCGATCGCGGCCCTCGCCGATGCGCTCGAGCCCGACGCTGCCGTGTACGCGGGCTTCTCTGCGGGTGGGCTCGCGGCGTTTGTCGCGGCCGCCGAGGCTTCGAACGCGCTCGCCTACGTCGGCCTCGACTCGGTCGACAGCGACGGCATCGGGCTCGATGCCGTCGCCCAGGTAAATGTGCCCGTGCGCGGCTCGATCGCCGAGCCCGGGCAGTGCAACACCAACAACAACTTCTTGCCGGTCTACGATCAGTTCGTCGGCGCACCGGTCATCAAGCTGGTGGGCGCCCAGCACTTCGACTTCGAGCTCGCCGCCTGCGGTGGCGGCGACTTCGCGTGCAGCTTCTGTGCGCCGGCCGGACCACAGACCCACGCGCTGGCGCTGGGCATGACGACGGCCGGGATCCTGATCGAGACCGGCGCCGACCTGGGCGGCCACAGCTGGTGGGAGCCCAACGGCGCCTACTTCGAGATGTTCGTCGAGCAGGGGCGGATCTTGCTGATCCCGTGAGCGGATCCCCCTGGACGGCGCGGCGCTAGAGATCGAACTCGGCGGCGGCGTCTGCCGCAGCATCCGCAGCATCCGCGGGGGCCGGCGCGGGCGGGCCGACGTTGACCTTGATGTGGGCGTGGTCCTCGACGACCACGGCGACCCGCTTGCCCTTGTACTCGAGCCAGACCAGGCCGATGTGCGGGACGGGGATCTCGGCCGAGCTGTTGGTCGACGCGATCGCCGTGCCCTTGAGCCAGTGCGGTCCGCTGTACTCGACGCTGTTTTGCTCGCCCTCGGAGATGATCTCGATCAGGCCGCCGCTGTCCGCGTGCCACTCGACCGCATAGGGGTAGAACTCGCGGATCTTGCCCTCGAGCGCGGTGAGCCGCGGGTCGAAGCCGGGGCCGCGGAACGCATGCAGCACGCCCTGCTCGCGCACGCCCGCCTTGGCGCGGGCGATGTACGCGAGCGCGCCAGGGTACTGGTTGATGCGGCCCTTCGGGTAGCTGACGCCGCCCTCGTTGCGGGCGTCTCGCATGTCTTCCTTCTTCTTGATGTCCTCGTTGCGGGAGTCGGCGAGCACGTAGGCCCGGGCCAGCACGACCTCTGGCAAATTCGGGCTCAGCCGCTCGGCCTTCTCGAGCGCGTCGTAGGCCTTGTTGGTCTTGTTGGCGTCCATTTGCTCGAACACCTCGAGCGCGTAGAGGATCGCCTCGACCTCGTTTCGGTCCTTGCCCTTGCTCGCCTTCTCGAGCTCGGTGAACGCGAGCGGCAACCGGTTGGCGGCGATCGCCAGGACCTGCTGAAGCTTGAGGCGGTTGTTGCCGGGATCGATCTTGAGCCCGTTGGCGACGTCCTTGACCGCGCCGACCGGGTCGCCGGCTTGCAGGTACTGCGCGGCCCGGGCCGAGTACATGACGACCAGCGCGGCGTCCATGACCTGGCGCTGGGTTGGCTCGAGGTACTGGCCCGAGTTCTCGAGCAGGCTGGTCATCCGCTGGATCGCGAAGTCGGAGTCCCCATTGCGAAACTGGGCCTGCGAGATCCGAAACCGCAGATCGAACTCGGGCTCGTCGCGCAGGGTCTCGGTGCGGACCCGAAACAGGGCCTCGACCATGTCGTTGTTGCGGGCGGCCGCCGCGGCCCCGAGCAGCTGGACCCGGATCTCTTGAAAGCGCCGCTCGGCCTCGAGCTGACCGCGGCCGATCAGCGGGGCCGCGGCTTCGAGCGCGGCCTGGGCTTGGGCGAGGTCGCGATGCGCGGGGACCAGCCAGGTCTGGGCGACCCCCAGCGCGTCCATTGGATCGTTGCCCTGCGCGAACGCGTCTGCGAACAGCGCCCGGGCGCCCAGCACGTCGCCGTTTGCGAGGGCGGTGGCCGCGTTCTCGTGGACCATCATGGAGGTCAGGCGTCCGCAGCCACGGCAGCCCTCCATGGCCAGCAGCTCGTTGGCCTCGTCCATGAACCCGCGCTTCATGAGCAGGCGGGCCAGGCCGATCCGCGCCGCCTCGTTCTTCGCGTCGAGTGACAGCGCTTCGCGATAGAACTCCTCGGCCTCTTTGGGTTGGTCGCCGCCGATCTTGTCGCCGCGATCGGCGAGCATGATCGCGAGCAGCATCCCTGCCTCGACCCGGGTCGAGTCGCTCTTGAGCGCCTTGCGAAGCTGAACTTCGGCTTCGGCTTCGTCGCCGACGGCGAGGGCGTCGTGGGCACGAGTGAGGCTCCCACCGCAGCCTGCGACTCCGGTCAGGGAGGCGGCGAGGGCGAGACAGGCAAGGACACGCTGAGGCTTGGTACGAAGCATCGGATCGCGGCGAGATATAGCGTCGTTAGCACCCGAATCCAAACTTTGGTGCGTACGGTGTCGCAGCAGCAGCTTGCGTACGCGCCCGCGGACGGGCGTCTGAGCCGCATTTGGTGTTGACGCACATCGCCCATTCCCGACCCCGAGTCGACCGACTGAAGACGCTGCGGAGTTCACGACCCTGCACGTCCCCGATCACCCCTGGGGCTTGGTCACGCTGGCGAGCCCAAATCCGGTCATGTCGCTATAGGTGTAGGGGCCCGTCAGCCCGTCGTAGACGACGTGGGCGTGGGTGTCGGGGTCGATCCGAAACGCGCTGTCGGTCATGTCGACCAGCCACACATAGCCCTCGAAATCGACCGAGACACCCTTGCCGAGGTTCGACGGCACGGCGATGAAGTCGATGAGCTCCATGGTCTCGATGTCGAGCGCCGAGACGCCCTCGGTCGACCACGGGTAGTGGGCAATCCACATCGCGCCCAGCGAGTCGCCCATGATGCCGACGCCGGTCACGTCGGGGTTGATCTGCCAGGTCTCGTCGTCGGGATCGAAGCGCGCGATGCCGCCTTGGTAGCCGGCGATCCAGGGGCGCCCCTCGGGGTCGATCGCGAACCCGTAAGGGCCGATCGGCGCGGGGATCGGCCAGATCGTGTAGCCGAGGGTGTCGGCGTCGACGCGCACGAGCGGGAACGAGGAGCCGTCGCGATGGATGAACCAAAAGTCTTTGTTGCCGTCGACCGCGCCGCCGTAGGGCCCGTAGCCTGAAGCGGTGATCCCCAGGATCGGCGCCGAGGCCTCGATTGTGCCGTCGTCGCCGCTCAGCTTGAAGACCGTGACCAGTCCGGCGGTCGCGGTCGCGGTCCAGACCTTGGCGTTCCAGCTCTCGCACGTGGCCTGGTCGAAGTCGCCCTGGTCCCACGCGACCGGGCGCTGCGAGCTGACGTTCATCGGCGTGTACCAGGCCACGCACTCCTCGGTGCCCCAGGCGAGGACGTCGTTTGGGCCTGACGACGTCTGGACTCCGCCCTGACCATTTTGCTCCTGACAGTCCTCGACCCGCGCGTGGATCTTGGTGATCCCACCATGTCGATTGGCGACGGCGACGTCACCCGAGAGGTTGACCGACGTCCGCGACGGACTGCCGGCCGAGTCTGGGCGGACCACGTAGCGACCCTCTTCGATCAGCGTCGTCGTGTTGATCTTCGAGATCGTGCCCTGTGAGCTGTTGGCCACCCAGATGTATCTGTACGCGTCGTCGTTGCCGGCCTCCAAGCAGTTGGTGGGGGCGTCGGGGACCGTGCCGAGGTCGAACTTGATCTCGGGCTCGCCGTCGCTGTCGCTGTCGCTGTCAGCGGCCGCGTCGTCGCCACCGCCAGCGTCGGACTCGTCGCCGCCGCTCGCTCCAGTCTCCAGAGCCGTGCCCGCGATGCCATCGGCGTGGGTGGTGCGACCCCCGTCACCGCCGTCCGGGCTAGCGCAGGCCAAGCCGACCAACAATGCACCGATCGCGCCCCAGGCTAGTTGATCGCGCATGACCTCGAGTCTCTATCACCAGCGCAGATGCCCGGCCGCGAGTCATGCCCGCAGTATCATCGCGGCACCAGGAGCGCCCAGATCGCGCAGCTGGATGCAACCTGGGCGCTCGGATAAGGTCCGGGCAAATGACGGCGCGCGCGAAGATCTTCATCGTCTACGCCGGCGGAACGATCGGGATGCGCAAGACGCCGACCGGCTACCGTCCCGAGCCCGGCTACCTCCAACATTTGCTCGATCAGATCCCGCACTTCGCCGACGCGGAGCTGCCAGCGTTCGTGATCGAGGAATTCGATCCGCTGCTCGACAGCTCGGACATGAACCCCGGCCACTGGCTGCGGATCGCCGACATGATCCGGCGCAACTACGCCGCCTACGACGGGTTCCTGGTCATTCACGGAACCGACACCATGTCGTTCACGGCCGCGGCGCTCAGCTTCATGCTCGAGGACCTGGCCAAGCCGGTGCTGTTGACGGGCTCGCAGGTCCCGCTGGAGGAGCTGCGCAACGACGCCCAGCACAATTTGCTGACCTCGCTGCTGATCCTCGGCCGCCACCACGCGCGGCTGTCCGAGGTCATGGTGTTCTTCGCCAATCGGCTGTTCCGCGGCAACCGGACCAGCAAGGTCTCGGTCGACTCGTTCGACGCGTTCGCGTCGCCGAATTATCCGCCGCTCGGGCGGGTCGGAATCGACATCAAGATCAACTGGGATCTGATCTTGCCCGCGCGGGCCCGCACGCCCGCGCTCGACATGCTCGAGATCGTCGAGCTCGGCAGCGCCACGGTCGGCGCGTTTCGGCTGTTTCCAGGGCTCAAGCCGTCGATGCTCGAGGCCGTGCTCGCGCCGCCCGTGCAGGGGGTGGTGATCGAGTGCTTTGGGGCCGGCAACGCGCCGACGTCGGACGCGGCGTTCATGAGCGTGCTCGAAGCCGCGACCGCGCGGGGCGTGGTGGTGGTCGCCGTGACCCAGCCAACCCGGGGGTCGGCGAACCTCTCGATCTACCGAACCGGTCGGATGCTGCTCGACGTCGGGGTCGTCAGCGGGTTCGACATGACCACCGAGGCGGCCCTCGCCAAGCTGTTCTACCTGTTCGAGAAGGGCTTCTCGCCGACCCGGGTCAAGCGGCTGATGCAGCAGTCGCTGGTCGGCGAGCTGACCGTGCCCAGCGAGCTCGCCCTCGCGGGCGAGCAGGACACGCTGCCGTGGACCGTCGCCGATCGCGAGGGGGCGACCTGAGGCCCGCGAGCGCTGACGTCAGCCGACCGGATCACAGACCGCGCCGCCCTCGATCTGGGCGTTGGTGCGGAAGGTGTTGAGCAGCTCCCAGTGGTGGGCCTCGACCTGCGGGATGGTCCCGTCCTCGCGCACGTTGGTGACGTGATAGGTGTGCTGATTCCAGATCCGGCGAGCCTGGATCCAGCGGTTCTCGGCCTCGCCAAACACCTGGACCGTCGGCTGGTTGTTGGCGTGGTTGCTGACCACGATGATCTCCGCCGAGCCGTCGTTGTCGACGTCGGACACGACCGGATACTCGACGATCGTGATGCTCCCGCGCGGGGCCTGCAGCAGCTGCGCGCCGGTCTGACCGTCAAATACCCACAGCTTGGACTCGTCGCCGTAGATCGCCTCGGCCACGCTGTCACCCAGGAAGTCGAACGCGGTGCCCGAGGCGAGGCCGCTCAGATCAGCGACGTTGTTGCTCCACAGCTGGGTGAGGTCGCCCTCGAACGCGGTGTAGTGATTGCTCGAGCTCAGCGCGAACTCGGACAGGTCATCGCCGTCGAGATCGTGAATGGTGGCGGGGCGGCGGTAGTCCGAGTCGCCGGTCGGGTTCTGATTGATGATCTTCTGGCTGCCGTCATGCTCGAGGATCGAGAAGCCGTTGCCGTGGACCACGATGATCTCGGGCTCGCCGTCGTCGTCGATGTCGCCAACCGCCGGCTGGCCGGCCCCGAGCGCGTTGTCGAAGTAGTACTCGCTGCCGTCGTCGTGCCAGGCGCTGCGGCCCAAGATCACCTCGAGGTCGTTGTCGCCGTCGAGGTCGGCGGCCGTCGTGGTCGTCCACCGAAACTGGACCCCGGCGGTGTCGGCCGCGGCGAACACCAGCTGGCCGAGGTGATCGACGACCATGTGATTGATCATGATCTCGACGTCGCCGTCGTTGTCGAGGTCGGCCAGCGCGATCGCGTGCTCACCCCCCAGGCCCAGCGCGTTGTTCTGCCACTTGGGGGTGCCGTCGTGCTCGAACGCAGACAGGCTGTCGCCCGCGCACGAGCCGGCGCCGCTCTGGACGATGATCTCTGGCAGCCCATCGTCGTCGATGTCACCGATCGCCGGGGTGCTCGCGCGCGCGAACGGACCGGGGAGCATGTAGTGCACCGCCCCGCTGGCGCCGTCGAGCACATAGATGCGGGCCGACGCGCAGCTGCCCGTGTTGACGACCACCACGACGTCGGGGATGTCACACAGATCGATCTCGCCGTCGTCGTTGTCGTCGGTGAGGTTGGCGACCAGCGGGGTGACGATCGAGTGCACGTAGCCCGCGTCGCCCGACCACGACCACTCGGCCTGGGGCACGAACGCGTCGGGCGGGGCCTGCATCTCGCACGGAGTCATGCCGTCGCCGACCTCGTTGACCTTGCAGATGTCGACGGGGTCGCCGTCCTCGGAGTCGGGCTGCGCGAGGTCGAACTTGGTCCCGCCGTCGCCGTCGCCGGAATCGCCGTCGCCGTCGCCGTCACCAGGATCGCCGTCGCCGTCGCCGGGATCCCCATCGCCGTCGCCCGAAGACTCTGCGCTGTTGCCCTCGCCGCCCTCGGTGCTCGAGGGATCCCCGTCGCCGTTGGTCGCTGTCTGGCTGGCTGTCGACGCGCCGTTGTCGTCAGCGCAAGCGAGCAGCGTGGTGAGACTCAGGCCCAGCAGACGAGGTAAGCGACGCATGCCCCGAACATACATGATGGGCCAGCCCGCGGGCATGCGCTCGCCCTCACTCGGCCACGCCAACGAAGCGCGAGACCGGGACCGCGCGGTAGCTGAACTGACCCGGCGGCATGAACAAGGTCCAGACCGCCTGCGGGGAGCCGTCCGGGTCGAGCTCGCGCAGACGCGACGTCGCGTCGGGGTGCTCGGCGGAGACCCAGGTCGAGTCGAGGCGCAGCACGTGTCCGCTCGGCATCACGTCCGCGTCGCCGGCGATCGGCGATTGAAACAGCGCGTCGTCGTCGGTCCACACCTCGGTCGCGGTCATGCTGTCGAGGTCGAGGGTGTATCGGACCGCGCGCGAGTGGGCGTCGTCGTCGGCCTGCGCGGGGTTGCCCACGGCGTTGTCGTAGAGCAGCAGGCTGCCGTCGGCCTGCCACTGCGGTGAGTGCTGATGAAAGAACCACCGCTCACCGTCGAGCGAGAAGTCACCCTCATCGCCGAGCCGCCACAGGATCTCGCCCGACTGATGATCGATCGCAATGATCCAGTCCTGGTGCCGCATCGACACCAAGATCGAGTCGTCCCCGGGCGCATGGACGAGGCCGTTGGCGTGGGTCCAGTCGTGGCCATCCTCGGCGCTGTCGGGATCCGGGATCATCATGGGTATGAAGAACCCGTCGCGGCGTCGCTGCGGATCGAGGTGGTCGAAGCTGTCCCAGCTCCAGACCAGCTCGCCCGCGGGCGTGAACTCCCAGATCATGTCACCCGCGACATGCAGGGTGCCCTCGCCCTGATAGTCGACGTCTGCAAACGAGTAGCCGAGCGCCAAGAAATTGCCGTTGGGTAGCTCGATGAGGTCGTGGTGCAGGCCCGCGTGCGCGCCGATCGACTCGGCCTGGACCTGCATCACCACGCCACCGAGCTCGTCGACGACGTACGCGGAATTGCGACGCAGGTACGACACGGTCCCGTCGGGGCGCAGCTGGAGACCAGTGAAGATGTCCGCGATGTCGGTGTAGTCGTCGGCGTCGCCCAGGTACCAGCGGGTCGTGCCCTCGTCGTCGACCAAGAACACGCCGCTGGGTGACGCGGTGAACAGCTGCGTCATGTCGAACAGTCGCCAGGCAGGGTCGACCGCGCTCGGCCCGACCGAGTCGATCTCGAACTTGGCGATGAACCCCGGCAGCGCGGGATCGGTGGTGACCTCGCCCTGCCACTGGGCAGTGCGATCGCCGTCGGTCTCGCTCACGCTCAGGGCCAGCGGGTGCGCGGTGTCTGGTCGCAAGCCCCGCACGCGAAAGTGCAAGCTCGAGGCTGACTCGCCGTCGCTGGGCTCGAGCAGGGCCACCTGGACATCGTCGTCGCTCTGATGGGTCAGCTCGGCGGTGCCGGGCGCCGCGAGCTCGACGAGCAGGTCGATGACCATTGGCTGGCCGTCGTGGTGGACGATCGTCGGCTCGCTGATCAGCAGCTCGCCGGGCTCACCAGACTCGCCAGACTCACCAGACTCACCAGACTCACCAGACTCGTCGGTCTGGCTGGTGTCGCTCTCGGCTTGGCAGGCGCTCAGCCCCACACACGCACACACGACCACCCAGCTACGCATCTGGTGGATCCTACGCCCATTGGCGGGCGCGGGCGAGTGGGGGGCCGGCGCGCTAGAAACGGAGTTTACGGCTCGGTCTTCTTGGCCAGCCGGGTCAGCGAGCCCAGCCGCGATTGGATCGCGGCGACCTGCTGTTGCAGCAGCTCGAGCTCGATCTCGAGCGACGGCTCACCCTCGTGGGCGGCCCGCGCGAGCTCGACGGCCTCGGACTGGGCCTCGTCCATGCCGCTCATGATCACGCCAATGAACAGGTTGAGGATGATCATCGTGCCGATCAGCACGAAGGACACGAAGAACAGGGCGCCGACCAGCGGCTGCGCGACGGGCGAGGTGCACAGCACCACCGAGTCTGCGCTGTAGCCGTAGCGATCGCAGCCGTACATGTTGATGTACATGACGTCGGTCCAGTCCTCGAGCGTGACCACGCGGAACAGCGAGAGCATCGCCATCTCGAGGGTCTGGAAGTGCAGCGGGTCGTTCTCACCAAACAAGAACACGGCCGCGACGGCGTACACGTAGAACAGCATGAACAGCAGCACGCTGACGTAGAGCATCGAGGGGATGCTCTTGAGCAGCGCGCCCACGAGGATCTGCAGCTTGGGCAGGGCCTTGACCAGCTTCAGCACTCGCAGCAGCCGCAACAGCCGCAGCACCGTGACCGCGTTGCCCTCGAACGGGAGGAAGCACGCGGCGACGATGATGAAGTCGAACACGTTCCACGGGTCGAGGAAGTATCGCCACGGACGCTTACCCTCGGCGGCCATCTTGACCACGATCTCGGCCACGAAGATCCACAAGATGATCTGATCGCCGATGTGGAGCGCGGAGTGAAACCGCTCGACGAGGCCCGGATAGGTCTCGAGCCCAACGAGCACACCAGCAAGCAAGATCACCGCGGTGATCGAATTTTGAAACCAGGCTGCGTCGGCGATCTTCTTGAAAAATTCTTGCACGGGCTGTCGCTCCCAATGAGGCGGCGGAGCGTACGCAGGCCAGCCACCCGAATCAACGGACCGCCAGCCCCGATCGCCGCGGTACAACTCTGCGGATCGCGCAGTCGCCGTGGCGTTACCATGCTGGGATGGGCGTCACCGAAGAGTTGTACCGACTCGGTCAGGCCGCGCGCCGGCTCAACGACGGCTCCGATAAGCTGGACCGCACGCTGTCCGAGATCGACGGCGCGCTCGGGCGCTTGTCGCTGGGGTTCGAGTATCAGCTCCCGCGTCCGATCGCCGAGACCGTGCACCATGACAGCGCCGGCAAGCGCGTGATCGAGGTCAGCTACCTGGGCTATCTGCGCATGGCCGCCGGGAGCGTGGCTGGCGAGTCGACCTCGAGCGGCCTCAGGGAGTTTCACCTTGGGGTCAAGACCTTGAAGATCCTCGAGGGCCGGTCCACCGACGGTGAGCAACCCGGCTGCGTGGTCGCGCTGCTCGAGGCGCCGCGCTCGATCCGACACGCGGCGGTCGATCACCTCGCACGCCTGGTGGCCGGGCTCGCGGAGCAGGTCGACGAGATGGTCGGCAACATCGAGCGGCGCAACGCGATCGCGTCGACGATCCTCGACAACCTCGGGAGTTCGTAGGTCGTCGACCCCACCCCCACACAGCTCGGCAGCTCGCCGTCTGGTCGCGTTGCGCCTCCGGGTTGGCGTGCGCGGGCGCATGTTTGAACGCTTTGTTCCGTCGCGCATCGCTTGATGTCGGGTCGACGCGTCGCGGCCGGCTCTGTTACCCTCGCCCGATGTTGGGACGACGCGTCGTATCTGGTCTGAGCGCTTGCTTCACCGTGGGTGTCTTGGCTGTCAGCGGCTGCGGCGATGGTCGGGCGGACGGCAGCGACACCAACAACGTGACCGGCGTCAGCGCGGACGGGACCGGCGACGGCATTACCAGCCTCGGCACCACCACCAACGGCGACGGCGACGGCGACGCGGGTGATGGCGACGCCGACACCAACTCGGGCGACGGCGACGGCGACGGCGATCCCGGTGACGGCGACGCCGACACCAGCGGCGGCCCCAAGTTCGACATCGCAGGGATCCCCGACGGCGAGCTCGACTGCCAGTGCGGCACGACCCTCGACTTCTCGTACATCTGGATCGCCAACAGCACCCAGAGCACGGTCACGAAGCTCAACACCGAGACCATGGAGGAAGAGGGCCGGTTCTTGACCCGCGCCGACGGCAACGGCAGCCCCTCGCGGACCTCGGTCTCGCTGTCGGGGCGGGCGGTGGCGGTCGCCAACCGCAACGGCGGCGTGGTCAAGGTGTTCTCGCAGCACGAGGACTGCGACCCCAACAAGAACGGGATGCCGGGCCTGCAGACCTCGACGGACAGCAACTATCTGCCGTGGGGTCAGGACGACTGCGTCGATTGGTTCGTGCCGTTCGACTACACGACCCAGCGCCCGGTCGCGTGGGCGCCGGGGATCCTGGACATGAGCACCTGCACCTACTCCAACGAGCAGCTGTGGACGGCGGGCTGCAAGCCGGGGCAGGACCAGGTGGTCAAGGTCAGCCTGATCGACGGCGACACCGGGAACGTGGAGTTCACGGTCAGCGTGCCCGGGTTCGAGTGTTCTTCGCTGTCGCCCTATGGCGGGGCCGTCAACGCCGAGGGCAATTTTTGGTTCACGAACTTGGTACCTGGCAATGATCGCCTCGGCTTCGTCAATCGCCTGACCCAAGAGACGCAGGTGTGGAACATGCCGATCACGCCCTACGGCATGACCGTCGACCACGACGGCAACCCGTGGATCGCGGCCTGGTCCGGCAGCCAGTCGGCGAGCGCAGCCAAGTTCGACGTCCAGACCGAGACCTGGTCGTACGCCAACAACCACGTCGCGCACAGCCTCTCGGGTATCCAAGAGGACGCCGACGGGCGCATGTGGATGAACTACTGGACCTACGACGGGCAGAACATGGGCACCGGTGGCCTGGTCTACATCGACATGGCGACCATGCAGGTCAGCGAGCCGTTTGATCTGGGCTGCCAGTCGAGCAGCTGTCGGGGGATGAGCGTGGATCTCAATGGGATGATCTGGTCGACCTCGATGGCCAGCAATACGGCGTTTCGGTTCAACCCCGACACCCTGCAGATTGACACCTACAATCAGCTAGTGGGGCCCTACACCTACTCGGACATGACCGGGTGGGGGATTCAGAGCGCCGCGTGTGGGCCCCAGGGCTGACGCGGGGTCTGGTTCGGGCGCGCTCAGGCGGAGCGCTCCGAGCTGCTCGACGCGCGCGGCCACCAGCTTGGTCAAGCCCAGCTTGGGCATGCCGGAGGTCTCGCTGGTCTGGGTCTGCACGGTTTGCACGTGGGTGGCAGGGATCCTCGTTGGCCGGCGTGGCGCCGCCGCGCCCTCAGGTGGCTTTGCGCGCTCGGTCGAGCTCTCCGCCAGCGTGACCGGCCGCGGGGGTTGGCCGTTGCCGACGTAGTAGGCCGAGCCGCGGCCCCCACGCTCGGCGACCCCGGCCGCGGGGTCTTCCTCTCCCGCGCCACGCCCGTTCGGCTGTGACTCGCCGCTGACGACGCCGAGGTAGCCCTGCCGGTCTGCGCGCTCGGCCTCGCGCGGGGTCAGCTGCATGACGATCAAAAACACGACGTACGCGGTGGATGCTGCGAGCACGCAGGCCAACAACAGCTTGTCGACGGGGGCCCGGCCAAGCTCGAGGGACTCGGGTGTCTGCTCGCCGCCGCCGCTGCTGATCGCCATCGCCCGCCCGACACTAGCAGGTCGGGGAAGTTCTCGACGGCTCACGGCGCCTCGCCGATGACCTTGACCTCGGTCTCGAGCCGCACGCCGTGGACCCGCTCGACCTCGGCGCGGACGAAGTCGATCAGCTGCAGCATGTCGGCGGCCGTGCACGCGGGCTCGATCCCGCGATCGACCACCAACCAGTTCGCGTGCTTGGGCGAGACGATCGCGCCCCCGCGGCGCGTGCCCTTGAGCCCCGCGACCTCGATCAGCCGCCCGGCGTGGTCCCCTGTCGGGTTCTTGAAGGTGCTCCCGTTGTTCGGGACCTTCTTGGGCTCGCGCTCGTCGCGACGCTTGCGCAGCGCGGCGACCTCGGCGTCGATCTCGGCGCGCGGTCGCGGTCGCAGGTCGAGCTCGGCCCACACCACGATCTCGTGCTTGGGCAGATCCGAGTCGCGGTAGCGAAACCCACACGCGGCGTGATCTCGCACGATCTCGAGCCCGCGCAGATCCAGGCTGCGGACCTGGGTGACGACGTTGGTGAACTCGCCCAGGTAGGTGCCGGCGTTCATGATCAGCCCGCCGCCGACGCTGCCCGGCACGCCGCCGAGGAACTCGACCCCGCCGAGCTCCCACGCGGTGGCCCTGGACAGCAGCCGGCCCGTCGACGCGCCGGCCTCGACCTCGACCCGGGTCGGCTGGCCGTCGGGGTCTGGCCGCGACACCTGGTTGATGCGGCCCAGGTTGATCACGACCCCGCGCAGCCCACCGTCGCGGACCAGCAAATTGGTGCCGCTGCCGACGAAGTGCACCGGGATCTGCGTGGCCGCGCAGCGCGACAGCAACGCCGCGAGGGTCGGGATGTCGGCCGGTCGCGCCCAGATGTCGGCGGGCCCACCCAGGCGCAGCGTGGTGTGCCGGGCCATGGGCTCGTCGAGGCGCAGCTCGAGCAGCGCCGGGTCGATGTCGATCACGCCCGCCGAGCCCGGGGCGGCCCCCAGGCGATCGAGCACAGCTTGACCCCGCGACCCGTCCACTAGGACTCCGCGGAGTTTTGGAGCAGCGCGAGGGCCTCGACGAGCGCGTGGCTGACCTTGGTGATGCTGCCAGCGCCGAGCGTGAGGGTGAGATCCCCTGGCTGGACGTGGGCGCGCAGCAGCTCGGTCGTTGCGACCACGGGATCGGCGCTGGCGGCGACCAGCAGGACCTCGCGCCCGGGCTTGCGCGCGCGGACCAGCTCCGCGAGCCGCTCGCTGTCGATCCCGGGGATCGGGGCCTCACCGGCCGCGTAGATCGGGGTGAGCACGACCAGATCCGCGTCGTCGAGCGAGCTGGCGAAGTCGTCGAGGTGGTCGCGCACGCGGGTGTAGCGATGGGGCTGAAACGCCGCGACGATCCGTCGCTCGGGGTACGCGTCGCGGGCCGCCGACAGGGTCGCGCGCAGCTCGGTGGGGTGATGGCCGTAGTCGTCGACGACCACCACGCCGCCGACCTCGCCGCGCAGGGTGAAGCGCCGCTGCACGCCCGAGAACTCGCGCAGCGCCTTGCGACACACGGCCATCGACACGCCCTGCTCGTCACACAGGGCGATGGTCGCGAGCGCGTTGAGGATGTTGTGTCGACCCGGCATCGCGAGCTCGACGCGCCCGCGATCTTCCCCGTGGGCGAGCACGGTGAAGCTGCTGCGGCCGTTGTTCATCACGATCTCGGTCGCGCGGTAGTCGGCCTCGGCGTGATCGATCGCGTAGCTGACCGTGCGCTTGGTCAGCCGCGAGCGGATCGAGCGGATGTTGGGATCGTCGAGGCAGATCGTCGCCATGCCGTAGAAGGGCACCCGGTTGGCGAAGCCCACGAACGCGTCGAGCAGGCCGTCGAGATCGCCGTAGTGATCGAGGTGCTCGAGGTCGATGTTGGTGATGATCGCGTGGGTCGGCGAGAGCACCAAGAAGCTGCCGTCGCTCTCGTCGGCCTCGGCCACGAACACCTCGCCGTAGCCGAGCCGCGCGTTGGAGTCGAAGCTGTTGACCTTGCCGCCGATGACCACCGTCGGGTCGAGCCCGGCCTCGTGGAGCACGGCCGCGACCATGCTGGTGGTGGTGGTCTTGCCGTGGGAGCCGGCTACCAGCAGTCCCTGCTTGAGCCGCATCAGCTCGCCGAGCATCTCGGCCCGGGGGATCACCGGGATCTTGCGCGCGTGGGCGGCGAGCACCTCGGGGTTGGTGGCTGGGATCGCGCTCGAGATCACGACCACGTCGGCGTCGTCGAGGTGGGCCTGGTCGTGGCCGCGGTGCACGGTGGCGCCGAGGCCCACGAGCCGACGGGTGGTCTCGCTGTCGCTGAGATCGGTCCCGGTCACCCGGTAGCCCAGGTTGACGAGCACCTCGGCGATGCCGCTCATGCCGATGCCGCCGATCCCGACGAAGTGAATATGGGTATCGCGCTTGCGGAACATGCGAGGTCAACTGGGTGGGCCCAAACCGGCGCCCAAAGCATCGCCCGACCATCGGATCGCCGCGATGCGGGAGATCGGCGAACTCTACCCGCTGCGGCCGAGCCCGAAAAGCGCGAGCTGACCCAGCTTGACGCGCTGCGAGACGCCCGGCATGCCCTCGTGTGTGGCCGGGATCGACGACCAGCTCGACGACGCGAGCGTCGAGGCGATCGCCCGCGGGCTGAGCCGGTGGTTTGCGACGAACGCCCGCGACCTACCTTGGCGCCGCACCCGCGACCCCTACGCGATCTGGGTCTCGGAGATCATGCTGCAGCAGACGCGAGTCGAGACCGTCGAGAACTACTGGGGCCGGTTCCTCGCCCGCTTCCCAGACGTCCACGCGCTGGCCACCGCCGACGAGGACGCGGTGCTCGAGCAGTGGAGCGGGCTCGGCTACTACCGACGCGCGCGGCTGCTGCATCGCGGGGCCAAGCACGTGCACGCCGAGCTCGGGGGCGCGCTGCCCCACGCGGCCGAGCAGCTGCGTGGGATCCCGGGGATCGGGCCGTACACCGCGGGAGCGATCGCTTCGATCGCGTTCGATCAGCAGGCGCCGCTGGTCGACGGCAACGTCGCGCGGGTCCACTCGCGCCTGGCCCAGATCGAGCAGCCCCGCGAGCAAGACGCCAAGGCCCGACAGCACTGGGTGTTCGTCGAGCGGGTGCTCGCGCACGGTCGTCCGCGGGTGCTCGCGCAGGCGCTGATGGAGCTCGGTGCGACCGTGTGCACGCCACGAAACCCGAGCTGTCCGGTGTGTCCAGTGCGGCGGACCTGTCGGGCCCACGCCAGCGGCACCCAGGGGCTGATCCCCGCCGTGCGGGTCAAGAAGAAGTCGCCGGAGCTCCACCTTCACGCGCTCGCGCTGCGTCACGGACAGCGCTTGTTGCTCGAGCGGCGGCCGACCGAAGGGCTGCTCGCGGGGCTGTGGTGCCTGCCGTTGTTCGAGCGCGAGCACGGTGATCTCGACGCCCAGCGCGACGCGCTCGCGGCCGCGGCGAGCGAGCAGCTCGGCGTGGCGATCACTCTCGACGCTCGCCCCGGGGTCGCGGTCAAGCATGTGTTCACGCATCGGGTGTGGCACCTGCTGCCGTGGTCGGGTCGCGCGCGCAAGGCTGTGCGGACCCGTGGGCGGGCTGACGGGCTAACCTTCACGTGGCTGCGCGATGCGGCGCAGCCCGAGGGCGGCGTGCCCACGCTGACCCGCAAGCTGCTCGCGGCGGTCGGTCGCAGTGATCCGGGCGACGCCAAGTAACGTCGCTGCCAGACACCGCGCAGTACAAACAACGGGGACCCGCGCCAACCCGGGCCAACCGGCGCTAACCCGGGCCAACCCGATCAGCGGCGCGACTTCTTGGCGGCCTTCTTCGGAGTCTTCTTGGCGGCCTTCTTGCCCTTGGTCGTCTTCTTGGCGGCCTTCTTCGGGGTCTTCTTGGCGGCCTTCTTCTTGGCAGCCTTCTTGGTCGTCGACTTCTTGGCGGCCTTCTTGGTCGTCGACTTCTTGCCAGCCTTTTTGGTCGTCGACTTCTTGGCGGCCTTCTTGGAAGCCTTCTTCTTGGAGGTCTGCTGCTTGGCAGCCTTCTTGGAGGTCTTCTTCTTGGCGGCCTTCTTGGAGGTCTGGGCGACCTTCTTGGCCGCTTTTTTCGAGACCTTCTTGGAGACTTTCTTGCTGACCTTCTTGGGGATCTTCTTGGAGGTCTTCTTCTTGGCGGTGCGCTTCGAGGTCTGCTTGACCGGAGCCGGCTCGGGCTCGGGCTCGGCGTCGTCGTCGTACCCGTAGTCGTCCCCGTCATCGTCCCCGCCATCGTCTCCGCCATCGTCTCCGCCATCGTCTCGGTAGTGGGCGGCGGCGGGGACCTCGGCCACGACTTCGCGGCGCTGACTCGGCGCCGCGGCGGCGCTCGGTGGTTCATCGTCATCGAGCAGCGCGTCGGCGAGCTCGGCCAAGCTCATGTCGGCGAAGGGCTCACCCCACCCGAGCAGCTCGGCCGCGTCGACCACCTCTCCGAGCGTCGTCTCGGGATCGAGGGTCTCGCGGAGCGCACGAAGGATCTCCCGCCGCTGCGCCGGGAGGAGATAAGTCTGGTACGCCTGCTGAAACCTGCGATGTTCGCTCGACACGGTGCGGGACTATAGGGGGGTGATGGCCCCCCCACAAGCGCCGGGTCCGGTGGCGAGCGCGGACGCTTCGCCGCCGCTCGCTGGTGAGGCCGCAGTTTGTACGCGACGAGCCGAGTCGTCCCCGCGAGCGCAGGGGTTGTCGTCCGCGCTCGAAGCCCTCAGTTGTCTTCGTCGGGCTCGAGCGGCGTGAGTTCGTCCTCGTCGTCGCCCTCGGAGTAGTCGACGCCAGGCTTGGGCATCATGTCTTTGTAGGGCTGCTGGCGGGTGCCGCGGATGCGACCCTCTGTGACCGTCACGGGGATCGGCTCGATCAGCTCGTACTTGTAGCCGCGCGTGGGCAGCCGCATCTGATACTCGCTGCCGTTGTACTCGAACTTCTTGCCCGCGCCGATCTGGGTCTGGCCCTCGCGGGTGTAGGCGCGGTGCTGCAGGATCATCGAGAACATCCGAACCGCGTTCATGTTGTAGAGCCGGTGGCAGCCGTGCGAGTAGCGGCGCAGGATCGACATGTAGTCGACGCTGCCGTGGGTGCGGATCTGGTTGTCGAACACCGACGTGGTGCCGTCGTTCTTCTCGTGCAGCTTGACGTGGTAGCCGGCGACGAGCCCATAGGCGGACATATAGCCGGGCCCGGTCTCGTCGTAGTTGACCACGCGGCGCATCTTGCCGTTGACGTACTTGACCTTGGTCAGCGACTTGGTCGGCGTGCCGTCCGGGGGAATCCAGACCGGCGCGGCCATGATCGTCTGCCACACGCGGTCGCCCACGTCGGAGTTCTTGTACGCGTAGTACTCCTTGCCCTCGACCAGCTCCGAGCGCCACGAGCCGATCGTGGTGCGCCAGTGGACCAGCGGAATTCGCTGGTTCTCGTAGGTCACATACAAGGTCAGCTTGGGGTGGCGCTTGCGCGGCTGGGAGCTCTTCTTGCCGTCTGCGTCCCAGGGAAAGTCGTACCAGACGTCGCCGCGATCGATGACCGTGGAGAACGCCATCTCGCCCGAGTAGTACGCCGGCAGCGCGGGCAGCTTCACCGCCACGAGCAGCTCGCCAAATTGTTCGGGGTGGGCCGGATCGTCGGTTGCGAGCTTCTCGAGGGCCTCGAGCGAGGCCAGCGCGGTCTCGGGCTCGTCGAGCGCGAGCGCGAGGATCGCCGCCTGGCTGAACTCGGTGGCCAGATCGCGCAGCTCGTGCTGAGCGCCGGTCGCGTCGGTGTAGCGAAAGTCGGGCTTCCACTCGCGCGCCGAGCCGTCTTCGACGATGCCAGCCGCGGACACGACCCGCTCGCTCAGGACCCGCACCAGTCGGGCATAGACGGCGTCACGCGGGGACAGGGCCAGGACCGAGACGTTGTCGGAGGTGAAGTGGCCCCAGCCCATCACGTCGTGCTTCTTCTCGAAGTTCGCGAGGGCGTGGGTGGTGCTGCCGTCGAACACGCCGGACTCGAACTTGCCCTGGCCGTTCTTCTCGTTGAACAGCCCCTCGCAGCGAAACCGGATCTGCGCGTTGCGGATGATCTGCACCTCGCGGTCGAGCGCGTGAAACCTTTCATAGGCCCGCTGGAGATCCTCGACCTCGGCGGCAGCGGCGTGGTTGCCAGCGGCCACCGCGTCGCCGAGCTTGGCCTTGCGCATGTCCTTCTCGAGCCGATTCTTGGCGCCCTTCCACGCGCGCAGGCGCTTGTCGCCGCCCTTCCGCGTGTAGGGCATGGTCCCGACCGTGGGATCGAACTTGCTGCCGTCGTAGCCAGCGTCGGTCAGGCACTGCTCGATCTGGGGGAGGGCGCGCCACTCTTGCAGGACCACCGACAGCGTGGGCGGGATCCCGTAGAGCTCGAGGTAGTTGTGCTCGTGGGCGGCGAGGGCGTCGCCGTCGTGATCGCTGCGGTCGTTGGCGAGATCGATGTAGCGGGCCGCGTAGGTGTTGTCGCTGAAGTCCTCGGCGCCGGGGGTCTTGTGCGAGAAGATGTAGGGGCGCCAGCTGTCGCCGAGGTCGATCACCGTGTAGCCGCGGGCCTCGGCCTGCGCGATCTTCAGGGCGCGGGGCTCGTCGAGCTTGTCGGGATCGATCACCCAGGCCTCGCCGACCTCATGCTCACGGAGGCTCGTCTTGGTGGGCGGCCCGACCTCGAGCTCCTGCTCCCAGCTCGGCGCCGCCGCGCCGTCCTCGTCGACCTTGGCCTCGCCCGCGCTGCCGTGGGCCGGATCGACGACGTTCTCACGCGTGCCGTCCTTGGAGCAGCCCACCAGGGAAACCGCGATGAGCGCGAGGACGCCGAGCCCGGCGTGAGATCGCCTTTGCGCGGTGCGCATGTTCAGAGCGTTCGTGTGGACGGGGGCTGGCACGTACATGACTTTAGCCTCGGGTGCGCAGACGGGCCAAAACCGGGCAAAAATCCGTTGAACACAGAACTTTACAACGGTCGGGCCACGTGCCACTTTTCGGCAGCCCTGAGGAGGCGGATGCCTTGCGTCTTCTGAACATACTGCTCGGTCATACTGTGGTCTTCGGCGTCGCGATCCTCGTGTCGTCCTCCTGTGGAGTCAACTACCCGCCTACGGCGTTTCGCTGCTCGCCCGGCGCGAGCGGGGACACCTGCCCAACCGAGAGTGGGTCCGTGTACCAGTGTTGCTCGGACGATCCGGCGGCGTTGCTGTTGAGCAACCTCGGCGCGACGGTGACCCCCGACTATCAGGGGCGCGGCGGTGATGGCACGCCGTTGTTCTCTGGCGGCAACAACCCGCTGAGCAAGTCCGGCATGTGCGTCAAGGTTGGTAGCGTCCCGCCCGCGCTCGCGCTCGCCGACATCAACGCGCAGGGCTGTCCGGTCCCGTGCAACCCCAACTGGGGTTCGGGCGATCTCGCTGATGTGTGTGGCGCCGGTACGATCTGCTGCCAGACCACCGAGCTCGAGCCCGAGGACTGCGTGCTCGATTTGGACATGGGCGACAATGGTTGTTATCGCCCAGTCACGGGCACCGACATCATGGGCACGGGCAGCAGCACCAACCTGACCAACTGGGGCGGCACCAAGCACAAGACCCATCAGGACCCCAGCGGCACCAATTGCGAGGTGTTTGTGCAGGGTCTGCCGCCGTCGGTGTTGTCATCGAACAACATCTCCTCGGCCGACGTGTTGCGCGCCTGCTACCACCGTCTGACGGTGGCCGATCAGCGCGGCTTCTGTCTTGGCGGGGGCCCCGGCGTGTTTTGCCCGCTCGCGCAGCCCAACTACCGCGACGCGTGCGAGCAGCTCAACGACCAAGCCTTCTTACAAGGCTGCGACTAGTCAGGTCCAAAGGCTTCACCTCGGCTCGATTCCTGATATCTTCGACCCGTGCCGAGTTGGTTTAAGACCACCTTCCTCTACGCCTCCGCGTTCGCCAGCGCGGCTGTGCTGGCAACCGCCTGCGACCCGAGCTACGGGATCCGTTCGTTTCGCTGCGATCCCAGCGAGGGTGACTGCCCCACCAAATACGGCGCCGGCACCTACGTGTGCTGCTCCGACGATCCAGCCGCGATCGATCTGAGCACGCCCGAGGAGCTGGCGCTGCCCAGCTACGGTGGCGGCTCTGGCATCCCGCTGTACGCGTCGGCCAACAACAACAACAGCACCTCGGGCTTTTGCATCGACACCTCGAGCGTCCCCCCAGCGGCGGGCATCATGGAAGTCGGCGCGGGCCAGGGCTGTCCGTTGCCGTGCAACCCCACCTGGGACCAGGCTGACATCACGGCGGTGTGTGGCACCGCGACCTCCTGCTGCGCGAGCGTCGAGCTGCAAGACTCCGACTGCGGGCTGGACATGTCGATGGGCGCCAACGGTTGCTGGCGGCCAGTCACCGGCGGAGACATCCAAGGTCTCTCGGGCATCGACGTGTCCGACTGGAGCGCCAGCGATCACGCGACTCACCAAGACCCAGGCGGTGGCGGCTGCGAGCAATTCGTCGCCGTTCAGGCTGCCGCGATCTCCTCTGCAGGTCTGAGCACCAACCAGGCCTTGTTCGCCTGCTTCCGCAAGCTCAGCGTCGCCAACCAGCGCGGCTTTTGCCAGGGCGCCATGGACTGTCCCCTGGCCAACCCCGCCTACCGCGACGCTTGCGAGCAAAAGAACGACGCCGAAGGCCGCCTCGACTGCGGCTGAGAGCTGACGGCGAACCCTCGAGGTCGTCGGACGTGGTTTGCCTGGCCCGAAGGGGTGCCCGGTGGGGGTTCGGCGCCGCCGATGCCGGGTTTGGCGCCGCCGAGCATGGGCGGGACCCAGTTCCTCGCTGGAAACAGGGCTAGAGGACGCGTGACACGCGCCGAGTTGTGTGGGCGAATCATGCGCCTGGCTGCGATCGGTCGAGAATTGCCGCTTCCATGCCCGACGAGGGGGTTCGGCTTGACAGCGGCAAGCGCTCGGCGCATCGATGCTGCCCCGACGGCCGAGCGTTCGGCGTCCCTACCTTCAATTAATGCCTCACGAGTTGTCGCTTCGCGTGACAAGCGCGCATCTCGAGTCGGTAGCCCGAGGCGCCACCGACGCTACCCGGTGATCTGAGAGTTCAGCCCCTCATGGCCAAAAAAGCCACCAAGAAGCCCAGCAAGAAGACCAGCAAGGCTGGGGCGAAATCCAAGACGTCCGCGGCCAAGACCAAGTCTTCGGCCAAGAAGAAGGCGGCCAAGAAGAAGCCGGCGGCCAAGAAGAAGGTGACCGCCAAGAAGAAGGTGACCGCCAAGAAGAAGGTGACCGCCAAGAAGAAGGTGACCGCCAAGAAGAAGGTGACCACCAAGAAAAAGGCGGCCGCCAAGAAGGCGACGGCCAAGAAGAAGGCGACCACCAAGAAGAAGACGACCGCCAAGAAGAGCGCGGCGGCGTCCAACCGCAAGGCCACCGTCAAGACCGTCCGCGCGGCGCCGGGCAAGTCGGTGGCGGTCGGCAAGCAGCTGGTGATCGTCGAGAGTCCGGCCAAGGCCAAGACCATCAACAAGTACCTCGGCGACGGCTTCGTCGTGCGTGCGTCGGTCGGCCACATCCGCGATCTCCCCAGCCGCGCGCCCAAGGGCACCAAGCAGCCCGTGCCCGGCGTCGACATCGAGAACGACTTCGCCCCGACCTACGAGATCCTCAGTCAGAAGACCAAGACCGTCGCCGAGCTCAAGCGCGACGCCAAGGCAGCCAAGGTCGTCTGGTTCGCGACGGACCTCGACCGCGAGGGAGAGGCGATCGCCTGGCACCTCGCCGAGGTGCTCGAGATCGATCCCAAGGTCGCCAAGCGGGTCGTGTTCAACGCGATCACCAAGGACGAGATCCAGCGCGCGTTCGCGAAGCCGCGAGCGATCGACGTCGATCGCGTCAACGCCCAGCAGGCCCGGCGCATCCTCGATCGCATCGTCGGCTACCAGGCCTCGCCGCTGCTGTGGAAGAAGGTCGCGCGCGGGCTCTCGGCTGGTCGCGTACAGTCCGTCGCGGTCCGCCTGGTCGTCGAACGCGAGCACGAGATCGAGGCTCACGTCCCCGACGAGACCTGGCGGGTCGACGTGCGCCTGGCCAGCGACGTCACCGCCGCGGGCCAGCTGGCCGAGCAGTGGCGGGAGTTCCTCGCGACCACCGACGAGAAGGGCCGCGGCCCCAACAAGCGGCTGCAGAACAAGTGGATGGCCGAGCAAGCCTCGATCGCCACGGAGCTGTACGAGGTCGGCGGCGAGCGGTTCAAGCTGGGCTGCAAGGCCGACGAGCCGGTCGATCTGTCGGACCAGGTTCAGCAGGTGGTCGAGGCCGTCGGCCTGCGCGACGTCGAGATTGCGACCGTCGAGGATCTCGAGGGCAAGGGCCCCGCGCAGTACATCCGCAGCGTGCGCGGCAGCGTCGACTTTGGCGCCCGCTATGAGGTCGCCTCGATCGAGACCCGCCAGACCTCGACCAAGCCCGCGCCGCCGTTCATCACCTCGACCCTGCAGATGGCCGCCGCCAACCAGCTGGGCTTCTCGGCCCAGCGGACCATGCGGCTGGCCCAGGATCTCTACGAGGGTGTCGACCTCGCTGGCGAGGGTCAGGTCGCGCTGATCACCTACATGCGCACAGACTCCACGCACCTGTCGCCCGAGGCGATCAACAGCGCGCGTGAGTTCATTGGCTCGAGCTACGGCGACGGGTATCTGCCCAAGGAGCCCAAGCACTACGCGTCGAGCAACAAGAGCGCACAAGAGGCCCACGAGGCGATCCGGCCCAACGAGGTCGCCCGCGATCCCGAAGCGATCCAGGCCAAGCTCCACGGCCCCCGGGCCGAAGAGCACTACAAGCTCTACAAGCTGATCTGGAGCCGGTTCGTCGGCTGCCAGATGACCCCCGCGCGCTGGGACTCGACCATGGTGTTGCTGCGCCGCAGCGACAAACAAACCGGCGCCGTGCTCAAGGCCTCGGGCCGGGTGCTCGCGTTTGACGGGTTCTATCGCGCGACCGGGGTCCCGACCGCGAGCGACGAGCAGACCCTGCCCGAGGTGTCGAAGGGCAACGTCTACGCCCCGTTCGAGATCGACCCCCAGCAAAAATTCAGCAGCCCGCCGCCGCGCTACTCCGAGGCGTCGCTGGTCAAGGCGCTCGAGTCCGCGGGGATCGGCCGACCCTCGACCTACGCGTCGATCATCCAGGTCGTGCAGAGCCGCAACTACGTCGAGCAGCGCGACCGCCGGTTCTACGCGACGGACCTGGGCGAGGTCGTGACCGACAAGCTGATCGAGGCGTTCCCCGATCTGATGGACGTCGGCTACACGCGGCAGATGGAGAGCGAGCTCGACGAGGTCGAAGAGGCCAAGGTCGACTGGGTCGCAATGCTGCGCCGGTTCTACGGCAGCTTCGCCGCCTCGCTCGAAGAGGCGCACGAGGGCATGGCCCACGCCAAGGCCGAGATCCAGCCGGCCCTCTACAAGTGCCCCAAGTGCGGCGCGCGGACCTGCTACCGGTTCGGTCGCAACGGTCGGTTCTTGTCATGCACGACCTACCCCGAGTGTGACTACGCCGCGCCGATCGACCGCCGCGGCCGCCCGCTGTTGCCCGAGCGCGTCGACGTCCGCAACCCCGAAGACGGCTCGAGCATGGAGCTTCGCAACGGTCGGTTCGGCCCGTTCCTGGCCTCGGAGAACTACCCCGAGAGCACCTTCGTGCTCAACTTGGACCGCAAGGGCGCGGTCAAGTACCCGGCGGTCCCGCCGCTGTTGATCCCGGTCGAAGAAGGGATCCAGTGCTCGAAGTGCGACGCCCCGCTGAACCTGCGCCGAGGCAAGCGCGGCCCGTGGCTGGGCTGCTCGCGGTTCCCCAAGTGTCGCGGTCGCCAGGCATGGAAGGCGATCGACGAGGCCAAGCGCGACGAGTTCGAGGCCCGACTCGCCGAGCACGAGAAGGCCCACCCGCTCCCGAAGATCACTCGCCATGACGGCACCGTGATCCCCGAGGGGACCCCGGCCGCGGATCTGCTGCTCAGCGGCGGCGTCGCGGAGCTCGACATCCACCCCGAGGCGACCGCCGAGCTCGGCGAGACTGCGCCCCCGCGTCGGCCCTCGTCCGCGATCATGTGAGGCTCGCCGTGCGTCGGCTGGGCCGCGCGCTCACCCGAACGCGGCGACGAGTGGACCGCGCGCTCCCCCGACCGCGGCGACGACTGGGCCGGGCCCCGCGCTCACCCGACCGCGGCGATCGGGGGGCGGGCCTGCCACTCGGGGACCTCGTCGATGAGCCGCGCCTTGGTCAGCTCGAGGTACTCGGTCTCCCGCTCGATGCCCGTGTACGACAGCCCCAGCCGGGCCGCGGCCACGCCTGTGGTTCCGCTGCCGTTGAAGGGGTCGAGCACGCGGCCGCTCGGCGGGCAGCTGGCGACCAACACCCGATCGAGCAGCGTCAGCGGCTTTTGGGTCGGGTGTCGGCCGTGGGACTTCTCCGACTTGCCGGGCGCCGAGAACCGCCAGACGTTCTTCATCTGCTTGTCGCCGTTGCGCGACTTCATCTCGGCGTAGTTGTAGTGGTGCTTGCTCTTGGGCCCGCGCGCCGCCCACAGGACCAGCTCGGTGCTGTGCGTGAAGTAGCGGCACGACAGGTTGGGCGGCGGGTTGGGCTTCTCCCAGACCACGTCGTTGAGCAGCTTGAAGCCGAGCTCCTGCAGCGCAAAGCCGACCGAGTAGATCACGTGCGACGTGCCCGATACCCAGATCGTGCCGTCCTTGGTCAGGAGCCGCTGACACGCCTCGAGCCAGCTTCGGTTGAAGCCATGGTTGTCCTGCGCGCCCATGCTCGCGTCCCACCTGCCCTTGTTCACGCTCACGCGCTTGCCGGCCTGGCAGGTGCTGCCGCCGTTGCTCAAGAAGTAGGGCGGATCGGCGAAGATCACGTCGACGCTCTGCTCGGGCAGCTGGGCCAGCAGCTCGAGGCTGTCACCTTGCAGCAGGCGCGCGCGACCGTCGGGCGAGCGCCACCACTCGCTGCCATGCACCGGTGGGGCGGCAGCCGGGCTCGGCGGCTCGGCGGCCTGGACCCGGGCTGGCCGGCTCGCGGGCAGGCTGGCGCGCTTGGCCGCGGTGGTCTTCTTGCGTTTGGTCGAGCTCTTTACTTCGGCCACGGCGGCGATGCTGCAGGTGCGGGGCAGATCGTCCGAGTTTTTGGCACATCCGCCGGGACCGGCCGCGACTGCGGATTTGTTGCAGTGCGCGGCCGAGCGCTTGGCCCTGCGCAGTCGTTCACCGGTTCAGAGCGCCTGATCGAAGAACGCGAGGATCTTCGTCCACGCGTCCTCGGCGACCTCCGGGTCCCAGCGGATGTGAAACAGTGGCCACGACGCCGCTGTCGCGATCGGGTGGTGGCCGTCGGTCAGGAACGAGTGCCCGGCCGTGGGGAACACGTGGACCTCGGCCTGCTGACCGAGCGAGTCCATGCGCTCGCGCAGACGGTCGGCGTTGCGGGCAAACAGTCGATCGCGGCCGCCGTAGCAGCCGATGACCGGCGGGCTCCCGCGCAGCACCTGCGCGGGCGGGAGATCGCCGTAGTTGGTCGAGACCGCAGAGAACTGGCGCCCGACCGCGAGCGCGAGCCCGCCGCCGATGCAAAAGCCGATCACGCCGACGTGCGCCTCGTCGAGCTTGGCGTGATCGATCAGCCAGCGCTGCGCCTGCAAGATCCGCTCGGCGGTCGGGCCCTCGCCCGAGGAGATCGTCGACAGCGCGCGGCGGATGCAGCCGAGCCGCGAGCCGTCGTGAAACAGGTCGGGCCCGACCGCGGCGTAGCCGGCCGCGGCGAAGCGCTCGACCACGCGATCGATCTCGGGCTGGCGACCGAAGATCTCGTGGATCACCACTACGCCGCGGGTGGCTCCCTCGGGCAGCGCGGCGTAGCCAGGCATGATCGCGCCCGACCCGGGAATCTCAACGTCGACACCGAGCATCGACGTCCAGTTTAGAACGTTGGCGGTCGGCCGATCGAATTATCCGAACTGAACTAGCCGACCCGGACTAGCCGACCCGGAGCTCGAGCACGAACTGCTCCCAGCCGCTGCGGAACGCGTCCATGTCGGGCCCGACCAGGGCGACCAGCGTGTCGTAGCCGTGCGGATCGCGTGCGACCGACGCGCGAAAGTCCTGGTAGAACCGACGCAGCAGCCCGTGCTGTTGCAGCCAGTAGCAAAGGTAGCGGGCCTGGGCGTAGTTGCTGCCCGGATCGGCCGTGTAAAACCCGCGACCGCTCGCGCACAGCTCGCGAAACGACGGGACCTGGCTGGCACGCAGGGCGTCTTGAAGGCCCGGGAGACGCCAGTTGGTCAGCCCCATGATCGTGCCGTCGATCTCCGCCGACTGCTCGTAGAGCGAGGCCAGGCCCTCGTCGAACCACGACGGGCAGTCCGGGAAATTGCTGGCCATATAGGGGTGGACGATCTCGTGGACCAGCGTGCCGCCGCCAGTGCCGATGTTCATGACCAGCGCGCGATCGCTCGGTGAGTAGTAGCCGTAGGGGGTGTCGGGCGGATCCCCGAACAGCTCGCGCGCGTGTCGTTCGTAGCTGTCGCCGGTCTCGAACAGGTAGATCGTGATGATCTCGGCGGGCGGGCGCTCGAAGTAGGCGGCCTGCAGGTGCGTGACCGCCCAGCGGATCGTCGTCATCGCGTGGCCCCTGACCTGCAGGCGGGTGCCGTCACCCACGACCGCGAACGGGGGCTCGGCCACGACCGTCCAGCCGCGCGGCTCGAAGCGCTCATGTAGGTACCGGATGTGCGCCGCGAGGGGGGGGCTCAGCCCACCGAGGTCCCCGGGGCCGTGGCTGGCTGGCGCGGGCGCGGAGCCGCTTGGTTTGGGGCTCGAATGCTGTTCGTCGGCCAGGGCAGGTGCCTCGTGGTGCCGACCACACGCGGCCCCGAGTGGCAGCCCGACCAACAACGAGATGAACTGACGACGACTCGCAGGCATCCGCCCCGTCCAACGACCGTCGACCCCAAATGATTCGACTCCCGGTATACTGACGTCCGGCGAGGTGCCGTGCGCCTGTGGGGCCATGTCTTGCTGGAGAGGTAGGGGTTCAGGATGAGCTTTGAAGCGCCCGACTTTCGTGCGGAGATTCGCCGCTTCGTCCACGGCTACGCGGGGGCGCACCAAGACGCGATCCTGCGGGCCGGCGACGTGTTCGACTTCTATGCGCGCCTGCTGATCGACCCGCGGGTGTCCGGCAACGCGCGGGTCCACGTGGCCTGCGTGCTCGCCTACTTCGTGGTGCCCGACGACGTGCTGCCCGAGGCCGAGCTCGGTCCCTATGGCCTGCTCGACGATCTCTATCTCGCGGCCCACGTCTACAAGATGCTGCGTCGTCAGCTGCCGCGCGACGTGCTCGCGGACGCGTGGGCTGAGGATGACCCGCTCGAGCAGGTCATGGACGTCGTCTACGCCGAGAGCCGCGCCGCGCTGGGCAAGCTGCGCAAAGATGTCTTGCGAGTTGCGGGCCTTGCTTAGGAATGTGGTCCTGCGAGGCGGTCGGGAACCTTCTTCGGGTGGTCGCGTCGTGTGCCGGCGATGGCCGATCCCAACCTCGACTCCTCCGATGTTTCGTTGACCCCGTCGCCGCCAGGGTGGCGTCGCCCCGCGCTGCTGATCTCTAGCTTGTCCCTGCTCGCGCTCGGGGTCGTGCTCAATGGCCCCCGGCTCGCGGCGGAGTACCAGGGCTTCGCGGCCAAGCGGGCCGAGGCCACCGCCGAGGTCGAGCCTCCGCCCGAGCTCGAGCCCGCCGATCACTTGGTGATGGTCGGCCACGTCAGCGTCCACAAGGGCGAAGAAGGCAAGATGGGCGCGCCGAAGTCCAAGTCGTCCTCGGGTCTCTACGCGATGAAGGGCCCCCAGAACGTGGTCCCGCAGATGGCCCGCAACTTCGATCCAGACGCGGCCGCCGACAGCGCTGGGATCTTGGGTGTGATGGAGTCGGGCGCGGGCCATTTTCTGGTTTCGCCCCACGGGGGCGCGTTCGCGGTCGGCGATGACGCGGAGGACGTGTGGGGCGGCCTGACCGGCACCGAGGTCGGCGAGGCGTACGGTGTGGGCGGGCTCGGCCTGGTAGGCACGGGCGGTGGCGGTGGCGGTGGCGGGCCTGGGTATCATGAGCGCGACGCCGCCAGCGAGCGCTACGCCGCGCTGCCAACCAACGTGTTTGTCCTGACGGCGAACGAGGCCAAGTCGACCTTCTCGATCGACGTCGACACCGCGAGCTACGCCAACACCCGCCGCTACTTGCTCGACAGCGCCCAGCTGCCGCCGCCCGCGGCCGTGCGGACCGAGGAGTTAATCAACTACTTCGACTACGACTACCCGATGCCCTCGGGCGACGGCGCGCCCTTCTCCGTCACCACCGAGGTCGGGCCGAGCCCGTGGAGCCCGACGCACCGGCTGATCCACGTCGGCATTCAGGGCCACGTGCCTGCGGTCGAGCAGGTGCCAGCTCGCAACCTGGTGTTCCTGATCGATGTCTCGGGCTCGATGCAGGACGACGACAAGCTGCCGCTGATCAAGCACGGGCTGGCGTCGCTGACCGAGACGCTCGGCCCCGACGATCGGGTGTCGATCGTGGTCTACGCGGGCGCAGCCGGGGCGGTGCTGCCACCGACCTCGGGCGCCGACAACACGACGATCCTCGCGGCCCTCGATCGCCTGACCAGCGGCGGCGGGACCAACGGCGCCGAGGGCATCGAGCTGGCCTACCAGCTGGCCGAGCAGACGTTCATCGCGGGCGGGATCAATCGGGTGATCCTAGCCAGCGACGGCGACTTCAACGTCGGTCTCAGCGATCACGACGAGCTGGTCCGCCTGGTCGAGCGCAAGCGCGAGTCGGGCGTGTTCTTGTCGGTGCTCGGCGTCGGCACCGGTAATTTCAACGATCACATGATGGAGCAGATCGCGGACAAGGGGAACGGGAACTACGCGTACATCGACGGCATGGCCGAGGCCCGCAAGGTCCTGGTCGACGAGTCCGCCGCGCTGCTGCACACGATCGCCAAGGACGTGAAGATCCAGGTCGAGTTCGACCCCGAGCAGATCGCCGAGCACCGCCTGGTCGGCTACGAGAATCGGGTGCTGGCGCATCGCGACTTCGACGACGACAGCAAGGACGCGGGCGAGATCGGGGCCGGGCACACGGTCACGGCGATCTACGAGGTCGTGCCGACACCAGACCACGACTCGGGGCCGCTGATGACCCTCAACCTCCGCTACAAGCAGCCCGACGAGGACCACAGTCGCAAGCTCACCACCCAGGTCAGCGACGCCGGGCTGGGCATGGCGCAGACGTCGACGGACTATCGGTTCTCGGCCGCGGTCGCGGCCTTCGCCGAGGCGCTGCGCGGGACCCCGAGCGAGGCCAGCTACGTCGACATTCTCCGGCTCGCGCAGGGTTCACTCGGTGCCGACGCCCATTGTTATCGGCACCAGTTCCTCGACATGGTCTGGCAGGCGGGCGTGCTCGCGGGTGAGCAGCTCGACAAGCCGGACAGCTCGTGCGAGCCGCAGCCCGAGCCGACCAGGTACGGACCCACGACGATCGTCCACGAGCTCGAGCCCACCGACACCAGCGAGGCCGCGTGGATGAGCTTCACGCTCGAGGTCCTGCGCCTGTTGCCGCCGCTGCTGGCCCTGCCGCTGTTCGTGATGGCGCTGCGTCGTCCTCGTCGACGCCGCGAGTGACGGCTGACAACGGTCAGTGAGCGCCGGGTATCTCGAGCTGCGGGAGGTCGACGATCGCGACCCCTCCGCGGCTCGAGGCTCGCACGATCAGGCGGGCGCCCTCGCGCTCGAGCGGGCGGCTCAGGTGGTAGCGGAGCTCGGTGAGCGCGGACTCGCCTCCCGGGACCTCGATGATCTCGGGCCGCGCGGGCTCGTAGGGTCCGGGCGGCTCGGGGGCGTACTCGAGCTCGGCCCAGGCCAGCAAGATCGCGCCGGGCTCGAGCTCGAGCGGAGCTTCGGCCCAGTTGGAGATCTCGAGCTCGATCGAGACGGCGTCCGGCTCCCACTCGATAGCGATCGCCCGCAGCGAGATCCCGGTCGCGGCCGACTCGCTGTACGGCTGGGCCGGGACGCCGTCTCCGTGCGCAGGCCAGCGCACGGCACTGTAGTGAGGGTCGCCACAGCCGCCCGCCGCGAGCGGCAACGACAGCGCACCGACAGCGACGAGATTGCCGAGCTGGTTGCCGATCCTGCTGGGGCGCCGAGCCACGGGTTTCATGGTACAGCCGACCCGATGAAGCTCGCTCTCCCCAAGTTCCAATTCCGCTTCATGCGTGCCGCGGGCAACGTCATCTTTCCGGGCAATTTTCACCCGATCGGGAGCCAGCGAGACGCCGAGCAGATGGTCGCGCGGACGCTCGCGGACCCGCTCGAGCGTCCCGCGACCGCTGCCAACCAGAACCAGGCGGGCGGCCTGTGGCTGATCGTCGGCGGCAGCGGTGGGTTCGGCAGCGCGGCTCGGGTCGCGCTGGCCTGCGATCACGGCGCCGACACGATCAACGTCAGCTTTGACGCGGCGCCCAACCCGGAGAGCAGCAACAAGGTTCGGAAGATCGGCTCGCCCGCGTGGCACCGCAACCTGGCGCTCGAGCGCGAGCTGCGAGCGCTCGGGCGTGAGGCGGTCTCGCTCAGCGCCGACGCCTTCGATCCGCTCGCCCGGGGCCGGGTGATCGACAACATCCGCGCGCGGTTCCCCGGTCGCAAGCTCGCCGGCTTGGTCTGGGCGCTGGCGGCCCCGCGTGGGCTCGATCCGCGCACGGGCAAGACCGTGTCGAGCACCCTCAAGCCGCTCGGCAAGCCGGCGGCGATCAAGACCTTCGGGCCCCCCGAGGGTGATCAACCGCCGCAGATCTTCGAGCTCGCGCTCGAGCAGGGCAGCCCCGAAGAGGCCGTCGCAACCGTCTGGGTGATGGGCGGGCGCGTGGTCGAAGAGTGGACGCAGGACCTGCTCGAGGCGGATCTGCTCGACGAGGGCCACACGCTGCTGACGATCTCCTACCGAGGCAGCCCGCTCAACGCTCCGCTGTACCGCGAGGGGCTGATCGGCCTGGCCAAGGCCGACCTCGAGTTCACGACCCGCGCGCTGTCGTCGGTCTTGCACCGTCACGTCGAGGGTCAGGCGTTCGCGGTCGAGGGGCCCGCGGTCGTGACCGAGGCCTCCGGCGGGATCCCGGGCGTGCCGCTGTACATGGCGCTGCTGCTCGACGTGATGGGTGAGCAACACGAAGATCCGCTCGCCTGCATGCGCCGCATGTTCAACACCCACTTCATGGGCGCCGAGCCCAAGCCCGACGAGGAGGGCCTGATCCGGATGGACGACCGCGAGCTCAGCGAGTCGGTGCAGTCGGCGCTGGCGGTCCGCTTCGCGGCGCTCGAGGTCGGCGACAGCTTTGACCCCGCGCTCTATCGTCGGTTCATGGCCGACTACGCGCGGACCCGCGGGTTCGAGGTCGAGGGCGTGGACTACGAGGCCGCGTTCGACACCGACGAGGTCTGTCGGGTCGACCCGGTGGCCTGAGCGCTCACGGTTGATGCACAGCCCACGCGGGCGTCAGCAGCTCGCGCAGGCGGACCCACTCGGGGGCGGTCTCGATGATCGACGGCGGGAACAGGCCGTGCTCGCCGCACGCCGACTGATCATCATGATCATCGACGAGCCGGCGCGACACCAAGACGAACCCGCTGTCGTCCTCGTCGAGCTGCAGCAGCGGGCTCGGCAGCGGCGTGCTGGGCTCGAACCCCTCCGCGGCCACGAACGACCACGCGCACGGCTCCGAGAGCGTGGTGCTGAGCAGCAGCACCGCGCGCGGGCCTGGGCTGATTGGGAACCGCCACAGCAGCTGCTCGGGCTGCGCACGTCCGTCCGCGGTCAGCCACTGGTGCCCCGGAGCCCGGCCGACCCACGTGTTGGGGTGGGCCTGGTGGGTCCGGCTGTCGGTTGCGATCGAGACGGCAGTGCAGTCTCGACCATCGCGGCACAGCTCGACGCCCAGCCGATCCGCGCGGGCCGAGGTCTGCAGCAGCACCGCGTGCAGCTCGTCGTCGAGCTCGAGGGTGGTCACCAGCTCCGGATCACGCGGAAGCTCGTCCAGCACCTGCTCGGCCTGCTCGCCGTCGAGCGCGACCAGCACCAGGCCAGACTCGGCGTGGGCAGGATCCGGCGATCCGGGATCGACGAGCGACGACAAGTGCGACAGCACCATCGCGTGGCTCGGGCCTTGAAGTCGCCCGGCCAGCTCGGTCCACGTCAGGCCGCGCTCGCGCAGCAGCTCGGCGACCGGCTCGAACTCGTCGACCCGCCACGCCGGGTAGATCGGGAGCGCGCGCGCGTTGTCGGGCCGCAGCCACGATCGGCTTGCGACCACCAACACCAGCGCCAGCGCGGTCGAGCCCAGCAGCGACACGCGCGAGTTGGTCCGGCTCGCCGCCAGGCCCACCGCGAACCCGACCGCGGGGACGAAGGGCAGCAAGTAGCGACCGGTGAGCGCGGGCGTGGCCGGGTGCAGCGAGGCCGCGATGATGCTCGCCATGACCATGAGCTCGCCGCCCAGCGCGACGCGCAGCCTGGCCTCCCAGCCCAGCGCCGCGAACCGCCCGCGGACCAGCGCCCCGACGAGCGCCGCGGCGGCGAGCACCACACTGATCGGGACGAGCCAGCCCTGCTCTCGCAGGATCCCAAAGTTTCCGGTGATCGCAGCGGGTGAGCACAGCGCCAAGGTCGCGAGCGCGAGCGCGAGCGAAGCTGGCGTCGCGAGCCACGGTCGATCGCTGGCGAGCGGGACGGCGACCACCGCCAACATCGCCAGGCCCAAGCTGACGACGTGCACGTCGAGCGCGAAGCTGCACAGCACCGCGAGCGCGAGCGCGTCGATCAGCGCGCCGTCTCGCAGCAGCCGCCACAGACACAGGTGCGCGAGCACGATCGGGACCGGCAGCAAGATCGGCTGCCACAGCAGCGGCATCTCACAGGTCATCGGCAGCGCGGCCAGCACCGTGACCGCGCCGACGACCGGCGCGAGCGCCCGGACCAGCGGATCGGCGCGATCCGGCAGCAGCCGGGCAAACCCGAGGTACGCGACCGCGACCGTCGCCGCCAGCAGCGTCGTCAGCACGATCTCGATCCCCGAGATCCCCAGGCCCGCGAGCTGGCACAGGGCCAGAAAATCGATCCAGGTCGTCCCTTGATGCAGCGCCGCAAAGCTGGCCCAGGCCCCGTGCAGGTGCAGCTGGGTGCCGTCGACCAGCTCCCGGGCGAACGCGAGATCCCGGCTGGTGTCCTCCTGCAGCGGCGACGACGGCCGCACCCACAGCCACAGCCACGTGACCACGAACACGAGCGAGGCGGTCCGGCCACGACCCCAACTGGAGACCGTCGCGTGTGGGGCCGAGCCGGGCACTGCCCGACTGTGGCTCAGGTACGCCCGAGTTTGGCGGTTTAATGCATGCCTTGACCCCCGGGAAAACCGGCGCTATACAGCGCCCCACTTTGCCCGGCCGGTGGCGCGTTTGCCGTCGCCGAACCGCGTCAGTCTCAGTCCGCCTCAACTCGGGAGCAAGACCAACCACGACGACCTCTTCGCTGGCGTAGCTCAACTGGCAGAGCACCTGATTTGTAATCAGGCGGTTGTGGGTTCGACTCCCTCCGTCAGCTCACGCGACCGCCGCAAAATCAGCTCTACCTGAGCTCTCAGATCTTCCTGGATGGGTGCCCGAGTCGGCCAAAGGGAGCGGACTGTAAATCCGCCGCGTTATCGCTTCGAAGGTTCGAATCCTTCCCCATCCATCACCTCGCGGGAGTAGCTCAGTTGGTAGAGCGTCAGCCTTCCAAGCTGAATGTCGCGAGTTCGACCCTCGTCTCCCGCTGCTTTTTTCGCGCAACGTGCCCGGCCCACGGCTGGGCCAACCCCAAGCCCTCGTAGCTCAGTTGGTAGAGCGCATCCTTGGTAAGGATGAGGTCAGCGGTTCAAATCCGCTCGAGGGCTCCACCCCACTCACTCGGTTCCAAACTCAAAGAAAATCGGAGATCAGCGTATGTCGAAGGAAAAGTTCGTTCGGGACAAGCCCCACGTGAACATCGGGACGATCGGTCACGTGGATCACGGAAAGACCACGCTGACAGCGGCCATCACGAAGGTGCTGGCGTCGCGCGGTTGGGCCGAGAAGGTCGACTTCGACAACATCGACAAGGCTCCTGAGGAGCGCGAGCGCGGGATCACGATCTCGACGGCGCACGTGGAGTACAACTCGGAGAAGCGGCACTACGCGCACGTCGACTGCCCCGGGCACGCCGACTACATCAAGAACATGATCACGGGCGCGGCGCAGATGGACGGCGCGATCCTGGTCGTGTCGGCGCCGGATGGCCCGATGCCGCAGACGCGCGAGCACATCCTGCTCGGTCGCCAGGTCGGGATCCCGCAGATCGTGGTGTTCCTGAACAAGGTCGACCAGCTCGAGGACGAGGACGAGGAGATGCTCGAGCTCGTCGAGGTCGAGGTCCAGGAGCTGCTGTCGAAGTACGACTACGACGGTGACAACACCCCGATCATCCGCGGCTCGGCGCTCAAGGCGTTGAACGCGGACTCGTGGGAGGCGCCCGAGGCCAAGTGCATCTTCGACCTGATGGAAGCCTGCGACTCGTGGGTTCCGGAGCCGGTGCGCGAGCTGGACAAGCCGTTCCTGATGCCGGTCGAGGACGTGTTCACGATCTCGGGTCGCGGCACGGTCGTGACCGGTCGGATCGAGCGCGGCGTGGTCAAGGTCGGCGAGGAGATCGCGATCATCGGCCTGAAGGAGACGCAAAAGAGCGTGTGCACGGGCGTGGAGATGTTCCGGAAGCTGCTGGACCAAGGTCAGGCAGGGGACAACATCGGCTGCCTGCTGCGCGGCGTGAAGCGTGAGGACGTGGAGCGCGGTCAGGTCCTGGCGAAGCCGGGCTCGATCACGCCACACACGACCTTCGAGGCGTCGGTGTACATCTTGAAGAAGGACGAGGGCGGTCGCCACACGCCGTTCTTCAAGGGGTACCGGCCACAGTTCTACTTCCGCACGACTGACGTGACGGGCGCCGTGACGCTGCCGGAAGGCACGGAGATGGTGATGCCGGGCGACAACGTGACGTTCACGGTCGAGCTGGGCAAGACGATCGCGTGCGAGCTCGGCTCGAAGTTCGCCATCCGCGAGGGCGGCCGCACCGTCGGCGCAGGCGTCGTCACCAAGATCCTCGTCTAGCCCGAGACGAGCGAAGGGGTACAATAGACGTGGCGCCCTAAGCGCCACGTCTTCCGCGTTCTTCCAGCTGCCAACGCCACCACCCGGCAGCGCAAATTTCACCTACTTTCTCAGAATCGTCAGAGACAGCGTGAACGGGGCTCAACGAGCCCCATCCACGGCTCTGACAAAAAACCATCCCCACACCTTGAATGCTGGAACGGGGCTTGCTACAAGCCTCCTCCCTTCAGCCGAGGACTCCAAATGGCCAAAGCTGGCAACCGAATCATTTTCTCGCTCGAGTGCCAGACGTGCAAACGTCGCAACTACTCGACCACCAAGAACAAGCGGACCACCCCGGAGAAGGTGAAGCTCAAGAAGTTTTGCGCCTTCTGTCGCCGCCACACCGAGCACAAGGAGACCAAGTAGCTCGGACGTCGGGGCTCTGGTGCTCGCGGCCCTGGACTTCGGTCCCGGGTACCTCGGGCATCGAGATCTCCGCGGGCGATCTCACTTCTCGTGTCTCTTCTTCTTCAAGGGCGTTAGCTCAGCTGGTAGAGCAGCGGACTCCAAATCCGCAGGCCGCGGGTTCGATCCCTGCACGCCCTGCTACCTCCAAACAGATTCTTCAGCCGATCACCCACCTCCCATCAGCAGGCCGCCCCGTCCATGCCCCAAGGCATCAGGACGTGCGCGGCTCTAGGGCCATCTGGCCTTCCACCGGGGCTCTGAACCCCGACCACCACGAGTCAGATCCAGGCACACCAGTGCCATCCTGGCCGCGGGAGTGAACTCGAGCATGGCGCGCAAACGAAACAAGCCAGGTGGAACGGGCGGCTCAGGATCGCGGGAGTTTGATCCGTCTCGCTGGGCCCACGCAGTGTTCGCCGTGTTCGCCGGCATCGCCGCGTGGATGTTCGGTCACCTCGTCGAGGATCTGTGGGGCTTCAGCTGGGCCAACTGGCCGCTCTACATCGGTCGGCCCAACGAGTACTACGCCCAGGGCATCGGCGCGCTCATCGGGATCACCCTGATGATCTGGGCCTGGTCCCGCGAGCGCTACTTCAAATTTGTCGCCGAGACCGCCACCGAGGTCTCGCAGATCATCTGGCCAACCCGCGCCGAAACCCGAGCCGCGACGATCGTGGTCATCGTCATCACGCTCATCTGTGCGTGCATCTTGTCTTTGATGGACGCATTTTGGTCGCGCGTGACGGACTGGCTGTACTCGCTGTAGCCGCCTCCGTCCCGCCCTGACCCCCGCCCCGCCCAACTCGAGCTCCCATGTCGACCGAAGCGCAGACCGTCCAGCCGATGCAGTGGTTCATCGTGAACACCTTCTCGGGGTATGAGAACACGGTCAAGAAGTCGCTGGAAGACCGGATCAAGGCCAACGACTTGGAGGCCTGCTTCGAAGAGATCCTCGTGCCCTCCGAGCAGGTGCTCGAGCAACGCGGCAAGCGCAAGGTCAAGCAGACCCGCAAGTTCTTCCCCGGCTACCTGTTCGTCCGCATGGCGCTGACCAAGGAAGCTTGGCACCTCGTCAAGAACACCCCGAAGGTCAGCGGGTTTCTCAGCAGCGGCAAGACCCCCAAGCCGGTCTCGCAGTCCGAGATGGACCGCATGCTCGGCCGCACGGAGCCCAAGGAAGAGGCCGCCGTCGAGCAACCCGACGTCCACTACGTCGTCGGCCAGCAAGTGCGCGTCAAGAGCGGCGCCTTCGCCAACTTCAGCGGCGAGGTCGAGGAGCTCAACACCGACAAGCGCAAGATCAAGCTCTCGGTCTCGATCTTCGGGCGTCCGACCCGGGTCGAGGTCGACTTCAACGAGGTCGAGCCCGGCTGAAGCGCGTGGCCCGAGTCGCTCCGACTCGTGTCACTCCGGTTCACGGCTGCTCGCCCGCACCAACGTCACGCAGTTCAGATCATCAGGATTTTTCATGAAGAAGGTCACCGGGCAAATCAAGTTGCAGATCAAGGCGGGCCAGGCGAATCCAGCGCCCCCCGTCGGTCCAGCCCTCGGCGCAAAGGGCGTCAACATCATGGACTTCTGCAAGCAGTTCAACGCGAAGACCCAGAAGGACGTGGGCATGGTCACCCCCGTGGTGATCACGGTCTACTCGGATCGCTCGTTCACGTTCATCACCAAGAGCCCGCCCGCCGCGGTGTTGCTGCTCAAGGCCGCCGGCATCGAGAAGGGCTCGGGTGAGCCCAACAAGAAGAAGGTCGGCAAGGTCACCCAGGCCGACATCCGCGGGATCGCCGAAGCCAAGATCCAAGACATGAACGCGTTCACGGTCGAGCAGGCCATGAAGAGCATCGAGGGCACGGCGCGCTCGATGGGCCTCGAGGTTCACTGATTTCCTCGCCATGTTCTGGGCCCGGCAGCCGCCGCGCCCGCCACTCGGTGTAGTTGCCGAGCTCAGTTCGAGAGCGGGGGAGGACGCGAGTCCGCTAGGACCCCGGGGAGCACAGCAAGATGAGCAAGAAATACAAAGCAGCGTTGGCCAAGGTCGACCGCGACAAACGCTACAACCTCAGCGACGCCTGCGCGCTGGTCAAAGAGACCTCCTTCGTGAAGTTCGACGAGAGCGTCGACTGTGCGGTCCGGCTCGGGGTCAACCCGCGCCACGCCGACCAGATGATCCGCTCGTCGGTCGCGCTGCCCAACGGCACCGGCAAGAGCGTCCGGGTGCTGGTGTTCGCCAAGGGCGACCGCGCGGTGCAGGCGACTGAAGCTGGCGCCGACTTCGTTGGATCCGACGACATCGTCGAGAAGATCCAGGGCGGCTGGCTCGACTTCGACGTGGCGATCGCCACGCCCGACATGATGGGTCTCGTCGGTCGGCTCGGGCGCGTGCTCGGTCCGCGCAACTTGATGCCAAACCCCAAGGTCGGAACCGTCACGATGGACGTCGCCAACGCCGTCACCGAGCGCAAGGCTGGCCGCATCGAGTTCCGGACCGACAAGACCGGCATCATCCACGCCCCGATCGGCAAGGTCAGCTTCGACGCGAGCAAGCTCGACGAGAACCTGGCCACGCTGCTGCGCACGCTGCAGCGGCTCAAGCCGTCCACGGCCAAGGGCAAGTATTTCAAGAGCGTCACCCTGTCGACGACCATGGGTCCGGGCATCCGCCTCGACACCAACGAGGTCCAGGCGATGGTGACCGAGTAACGCAGGACCCGAAGAACGACGACTAACAGGAGGCCACACACCGCAAGGTGAACTCAACGGTATAGAACCCACACGCCCCCGCAACCCGTTCGTCGGGGGCACTCCTGCTCGAGACAGCCGGCGGTCCTTTGGGACCTCAATCGCGGCGCTCTAGACCCCACACCGGGGCAGAGCTCGCAACCGGCCGAGGTGGGGGAGAGGAACTTTGAACGGCAGAGCGGCCGGAAGCCCACGCAAGTGGGGCGACCGGTGCAGCGGCCGGCCTCTTCTCGCACCAACTCGCCCCCGGGCGAGCGGCCACGAGAGGGACCACATCGAGGCTGGCCGGCCAAGAGCGGAGCAGGGAGACCCGAATGCACAAAGACACCAAACACGCCCAATCCGCCGCGCTTCGCGGGCAAATCGAGGACCTCACGGCCCTCGTGCTCGTGGAGTATTCCCGTCTCACGGTTGCGGAGTCCGAAGACCTCCGCGGCAAATTTCGTGAGGCTGGCTGCACCTATCGCGTCTTCAAGAACTCGGTCATCCGCTACGCGGTGACCGGGACCCATCACGAGCCCATCACGCCGCTGCTCAAGGGCGTCTCGGGGCTCGCGTACAACGCCGACGATCCAGGGGCTCCGGCCCGTGTCGCTCGGGAGTACGCCAAGGCCAACGACAAGCTTCGCCTCAAGGGCGCGGTCGTCGAGGGTCAAATGCTCGCTGGCGAGACCGCCGGCAAGCTGGCGGACATGCCCGGCCCGCGCGAGATCAAGGCCAAGCTGCTCATGCTGTTCAAGACCCCGGCAACCCGCATGGTTCAGGTCATGCAGGCCGCGCCGCGGGATTTCCTCCGTGTGCTCAACGCCAAGAAGAAGAAGGACGAAGCGGCGGCCTGATCACCTGGTGATCCACGGTTCCCCAGTCCCTCACTTCAGCTTCCTACGAAAGAGAACAAGACAATGTCCGAGAACATCACCCGCGAACAGGTCATCGACTTCCTCAGCAACCTTTCGGTCATGGCCATGGCCGACCTCGTCAAAGAGCTCGAGGACAAGTGGGGCGTCGAGGCTGCAGCCGGCGGCGCCGTCATGATGGCGGGCCCGGCGGCCGACGCCGGCCCCGTCGAGGAGCAGACCGAGTTCGACGTCGTGCTCAAGAGCTTCGGCGACAAGAAGATCAACGTGATCAAGGCGATCCGCGCCGCGATCAGCGGGCTCGGCCTCAAGGAGGCCAAGACCCTCGTCGAGAGCGCTCCGGTCGCGGTCAAAGAGGCCGTGTCCAAGGAAGAGGCCGCCGAGCTCAAGAAGGCCCTCGAAGAGGCCGGCGGCGAAGTCGAGCTCAAGTGAGCCCGGCTGTCGCGGTGGCTCCCCGTGTGGATGGGGGGCCCCGCGACTCATCAATTTTCAGCAGTCGATCGTCCACGCCCACAACTGAATTACCCGCTAGGGCGGTCTAAGACCGACAGACGAGCGAGGAACACGCATGGCGCGAATCCAGAACAACTTCAGGGTCCGAAAAAACTTCGGGAAGCTCAAGAAGATCATCGAGGTCCCGAACCTCATCGACATCCAGAAGCGCTCGTACGACAAGCTGCTTCAGGCCGATGTCCCCTCTGACGAGCGGGAAGTCGTGGGCCTTCAGGCCGTGTTCACCAGCGTGTTCCCGATCAAGGACTTCGGCGAGACCTCCTCGCTGGAGTTCGTCAGCTATGCGCTCGATCGGCCCAAGTACGACGTCGACGAGTGCCGCGCGCGCGGCATGACCTTCGCGGCTCCCATCAAGGTGGTTGTTCGCCTGGTCGTGTGGGACGTCGACGACGACACGGGCACCCAGTCGATCCGCGACGTCAAGGAGCAGGAGGTCTACTTCGGTGAGATCCCGCTGATGACGGAGCACGGCACCTTCATCATCAATGGCACCGAGCGCGTCGTCGTCTCGCAGCTGCACCGCTCGCCCGGCGTGTTCTTCGACCACGACCGCGGCAAGACCCACGCGTCCGGCAAGAAGCTGTTCTCGGCCCGCGTGATCCCCTACCGCGGCAGCTGGCTCGACTTCGAGTTCGACCACAAAGACTTCATCTACGTCCGCATTGATCGTCGTCGCAAGCTGCACGGGACCGTGCTGCTGCGGGCGCTCGGCTACAGCACCGCCGAGCTGCTCGACATGTACTACGACAAAGAGCTGATCCACCTCAAAGAGGACGATCAGATCACCCGCGAGATCGACTACGACCTGATCTCGGGTCAGCGCGCCACGCAGAACATCCGCGACCCCGAGAGCGGCGAGATCCTGGTCAAGAAGGGCAAGAAGCTCAACAAGGCCAACATCAAGAAGATGCGCAACGCCGGGATCTCCGAGATCCCGATGGAGCCCGAGGAGCTGCTCGGCAAGGTCGCCGCCGAAGATGTCTATGACATGGACACCGGCGAGGTCCTGCTCAACTGCAACGAAGAGATCACCGAGGAGCTGCTCGCCGCGCTGCGCGACACTGGCGTCGACTCGCTGCGGATCCTCTACATCGATGACTTCAACGTCGGGCCGTTCCTGCGCGACACCCTGATCGCCGACAAGCTGACCTCTTCGGAGGACGCGATCATGGAGATCTACCGGCGCCTGCGCCCGGGTGATCCGCCCACGCTCGACACCGCGCGCAACCTGTTCGAGTCGCTGTTCTTCCGCTCGGATCGCTACGACCTGTCCACCGTCGGTCGGCTCAAGCTCAACCACAAGTTCGGGATCGACGAAGATCTCGAGACCAAGGTCCTGACCAAGCGCGACATCATCGAGACGGTTCGCTACCTGATCGAGCTCCGCAACGGTCGCGGCAAGATCGACGACATCGATCACCTCGGCAACCGCCGGGTCCGCGCCGTCGGCGAGCTCATGGAGAACCAGTACCGGATCGGTCTGGTTCGCATGGAGCGCGCGATCAAGGAGCGCATGAGCATGTCCCAGGAGATGGACGCGCTGATGCCCGCCGATCTGATCAACGCCAAGCCGGTCTCGGCGGTGGTCAAGGAGTACTTCGCCAGCTCGCAGCTGTCGCAGTTCATGGATCAGACCAACCCGCTCAGCGAGGTCACCCACAAGCGTCGGCTCTCGGCGCTCGGGCCCGGCGGTCTGACCCGCGAGCGCGCTGGCTTCGAGGTTCGTGACGTCCACGCCACCCACTACGGCCGAATCTGCCCGATCGAGACCCCAGAAGGTCCAAACATCGGTCTGATCGCGTCGCTGTCGACCTACGCGCGCATCAACGAGTTCGGCTTCATCGAGACGCCGTACCGCAGCGTCGAGGGCGGCCAAGCCACGACCGACGTCGCCTACTACTCGGCGTTGCAGGAGCAGGGTCACTACATCGCCCAGGCCAACTCGGCGATGGACGACAACAACCGCTTCATCAACGACATGGTCCAGTGTCGGCACAACGAGGAGTTCGAGATGGTCTCGCCCGCCGAGGTCACGCTCATGGACGTCTCGCCGAACCAGCTGGTCTCGGTCGCTGCCTCGCTGATCCCGTTCTTGGAGCACGACGACGCCAACCGGGCGCTGATGGGCTCCAACATGCAGCGGCAGGCGGTGCCCTGCCTGCGCACGGACGCGCCGCTGGTCGGCACGGGCATGGAGACCCACGTCGCGCGCGACAGTGGTTCGACCGTGGTCTCGGTCCGCGATGGCGTGGTCGAGCAGGTCGACGGCGGCCGCATCGTGGTCAAGCCGGTCGCCAACCGCGGCGAGGAAGACCGCGGCATCCTCGGGGCCAAGCCCGACATCTACAACCTGGTCAAGTTCAGGCGGTCCAACCAGAACACCGCGCTCAACCAAAAGCCGATCGTCAACGTCGGCGACCGGGTCAAGCGCGGCGACGTGATCGCCGACGGCGCCGCGACCGAGCGGGGCGAGCTCGCGCTCGGCCAGAACCTGCTCGTCGCGTTCATGCCCTGGCAGGGCTACAACTTCGAGGACTCGATCCTGGTGTCCGAGCGGCTGATCCGCGAGGACGTCTACACCACGATCCACATCGAAGAGTTCGAGTGTGTCGCCCGCGACACCAAGCTCGGCAAAGAAGAGATCACCCGCGACATCCCCAACGTCGGCGAAGAGGCGCTCAAGAACCTCGACGAGGCCGGGATCGTGCGGATCGGCGCCGAGGTCCACGCAGGCGACATCCTGGTCGGCAAGATCACGCCCAAGGGCGAGACCCAGCTGTCCCCGGAAGAGAAGCTGCTGCGGGCGATCTTCGGCGAGAAGGCCGGCGACGTGCGCGACACCTCGCTGCGCCTGCCACCTGGTGTCTCGGGCATCATCATCGACGCGCGGGTGTTCGCTCGCAAGGGCGTCGACAAGGACGTCCGCGCCCAGCAGATCGAGGACGCGGAGCGCGAGAAGCTCAGCATGGACCATCGCGACAACGTCGGGATCGTCTCCGCTGGCTACTACAACCGGATCAAGGAGATCCTGGTCGGCAAGACCACCGCGGCCAAGCTCGTCGACGACGGCGGCGCCGTGTTGATCGACGCCGGGGCCGTGCTGGCGCTCGAGGACATCGACCAGGTCCCCCGCAAGTACTGGCCGCAGTTCTCGCTGACCACGGCCGAGGACACCGAGCTCATCGAGGCGCTCGGCCGCCGGCTCGAGAAGGATCTCGACGAGATCGAGACCATCTACCGCGAGAAGCTGGCCAAGCTGACCAAGGGTGACGAGCTGCCGCCCGGCGTCATCAAGATGGTCAAGGTCTACGTCGCGATCAAGCGCAAGCTGCAGGTCGGCGACAAGATGGCCGGTCGCCACGGCAACAAGGGCGTGATCTCGCGGATCCTCCCGACCGAGGATCTGCCCTACCTCGAAGATGGCACCCCGGTCGACATCGTGCTCAACCCGCTCGGCGTGCCGTCACGCATGAACGTGGGGCAGATCTTGGAGGTCCACCTGGGCTGGGCGGCGCGTGAGCTGGGCAACCAGATCAACGCCTACATGGAGACCCACTTCTCGCCCGAGGTGCTCCGCAACCAGCTCAAGAAGATCTACGAGACCGAGGAAGCCGTGCGCTTCATCGACACGCTGCCCGACGACGACGTGATCAGCTTCGCGGACAAGCTGCGCCGCGGCGTGCACGTCGCCACGCCAGTGTTCGACGGCGCGTTCGAGACCGAGGTCAAGGGCTTCCTGACCAAGGCCGGCCTGCCTACCTCGGGCCAGGCGATCTTGTTCGACGGTCGTACCGGTGAGGCGTTCGAAGAGGACGTGACCGTGGGCATCATGTACATGCTCAAGCTCCACCACCTCGTCGACGACAAGATCCACGCGCGCAGCATCGGCCCGTACTCGCTCGTCACCCAGCAGCCGCTGGGCGGCAAGGCGCAGTTCGGCGGTCAGCGCCTCGGCGAGATGGAAGTCTGGGCGCTCGAGGCGTACGGCGCCGCGTATGCCCTGCAGGAGCTGCTGACCGTGAAGTCCGACGACGTCGTCGGGCGCATGCGGATGTACGAGTCGATCGTCAAGGGCCAGCCCACCATGCAGCCCGGCGTGCCCGAGTCTTTCAACGTGCTCCTCAAGGAGCTGCAGGCGCTGTGCCTCGACGTCGAGCTGATCAACGTCGAGGACCCCGGCTATCGGACCCGTGGTCCGCTGTCGGCCGCCGAGTAGCAGCCCTCGGTCACGGGCGAGCACCCCGCTCGCCCGTGCCATCAATTTTTCAGTTCAGGGTCAGCAACCACCGGAAGGGAACCTCAGATGCGGGACATCTTCAGCTTCTTCGAAAAGCCCAAGGAGGCCGCGGTCTTCAACGCCTTGCGCATTGGAATCGCGTCACCCAAATCGATCCGCGAGCGCTCTCACGGCGAGGTGAAGAACCCCGAGACCATCAACTACCGGACCTTCAAGCCGGAAAAAGATGGGCTGTTCTGCGCCAAGATCTTCGGACCGATCAAGGACTACGAGTGCCTGTGCGGCAAGTACAAGCGCATGAAGCACCGCGGGGTCGTGTGCGAGAAGTGCGGCGTCGAGGTCATCCACTCCAAGGTTCGGCGTGAGCGCGCCGGCCACATCGACCTCGCGACCCCAGTCGCGCACATCTGGTTCCTCAAGAGCCTGCCCTCGCGGATCGGCACGATCCTCGACATCCCGCTGACCAAGCTCGAGAAGGTCCTCTACTGCGAGGCGTACATCGTCATCGATCCCAAGGACTCGGGCCTCGAGGAGCGCGAGATCCTGTCGGAGGAGCGCTTCGATCAGCTCTATGACGAGATCGGTCCCGACGCGTTCGACGCTGGCATGGGCGCCGAGTCGATCAAGGAGCTGCTCGCGCGGATCGACCCGGTCGTCGAGGCCCGCACCGTCCGCGCCGAGCTGGCGGCGGCGACCTCGGAGGCCAAGCGCAAGAAGCTGGCCAAGCGACTGCGCGTGCTCGAGGCGTTCCGCAACAGCGGCAACAAGCCCGAGCACATGATGCTCGACGTGATCCCGGTGCTGCCGCCGGATCTGCGCCCGCTGGTGCCGCTCGACGGCGGCCGGTTCGCGTCGTCCGATCTCAACGATCTGTATCGTCGGGTCATCAACCGCAACAACCGGCTCAAGCGCCTGCAAGAGCTGGCCGCGCCCGAGATCATCATCCGCAACGAGAAGCGGATGCTGCAGGAGGCCGTCGACGCCCTGTTCGACAACGGCCGGCGCGGCAAGACCATCACCGGGCCCAACAAGCGCCCGCTGAAGTCGCTGTCGGACATGCTGCGCGGCAAGTCGGGCCGGTTCCGCCAGAACCTGCTCGGCAAGCGCGTCGACTACTCCGGCCGCTCGGTCATCGTGGTCGGGCCCGAGCTCAAGCTCCACGAGGTCGGGCTGCCCAAGAAGATGGCGCTCGAGCTGTTCAAGCCGTTCATCTACAACAAGCTCGAGCAGCGCGGCCTGGTGACCACCATCAAGTCGGCGAAGCGCATGGTCGAGCGCGAGGCCGAAGAGGTCTGGGACATCCTCGAAGAGGTGATCAAGGAGCACCCGGTGTTCCTCAACCGCGCACCCACGCTCCACCGCCTGGGCATCCAGGCGTTCGAGCCGGTGCTGATCGAGGGCAAGGCGATCCAGCTGCACCCGCTCGTGTGCACGGCCTTCAACGCCGACTTCGACGGCGACCAGATGGCGGTTCACGTGCCGCTGTGCATCGAGGCCCAGATGGAGGCCCGGGTCCTGATGATGTCGACCAACAACATCCTCAGCCCCGCCAGCGGTCGGCCGATCATCGTGCCCTCGCAGGACATCGTGCTCGGGCTCTACTACATGACCCGCGAGCGCTACTTCGCGCCGGGCGAGCGCAACCCCGATCCCAAGTCGGACGGCTACTACGTCGGGCACTTCGGCTCACCCGCCGAGGTCCGCATGGCCTACGACCACCAGTCGCTGCACCTGCAGGCCCGCATCAAGGTCCGCCTGGTCCCCGGCGGCGACATGATCGACACCACCTGCGGTCGCGTGCTGCTCTACGAGGGCGGGATCAACAAGAAGATCCCGTTCGAGATGGTCAACATGCCGCTCGGCAAGAAGCAGCTCGGCGCGCTGATCGATCACTGCTATCGCGTGTGCGGTCAGAAGGCCACCGTGCTGATGGCCGACTACCTGCGCAGCACTGGCTACACGGAGGCCACCAAGGCCGGCATCTCGATCTGCATGGACGACATGGCGATCCCCGACGCCAAGGCCAAGCTGCTCGACGAGGCCAACACCGAGGTCCGGCAGATCTCCGAGCAGTACGCCGAGGGTCTGATCACCTCCGGTGAGCGCTACAACAAGGTCGTCGACATCTGGGCCAAGGTCTCCGAGGAGATCACCAAGGCCATGATGGACGGCATCTCCAACGAGGAGATGGTCGACTCGCGCAGCGGCGAGAAGCTCACGCAAAAGTCGTTCAACTCGGTCTACATCATGGCCGACTCGGGCGCGCGTGGTTCCAAGCAGCAGATGCGGCAGCTCGCCGGCATGCGCGGCTTGATGGCCAAGCCCTCCGGCGAGATCATCGAGCAGCCGATCACCACCAACTTCCGTGAGGGCCTGACGGTCCAGGAGTACTTCATCTCCACTCACGGCGCGCGCAAGGGTCTGGCCGACACCGCGCTCAAGACCGCGAACTCCGGGTACCTGACCCGGCGCCTGGTCGACGTCGCCCAGGAGGCCGTGATCACCGAGTTCGACTGCGGCACGATCCAGGGCGTCGAGTGCACGGCGCTGATGGAGGACACCGAGGTCATCGAGGCGCTCGGCGATCGCATCTTGGGTCGGGTCGCGCTCGAGCCGATCTACAAGCCCGGGACCGACGAGGTCATCGTCGAGGAGGGCGCCCTGATCGACGAGAAGGCCGCGATCGACATCGACGAGGCCGGGATCCAGACCGTCGCGCTGCGCTCGGTGCTGACCTGTGACGCGATGCGGGGCATCTGCGCCAAGTGCTACGGCCGCGACCTCGCGCGCGGGCAGCTCGTCGACATCGGCGAGGCCGTCGGCATCATCGCCGCGCAGTCGATCGGTGAGCCCGGCACCCAGCTGACGATGCGTACCTTCCACCTTGGTGGCGCATCGATCACCCAGGCCGCCAAGACCGAGCTCGAGGCCCGGTTCGGCGGTGAGGTCAAGATGATCGACGCCGAGCTGGTCCACCGGACCCGCGTCGACCCCAAGACCGGCAAGCAGATGGACTACTGGGTGGTCATGAACCGCCACTCGCAGATCCAGCTGCTCGACGAGCGCGGCCGCGTGCGCGAGCGCTACGATCTGTTCTACGGCGCCCAGCTGCTGGTCGCCGAGGGCAGCAAGGTCGAAGAGAAGACCACGCTCGCCCGCTGGGACGCCCACGTCATCCCGATCCTCACCGAGGCCAGCGGCACGATCGAGTACGGCGACATCATCGAGAACGTGACCATGCGGGTCGCGACCGATGATCAGACCGGTCACAGCCACAACATGATCGTCGAGTCCCGCGACAAGGACGCGCGCCCGCGCCTCGTGATCAAGGGCGACGACGGCGAGACCGTCATGATCGGTCGCCACGAGGCCCGCTACTTCTTGCCGGTCGGGGCCGAGTTCACGATCCAAGAGGGCACCAAGGTCCACGCTGGCGACGTGCTCGCGCTGATCCAGCGCGAGGCCCAGAAGACCAAGGACATCACGGGCGGTCTGCCGCGCGTGGTCGAGCTGTTCGAGGCGCGCACGCCCAAGGAGCACGCGATCATCGCGACGACCGACGGCATCGTGTCATTCGGCAAGGACAAGGGCGGCAAGCGGCGGGTGCTGATCACCCCCGACGACGGCAGCGAGATCCACGAGTTCCTCGTGCCCAAGCTGCGTCACCTGCAGGTCCGTGAGGGCGACCGCGTCCGCGCGGGCGAGCACCTGATGGACGGCCCGGCCAACCCGCACGACATCCTCGCGGTGCTCGGCGAGAAGGCCCTGGCCACCTACCTGCTCGACCAGATCCAGGAGGTCTACCGGCTTCAGGGCGTCGGCATCAACGACAAGCACATCGAGACGATCGTGCGCCAGATGATGCGGCGCGTGAAGATCATCGATCCGGGCGACACCAACTTCCTCGCGGAGGATCACGTCGAGCGCAAGCTGTTCCGCCAGGAGAACCAGCGCGTGTCGGCGCTCGGCGGGACCCAGGCGACCGCGCAGCCGCTGCTGCTCGGGATCACCAAGGCCTCGCTCAGCACCGAGTCGTTCATCTCGGCCTCGTCGTTCCAGGAGACCACCAAGGTGCTCACCGAGGCGGCGCTGCAGGGCAAGGTCGACCACCTGCGCGGGCTCAAGGAGAACGTCATCATGGGCCGGCTGATCCCGGCCGGTACGGGGCTCTCGGTCTACGAGCGGCTGCACATGGAGACGGACGATCGCACGGGCGAGTCGGGCGAGCCGGTGGTCCGGCGCGCGACCGACCGCGAGCTCGCTGGGCTCGAATAACGAGGCTGCGGCTTCGACAAAGGGTCATCCGCTTCGGCGGGTGGCCCTTTTTCGTTGGTCGTGCTCGCAGACAGATCTCGAGCATGTCGGCGGCATTACCCACGAGTGAGCGCCGCGATCTCGCGGACGCACGCATCGAGCGTCGGCACGGCCGCACGCACACACTCACGATGCTGACGGAGACCCCTCGCGGCGCGGTTCAAGAATCGGTCGCGGTAGAGCTTGCGCTTCGCAGGGCGAGGCTCGCCGAGGCAATCGGCGACTGCGTCGACGACAGTCTCGGTGTTCTTATCGAGCAAGAACATGACGAGCCGCGGGTCTGAGCAGCGACGACGGAGCTCCGCGAGCAGCTCATCGGAGCTGGGCCGGCCGGAGGGAAACAAGAGACGATGCAGCTTGTCGGCGTCGAAGACCGCGAAGCACAGTGCATCGGGCATCACGGGGACATCGTGCTCACAAGCCCTGAGCAGCTTGGCAGCGCCCTTCAGCGGGATCGCGTCAAATCGGTCTCTCAGCGCCCACCAATCCTGCCTCCACTCGTCGGCGACACAGGCGACGATCAGCTCGTGCAGGCCGAACTCCTTCACCGGGCCGCGATCGTCTTCATAGAAGATCGGGATCGACCGGCTGCTCATGCAGCGTCCTCGTCGGCCGAGACGATCGAGCGGAGCTGACCCGCTGCTCGAATCTCACCCAGGCCGCTATATCGTTGCATCCACGCGTCGAGTTGGGCGGCATCGAGCTTGCGCAGGTGGGTACGGTGCTGGGCGTCGAGCTCACAAACTCGGACGGTGGCGGCGGGATCGGGGAGGAAGTCGAGCAGTCGATCGGAGTGCGTGGCGAGGATGACCGGGTAGCGCGTGCTGGCGTCCTCGAACAGCTGCAGGACTCGGTTGAGCAGGGCCGGGTGCAGGTGTTGCTCGGGCTCGTCGAACGTGAGCAAGGTGCGGCCGCGCTCGAGCTGGACCAGCGCAACGAATGCCAGATAGGTGAGCTGGCCGTCGGCGAGCTGGAAGGCCGGGACATGGCCGCGGCCGCGAAGCTCGAGGCCGAGGCTGAGATGCCCACCGCCAGCGACGGCGGTCAGCAGGACATCTTTTAGGTCCGGCCCGAGCCCAAGCCCCAGCAGCTCCATGGTCTCGTGCCAGCGCTCCGAGCCAGAGTTCTTGAGGGTCTGATAGACGTTGGCCAGGTTGGCCCCGAACAGCTCGAGGCGGTCGCTGGGCTGGATCATCTGCGCGTCACGAGCACCCGCGGCTCGGCCGAAGGCCCGAGCTGCCCAGGTCGCCGAGACCTCGAAGGGCAGGTGAATATCGATGCCCTCGAGTGCCTCGCGAATGATGGCGACGCTCTCGACGTCGGGCGCGCGGCCGAAGTACTCGAAGATCGAGAGTAGCGGGCTGGTCGGTTGCTCGCGACCGCCGTCCGTGACCGAAAATTTTTCGGGATAGCGAACGATCAGTGGCCGAGCGTCAGACGATGAAGCTGCCCCACAACTCAGACCCAGCCCGGCTGGGAGCTCGTGAATGGCCTCATGGGAGATGTACAACGCCGCCGGGTTGAGCGAGATCGAGTACGCGAGGTTGTGCCCGTCCGCTTCGACGCGGAGGTCGAGCTTCAGCTCGCCAGCGTCCGCTCGGACCGCCGAGCCGAGCATGTGCTCGCGGCTCAGGGTCTCCATGAATTTGCTCCCAGCCACCAACTGCGCGATACGAAGCGCTTCGAGCAGGGAAGACTTGCCCGTGCCGTTGTCACCGATCAGCACGGTGAGCCCCGAGAGCGACAGCGTGACGTCTGCCAGCGTTCGGAGCCCGCGAACCCGAAGTTCGACCAGTCGCGCCACGCAGGGCAACGTAGCACACAGCGGATCTAGCGCAGGCATCGAGATCCCCCATCTGGATCGAATTCCGTGCGAAAACCCCCGCACTCGGCCCATCCGCCTGGGCCGGCCCCCTTGATCACCAACCCGCCTTCTATATACTCCGCCTCCCACCGCCGTGGCCTCGCCGCGGCGGCACTTCGTTACAGCGCGCGGTTCATCCCACAGACGATCGCGCCAAGTTCGCCGGAAGCAAGCAAGAGACACACATGCCCACGATCCAGCAGCTCGTCCGCAAGGGACGCACGGCTCAGCCCAAGAAGGAGACGGCCCCGGCCCTCAAGGGCTGCCCGCAAAAGCGAGGCGTGTGCGTGCGCGTCTACACCTCGACCCCCAAGAAGCCGAACTCGGCCCTGCGCAAGGTCGCCCGTGTGCGACTGACCAACGGCATCGAGGTCACCAGCTATATCCCCGGCGAGGGGCACAACCTTCAGGACCACAGCATCGTGCTGGTCCGTGGCGGTCGCGTGAAGGACCTCCCGGGCGTTCGTTACCACATCGTGCGCGGCACCCTGGACACCATTGGGGTCGACGGTCGGCGTCAGCGCCGGTCCAAGTACGGCACCAAGCGTCCGAAGTGATCGGCTACCAACTCGAGAACTGATATGTCGCGCAAGGGAATCAAGGCCAAGCAGCGGAAGCGGATCACCTACGATGTCCGCTACACTGACAACCCCGCGGATGTGAACCGCAACATCGCCAAGTTCGTGAACGTGGTGATGCATGACGGCAAGAAGTCCGTCGCCGAGAAGATCGTGTTCTCGGCGTTCGAGATCATCTCGGCCCGGACCAAAGACGATCCGGTCAAGGTGTTCGAGAAGGCCGTCGCCAACGTCCGTCCCCGGCTCGAGGTTCGCGCCCGCCGCGTGGGTGGCTCGAACTACCAGGTCCCCATGGAAGTTCGGAACGAGCGGAGCCAGGCGCTCGCGTTCCGGTGGCTGGTGAACTTCGCCCGCAACCGGCCCGAGAAGACCATGCGTGAGCGCCTCGCAAACGAGATGCTCGACGCCGCCCAGAACCGCGGCCTCGCCGTCAAGCGACGCGAGGACGTGCACAAGATGGCGGACGCCAACAAAGCCTTCGCCCACTACCGGTGGTGATCTCCTCCAGCTGAACCCACCGACGGCACATTCTTCGATGGCGATGTCGCCCCCGCACTCCTCCCCAGGAACGTGCAGGGGCTCAGCCTCACCGGGCCCGGCGCCTGTCAAACCCCCTCCCATTTGGAGACGGGTGGCAGCTCTCGCGGCCCTAGATGTGCGTCCCGGATCTTTTTAACGACTCTCTCCGTCATGGCCGCCCAGACCCCAGCCCTCGCCGACTCCGCCGATCTCGCGGCCGGCATTGGCATGACCCGCAACATCGGGATCATGGCGCACATTGACGCCGGCAAGACCACGACGACCGAGCGGGTGCTGTTCTACACGGGCAGCTCGCACTACATCGGCGAGGTCCACGACGGGGCGGCGCACACGGACTTCGACGCCGAGGAGCAGCGCCGCGGCATCACGATCTACTCGGTCGCAACCACCTGCTTTTGGAAGCCCGGCGAGCCCGAGGCCCACACGGCAGAGTCCGGCGCGCACCGCATCAACCTGATCGACACCCCCGGCCACGTCGACTTCACGATCGAGGTCGAGCGCTCGCTTCGGGTGCTCGACGGCGCGATCGCGGTGTTCGACGCGGTCGCCGGCGTCGAGGCCCAGTCCGAGACGGTGTGGCGCCAGGCCGAGCGCTACGGCGTCCCCCGGATCTGCTTCGTCAACAAGCTCGACCGGGTCGGCGCCACCTTGGGTCGGACCGTCGAGATGATGGGCGAGCGGCTCGGGGCCCACCCGATCGTCGTCATGCTCCCCGTCGGGTTCGAGGGCGAGTTCGAGGCGGTCGTGGATCTCGTCACGATGGAGCTCGTGAGCTGGCCCCAGGCCGAGGACGAGCAGGACAAGGGCCGGACCTTCGAGCGCACGCCACTGAGCGCCGACCATGAGATCTACACTCAGGCGGCCGCGGCGCGCGAGACGATGCTCGAGGCCCTCGCCGAGGTCGACGACCAGCTCATGGAGGTGTTCCTCAGTGACGCGGTCGACTCGCTGCGCGAGCTCAGCCCGCAGAGCATCGCGGACATCCGCGCGGGCCTGCGCCGGGCGACCCTGAGCCTGCGTGGGTTCCCGGTCCTGTGTGGTTCGGCGCTCAAGAACCGCGGCATCCAGCCGCTGCTCGACGCCGTCGTCCACTACCTGCCTTCGCCCCTGGACATGCCCCCGGTCGAGGCCGTGCTCACGACCGGCAGCAAGGCCGGCGAGCTCGTGACCCGCAAGCCAGACCCGACCGAGCCGCTGCTCGCGCTGGCCTTCAAGGTGGTCCAGGACTCGCACCGCGGCCCCGTCGTCATGTTCCGGGTCTACTCGGGCGTGCTGCGCGTGAAGGACCAGATCCTCAACGTCGCCCGCGACAAGAAGGAGCGCATCAACAAATTGCTGTTGGTGCGCGCCAACAAGACCGAGGAGATCGAGCAGATCGGCCCCGGCAACATCGCCGCCGCCGTCGGCCTGCGGTTCACGGTCACGGGTGACACGCTGATCCTGAGCAAGGACAAGCAGCTCGTGGTGCTCCCGGGCATGCAGATCCCCGACCCGGTGATCTTCCGATCGGTCGAAGCCAAGAGCGCCGGCGACCAGAAAGATCTCGATCAGGCGCTCGCGCGGATTCAGCTCGAAGATCCCTCGTTCACGGTCTACGAAGATCCCGACTCGGGCCAGATGTTGATGGCCGGCCAGGGTGAGCTGCACCTCGAGGTCATCGTCAACAAGCTCGAGCGCGACTACCGGGTCAAGGCCCGGGTCGGCAAGCCGCAGGTCGCCTACCGCGAGACCATTGGCGGGCCGGCGCAGGTCGAGTTCGAGTACGACCGCGAGGTTGGCAACAAGCGCGCCTACGCCAAGCTGACCGTCGAACTCGAGCCCCGTGAGCGCGGCGCCGGCAACAGCGTCGAGAACGCGCTGCCGGCGACCGAAGAGACCCTCAAGCTCCCCAAGGAGCTGCTGGCGGCCGCCCTCGAGGGTATCGGCGACTCGCTCTCGCGCGGGCCGCTGCTCGGCTATCCAGTCGTCGACGTCCGCGCCAGGCTGCTGGCGGTGACCTACATCGAGGGTGACTCCAGCGTGGCCAGCTTCCGGGCGGCCGCGACCATGGGCACCAACAAGGCGATCGAGACCGCGGGCGCCCGGCTGCTCGAGCCGCTGATGTCAGTCGAGGTCGTGGGCCCCGAAGAGTTCATCGGAAACGTGCACACGGACCTGAACACCCGACGTGGTCGTGTGTTGGGTCTCGGCCCGCGAGGAAATGCTCAGGTCGTCCAGGCCAATGTGCCCTTGGCAGAGATGGTTGGCTATGCTACCTCGCTTCGCTCTGTGACCCAGGGCCGCGCGAGCCACTCGATGCAGTTCGCCGCCTACTCGGAGGTCCCCGTCGACCTCCAACAACAAATCATCACGAAGGTCCGCGGCTACTAGCGCGGATCCCAAGTCCCCACTCAGGAAGACAAAAGGTCCAGTCATGTCGAAGGAAAAGTTCGTCCGGGATAAACCCCACGTGAACATCGGGACGATCGGTCACGTGGATCACGGAAAGACCACGCTGACAGCGGCCATCACGAAGGTGCTGGCGTCGCGCGGTTGGGCCGAGAAGGTCGACTTCGACAACATCGACAAGGCTCCTGAGGAGCGCGAGCGCGGGATCACGATCTCGACGGCGCACGTGGAGTACAACTCGGAGAAGCGGCACTACGCGCACGTCGACTGCCCCGGGCACGCCGACTACATCAAGAACATGATCACGGGCGCGGCGCAGATGGACGGCGCGATCCTGGTCGTGTCGGCGCCGGATGGCCCGATGCCGCAGACGCGCGAGCACATCCTGCTCGGTCGCCAGGTCGGGATCCCGCAGATCGTGGTGTTCCTGAACAAGGTCGACCAGCTCGAGGACGAGGACGAGGAGATGCTCGAGCTCGTCGAGGTCGAGGTCCAGGAGCTGCTGTCGAAGTACGACTACGACGGTGACAACACCCCGATCATCCGTGGCTCGGCGCTCAAGGCGTTGAACGCGGACTCGTGGGAGGCGCCCGAGGCCAAGTGCATCTTTGACCTGATGGAAGCCTGCGACTCGTGGGTTCCGGAGCCGGTGCGCGAGCTGGACAAGCCGTTCCTGATGCCGGTCGAGGACGTGTTCACGATCTCGGGTCGCGGCACGGTCGTGACCGGTCGGATCGAGCGCGGCGTGGTCAAGGTCGGCGAGGAGATCGCGATCATCGGCCTGAAGGAGACGCAAAAGAGCGTGTGCACGGGCGTGGAGATGTTCCGGAAGCTGCTGGACCAAGGTCAGGCAGGGGACAACATCGGCTGCCTGCTGCGCGGCGTGAAGCGTGAGGACGTGGAGCGCGGTCAGGTCCTGGCGAAGCCGGGGTCGATCACGCCACACACGACCTTCGAGGCGTCGGTGTACATCTTGAAGAAGGACGAGGGCGGTCGCCACACGCCGTTCTTCAAGGGGTACCGGCCGCAGTTCTACTTCCGCACGACTGACGTGACGGGCGCCGTGACGCTGCCGGAAGGCACGGAGATGGTGATGCCGGGCGACAACGTGACGTTCACGGTCGAGCTTGGCAAGACGATCGCGTGCGAGCTCGGCTCGAAGTTCGCCATCCGCGAGGGCGGCCGCACCGTCGGCGCAGGCGTCGTCACCAAGATCCTCGTCTAGCCGTCGCCAGCCGAACGATCTCACTGAAGGAATTCATCGTGGCCAACAAGCTTCGCATCACACTAAAGGCGTACGACCATAAGCTCCTCGAGCAGTCGGCGACCGAGATCTCCGAGACCGCGCGGCGGGCTGGGGCCCAGGTGGTGGGACCGATCCCACTGCCGACCAAGATCAACAAGTACACGGTCCTTCGTGGACCTTTCATCGACAAGAAGTCGCGCGAGCAGTTCGAGATTCGCACCCACAAGCGTCTCCTCGACATTATCGAGCCCAACCAGCAGACCCTGGATGCGCTCATGAAGCTCGACCTCTCCGCCGGCGTCGACGTCGAGATCAAGACCTGAGGCAACAGCCATGGCCAAGCTCAACGTCAAAGACCTAGAGGGCAACGACGTCGATAGCATCGACGTCGCCGACGAGGTGTTCGCGACCGAGGTCAAGGAGCATCTCCTTTGGGAAGTCGTTCGCTGGCAGCGGGCTAAGGCCCGCGCCGGTACGGCAGCCACCAAAGAGCGCAGTGACGTCCACGGGACGCACGCCAAGATGTTCAAGCAAAAGGGCACCGGTCGCGCCCGCCACGGCTCGGCGCGCGTCAACGTGTTCCGCGGCGGTGGCGTGGTCCACGGCCCGCGCCCGCGCAGCTACGAGTTCGGGATGAACAAGAAGGCCCGCGCCGGGGCGCTGCGCTCGGCGCTCAGCCTGCGCGCGTCCGAGGGCAACCTCACCGTCATCCGTGACTTCCAGGTCGCGGGCGGCAAGACCCGCAACCTGGTCACCGCGCTGACCAAGCTCGACGCTCGCAAGGCGCTGCTGGTCGACGACGCGGGCAACGTGTCGCTGGGTCGCAGCTCCTGCAACCTGCCGACCGCCCAGCACCTCGTGCCAGAGGGGCTCAACGTCTACGACATCCTGCGCTTCCCCAAGCTGCTGATCTCGGAGGCCGCGCTGCGCGAGGTCGAGCGTCGGCTACTCGCATCGGCGGGCGCAGCAGACACGATCCAGGAAGGGGCCGCCTGATGTTGCCGCAACAGATCATCCTGCGTCCGATCCTCACCGAGAAGAGCAACGAGCTCGAGGCGGCCCTCAACCAGTACACCTTCGAGGTCCACAAGCAGGCCAACAAGATCGAGATCCGCAAGGCGGTCGAGATCGTGTTTGGTGTGCGGGTCGACAAGGTCCGCACCATGGTCGTCCGCGGAAACATGCGCCGCGTCGGCCGCTTTCACGGTAAGACCCGGCAGTGGAAAAAAGCCGTGGTCAGCCTGCACCCAGGCGACCAAATCGACTTCTACGGCGAGGACTGAGGAGCACGAAGCCATGGGCATCAAGAAGTACAAGCCGACCTCACCTGGCCGCCGTGGAATGACCACGGTGGACAAGGCCCAGGTCACGGCCAAGAAGCCGTTCAAGAAGCTGCTTTCGAACAAGCACAACCCGGCTGGCCGCAACAACTACGGGCGCATCACCTCGCGCTTTCGCGGCGGCGGGCACAAGCGCCTGTATCGGACCATCGACTTCAAGCGCGACAACTACGGCGTGCCCGGCAGGGTCGCCACGATCGAGTACGATCCCAACCGTACGACCTACATCGCGCTGATCCACTTCGCCGACGGCGACAAGCGCTACATCCTCGCCCCCGAGGGTCTGTCGGTCAACGACACGGTGATCAGCTCCGCCAAGGCTGACATCCAGCCGGGCAACAGCATGCCGCTCTCGGCGATCCCGGTCGGTACGATCATCCACAACCTCGAGGTCAAGATTGGCCGCGGGGCCCAGATGGTCCGCTCGGCTGGCGTCGGCGCCCGGCTCATGGCCCGCGAGGGCAGCTGGACTCAGGTCCGGCTCCCGTCCGGCGAGGTCCGCCGCGTGCACGTCAAGTGCCGCGCGACCATCGGCACGCTCAGCAACGGCGAGCAGGGCAACGTCCACATCGGCAAGGCCGGCCGGACCCGCTGGCTCGGCCGTCGCCCCCACAACCGCGGCGTCGTCATGAACCCCGTCGATCACCCGATGGGTGGTGGTGAGGGCCGCACCTCAGGTGGTCGTCACCCGGTCACCCCGTGGGGCAAGCCGACCAAGGGCTACCGCACCCGCCACAACAAGCGCACTGACGTGTACATCGTCTCGCGGAGGAAGAAGTAGTCATGCCGCGTTCAATTAAAAAGGGGCCGTTCATCGAACAAAGCCTCTACAACAAGATCACCCAGGCCCTGCAAGAGGGCGGACGCAAGCCGATCAAGACCTGGTCGCGTCGCTCGACCATCTTGCCGGACTTCGTCGGGGCCAACGTCATGGTCCACAATGGCAACAAGTTCATCCCGATCTACGTGACGGAGAACATGGTCGGCCACAAGTTCGGTGAGTTCGCGCCCACGCGAACGTTCAAAGGCCACGCGGCCGACAAGAGGGGCAGGCGTTAGTCATGGCGGTCGCAAGGCTTCGTCACATTCGGCTCGCTCCGCGCAAGGCTCGGATCATCGCCAACCTCGTTCGCGGCAAGGACGTCACCTCGGCGATCAACGCGCTGCGGTTCATGAACAAGGCGGGGGCTCAGCAGTTCTTCAAGCTGATCGTCTCGGCCGTCGCCAACGCCGAGGATCAGGGCGAGGCAGACGTCGACGCCCTGGTGATCTCCAAGGTCACCGTCGATCAGGCCTCCACGCTCAAGCGCTGGCGTCCGCGCGCACAAGGCCGCGGCACGAGGGTCGAGAAGAAGTCCAGCCACATCACCGTCGAGGTCACGGCCGTCAAGGCTGCCTGACCCTCGCTCCTCGACTTCAAGGGATCAAGAGACACCCATGGGCCAGAAGACTCATCCAATCGGGTTCCGACTCGGAATCGTCAAGACCTGGAACTCGCGTTGGTTCGAGGAAGGTCGCTACCGTCAGTGGCTGCACGAGGACCTCGAGCTGCGCAACTTCCTCAAGCGCAAGCTCCACTCCGCGTCGATCTCCGAGATCACGATTGAGCGCGCCGCCAACAAGGTGAAGATCAACATCTTCTCGGCGCGGCCCGGCATCATCATTGGCAAGCGTGGCGCCGAGGTCGAGAAGATCCGCCGCGAGGTCCAGAAGATGACGGACTCGAAGGTGTTCTTGAACATCCAAGAGGTCCGCAAGGCCGAGGTCAACGCGCAGCTGGTCGCCGAGAACATCGGCCAGCAGCTCGAGCGCCGCATCGCGTTCCGCCGCGCGCTCAAGCGGGCGGTTCAGACCGCGATGAAGTTCGGGGCCAAGGGGATCCGGGTCAACGCCGCCGGTCGCCTGGGTGGCGCCGAGATGGGTCGCCGCGAGTGGTACCTGCAGGGCCGCGTGCCGCTGCACACGCTCCGCGCCGACATCGACTACGGCTTCCACGAGGCCCGCACGCCAGCCGGCCGCATCGGTATCAAGTGCTGGATCTTCAAGGGTGAGGTCTACGGGCATATGTCCGGCGTCGACCCCCGGTTCCCGCGCCCCGCCACCAAGCGCTAGGCAGCGCTTCGCCACTAGCCACACGAGGTCAACATGCTTCTGCCTTCACGAGTCAAGTATCGCAAGGTCCACAAGGGCCGGATGAGGGGCCAAGCCAAGGGCGGCACCCAGGTGTCGTACGGCGACTTCGGCCTCCAGGCCTTGGAGTGCGGTTGGCTCACGGCCCGCCAGGTCGAGGCCGCTCGTATCGCCATCAACCGCAAGGTCAAGCGTGGCGGCAAGCTCTACATTCGGGTGTTCCCCGACAAGCCAATCTCCAAGAAGCCCGCCGAGACCCGCATGGGTAAGGGTAAGGGCGGCCCAGAGTACTGGGTGGCCGTGGTCCGTCCCGGCCGCGTGCTCTACGAGATCGAGGGCATCGAAGAGAGCTTGGCGCGCCAAGCGTTCCTGCTCGCCCACCACAAGTTGCCGATCAAGACCCGCTTCGTGAAGCGCGAGCGCGTGGTCTAAAGGGGAGTGAACGCGATGAAGCCCTCCGAACTACGAGACAAGACTGACGAAGAGCTCACCGAGCTCGAGACTGACCTCCGCGGCCGACTCGTCAAGATGCAGGTCGCCAAGGCGACCAGCCGCGCCACCAACACCTCCGAATTCCCGCGTATCCGTCGGGATATCGCTCGGATCAAGACCATCCTGCATGAGCGCGCGACCGGGTTGCGCGCGGCTGACCCCAGCTGAGGCTGAAGCAGCGCAACCCTGCCCGAGTAGGTGCCGCCATGAGCGAAACACAAACAGCAACGAAGTCTCGACGCCGAATTCTGCTCGGCGAGGTCGTGTCGGACAAGATGGACAAGACCGTCGTCGTGCAGGTCATCCGTCGCTACCGCCATCCTCGCTACAAGAAGTACGTGCAGGAGCGGATCCGCTACAAGGCCCACGACGAGGCCAACCAAGCCAAGATTGGCGACAAGGTCCGCATCGTCGAGTCGCGGCCACGCTCCAAGGACAAGCGCTGGGCAGTCCAGGCGATCCTCGAGAAGGGCATCGTGTAGGAAATGATCCAGGTCGAATCAGTCATCGACGTCGCCGACAACTCCGGCGCCCGCAAGCTCCGCTGCATCAAGGTGCTCGGCGGCAGCAAGCGACGCTACGCCGGCATCGGCGACGTCATCGTGGTCTCGGTCCGCGAGTCCCTGCCCAACTCCAAGATCAAGAAGGGGCAGGTCATGAAGGCCGTGATCGTTCGGACCAAGAAGGGCATGCGTCGTCACGACGGCAGCCTGATCCGCTTCGACACCAACAGCGCCGTGCTGATCGGCGCCGATCGCAACCCGATCGGCACTCGCATCTTCGGACCGGTCGCTCGTGAGCTGCGCTGGAAGCGTTTCTTGAGGATCGTCAGCCTCGCGCCGGAGGTGCTGTAATGCAGAAAATTCGTAAAGGTGACGACGTCGTCGTCATCGCCGGTAAATCCAAGGGCACCAAGGGCAAGGTCCTGCGTGTGCTCCCCGCAGACAAGCGGGTCCTCGTCGCCGGGGTCAACGTGGTCACCAAGCACGTCAAACCCACTCGGCAAAACCAACGTGGCGGCATCGAGCGACGCGAGGCTCCTATCCACATCTCCAACGTCATGATCGCCGACCCTCAGAGCGGCGAGCCGACCCGGGTCCGCATTCAGACCCTCGAGGGCGGCCGCAAGGTCCGCGTGGCCGTCAAATCAGGCGAACAGATCGACAGTTGAGGTTATAGCGATGGCCAAGGCGAAAGGTGGGGCTCCGACCCCCAAAAAGAAACCGGAGGCGGGATACGCCTTCAAGTTCCCCCAGGTCCGAAATGCCGCGCCCGAGCGAGGCAGCTTCCGATCGCAGATCCTCGAGCGTTACGAGACCAAGGCGGTCCCGGCTCTCATCGAGGAATTCGGCTACACGAATCGGCTGACCGTCCCGCGGGTCACGAAGATCGTGCTCAACATTGGCCTCGGTGAGGCCATCAAGCAGCCCAAGCTGCTCGAGCAGTCCTTCGAGTGCCTCGGCAACATCACCGGCCAGCGGCCCGTGGTGACCCGTGCCAAGAAATCGATCGCCACCTTCAAGCTGCGCGAAGGCATGAAGATCGGCACGATGGTCACGCTGCGACGCACGCAGATGTGGGACTTCCTCGACCGGCTGATGCTGGTCGCGCTCCCGCGAACCCGTGACTTCCGCGGCGTCAGCCGCAAGGCCTTCGATGGTCGGGGCAACTACACGCTCGGGGTCAAAGAGATCCTGATCTTCCCCGAAGTCGACATTGAGAAGCTCAACGAGGTGCCAGGCATGAACGTCTGCATCCACACCTCGGCGAAAACGGACGACGAAGGCCGGGCCCTGCTCAAGCAGCTGGGGATGCCCTTCCGCCAATAAGGAGCGCGCACCATGTCCATGACCGATCCCATCGCCGACATGCTGACCCGCATCCGCAACGCGCTGCAGGCTGGCCACCGTACCGTCACCATCCCCGGCTCGAAGAGCAAGCGGCACATCGCCGAGATCCTTCAGCAAGAGGGCTACATCGAGGGCTTCGAGTGGGCCGACGATGACCGCCAAGGCAGCCTCTCGATCCAGCTGCGCTGGGTCGGTGATCAGCCCGCCATTGAAGGCATCGCTCGGGTCAGCAAGCCCGGCCAGCGTCGCTACGCTGGCAGCAAAGACATCCCCAAGGTCCGCAACGGCCTCGGCATCATGGTCATCAGCACGCCCAAGGGCATGATGACGGACCGCGCCGCTCGCCGCGCCGGCATCGGCGGTGAGCTGGTCTGTAGCGTGTGGTGAGCTGAGCTCACGAGCTCGCGCGCCACTCTTCCCTGAAAGAAGCCAAGCATGTCACGCATCGGCAACGCACCCATAGCGATCCCCAAGGGGGTCAAGATCCAGACCGAGGGCCAGACCATCGGGGTCGAGGGGCCCAAGGGCAAGCTCAGCTTCGTCGTGCCCGATCCGATCAGCTTTGCGATCGAAGACCAGGTCATCAGCTTCAAGCGGCCCAACGATCAGCGCACGGTACGCGCGCTGCACGGCATGGCCCGCGCCATGACCAACAACATGGTCGTTGGCTGCTCCGAGGGCTTCAAGCGCACGCTCGAGATCATCGGGGTCGGTTACCGCGCCACCGTCAAGGGCCGGAACATCGATCTGACCCTCGGCTTCTCACACCCGATCAGCTACCCGCTGCCCGACGGTGTTGACGCCGAGGTCGACAAAGATGGCAAGCTGCACCTGAGCTCGGCCAACAAGGCCTTGCTCGGTTCGGTCGCCGCTGATATTCGCCGCTACCGTCCACCGGAGCCCTACAAGGGCAAGGGCGTGCGCTACCTCGGCGAGCGGATCATCCGCAAAGAAGGCAAGGCGCGCGGCAAGAAATAGCCAATCGCCGGGTGTGGGGCAGGGAGGGCGTGGCTCGCCCGGCGACTGAACGAGAGTCCCGCTGACGGCAGCACGCAGCGGTATCCAAGGACGAGACCAAGACCATGTCGAAGAAAGACAAGAACGAAGCGCGGGCGCGTCGCAAGATGAGCATCCGCAAGCGGATCTCTGGCACCGAGGAACGTCCCCGGCTGTCGGTCTACCGCAGCAACAAGCACATCTACGCGCAGGTCATCGATGACACTGACTCGCGCTCGATCTTGTTGGTCTCGGATCTGACCAAGGGCCTCGCGGCCGATCTCGAGGCTGCCAAGGCCGCTCCCACCGAGACCGAAGAGGGCACCGCCCCCGACGGCACCAAGATGCGCCGCGCCCGAGTTGTCGGGGCCGCGATCGCCAAGGCATGCCTCGACAAGGGCATCAAGAAGGTCGTGTTCGACCGCAACGGTTACCTCTATCACGGGCGCGTGCGCGCCCTCGCCGAAGCGGCCCGCGCGGCCGGCCTCGACTTCTGAGAGAAGCTCATGATTGACGTCGAATCACTCGGAGATTTGGTCGACCGCGTCGTCGACATCAACCGCGTGGCCAAGGTGGTCAAGGGTGGACGCCGCTTTGCGTTCTCTGCCCTGGTCGTCGTTGGCAACGAAAACGGTTGGGTCGGCTTCGGCTACGGCAAGGCCCGCGAGGTGCCCGAGGCCATCCGCAAGGCCAACGAGATCGCTCGCAAGGCAATGTTTCAGGTCCCGCTGCAGGGCACCACGATCCCTCACCGGGTCGTCGGCCACTTCGGCGCTGGTGAGGTGCTCTTGGTCCCGGCTTCGGCTGGTACTGGGGTCATCGCTGGCGGCGCCGTTCGTGCCGTCGTCGAGTGCGCCGGGATCCATGATGTGCTGACCAAGTGCATCGGTAGCAACAACCCGCTGAACGTCATCCAAGCCACGGTCACCGCGCTTCAGGAGCTTCGCAGCCCTGAGCAGGTCGCCCGGCGGCGCGGCATGACGGTCGCCCAGCTGATGGAGGCCTAGGACATGGCGCTCAAGCTCAAGGTCACGCTCGTCCGTAGCGCAATCGATCGGACGCAGAAGCAAAAAGACACGGTCCGCGGCCTCGGCCTGCGACGCCTTCACCACTCGGTGGTCCTCGAGGACACGCCGTCGATCCGCGGGATGATCCGCAAGGTTCAGCACCTCGTCGCCGTGGCTCCGGCCGACGACGCCGCGTAGTCCGGCATCGCCCGGCGATAGAAAGAGACACTCAGATGGGTACGGAACTGCATACGCTCCAGCCGCCAGCCGGCGCCCGCCACCGCAAGAAGCGGATCGGCCGTGGACCCGGTTCAGGCAACGGCAAGACCGCCGGCCGAGGCTCCAAGGGAACGCGCAAGCGCAACACTGTCGCGCCCGGGTTCGAGGGCGGTCAGCTCCCGATCCACCGCCGCGTGCCCAAGCGCGGCTTCGTCAACATCCACCGGGTCGAGGTTCACGGCGTGAACGTCGGCCGCCTCGACAACCTCGAGGACGGCACGGTGGTCACCCCCGCGCTCCTGCACCAGCTCGGCTACGTGCCCAAGAAGGCGACGATCATCAAGGTCCTCGCCGACGGGGAGCTCAGCAAGAAGCTCACGATCCGCGTGCACCGCATCAGCGGCACCGCCCGCGCCAAGATCGAGGGCGCTGGCGGCACGATCGAGCTCATCGAGTCGGCCAAACCCGACGCGTGAGCCCGCTCTTCGGAGCCACGCAGAGCCCCAACACCCTCGGTCTTGGGGCTTTTGCATTAGCTCCCCTCAGGTTTTGGACGCGGGCCCGAGCCGGGCTACGCACCCCGCGCTGCATGCGCCTGGCCGACGGTGTACATACGGGCCTCGCCAGCCCAGCGCCGCCGTCAGAAACCCCAACTCGGCCGGCACAATAGCTCACCCGCGCAACTCGCTGGACTCGTCGTACTCGCCATGGGCGTCATCATCAACATCTTCAAGCTGCCCGAGCTTCGGCGCCGCGTGTTGTTCACCCTGGCCATGCTCGCGGTCTACCGCTTCGGCGTGTTCGTGGCGGTCCCGGGCGTCGATCGCAACGTCATGGCGCAGCTGGTCTCGCAGCAGACCGGCGGGTTCCTCGGCTACTTCAACATGTTCTCGGGTGGGGCGCTGTCCAACCTGTCCGTGTTCGCGCTCGGCATCATGCCGTACATCAGCGCGAGCATCATCATGCAGCTGATGACGGTCGTCGTCCCCAAGATCGAGCAGCTGCAAAAAGAGGGCGAGTCCGGCCGGCGCAAGATCAACCAGTTCAGCCGCTACGGCACCGTGGGCCTGGCCCTGGTCCAGGGTTACTTCATGGGCAGCTGGCTCGAGAGCCAAAATACGCCCGGCCAGATGCTGGTGCTCGAGAGCGGCCTGGGCTTCAAGCTCATGACCATGCTGTCGCTGACAGCTGGCACCTGCTTCTTGATGTGGCTCGGCGAGCAGATCACCGAGCGCGGGATCGGCAACGGGATCTCGCTGATCATCTTCGCCGGCATCATCGCCGACCTCCCCGCCGGCAGCTATCAGCTCTACCAAAAGGCGATCGACGACCCCGAGAACTTTGGCCCGGTCCCCCTGGCGATCTTGCTCGTCGTCGTGATCGCCGTGATCGCCTTCGTGGTCATCATGGAGCGCGGCCAGCGGCGGATACCCGTCATCTACGCCAAGCGCGTCGTCGGCCGCAAGATGTTCGGCGGCAGCCAGAACTACCTGCCGCTGCGCATCAACAACGCCGGCGTCATCCCGCCGATCTTCGCCAGCTCGATCATCATGTTCCCGGCCCAGATCGCCGGCATGACGGGCAACCCCTACCTCCAGCGCTTCGCCGCCGCGTTCGACTACGGCAACTGGCTGTACCTGACCGTCTACGTCGCCCTGTGCATCTTCTTTTGCTACTTCTACACCCAGATCCAGTTCAACCCGGTTGACCTGGCCGACAACCTGAAGAAGCAGAACGCCTCGATTCCCGGCATCCGCCCCGGCAAGCGCACCGCCGAGTACATCGAGTTCATCCTCACGCGCCTGACCTTCGCAGGCGCCTGGTACATCTCCGCCGTCTGCGTGCTCCCGGTCTTCCTGCAAAAGGACTTCAACGTCCCGTTCTACTACGGCGGCACGTCCTTGCTGATCGTCGTCGGCGTCGCCCTCGACACTGCCCAGCAGATCGAGAGCCACCTGGTGACCCGCAGCTACGAAGGCTTCGCCGGGCCCAAGGGCCCCCGCATCCGCGGCCGCAAGTAAGAACAACAGCTTGCAACCGGCGCCGATAGCGACGCCCCCCAGGAGCGACAGCTCTTCGCTCCCCGCGATCCGCCCCGTTCCCATAGCCACCAAGTTGCCATTGCCCCGCTCGCACAGGCCCCTGTCCGCCTGTCCAGAGCGGAGCACCCCATTGCGAACGGGGCGCACAGAAGGAGCTTTGGGGTCGTGAGCGCGCGCAGTCCGGCGCGGCGGACGATCAATCGAAGCGACGCCGATCGAAGGCAACACGGCACCAAGAGTCCACACACGCTCGATCTTCAGCCGACTTGTCTGAGCACGACCACGACCCCAAAGCTCCGTGCGCGACCTCCGTCGTCACTCGGGTCCACCTCATACGACCCACAAATCCCCGCACCTCAAACCCGTGAAGATCCTCCCATGCCAAGACCCCGCCCCCCTAGACACC
>NZ_PVNL01000137.1 GCF_002994635.1 Enhygromyxa salina | reverse complement strand
CACCTCGCGCGCGTCCGCGAGCTGCATGGCAGCTGCAAGGGCAACCTGGTGCGGGTCCACGAGGAGCTCGCCGCCGAGGGGATCGAGGTCGGCTACTCGAGCCTGACGTCTTTTTGCCGACGCCATGAGATCGGCCAGCCGGCCAAGCAGCGCGTCGGTCGTTACCACTTCGAGCCGGGCCAGGAGATGCAGCACGACACCTCGCCGCACGTCGTGAAGATCGACAATGTGGAGACGCTGGTCCAGTGCGCGTCGCTGGTCCAGTGCTACAGCCGAATGCTCTACGCCCAGGTCCACGCCCGCTGGTCGCGTTTCGAGTGCCGAGCCTTCCTGTCTGAGGCGATCCAGTACTTCGGCGGCGCGGCAGCGCGCTGCATGATCGACAACTCGTCGGTGATCATCGCGCACGGTCGTGGCCCCGACGCGGTCCCGGCCGCTCAGATGCTCGCCCTGGCCGAGCGCTTCGGGTTTGAATTCGAGGCGCACGCCGTCGGCGACGCGAATCGCTCGGCCCGGGTCGAGCGACCGTTTCACTTCATTGAGAACAACTTCTATGCTGGCCGTGTATTCACGAGCCTCGATGACCTCAAC